>NZ_JAOYTP010000001.1:0-1325750 GCF_025846815.2 Paenibacillus sp. BT-177 | reverse complement strand
AGGTAACAGGGGTTCGAATCCCCTACGGGTCATAGTAGTATGGAGGCTTAGCTCAGCTGGGAGAGCATCTGCCTTACAAGCAGAGGGTCGGGGGTTCGATCCCCTCAGCCTCCACCATTTATTTTTAATAGACTTCCCTACTATTGCCGCGGGGTGGAGCAGTTCGGTAGCTCGTCGGGCTCATAACCCGAAGGTCGCAGGTTCAAATCCTGCCCCCGCAACCAATTAACTTTTTAATGAAAATTATTATGGAACTGTGGTGTAGAGGCCTAACATGCCTGCCTGTCACGCAGGAGATCGCGGGTTCGAATCCCGTCAGTTCCGCCATTTTCACAAAGTTACATTACCCTGTTGGGAGCCATTAGCTCAGTTGGTAGAGCACCTGACTTTTAATCAGGGTGTCGAAGGTTCGAGTCCTTCATGGCTCACCATTCATGTACTTATACGTCATGGATATAATTGTATTGCGGACGTGGCTCAGCGGTAGAGCATCGCCTTGCCAAGGCGAGGGTCGCGGGTTCGATTCCCGTCGTCCGCTCCATATTTGCGCCCTTAGCTCAGCTGGATAGAGCGTTTGACTACGAATCAAAAGGCCGGGAGTTCGAATCTCTCAGGGCGCGCCATTAACTTCATAAGCCGGTGTGGCGGAATTGGCAGACGCGCGCGACTCAAAATCGTGAGGGAAACCGTGGAGGTTCGAGTCCTCTCACCGGCATCTATTTCGGGATGTAGCTCAGCTTGGTAGAGCACCTGGTTTGGGACCAGGGGGTCGCATGTTCAAATCGTGTCATCCCGATTCAATAGGAAGTCGCTGGAAGCAGCGACTTTTTTGTTATTATCTTTTGTATAAATCAGTAATCTTCAGGTCACACTAACACAAAAAGTGGGACGGAAGGGATTACTGTGAAGCGATTAAGTTGGAAAAAACAGATGAAACGGCGCTGGAAACAGTGGAGAAGAACAGTGTGGGCATGTACTATTTTGGGTGCGGCTTGCTTACTGGCAGGGTTGGGTATTCTGTTTTCAAATCATATGCAGGCTATGCTGTCGCAACCACTGGCTACTCCCGTTATGGCAGAGATGGAGGAGGAGTCACCAAATTATACTTCTACCGAAGACCGCTCCTTGCAGATGCAGCTATTGCAAAGTATTCATGCTTCCGGTATAAGCAGGAAGACCCGTTTGTTAACTACCTACGTATGTGGTACGGAGACCACTTCCTTGGGAACGTTAAGTTCACAACAACTGGAAAGTTTGCTGAAGCAACATCCCGATTGGAAGGGACGGCTTAATACTAAAGGAGAAGTGTGGCTGGAGCGTAGGGTGGAAGATCTGTCGGAGTCATGCAAAGAGCGTGCATATATGGGCTTAAGCACTGATGGACAGCTTACACTGTTTGAAGGGCTGCCTAAAAAGGAAAAAGTAATTCGTACTTTTTTTCAATTGGATATAGGGTCTATGGAGACGGCCTTGCCGGAAGGGGTATATAAACAACTTCAGCAGGGAATCCGTGTACAGGATATAAATGAGTATAACAGTGTAATTTCCACTTTTAGTGACTTCGCAGTGGAGCGAACACAGAGGGTATTAAAGCAACATTATTGATTATAAGTACGGAGACGTTAGGCTTTGCCCATGAGGTGAGGTTTGTAGCGTCTCTTTTTATGTTTTCACTCATGGTTGAATTTTTTCCTCTATTAGATACAAAGTTTTGTTATAATAAAAAGAACGACACATATGTTCGCTTTATATGGGATTTGGTCATGTATATTGACGATAGTACTGACTGTTGGTTAGTTACGCCATGTTTGAGCCATAGGGGAGAGATTTTTTTGCGTTTTCTAGGAATTGATCCGGGTATTGCCATTGTGGGCTTCGGGTTTGTAGACAAGGTTGGCAGTAAGGTGGTTCCTGTGCAGTATGGCTGCATCCAGACGGAGGCACATACCCCCGAAGAAGACAGGCTGCTTCACGTGTATGAAGGCATGTTGCAATTAATTGATAAGTATAAGCCGGATGCGGTAGCATTGGAGAAGCTCTTTTTCAATCGCAATGTTACAACGGCTATGTCTGTAAGCCAGGCACGTGGGGTACTGGTACTGGCTGCCAAACAACGTAATTTGCCTATAGGGGAATACACGCCCATGCAGGTAAAGCAGGCTATTGTAGGGTATGGCAAGGCGGAGAAGAAGCAGGTACAGGAGATGGTTAGAATGTTTCTAAAGCTCCAGGCTGTGCCCAAACCGGATGATGTAGCGGATGCTTTGGCAGTGGCTATTTGTCATGCGCATTCCTATGGACTAAATTCAAAATTAAATGAGGTATTACGAAAATGATAGATTTCTTGCGTGGTTCTGTAGCTCACTTGGAAAATGAATATGTCGTTTTGGATGTGCAGGGTGTAGGGTATCGGGTATTTTGTCCGAATCCTTACGCCTTCGCCAAAACGGAAGGACCGGTGGTTATTTACACTCACCATCATGTAAGGGAAGATGCTATTTTACTGTTTGGGTTTGCAACCCGTGAGGAGCAGCAATTATTCCGTAAATTGATCGATGTGTCTGGTATTGGACCACGGGTGGCTCTTGGTATTTTGGGAGGCGGTACGCCTGCGCATGTGGTGACGGCGATTTATCAGGAGAATATCACATTTCTCACCAAATTACCGGGGATCGGTAAAAAGACGGCACAACGTATGATTCTAGATTTAAAAGACAAGCTGGACGGTATTGGGACGTTAGGAATGGCTACCGGATTGTTTGCGGAGCCTGTTGTAGAAGAAGGCGAAGGTTCGTACTGGAGTGAGGCGCGTGAAGCGCTTAAAGCACTCGGTTACACGGATGCTGAGTTAGATAAGGTATGGAGCAAAATGAAGAAAGATGCGAAACCTGATGATTCTGCCGACATTTTGATGAAACGGGCTTTGCAACTGTTGTTTGCCGGATAGGACGCTGTTGTCCGTGAATAGAAATCTGGTAAAAAGAGGAGCGATGGAATGTGGATGACCGGATTATTTCCGCCAATTTGATGATGGAAGACCAGACGGCGGAGTTAAGCCTTCGCCCCCGTTATCTAAATGAATATATCGGGCAAAATCAGGTCAAGGAAAATCTGAAAGTATATATTGAAGCGGCCAAGATGCGTAAAGAAGCGTTGGACCATGTATTGTTGTACGGACCGCCCGGATTGGGTAAAACCACTTTGGCTAACATTATCGCCAATGAGTTAGGGGTTAATTTACGTACAACTTCAGGTCCTGCAATTGAAAGACCGGGAGATTTGGCAGCATTGCTGACCAACCTTCAAGAGGGTGATGTTTTGTTCATTGATGAAATTCATCGCCTTCACCGTACAGTGGAAGAAGTCATGTATCCGGCGATGGAAGATTTTGCACTGGACATTATGATTGGCAAAGGCCCAAGTGCACGTTCAGTTCGTTTGGATTTACCGCCCTTTACTCTTATAGGCGCTACTACACGCGCTGGGTTGCTCTCTGCGCCATTGCGTGACCGATTTGGCGTTATTAGTCGATTAGAGTTTTATACGACAGACGAGCTGGCTTACATCGTGTCTAGGAATGCGGATATTATGGAAATCGAGATTGTCGGGGATGCAGCGGAGGAAATCGCATTGCGTTCACGGGGGACACCGCGGATTGCCAACCGACTGTTAAAAAGGGTACGTGATTTTGCCCAAGTTGCCGGAGACGGTATTATTCATTCAGAGTTGGCTGCAGAGGCACTAAAGAGACTTCAAATAGATCCACTTGGGCTGGATGAAATTGACCATAAAATGCTTAAGGCTATGATTCATTCATTCCGAGGCGGGCCTGTAGGATTGGACACCATTGCTGCGACCATTGGCGAAGAGAGCCAGACGATTGAGGATGTGTACGAGCCTTATTTGTTACAAATTGGCCTTTTACAAAGAACACCTCGCGGACGAACGGTGACTCCGGCGGCATATGCTCACCTTGGAATTCCCGTGCCAACAGACCCACGGTGACTAGGAAATTATAGTGCACTTTTAAAAATCATTGAGTGTTATTCGTAAGTATGACGATATGAAGTGGATTAGACAGATGAATTGAGCTAAGAAGTGTATAAGTCCGATTCAAGCGGGTTCAAATTTTAGTTTATTCCGCCGATGTATTTAAAGGGATAGACGCGGGTCGAGATCCCGATAAATCATGTAATATAAGTGCTAGTCAGCTAGAATTGGGGGAGCTAGAAATGAGTGGAGATACATTGAACCGAAATAAAAATTTCGGAGCGTGGACAGGCCGGCTCAAACGAGCAGCTTTGATTATGGTATTAGCTACAGCTTGCATACCTTGGCCTTCAGCTGTTCAGGCTGCTGCCGCCCAAGAGGATATTCGTGTAGTGATCTTTGCGGATCTAGGCAGCAAATATAAAGCGACAGTTCCCGCTGTAACTTTGAAATCATCAGGGAGCCTGAGTGTTGGCCAGAACAGTGGGGGCAGCTTTCAGGCTTGGATGGCACTGCCAGACAGTACGGCTCGTTTTAGTGTAGACAGCTATCGAGTGAAGGTGCTTGAAGGAAATGAAGCGGCTGCGATAAAAGCGGCTCAAGCTCTGCAAAAGACTAATGATAAACCTACTGTTTTTATTGGTTCAAAAAACGGTGGCTCTGTCTATCAAGTGTATGCGGGATTATATGCTAGTGAACAGTCGGCACAGGCTGCTGTGCAGCGGATTTCCTCAGCAACCGGAGCACAGGCCGAAGTTAAGGGAAACAAACATTGGTCGACGGGAAGCTACGGAAGCGAGCAGGAGGCTAATCTCGTTCGCACGACAATTGCTGCCGCAGGTTTTGATGCTTTTACCGTAATTCAATCAAGAGGCCAGTATGCTGTATGGGTTGGAGAAGAAAGTAATGACAGTAAGCTGTCGGCCTTGAAAACAGAGCTGGAGAGCAAGCAGCCTAGACTCACCCTTTCCAAAGTGAATACTACTCAAACTGGTCTTATCCTAAGACAGGAAGCAGGAGTAACGACAGGCTCACAGGTGATGCCTCATTACATGCTAAGTGGCTCTAATAATAGCAAGATAATTGTCAACGGCGGTAATAATGGAATCCAAGTGGTCGAAAGGTCACAGCGTACATATCGCGGCGACATGGAGATTGGCATAACGTCAGGACAGCTGGCGCTTGTGAATGAAGTCCCTTTGGAGCAGTATTTGTATTCCGTAGTTGGAGCAGAAGTCTATTCCTCATGGCCAGCTGAAGCGCTTAAGGCTCAAGCGGTAGCGGCTCGCAGTTATGCGCTTGCCCAAGGCAATCGGTTTCAGATCGGCAATGTGGTAGATGGCACGCTAAGCCAAGCTTACAATGGTAAGAGCTCAGAACATGCAAATGTCAACGAGGCTGTAGATGCAACAGCTGGTGAAGTTATTAAGAGTGGCGGCAAAGTGGTCGAAGCTGTATTCTCCTCTAATGCGGGTGGTGTTACAGCAGATGTTTCCGAAGTGTGGAATAGTGGTGGCGAAGCGTTTGCGAGCGTGGACAGCTCAGGAGATACCTCAGCGCAAAAAGGAGCACAGGAGTGGTATCATGTACTTCTCTCCAATGGCAAGACAGGTTATATCCGCGAGGATAACGCTAAGGAGCTGGAGGGAGTCACAGAAGCGGGGTTAGACAAAATCACCGTCACTGCGGAAAATACAAATGTGCGTCCTATTCCTCAAATCCAATCAACGGTTACACCCGTAGCAAAGGCGCAGCCGGGTGAAGAGATGATTGTTCTGGAAAAGGTGCCTCAATCCGGAGACTATGCATGGGTTAGAGGGCCCTTTACAGCAGCTCAGATTGCTAAGTCCTTGCAAGGGAAAATAACTGGCACAGTACCGTCCTCTGTTAATCACCTTGATGTTACCAAACGGGGTCCGTCAGGTCGAGTGTTGGAGGTTGAAGCAGATGGAACTCCTCTAAAAGTGAAGTATCCGGACATGTATCGCTCAGCGATGGGGGGACTACCAAGCACACTGTTTGATATTGCGAGTACCGGCAGTTATACTGTATTAGGCGCTGATGGAGCTACTACTCATGTAAGCGGCACACAAGGTACCCAAATTCTGTCGGCATCTGGCAGCAGCACTTTAAGTGGTAACGGGGTGGTCGTCATGAATGAAGATCGCCATGCACGAGTCATCGACAAAACGCAAAGCTTTATTTTTACAGGTAAAGGGAATGGTCATGGCTTGGGCTTATCACAATGGGGGGCCAATGGATTGGCAGAGCAGGGGTATGATTACAAGAAAATTTTGCAACACTATTACAAAAATGTGGATATAGTTAAGGACTGACCAATATATGAACGTAAATGATTACGATTTTGAACTACCTGAAACATTAATTGCACAGACGCCTTTGCTTGAGCGGACCGCTTCTAGATTACTGATGTTAAACAAAAACAACGGTGAAGTGGGACATCATACATTTTCGGATATTGTGCAGTATCTTCAGCCAGGGGATACGCTGGTTCTGAATGATACCAGAGTAATTCCTGCACGTTTGTTTGGCATCAAGCAAGACACCGGGGCTAAGGCCGAGGTTTTGCTGCTTAAACAACTGGAGGGAGACCGATGGGAAGCATTGGTGAAACCCGGCAAAAAGCTGAAAAAGGGAGCTGTTATTGTTTTCGGTGATGAGCTGAAGGCAATTATTGAGGAAGAAGGAGATATGGGCGGAAGGGTACTTTCATTTTCATATGATGGTATTTTTCAGGAGATCCTGGATCGCTTAGGGCAGATGCCGCTTCCTCCGTATATTAAGGAACAGCTGGATGATCGTGAGCGGTATCAAACCGTTTATGCTCGGCACGAAGGTTCTGCTGCGGCTCCAACGGCAGGGTTACATTTTACCGAAGAATTACTGGACCGGATTAAAGAGAAGGGCGTTACGGTTGCCTTTATCACACTTCATGTCGGTTTAGGGACGTTCAGACCGATGTCGGTGGATACGATTGAAGAGCATGTCATGCATGAAGAATACTATTCATTGTCACAGGAAACGGCGGATGTACTCAATGCAACCAAGGCGCGCGGCGGAAGAGTCGTGGCAGTGGGAACAACCAGTTGCCGAACGCTGGAGACGGTGGGCAATAACTTCGTAGATGGTGTACTACAGGCCAGCAGTGGCTGGACACAGATTTTTATTTATCCAGGCTATAAATTCCGTGTGGTGGATGCAATGATTACGAATTTTCATTTGCCTAAGTCCACCTTGGTTATGCTGGTCAGCGCACTGGCTGGCAGAAAGAATATTATGCATGCTTACCAGGAGGCGATTGACCAAAAATATCGGTTCTTTAGCTTCGGGGACGCTATGTTCATTTATTAATTAAGGATGGTAGAGAAAATATGGCACCAGCAATAAGATACGAACATATTAAGACCTGCAAGCAATCAGGAGCACGTCTTGGGCGTGTACACACGCCTCACGGAGTTATTGAGACTCCAACCTTTATGCCCGTGGGAACTCAAGCAACTGTTAAAACGATGAGCCCTGAGGAACTGAAAGCGATGGATGCTCATATTATTTTGAGTAATACGTACCATCTGTTTCTTCGTCCTGGTCATGATATTATCCGAGAAGCGGGCGGACTGCACAAGTTTATGAATTGGGATCGTCCTATTTTAACAGACAGCGGCGGATTCCAAGTGTTTTCCTTAAGTGAAATGCGTAAGATTTCAGAGGAAGGTGTTCATTTCCGCTCTCATCTAAATGGAGATAAGAAGTTTCTTTCTCCGGAAGTGGCGATGGAAGTCCAAAACTCGCTTGGCTCGGATATTATGATGGCCTTTGATGAATGTCCACCGTTTCCGGCTGAGTATGAATACGTTAAAAAGTCACTGGAGCGCACCAGCCGTTGGGCTGAGCGTTGTTTGGAGGCACATGCGCGTCCACATGATCAAGGGCTGTTCGCCATTGTACAAGGAGGCATGCATGAAGATCTGCGTAAGCAAAGTGCGGCAGATTTGACTTCCATGGATTTCCCGGGGTATGCTATTGGTGGACTGAGTGTAGGTGAACCTAAGCATTTGATGTATGAAGTGCTCGATTACACGGTTCCTCTGCTTCCTACTAACAAACCACGTTATCTGATGGGCGTTGGTTCGCCGGATGCTTTGATTGAAGGCTCCATTCGTGGTGTGGATATGTTCGATTGTGTACTTCCAACCCGAATTGCTCGCAACGGAACAACGATGACAAGTCAAGGACGTCTTGTTGTTCGGAATGCGAATTATGCAAATGATTTTGGCCCGCTTGATCCGGCTTGTGATTGCTACACTTGTCGCAATTATTCACGTGCTTACTTGCGACATTTAATTAAAGCAGATGAAACCTTCGGGCTCCGACTGACAACGTATCATAACTTGCATTTCTTAATACAATTGATGCGTAATGTCAGACAAGCGATTATGGATGACAGGCTGCTTGATTTCCGCGATGAATTTTTTGAGCAGTACGGTCTTCATGATAATGATAAAGGCTTTTAAGTTTTAGGGGAGAGTATACGAAAGGGGGATTTAATGTGTTTCATTTTGCTACAGCTGCAACTGCACAAGGTGGAGCTGGCGGACTTTTTCAAATGATCTGGCCGCTGGCTCTGATGTTTGTAATCTTCTATTTCTTGCTGATTCGTCCGAATCAGAAAAAACAAAAGCAGCGTCAATCGATGCTTCAAGCTTTGAAAAAGGGAGATAAAGTAATTACAATCGGAGGTCTTCACGGTACAATTGTGGAGATTACGGACGATGTGGTTGTTTTGCGTGTGAATGATGTGACGAAGCTGACCTTTGACCGCAGTGCAATTAGTAATGCGATTGCAAAAGACACTGCATCTGAGGAAGTTGTTTCTAAATCGTAATATGCGATTGTTATGCAAAAACCGAGCCTTTGAGGAGGCTCGGTTTTTTTGTGTTACATACATGTTGACTTACTTACTAAAGTTAATGCCAAACATCCCGCCACCTGCTCCTATAACAAACGCGATTCCTAAGTGCAGCAGGTCTTTACCGTTCATGCCTGCATCCAATGCCAAAAAACCGACCAGAAGAACGATTAGTCCATACAGAATGCCTGTAATACCTCCTTGATACCAGCCTTTGTTCGTGGATCTTTTACCGGCGACGAAGCCACCAGATAGCATAGCGAATGCGTGGACGATGTACGTATACAATGATAAGTCCTGTTCTTGCATCTGTGTCATCCACAAGAGTATTGAAAGAATCAATGCGCCAAACAGCATCCATGCAAAGGCATAAAATAAGCCGGATAAAATGGGATGGGCCAGACGAAACGAACACCAGCGGCGAATGAGCTCCATGGATAATTCCTCCTGTACCAAGGTTTGAACTATTATCATTCTATGGCCAAGCTTCCCGGGTTAGTACCAAGTCGTAAGCAGTCTTTCTCTTTATTTCAATAATTTAGCCTTTTGTTTTTTGTATGAGCCGAATGAGGAACGGTCAGAATACGTGTACAATGAACGACTAATGTCTTGTCGCAAGTACAGGAGAGGAGGCGAGCCTATTGAGTCACGATATTTTTGCTCATATTTTTCGGACGCTGCTCATGTATTTTATTGTATATCTGGTGATGCGTTTGATGGGTAAAAGGGAGATCGGAAAATTGTCTGTTTTCGATCTCGTCATATCCATTATGATTGCGGAAATTGCTGTATTCAGCCTGGAGGATATAAAACGTCCACTTTATGAAGGGTTGATTCCTTTAGGAGTGCTGTTAATTTTGCAAATCGGAATTTCCTATTTCAGTCTGAAAAGTCGGCGTCTGCGCTTACTATTTGATGGTAGGCCCAGTGTATTGTACTCAAATGGACAACTAAACAAGGACGAAATGGCGAAGCAACGTTACAACTTAGATGACTTGCTGTTACAACTTCGTGAACAAAATATAGAAAGTTTGGATGAGGTTGAATATGTCATTTTGGAAACAACAGGTAAACTTACGGTGATTGACAAGGATATTTACAATGGCGCTAAACACGAAAAAATAAAGCAGGAACAAAACAAAAATGATTTGATAAGCAAAGAACAACAGGAAAATAAAGTCCACCCTTCTCCACAAATCGGTGGAAAGTTTAGATATGAGGGACTACCGATTCCATTAATTATGGACGGCAAGGTGCTGGATCGAAATTTGGAACGGATGGATATGAACCGTTTTTGGCTTAAAAATCAGATTCAAGCGAAGGGTCACAAAGATTTTAAGGATGTTTTCTTATGCTCGGTCAACCATAGAGGGGATGTGTATATTACACCACCGGCCTATGGAGAATCTTTGGATTAGCTTTTTTTATGCTTTAAACCATCTTCTCAGTATTGGAATGCGTGTGAGGTTGTCCCAGTCGATCATTTTGATCAAGGTCATCAGGAAAAGGTAGAGAATAATTCCCAAGCCTGCGGCAAACATAAATTGGAGCCACATTTGATCGAAAATCGTTAAATGTCTGTAGGTATATAATACCGCTGCCGCCATAATGATCATGCCCATCCCGGTTTTCCAGAAGTCAAGTAAACGTACACGAAAGCGAAGCAGTCTGCTGACACTGAAGCCATGTAGGAGGGTAACGATAGCACTGTTAATACAGATGGCGATGACAGCTCCGTAGATACCGTACTGAGGCTGAGAAGCAAGCCATACAATCAGCACAATTTTGATAATGGCTCCGATAAAGGTGTTCAATAAGGCACTTCCAGGGCGGTCTAACGCCTGAAGTGCTGCCTGAAGCGGGGCCTGAATGTACATAAAAAGTGCAAAGGGGGCCATGAGTTTAAGCATGCCTGCAATATCGCCGTTATTGTAGAGCAGCAGACACAGCGGCTCTGCTAATACATACATAATTACGGCAAATGGAGCTCCTGCGACTAAAGCAAGCCGAAGCGATTGATGCAAACGTTTGTGAATGGCAGTAATATGCCCTTTCGCTGCTGCTTCGGATAACGAAGGCACGAGTGAAACAGCCAGCGAACTGGTAAGGGCCCCAGGTAGTAATAACACAGGAATAACCATGCCTTGCATGGCTCCATATTGTGCGGTTGCCACGCCAGTTGCAATGCCTGCTACGGCGAGGCTACGCATGCATAAGATAGATTCGAGCAAATAAGATAAGGAACCGACAAGTCTTCCAGCAGTAACGGGAACGGATATCGACATAAGACGTGACAAAACGGATAATTGCTCGGTATGAACCTTTGAGGGTAAAGGGGCCTTTGGTTGAAGAATGTGATCTTTTCGCTGGTTCCAGGCATATTGCCACAGCAGCACAACCATGCCAATGAATTCACCCGCCAAAGCACCGAGCATGGCACCTGCAGCAGCGTAGGCTACACCATGAGGAAGTAACAAGTAAGCAAACCAAATGACGCAAAAAATGCGCATGACGGTTTCCGCAATGGAGGAACTTGCGGAAGGAATCATATTTTGTTTTCCTTGAAAATAGCCCCTATAAGCTGAGGAAACAGCAACAATGACAATCATTGGGCTCATACTTACGAATGTATAATACACACGGCTGTCGGTCAGGAGATGGCTTGTGATCCAAGGTGCAAACACAAGACAGATTGCCATGGCGATCAGGCTGAGTGTAATGGTGAAGCGCAAGCTAGTGTGCAAAATACGCCGTGACATCTCGGGTTGCCCCGCCGTTTCAGCTTCAGCTACAAGCTTGGCTACCGCAAGAGGGATGCCCCCAGTAATAAGAGTCACTAGTACAATAAAAAAGGGATACCCCTGCTGGTACAAGCCGACTCCTTCGGGGCCGATGATACGCGGGAGTGCGATTCGGGGAATAAAACCCAGTAGCCGATTGATGATTCCCGCTGCCAATAAAATAATTGCTCCATGAATGAATGTCTGCTTTTTCAATCGCAACTCCCTCTTCCCCAAAATGAAATTCTGCGTCTATGTGTTTCCTTAGAAGATATGCTGGACCTGTCCATGTTCATGACAAGCTTTTCAGTTTAGAAACAAGGTGATCCAGACTACAAGAGGGAGAGTGGTGAATTCTGCTATTGACGAGCGAAATGAATGCATATATTGTTGATTTACGGCTATTTTTCGACGAAAAGAAGGGTTTTCCAAGATCAGGACAGAAATGTTCTATAAAGCAGTCAATAACCCCGCTAATTGCTGATCTGCGGAACCGATAGTCGCTGGGAGGAGGAACGACCATCGTGGGTATGGAAGAGCTGGATGAGCAGGATTGGGATGACGCAATTGAGATACTCTGTCAAAGTAAGGCAGACGAGCTGATTCTCGTAGGCTATGAACATGTCACCAGTAAGGACGTGTGGAATTGCGTCAGCCATAAATATGAAAAGGAGGGTATTCCTCCGCTGCACAAGCTCGTTAACGATATACTTTCCCTTAAAGCGACGAGCTTTATGAACTATTTGACGATGTCCGCATTACGGGGCTCCACTTTCGAATAGAAGGGGGTCTTTTTTTGCGTTCAAATTGACTGCTTTTTGAGGGGTAGCTATAATAGGAATATTGAGAATGAAAGGGGAACATGGGACGGAATGAAGAGAATTCTAAGTTTCATCGTGGTCGTGCTCATAACTACTGGTGTTATGGTCGGGACAAGCCCGGGCCTACTAAAGAGTTTAAAACTAGGCCTCGATTTAAAGGGAGGCTTTGAAATTTTATATGAAGCCCAGCCTTTGGAAGCCGGGCAACGTGTAACCAGCCAGTCTCTGATACAAACAGCACAAAGTCTGGAGAGACGGATTAATGCGCTTGGTACGACTGAGCCGGAAGTAACAACGGAGGGCACCAATCGTATTCGCGTGCGGCTTGCTGGTGTCTCTAATGAGGCAGAAGTCCGCTCCATGCTGAAAAAGCCCGCAGAGTTAACCTTCCGTAGTGCAACGGCAGCAGATGCTAAAAAGCCGGGTCAATACAGCAAAATTGAGCTCCGTGGTAATGATTTTGTGGAGAATGGCGCTGTTGTAGGCTATGACCAACTGAATCAACCTGAGATTAGTATCAAAGTAAAAGACAAAGCCAAATTTGCAGAAATCACAAAGCGACTTTTGAATAAAGAGTTGGCTATTTTCCTGGATGATGAGTTACTGTCTGCACCTACAGTGCGTGGAGAGTTAACGGATGGCAGTGCTTCGATTACAGGTAACTACACACGTGATGAGGCGAACAAGCTAGCAGATACGATAAACCTGGGTGCTCTTCCACTTAAACTGACGGAAAAATATTCTCAGAGCGTAGGGGCTACATTGGGTCAGCTGTCACTGGATCAGACGATCCGTGCAGGTTTGATCGGTTCGATCATCATTCTGATCTTTATGATTGCAATGTTCCGTGTACCAGGCCTAGTAGCCAGCTTCTGTCTCATCGTTCATACCTGGCTGGTGCTTGCGATCTTCTATTTGGGTGGCTTCGTGCTTACACTTCCAGGTATTGCTGCATTCGTGCTTGGGATCGGGATGGCAGTCGATGCCAATATCATAACGTATGAACGGATTAAAGAAGAAATCAAGTCAGGCAAAACGATTCGCTCTTCTGTCATTGCAGGCAGTAAGGCCTCGTTCCGTACTGTTATGGATGCCAATATTACGACAATTATAGCGGCAGCCGTCATGTTTGGTCTGGGTACAGGCTCCGTTCGAGGATTCGCTCTCGTGCTCATCGTTGATATTGTCGTCAGTATTTTGACGAATATCTTCTTCTCGCGCTTCTTGCTCAATCTGCTAGTTAAAGCGGATGCTGTGAAGAAGGCCAAGTATTTTGGTGTGAAGGAGAGTGATATCAGTGCGCTTTAATTGGGACTACAAATATGTCAAGATGAGCAAGTGGTTTTATACATTCTCGATTATCATCACATTGCTTGGTATTTTGAGCTTGTCGATATTCGGTTTGAATTACGGGGTTGATTTTCGTTCCGGTTCCAACGTGGATGTTAATTTGACTAAGGCAGTTACACAAAAACAGATTCAAACTTTGCTGGACAAGAACGGGATCGGCAAAGAGGTGGATTATACACCAGGTAAAGAGCGCTTCGGCATTCGTTTTTCACAAGTATTGACGGATCAGCAAGTGAATGAATTCAAAACCTCTTTTAACAAAGAGCTTGATCCAAAGGCATCATTTGAGGTCAATACGGTGGATACGGAAATGGCGCAAGAGCTGGAGCGAAATGCAATCTGGGCGATTTTGCTGGCCTCTGTGGCCATTGCTATTTACATTTCGATCCGTTTTGAATGGCGTTTTGCAGTTGCTGCAATTGTTTCGTTGCTGCATGATGCGTTTCTCGTCATTAGTATATTCTCCATTTTCCGACTTGAGGTCGATTTGACCTTTATTACGGCTATTCTGACGATTGTTGGTTTCTCCATTAATGACACCGTCGTTATTTTTGACCGTATTCGGGAAAATCTGCGATTTGCAAAGAAAAAGTCCAGAACCGACTTGGAGCAAGTAGTCGATCACAGTATTGCACAGACAATGACGCGTTCACTTGCAACGGTGTTTACAGTGTTTATTGCCTCTGTCTGCCTATTCATTTTCGGCGGCGAATCCATTCGGATGTTCTCGCTTGCGATGGTGATCGGTTTGCTGTTCGGTGCTTACTCTTCCATCTTCATTGCCAGCCCACTGTGGGTAGCTTTGAAGGGGAAACAAAAGACCCCGACAGCTGGTGGAGCAGCCAAAACTGCAAAGTCTTAAGTTACGCAAATACCAGTAGTATAAATTAAAGAGAAAGCCGCGTCTGCTTGGGCGCGGTTTTCTAAGGTTTTAAGATTTACCTTACGCTGTGGCTAATAGTAAAACACCTGATTGTAAAAGGTTTAGTTTTAAGAATTCGGTTATATTGGATTGGAGCTTCATCGGGAAATGGTTAGTTCAGGATTGAGGGGGAAACGTTGTGAATAGCGAACGCAGCCGATCATTAGAAACTGCGGCGTTGAGCGGGATTGTAGGTAATCTCGCGCTGGCTGTTCTAAAGGGAACCGTCGGTTATGCGGCAAACAGCAAGGCGTTGATGGGGGATGCACTGCACACGGCTGCGGATAGTGCTTCCCGTTTGCAGGAACTGCTGTTCTCCAAGGGTGGTACAGATCACGGAGTGCTGGCGCGGTTGCGGAACGGTGAAAAAGTTCGGACGGTCATATCTGTGGTGCTGGCTATTTTAGTGCTGATGAGCGGACTTCAGCTAGGTATTTCCGCCGTTCGTTCATTAAGCAGTTCGGAACCGCAGGCTCCCGGTCTGTATGCTTTAATTACCGTGTTAATTGCCCTGGTGTTGAGAGAAGCGTTATTTCAGTTTCAATATCGCTATTCGATTAAACATGGCCATAAAGCGGAAGCAGATCGGTACGCTAACCATGAACGGTACTCGCTGTATGCATCGCTGATTGCATTGATCGGTATGATCGGTGCAATGACTGGCGAAGCAATGGAATGGCCTGCATTATTGTATCTTGATCCAACTGCAGCTTTGCTGGTAGCCTGTCTGGTGCTGCGTAAAGGGTATCTGCTGGTGATGAATACCGCTTATCAGGCACCTGCACAGCCCTTGCGGGAGGAAGACTCCCAGCGCTTTATGGAGACGATTCAACGAGTATATGGTATTGTAACGGTTGAACACTTACATGCTCAGGAAACGGGCCATTTCATAACAGTGGATGTAACGATAAGTGTTAACCCGCGGATTACGGTGCAGGAAGCGCAGGAAATTGCCGATCGAGCCAAAAATTTACTGTTAGCCCGTTTTCCACAGGTGACTCATGTACAAATGCAGTTCATTTCTTACCAAGCCGGGTATCCTTATAAATCCAATCATGAACTGCCTGATAATGATGCGTCGTCCTTGCTTCAATAAGGCAGGCCGACTATGAAAGAAAGGTGAATAGGATTGCTTCATTCGCAGTACAGATGGAAGACCCCGGATGTTAACCTGGAAGCGGTTCAGCCGTTAACAGAAGAGCTGGGGATTTCACCATTGTTGTCCCGGCTTTTAGTGAACCGGGGCGTCACTACGGCCGGGGAAGCAAACCGCTTTTTGTACGGAAGTGTGGACGATGTACACGACCCATTTCTGCTTCTTGGCATGAAAGAGGCCGTGCCGAGAATTCGCCAGGCTCTGGAGCGCGGCGAGCATATATTAATCTATGGCGATTATGATGCGGACGGCGTATCCAGTACATCATTGATGATTCAGCTTATGCGTTTTCTGAAGGCATCTTATGATATTTACATCCCCCATCGTTCCAATGAGGGATATGGTCTGCACAATCATGCTCTGGACTGGGCACATCAGCAGGGAGTTACGCTGGTCATTACAGTGGATACGGGAATTAGTGCAGTAGAGCAAATTGCTTATGCGACTTCCTTAGGGATCGATGTGATTGTGACTGACCATCATGAACCGCCTGCTGTGCTTCCCGAGGCTTATACTTTGATCAATCCGAAGCTACCGGATTGTCCCTACCCATTTAAAGGTCTTGCAGGCGTTGGTGTTGCCCTGAAGCTAGCTCAGGCGCTGTTGAGTGAAGTACCCGAGGAATGGTTCGAAATCGCTGCTATTGGTACGGTAGCTGATTTGATGCCACTACATGGTGAGAATCGGACGATAGTACGTAGAGGGATTCAATCCATGAGAAAATCCGCATTTCCAGGGATTCGAGCGTTGCTTCATGTAGCGGGCGTGGAGATATCCACAGTAACTTCGGTCAACATCGCATTTGCATTGGCTCCACGGATTAATGCGAGCGGGCGTCTAGATCATGCGGGTCGAGCGGTTTCTCTGCTGACGACAGAAAAAGAGGAGGAGGCAGACCAACTTGCGCATGCACTGGATCTGCTCAATCGTGAGCGTCAACAAGTGGTCGAACGCATTGTGGAGCAAGCCGAGCAGCAATTAGCATCCAAACTAAATGGAGGCAAGCTTCCATCTGTTATTGTTCTGGCTGGTGAGGGCTGGAATGTTGGTGTCGTCGGAATTGTGGCATCCAAGCTATTGGATCGTTATTATCGTCCGACCATTATTCTGGGCATAGATACGGAGACAGGCATGTGCAAAGGCTCTGCTCGTTCTATTCCTGCATTGGATATTTACAGTGCTCTTACAGATTGTCATGAGCTTATGGAGCATTTTGGTGGACATCCTTCGGCAGCGGGGATGACGCTGTCCCGTGACCATCTGGAATTATTCGAAGAGCGGCTAAACCGCTATGCAGGTTCCATTCTGACACCGGAAGATTTTATCCCTATAGCTGAGGCCGATATGGTCTGCCGTCTGGATGAGGTATCTTTACAAGTGGTTGAAGAACTGGAATTGCTCCAGCCTTTTGGGATGGGAAATCCTTCTCCACGATTCGTATTACAGGGACTTCAATTGCGTGAAGCTCGTAAAATGGGACGTGAGAAAAACCATGTGAAGCTATTGCTGGAGCAGAACGGTTTATCGCTGGATGCGATTGCCTTCCGACGTGGCGATTTGGCTGATTTTTTACAGCAGCAAACGGACATAGATCTGTTGGGCGAATTATCAATTAACGAGTGGAACGGTAAACGTTCACTCCAGCTGATGATGCAGGATATTCGTGTACAGGCTCCGCAAATATTTGATTATCGTGGAGTATCGGACCCTCTTGCCGAACTGGAGCGAGGGCTGAGGATCTTCCATCCAAGCTTAGAGGAAAGAAAGAATGATGTTGCGGTGTTGATCCATCCGTCTTCCAGGCTTCGGCCATCGAGCTCCGTGAGCGCTGAATCCTTATGGTTATACGATAAAGATGGCAGCGTTACTCCCAGTGATGGCCAAAAAGATACACAGCACTTTGTGAAGTCGCTGTTCGTACTGGAGCCGCCAGATACACCCGAGCAGTTTCATGCCTTATGGTCTACCTTTGAGAATGTGGAGAATGTATTTCTTCTTCATTCGATCAGTGAGCGTGGCGGCCGGCTCGTAAGCCCCGATAGGGAGCTGTTTAAGCGTATTTACATTGTGCTTTCCCGAAAGGGAACACAGCTAATTGACGAAAAGGCAATGCTACCTGCTCTTAGCCGGCAGTGCTCCTGTTCAGTACGCATGTTATCCAAAGTACTGGATATCTTCGAGGATCTTGAGTTTTTGACGCGTACAGATGGTCAATTTCGTTTTGTATCCAATCCGCCCAAGCGGGATTTAACTGCTTCTCCGCGCTATCAGGAATTGTATAATATGGCTGAGATAGAGCGGTACTTATTGGATGCAGACACCACCCAGATGACGAGTTGGATCATGTCGCTTATGAAGGGTGCGTCTTGAGATACTACCTTGCAGTTTTGTAAAATGTATATACTAATTAGAAGTTTACAGTAGGAGGAACTAAGTTGGACTACAAAGAATATATTCGGGTGATTTCCGATTTTCCACAACCAGGGATTAGTTTTAAGGACATTACGACCCTAATGAAAAATGGTGAACTGTATCGTAAGGCAATCAACGATATGAAGGAACTGGTATCTGATTTAAAAATTGATTTGATTGCAGGTCCGGAAGCACGTGGATTCGTTGTCGGTGCACCTCTGGCTTATGCGCTTGGTGTTGGTTTTATTCCCATCCGTAAGAGTGGTAAGTTGCCTGGAGAAACCATTGAGGAAGCATACGGTTTGGAATATGGTAAGGATACTCTGGCTATGCATAAGGATGCGATTGAGCCGGGGCAAAATGTTCTGATTGCTGATGATCTGCTTGCTACAGGTGGAACCATCGCTACATCCGTTAACTTGGTACGCCAACTTGGTGGCAATGTGGCAGGGGCTGCTTTTCTTATCGAGCTGTCCGATCTCAACGGACGGGCAAAGCTACCTGACGTAGACGTATTCACCTTAATTAAGTATTAAGTGTTTAGAAACCGGGGTTTCCCGGGAAATATTTATACATGGATTGCCTAAATAGTCCGATGGAACATCTCTTTATCTAAAGAGTTGCTCCATCGGACTATTTTTTGATTGTAATTAAATTGGATTATCTTATTGTAACAAATTACCACGGTTTTTATTGGAAAATAGTTATAAAAAAATAAAATAAATGTCGATAAAAGTGTAAAAAGAAACAGAGGTGGATATACATTGGGTATATTTCAATTTAAGAGTTTACAAGCACGGACACTTTCTACCTTGGTTCCGTTAGTACTTATAACGCTGATTTTAATCAACTTTTTGTCTTATTTTTTTGCCAAACAGAAGCTGGATACGGAAATAAGCCAAAATGCTGCTCATTCCTTGTCGAGGGCTCAAGCAGATATTGCAGCTAACGTAGATCGTCATGCTTTGCTTGTTTCGATGCTGACTAAGAGTGCGGAACAACTGGGAACAGAAATGAACATTGAGGGCTATGGACGACTCTTTGAACAAGAGCTGACATTAAATGATATGACTTACGGGTTAGGGATTTATTTTGCTAAAGATGCGTATGATCCAGGAGTGACATACCGTTCAATATATGTGCATAGAGACGGCGAGTTAGTCAAGCAATCGACTGAATATGACGATCCGCAATATGACTATTTAACGCAGCCTTGGTATACAGAAGCCGTGGAACGTGGTAAAGATATAAATTTCACAGAGCCTTTTTACGATAGCAAGCTGAACATCAATATGATTACGGCAGGGAAAGCATTTTACGACAGGGAGGGGAAACTATTAGGTGTCATTACAGGCGACCTAAACATGACGAGTATCCAGACGTATATTGAAAAAATGAAGTTTGGTACTCAAGGTAGTGCGATCTTAGTGGATAAGAATGGAGCCATTCTGTCATCCGGTCTTCAGTCCTTAAAAGCAGGCGAGCCGTTAAAAAACACGATGAATGCGGAAGCAGCACAATCTATTCAAAGTGGTATGTCTGGACAACTATCCATACACATTGATAATGAGGACTACCGGATAATGTACGAAACACTCCCACAAACCGGATGGAAAATTGGTGTATTACTGCCAGAATCGGATTTGAATCGCTCTGCGAATGAAATGCTTAAACTTCTGCTGATTGTTAGTGTTATAGGTATTTTACTAATTATGGGAGCGGTATTGATTAACAATTCAGGCATGATCAAAGAGATTAAAAAAATTAGGCAGATGACCAATCGTATGGCACTTGGTGATTATACCGTTGAATTACCACATCATCGTAAAGATGAATTTGGCCAAATGGCTGATGGGATCAATAAGGTGATTGTTGCAACCAGAGGAATGGCATCACGCTTGAGCGAAGAGTCAGGTGTAATCTCAGGTGTATCTTTAAAAATATCTCAGGAGATTTCCGGAGCGACTAAAGATGCGCACCATAATGCAGGAGAACTGGCGCAGGTAAAGGAAGGGGCAGAGCTTCAGTTGGCCGCAGCAGCAGAAAGTGCGACTGCGATGGAAGAAATGGCTGTTGGCATACAGCGTATTGCTGAATCTATACAGCATGTATCCGAGGCTACCACTGAGATTGAACATAAGGCACAACAAGGAAATGAACGGTTGAACGTGGTCAGCCAAGGAATGCATAAAGCGAAAATGTCTATGGATGAGGCAGGCAGGGTAGTAAGCTCGTTAAATGAGCGGTCCGCTCAAATTGGCAGCATTATTGGAATGATTCAGGATATTAGTGGGCAGACCAAGTTACTGTCGCTGAATGCTTCCATTGAAGCCGCTCGTGCTGGGGAGCATGGCCGAGGGTTCGCTGTAGTGGCTTCAGAAATCGGAAAGCTGGCCGTAAACGTAAGCGAGTCTGCGGAGCAAATTACAAGTCGAATCCGATCCATGCAGGAAGAAACCAAATTCGCTTTGGAAGGAATGCAGCAGGGGGCTCTGGAGATGGATGAAGGCGTATCTATTTTACGTGAGGTGGAAGAACGTTTTATTGCGATGAATCAAGATATTCAGCAGGTGGCGATAGAAGTGCAGGAGGTCTCATCTGCCTCTGAAGAAATGTCGGCAGGCTCAGAGGAAGTTGCAGCCTCCATTGGTTATCTTGCAGACATTGCGAAAGCTTCAGCTGAACGTACAGGCCAAGTCTCGGAACGATCCGAACGGCAGCTAAAGGACCTGAAAGGTCTGGATAGCTCTGCCAAGTCGCTTACAGGTGTTTCCGATACGCTTAATCAGGTCGTATCCCGTTTTCGTGTGTGATATCTTATTTTAAAAATAAATAAAAAAGCCGTGCATAAAAAGACGCCGTTCCATGTAAGAAGGATACTTACACGCTTGTCTATACAGCCTGAGCGTGTTCATCCATAACTAACATGGAGCGGCGTTTTAAAATTGAAAAATAGATATTAATCTGGTGTTTTTTCAGTTAAAGGTTCCTGCGTTTTATCATTCGACCAGCCGAGCACATCAACCAGCTTGAAGAACAAACTCAGAATAATACCGATGATTGTCGCCAGGGCCATACCTTTCAAGGTGACCGCACCCCAAGTGAGCGTAGTACCGCTGATTCCGACCACAAGCACGATGGTGGCGAGCAGCATGTTAGTTGGCTTGGCGAAATCAACTTTTTGCTCGACGAAGATTCTAAGACCAGAGGCAGCGATCACACCGAATAATAGCAAGGATACGCCACCCATAACTGGAGACGGAATATTAGAAACAATCGCTGAGAACGTACCCGAGAAGGACAACAGAATGGCAATAATAGCCGCTCCGCCAATAACCCATACAGAGTACACTTTAGTTAATGCCATAACACCGATATTTTCACCATAAGTCGTATTAGGTGTAGAACCAACAAAACCGGAAATGATGGTAGAAATCCCGTTACCCAGCAAAGAGCGGTGGAGACCAGGATCTTTGGACAACTCACGTCCGACGATGTTGCTCGTCACTAGCAAGTGACCAATATGCTCTACGATGACGACCAGAGCAACCGGAAGAATCGTCAGCATAGCCGAGGCATTAAAGGTTGGAGTGGTAATTGCGGGATGAGCGAACAAAGGAGCGTCCGCAATAGCCTGCGTATTGACCATACCCATGAAATAAGCAAGCACATAGCCCACCACGATACCGATTAGAATATGAATGATTTTGGCAAATCCGCGAAACAACACCGCACCCAGAACAGTAACACCGAGCGTAACGAGGGAAAGGGTGATCGTTTTGGGATCTGGCGTCCAGGCTTTAGTAGGATCGGCATTAATAATGCCTGCCATGCCTGCAGCAACCGGAACCAGTTCCAGACCAATCAAGGCTACGATTGATCCCATGACAGCTGGTGGAAAAACGATGTCTAGCCAACGTGTCCCGGCGTATTTAATTACCAGTGCGACGAGACAGAAAATAATACCTGTAACGATGAAAGCACCCAGGGCCATTGCATAGCCATTGCTGCCAGGGTTACTTTTAAGCACAAGACTGACAGGAGCGATAAAAGCGAAGCTGGAGCCGAGATAGGCAGGGATTTTGCCACGGCAGATCCATATGTACAACAATGTTCCGATACCGTTCATGAGCAAAATCATGCCGGGATCGACGCCAAAAATATTGGGCACCAGCACGGTGCTGCCAAACATGGCAAACAAATGCTGTACGCTGAGCAGGATCCCAGGTCCTGCTGGAAGCTTTTCATTAACTTGAATTTCGCGTTGCAACGCAGTTCACTCCTTAGTTCTTTCAATTATTCTTATATACATTAATTACTTTTCGTAATTTTTTCAATATAATTCGTTTCATTTCGACAACAATTCTGATTTTACTTATCCATGTGTGACAAAATAATGCGACAGTGCCAAACCTGTAATAGTTGACGTGTGGCGTGCTAAGCGTCATAATTGTAGGAAATCACTTTTAAAAGGGAACCTTTGCGCGACATTGATCGGCGGGTTCCATTTTGCATAGAAAGGACACGGAATAGAGCAGAATGGGGATAGAGCAATTACTTAAAAAGGCCGGGGCCTATACCAGAGAAGCAGATCTTATCCGCATCAGGGACGCCTATGATTTTGCCGAGCAGGCCCATTCCGGCCAGACTCGTAAGTCCGGTGAACCTTATATTCTGCATCCGCTTGCGGTTGCTGATATCGTCGTTAATATGCAGATGGATACCATCTCCATTATCGCCGCTCTTTTACATGACGTTGTGGAGGATACGACGGTGTCTTTGGCGCAGATTCGCGAGCATTTTGGCGATACATGTGCGATGCTTGTCGATGGTCTGACGAAGCTGGAGCGTATCCAGTTCCGTTCCAAGGAAGAACAGCAGAACGAAAATTATCGAAAAATGTTTATTGCCATGGCGCAGGACATTCGTGTCATCGTCATTAAGCTGGCAGATCGTCTGCACAACATGCGTACCCTGAAATATCAATCGGAAGAAAGCCAGCGTCGAATCGCTTATGAAACGTTGGAAATTTTCTGTCCGGTTGCAAACCGATTGGGTATTTCAGCGATTAAATGGGAAATGGAAGACATTGCTTTGCGCTATCTGAATCCTCAGCAGTATTATCGCATCGCTAATTTGATGCATAAGAAGAGGGCAGAACGCGAGCAATTTATTGATAATGTCATACAGCGTATCAGAGAGAAGCTTGAAGAGATGGGTATTCAGGCTGATTTGTCTGGACGTCCTAAACATATTTACAGTGTGTTTAAAAAGATGACGACGAAAAACAAGCAATTCAATGAAATATACGATTTGCTGGCGATTCGAATTATTGTGGATAACATTAAAGATTGTTATGCCACACTGGGGATTATCCATACGTTGTGGAAACCGATGCCAGGGCGGTTTAAGGATTATATCGCCATGCCTAAGGCTAATATGTATCAGTCCCTCCATACGACCGTAGTAGGTCCTAATGGAGAGCCTACAGAAGTACAAATTCGCACAGTGGATATGCATCGCACTGCTGAATTCGGGATTGCCGCCCATTGGGCCTATAAAGAAAACAACGGGGCAAATAACACAAACTTTGAGGACAAAATCACCTTTTTCCGAGAAATTCTGGAGTTGCAAAACGAGGCGAAGGATGCTTCGGAATTTGTGGAATCACTCAAAATGGACTTTTTCTCAGACCTTGTGTTTGTCTTTACACCTAAGGGAGAAGTCATTGAGTTGCCGGCTGGATCGGTTCCGCTGGACTTTGCTTTCCGTATCCATACCGAAGTTGGAAATCGAACGATTGGCTCTAAGGTAAATGGAAGAATTGTTCCATTGGATTATCGTCTAAAAACTGGCGATATCGTGGAAATTATGACGTCCAAGCACTCTTATGGACCTAGTCAGGACTGGCTTAAAATTGCTCAGTCCTCTCACGCGCGCAGTAAAATCAAGCAATGGTTCAAGAAAGAAAAGCGTGAGGAAAATGTAGAAAAAGGCCGCGAAAGTCTGGAACGTGAGCTAAGAAAGCGTGATATTGAGCCTTCCGTGTGGATGAGCGAGGACAAACTTCAGGATGTGGCACAAAAGTTCTCTTTTAATGATTCTGAAGATATGCTGTCTGCGGTTGGCTTTGGCGGTATAACCGCAGCGCAGGTTTGTACACGTCTGACAGAGAAGCTGCGCAAGGAACAAGAAGAGGCACGGCTAATCGAACTGACGACCGAGGTCAAGGAGTACAAACCGCAGGGCGAACGGAAAAAAACACCGACCAACGGTGTCAGCGTCAGAGGCGTCGACAATTTGCTCGTTCGCTTTGCACGATGTTGTAATCCCGTACCGGGTGATGACATCATCGGCTACGTAACACGCGGGCGCGGCGTATCTGTGCACCGTACCGATTGCCCGAATATTCCTTCGGGTGTGGGCGAAGATCAGGCGCGCGTGATTGAAGTTGAGTGGGAAGAAGCAGCCGAGGTCAATTATAGCGTCGATATTGAGATTACAGGACATGACCGCAATGGTTTGCTGAACGAGGTGCTCCAGGCCATTTCTGAGAACAAAACTAGCTTCTCGGCCGTGACAGGACGTACAGATAAAAATAAAATGGCAATGATTCACATTACAATTCTTATTCGTAACACGGATCATTTGCATTCTGTTGTCGAACGGATCAAACGGGTGAAGGATGTATACACCGTGCATCGGATTATGCAATAAATTTGTTAGGTGTACACACAGATTTGTATAGCCTTTGTAATACATTTTGGGCACAAGGCTCATAGATGGCTGTAAGAGCCGTGATACGGCTGTGAGCAACTTTTAAGGGGAAAAGTAAAGGAGTAGCGGATAGGCGATGAAGATCATTATTCAGCGCTGTAAAGACGCTCAGGTAACGGTGAATCAAAAGGTGGTCGGCAAAATCGGAACTGGATTAATGCTGCTGGTTGGTATTGGTCAGGGAGATACGGCAGCCGATGCCGTTTATTTGGCGGATAAAACAGCGGGATTGCGTATATTTGAAGATGCTGAAGGCAAAATGAACGACAGTGTTCTGGATGTCGGCGGGGCCATTCTGTCTGTCTCCCAATTTACGTTGTATGGTGACTGCCGTAAAGGAAGAAGGCCCAACTTTATGGGAGCGGCCAAACCTGAGGAAGCGGAGAAACTGTATGATTTCTTCAACAGTCAGCTTCGAGCCAAGGGCCTGGAGGTCGAGACCGGAATTTTTGGAGCTATGATGGATGTTTCCTTGACCAACTGGGGTCCAGTGACGTTGATTTTGGATAGCGAGCGTTCTTAGGTATCCATTCTTGGTATGATCTGAGAACTTGAGCAGAAGAGAATAAAATAGCCGTTTAGAGGGACCCTAATGTCATCCCGGTTGGTGAGTAGCCATCTGGAAAGCCTTAAGGGTGACAGGAGAGACGAAGCTATGCGTCAGACCCCAAAAATGGACGGATATCGAAGCGCGATGTTGCTTTATCCTGGGAGTATGCGAGAGGCAATCAGCCTTACCCGTAATGCAGATGCGTTATTACAGCATGTTGCTACAGCTATGGACAAGCCAGGACTCGGTGCCCTGCCACGAAGGTAACAACGGGAATTCAATGGTAAATGCAGCATTAACGACGTGTTGCCTAAAGCGGCTATTAAGAGATCTAAAATAATTATGTAGCAGTAAATCAGTGAGGAGCCAATGGCTCCTTTTTCTTTTTTTACTGCTGAAAATTGTTATAAACACAGATCGAGCGGGTAATAACAAAGCGTGATAGACAAACAACCCTTACTTTAAACTCGCTCTGAGGATAACCGGAAAGGAGATCTGAACGATAATGAGTAAAATTGCATTTTTGTTGGCTGACCAATTTGAGGATTCTGAAATGAAGGTCCCCTATGATGAGCTGAAAAAGGCTGGACATGAGGCAGATATTATTGGACTGAAGCAAGGTGAAAAAGTGAACGGTAAGCAAGGGAAAGCAAGCTACACTATTGAAAAAGCCATTGCAGATGTGAAATCAAGTGACTATGATGCAGTTGTTATTCCTGGTGGATCATCTCCGGAAAATCTGCGTTTGGATGCAAATGTTCTGAAGTTTGTAACTGAAATGAATGAGTCCAAAAAAACGATTGGCGCTATCTGCCACGGGCCGCAGATTTTGGCTAGTGCCGATTTGCTACAAGGTCGGACGATTACAGCCTATCCTCCATTGAAAGATGACTTGATTAACGCAGGTGCTCATTTCGAGGATCGAGAGGCGGTCGTGGACGGTAACTTTATTACGTCTCGAACCCCTAAGGATGAGCCTGCTTTTGTGCGTGAGTTGTTAAAGGCATTGTAATTTAACCGTGAATGCTTCCGTAAATTTATGCCAGTACAATTCCCATACGAGGAGGATTTGATATGGCTAAACAGATTCAGGCTTATTTTCGCACGGAAGATGAAGCTGAGGGCGCCAGAGCTTCGCTTCAGGCTTATAGAACTGAACATTTGGAAGTAGGTGCTCTGGATGAGGCGCTCGGTCGCGAGACGAGGGTTTTAATTCCGTTGGTCCCCTATAACAATACTGGCTCTGTGAGCACAGGAGGTTCTGCTGGTGCGGTAATTCCAGCCGCAGGGGCTTATGGCGAAAATATTCTACCAGATGCAAAGAAAGACGAGGTTAACTATGGCGCAGCCCAAAGGGATCTGAATGAGGATCGAAGCGGAACAACGAATCATGACGGAGGTTTGCTCCGTGCGACAGATGTGTATATTAACGGTGATCATGATGAATTACGGTATGTATTGTCCGCCAAGGTAAATGATGCCGATTATGATGAGATCATTTATAAGCTCCGTTCCAATCGTGCATATGTGGCGCATCTGGATTAAAAAGGAAGCGAGTGTCACAAGATTGTCGATACACGAGGAAATTAGCCACACTAGAGTGGCTGTAATACAATTGTAATATTCGAAACATCATTCCTTAATATTCGTTGTTTATAATAACAGCATGACCCCCTTTTGATATATCTTTTAGACCTGCGGACCGTTTCCGCAGGTTATTTTCTTTTTATAAGACTTATTTGTCTGATTCTAGGGGGAATGTCTTGACTTTGTCGAAGCAGTTCATTAAAATCATAAAATAATGAAAAATGATTTGATGACGGGACCAAGTACTCCGAACCCACAAGCGCAGAGAGGAATTTCCAGGCTGTAAAAATTCCCTTGATGAGCGGACGAATGACCTCCCCGAGAACAGGCGGCGAACAATGAGGAATCTTTGCTGAGTAATGCGTGGCATATGCCAAACACAGCAGACCATCCTGCATAATAGCCGTACTGCGCGTTACGGGCGTTATACGTATGAGCGGAGTCAGTGCAATGCTGACGGACACTGAGTCATTTTTATGCCAGTGGTCTGGGTAAACTCCGGAATGTGGGTGGTACCACGGGTGATTTGTAAACGACAATCCCTCGTCCCTGTTAATAATAACAGGGCGAGGGATTTTTTGTTTTATATTGAAAGTGGAGTAAGTAGAGAGCGCACAAATAAGAAATATAATGACGGGGGGATACGTAAATGGCCTTTCAAAAACCGACGGGAACACAGGATTTGCTGCCAGGAAGTGTAGAAAAATGGCAAGTGGTCGAGGAAAAAGCCCGCGAAATTAGCCGCCGCTTTAATTATCGTGAGATCCGTACACCGATGTTTGAACAAACGAATTTGTTCGTTCGGGGTGTGGGTGAAACGACCGATGTGGTGGAAAAGGAAATGTACACTTTTGAGGATAAAGGAAAGCGCAGCATGACTTTGCGTCCAGAAGGAACAGCAGGGGTTGTCCGCTCTTATGTGGAGAACAAACTGTATGGTGAGCCGGATGTGACCAAACTGTATTACATTGGCCCGATGTTCCGGTATGAGCGTCCACAGGCTGGGCGTCAGCGCCAGTTTCATCAATTTGGCATTGAAGCATTCGGGGCGATGGACCCGGCGCTGGATGCAGAAGTTATTGCTTTCGGGTATCAATTCTGCCGAGAGCTGGGCTTAAAAGGAGTACAGGTAGAAATTAACTCCGTTGGTAATGCTGCCAGCCGTGCAGCTTATCGACAGCATTTGGTGGACTTCCTGATGCCCATTAAGGATACGTTGACCAAGGAGAGCCAAGCGCGCATCGAGCGTAATCCATTGCGAGTGCTGGATAGTAAAGACGATCAAGACAAATTTGGCGGGGCACCTTCAATTTTGGATAGTTTGGATGAGGAATCCAGCACTCACTTTGAGAAAGTGAAGCAAAATTTGGATGCGATGGGCGTGGAATATACAGTGAACCCGCGCTTGGTACGGGGGCTGGATTATTATACGCTGACAGCATTCGAGTTCAAAGCCGAAGGAATTGGTGCTATTGATACGATTGGTGGAGGCGGTCGATACAACGGATTGGTTGGAGATCTGGGCGGACCGGATCAGCCGGGCATTGGTTTTGGTATTGGGCTTGAGCGAATTCAGCTGATTTTGGAGCATCAGGGTGTCAAATTGAACGAAGCCAAACCGTTGGATATCTATATGGTGGCATTGGGTGAGGCGGCAGAAACGGAAGTGACCAAACAACTGTTCAAGTTGCGTCAAGCTGGATTTTCCGCAGAGCGAGATTATCTGGGGCGTAAAATGAAGGCGCAGATGAAATCGGCAGATCGTTTTAAAGCAAGATATACAGCGATTTTGGGTGACGATGAGCTGGTTAAAGGTGAAATTGCACTGAAAAACATGGAAACCGGCGAGCAGCGTACCGTTAAGTTGGATCAGTTGGTGGAAGAATTAGGATAAAAAACGTGATGCAACATCAGTCAGGGGGAGTTTCCCTCTGGCTGTCCATATAGCATTAACTACTAAACCTAACAGGAGTGTGTATTATGAAAAGGAGTCATCAATGCGGCGCATTGACTCATGCGCATATCGGAGAAACAGTTACATTGAACGGTTGGGTACAGACCCGTCGTGACTTAGGGGGCGTACTTTTTATAGACCTGCGTGACCGTAGCGGAATTGTACAAATCGTGTTTAATCCGGCCTATTCCGGTGACGCACTGCAAATTGCGGACCGTGTTCGCAGTGAATATGTGCTAGAGGTTACTGGTACCGTTGTTAAACGTGATGCAGAAACGATCAATTCGAACCTGCCTACAGGTGAAATTGAAGTGCGTGTCACAGAAATCGAAGTATTGAATGCATCCAAAACACCTCCGTTCTTCATTGAAGATGGCGTAGAAGTAGACGAGTCGCTGCGTTTGAAATACCGTTATCTGGACCTGCGTCGTCCGGAAATGCATCAGACATTGAAACTGCGTTCCAAAGCAGCAAAAGTATTCCGCGACTTCCTGGACGGTGAAGATTTCATTGAAGTGGAAACACCGATTTTGACGAAAAGCTCCCCAGAGGGCGCACGTGACTATCTGGTGCCTAGCCGAGTGCATGAAGGCGAATTTTTTGCCTTGCCGCAATCGCCACAATTGTACAAGCAATTGCTGATGGTAGGCGGCCTGGAGCGCTACTACCAAGTGGCACGTTGTTTCCGTGATGAAGATTTGCGTGCTGACCGCCAGCCTGAATTTACGCAGATCGACATTGAGACTTCCTTCATGCAACAGGATGACTTGCTGCCTATGATGGAGCGTCTTATGGTGAAATTGTTCAAAGAAACAGTTGGGGTAGAACTGGAAACACCGTTCCAACGGATTACACATGCAGAGGCAATGGACAAGTATGGCTCTGACAAGCCTGACCTGCGTTTTGGTCTTGAGTTGATAAATGTCAATGATATCGTGGCAACCAGTGGGGTAAAAGTATTTGCTTCCGTAATTGAAAAGGGTGGCGAAGTTAAAGCCCTTAATGCCAAAGGATGTGGCACGTGGAGCCGTAAGGACATTGATGACCTGGGTCCTTTTGCAGCACGTTATGGAGCAAAGGGCTTGGCTTGGATTCAAGTGAAAGAAGGCGAATTCAAGGGGCCTATCGTTAAATTCTTCACACCGGAAGAAATCGAAGCCTTGAAAGAGCGTACGGGAGCCGAAGAAGGCGACCTGTTGCTGTTCTCTGCGGATAATAAAAAAGTAGTTGCTGATGTTTTGGGCGCGCTTCGTCTGAAAATTGGCCGTCATTTGGGGCTTATCGACGATAACAAATTCAAATTTGCCTGGGTCGTAGACTTCCCGCTTTTGGGCTATGACGAAGAACAAAAACGTTATGTAGCGGAGCACCATCCGTTCACTCGTCCGAAGGAAGAAGATCTGGCCCTCTTGGACACAGATCCAGGTCAAGTTCGTGCTCAGGCCTACGACATCGTGCTGAATGGCTACGAAGTGGGTGGCGGCTCGATGCGTATTTTCAAACGTGAAGTTCAGGAGAAAATGTTCAAAGCGCTCAACCTGCCGCCTGAAGAAGTGAAGGATAAATTCGGTTACCTGCTGGATGCATTTGAATACGGTACGCCTCCACATGGTGGTATTGCCTTCGGTTTTGACCGCCTTGTTATGTTGCTTGCAGGTCGTACAAATCTGCGTGAAACCATTGCATTCCCGAAAACGGCCAGCGCGACAGACCTGCTTATGGATGCACCAGCCGAAGTGGATCAAGCTCAATTGGATCAGCTTCATATTCGTCTTGCTCCGAAGCCTGTTGCACCTAAAGCTTAAAACAAGCGTTGGATTTTGCAAGTGCAAGTTGCCATCTGTTGGCATGTAAATAGATTATAAAATGCCTTGAACCCGTTACCCTTTTATGGATAATGGGTTCGTGGTTTGTATGCTGGAGTTCAAGCATAGAGTTTAAACCAGTGAGGGAGGATTACCATATGCTGCATCAATTTTCACGCACGGAACTGGCCATCGGGACGGAAGGTCTGGAGGTTATGAAAAATAGCACGGTAGCTGTATTGGGTATCGGCGGTGTCGGTTCGATTGCAGTGGAAGCGCTGGCGCGGACGGGTGTTGGACGCATTATTTTGATTGATAAGGATGTCGTAGATATTACCAATATTAATCGCCAAATTCATGCGCTGACGACAACAGTAGGTCAAAAAAAGGCTGATCTGATGGTAGAACGTGTGAAGCTGATTAATCCTGAATGTGAAGCAATTGCACTGAACATGTTTTATACGGAAGAAACATATGAGGAGCTATTCAAGTACGATCTGGATTATGTGCTGGATGCTTCGGATACGATTATTTACAAAGTTCATTTGATTAAAGAATGCTTGAAACGGGGAATTCCGATGATCTCCAGTATGGGTGCTGCGAATAAAATGGACCCAAGCCGTTTTCAAGTTGCCGATATTTCCAAGACAAGAATGGACCCGATTGCCCGTGTCATCCGCACCAAGCTGCGCAAAGAAGGTATTACCAAAGGCGTCAAGGTTGTATTCTCTGATGAGGAGCCAATGAAGCCGCGTGAAGAAATTACCAAAAAAATTGTACCTGCCAACGCACCTGAAATCCGGAAAGCGAAGCAACCACCTGCAAGCAATGCTTTTGTACCTCCGGTAGCAGGATTGATAATGGTCAGCGTAGCTGTCAAGGACCTGTTAGAGCACGCTGGTGTATAAGCTTGAAATGTAGCATGACAGTACATTCGTTAGATTTACAGTAGTATGTTTCAACCTAAGACCTGTAGTTCTGTGCATCACTTCTTGGTGTCACAGTAGGCTACAGCTCTTTTTGTTTTGAAAAAAGCAGCTTACTGCAAACAGATTGAACAACTTGCTGGAGGGTTTTGGTATGAAGGATGGGCTATGGTCCAGAAGTCTCGGTTTCAAGCCCGAGCACCATTGGAAAAAGGAATTAGCCGCGGGTGCCATTTCTTATTTTTCCGTTGTATATATTATTATGGTTAATGCAACCATTTTGGCAGATGCCGGGATCCCTCTTCAAGGGGCAATGCTCGGGACGCTGCTGACCTCGATGATCGGCTGTCTGCTGATGGCTTTTGGCGGAAAGTCTCCCATGGTCGTTGTACCAGGGATGGGGATTAACGCCTTTTTCACTTACACGCTCGTACATTCCATGAAGCTGAGCTGGCAGGAAGCGTTGATGGTGGTTGCCGTCACAGGGGTGATATTCGCCATTGTGGCATTTACATCATTGTACAAGCTGATAAGCCAGGCGATTCCCCACAATTTGCAACATGGAATTACGGTGGGCATTGGTTTGTTTTTAACCTTTATCGGCTTGCAAAAAAGCGGGATCGTGATTGCACATCAAACGACTTTTGTGGCTATTGGTCATTTTAATGATCCTAAGGTGATTACAGCCTGTGTAACATTACTGCTCGCTATTGTATTATTTGTGCGTAACGTTCAGGGAGGTTTGCTGATCAGCATTTTAGCAGGAACCGGGCTTGCATACGTACTGGGGGCTGTAGAGCCGGCAAGCACGGTGCGAACCTCTGAAACAGTACGACAGTACGGGCAATTGTTTGGAGAACTTTCTTTTTCAGGCATCGTCTCAGTAGCCTTCTGGATCGCCGTTTTTTTGCTGTTACTGATTGTGCTGTTCGAGAATGTTGGAATGATTACTGCACAGACCAACATGATTAGAAGACCGGATTCTTTTAAGAATAGCTTGCGTGTGTTGGCTGTGACCAATATTTTTGCTGGTATTCTGGGCAGCAGTCCCGCGGTAGCCGCTGCGGAGTCTACAGCTGGTATTGCCGCAGGGGGACGTTCGGGAATGACACCGCTGGTAACAGCAATTTTATTCGGAGCCACATTTTTCTTTATTCCATTGTTGGCTTATATTCCTGACAGTGCCATTGCGCCTGTATTAATCATTATCGGGGGCCTAATGGTGCAAAATGTGCGAGAGATGGATTTCAGTGATTTTACCGAATCGTTTCCTGCGTTTCTGATCATGGTGATGATGCCCTTTACTTACAGTATTGTAGATGGGATGGCATTTGGTTTTATTGCATACCCCGTAGCCAAGCTGGCAGCAGGACGGGGCAAGGAAGTGCCTGTCGCGTTGTATATCATTTCTATACTGTTTGTGGCTAATTTTGTGCTTCATTCTCTGGTGTAGTAAACTCGAAGATAGGTTGTACTGTTCATACCCGCGCAGAGCGCGGGTGTTGTTGTTTGAACAAGAATGGTCAGACAGGAAGCGAGGTTGATGGTTTATGGAAAAAGAACAACATGGGCGACAAGATGAGCAGGAAGATCGGATGAAGGAAAAGCCAGGTAAAAGGCCGGACAAGGCAGGTATGGGTCGGTTTATCAAACTGATTGCGAGTGCGCATCCACCCAAGGCCATTCTGATCATCGCCCTGATACTGACCCTGGTTCAGACGATTGCTGGTTTAATCGTACCGATGATGACCAAAGGGTTGATCGATGGCTTAACCTTTTCTTCATTGAACCGTATGGTCATTATTGGTCTGCTTGGCGCTTTTGTGCTTCAAGCGGTAGCTTCGGCAGTTTCGATCTATATGTTGAACTACGCCGGGCACAAAATAGTGGCTAATTTGCGCAAACGCTTATGGCATAAAATCTTATCTCTACCTATCCCTTACTTTGATCGAAATCGGTCAGGAGATACGATGAGTCGAGTTACCAATGATACAAGCCTGATTATGAACTTAATTACCGAGTATCTAGTTAATCTGATCTCTAATGTAATTGCAATTATTGGTGGTATTGCGTTGTTATTTTATCTGGATTGGGTGATGACGCTCATTATTCTGACCATTGTTCCGCTAACAGCCCTGATTTTATTTCCGGTAGGCAGAAAAATGTATCGTATCTCCAAAAAACAGCAGGATGAGATGGCAGATCTGACCTCTGTGCTGAGTCAGGTTATCGGCGAAATCAGGCTGGTGAAGGCCTATGGAACGGAAAGCAGAGAGGCACAGGCCGGGGAGGATCGCATTTACCGTATGTTCCGCTTCGGGTTGCAGGAGTCGCGTATATTGGCCCTTGTAGGTCCCATTTCTACCTTTTTGCTGACTGCGGTGCTCGTTATTATATTGGGTGTTGGTGGTGTTCGCGTTGCATCGGGTGTACTGACCGCAGGGGATTTAGTGGCTTTTATTTTGCTACTGTTTCAGGTGATTACACCGATGGCCCAATTCACGACCTTATATTCACGTCTGCAAAAGGTAGTTGGTGCCACTGAACGAATTCAGACTATTTTAGATCATGAAGAGGAACCACTTGAATTGAAGCAGGAAGCGTCAAAAGAGAGCAGAGATATTGTATTTCGTGATGTCGCTTTTTCCTATACTGAAGGTGAAGAGGTTCTTCATCGTGCAAACCTGGTCATTCCGGCTAACCGGACGACAGCATTCGTAGGGCCAAGCGGGAGTGGAAAGTCCACCTTATTTTCATTGTTAGAGCGCTTTTATGTGCCAGATACAGGGGAAATTCGTTATGGAGACGAATCGATATCGTCATATACACTGTCCTCCTGGCGCTCGAAGATTGGTTATGTATCACAGGAGAGCTCGATGATGACCGGAACGGTTAGAGATAATATTACGTATGGCTTGGGGCGCGAAGCTGATTTGGAAGAAGTCAGACGAGCTGCCATGATGGCGTATGCGGATACATTTATTATGGATCTACCTCAAGGCTACGATACGGAGGTAGGGGAGCGGGGAATGAAGCTGTCCGGCGGGCAGCGACAACGGATCGCCATTGCGCGTGCGCTTCTTCGCAGTCCTGATATCCTCATGCTGGACGAGGCTACTTCTAGCCTGGACAGCTCGTCCGAGCATGAGGTGCAGAAGGCACTAGCGAACTTGATGGAAGGGCGTACGACAATTGTCATTGCACACCGATTGTCTACGGTGGTCCATTCCGATCAAATTATCGTGCTGGACAAGGGCAATGTAACGGGTGCAGGAACCCATACCGAGTTATTAGAGAACCATCAGGTGTACCGCGAGCTGGCTCAAAAGCAGTTTGTGGAGATGGGAGAAAAGCTCCATACTTTGTGAAAGAGTAGGGAATTGGGCGTATTAGGAAATAAGGTTGGATTTTTGTGTTCAAATGTGTTACGCTTACTTTCCTTTTTTTGTATCGGAGCAAGTGAATGAGATGCAGAAATCGAGACTTGATATTCTTAGGAGGTAACTGAAATGGAGAATAAGTTTCAAAGTGCCTATCAAGAAGAACAGCATAGGCTGTCGCTTGCTATGGAGGAAATTGATCGGAGATTGGAACGGCTTCGCAATACGCCAGTGTACACCGGGCATGACTTTACGGAGCAAGTACTGGAATCTGCACGGGAGGAAAAACGCCAGGCTTTGACCAAAAGCTCGCAGGAGCCTTATTTTGGGCGTATGGATTTTGACGAGCGCGGTAGAGGTCAGCGCAAGCCGCTTTATATCGGTAAGATCGGGGTGGAGCGTGAAGAAACGTCAGCATATCCGCTGGTGATTGATTGGCGTGCACCGATTGCCAGTTTGTTTTATTCGTTTACAGGTGGTGAGGAAACGGCGTCCTACGAAGCTCCTGAGGGAACTGTCGAGGGCTTGGTGTATCTGAAACGCAACGTTGTCATTCGGAAAAGAATCCTGGAACGGGTAGCTGATACGTACAATCGTGAAAGTGACGAGCCTGCCGTTTCTGATGAGTTTCTCGTTTATCGTTTGGGAGAGAACAAGGATAACCGTTTACGGGATATCGTATCTACCATTCAAGCGGAGCAGGATCAGATCATCCGCGCGGCTAAAAATACAGCCCTCGTTATTCAAGGGGTAGCCGGTAGTGGCAAGACGACCGTAGCGCTCCATCGACTCGCATTTTTGCTGTATCAATACAAGGATCAGGTGTCGGCGGACAAAATGGTTATTTTCGCACCAAACCACATGTTTCTCGATTATATTTCAGATGTACTTCCAGAGCTGGGGGTTGGAAATATTCAGCAAAGTACATTTGCAGACTGGGCGTTAGGCTTGCTGGGGCTGGATTTACCTCTGGCAGATCCTACCGAAACGTTATCTTATTGGTTTGAAAGTGGCAGCTTGAGAACGGAATCTATGGATGAGGCGCCGGGTAGATTTAAAGGATCGGTTCATTTTATGAAGCTGCTTCAGGATTTTGTGGAACGACTGGAGCCTATCTCGGTGCCTGAGGGCGACTTTTCACCTTGGGATGGGGCGGTGCTGCCGCGAACTGAGATTTTGAATTGGTTCAATGAGGAATATAAGCCCTATCCGCTCGCGAAGCGGAAGGAGCGTGTGCTGGCAAGAGTCCATCGCTGGATTGAAATGGAACTGAAAAAGTCACCTTCGGCGGCTGCGCTCAAGGAACGAAAGAAAAAAGCCGGATCTCGGGAAAAGGCGTATGCTAAAAAATGGCCACAATATGACGCACTGACGCTTTATAAGCAGCTTTTTCAGGCAACTAAAGGATTACCTGCAGAGACTGCTGCGGAAATGAAGGCTTCTTTGCCGGCTCCCATCTTTAAGGCCACACAGTCAGACCTGCGAAATCAGATCATCCGTGAAGAGGATCTGACTGCGTTGGTGTATCTTCACGTGCTGATTCATGAGGTAGAATCATCTCAACGTTTTGACCATGTGGTCATTGATGAAGCGCAGGATTTTTCACCTTTTCATATCGCCCTCCTGGATTTGTTCGTAAAAGGGCATTCCTTTACAATACTGGGCGATTTATCGCAGGGAATTCATGAATATCGTGGTGTACATGCATGGGAGGAAATGAGATCACTATTTGTGCCTGAACAAACGGGGTATTTTGCACTTACACGGAGTTATAGATCAACTTTGGAAATTATAGAATTTGCAAATACAATTTTGGAGCAGGGAGTACGTGGCGGCATTACAGCGGTTCCGGTATTTCGTAGCGGTGATCCGGTGCGTACTGTGTCTTACGACTCGTCCATGCGTGAACAGAGTTTACTTACCGCTCTAAAAGAGCTTTCCTCCAAGGAGTATCGTACTGTTTCCGTACTGACACGTACCTTAAAAGAAGCTGTAGAGCTGCATGAGGTTTTCACCAGTGCGGGGTTGGATGTCCATTTGATTGATGGTGGTAAAAAGCAATATGAAGGCGGCTTGTCTGTACTGCCTGTATATCTGTCCAAAGGTCTGGAGTTTGATGCAGTTATTGTGGCCGATGCCGACCAGGATCATTATGGAGAACGGACTTGGGATGCCAAGCTGTTGTATGTGGGATGTACCCGTGCGCTGCATGAGCTGTGGCTATTGCATGACGGTCCACTTCCAAGTTACGTACAGGCGCAAACGGAGTAATTAGAACGCTGAAGGTCATGTCAACCAAAGAACAGCCACGAAATTCATTTTTCGTCCTAGGCTGTTCTTTCTTTTTAGTTGAATCACAGGTAAGGCTACAGTTATACCGTGACCAGGCTATCTGCAACTTGTTAACCGATATGGTAGAATAAGAGGCGGTTTATAATCGTTTTAATACAGTAGATCGATTGAATTTTCATGTCTTTTAGCTGTATGGGCGAACTTGTTTTCAATGAAAAAAGAAAGTGTTCGTTCATAAATGATAAGGAAGTGAATGAAATGGACTTATTTTCATATTCCCAGGAGTCAACGCCAAACAATCGGTTGCTTGCAGACCGCCTGCGTCCGACATCGCTGGATGAATATATTGGACAGGAGCATGTTGTGGGTCCAGGCAAGCTGCTGCGAAGAGCTATAGAGGCCGATCAGGTTTCTTCTATATTGCTGTACGGGCCACCGGGATGCGGCAAAACGACACTGGCACATATCATTTCTCAACACACGCAAGGTGATTTCGTCCGTCTAAATGCAGTAGAAGCATCTGTAAAGGATGTAAGAGAAGTCATTGACCGTGCACAGACGAATAAATCGCTGTATGGCAAAAAGACTATTCTGTTTCTTGACGAGGTCCATCGTTTTAACAGTTCGCGTCAGGATGCATTGCTGCCTGCGGTGGAAAAGGGAACGATCGTGTTTATCGGCGCCACGACGGAAAACCCCTTTCACTACGTCAACGGCGCTTTAATGAGCCGTTCTACGTTGTTTCAGCTTGAAGCGCTAACCCGGGAGCATTCGCTGGCTGCTATGCGCCGCGCATTGAGCGATGCGGACAAGGGGCTCGGCTATATGCAGCTTCAGGTAGATGAAGCTGCACTGGACCACATCGCGTCGATGGCGAACGGCGATATCCGCCGTGCATTGAACGCACTGGAGCTAGCGGCGCTCACGACCCCTCCGCTGGCAGACGGCACGATTCATGTGACGCTGGAAGTGGCAGAGGAATCCATCCGCCGCCCGATTGTCAAGGCAGACGAGTCCACACAATATGACGTGCTGTCTGCCTTTCACAAAAGCATTCGCGGTTCCAGCGACGCGGCGCTGTTCTGGTTCCTGTATGCCGTAGAGAAGCTCGGCATGGACCCGATGACTTTTATTCGCCGCCTCATTGCAGCGAGCAGCGAGGACATTGGTCTGGCGAACCCGCAGGCGATGGTGCAAGCGGTGAGTGCGCTTGAGGCCTACCGCAATAACGGCTGGCCTGAGGCCAAACTGAACATTGCCCAGGCCATTTTGTTCGCCGTGGAAAGTCCCAAGTCGAATGCCGTATACACGGCGATTTCACGGGCCATGTCGGCCATGGACGATATAAAATCGGCCGAGGTGCCGCTGCATCTGCGCGACGCACATTACAAAGGCTCGGAAAAACTCGGCCATGTTGGCTATCAATATCCGCATAATTATCCGAATCACTATGTAAGGCAGCAATATTTACCCGATTCGATAGCAGGCCAGACCTTTTACCAGGCCACTGAGCAAGGAAATGAGTCTAAAATCAGGCAAAACCAACGTTGGCGGGATTCACAGTCTTGATATATGTGACCTTAATATACGAAGTGTGTACGATATTGTCAGGTTACACGATGATCTTGCAAGAGCGAAGAAGGGAATAAAAGAAATGAAAGACGTACTATTCGTCGCAGCAGGTGGAGCGCTCGGAACCTCTGCTCGCTACAGTATACAATTATTATTGCCTTCGGCTGGGGCAGACTTTCCATTTGGCGTCCTGTTAATGAATTGGCTCGGCTGCCTGTTTCTCGGCTGGTTTTTTACGGTGACCTTGCGATCGTGGCGGATCAACCCCCGCTGGCGACTTGCCATCGGAACAGGCTTTACAGGGGGATTTACCACCTTTTCCACCTTTACAGTGGATGCTGTACGCCTCACGGTTCACGATCGTATGCTGACGGCTATATTGTACTTGCTGCTTAGCGTAGGCGGGGGCTTGTTTTTGACGTGGGCAGGTATCCGTTTAGGCACAAAAATGACACAGGTTGCCCCTAAGGAGGAACATTTATGATTTGGTGGGCGGCAGCAGGTGGGATGGTAGGTACTTTAGCTAGATACGGGCTTGGCATGTGGGCCGGAAAAAGGTTAGGTACTGTATTCCCGTGGGGGACGTGGATCATTAATATTAGCGGTTCATTGCTGCTAGGCTGGCTGTATGGCGAGTTTGCGCAACACAATTTGTCTCCTGCACTCTGGATGCTACTGGGAACCGGTTTTTGTGGCGGCTACACCACCTTTTCCACATTCGGCTATGAATCTCTTCAACTGATGGAACACAAAAAATACCGACGTATGGCTATGTATGTATTATCTTCTGTAATAGTAGGAGTTATAGCTGCAGCAATCGGTTACAGGGTCAGTTATACCTTATAAATTTTCAAAATGACATGTGAGCACACCATAAAAGCTTCCAAACCCTCACTCAAGGCGTTATCAGCCGTGAATAGGAGGGCGGAAGCTTAGTGCTGTGCTTATTTAACTATTTTTTATCTCGTTCTTTGTATAATTCAGGTAAAAGGGCTTTGAGTTCAGGTCGTGGATCAGGGTCAGATAGCTTCATTTCCTCTAGCGTTTGGACGGCAATCCGCAGTACAGTATAATCTCTGTACCAACGATTGTCTGAAGGAACAACATACCAAGGTGCTTGCTTGGTTGCACTTAGCTCTAGTACCTCCTCATAGTATTGGGTATATTGCTTCCAAAATTTCCGTTCCTGCAAATCACTCGGATCAAGCTTCCAGTTTTTGCGAGGCTTCTCAATCCGGTCAATCAGCTTTTCCAACTGAAATTGCTTTGAAATATGTAAAAAGATTTTAACCACCTTTACACCACTATCCAGCAACAACTGTTCAAAATGCTTGATATGCTTCATATTCTGCTTGGCCTGCTTATCGGATACCTGTCCGTGAACACGTGTAATCAGCACATCCTCGTAGTAAGAACGGTTGAAAGCTGCAATATATCCGCGTCCTGGAGTTACGCTATGGGCGCGCCACAAGAAATCATGGCTTAATTCCTCAGTCGTAGGTGATTTGAAGCTGTGTACAGTCACCCCGGCAGGGTTAAGATTAGAAAATACCTGCTTGATCACGCCATCTTTTCCGCTGCAATCCATACCCTGGAATACAAACAAAACGGCTTGTTTTTTCTCTGTAAATAATTTGCTTTGTAATTCTGCGAAGCGTTCCTTCAATTGATCTGTTTCCTGTCGGATTTCTTCTTTGTTTTTGATATTCTTCGTATCCTTGGGGTCCCATTCTTTCAAAGAAACTTTTTTACCCGGTGTCAGCATTCCTAATGAATCAGACATAAAGGCACGCTCCTTTTCAATTGAAGTAATGATCTTGTCTACATCATATACCCAAATGGGGACGTTATCAAAAATTCCTTAGTGTCAAAATCTACTCTTTTGGGAATTCCATATCACTCTGACCTGACAATAGAAAAGCTCTGCTACTTCCTTGATAGCCTGCCTAAAGCATCTATTATTATAGGAAAAATGTTATTCCATTTAACAACCGATGAGCGCATGAATGAATCTCTTCAACGTAAGTTGCCCACAATGAGCAAGTTGTCATTACTCACAGTCATGCGGAAAGAGGGTATCAACAGAAACGGTTACACTTCCACTCCTAGACGCAGCTTGAAATTTAACTCAATATAATCCCGAATATCGTAAAGGTTGCTTATATGCCATACATCCAATTTAAGTTCAATTCATAGATTAATTACAAGGGAATTCGTACATGACTATTTAATGGGGTAACTTTGTATTGGATGAGTTGTATTATGATTTACCTAATAAACTATACATCAATATGAGGACGATACTTTAATCATAAAATCATCGCAAACTATCCCACAAGGTATCTTGAGTACATATATAAAAGGTATATGATTTTATTCCAAAAGATGGTACGATCAAGATCGTTAAAACATTTTACTATTTGTTTCACAACTACATAATAAATTTAACTATGCATCGTATTGTTAGTCTGTGTTGAAAGGGTGGTTTATCGATGAAAATTACACCCACGATTAGAGCAGAATTGGAACAATTTCTACAACAAGAAGGCTTAACATTATCGAAATTTGGACAAATCGCAGGGATGAATAGAGGAATAATAAGTAGCATTGTAACAGGTAATAAATCTATGTCTATTAATCAGCTTGATCGAATTACTGAAGCTATGGGCTTACCAGAAGGTCGCTTTTATGATCTATTTATAGAAAATTATATTATTGACCATCCTCCTAATATGAGACGAATTGAACCGTTTTTATATCGCTGTGCGGAGTTGGAAAAGTTGGATGCGATCCGTCGAGTGGTGGGAGCCATCATGGACAATCTACTCTATTCGCCCAAGCTATTCGAAATTGCAGAAGGATTATTGGCACAGGGACGGCATGGGGCTGCATTGATATTATATGAGGGAGTAGCTGAAGCGGAGAAATATCAACATTCTGAGCGTCTAGCCATCTGTCAATATCGCATATTTAAGATTCAGATTGGAAATGACCAAGAAAAGAATTTTCAATCAGCGCTCCAATTTGAGCCATTTGTCAAACGTCTTGATGCTATAGACCAGTTAGATGCCTTTGTAGATTTGGCTAATATATACCGATCTTTGCGTAAATGGGAACGGGTTGAGGAAGTTGCTAAAGACTTAAGAGCTTTAGGCAAAGCGCAATATTCTATAGCACAGTCTCTTAAAAGAGAACAAGTTAAGAAGCCTTTGCGACCGTTATTTTTTTATATAGCATTCAGTAGTTCACTTATTGGTGGGGCTAACTATGAGCAAGGAAACTATGAGTTAGCACTGCAAGCAGCCTATGAATCTGTTGATTTAGAATGGGTGAAAGAAACTGATAAAGAAACAAAACACTGGAAAAACTTATTTCAGGAGTGGGGTGAGACTAATGTGTGCCTGAGCAAGCTCATGGCTGGAAATAGAGAGGTACTTCCTGCATATGCTGATCTCATTACAAGAACGAAAGATGAGATTCTCCCGGGTCTATGGAACATTATGATCGCAGCCAATCGCTATAGCATGGACGTAGATGATATTCTGAATCGATTTGAGTGTGAAATTTCAAACTTACATGATCATACAAGAATACAAACCAATGATCAGCAAAATATTAATAATCAGCTTGTTGGCGTATTGAGTGAATTGGCTGAATATTGTTTATCCAGAGGCCAGTACGAAAAGGGAGTTCGGTTCTTATTAGATGGTATGAGGAAATCAATTATAATTAATGATGAACGCTCAATCCTTCGTTACAGGATAATTGTCGAACGTTATCAGAAATTTGTCCTAACTGAAGCCAAGACGGAGTATCATAATTTAGAAAGCTATGCACGACGACTTTCTTATTAGTATTAGTCATAAGTACACAATCAACGAGTAGTCAAGTTACAACTATACGGCAGCTCAAAGTGGTTGGTTTCAAGTTTAGAGCTGGCACATTGGTAGTTAGTACATTTTTATATATAGTGTGGAGCGTTTGTTCGAAAGAAGAATATTAAGTCACAATTAAGGGTTAGACGGGATTGTCCGTTTAGCCTTTTTTGTATGTTAGGGAATGAATAGGGGGTGGAAATACGAGGAATTGAAATTATTTACTTGGGGTTACGTCTCTAAGTTGTAAAAAAAACAGCGGTGCCGATAATGACAAAATTTAATCATTGTTTGGCACCACTGTTATTAAGATCTAAAGTGAGGTTAGATTTTGATCTGGTTATCTACCATAACTAAATGTGAAGCCTTGGCTAATTGCTTTTCGCATATGGTTATTAACTCCTAGATTATAGCCCAAGACCGCCAGAGAAACTCCACCGGATTGTGTTTCTACAGTATCAACCACAGCAGTTCCAGTAATTTGAACCCTTTGAGTAGGGAATTTACCAGTTGTAGAAATGGTATTAGCATGTGTATTCTCCAAACTCCAAGAACCATCACTAACTGGTGCCCAATATGTTTCCAAAACATTCGAAATCTCACCAAATGAACCACTACTATATACTGACATTACCGAATACAATCTAGCGGTTACAAATCCATCCTTATAATCTTGATATACAGTACGTGTTTCGTAGCCGTTTGTAGTAATATCCTGTGGTTTAATCGTTTTACTTTCTTTCAACTCACCCACAGTGTAAACCACATTACCTGACTCTTTTTCAGTAACGTTTATTTCAACTTCTTTTGCATTTTCACTTCTTTGAATATCGTATTTATCAGAACTGTAAGGTAGATCAACATAAAGAGTATTGAGCTGAATATGCTGTGTAGGTGCCTTGCTTGCTTTCGCTTGTTCTCCTAGTATTCCAGAGAAACATGCTAAAAAAACAACAAAACTCATTAGAACTGCGGGTAATACTTTTTTGGATTTGAACATTTTTTTCAATTAACTCCATAAAATAGAATTTTTTAACGTCCTCATTATAGTACTATATGAAATAATTGTAAACAATTAATAAAAATGATATGTTATTGTAAACAATTGATTGGAGGTGTGTTGGATGGATATAGGTGAATTAGTGCAGTATTTAAATCGGATGAGTTCTAGCATAAGTGAAATAGGGGACAAAACGAGTTCAGGTTTACAGGACATTGAAACTAGATTGAGCAACTTAGATAGCACTCTTACTATAACTAATGTTTTACTCTTCATTCTAATTATTGTTGTTGCCCTAAATACATTCCTAAAATGGAAAAATTCAAAAAATTAGCTATCAGCTCATTGAATATGTTCATACATGAATGCCCCTATACATGTCAGAAAGTTGCGGCGATCTGGTTAGGGGCATATTCTTATGGATTGAGTATAGGAGCTACTAGTACATGAAAAAGAATGCGAGCCTAAAACACAAATATATGGAACAAGAAGTGAGTTATGAAAATTTGAAGTATTTTATAGAGAGTTACTTTAATTGGAGTATGGATTTTGCTGATTTAGAGAACTTAATTGAGGAGTTTAAAAGTAGGGAGTTACCTGCTTATGTTGAAGGTCTGACTCAGGAGATCGAAGAAATAAATGAACTAAAGAATTGGGATAATGTACAAGAATTTGTTTATTTATATGGACAAAGAAATTTGAACATTAAAAAGATTGAGTGCATGATTGAGTTGTTGCTGACAAAATTACATGGAGATAAATAAAAATTATTTTGTAGAGCGATAGAATAAAAATGTGACGAAAAGGTCTCTAATTACGAACTAACTAGTCACCACGGAGGAATTTAAAGCACCATCATGAGTATTCCTCAGCAAAAGGACTCCAGCCATGTATTATGTTGGAAGAGTCCTTTTGTGTTCATCTTACAGCTTATTCTCATTTACCAGTTTTAAAATAGGGTTTAGGAACTCCTCGGTATAAAAGAAACCGCCCTTTGAAGGAACATTCACTCGACTGTGGTCAAATACTTTGAAATCGTCAATGTTTGTTATCTCATGTGTTTCACTGTCATATACTAATTCAACTAAATTTATATAGCCTTGCTTTGATCTAGGGAAGCACAGTACATCGTGAATTGTATCATGGGAATCCAAGACATAAACATGGGTGTCAGTAACTCTATAATTCATAATATTTCTCCTTATAAAGGTATAAAGATATAATAGTACAACTTTACCACTTACAAAGGTGCGATTAAAAAGTATGGCAGAGAAATTTCGGTATTCAAAATATATAATTAATTAAAAGTGTAACATATACTCTAAAGTTGTACACCTTACTTCAAACGAAGGTGCGTCAAAATTGACTCACCATGCTCTGATAACAATTTGACTTGGTCAGTATTTATATCAAGGAAGGATTAGGAGGGAAAGATATGAGAAAAATAGGAATTCTTTTGTTGTCTTTTTCTTTGTTTTTTGTTTTTGGAGCAAGTATACAAGCAGCAGGTATTAGTGATTCAATAGCTAAAAAAGCAGACCATGCGTACAACTCAAACCTTAAAAACACTGCTTTAACAATCTCATATAAACAAAAAGGGAAACAATTTAATTATAAGTCCCGATATATACCTATAAAAGATTTGTTTGGTGGTTATGTCGATTCAGTTTCATGGGATGCTAAGAAGAAGGTAGCGCTTGTAGGAAATCAAGGTAAAGTGTTTGTATTGAATGTCTCGGGGAAAGAAATAACTCCTTTAAGTAACCAAATAGTTGCACCGACAGAATGGACACGTATTTCAAAGGGGAGCGTTGAAATAAAAGCATCAGTTATCGCTTATGTTTTTGATAGATACGGTAACACTTATAAAGATAAAGAAAGAGAAGCTTGGAGAGAAAAACTTGATTTTTTAGATATAAAAGAAACGGATGGTTTACCTGGTATAAGAGATGGCTATCTTCATGTTTCTCTAACTTACAATGATAAATGATATTTAATTAGGTGTAGTCAACTTAATGACTACATCTTTTTTGATATTTGTGAAATATCCCCCCCCAGTTATATACATCTTTAATTGTACATACTTTCGATATTTTTTAACCACCATCTAACCGTAACAAAAAAGTAAATGTTTGTATTTTATAAATAAAAAACAGTTGCCCTGATAAGAGGCAAAGTCAAATGATTTTACTTTTGGCAAAACTCAAGAGGATATTGCAAATGATTTCTCAGCAGCTACACAACTATAAAAAATTCCTGAGTTGCAGGATATGGTTGTGGAACGAAATAATGCTGCATTGATCCATGCAACTTAAAACAAGGGGGTTAATACTTTTGACATAGTAACCTGTTTATTTCAGTCCATTGGTCACATAATATAAAAAGGAAATATCAGGATAATAGATGGATGTCCCTAAACATCTCCTTCTGATAAGATTATTTCCATCTAAATTAAAGTGGGCGTGGTAAAATGGGGAGAATATTAGTTCGACCTGACAAACTGATGGAAGTTGCTGATCAGTTCTTACACGGAAAGCATGAAATGGAACGTATGCTGAACTTTTTGAGTGGACGGATTGATTTTGTCCAACAAGGCTGGTCTGGAGCTACCCAGGAGAGATTTTTTCAAGAATTTCAGGTTTCTCGACAATCCATGAATGTAACGATTGAACGACTATCGACAGTAGCACAAGAACTTATTTTTATTTCAAAAAACTTTACACAGGTGGACGGGGAGAAAGTCGTATTAGATGTGCCGTGGCTTGGTACCCCTGTTAAAACGGCATCCACAGGTGAAGGTTGGTTACATAAAATCTTTGAACAGATTGGACAAGCTGAGATCACCAAGGCTGAAGCTCAATTGGAAGCTAGCAAACTTCAAGGAGAAATCCTTTGGGATACTGCACAGGGAGCAAAAGGAGCTATTCAGGGAAATTTGACATTGGGGATGCTGCCAGATAAAGAACGGAATTATGATCATCCCATGGCAGCTAAAGTAGGAGAAATTCTCGGGAATGTAGCTACAACATTGCAAGGGGCTGGTGAGGTAGTAGCTGGAATAGGTGGAGAAGGATTATCAGTTGCTGTTTCATCTACAGGCGTAGGGAGTATCGTTGGAGTACCCGGATTAATTGGATCGGCAGCTTTGGCGGCGCATGGAGCTACAACTGCGGTTAAAAGTGCAAATGGAGTAGGGGAAAAAACAGCAGAACTGTGGCAGATGGTAAAAGGGGAAGGTGGAGGTAAAAATTCAAGGCCTTCAAGTTCCATCGTACATCATGAAGTGACAAGTCAATCGCCTTCTACGATTAAAAATCCAAAAGAAGTGGAGATTGTCAACAAAAAAGGTGAATCTATAGGAGAATTCGATGAAATTGATTTGAAAAAGAAAATATTCTACGAAGATAAATCTGCAAAAGGATTGGATAAAGTAAATCCTAAGACAGGTTTACCTGCTCAAACGCCCCAAGAATTTACGGATAAACAATTATTAAAAAAGACTCGAAACCGAATCAATGAACTAGAAAATAATGCATTTACTACAAGAGCAACAAAAAATAGTTCATCTGATATTCCCCATCTCGATAGTATTAAAGATATTCGAGAATTTGTATTTAGATTAGATGGTGATACACCTGAATTGAGAAAAGCTGCCGAGAACAGCCTAAATCAGCTTAAAAAGGAGTTTCCAGATTATAAATTTAGTGTTCAGTTTGGAGGAGGAAAATAAATGTCAGTTAGCGTTATGATACTCGAACCACAAAATGAGTTTGAAAAAAGTTTTTTTCTTCCCGTTGCGTCAGAATCATTTTTTAATGAATGTTGGCAACCAGCTATCGAATCTTTAGGATTACAATGGTTAGATTTGTTTTCAACAGGAGTTGATGTTGAGGAGGAAGACTTACCAAATATTTTGTCTGAGCTTCGACAACTTCAGAATTGGGCAGAAAGAAATTTAGAGGAGGATTACAAAAATAAACTCGTTGAACGAGTAATAACACTCATAGAAAAATTGCCTAGCGCGTTTCAGCGTAAGGAAGCAGTTGTTTTTATAGGGTAGTGATAATTTAGATTAAAGGGTGTACACAAATTGGATACACCCTTTCTTCGGTGCAATTTTAAAATGTACGAATCTAGCTATTCATTCCATTATTGTAAAGTTTGCCCAGCATGACAGACATCATAAAGAGCAGATTATGAATTCTTTACAACTTATAAACTAAAAACATCTTTTATAAAAAAGTCGCCCTCCATAAATCTGGAGAGACGACTTTTTTATTTCCTGCTATATCAATGCAAAATGGTCATTATTTAAACTGTTTCAGGCTGAAGTTTTTCAACCTTATCAATGGTTCCGCCGCCCAGACAACGTTCCCCGTCATAAAATACAACAGCTTGTCCAGGGGTAATGGCCTTTTGATGTACATCGAATACGACATGCACGGTTCCATCCGTAAGCCATTGTAAAGTTACTTGCTGATCAGGCTGGCGGTAGCGGAACTTGGCTGTGCAGCGGAATTCGCCGGATGGACGTGCATCTGCGCCTTCAATCCAGTTTACATCCGTGGCAATCAGGCTGGTAGAATACAGGCTGTGGTGACGATCACCTTGTACCACATACAGGATATTCTTCTCCAAATCTTTATCTGCTACGAACCATGGTTCGCCTGAACCTGAGCCGCCAATGCCCAAGCCTTGTCTTTGGCCCAGTGTATAGTACATCAGACCATCGTGACGTCCTTTGACTTCACCCGTAGCGATATCCACCATATCTCCACCTTTTGCAGGCAGATACCCACTCAGAAACTCCTTGAAATTGCGTTCGCCGATAAAACATACACCTGTGCTGTCTTTTTTCTTGGCTGTATAAAGTCCCGCAGCTTCTGCAATTTTGCGTACTTCTGGTTTCGGCAGATGGCCGATCGGGAACATGGTGCGCGACAACTGTGCTTGGCTTAATGCATTCAGGAAATAAGTCTGATCCTTGTTGCTGTCCACACCTCGCAGCAAAGTAAAGCGGCCGTCTTCCTCCACAACCCGTGCATAATGTCCAGTAGCAACATAATCTGCTCCCAAATCCAGCGCTTTGTTCAGAAACTCGCCGAATTTAATTTCACGGTTGCACATGACATCCGGATTGGGTGTGCGTCCAGCTTTATATTCATCAAGAAAATAGGAGAATACTTTATTAAAGTATTCTTTTTCAAAATTGACTGTATAGTAAGGAATGTCGATCTGTTCACAGACGCGGCGCACATCCTCCGCATCCTCTTCAGCCGTACAACGGCCAAATTCATCCGTGTCATCCCAATTTTTCATGAAGATGCCGATTACGTCATAGCCCTGCTCCTTTAGCAGCAGCGCGGTAACGGATGAGTCGACGCCACCGGACATGCCGACGACGACACGGGTTTCATGATTGGCTTTAGCCATGGTCATCACCCAATTCTTTCAATATTGTTGTAGAACCCACCTATTGTAACATAAACGATAATAAGTTACGATGTTTGGACGAACAAATGACACGGCGAACGATGCAAGAAAGCTACATAAAACGGGCTAAATCTGTTCCTAATCGCTCGAAAGCAACTTTTTTTAAGATTGTTACCGTAATGTTTCCCTTTACCTGCCCTAATATGTTAACATAAGCTGAGGGTTAGGATCGGAATAGAGAGGTTTACAACTCCAATTATTCCGCGTGTTTAACGGAATTGTTACTATAAGAGAGGTGCCACAATTGAAAATATCAACGAAAGGCCGTTACGGTCTGACCATTATGATGGAGCTTGCAGCCAGGTTTGGCGAAGGTCCAACTTCTTTGAAAAGTATTGCCGAAAAAAATCAGCTATCAGAGCATTATCTGGAACAGCTCATTGCGCCTTTGCGTAATGCAGGTTTGGTAAAAAGTATCCGTGGTGCTTACGGCGGTTATATTTTGGCGAATGAACCGTCAGGCGTAACAGCAGGAGACATCATTCGTGTGCTGGAAGGTCCGATTTCTCCGGTCGATTTTACGGAAGAAGACGATCCGGCTAAACGCCAGCTCTGGCTGCGAATTCGTGACAGCATTGCTGAAGTGCTGGATTCTACAACACTTAAGGACTTGATCACATACCAAGAACATGATGAATTGGATAATTACATGTTCTACATTTGAGGTGGATAACATGAACAGAATTTATCTGGATCATGCCGCATCGACTCCTATGCATCCTGAGGTTGCGCAGACTATGATGGACATCATGACCGGCCAATTCGGCAACGCTTCGAGCGTTCATGCCTTTGGCCGTGATGCCAAGCGCACCGTCAGCGCAGCGCGGGATGCCGTTGCGGCCTCTTTGGGCTGCAAGCCTGAAGAAATTATATTTACGAGCGGAGGGACAGAGAGTGATAATCTGGCCCTGTTTGGGACGGCTACGGCAGATGGTCGTACTTCCGGCCATATTATTACAACCGCGATTGAACATCACGCCGTGCTTCATGCTTGCGATGAGCTGGAAAAAGCGGGATACCAGGTTACCTATGTCCCGGTCAATGGTTTTGGGCGTGTGAATCCTGCGGATATTGAGGCAGCTATTCGCCCGGATACTTTTTTGATCAGCATGATGTATGCCAACAATGAGGTGGGCGTCATTCAGCCGGTTCAAGAAGTAGGACAGATTGCGAGAGAGAATGGGATTATATTCCATGTAGATGCAGTTCAAGCCTTCGGGCATATATCCATCGACTGCGGGAACCTCCCGATTGACTTACTTAGTGTGTCTGGCCATAAGATTAACGGACCGCAAGGGGTGGGTGCATTGTATATCCGTCAGGGTACACGCATTCAGCCGTTAATGCATGGGGGGCTTCAAGAGAAGAAACGGCGTGCCGGAACAGAAAATATCGCCGGCATTGCTGGGCTGGCTAAAGCCGCAACTCTTGCCAATGCTTCCATTGAGGAGCGAGGAGCACACGATATGGCTCTTCGCCAGACACTGCTGAAAGCGTTGGAAGGTTCTCTAGGTAGCCATGAGTTTGTAATTAATGGTGATCCTGAGTATTTTGTGCCTAATGTGCTAAATATTAGCTTTCCGGCCATTGGTACAGAGACCATGCTGATGAATCTCGATATGGAAGGAATCGCAGCGGCCAGTGGATCAGCCTGCACTTCGGGGTCTCTAGAGCTATCGCATGTATTGCAGGCGATGGATCTTCCTGAAGATGTTTTGAATTCAGCGATTCGGTTTAGCTTCGGTTTGGGTAATACTACGGAAGAAATGGAATACACGGCCAAGAAAATTGAAACCATATGGAAGCGGCTACGTACTAGGAACTAGGGATTTCTCCGCATTTTAGTAAGAAGGGAGGGGCGGTTTTCCATTTCATTGCATGAACGAAAAGCAAGGTCTGACAGGCATGTGGGAAAAGGACCGCACCTTCGTTCGGATTGCAGAATGAGGAGGGACCCGATATATGAAGCTTCAAGACATGATCGGACTTGCTGTTTTCGATGTCGAGGACGGGAAGCAGATTGGTAAAATACATGACTTTATGTTGACAGCTGATTGGCGAATTACAGGGATTGAGCTAGAAGGTAAAGGGCTTTTTTCATCTCATGTCAAAATGGTGGCTTGGGATGACATCGTTGCCTATGGTGAGGATGCGATCATGATTCGCAATCAGCAGGCCGTCCGTAAAACAGAGGCCCATGATATACAACATACGTACTTGCTTGGACCCGGTAAACTGAAGGATTTATCCGTGCTAACAGAGGAAGGGCTTATGCTCGGGCACATCTCGGATGTTTATTTTGACCAGGAAATGGGCAATAACATAATAGGCTTGGAAATCAGCGATGGTTTTGTATCGGATATTATAGAAGGGCGGAAATGGCTGCCCTGCACCGAAGATATGTCCATCGGGGAAAATGCTGTTATGGTTCCCCCGTTAAGCGAGCAGCGTCTGGAAAAAGCCATATATTCTGTTAATGGATAGGGTGAGTTTATTGAGATGTCCGAATTGTAATTCCAAAGATATCGGAAAAATTGGCTCCCATCAATTTTATTGCTGGGGATGCTTTATCGAACTTCAAGTGAATGGTGAAAAAATGTCTGTCTACCAAGTGGAAGAGGATGGAACGCTCAGTTCGCTGGACGACTTATTCTTTGGAGATGAGATGGCACAACAGGACTTGCCGCAAATTCACGCTTCTTCCTAAGCTTGATTCGGAAAGTGGACAGGCTGTTTACGAAGAGGTGTGATCTCCCACCTATTGCTTAAAATACAGCTTAGTGGGTTGGATCATGCTTAATAAAAAATGGAGAGGGTGTCCCGAAAGGCCTTTTGGCCTGGGGGCACCCTCTTTTGTATATCCTATTTTGCGAAGATGGCTAGTTCTACAATTTAAAGCGTTTGACCTCTTCCAATAGAAGATCTGCATGAGAATCAAGTTTGGCAGAAAGGTCGGCAATATTGTTCATAGCATGACCTTGTTCTTGTACTGAGGAAGCTACTTCCTCGGTAGATGCTGCACTTTGCTCAGAAACAGCAACAACGCTAGAGATGACATCTGAAATATGTCCGGCATTCACACGGAGATGATCTGCTGCAGCAGAAACGTCCTCAATTTGGGCAAGCATGTGCTGAGAAGCGCCACGTATGGATTCAAACGCCTGTCTCGTTGCAATGGCAGCATGCTCCTGTTCTACAGTTACAGCAAGAGCCTTCTTCATTTCCTCTGCGCTTTGTACTCCCGCAATTTTAATTTCCTCCAGCTTACTCATGATACTGTCACTGGAGTTGCCCGCTTGTTCGGCCAGCTTTCTGACTTCTCCCGCGACGACGGCAAAACCTCGTCCGTGTTCCCCGGCCCGTGCCGCTTCGATGGATGCATTGAGGGCTAGTAGGTTTGTTTGTGCGGCGATATCGTGGATGGCCCCAGCCAGCCGTCCAATATCCTGGGTTTTCAGCGTAAGTGAATCTACTGCTTCTCCTGCCGCAGTGGTCGTTTGTCTGGACTCGGCTGCGAGTTTCGCTTGACGCTCTGCTGTTTCATACCCGGCCAGCACGGCAGAATCTGTTTCGAATACAGCAGTTTGGGTCCGTTTGACACTTTCGCCAATCTGGTTGATGGATCCTGTCATATGTGTAAGCTTCTCAGAACCGGAATATACGGCCTCAGCTTGGTCGCTCGCTCCTTGAGCCAGCTCCTGTACTGCACTGGAGATTTGTGACGCAATGGTTCCTGTATCTTTGGCGTGTTGATGCATATCATGGGAAGCGGAACTGACATCGCTAGCTGTATCTGATACCTTGCGCAACAGATGAGAGAGATTGTCTGACATGAGATTAAAATCTGTCCCCAGACTGGCAATTTCATCTTTACCCTTAATATCCACACGAGCGGTCATATCGCCTTCAGCTATCCGTTTGACATTTGCTTGGAGTCTGCGAATCGGCTTGATAAAGTTGTTTGCCGCCCAGATCGCCAGCAGCATAGCAGCAACTAAAATGATAGCAACAGTAATAATTAACTGATTACGAGTGGAGTAATATTCCTGAAAAGCAATATCTTTAGAAATAGATAGGCCTACAATCCAGCCTGTGCTAGGCATCTTTTTAAAATAAAGCTGACGGTCACTGCCATTGTAGCTATAGTCTGTTTTTCCCGAAGCTGCGCTGAGCAGGGTCGCGGTCGATGATCCTAACTCGGGGGTTTCCTTGAGGTTTTTGCCAGCCAGCTTGTTATCTGGATGCGCGATTACGACTCCCTTTTGGTCAATCAGAAATGCGTAGCCCAATCCGTTCAGGTCTATGCTTTTGATCATTTTTGTCATGTCGTTGAGCATAATATCCTCGCTGACTACCCCGGTGATCGAGCCGTTGGCATCCTTGAGCGGTTTAGCGATGGAAATGGTGAAGTCATTGCTACCTGCATCAGTGTAGGGTGAGGAATAATACATTTCTCCCTTGGTTTTAGCATCCTTGTACCAAGGACGTGTGCGGGGGTCATAACCCTCTTCAAACCAGTCAGAGCCTCCCCAATAGATGCCGTCTTCAAAGCCTGCATAAATATTGGAAATATCTTGATCCTTATAGTTTCGGAAAGCTGCTTTTAGAGACGCTAATTTGGCATCTGATGAAATATCGCTGGATTGCAGACTCGCAGCTAATGTTTCAATAATTTCGGCTTTGCCGCCTGTCCATCCATCAAGCTGATTGACAGTTTCGGAAGCCTTGCTGTTCATAAGCTCTTGGATATCATGGTTGGCCTGATTTTTAACACTTGTCATGCTAATGACGGATAAAGGCCCAGCTGCAACGATTACAATGCAAGTGAAAAGAAGAATAAGCTTCATTTTTAAGTTCATGTAACGACCCCCCGATGTTTCAGAAATGTGAAAGCTTAGGACAGTGCTTTGTACTTATATCGTCAGATCGAATGACTTTGTTTATTGTTTTCATCCATTTTCATCAATTTTTCACAATGGTTATTTATGGAACACCTTAGACTGGCGGGAAGGATTAAACTAGAGGTACAGGCATATACTTAAAGGAGGCTAGTCCGGTAAGGGGGCACAAAATGGACCAATTAACGAAAAGTAGACTGTTCCGGTACGGCATATGGACGCTGCTGGGACTTGTCATTCTATATTTTATCTGGCTGCTGAGACCTTTGTTTTTGCATTTGTATGAATTTCTGAAAACAATCATTGCTCCGTTTGCGGTAGCGATGATCATCTCCTATGTACTTAATCCTGTAGTCAGTATGCTGGGCGGTCGAAAGGTGCCTCGTAGTGTAGCTGTACTGCTCATTTATGCTGTGTTTTTGGCCAGTCTTATTGTGATCCTGATGAATCTGATTCCAATGTTCATTGAACAACTGGATGAGCTGAATGAGCATCTGCCTGAGCTGACCATGCATGCACAGGGACTAATGACGAATATGGACAGCGGTATTTTACCCCAAGGGGTGCGAACGGGGATGAATCAATGGTTTTTCCAACTGGAGAATCGGATGGCTACTGGGATTTCTACCTTTATGGACAACATTGGTGGGATGATCAACATGCTGTTCAATGTGTTTATTGTCCCTTTTCTTATTTTTTATATTTTAAAGGATTTTGACGTGTTTGAACGGACGATTGTATCTTATCTCCCACGTTCTCGTCGTAAGGCGATTGTATCAGTACTTAAGGAAATTGATCAGGCGCTTGGCAACTATGTCAGGGGCCAATTGCTGGTGTGCGTCATTATTGGCGTGATGGCGTATATTGGATATATGCTGATTGGCATGCCTTATGCGCTGTTGCTGGCCGGAGTAGTGGCTCTTTTTAATATTGTTCCATATTTGGGCCCCTTTTTGGGCGCTGCACCGGCGGTAATTATGGCTTCTACCGTTTCCTTGAAAATGGTACTTTTAGTCGTAGTCGTTAATGCCTGTATTCAAGTGTTGGAAAGTAATGTAATCTCTCCTCAGGTGGTGGGACGAACGCTGCATCTGCATCCGCTAGCCATTATTTTCGCTCTGCTAGTCGGTGGGGAAATTGCGGGAATTGCTGGCTTGATCTTGGCAGTTCCTGTGATGGCGGTTTTGAAGGTAGGGCTTCAGCATTTTTTTGCATATTACGTGAAGCGAAAAACGATCTGATTTCGTCTATATCCCGGATGCATGCTGTCTGAAATCGCGTTGACACGGCTAAATGACACGGATATACTGAATTGAGTATGTTTAAATGTGTTTATCCAGTAGGGAAAGCTCATTTCGGAGTGCGGGCTGAACCCGCCGGGATGCTCCCGTTACCAGTGAAAACAAGGCGATCGATCGTCCGTTAGCAGATGTTGGTGTGCGCTTGCACATGTAGCATTTCGTACAGAAGGGACGGCGATAACCAGGGTGGTACCGCGATACAATCGTCCCTGATCCGTTCAGGGGCGTTTTTCTATATTTTATGGCCTGTGCCAGAAACCAGTGACACCATAATTAGGAGGCTACTTATATGAAAGCTAGTGAAATCCGCTCCAAATGGCTGGAGTTTTTTGAAAGCAAAGGACATGTGATTGAACCAAGCGCACCGCTTGTTCCGCATAAAGATCCTTCCCTGCTGTGGATTAATGCGGGTATGGCGCCGCTTAAGCCTTATTTTGACGGACGTATAAAACCAGAAAATCCGCGTATCGCCAATTCGCAAAAATGTATTCGGACGAACGACATTGAAAATGTTGGTAAAACACGCCGTCATCACACGTTTTTCGAAATGCTCGGCAACTTTTCCATTGGCGACTATTTTAAGGAAGAAGTCATCACATGGGCATGGGAGTTTCTGACAGACCCGAAATGGATCGGCTTTGATCCAGAGCGTCTGGCTGTAACGGTATATCCTGAGGATGAGGAAGCGTACAAGCTGTGGAACGAAAAAGTTGGACTTCCGGCTGAACGTATCATCAAACTGGAAGATAACTTCTGGGATATCGGTGAAGGACCTTGCGGACCTTGTACGGAAATTTTTTATGATCGTGGCGAAGCCTACGGCAGCGACATGACGGACCCTGAAATGTATCCGGGCGGAGAAAATGAGCGCTATCTGGAAGTGTGGAACCTCGTATTCTCGCAATTCAACCATAACAAAGATGGCAGCTACACGCCGCTTCCTAATAAAAATATTGATACAGGGGCTGGCTTGGAACGTTTTGCATCCATTTTACAAAATGTGGATTCCAACTTTGATACGGATATCTTCCAGCCACTAATCCAGAAAACGGCTGCGATGGCAGGCGTTAAATATAACGACAATGTGGACAGTGATGTGGCTCTCAAGGTCATTGCTGACCATGTTCGTACTGTTGCTTTCGCGATTGGTGACGGTGTACTTCCTTCCAATGAAGGACGGGGTTACGTCATTCGCCGTTTGCTTCGCCGGGCTGTTCGTTATGGAAAAATGCTGGGCATGAACCGTCCATTTATGTTTGAGCTGGTGGAAACCGTTGGGGATATCATGGGCGTATACTACCCTGAGGTCGTAGACAAGCGTGATTTCATCATCAAGGTGATTAAAACAGAAGAAGAGCGTTTCCATGAAACATTGACTGACGGATTAGCTATTTTGGCTGATATCAGTGCTCAGGCAAAGGCCGAAGGCCGCAACGTCATTAGCGGAGCAGATGCTTTCAAGCTGTATGATACGTACGGGTTCCCATTCGACCTCACAGAGGATTATGCGGACGAGCAGGGCTTGAAAGTAGACCGTGAAGGCTTTGATGAAGCGATGCAGGAACAGCGTCAACGTGCGCGCGATGCTCATCAAGATAATGCCAGCATGAAGATTCAGGGCGGAGCTTTGTCTGATCTGGCGGTTAAAAGTGATTTTGTTGGATATAATGACCTCGTAACTGAGTCCAAAATTGTGGCAATTGTATATGATGATATGCTGGTGGAGAGTGTTAGTGAAGGACAGTCCTGTCAGGTCGTGCTGGATGTGACTCCTTTCTATGCCGAAAGCGGCGGGCAAGTGAGTGACCATGGCTTACTGCGTGGCGGAACGGTAACCGCGAAGGTTGAAGGGCTGTTCAAGGCGCCGCAAGGTCAGCATGTGCATCAAGTCGTTGTAGAGGCTGGTGAGCTGAACGTAGGCGATACGGTAAAAGCTGAAGTAGATCAAGCTTCACGTGGAGAAATTGAGAAAAACCATACGGCTACGCATTTGCTTCACAAAGCGCTTAAAGAAGTGCTGGGTGACCATGTCAATCAGGCGGGTTCCTTGGTAGAACCTGGGCGTCTGCGTTTTGACTTCTCCCATTTCGGTAGCATTACCCCAGAAGAGCTGGCGGATATTGAACTGCGGGTTAACCGTGCCATCTGGAGCCAACTGAATGTGACGATTGAACTGAAACCGATTGACGAAGCCAAAGCTCTTGGAGCGATGGCACTGTTTGGTGAGAAATATGGTGATATCGTACGGGTCGTTAAGGTTGGCGATTACAGCATCGAACTGTGCGGAGGATGTCATGTCAGCAATACTTCGCAAATTGGTTTGTTCAAGCTTGTCAGCGAGAGCGGCATCGGGTCAGGTGTACGTCGTATTGAAGCAGTGACCGGACGTTTTGGTTTTGAGTATATGGAAGGTCAATTAGAGCTGTTGAAGGTGTCGGCTGGGCTTGTTAAATCCAAGCTGTCCGAGGTGCCAAAACGCATCGAATCTTTGCAGCAACAAATTAAAGACCTCAGTCGTGAAAATGAATCACTGCAAAGCAAGCTGAGCGCTATTGAGGCGGGTCAGCTGACTGATCAAGTCGTGCAAGCTGGCGGAGTGCAGTTGTTGGCTGCACGCGTGCAGGCCTCCAGCATGGATGCGCTGCGTGCGATTGCTGATGAGCTGAAAAGTAAGCTCCCTGCAGCTGTTCTGGCGCTAGGCGCTGCAATGGACAACAAAGTTAATTTTGTCGTTGTTGTCCCAGCTGAGCATACCAAGACAGGACTTCATGCAGGTAAGCTCGTGAAAGAAATTGCGGCCGTATGCGGCGGCGGCGGCGGCGGACGACCTGACATGGCGCAAGCCGGGGGTAAGGATGCAAGCAAGCTGGACGAAGCACTTCAACGTGCGCATGAATTGGTGTCAGCAGCCTCACAAGGATAAAGTTCGATAATTTTTGCGGATTTTTGGAAAAAAACGGACTTAGACATTTCCTTGAAGGGCTTTGCTTATGGTATGATATAAAAGAATAAGCTGGCATAAACATGTACACATGTTTTGTGGAAGCGAGGTGTCAACAATGGATTCCATGGACAAAACGGTCAAATTTAATGTCAAGGCGGATGAGAAGGAAGCTTCTGCTCAGGAGATTTTGTTGACCGTATATGATGCGTTGGTAGAAAAAGAATACAATCCGATCAATCAAATCGTCGGGTATTTGCTATCCGGTGATCCGGCTTATGTGCCGCGGCATAATAATGCTAGAAGCCTGGTGCGTAAAAAAGAACGCGATGAATTGATTGAAGAGCTGGTTCGTTTCTATCTCGCTAAGCATCGTTAGGAGACAGGCATGAAAGTAATGGGATTGGATTACGGGGATCGCCGAATTGGGGTCGCCGTAAGTGATGCCTTCGGCTGGACCGCCCAAGGATTGGAAGTCATAGAACGACGCGGTGACGACAGCGAGTTCGGTAAAATTGCAAATTTGGTTCGTGAACATGAAATTGGTGAGGTTGTTGTAGGCTTGCCGAAAAATATGAACGGAACCGTGGGTCCACGCGGTGAGATTTGCATTGAGTTTGCGAACCGGCTCAAGGAGTTACTGGGTTTACCCGTTCACCTTTGGGATGAACGGCTGACGACGCGTTCGGCAGAGCGTGCGCTTCTGGAGGCCGACGTCAGCCGCAAAAAACGCAAGCAGGTGGTAGATAAACTGGCCGCAAGCCTGATCTTGCAAAATTATTTGGACGCACACAGTACAAGGTGAGGGGGATTTCGTAATGGCTGAAAATCAATTGGGTATGGAAGAAGAGCCGGAAATTATTTATATTGCCGATGACGAGGGCAACGAGGAAGAGTTCGAGGTCATTATGAAGTTTGAGGTAGATGGTTCCGAAGCAAAGTACATGATGGTTGCGCCAGTGGACCCTGAAGCTGATGAGTCCGATGTGTACGCCTTCCGCTACGAAGAAGAAGGCGATGATATTAAATTGTTTGTGATCCAAGACGATGCCGAATGGGAAATCGTCGAAGAGACCTTTAATACATTTGTAGAGGAAGAAGAAGAGGAAGAAGAAGAGGAAGACGGGAAATGACGAGCTACTCACGTGAAGACCTGAGCTGGACCTCTGATTTGAAGGAAGCATTTGACGGCGATGTAGAGTTGCAGGATGAACAGGGTCATGCGATACGCATGGAGTTGGAAGCAGAGTTCAAGGTAGGCGAGCAACGGTACGCCGTATTGCGTAGACCTGGTGCTGCTGCTGGCGAACATGAATTATATCATGTAAGCTTATCCACAGACGGCGAAATCTCCATCACCACTATTGAAGATGATGATGAGTGGGAAGATATTTCTGAGCTGTACGACGAATGTACGTTGCCGGAAGAGCTGTAAGTCTGGATAACGAGCAGATCAAACCTGAAAGGGCGGACCAGTCCGCCCTTTTTGGCTGTGAAGGAGTTGGGTGGATGTGAAGCGAAGGACAAGGATGCTTACGTTGCTTCTCGTGCTTGTTTGTATAGCAGGAGGTGCAATCCTCTATATATGGAATGCCATGCAGCCTGTTCAGCCGAAAACACAACCCGTTGCTTTTACGGTGGTAAGGGGTACGGGAACATCGGCTATTGCAGATACGCTGGAGCAAAAGGGACTTATACGTAATGCGCTCGTGTTTAAGGCTTATGTAAAATTCAAACAGCAAGGAAACGCATTTCAGGCTGGAAAATATGAAGCGCAGCCTGGCGCAACCTTTGATCAGCTGATTGCCAAGCTATCGGCTGGGGACGTAGTCAAAGAGGAAATGATCCGTTTTACAATCCCGGAGGGTTTTACGATTAGACAGATGGCTGAGAAGCTGCAAAAGGAAGGACTGGCAGACCGGCAGCAATTTTTGCAGTTGGCCAACGATCCGTCCGCTTTTGACGTCGCGCTGGTGTGGGACATACCAAAGCAGGCGGGGCTTCGCTATGCGCTGGAAGGCTATCTTTTCCCGGAAACTTATGAACTGAAAAAGGGAAGCACAACCAAGGATATCATTCAGACGATGCTGGAGCAGACGGAAAAACGTCTGGATACCATTTCTGACCTGGATGCCGGGCTGCAGCAACGCAGTGAAACACTGCATCAGCTGCTGACAGTTGCCTCTCTGGTAGAGCGTGAGGTGGTTGTAGACGATGAACGGCCTATCGTAGCTGGCGTTATTTATAACCGTCTCCAACAGGATAAAAAGCTGGAAATTGATGCTACAGTTCAATATATGCTGGACAAGCAAAAGGAACGACTGTATTACAAGGATTTGGCAGTAGAAAGTCCTTATAATACGTATATGCATCAGGGACTTCCACCAGGACCGATTGCAAGTCCCAGTCTGAAATCAGTAGTGGCGGCTCTACAGCCGAAATCTACAGATTATTTATTTTATGTGACCAAAAAAGATGGAACACATAAACATTTGTTTGCCAAAACGTATAAAGATCATTTGCATAACATTCAGGTAAGTAACCGTAAGACAAATTAGGAGGTGAGCCTATGGCTTACAAACCCGAACTGCTGGCAACTGCCAGCTCTCCGGAGGATGCCCGCCATATGCTGGAGGCTGGAGCTACTGCATTGCTTATTGGAGATGACCGCTTTGGCATGCGACTGCCAGGACATTTTACACCGGACCAAATCCGTGAGGTTGTGGAAGAGGCACGGAAGCATGCGGCGCAGGTATATATATCTATGACGAATTTGATGACGAATGAGCTATTGCCACTTCTTCCCGAATATGTGCAGACACTAGCTGGATGCGGCGTAGACGCCATTGAGTTTAATGATCCAGCAGTGCTTATGGCAGTGAAGGAGTATGCACCTCATCTGAAACTCTTCTGGAACGGAGAGATGATTTCTACCAACTTCGCAACCGCCAACTACTGGGGTGAAAAAGGGGCGTCACGTGTCATCTTGGCTCGTGAGCTCAGTATGGATGAAATTACGGAAATGATTCCAAAGTTGAATATAGAAGCACAGGTTCAGGTACATGGAATGACCAATATTTATCACTCCAAGCGTAAGCTTGTTCAAAGCTATATGCTGCACCAAGGTCGCACGGTAGAAGGCGATCTCGGCAGAGGGCGTGGCTTGTTTCTGATTGAAGCAGAGCGGAAGGAAGAGAAGTTCCCCATTTACGAAGATATCAACGGGACACATATTATGAGTTCGGATGATTTTTGTATCATGGAGGACCTGCATATTCTGATGGAGGCGGGTGTGCACAGCTTTAAGATCGAGGGCTTGTTGAAACCCACCGCTTACAATGAGGCAGTTGTCCGTGCTTATCGTAAAGCAATAGACAGTTATACAGCCGACCCAGATGCTTATGTTTATGATGAAAGCTGGCTGGATGAGGTCCGCCGTCTTCAAGACCCTGAACGGGAACTCTCCTTCGGATTTTTCTACAAAGAGCAGGTTTATTAATTACAAAATGAATTTACAGAGGGGGGAACGTCATGGGAACGATCACCAAAACGAGAAAATATACAGGTAAACGGAATCGTCTGGATAAGCCAGAGCTGTTGGCTCCTGCCGGAAATCTAGAAAAGCTGAAGTTTGCCGTTCACTATGGCGCAGATGCTGTATATATTGGTGGACAAAAATACGGTCTGCGTTCTAACGCCGATAATTTTAGTTTTGAAGAAATGCGTGAAGGTGTGGAATTCGCCAACAAGTACGGTGCTAAGGTGCTTGTGGCGACTAATATCTATGCTCACAATGAAGATATTGCCGGAATTGAGGAATACTTGCGCAATCTGTATGAAGTAGGAATTCATGCCGTTATCGTCGCTGATCCGGCCATTGTATCCGTGGCATTGCGGGCAGTTCCCGGATTGGAAGTGCATTTGAGCACACAGCAGTCCACGCTGAATTGGCAAGCGGTAAAGTTCTGGAAAGACGAGGGACTGCCGCGTGTGGTACTTGGACGTGAAACCAGCTTGGAGGAAATCGAAGAAATTAAAAAGCATGTGGACATCGAAATCGAAGCTTTTGTCCATGGTGCGATGTGCTCTTCATTTTCCGGTCGCTGCGTGTTATCCAATCACTTTACAGACCGCGATTCTAATCGTGGAGGATGTTGTCAGTCTTGCCGCTGGAAATATGATTTGTTTGAGGATGCCCGTCCAGGTGAGGTTTGGATATCTGAGGAAGAGGCACAGGATAACAATGTACTAAAACAGTTCCAGCTTGGCGTTAACCAGCTTCCATTGTTTGAAGAGAGCGATAATGCTTTTTCTATGGGTTCCAAGGATCTGTGTATGATTGAAAATATTCCTGATCTGATTGATGTGGGTGTAGACAGCTTTAAAGTGGAGGGACGTATGAAGTCCATCCACTATGTGGCTACGGTCGTGAATGTCTACCGTCAAGCGATTGATTCTTATATGGCTGATCCGGAAAATTATGTACTCAAACCAGAATGGATTGAAGAAATTAACAAGGCAGCCAATCGTCCGTTAAATACAGGATTCTTCTATGATACACCGGATCATGAGGATCATATTTATGAGCCGGAAGAAAAAGCAGTCCCTTATGATTTTGCCGGACTAGTCATGGATTACGATGCCGCAAGTGGCATCGCAACGATTCAACAACGTAACCATTTTAAACCAGGGCATGAAATTGAATTTTTCGGGCCGAACGGAACGTTTTTCAAGCAAACGGTCGGAACGATCTGGGATGAGGAAGGCAACGAATTAGATGCTGCACGTCATCCGCTTCAACGAATCAAAATGAAGGTAGATCAGCCTGTATCGTATTTTGATATGATGCGTAAAAAGAAGTAAATAAGCCTTAAGTCACAGGTGAAAAGATTCAAAAGCCTCTCCTATCGGTTGGAGAGGCTTTTTTTTGAATAGTTTTCTAGGAAAAAAGTTTCACAAAATTTAGTTGGTACTCAAAGGAAAGCTACATTCCTTGTCGAATAGTTCCGATAGAGATTATATAGATAATAGATACATAAAGGATGACGTGGAACAAGAAACTAATTATATGGTGGTAGGTGAGAGGAATGGGTTTTCGGAAAAAAGAGAGAAATGCAGCAAAAAGGCAACCTAAGAAAACGGATCCAATGAAAGGCTTGAAAGGAAGTAAAGTAACAACGGATAAAGGGGAGGAGACGGTTGTGATGTCTTCGAAAGATACTCCCTGGGTAGCTAAGGCCTTACGTAAATGCACATACAATTTAAAGCGTTTACTTAAGCCTGAAAGATACAGTAAGGATTTTATGCATTTGGTCAAAAACTATAATCCGATCCGTTCGGTTGGAATGAAGTTGTTTCTGATCTTTTTTGCAGCCATTATGTTATTCGTGGTCAGCCTGGGGATGCTCTCGTACTACAAAGCTAAAAGTACGATTGAAAAAAATGCAGCTACAGCGTATCAGCAAACAGTTCAGCAAACTTCGGAAAAGCTTGATATTATTTTAGAGCGCTTTCAAGACACATCGACACAGGTATTTTTCGATACTGAATTAAGTGATCAGTTGCAAAAGGCTGTAAAGCAAGATAAAAATCCCTTTGCATCTTTTGTTGCTATGGGCGAAGTGAACAAGAAATTAACGAATATTGCTTTTACAAATAAAGCGATTGATTCATTGTACCTGTACCCGGAAGAAACCAGTTTAGCTGCAATGGGTACCGGAACACAAAAGGATGTACGGCAGGAAGCATGGTTTAAGGATATTTTGAAAAACAAGGGAATGGTTTGGCTACCTACACAGGTGAATGACAATGGCAGCAAGACCTTTCGTCTGGCACGCTCCATGAACAGCATGTCCGGGTTGGGAGGGACTTATGTTCTGGTTATGGATTTAAAGGCCAGTGCGGTGGAGGACGAGTTGAAAGGTGTTAATTTGGGCTCAGGCAGTATGATTAGCCTTGTGACAGACAAGGGTGAGTTTGTAGGCTCTAACAATGAGAGTTTGGCAGGAGGAAAGACAAAGCTGGATTACGTTTCCAAGCTTGAAGGGATCGAAGGGAATCAAATTATGGAGCAGGTAGCAGACGGAAAAGAGCAAAGTGTGCTTGCGGTTCATAATACACTGGGAACTTCCAAATGGATTCTCGTGGGTGTAGTGCCTGTATCTGAACTGGTGAGAGACGCCAGGGGAATACTTACCACAACCTGGGTATTTGCTGCGGTAGCGGCACTCATTGCATTGTTCATTGGTCTGTGGATGGTACGTCTTGTGGCTCGTCCATTGACACACCTAAAGGATTTAATGATTGAAGGCGCCAAAGGCAACTTGCAAATTCGAACGAAGTATAAGGCACAGGATGAGATTGGACAGTTGTCTGAAAGTTTTGATACGATGATGGAACAAATTACATTGCTGGTAGAACAGACGAATGCATCAGCACAGGAGGTACTGAATACAGCGACGGAACTGAGTGATGCCTCGAAAAAGACAGCCGTTTCAGCCAAAGAAATTGCAGCCGCAACGGAAGAGATTGCTCATGGTGCCACCAGTTTGGCAACAGAGGCGGAACGTGGTAGCGGGTTAACCGGGAATATATCCCAGCAGATGGATACGGTTATGACTTCTAATCATGAAATGAGTCTGGTCGCACAAGAAGTTGAACAGTCTAGTGAAAAAGGGACAGTTCAGCTGAAAAATTTATTGAGCAAAACTAAGGTTACGGAAGAAACTACGCATGCTCTAGTGGGCAAAGTAGATGAACTGAAGCAGACAACTTCCGATGTCTTTAAAGTGCTGGACGTATTACAGGATATTGCTAAACAAACGAACATTCTATCACTGAATGCGACGATTGAAGCAGCACGAGCGGGGACAGCTGGGCGTGGTTTTATGGTGGTTGCAAATGAGGTTCGTCAGTTGGCAGAGCAATCACGTCAAGCCATTCGTACGGCTACAGGTATTACGAATAATATCGTCAATGAGATGAATGAAACGGTACAGGCGTTATCTGAAGTGTATCCGCTGTTCCGGGAGCAGATGGGAGCCGTACAAGAAACGACGGACATTTTCCAATCGGTACAGCAGCAAATGGGAGAGTTCGCGCTTCGGTTGGGAACAGTCACCGCATCCATTCATCATCTGAGTGAATCGCAGACTACTTTGTCCGAGGCAATGACCAATGTAAGTGCGGTAGCAGAGCAATCCTCGGCTACTTCGCAGGAAGTCGCTTCTCTCAGTAATGAGCAGGCCAATATCGGTAATCAGCTGGTAGGCTTGTCTGATAAGTTGGAAGGAGTATCGGTGAATTTGAAAGAACAGCTTTCGAGGTTTACAGTGTAGGTGTTCTAAAATCAGGGGTATCAGGAGCACAAATTATGAATACAAACACAAAGTTGGCTTGGGCGGTTCTAGCCATTACTATTTTTATAACGGTCTATTATTCGTTAGACGAAATTTTAGGTTGGAGTCCATATTCCTCACTAGATATCCCATAAATTCGGTAACCCATTCGACATTACATGTTGAGTGGGTTTTCTTTTTCCATCACCGGACATACTACTGGAAAAATGATGAAAGGAGGATGAATGTGTCTAGGCGTCATAGCAGTTTCATTCGTCAACGTCGAATTGCATATATAGCCCTGGGGATCATGGTATTACTACTGATTTTATGTTTCCGACTGGCTTGGATTCAGGGGACAGCGGGTATTCATTTGTCACTTTATGGGGGGCATTCGCTTAAAGAAATGTCAGTACGTCAGCGACAAGAAGGAATCGCTATTGATACTGGGCGGGGACAGTTTACAGACCGACACGGGCAGCCCTTGACTGGAGGAGTCGTATGGACGCCAGTGCTTTTTCCCGATGTAGATGGCCAAGCTGCTTTGCATGGACAAGAACTGGCCAAGCTACTGCATACGAGTAAAGGACAACTGTTGACGCGATGGAAAGGACTGCAATCACCGCTCATATGGCGGGATGGACGCGGAAAGCTCGTACAAATCCATCCGAATGAAGCGGGGAGACTGCTGGAGTTAGCCCCTTCGCTCATAGAGCTTGTACCGTATGCGCAACGTTATAGGGATGTGCCCAATGGCAGACAATGGCTTGGTTTTCTGTATGAACGTGGTGAACGAGCAAGTGAACTGCCGATGGGGGCAGCTGGATTGGAAAGAACGCTCGAGCCGCTGCTAAGTGGCGTTGGTGAGACGTTCGTCTCTCGGCCTGTAGATGCGCAACGTCGTCCATTGACTCATGTCCCGCTTCGTGTCAGTGCTCCATCCAATAGTCACTATCCATTACAGGTGCAGACTACAATTGATCTCCCGTTGCAGGAACAGATTGAGAAGCTGACAGAATCTAATCATTTGGCAGAAGGTGCAGTGGTTGTGCTTGACGCAGGCAACGCGGATGTTATGGCGATGGTGTCTCGGCCTTTTTATAATCCCCTTCATATTGATCCGCAGCAAAAAACAGACTGGTCTAATCGTGCCCTCAAAGCGGTAACGCCTGGTTCTATTTTTAAGTTGGTTACGGCTGCGGCTGCACTTGAATCAGGTGTGGTTCAACCACAGGAGCAATTTCATTGTCATGGAGCCTATGGCAAGTACGGATTGTCTTGCTGGAAAGAAAAAGGACACGGAACCCTGAACCTGGAGGAGGGGCTTGCCGTATCCTGTAATAGTGTATTCGCTCATCTCGGCGAACGGCTTAACGCTGAGCAAATTCAGGCCGCAGCCTCTGCACTGGGATTGAGTCGAACCGTGGGCTGGCAGGACCGGAATCTTGTAGGCCTGCCTCAATTCAGACCGCTAGATCACGAAGAAAAGGGAACCGTATTCGGCTCCCTTACGAATGCATCTGATCCAGGCGTACGTGTGCAGACAGCTATCGGCCAGCGTGATGTGCTGGTGACGCCTCTCCAAGCAGCCAACCTCATCGTCACCTTGCTGCACGATGGTCAAGTACATGCACCGCGTATCGTAAAACGCATCAGCTACGCAGACGGAAGCACCTTGCTGGAGCTACCTGCTCACGCTGCTCCTTTACCCCAAGGCAGCCGCTCGATTCGCACATCCACGGCTCATACGCTGCGTGAAGCAATGGAACAGGTTGTGGCACACGGTACAGGTGCCTCCTTGCGCAATAAAACCTGGAAGCTGGCTGGTAAATCGGGTACGGCCCAAGCTTTAAAAAACGGTCACCCAATAAATCACCAGTGGTTTATTGGTTACGGTCCGATAGAGCGGCCACGTTATGCGGTTGCCGTCCTAGTGCAAAATGCTTCAGCGCATGCTGCAAATCAGGCCACAGTACTGTTCGGTCAAGTCATGGATCTGCTAGCTCAATCCTCCTGAGTTCCGCGAGTAGCTTCACGCTCTTCCTCCTGAATTTTGACGATAAACGGAGGCTCGTCAAATTCCTCAGTCGGAAACCGAATCCATTGCTGCAAATAACCTTGCTGCCACAATTCCTTGAGCAAAATGATCAGAATGGGGGATAGGATTAATCCGGCCAATCCGAAGATAGATAACGATATAATGGCAAAGGAAAGCATTAGATAGGCAGATGAGACGCCGATGGAATTACCAGTAATTTTGGGCTCCGCCAACTGGCGCACAATCACGGTGACAGCCATAACAATAAGCAAGCCTACAGCCAAGCCGGTATTCCCCGTGATGAACAAATACACTGCCCACGGAATAAAGATAACAGGCACACCCAACAACGGCAGAATATCAAACAAAGCTGCTACGAGCGCCAACGATAGGGCATTATCTACTTGCAAAATGAGTAAACCTATAAAGACGAGCACAAAGGTAATTCCTACCAGTAGAGCTTGAGCCTTGAGAAAGGCGGAAATGGCTTTAAGTACATGATTTTTTAGAAAAAGGTACGCCGTTTTTAGTGTCTTCGGTGTTTTACTGCGGGCAATTCCTTTCCAGAGATTAATTTCCATACTCAAAAAGAACGCTAAAATGATTGCAACCGCAAAGTTGCCCATAAAAACGGTAAAAGAGCTGAGAAATTGAATGAAAAAGGATAACCCTAGCTGTGCCCATTTCGTAGCAATGGTGGTAGCAGTCGCAAAATAATCATTTACACGTTCGGTAACACCCGAAGGCAAGGCAGCAATTTTATCTTGAGATAGATGAAGAATCCGCGTGAATTCCGTTTGGATAATCTGGGTATAATGTGGGAGGTTTTGCGCGACTTTTGTAAATTGAGTAACCAGGATCAGGCCCAATCCGAAAAAAATAGCCAGTAATAAGATGATAAACAGCAATACGGAGAGTGCGGAGGCAAAGGGTTTTTTCATGCCTTTGCGATGAAAATAACGGGCAGCAGGTTCAATGCACCAAAACACAACGAATGAAAGGAACACAGGTGCTGCTAGCTGATACAGCTTGCTGGATACGAACATAATTAAATACACGGTTAATACGATCAGACCGATATCAAAAACAGTACGCCAATATTTTTTGTACAATGGAAGCATATGTATACAACGACTCCTTTAAGATTTTTATTTATTGTACACTAAATTGAATCTCAATGCTGACCAGTAGCAATGGCAAAATCTCGGCATGCTTACATCATTGTGATAACATATAAGTAAGTGAGTTTTCTTCAGGAGGCCTGCTTGGAAGTTCAGAATAGAAAAGTGGGGATAAAACGTGCAGACTTTGCTGTTATGGATGTTTTACATTTCAACTTTTTATGCTTTTATTCCGGCGCTGGTGAGTCGTATATTTGGTTTCCGGGTGTTTAGGCGTGGCAAAAGTGACCAAGAATATGCGCTAACCTTTGATGATGGTCCTGATCCAGTCTATACACCACAGTTGCTCGATTTACTCAAGCGTTTTGATGCCAAGGCTACTTTTTTTGTTGTAGGGTTGAATGCCGAAAAACACCCTGAGCTTCTGAAGCGCATGCATGATGAAGGTCATCTGATTGGTATCCACAATTATGTGCACAAATCGAATTGGCTCATGCGGCCTGTTACGGTTAGAAGACAAATTACCCAGACAGAGTCAGTCATTCGTCGAGTAACTGGCGAAGGAACGACCTTTTATCGTCCACCTTGGGGGATTGTGAACTTTTTTGATATTTCCAAAAACAATGGTCGTCGAATCGTATTATGGTCCTCCATGTTTGGTGACTGGAAGGCCAGCATTGGAGCGAAACAACTAGCGGAAAGAATGCTCAAAAAGCTGAGGGGTGGCGAGGTGATGCTGCTCCATGACTGTGGTACGACATTGGGGGCTGACGCAGAAGCGCCACAGAACATGCTCATTGCACTAGAGAAGCTATTGAGGGTCGCCCAGAAACAGCAATTACGCAGCGTCCGCGTGGACACATTGTTTTGCCGTCAGTCTGGCAATCAATCCACTGTCTCTAGCTTGTCCAGTACAGATTGGATTAAAAGAACGATGGTATTCGGATGGCTACAATACGAGCGACTTTTTCATGCCTTGTTCCGTCTTCGTCCTGTCAGCAAGGATAATACGATCTTTTATTATCGTCGTCGTATCTATCATGGACCAAATATAAACATGGAGAACGGTAGGTGGCTGGAAAAGGGGGACCCTATAATTGAGCTTCATTTTGACAATAAAATGTTGTTTCAATTGGGAGCGACGGCAAAGTCCTTGGTACATCTAGCGATTCAATTGATTCGGGTTGTGAAAAGACAACTGCCTGATCTTACCCAACGGGTTGTACATGATTCTGGTATGAAGGGTGTAAAGGCGATCTATGCAGTAAGTATGATTCATCGAGGGCCTGAAAAATTAGGCTTTCAAATTCAGGAGCTTCCCCAAGGATTGTTTAAGCATGTGGCTACTGTATATTTAAAGCTGTTATTTCGTGTCATCCATCCTTCGGGTTCAGAACAATTGAGTGAAAAAAAAGAGGTCATGGTACCAAAACTAATCGTGATGCCCATTGATACCTTGTTTGATCGTTTCCAACCGGGAGATTCGCACCGGTCAGACCAGGTTTTTGAACCAACTGATCAAAGGGATGTGGTTCATACACTCAACAGTGAAATGACCGAAGAAGGGGAGCCTATGCATACTTCGATCAGGGCTTCACAAACAGCGGATACAGGATCAAGCAGTTGACCTAATAAAAAAAGCCTCTCGATCCTTTGTAGGAGTCGAGAGGTTTTTAGTGTTTCATACAATAATCTATCTTGGCAAAGCACTTAGATTTTCATAATTCCGCCGTTACTTGCGTTCGTCACCAGCTTGGAATAACGCGCCAGGTAGCCTGTCTTCACTTTCGGCTCGAAGCCTTTCCAGTTGGCACGACGACGGTCGAATTCTTCGTCCGTAATGTGAAGCTCAATCTTACGATTGTTCAGGTCCAGCTCAATGATATCGCCGTCCTCAACAAAAGCGATAGGTCCGCCTTCTGCTGCTTCAGGGGAAATATGACCGATGGAGATACCACGGGAAGCACCTGAGAATCGTCCGTCTGTAATCAGACCAACCTTGGCACCAAGCCCCATGCCCACGATTTGTGAAGTTGGAGCGAGCATTTCAGGCATACCAGGTCCGCCCTTAGGACCTTCATAACGAATAACAACAACATGTCCTTCGGCGATTTTACCGTTAGCAATGCCAGCCAGCGCATCTTCTTGTGAATCAAAGCAGATGGCAGGACCTTTGTGATAACCGCCAACAGAAGGATCAACCGCACCAACTTTAATAATGGAACCTTGTGGTGCCAAATTGCCGAATAATACAGCTAGACCGCCGCGCTCGGAATAAGGGTTGTCCAATTTGTGGATGACGTTAGTGTCCAGAATTTCCTGACCCTCTACATTTTCACGAATGGTTTTTCCGGTTACAGTAATGCAGTCACCATGCAATGCGCCCGGTTTCTTCAATAGTTCATTCAGCACTGCGCTTACGCCGCCTGCATTATGAACATCCTCAATGTGATAGTCGGAGGCAGGTGCCAATTTGGACAAATGAGGTACACGGTTTGCGACTTCATTGATGCGTTCAATAGGGTAGTCAACTTCAGCTTCATGGGCAAGTGCCAATGTATGCAATACTGTATTCGTAGAACCGCCCATTGCCATATCCAGTGCAAATGCATTATCAATAGCTTCTTTAGTCACGATATCACGTGGTTTCAGATCGAGCTTAATCAATTCCATCAATTGGCGTGCAGATTGTTTAACGAATTCTTTGCGCTCTTCTGCTACAGCGAGGATGGTGCCGTTACCTGGCATAGCCAGTCCCATCGCTTCTGCGAGACAGTTCATGGAATTCGCTGTGAACATTCCTGAACAGGAGCCGCATGTTGGACAGCCGTATTGTTCTAGCTCAAGCAAGCTTTGATCATCGATTTTGCCCGCTTGGAATGCACCTACGCCTTCAAAGACGGAAGTCAGGGAAATAGAGCGTCCGTTTTTGTCTTTACCAGCTTTCATAGGACCGCCGCTGACGAAAATAGTCGGAATGTTAACACGCAATGCCCCCATCATCATACCAGGGGTAATTTTATCGCAGTTAGGAATACATACCATGCCATCAAACCAGTGAGCGGAAACGACAGTTTCCAGAGAATCTGCGATAATTTCGCGACTTGGCAAAGAATAACGCATACCGATGTGTCCCATGGCAATGCCATCATCTACACCAATAGTGTTAAATTCGAAAGGTACACCGCCTGCTTCACGAATGGCCTGCTTGACAATTTTGCCAAATTCCTGCAAATGGACGTGGCCCGGTACGATGTCAATATACGAGTTGCATACCGCAATAAACGGTTTGTCAAAATCTTCTTCCTTGACACCCGCTGCGCGCAGCAAGCTGCGGTGAGGAGCGCGGTCAAAGCCTTTTTTAATCATATCGGAACGCATTTTCGTCTTAGCTGTCATGATGCTGGTTTCCCCCCAAAGTATAAAAATGGTATGGCGTTCAATGAACGCCGTAATAGCGCAGATGTTTTCTAAAGAGTCTATCATAGTTGTGCGCATTTTTCTACATATATGAGGATTTTGAAAAAGTATTGAAGTGTTCTGTAAGCAACAATATATAGATATGAACAGTTTTATTTATCTATATATTGCATCTGCGAGGATTTAAATTGGATTCTTCGAACTCTGATATTCTGATATGTTAGCTTATCGGATAAATAGGAAAAGCCCATGCCGCAATAAAGCGGATGGGCTTAGGCTTGTTTTTATTAAAGGAGGGGGTATATGAAACTATATTTTAATTTCTGCCACCTTTACGACCGATGTCTCTGTAGAAATTTTTGTCATGCGACTCAGCTGTAGCATCGCCGCCCTTTTTGCCGATTTCCTGATAAAATTCCTTATCATGTGAGTTTGCGGTTGCTTGTCCGCCTTTTTTTCCAATCTCCTGATAAAATTCCTTGTTGTGCTTCTTGGAAGTAGCTTCTCCACCCATACGGCCTGCTTCTTCGCGACTCATTTTACCCTGATTTTGATTACGTGCCATGACAAATCACCCCTTATGAAAAAGTTGTTTTTTGTTGCGCGTATCTTTTACTTACCACAACTTGCCTGTATGAAACAGGTACTATGCGTGAAGTAAAGAGGGGGGAGACCCACTTCCATTTTCGTCTGTAAGCGGGTTGTCGCGTGCTGATTGTGAAATATAAATGGATAAAAAATTACGCAGACCGTCTAAAAAGATAAGGAGCTGGCTTCAACATCCACTCTACTTGTGGCTCAATCAGAGGCCGTGTTGCAGTTCGAACCCAAGGCATGGTCAACAGACAGCACAGACCTGTGGCGCACACTAGAATCAACATGACTTCCACAGGAGTATCTATATACTCGTAGACTCCTTTTGCAACAACGGAACGGACGATTAAGCCATGGAGCAAAAAGACATATAATGTACGCCGTCCCATCTCGGTTATACGCCCTATGACGGCTGGAACAAAGCTTAGAAACGCCATAGATGCTATCCATTGAACTCCATAAATGCCGATACGGTAAATCCCTGCGTACCATTCGGTATGGCCCAGTTCACCATAAGTCATGTTGCCATATAGCCAGCCAGCCGGGATGCCAAAATACGACGTTCCCGCCAGTACCATAAGCAAAAGAGATACAATGCCGGCGATTATACGGACAGGTGTTGTGAAGAAGCGTCGAACGTCCGCATAATTCAAATGATAACCTGCTACAAAGTAAGGCAAATAAACAAAGGTTCTGCATACGCTTAGCCATATACCGTCTACGGGGAGATATCCGACAAGAATACCCAGTAGCACGGATATACCCAGTTGGAAGACTGGTGGTATTTTCTGAAAAGACAGCATTAACAGTCTCCAGCAGATGTGGCTGGCAAGGAACCAAAGCAGCAAATAAGGAGCAAAAAAAGAATGATGGATATGGGGAACGTGAAAGATTACGACATCCAAGATTGAATAAAGGGATTGGAAAATCAGATATTGCATACCGATCTGAAGCAGAACTTTTTGTCCTGCGAGACCTGTCAAAGTGGTTCTGGCAAAGTAGCCTGTAACGAGTACAAACAACGGCATATGAAACATGAATATCCAGCTGAACCATTGTTGGGCAAGATGAAGTGAACCGACTAATGGCTCCAGGGCGTTTCCTGCAAATACGCATATAATCAACAGAAATCGCAAATTGAGAAAGAAGCTTTCCCCTTGTACATCATGGCTTGTCGTCATGTGTTTCCCTCCGAACGGCTTCTGCCGATTAAACTATTTAAAAAATAATTCTTTACAAGGAACAAGGTACGATACTCTGGACCTCAACATTGTGATTTTATTCACAACAGTAAGCGCTGTCATGTCCTTTTTATGTGGCGAAAGCTTGAACACGGAATAAAGATGGGCTCATGTCTGGAAACGTGTGCTCATTTGACCCTGTATGTGCAACGATGTTACCCTAACAGGGTTATAGCTATTGCTATCGAATACAGCGAAACCTTTTATATTCAAGCTAAGAATTACGAGGTACGAAAGACGAAAGGAACTTTTATAATGAGAAGAAGAACAAGAAGATCATACAATTCTTATGGGACACGCGGTTCTCGGAAAATATGGAAAATTCTTTTAGGTATCCTAATTGTCATCGTGCTAATCGCGGGTTGGGGAGCATGGAAGGTATTTACGCCTTATCAGCCTGACGAGACGGCTGCTGCTGCATTAGCTGAAATAGCGGATACTGTGAAAGTAAATGAGCAAGAGCATTGGTTAAGCTTTGAGCCTGCCAAAAGAAGTGGATCAGGAGTCATTTTGTACCCAGGGGCGTTGGTTAAACCCGAAAGTTATGCGCCCTTGGCACGCCGTTTGGCAGAAAAGGGACATCATGTGATTATTGGAAAAATGCCACTGAACCTTGCATTGATCTCACCGGATTTGGCGAATGAAGTGCTGAAGGCGTATCCGGAGGAAGCCTTTGTTATTGGCGGTCATTCGTTAGGTGGTGTGATGGCGGCCCGATATGCAGCTGCACATTCTGATCAGATCAAAGGTGTATTTTTCCTTGCTTCCTACCCGGATAACAAGGGTAATTTAAAGGATAAAAATCTGCCAGTTATTTCTCTGTTAGGAAGTGATGATGGTGTCATCCAGATGAAAAATGTCCAAAGTGGGAGAACTTATTTACCTGCCAACACGCTGTATTTTACAGTCGAAGGGGGGAACCATGCCCAATTTGGCAGTTACGGTGCCCAGAAAGGGGATAACCCTGCGAAAATTAGCGCCGTTGAGCAATGGAACCAGACGGTAACGGCTTTACAGGATTGGATGAAAGAGAGTGTGGATTCAGCTTCTAAGAACCCGTAAAGGAGGTGTAATGCATGTCTGAGCTGATCGTGCAGGGGAAGCGATACCCATGCCGTGGCATCTTATTCGATAAAGATGGCACGCTGCTGGATTTTATTCAGTTGTGGGGCCCCTGGGCTCGTTCTATACTGGATATGATGGAGCAGCATCTTGTCGTGGCGGGAGCCGGTTTTACAATGGAAAAAGGCAACGTTCTAGGTACTGTTCACGATCGGGAGGGACATGTGATCGGTTACGATCCTTCTGGCCCGCTGGCAATGGGAACGGTGGACGAAAGTACGGGTGTACTGGCTTGGCAGCTTTATACTGCCGGTGTCCCGTGGAATGAAGCTGTGCGGCTTGTCCGCGAATTTAATAAAACAGCGATGGCTGACGTCCGCCGACATCGGGCAGCGAAGGTGTTTCCAGGGTTACGGACTTTATTGGAGCAAAGTCGCCATGCCGGAATAAAGCTGGCGGTTGTGACCTCTGACAGTACAGAGGCTGCACAAGAGCATTTGGAGTGGATGGGGCTGACATCCTATTTTGACGAGATCATCGGACATGATAGGGTTACATACGGCAAGCCTGATCCGGAAATGGCTGAAACAGCTTGCGCGTTACTAGGACTGTCGCCGGCGGACGTGGTAGTGATCGGAGACAGTAATGGGGATATGCAGATGGGCAAGCGTGCCGGATTACGGCTAGCCATTGGATTTGCGCCGGCATCGGAACGTTCCAGTCATTTGCTGGATGCGGATAAGGTGGTTCGTGGATATGAAGAGCTGGAGGTGCGTAGAGCATGAAAGTTAATACATTGGCGGAATGGATACAGCAATCACAGAATATTGTTTTTTTCGGCGGAGCAGGGACATCAACGGAAAGTGGTATTCCAGATTTTCGTTCGGCAGCAGGCTTGTATCAGAGTGAGGAAAAATTGCCCTACTCTCCTGAGGTTATGCTTAGCCGCTCTTTTTTTGTGAAGCATCCTGAAGTATTCTTCGATTTCTATCGCAGCAAAATGCTGCATCCCGATGCGAAGCCGAACGGCTGTCATCATTTTCTCGCGTCTTTGGAAAAGCAAGGCCGTCTTAAAGCGGTTGTGACGCAAAATATTGACGGATTACATCAGGCTGCAGGCAGTAGAAATGTACTGGAGCTTCACGGCTCGGTACATCGCAACTACTGTATGGAATGCGGTCGCTTTTACGACCTAAATGAAGTGATGAACAGTTCCGAGGTTGTACCTAAATGTCCGGTAGATGGAGGAATGATCAAACCGGATGTCGTTTTATATGAGGAAGAGTTGAATCAGGATACCCTTATTCAATCCATCCAGGCCATTTCTCAAGCAGATCTGCTGTTAATCGGAGGAACGTCACTGACAGTTCACCCTGCGGCGGGCTTGATTACTTATTTTCGTGGTAAACATACAGTGCTGCTGAACACAGACCCCACCTCGTATGATCACAAGGCGGATCTTTTGATCACTGAACCGATCGGTAAAGTTATGGAAAAACTTGCTCATCAATTGGGCTTGTAATCGTTTTCTTGTCAACGCCCGGATAAAAGCGCTATGATGATGGTTGTAATGGACATAACAATGTTTCGAGAGAGGCTGTGATAGCATGGTTTATTTAGCTGGCGAAGATCGTTATGAAAGTATGAAATATAACCGTACAGGGAGATCGGGTCTTAAATTGCCCGCTATTTCGCTAGGCTTGTGGCACAATTTTGGCGGGATTAACAACGCGGAGAATGGTCGCAGCATGATTACTCGCTCCTTTGATCTGGGCATTACGCATTTTGATTTAGCTAATAACTATGGTCCTCCTGCAGGCTCAGCTGAGGAATTTTTCGGACAAGTGTTAGCCAGTGATATGAAACCGTACCGGGATGAATTGGTCATCTCTACCAAAGCAGGCTACCATATGTGGGCAGGTCCTTATGGTGACTGGGGATCTCGTAAGTATATGATATCCAGTCTGGATCAGAGTCTGAAGCGATTGGGACTGGACTATGTCGATATATTCTACTCTCACCGCTTCGATCCGAATACGCCGCTGGAAGAAACGATGGGAGCACTGGATCATATCGTACGTTCCGGCAAAGCGCTGTATGTGGGCGTGTCTAATTATAGTGCAGAGCAAACGGCAGAAGCAGCTCGCATTTTGAAGGAGCTTGGAACACCGATGTTAATCCATCAGCCGAGATACTCTCTGCTTGACCGCTGGATTGAAAATGGATTACAAGATGTACTGGACGAAAACGGGATAGGTAGCATTGCCTTTTGTCCACTGGCTCAGGGACTGCTGACCAATAAATATTTGAACGGAATTCCCGAGGATTCACGCGCGGCAAGCACATCGGTATTCCTGAATGAGAACCATGTGACGCCCGAAACTCTGCGCAAGGTGCGCGCCTTGAATCAGATGGCTGCTGCACGTGGACAAAGTTTGGCTCAATTCTCACTGGCATGGGCTCTACGCGGTGAACGTCTGACCTCTGTCCTGATTGGGGCTAGCCGTGTAAGCCAAATCGAAGAAAATGTTGAAGCTTTATCCAATCTGGAGTTTTCACAGGAGGAGTTGGATCGGATTGATTCGATTCTAAATGCCGGGAACGGACAAGACGGCGACAAAGCTTAATGACAAAAGATATTCCAGAGTTATCGGCCTAATTTCACATTCTCCTTATAAATATATACTTAACAGCCCGCATCCGTTTGAAGGATGCGGGCTGTTTGCTTTATGGCTGGGAGTAGGGGAAACCAATGCCCTGTCCAGCATCCCCTGTAAAAGAAGATCAACCGTCTGTTGGAAGCAGCAGCTTCGTAAAGCCTCTTAAAGCTTACTTTACGACTGTGGATACTGCTTAACCTTGCTTCGGTACTCGGTTGGAGACTGCCCACAGAAGCGTTTGAATTGACGTGAGAAATATAGAGCATCGGTTAATCCTACAGATGCAGCCACTTGCTCAACCGACAGCTCAGGACGTTCGCGCAGCAGTTGACGTGATTTGTCGATCCGTAGCTTAAGCAGATAGGTGACGGGGGAGATGCCCGTTTCCTTTTTGAATATCCGTGATAAGTATGCACGGTTATAACCAAGACCTTCAGACATTTGCTCAATGGAAACGGGGTGTGCGTACTGAGTGGACATGTATTGAACCATCTGCTTGACTGTACGTCGAATTTGCGAATCCGCCCCAGATGGATCAGTCCAGTCACTCAGGTAATTGCTTGCTTCTCCCATAATCAGGTACAAATAGCCCAAGGCTGAAAGATGAGAACTAGATTTTCTGCTGTAAAAGGCCAATTGCATTTGCTCCAGATAACCAGGAATGGGACTTTGATCAGCAGCATGGAAAACAGGCTGATGAACACGCAGTCCTGCCTCCTGCACCACCTGCTCTGTATGGTGTCCGGTAAAGGCAGACCAACGATAACGCCACGGTTCCTCTTCATCAGAGGTGTAGCTCACCAGCTGACCGGGATGAATAAGGAAAAAATCGTTTTTTTTAAGCTGATATGTGTGCTGTTCTGTTCGAAAGATGCCTTTGCCCGACTCTACAAAGTGAAGCAGATAATAATCATAGATTTTCGGCCCTACGGCATGACCGGATTTGGTCTGGCTCTCTCCTGCAAAAAGCACATGCAGCGGGCTATTTTCATAAAACACCGGATTAGAGGCGACAGCATAACTATATGAATGCGCTTGCAAAATAGGGCCATCCTTCCTGCATTTGTGAATAGTTTAGTGGATGCGGTATACTTACATTGTACATGTCCAAGTCACATTTATCCATAGCTTAAACACATGGATGCATTACATTGTGTGACGCTTTCATTTATACTGAAATCATAAGAGATGTCAACCTGATTAAGATATTACAGGGAAATCAGGGAGACTTTTACTAACGGTGAATGAGGTGGAAGCGGGTATGAACTCTACTGAATTAAAGAAACATTTTATTGAAAAATATGGTGAAAGCAGCAATGAACTGCTGATATTTCATGCACCTGGCCGTGTCAATCTCATTGGAGAGCATATCGACTATAATGGTGGTTATGTACTCCCGGCTGCGCTGGAATTTGGTACGACGTTGACTCTTCGTGCACGCAATGATGATCAAATTCATTTTGCTTCGACAAACCTGTCGTATGAAGTGTCTATCCCCCGCGGAGAAATAGGAAAAAGCAAAACGGATGAGTGGGTGGACTATCCGGTGGGTGTACTGGTGGAGTTGGCTGAAAAGGGTGTTTATCCGTCTAGCGGATACGACCTGCTCTATCATGGAGAAATACCGAACGGAGCCGGATTATCCTCCTCAGCCTCGATTGAGGTCGTGACAGGCTACGCTTTCCTAACTACCGAAAAGCAGAAAACCGACACAGTCGAAATCGCTTTGTTGTCCCAGCGGGCAGAAAACAATTACGTGGGTGTTAATTGCGGCATTATGGACCAGTTCGCTGTAGCGAACGGAGCGGCTGATCATGCAATCCTGCTGATGTGCGATACGCTGGAGTACCGTAAAGTGCCATTCCGCACAGGAGCTTATAAGCTTGTGATCGGCAATACAAATAAGCGCCGCGGTTTGGTGGATTCAGCCTATAACGAGCGTCGCAGTCAATGTGCGGAAGCACTGTCCATTTTGCAGCAGCAGGAGCCGTCACTGGAATACCTCGCACAGCTGGATGAGGCTCGGTTTGGAGAGCTTCAGCATCATATTGCTGATGAAACAGTCCGTCGCCGGGCACAGCATGTGGTGGAGGAAAACGCTCGTGTGCTGGCCTCTGTCGAAGCTCTCGCGGCGAATGAACTTGCAGCTTTCGGTCAGTTAATGAACGCTTCTCATGATTCATTACGTGACTTGTATGAGGTCAGCTGCACTGAGCTGGATGTTATGGTCGAAGAAGCACGACGCATTCCTGGCACGCTGGGTGCTCGCATGACAGGGGCTGGGTTTGGAGGTTGTACGGTTTCATTGGTTCATGAGGATGATGTGGATCGTTTTGTAAAGGAAGTCGGTGAAGCTTATCAGACCCGTACAGGGCTGGAAGCCAGCTTTTATGTATGCAAGGCAGGAGACGGAGTTAAAGAACTGAAGGAGGACGAATAACATGGCCATTTTAGTCACAGGTGGAGCTGGATATATTGGTTCACATACCGTAGCAGAATTGTTGGATTTGGGAGAAGAAGTTGTTGTGCTGGATAACTTGCAAACCGGACACAAAGGAGCATTGCTTGGAGGCAAGTTGTATGAAGGCGATTTGAGGGATAAAGAACTTCTGTCCAAACTGTTCTCTGAAAATAATATCGACGCAGTTATTCATTTTGCAGCCAACTCGCTGGTTGGGGAAAGCATGCAAAATCCTGGAAAGTATTATGACAACAACGTATTTGGTACGTTGAGCTTGTTGGAGGCAATGAAAGATGCTGGCGTAAGCAAGATCGTATTTTCCTCGACTGCGGCTACCTACGGCGAACCGGAAAAGGTGCCGATTGAAGAAGGTGACCGTACAGAGCCAACCAACGTATATGGTGAAACAAAGCTGATGATGGAGCGTATGATGTCCTGGTTTGATAAAGTATTAGGCATCAAATACGTATCTTTACGGTATTTTAATGCGGCTGGTGCGCATGAGAGTGGCAAGATCGGTGAAGATCACCGACCAGAAAGCCATCTGATCCCATTGGTACTCCAGACAGCATTAAAACAGCGTCCACATATCGCTGTATTTGGTGAGGATTATGCGACACCGGACGGAACGTGTGTCCGTGATTACATTCATGTAAGTGATTTGGCGGATGCTCATGTGCGCGCAGTGAATTACTTGCGTGAAGGTAATGACAGCAACATATTTAATCTGGGCAACGGGCAGGGCTTCTCTGTAAAGGAAGTTATTGAAACGGCACGCAAGGTCACTGGGCTCGACATTCCAGTTGTTACAGAACCCCGCCGTGCAGGCGATCCAGCAATATTGGTTGCCTCTTCTGACAAGGCTCGTTCGGTGCTGGGCTGGAGCCCAAAACGTACCCAACTGGAGGATATTATTAGCGGAGCATGGGGATGGCATCAGTCACACCCTCAAGGCTACGGCGACGAATAGACGGGAGACGATGACATATGACCGAGCGCCAATCCGTAGATAAAGACCAAGGCCGGGAACTTTCCCGGCACCTGGCCCATGACATCGATGAAACTGTACAGCAATCGGCTCTATATGCGGTGGAACAACTGGTTGCATTCGCACAAAAGAAGAACTTGATCGGTCTGCAAGATACAGATTACAGCCGTAATCTGTTATTAGAGCAGTTCGGATTTTCGGAGCCTTATTCCGGTGGGGAAGCAGGGGGCATTATTGCCCCCGAAGCTCTCCAGCCTGTGCTTAATGTATTGTTAGATTATGGTTTTGCTATAGGGATTATCCCTGAAAACACGGATACGTATCGTGATTTGCTGGATTCCAAAATCATGGGGCAGCTAATGGCGAGACCGTCTGAAGTCATTCGTGACTTTCATCAAACGGAGGCTGAACGTGGTATAGAAGCGGCTACAGATGCTTTTTATCAATTATCCATCGATTCAAACTACATCCGAATGGATCGGGTAGCCAGCAATGTGTACTGGAATCAGTCAACACCTTACGGAGATATGGAAATTACGATTAATTTGTCCAAGCCAGAAAAGAGTCCTAAGGAAATTGCAATGGCGAAGCTTTTGCCGCCGCCTGTTTATCCCAAATGTCAATTGTGCCGTGAAAACGTTGGATACGCGGGGAGGGTAAATCATCCGTCCCGTCAAAATTTGCGTATCATTCCGGTAGAATTGAATGGGGAACCGTGGTTTTTTCAATATTCACCTTATGTGTATTACAACGAGCATTGCATTGTGTTCCATCATGATCATGTACCCATGAAGCTTACAAAGGATACGCTACGGCGGTTGCTGGCCTTTACGAAAGCGTTTCCGCATTATTTCATTGGCTCTAATGCGGATCTGCCCATTGTCGGAGGGTCGATCCTGACTCATGATCATTTTCAGGGTGGTCGTCATACATTCCCAATTGAAAAAGCGGGTGTGGACGGCGTATACCATAATGAAGCATTTCCGCAGGTTACGGCAGGTATTGTAAACTGGCCAATGTCGGTCATTCGTTTTACGTCAACAGATGCCGAGGCACTGTTGGAGGCGGGGAATGCTGCTTTTGAAGCCTGGAAAGGTTATAGTGATCCATCGGTAGACGTTCTCTCTCATACCGAGCTGGAGGGGGAAACGATTCCGCATAATACAGTAACTCCGATTGTGCGACGGGATTCCGAAGGAAGATATCAGATGGATCTCGTACTGCGCAACAATCGAACGAGTGAAGAGTACCCTGAAGGTATTTTTCATCCCCATCGCGAGATGCATCATATCAAAAAGGAAAATATCGGTCTAATCGAAGTGATGGGGCTTGCCATCTTACCAGGGCGACTCAAGGATGAACTGGATGGAATTGCTGATATTTTGTGTGGGAACGATGAATTGGCTGTGGCTATGCAGCAAGAAGGACATCCACTGTTTAAGCATGCAGACTGGATTTACCAGTTGAATACCCGGTTTGGTCGTCTGTCTGACAAAGAGACGGCTGTCCGTACCGTGCAAAATGAGGTCGGACTGAAATTCAGTGAAATTTTAGAGCACGCAGGAGTGTATAAACGGAATCCATCCGGTCAGCAAGCGTTTGGCCGTTTTATGAAACAAATGGGATATACCTTGGGAGAATAAAGTAGCTTGTGTTGCCACATAATACAATACGAGAACCCTCCCAAGATGTGAAATATAACCATACTCCTTAAGGAGTATGGTTTTTTTTCTGAAAACAAAGCAATTTGTTTCCTGTAACCATAAAGGTTATAATAGAGTAGTTTCTTAACATTAAACTTTAGAAATATTGGAGGCGAGCGTTTGCGATGAAAGCATTCGAATTTTATAATCCTACACAATTGATCTTTGGTAAAGGACAATTGGAGGCTCTCAAGCGTGAAGTTCCTAAATACGGTAAACGTGTACTGCTTGTATATGGCGGCGGCAGCATTAAGCGCAGCGGTTTGTACGATAATGTAATAAAATTGCTTGGTGAAATTGGTGCAGAGGTAACAGAACTGGCTGGTGTAGAACCGAATCCTCGTTTGTCAACGGTACATAAAGGCGTTGAATTGTGTAAAACAAACCAAATCGATCTTGTACTGGCTGTAGGCGGTGGTAGTGTACTGGATTGCTCCAAAGCTATTGCTGTCGGTGCAAAATATGATGGCGACATGTGGGATTTTGCAGAGCGTAAAGCGGCTCCACAAGCAGCCTTGCCATTAGGTACGGTTCTGACCATGGCGGCAACCGGTTCTGAAATGAACGCAGGTTCTGTTATTACAAACGAAAAAACTCAGGAAAAATTGGGATGGGGCAGTGTACATGCGTTTCCTGCGTTTTCCATTCTTGATCCGGTGAACACATACTCTCTGCCACAAAATCAAACGGTTTACGGAATTGTGGATATGATGTCACATACGCTCGAGCATTATTTTCATTTGGAATCCAATACTCCGGTTCAACTGGGCTGGTGTGAAACGATTTTGCGTACGGTCATAGATGCGGCTCCGGGACTGGTCAACGATCTGGAAAACTACGAGCTGCGTGAAACGATTATGTATTGTGGTACGATGGCACTGAACGGCTTCCTGAACATGGGGCTGACAGGTGACTGGGCTACTCACAATATTGAGCATGCTGTGTCTGCTGTTTATGATATTCCGCATGGTGGAGGACTGGCTATTCTGTTCCCGAACTGGATGAAACATAACTTGCATGTGAAGCCTGAACGTTTCAAACAGCTGGCTGTGAATGTGTTCCATGTGAACCCAGAAGGCAAGAGTGACGAAGAAGTAGCGCTGGAAGGTATTCAAGCATTGCGTGATTTCTGGAACTCGATTGGTGCGCCAAGCCGTCTGGCTGATTATGATATTGATGCGTCCAAAATTGATGTAATGGCTGATAAAGCTGTGAAATTTGGACCTTTCGGAGGCTTTAACAAGCTCAATCGCGAAGATGTAGTCGAAATTTACAGAGCATCCCTGTAAACAGCATTTGGATCATAATAGGCACGTTTGTGCGTCATAAGACGTACGAACGTGCTTTTTTGGGTTTAATTTGGAATATTGGAGGTAAATTTTGAAACTTTTTAAGGTTGAATACGTAAACATAGTTATAGACTGGAAACCAGACTGAAAAGTACATGGAAGGAGGAGTCGCATGGAAACCTTATTTTGGTGGTTGTTGGCAGGAGGCGCAATCTTTACTGTGGTTAGTGTGTTGATCGGGGATGTACTCGGTAGCTGGCTGGATGGGGCGTTAGAGTTGCCGGGCCTTGATTGGTTCAGACCTGTCGTTCTACTTGGGGCTATGACTGCTTTTGGCGGGGCTGGAGTACTACTGACAAAGTATACTGGGCTGACCATGGGCTGGGTTGTTGTGCTAGCTTTAGGGATTGCACTTGTTATTGGAGTGCTAGTGTTTTTTGCATTTATCAAGCCCATGGCGAATTCAGAGGTATCCAGCGGCTTCTCGATGCGTGAACTAACTGGCAGAATCGGTGAGGTTACCATTCCTGTACCTGAGGTTGGTTACGGGGAAGTTATGATCCGCTTGGGTGCAGGCAACACCATACATACAGCATCTAGCTTTGATCACAAACCGCTAGCTGCGGGGACCCGTATTGTCGTGGTTGAGGTCGCAGAGGGCGTCGTCCGCGTAGCGTACCTGGACACATAGACGGCGCATTCGCTTAACTTGAAGGGAGCGTGATCGGGAGTGTCAAATTTGCAAGATATTGTGTTGGTCCCTGGAATTGTTGTCATTGTTATCGTCATATTAGGGATTGCTTTTTGGGCCCGTTACAAAACGGTAGGACCGGATGAAGGAATGATTGTGACAGGTTCTTTTCTGGGAAATAAAAATATTTCCGAGGATGAATCTGGTCGCAAGATTAAAATTGTACGTGGTGGGGGCGCCTTCATTTGGCCTATTTTCCAACAGTCCGAATTTATCTCTCTGTTGTCTCACAAATTGGACGTAACCACACCGGAAGTATATACAGAGCAAGGAGTGCCCGTGATTGCGGATGGTGTGGCGATTATCAAAGTCGGCAGTTCCATTGAGGATGTAGCCACAGCAGCCGAACAGTTTATCGGAAAGCCACTGGAAGCTCTTAGGGGAGAGGCTCAAGAAGTGCTGGAGGGACATTTGCGGGCAATTCTCGGCTCTATGACAGTAGAGGAAGTATACCGTAATCGGGATCGGTTTGCGCAGGAAGTACAGGGCGTGGCTGCGCGCGATCTGAAAAAGATGGGCTTGCAAATCGTTTCATTCACTATCAAAGACGTGCGCGATAAACATGGGTATCTGGATGCGCTCGGTAAGCCGAGAATTGCTGCTGTGAAAAGGGATGCAGAGATTGCAGAAGCCGAGGCAGTGCGGGATGCCCGAATCCAGAAGGCACGAGCAGAACAGGAAGGACAGAAGGCCGAACTGTTGCGGGATACGAATATTGCCGAGGCAGCCAAGGAGAAGGAACTGAAGGTGGCTTCGTTTAAGAAAGAACAAGATACAGCCAGGGCAGAAGCCGATCAGGCTTATCACATTCAGGAGGCCCGTGCCAAGCAGACTGCCGTCGAGGAACAGATGAAAGTCGAGTTGGTACGTAAGGAACGGGAGATTGATATTCAAGCCAAGGAAATACAGGTACGTGAAAAGCAATATGATGCGGAAGTGAAAAAGAAGGCGGAAGCCGATCGGTATGCAGTAGAACAAGCGGCGGAAGCCGACAAATCGCGTAAAATGCGTGAGGCGGAATCGCTGCAATACTCGATTGAAACACAGGCTAAAGCGTCAGCTGAACAAAAACGTCTAAACGGGCAAGCAGAAGCGGATGCAGAACGGGCCAAAGGGACAGCCGATGCAGATGTCATCCGTTTGCGTGGTCTCGCGGAAGCTGAGGCCAAGGAAAAACTGGCGGAGGCGTTCCAGAAGTTTGGAGAAGCTGCCGTGCTCGATATTATCGTGAAAATGCTGCCGGATCTGGCAGGACGCATTGCCGAACCGATTGCATCCATTGATAAACTGACTGTTGTGGATACGGGTAAAGGGGAAGGAGCAACGCGTGTCAGCAATTATGTCACCGAACTGATGGCGACGGCTCCCGAGATGCTTAAGAGTGTATCCGGTATTGATGTAGAGCAGTTGATCAAGGGACTAACCACTGGAAAAAATGGTCTTCATTCCGTACCGTCCTCCGGTGATGCGAACAAGCTACACAATCCAGCCTCGGTTGAGGTGGCACTAACGGATAAAGAATAACGATAAGCCTTTGGGGAACAGATTCTCAGCCCCCAAAAGGCCGCTTTTCATCACAGCATTTCCTGGAAATTGTGATGAAAAGCGTTTTCTTTTTATTGACCTTTAGCGGAATATTTGGTACTTTAACGTGGATTCCTCTGAGCTTCATGCTATAATTCTTAGGATCAAGGTTCTGATAAAAGAGGTGCGGATGTGAGCAGCCTAAAAGTGGCCAAAGCGCTGAATAACAATGTGATTATAGGGATGCATCCCGAGCATGATGAGGTTGTCGTGATTGGAAAAGGAATCGGTTTCAATCGCAAACCCGGCGATCTAATGCCGTTGGATTCAGTTGAAAAATTATTTATATTAAAAAGCCATGAAGAGCAGGAGCAATACAAACGATTGCTTCCTGAGCTGGATGAAAAGCTCATTGAGGTCATCGGTGAGGTGCTTCATCTTGTTCAGCTTCAAGCCAAAAAGCCTCTTAATGAGCACATACTAATTGCTTTAACTGACCATATTGCCTTCTCCATCAACCGTCATAAACAGGGGATTACGATTCATAATCCGTTCTTGTATGAAACTAGGGAAATATATCCTCAGGAATACAAGATGGCTGAGCAGGCTGTTGCTTTGATCAAGGATAAGATGGACGTGGATCTGGGAGAAGATGAAATCGGGTTCGTAGCTCTGCATATTTATAGTGCTATGACGAACCAACATATCTCCGAGGTTAGGAAGGATTCTCGTCTGATTGCTGACATGGTTCAGGTGGTCGAGACGACACTGGATTACCGAATTCCTCTCCAATCCCTTGATTATTCCCGTCTGCTGACTCATCTGAGATTTGCGATTGAACGTGTACGACGAGGAGAGATTGTGCAGGAGATTTACCGATTGGACAAGCTTTTGAATGAAGAATATCCAGAAATGTATATGCTGGCCTGGAAACTTACGAAGATTATGGAGAAAAGGCTACGTAAACCGGTGTATCCAGCTGAAGTTAGCTATTTGACGATGCATCTGCAGCGTTTGTCCCAACGCAAGCAGGGAGAGCAACAAACCGTGATAAAGCCCGAATAAAAAAGTATTGCCTCGCATTTAGCGTGGTGCTATAATCAGTTTTGCAATGAGGAAGACAACAACTAAACATTTTAACGTGTTACTGATTCGATCAGGCATGAGTTGTTTTAAGTTATGATTGTTTACAGCCTAGTGGGGTAAGCTATATCCCAAGGTTGTGTTCAAACATACTTAAATCGGCTCATGCCTTTTTTGTTGTTTTACCTCTGTTCTAAATTTCAGAGAAGGATGTGGAAGGTATGTTTAAAAAGCTTTTCGGCGTTTTACAGCGTGTCGGTAAAGCGTTAATGCTTCCGGTAGCCATTTTGCCAGCTGCGGGGCTTTTATTGGGTATCGGCAACATGCTGGTCAACCCTGATTTTCTCCAGTACATCCCTGCATTAAATGCGGGCTGGGTTCAATCGGTAGCGACCATCATGATGAATGCCGGACAAATTGTTTTTGATAATCTGGCGCTGTTGTTCGCAGTCGGCGTAGCCGTCGGTCTGGCGGGCGGCGAGGGTGTAGCAGGTTTGGCTGCGATCATCGGTTACCTCGTAATGAACATTACGCTGGGTACAGCTGTGGGAGTCACACCTGGTCTGATTGCTCAAAAAATACCGGGTTATGCGAATGTGTTGGGTATTCCTACACTGCAAACCGGGGTGTTCGGCGGGATTATCATCGGTATACTGGCCGCTGCTATGTACAACCGATTTTTCAAAATCGAGCTTCCTTCGTACCTGGGCTTTTTCGCGGGTAAGCGCTTCGTTCCAATTGCAACGGCAGTATCTTCACTGATTGTTGGACTGGCACTGGTTCTGATCTGGCCTCCAGTTCAGCAAGGGCTTAACGCAGTATCTCACTTTATGGTGTATTCCAACCCGACCTTGTCGGCGTTCCTGTTCGGGGTTATCGAACGTGCGCTCATTCCATTTGGTCTGCATCACATCTGGTACTCACCGTTCTGGTTTGAGTTTGGTGAATATGTTAACAAAGCAGGTCAAACCGTTCACGGTGACCAGCAAATCTTCTTTAGTCAGCTTCGCGACGGCGTGGCACTGACAGCAAGTACGTTCCAAGTAGGTAAATTCCCATTCATGATGTTCGGATTACCGGCTGCAGCACTTGCGATGTATCATGAAGCAAGACCAGAACACAAAAAATATGTAGCAGGTATCATGGGTTCAGCAGCCTTGACTTCGTTCCTGACAGGTATTACGGAGCCACTGGAATTTTCCTTCCTGTTCGTAGCTCCATTGCTGTTTGCAGTACACTGTGTATTTGCAGGTTTGTCATTCATGACGATGCAAATTTTGAATGTTAAAATCGGCATGACGTTCTCTGGTGGATTTATTGACTTCCTGATTTTCGGGATTATTCCAACCCGTACGCCATGGTGGTATGTAATTATCGTCGGTCTGATTTTGGCGGTTATTTACTACTTCGGATTCCGATTCATTATACGGAAATTCAACTTGAAGACACCAGGACGTGAAGAAGCTACAGAAAATGTGGATGGTGCAGCAAGCGGTAGCAGTGATGAGCTTCCACATAACATTTTGGCTGCTTTCGGTGGTTCATCGAATATCAAGCATCTGGATGCATGTATTACACGTCTTCGGATTGAAGTTAATGAGAAATCAAACGTTGACAAAGCTCGTCTGAAACAACTTGGCGCCTCGGGTGTCCTGGAAGTGGGTAACAATGTACAGGCGATCTTCGGTACCCGTTCTGACACCATTAAAACTCAAATGGCTGATATCATGGCAGGACGTACACCTGCACCTGCGCCTTCAGAACCAGCTCCACAAGAGGAAAAGGAAGCCGGAGAACAAAAGCAAACGATTGTTGTGGAAGATATCGTGATGCCAGTTAACGGCGAATTGGTTGACATCTCGACAGTTCCCGATCCAGTATTTGCAGAGCGTATGACAGGTGATGGCTTTGCAGTTGTGCCTAATGATGGAACAATTGTTTCTCCTGTCTATGGTAAAGTATTCAATGTATTCCCAAGCAAGCATGCGGTTGGTATTCAATCCGATGGTGGTAAAGAAGTGCTTGTTCATATCGGGGTGAATACAGTGAAGCTTAAAGGTCAAGGATTTGACGTTTTGGTGAACGAAGGCGATCTTGTGTCAGCTGGCCAACCGATCATGAAAGTAGACCTGGAATATGTGAAAGCCAACGCTAAATCCATCATCTCACCTGTCATTTTTACCAACCTTCCAGAAGGTTCTTCGGTAACTTTAAACAAAACTGGAGTATTGAAGGCTGGCGAAGATGGTATAATTACGATAAAATAAACTCTATGTGTTTCGGATTAGTTGAATAGGCGGCTTAAGCCGCCTGGTCATCTGCCCGATATACTGCGTGTAAACAAATATTATCTTTAGGAAAGTGGGAGGAACAAATTATGCAAACAACTTTTAGAATCACGGATGAAGACGGTATCCATGCACGTCCTGCAACTGCGCTGGTAAATACAGCTAACAAATTCAGCGGTGCTGAATCTTTCGCCGAAGCTAACGGTAAAAAAGTAACTTTGAAATCCATTCTGGGTGTATTGTCTCTGGGTCTGGAACAAGGGGATACTATTAACATTATCTGCGAAGGCGCTGAAGCTGCTGAAGCATTGAAAGCTCTTGAAAATGTAATCGTTAACGAAGGGCTGGGCGAAGTTCATGCTTAAAATTTCCGGGATTGCCGCTTCGGCAGGCATAGCCATTGCCCGGGCGTTTATCTTGGAGCATCCGAATTACGCTGTAGAGAGACGCGCGGTTGGTGATGTTGAAGCTGAAATCGCAAGATTGGATGCGGCTTTGGCAGAATCTCAAACCGAATTGGAATCGATTAAGGAGAAAACGCTTCGGGAACTGGGTGAGAAAAAAGCAGAAATTTTTGCATCTCACTTGCTCATCCTGAATGATCCTGAATTGATCGATCCGGTTAAAGCTAAAATCAGAGACGAGCAGCTCAATGCTGACTATGCTTTGAATGAAGTAGCTACACAATTTGTTTCCATGTTTGAAAACATGAAAAGTGCATATTTGCAAGAACGCGCATCGGACATGCGTGATGTAACCAAACGGGTGCTTAATCATCTGCTTGGTGTTCATTTTGTCAGCCCTGCAGAAATTGCCGAAGAAACGATTGTACTTGCAGAAGATTTGACACCTTCCGACACAGCTCAGCTGAACCGTGAATTTGTTAAAGGCTTTGCAACGAACATCGGTGGACGCACTTCGCACTCGGCTATTATGGCTCGTTCATTAGAAATTCCTGCTGTTGTAGGAACGAAAAATATATTGTCTCAAGCTAAAAGCGGCGATTTGATTATCGTCGATGGTCTGGATGGTCATGTATTCGTGAATCCTACCGAAGAAATCATTGCGGAATACCGCGCTAAACAGGTGGCATATGACAAGCAACGCGAAGAGTGGCGTAAGCTGCGTGGCGAAGCTACGGTTTCCGTTGATGGTGTCCATGTCGAACTGGCAGCCAATATTGGTACGCCTAACGATGTAGCTGGTGTTCTGGACAACGGTGGAGAAGGCGTTGGCTTGTACCGTACGGAATTCTTGTACATGGGACGCGACAAGCTCCCATCCGAAGATGTACAGTACACAGCTTACAAAACGGTTCTGGAAAGAATGGAAGGCAAACCGGTTGTAGTCCGTACTTTGGACATCGGTGGAGATAAAGAACTTCCTTATCTGGATCTGCCGAAAGAAATGAATCCGTTCCTCGGATTCCGTGCTATTCGTCTGTGTCTGGATCGCCAGGATATCTTCCGCACTCAATTGCGTGCTTTGTTGCGTGCAAGTGTACACGGTAACCTGCGCATTATGTTCCCAATGATTGCTACGCTGAACGAATTCCGTGAAGCTAAAGCTGTTTTGTTGGAGGAAAAAGAAAAGTTGGTAGCCGAGGGTGTATCCGTATCTGAAGAAATTCAGCTGGGCATCATGGTAGAAATTCCTTCCACAGCGGTATTGGCTGACCAATTCGCAAAAGAAGTGGATTTCTTTAGTATCGGTACTAACGATCTGATTCAATACACCATGGCAGCAGATCGTATGAACGAACGAGTTTCTTACCTGTATCAACCATATAACCCATCCATTTTGCGTCTGGTGAAAATGGTTATTGATGCCGCTCACCGTGAAGGACGTTGGGTTGGTATGTGTGGTGAAATGGCAGGAGACACCACAGCAATTCCGTTGCTGCTGGGTCTGGGACTTGATGAGTTCAGCATGAGCGCAACTTCCATTCTGCCAGCACGTAGTCAAATCTCTAAGTTGTCCCGTGCGGACATGGAGAAATTGGCTGCAAAAGCTCTGGATATGCAAACAGCTGAGCAGGTTGTTGAATTGGTTCAAAGCATCGAAGCATAAGGAAGGGTATCACATTTTTCAAAGGTTATATCTTTTTCCAACAAAAATTGCTGTATACATACAGCAGCCGGTATCTCAACAGATACCGGCTTTTTTGTATGCTTTGGATTGTTGGGTTGAATTTAATCTTAACTACATGCGCAATTCAGCACAGGTTTACGAGCTGCAGTGGTTTCATCCAGGCGCGTGACTGGAGTAGTATAGGGGGCATTGAGCACCAGCTCAGGGTTCTCCTCGGCTTCGCGCGCAATATGAATCATAGTGTCGACAAAAGCATCAAGCGTCTCTTTACTTTCTGTTTCCGTCGGCTCGATCATGATGCATTCCTCTACATTCAGCGGAAAATAAATGGTAGGTGGATGGTAACCGAAATCAAGCAACCGTTTGGCTACATCAAGCGTGCGCACTCCAAACTTCTTCAAGCCTCGTCCCGACATGACAAATTCGTGTTTACAATGCCCGGGATAAGGCAGGTCAAAATACGGAGCCAGCCGATGCATCATGTAGTTGGCATTGAGTACAGCACATTCTGACACTCGCTTCAAGCCATCAGGGCCGTAGCTACGGATATAGGCATAGGCACGGACGAGAATGCCGAAGTTGCCATAAAAGGCTTTGACCCGCCCAATAGAATCTCCCTGCTCCCGATCCCAGCGGTACCTACCCTGCGGATCACGTACGACAAGCGGCTTGGGCAGAAAGGGAATCAGTCGCTGCTTTACGCCGACGGGTCCAGCGCCCGGGCCCCCTCCACCGTGCGGAGTACTCATCGTTTTGTGCAAATTGAGATGCACCACATCAAAGCCCATATCCCCAGGGCGGGTAATCCCCATGATAGCATTGGAATTTGCGCCGTCATAGTAGAGCAGGCCACCTGCGTCATGTACAATCGCAGCAATATCAGTGATTTGCTTCTCGAACAGACCAAGCGTGTTCGGATTGGTCAGCATGAGCGCAGCGGTGTCGTTGCCTACGGCTTGACGCAGCGCATCCAGATCCACCAGCCCCTCAGGGGTGGAGGGTAGGGTGATTGTTTCGAAACCCGCGACGGTTGCACTGGCGGGGTTCGTTCCGTGCGAGGAATCCGGCACGAGCACCTTGGTACGTCGCTCGCCACGTGCTTCGTGGTACGAGCGGATCATCATCAGCCCGGTCCATTCGCCATGGGCGCCAGCAGCGGGCTGAAGCGTGACGGCATCCATGCCGGTCAACGCAGCCAGATCATTTTGGAGCGTATGCAGCAGCTCCATAGCCCCCTGGATGCTATCCTCCGGCTGATATGGGTGAATTTTAGCAAAGCCTGCGTAACGGGCAACATCCTCATTCACCTTCGGATTGTATTTCATCGTACACGAGCCAAGCGGATAAAATCCGTTGTCGACGCCGAAATTGCGCTGGGACAGGGCGGTATAATGGCGAATAACATCTACTTCGTATACCTCGGGTAATGCCGCAGGTTGGCTGCGCAGCGCATAATCCGGCAAAAGCTCTGCCACCGGGCGACGGGGAACGTCGCAATCGGGAAGGGAATAAGCGATGCGACCCGGACGGCTCAATTCAAAAATGAGCGTTTGATCGTGTTCCTTTAACAGTTCTTGTTTCTGATCCTGTCCGGTGTGTGTCATAGCAATCCCCCCAAGGTGTGTACAAATTGGTCAATCTCTTCTTTGGTTCTTTGCTCCGTCACGGCAATCAGCATGTGACCAGCAAGTTCCTCATAGTCCCGGCCCAAATCGTAGCCAGCGATAAATCCGGCAGCTAGCAGCTCGGCCTGGAGTTTGCTCATATCTGTACCCTCAGGCAGTTTAAGGGCAAACTCATTAAAGGTTGGTGCATTAAACGAGGTAGATACACCTTTCAAGCTCAGCAATTGCTCTAACGCATAACGGCTTTTATGCAAATTTAGCTCGGCTACTTCCTTGATCCCCTGTCTACCCATGACAGACAAATATACAGATGCAGATAAAGCGAGCAACGCTTGATTGGAGCAAATGTTAGACGTGGCCTTTTCGCGGCGGATATGCTGTTCCCGCGCTTGTAAGGTCAGCACGAAGCCGCGTTTGCCGTTACGGTCTGTGGTTTGGCCTACGATACGCCCAGGGATACGGCGCATATGCGCCTGGGAAACGGCGAAGTAACCGCAGGTCGGACCGCCGAGGGAGGACGAGATCCCAAGTGGCTGCGCGTCTCCTACAACAATATCCGCGCCTTGCTTACCAGGGGTCTCTAGCAAGCCTAGTGCCAGTGGATTGGCACTAACAACCATAAGCCCTTGATGCGCATGGATGAGGTCAGCCATCGGCTTCAGATTTTCCACGGCTCCGAAAAAGTTGGGATTTTGGATCAAAACAGCCGCCGTCTGTTCCGATACGGCCGTGGCTAGTACATCGACATCCGTTACGCCATCCGAACAGCCGATTTCCACAATGTCCAAATCCAATCCGCGTGCATAGGCTGCCAATACCTGACGTGCCTCTGGATGGACAGACCTTGATACGATAAGCTGTTTACGACGCGTGGCGGAAGCGGCCAATGAGCCCGCTTCCGCCAGAGCTGTAGCCCCATCGTACATGCTGGCATTAGCTACCGCCATACCTGTCAATTCGCAAATATACGACTGGAATTCAAAAATGGCTTGCAGCTCGCCCTGGCTTACTTCCGGCTGATAGGGGGTGTAGGCTGTGTAAAATTCGGAACGTGAGGTGATGTGTTGGATAACGGATGGAATATGATGATCATAAATACCTGCACCAAGAAAGCTGGCATGTGTATCTGTATTGGCGTTTCGTCCGGCCAGCTCGGTCATGTGGCGGGTTAAGGCTCTTTCGTCGAGCCGAGAGGAAAGAGGGAGTTCCCCTTGGTATCGAATAGCCTCTGGAATGTCACTGAATAAATCATCAATGGATGATACGCCCACCACACGCAGCATTTCGGTTTGGTCTTGTTCGGTCATGGGGAGATAGCGATGCTGCTTCATAGGTTCTGGCTCCTTTCGAAAAGCAAAATTTAGATAGTAAATTAGCTAATACATAGTCGTAATTGGAAAATCCAGAATTTTATTTCTGACATGATCGCTTTTTTAGAATGAAGAGGATTAAGATCAGCGTAGCCGTTTATAAAAGGGGGCTGGGACCACTTCCGCACGCAGGCGTTTACCACGAATTTCGACCTCCAGCGGTGTCGATAGGGTGCTAAAACGACTGTCCACCAGGGCCAGCCCCAGATTACGCTTCAAGGTGGGCGATTGAGTACCCGTTGTGACCTCACCGATGTGTTGACCTTCAGCGAACACCGGATAATGAGCGCGCGGGATACCGCGGTCAATCATTTCCAGCCCGATCAACTTGCGAGGAATTCCTTGTTCTTTTTGACGTTGCAGTGCTTCCCTGCCGATAAAATCTCCTTTGTTCAACTTGACGAAGAAACCTAAACCAGCCTCAAGCGGTGAAATTGTGGCAGATAACTCCTGTCCGTACAACGGTAGCCGTGCCTCGAAGCGCAGCGTATCGCGAGCACCAAGTCCAGCGGGAATCAGTCCATACGATTCACCGCAACGAAGCAAACCATCCCACACGGCGGGTGCTTCCTCAGCAGAGATATAAAATTCAAAACCGTCTTCGCCGGTATATCCAGTTCGCGAGACAAGTGCTTTTGCTCCGAACAATTGCACGTTCTCATGGAATCGGAAAGATGCCAGATTCGTAATATCTGTATCTGTCACGGCTGCGGTAATACGTGCTGCTTCCGGTCCTTGTAATGCCAGCAATGCTATCGCATCAGACACATTCTCCAGATGAACCGATGCTGGTACGTGGCGTATGAGCCAATCCCAATCTTTGTCGATGTTGGAGGCATTCACAACGAGCATGTAGCGCTCTGGTCCTTTGCAATATACAAGCAAGTCATCCACTACGCCTCCATCGGGGTAACACAGGAGTGAATATTGTGCTTGGCCCGGTTCCAAATGGCTGACATCATTTGTGGTTACCTGTTGCAAAAAAGCCTCAGCTTCTTTGCCTTCAACCAAGAACTCGCCCATATGCGATACATCGAATAAACCTGCACGTTGTCGGACGGCCTCATGCTCCTTTTGAATGCCGCTAAACTGAACGGGGAGTTCCCACCCGCCAAAGTCAATACAACGAACCCCGGGCTGCGTCCCGTAGGACGAATATAGTGGTGTTCTTCGCAAATTAGACATTTTTCCACTCCTATCCAGTGTAATCGGCTAAACAAAAAAGACAGGCTAAAAGAAACGTATAGACGGCAGTCCATACTCTTCTTTCAGCTCTGTCCTTGATACCAGAAAGTTACCCCGGTGTGAACCAGGTTTCCCCTTGGGTGATCCGCTCTTTTCACGGATGCTCTCCAGAGATGCGTCCGGCAGAGGTCCTTTTGCCTGAGAGATTCACCTGCAATGCAAGTTTACTCCTTCGGCGCTACCTTTTGGATCAACGGTATGTTACCCGGTTTTGCAGATAACAACTTGATCCGATTCGCGTGCCCAACTGTCTCACAAACGACAACAGCGATGCGAATATTTTTGGTAGTCTCTCCCTCCGCGTTCATCCGCGTTTGCAGTTGTCGAGGTATTTTCAAAAGCAATTACTATAACCCATTAATACGCAAATCCATTCAAAATGTCAATAAAAATGTCATATAAAACAATATGAAAAACATTTATTGTATAAATAAGGATATGTAAGCGTTTGTTACAAGTTATCATTTTTTATAGACTGCGCTATATTAGTTGGTATGGAGTATTTTTGTTAGTATTATTGACATGGATGTTCTTGTTGTCATAATCTTAACTTGTCTAATACAGGTGATCAAAAGCATTTTATTCATGTGGAAGTGAGGCGAAGCAGGATGAGTGAAGTGAAACAGCAACTTTGGTATACAGACGAACATGAGTGGGTTCAGCGCACAGTGGATGGGACGTTGCGGATCGGCATTACAGACTTTGCACAGCATCAATTGGGTGATATTGTTTTTGTGGAATTACCTGGGGCGGGAACAACGATTGGACAGGGGACGGAGATTGGTACAATTGAATCGGTGAAGACCGTATCCGATCTTTTTGCTCCGGTGACGGGAACCGTTTTGAAAGTAAATGAAGCTCTGGAAAGTACACCTGAGCTGGTGAATGAATCACCCTATGAAGAGGGTTGGATGATCGAAGTAGAGATGGGCAATGATGTCGAGAAAGCTCTGAGCAAGCTGCTGTCTGCGGATCAGTACGAGCAGTTGATTTCGGATGAACAATAATGAGCAATATAAGATGGAATATTAGCGCTTTATTCTAAATTTTTATATGGATATTGAATTGAATAAAAGCATCGTTAGTCCGCTCGTTTTGTGTATAAAATAGTCGCTATGATCTGACATGGCGGCTATTTTTTTGTTGTCTTTTAGAAGACGTAATTACGTCAATTTATTAGATTTAGAGGTGAGCTCCTCTATATAAGGTGCAGATTTACAGCACTGTTTTTTCGACTAATTTCTATTGTTATCGGTCATATTAAGAAGAATTATGCAGGTATAATACGTTGTCCGTTATTTTAAATTTAAATGTTGTCATCAACGTTCATGACGAAAGTACGTTTTCATTTCGTTGATGAAGAGAGCGCTGTCATTTAGTATGAATTTTAAGAAAAGGTAGTGATGCTAGTTACTCACAAGGAGGATATGAATATGAGCACAGTGGACACAAAGTCCAGTTCAAGCGGTGGCGCTCGTGTCGCCGTACAGCGTTTTGGCCGTTTTCTCAGCGGTATGGTTATGCCCAATATGGGAGCCTTTATTGCGTGGGGATTAATTACAGCACTTTTTATTCCGACCGGGTGGTTCCCGAATGAGGGGTTTGCACAACTGGTTGACCCGATGAAAAATTATTTGCTGCCGCTGTTGATCGGTTACACGGGAGGCACAATGATTCACGGACAGCGTGGAGGTGTGATCGGTGCCATTATGACGATGGGTGTCATTGTGGGGGCCGATATCCCGATGTTCCTGGGTGCGATGGTAGCTGGTCCGCTGGCTGCATGGATATTGAAGAAGTTCGATAAGGCCATTGAGGGCAAAGTCAAATCAGGTTTTGAAATGCTGGTCAATAATTTCTCGGCTGGGATTATCGGTGCCATTCTAGCACTACTAGCGCATGTGGCGATCGGCCCGGTCGTGCAAACCATCAGTCAAGTGTTGTCGACAGGGGTACAGTTCCTCGTGAACGCAGGGCTACTACCGCTTGTCAATCTCATTATTGAGCCCGGAAAAGTATTATTTCTCAACAACGCACTGAATCATGGAGTATTGAGTCCGATTGCGCTGGAGGAAGCTGCAAGAACAGGAAAATCCGTTTTGTTCATGCTTGAATCCAATCCTGGCCCGGGACTCGGTATTTTGCTGGCCTATTGCCTGTTCGGTAAAGGCTCTGCGAAGTCGTCTGCTCCTGGTGCAGTCATTATTCATTTTTTCGGCGGGATTCATGAAATTTATTTCCCTTATATTTTGATGAAGCCGATTCTGATTCTCGCTGCTATAGCAGGGGGTGTTGTGGGAACCTTCTGTTTTATGTTGACAGGTGCCGGACTGGTTGCTGCTCCTTCACCAGGCAGTATCATTGCTTACTTCCTGATGACACCCAAAGGCGGATATTTGCCGATGCTGAGCGGAGTAATCGCAGCTGCGGTCGTATCCTTTGCGGTTGCCGCAGTATTACTCAAAACTGGTAAGCAAAAGGAAGAGGGGCTGGAGGAAGCTGCATCCCGTCTGAAAGATATGAAAAATCAAAGCAAGGGTGCAAGTGCTAACGCCACTGTAATGGAAGATAACCGCGCATCCGATCGTGCTGCCGAGATTGCCGCAGATCGAACGCTTAAGGATAAATCCGAGGTGAATAAAATTGTCTTTTCCTGTGATGCAGGTATGGGTTCAAGCGCCATGGGAGCCTCAATTTTGCGCAAAAAAATGAAACAGGCGGGCGTGGGCGTTACGGTAACGAATACGGCAATCAGTGAAATTCCACAGGATGCGGATATTGTCATTACACAAAAAACGTTGACAGACCGGGCTAAAACGGTAGCCCCGAATGCTGAGCACATTTCCATTGACAATTTCCTGAAGAGCCCTGAATACGAAGCGCTGGTTGAACGGCTGAAATCCGATTCTTAATCCCCATAAAGTCAGGCCGGCTGTATACAGTTTGTATTTCCTGCTGGAAGGGATGAGAGCTTGGGAAGGAACGGTATGCGCTTATGAATATTACGAAACGACAATCTGACATCGTAGAGTATCTTTTGGAGCAGCCCCAAGAGGTTACGGCCGGGGAAATTGCTGAGAAGATCAATGTCAGCACAAGGACGGTTCATCGGGAACTTGGCGCAGTTGAATGTTGGTTGGCGGCTCATGAGGTAAAGCTGGAGAAAAAATCAGGGATCGGTATTTTTGTGGATGCCGACCCGATTCAGCTTGCAAGTCTGCGGGAGCAATTGCTGCATACGAAGTCAGACGAATACTCGGCTGAGGAGAGAAAAATTGTAGTTCTGTGCATGCTGCTGGATACACAGGAGCCGATCAAGCTGCTGGCGCTAGCATCGGATTTGAAAGTCACAGTAACTACGGTCAGTCATGATCTGGACGAATTACAAGGCTGGATCGAAGATCGAGGGCTCATGCTTGTGCGCAGACGGGGATACGGTGTCGAGATTACAGGACGGGAGATAGACAAAAGACGGGCGATTTCTGAGCTTGCTCTCGAATATTTGGATGAATCGGATCTGTTTTCCGGAGAGGAGCTTCGTCCCGTAACACGTGTCACAGAAAAATTGCTGGAGATGATTGGCAGAGAGAACCTGCTAACCGTGGAGAATGCCCTCTGGCAGCCTCATGATCAATGGCTGAAAAACATGGTGGAAAGCAAATATATGGAACTGCTGATTCAAATTTGCGTTTCTCTGGCACGTCTGCGCCTTGGGTACGTTGTGGATCATCGTCTCTCGTATTCGAAAACAGATTCAGAGGATAATATCATGCTGCGCACAGCTATGGTGGAGCGCATATGCGCAGAGTTGTCAGCGGCGCTGGATATTGAATTTCCAGAACCGGAACGATGTTATTTCGGGTTGCTGTTCCGTGATGCTGAGGATCATTCCACCCGCTTGCTGCCACTGGATGATCTTGTACTGCTGGAGTCGGTTCATGAGTTGATTCGTCGTGTAGAGGCAGAGACAGGCACACCATTAGCAGAGGATCGTGTCCTGCGTGAAGGGCTAATTGCCCATATGGCTCCAGTATTCAAACGTTTGAGGGAAGGGAGAGCGATCCGCAACCCTCTCCTTCAGCAAATCCGCAAGGATTACGGCAGCTTGTTCGACTCGGTCAAAAAGGCTGCGGCGGATATGACAGAAATGGAAGTACCAGATGAAGAGATCGGATTTCTGGTCATGCATTTTGGCGCTTCGTTGGAGCGGCTGCGACAATTGCAGCGGGAGGTTCGAGCAATCGTAGTCTGCACGAGCGGAATTGGGTCCTCCAGACTTCTGGCAACAAGACTGGCCAAGGAGCTGCCACAGATCAAAATCGTGGATAGGGCCTCATGGTACGAGGCAACGCGGATTCCCAAGGAGGATTATGATCTGATCATTTCGACAGTGGAGCTGCCGCTTGAGCCGGATCGGTATCTCAAAATCAGCCCGCTGCTGACGCAAGAGGAGAGTGAGCGCCTGCGTCATTTCATTCAGCATATTACACTCAATCAACTCAGTGATCATCGTCAGGAACAGGCTGTTCTGCCCGGCCAGGGCATGGAGTGGCTTACTGGTCTACGGAAAAGTCTTGAGGAGATTGTGCACATTGTACAGCAATTTCAAGTGTATCCACTGGAAAATCAAGGGATGGATATGCCAGCTACCATAGAGGCTATATGCATATTGGAGGCAGGGCGGGGAAATGTCACAGAGCCTTCTGTTGTTGCTGAACAACTTATGGAAAGAGAGCGCCAAGGTAGTCAGGTGATTGCTGATACCTCCGTTGCTTTAATTCATACACGCAGTCCCTATATTCGCCAGCCTTCGCTGACCTTGTATAGGCTGGCTGAGCCGCTGTTGGCGGATGTAGACGAACAAGTAGAATGCGTTCTGCTGATGTTGGGACCTCGTGAGTTACCGAAAGAAAGCTTGGAGGTATTGAGCGAGATTAGTGCATTACTGCTGCAGGAAGACATGATTACACTACTGGAACACGGTAGCAGAGATCAGATTGCCAATTATATATCGACTGAGCTGGCTGAATTTTTTCACAGTAAATTAGGGACAGGGAGGAACCTACCGTGAGTATTATGACGATAGACAAAATAAAAATGAACGCAACCGCCAAAGACAAATATGAGGCGATTCGTATGGCAGGACAAATCCTGCTGGATGCAGGACATATTACAACTGAGTACATTGACAAGATGCTTGAACGCGAGGAGATTGTATCCACCTATATCGGGAACGGGCTGGCTATTCCACATGGTACCAAGGAATCTAAGACACTTGTTCAATCCACTGGCATCTCCATCGTTCAGTTCCCGCAAGGCGTAGATTTCGGGGAAGAAAAAGCATACATGGTGATCGGCATTGCAGCCCAAGGCGGCGATCATATGGAGATTTTGACAAGTATCGCTGTGGTATGTGCGGAGGAAGAAAACATGGACAAACTTCGCAACGCGGTGATCCCACAGGAAATTATAGATCTGTTCGAAAGTGAGCTGGAGCTATGAGAGCCGTCCACTTTGGAGCAGGAAATATCGGTCGCGGCTTTATTGGGCTGATTCTGTCGCGTGCAGGCTATGAGGTTGTTTTTTCAGATGTCAACGAGACACTTGTATCTGAGTTACGACGCCGCAAGCAATATACTGTTGAATTGGCGAATGATACGAAGGATACGGAGACAGTAACGAATGTAACCGCGATTGACGGCAGAGATGCATCCGCTGTAGCGGATGCAGTAAGCCATGCTGATCTGGTAACGACCGCAGTCGGGGTTAGCATCCTCAGGCATATTGCAGCAGGTATTGCCGAGGGGATAGCACGGCGGGTAGAGCGTGGAGCAGGCCCGCTGCATGTGATTGCTTGCGAAAATGCAATTGGAGGCAGCGCCCAACTGAAAGAGCATGTTTTTGCGCTACTCGATGAGGCGACTCGTGCCAAGGCAGAGGCTTCAGTATATTTCCCCAATGCTGCTGTAGACCGGATTGTGCCGATCCAGCATCATGAGGATCCATTGCATGTGCAGGTAGAGCCTTTTTACGAGTGGGTGGTGGATCGCTCGCAGATGGCAGCTGACCATGAAGAAATCGAAGGCATTCTTTACGTGCAGGATCTGGAGCCTTACATTGAACGCAAGTTGTTTACGGTGAATACGGGGCATTGCGTGGCGGCCTATATTGGTTATACCGCAGGTTATGCCACGATCCAGGAGGCCATGAAGGATACCAAGGTGGTAGATTCAATCCAAGGGGCGCTGGAGGAAACAGGAGCGGTGCTTGTAAAGCGATTCGGCTTGAATCAAGGGGAGCATAAGAAGTACATCTCTAAGATTCTGGATCGCTTCCGCAATCCTAATCTGACAGACGAGGTTACTCGGGTCGGACGTTCACCGCTTCGCAAGCTGTCTCCCAATGACCGTCTTGTACGTCCCGCGCTGCAAGCGCAGGAGTATGGTATCCCGACCGATCATCTGGCGTTAGGAATGGCTGCTGCCTGTAAATTTGATATTACGGAAGATCCCGAAGCGGTTGAACTTCAGCAGGTGATTCGCAGCCAAGGGGTGAGTGTAGCGCTGACACGTTATACGTCCATACCTGCAGATGACCCGTTACATCGGCAGGTATTGGAGCAATATGATATTATAAGTTCATAAAACAACGCAATAACACGCACTTATTTCAATCATCCTCTTGAAGACCAAACATCTACATGAGCACAAAAGTGTTCTGTAGAGTTGAGCTTCAAGAGGATTTTTATATGCGTGATTTACATCACATAACAACCTGACTAAATTATATATATTGATAATGATTATCATTATCTATAAAATATCATTAACAGTATATATATTAGGGGGATTATAGTGAAACCGATTTATATTACCTTAGGGTTTTTATTTTTGGCACTTGGCGTTATTGGCGTAGTGGTGCCGTTGCTGCCGACTACACCGTTTCTGCTGCTGGCAACCTTTTTCTTTATGCGGGGGTCTGAAAGGATTCATCGGTGGTTTTCCAATACGTCTCTGTATCATAAATATCTGGAAAGTTTTGTTCAAACCAGGTCGTTGAAATTGTCTACAAAAATTACGTCATTGGGCTTAGCGTCAGCTATGCTGATTACAGGCTTTATCTTTACCCCTAATATATGGGGCAAAACGCTCATCGTCTTGGTCATCCTTTTTAAATATTATTACTTTATATTCCGAGTCGGAACTGTGAGAGAAGCTGAGGTGGAAACTCCGACTTCAACTGAAGCCGTTCCTACTCCAAAAAAAAGATCTAAAATGGTCGACAGTCGTCTGTTAGGCCTGGTGGAGCATTCTCGAAAATATATCATCTTGGGTGTGCTTGTACAGTGGATCGGTCTTTTAGGGAGTATAGCCGCTGTTTTGTCTATGACCTTTGGGATACAGCAAGCATGGGAGGGACAAGTGAGTCGCAAGCTGATTCTATCTATGACGGTCATTGTTATGGCTGCCATTGCAGTTCGCTTCCTGAGTAATTATGCAGCCAGTATGTTGTCCTATCGTGCTTCAATCAATGCTAAAAAAACGCTGCGCTCACAGATTTACGGCAAGCTGCTAAAGCTGGGACCCTCTTATACAGATCATACTTCCACTTCGGGGGTTATTCAGGTTGCTGTAGAAGGGGTGGAGCAGCTTGAGACCTATTTTGGAAGATATATGCCTCAGCTATTCTATAGTCTGCTTGCGCCTGTAACATTGTTCATCACCCTCTCTTTTGTCAGCTTCAAAGCGGCTATTATTCTATTAATCTGTGTTCCCTTAATTCCAGTGTCCATTATTGTCATTATGAGGATGGCTAAAAAGCTGTTTCGAAAATATTGGGGCAGCTATGTCAATCTGGGCCACAGTTTTTTGGAAAATGTACAAGGTCTGACCACGCTCAAAATTTACGGGGCAGACCAGGATAAACATCAGGAGATGAACACAGCGGCTGAGGATTTTCGCAAAATGACGATGAAAGTCCTGACTATGCAGTTAAACTCCGTGGCTGTCATGGATCTTATCGCATTTGGTGGTGCCGCCGCAGGTGTGCTGGTCGCGGTAAGCGAATATTCTTCAGGTCATATTGGCTTGGCGGGAGCGCTCATCATTGTTTTGCTGTCGGCAGAGTTTTTCATTCCGCTGCGTCTGCTCGGTTCCTACTTTCATATCGCCATGAACGGAATGGCAGCAAGCGACAAAATATTTCAAATGTTGAGTACAGAGGATTTTATACAAGGACAGCAAAGCATACAAGCCACAGACATTCAACTGGAACGGGTAAATTTTGCTTACGATGAAAGAGATACCTTACGAAATATATCCATGAATATCCCTCAAGGCAGCTTTGTTTCCATTGTTGGAGAATCAGGTTCAGGTAAAAGTACGGTAGCCGGATTGATCGTTGGACATCATGAGGGTTATCAAGGAAGCCTGACGATCGGAGGAATCGAACTGACCTCCATTTCGGAAGAAAGCCGCATGCGTCATATGACCTGGATCGGTTTTAACAGCTATATTTTTAAAGGCACCGTCGAAGCAAATTTGAGAATGGGCAATGAGCACGCGGATGAGCAACAAATGCTGGAAGCGTTGCGGCAAGTGAAGCTGTATGATTTTATTCTCTCCGAAGGGGGACTGGAAGCAGAGATAGAGGAGCAGGGAGCGAATCTGTCAGGAGGACAGCGCCAACGGCTAGCACTGGCCAGAGCGTTGCTGCACGATAGTCATGTGTATATTTTTGATGAGGCTACCTCTAACATTGACGTTGAGAGTGAGGAAGGCATCATGGAGGTCATACATGCACTGGCAGGTCAAAAAACAGTGATTCTCATCTCTCACAGACTGGAAAACGTGATCCAATCTGACTGCATTTATGTGCTGCAAAATGGTTTGGTGGCAGAATCCGGAACGCATCAGGAGCTGTTGAGCCAGCAGGGACATTATGCGGAGATGTATCTCAGTCAGCATAGGATGGAACAGTTTGTGAAAGGAGGTGCTGTATATGCGTAGACACGGTTTACGGATTATGGGTCAATTGTTGGTCTTGGCAGGGCCTCTTTTACCTGTGCTGCTCATAACGATTGTTACAGGAGTGCTTGGTTTTGTATGTGCTATTGGCATTATTGTGTGTGGGGCCCTTGCCCTACTGACAGCAACGGGCATCAGGACAGGCTACAGCATGACATTTTTGCTGACTGCCATCGTGCTATGTGCTGTATTACGCGGTGTATTTCGTTATGGCGAGCAAATGAGCGGTCATTATCTCGCCTTCAAGCTGCTGGCCGTGCTGCGTGACAAGGTGCTTCAAGCCTTGCGCAGATTGGCTCCAGCCAAGCTTGAAGGCAAGGACAAAGGGAATCTGATTTCGCTGATTACAAGTGATATTGAACTGCTGGAAGTATTTTATGCGCATACGATAGCGCCTGTTATGATCGGCATTATCACTTCACTGCTTATGGTGTTTTTTATAGGCTCTTATGAGCCTTTACTAGGCGGGATCGCTGCGCTTGCTTACATAACCGTCGGTTTATTCATTCCTCTGCTTACGTCACGTATGGGCAAGCGCCAAGGGATGGAATACCGGAGCAGCTTCGGCCAGCTGAGTAGTTATTTTTTGGACAGTTTACGCGGGATGAAGGAAATTGTTCAATATGGGCAAGGGGAACAACGATTAAATGAAATTAACCGTCGTACGGATCAGTTGGATGCCAAGCAGAAGGAATTGAAGCATCACGAAGGTATCACAAGAGCGGTCACAGATGCGGCTGTAGTCGGATTTTCATTCTTGATGCTACTAGTTGGATTGTATGGCATGTCTAAGGGGCAGATGGATTTTACAAGTATGCTGATTTCAGTCATCGCCCTGTTTAGTTCATTTGGTCCGGTGGTCGCGCTGAGCAATTTGTCCAACAATTTGCTTCAAACGCTGGCAAGCGGGGAACGAGTGCTGAGTCTGCTGGAGGAGACCCCGGAGGTAGAAGAAAATATGGATGGTATGACTGTTGGCTTTACTGGAGCGCAGATAGACAAGGTGACTTTTGCATACGATGGTCAAACGGTGCTGAAGGACGTAAGTCTCACGATACCGCTCAAGCGAATTATAGGTATTCAGGGTAAAAGCGGCTCCGGCAAGTCAACGTTGTTGAAGTTGCTGATGCGATTCAGGGACCCGCAGCAAGGTGGGATTTTGCTATCTGACCATGATTTGAAGGACATTGAGGCCCGACATTTGAGAAGCTTGCGAAGCTACGTTGATCAGCATACATTCCTGTTTGACGATTCCATTGCAGCTAATATTAAAATTGGAAAGCCTGATGCTACACATCAACAGGTTGTAGAAGCAGCCCGTAAGGCATCAGTGCACGATTTTATTATGACATTGCCTCAAGGATATGACAGCCGAGTTGGAGAGCTGGGGGACAGGCTGTCTGGTGGAGAACGTCAGCGCTTGGGACTGGCCAGAGCCTTTGTTCATGATGCGCCCCTCTTACTGCTGGACGAACCAACTAGCAATTTGGACAGTTTGAACGAAGCGATTATTTTAAAATCGTTAAAAGAACAGCAGCAAGATAAAACAATTATCCTTGTATCGCATCGAAGCTCTACCATGCGAATGGCTGACGAAATTTTTCAAATGGATAACCGCCGACTCTCCTGAAAATGGTACATGGTTTAGCATGCTTTTTTCAGTCTAGTCTATAAGTGATAAAAGCTAGAAAATAAATGTGATGCTTTGGAGGCGAAAGCTGTAGCCTGTTCATCGTTTTGTCATAAAATGGAGTGTGCGTGTTGAAATGAGAGTGTCATCCTTATTTAATTCATCCAGCTTTTCAAGCTTGTCTTATTTTGATAGCCTATGAGGTGAGGATTTTGCAAATCCTGAGGTATATTGACAAGTCATAAACATCATAAATGATGGATGAACAGAGGCTATAAGCCGATGTATAAAAATGGGTGGTGAACAGGAATGTCTGATTTCAATCAGCTCAAGGGGCTTGGGCACACAGCATATCCCATATATGAAGGCTATGATTTGGGTCTTACTTATACGCCTGCGGGCAGCAAATTTAAGGTATGGGCACCGACTGCACAGCAGGTTCATATAGCGTTGTATACCGACGCAGGGGTGTACGATCAGGAAGGAATCGTTCAGGAGCACGGCGGTGGTCAGGAATTTCTAATGAGCCGTGATGATCAAGGTGTATGGTCTATCGAACTGGAAGGCGACTGGAACAGATATTATTACATGTACAGGCTGGAGTGGGTGGACCACACCATTCATTATGCTGCCGATCCATATGCCAGAGCGGTATCAGCCAACGGGCAACGTACGGCTATCATTGATTTGGATCGAACCAACCCGGATGGATGGGAACGGGATGAGGGGCCTGTACTTGAGCGTGCGACAGATGCCATTATCTATGAGCTTCATGTGCGTGATTTTTCGATGGACCCCCATTTTAATACGGGTATAAAAGATTTATCTACTGCTCAGGGGCGGTTTGCAGCCTTTACGTATACGGGATTAACGGATGCCGAGGGTAACAGTGTAGGGCTGGATCATTTGCTGGAGCTGGGCATTACACATGTTCATTTGCTTCCCGTGGCTGACTTTCATACGGTGAATGACTTTTCGGAATTAGGAACTGAATATAACTGGGGCTATGATCCGCAGCACTATAATGTGCCGGAGGGGTCCTACTCTTCCAATCCAGCTGATCCGGAGGCGCGTATACGCGAGTTGAAATTGCTGGTACAGTCTCTGCATGCGGCCGGCATCGGTGTCATTATGGACGTCGTGTACAATCATACGTATTCGGTGGAAAAGGGTCCGTTTGAGCCAGTTGTACCAGGATATTATTACCGTACAGATGAGCAAGGGAAGCTCACCAATGGATCAGGTGTAGGTAATGAGGTGGCAACCGAACGTCCGATGGTGCGCAAGTATATCAAGGATTCACTACGCTATTGGGCAGAGGAATATCACATAGATGGCTTCCGGTTTGATTTGATGGCGTTGATTGATACACCGACTGTAGAGCAGCTTACCCGAGAACTTCGCTCTGAGATACGTCCCGATCTGCTTATCTATGGTGAGCCTTGGACAGGAGGAGAGTCCCCCCAGCCTTTGCTTACATTAAAAGGAACGCAGCGGGGTAAGGGTTTTGCCGTTTTTAACGACAATTACCGTTCTGCCATTAAGGGAGATAGCGACGGTACAGGAAGCGGGTTTGCTACGGGGGCGGAAAATCAGGAGGAACGGGTACTTCAAGGCGCTTTTGGAGCTATTTATGATTTCACAGCTCAGCCATCAGAGACCGTCAATTATGTAACGGCCCACGATAATCTCAATTTGTGGGATAAAATTTTGACGGTGAGACATTTGCGGGAGCATTGTCGTTTTCCGCAATGGGAGCAGGGGAACCCCAAAGATGGAAGGACAGCCGAACAAGCCGTAGCCGAAGCAGACCCGTATCAGGAGATGGATGAAAGTAACCTACTTGAAAACGAAACTGTACGTAAGTCCCTGTTAGCTAACGGAATGGTTCTGACATCGCAAGGCATTCCTTTTATCCATGCAGGGGATGAACTGCTGCGTTCCAAATATGGAGACCATAACAGCTACCGAAGCTCTGATGTGGTGAACGCCATCCGTTGGAATAACAAGGCGAGGTTTCGACCTGTGTTTGATTACTACCAGGGCTTAATTGCTTTGCGACGCAGTCACCCGGCATTCCGTATGGATCAGCGTGAGCTGGTGGAGCAGCATATGGAAGTCCTACAAAGCAATGGGCATGTGGTCGCTTTTGCCTTGAGGCATCATGCTAACGGCGATGCCTGGAATCATATTGTGGTGATTTATAACGGTTCGGATACAGAACAGACCATATTATTGCCTGCGGAATCGGATCGATGGCATGTAGTCGTGGATGCACACGGGGCCGGGATTGAGACACGGTATGAAGTGGTAGGTCATCGTGTGACGGTATCGCGCTGGTCGATGATGGTGTTGTACGATCAGGATGGACCTCCCCAAGCCTCCTTTTTGACAGAGCATGATCATCAAGCTAACGAGCAAGTGGATAACAAAACGAAAGGCTTGGATGAGCGGACAAATCAAGAGATTGCAGGTACAGCAATGACAGATGCCCAGCTAGGAAACGATAGAGAGGTTATTCCATTCCGCACAATTGAATTGATCTACGAGCGTGCAGATCGGCAATACTCTGGCTGGAATGTGTGGGTATGGGGCACTGGGTACCGTGACGGACATGTTGAATTTCAAGATTTAGATGACGGCCGGGCAATAGCCCGCATTCGGGTGGCTCCTGATGTACAGCGAATTGGCTACATTGTCCGCCTGAATCACTGGGATGCCAAGGATGTGGAGGCAGATCGATATATTGATGTAGATCTGACCCAGTCTGTGATGCAGGTATTGATTCATAGTGGCAGAGAGGAATATTTATTACTGGTTAACGATAACCGGGCCGGATAGACTTGTATGCCTGGTTGCCATATATACACGAGAAATAGTATTTTTCGATCATTTCGAGAAATGCTATTTTTTTATACAAATGTGCGTCAGTTTCAGAAAAAAGGGGTAAAATAGAATTATGGACTTGTTTAGTTTTGCCAGCTTGCTGGCTTATATTCTGTAGTACAACTGGTAAACAAGCAAGATTCTTGGAGGAAAATCATTTGTAAGGTAACCTGAAGGAGGTTGTATATCATGAGTTCTAATGGAGGAAGTATTCAACTAACCGCCCAGCCGAGAACAGAGAAGAAGGGTTCGGCCATTCGTGGATTGAGGTTAAAAGGACGGATTCCAGCTGTGGTTTACGGCTCTGAGATCGAGGGAACCCCTGTACATGTCGATGCCAAGGAATTTAATAGAGTAGTCAGAACCGGACGTTCAGAGGTTTTTAACCTCACAGTAGAAGGCGGAGAAACGATTCCAGTCATTATTAAAGATTATCAACAGCGTGACAACCAATGGTTGCATGCCGACTTTTTGAAAATTTCCAAAAACAAACCGCTTCGCGTGCGTGTTTCAATTGATTATCAGGGAACCCCTGTAGGTACAAAAACAGGCGGTATCCTGCAAGTTCAAGAAACAGAAGTCGAAGTTGAAGGTTTACCTTCTGACTTGCCGTCCACAATTGAAGTGGATGTATCCGCACTGGATATTGGCGACAAGCTGAGCGCAAGCGACTTAAAGCTTCCTAAAGGTGTGACGCTGCATGTCTCTGAAGAGGAGCTGCTGGCATCCGTGATCGTGCCGCGTGCAGTCGAAGTAGAAAATGCTGCTGTGGAAGGTGATGCAGCGGCGACTGAAGGCGCTGAAGAGGCTTCCGAAAACAAGGAATCTTAATGAAGTCAGCAGACATTGAACGTTGGCTGATTAAAGAAGATGATCAAACCGTGAGCTAAAAACCGTCCCCTGTTAGGGGGGCGGTTTTTCTCTTTAAAGGATGACCATCATTCAATACGCGTTCTGATATGACGATATATATAGTATGGCATTTACATTTTTATTTTATAAATACCTAATATATATCTAAGGAGCGCGTACGCAATCATGGACAGAACGAATGAATTGTTGTGGCAAAGAAACAAATTGGTGATCATTATTTTTTGGATTATGACTTTGAGCAGCATCATCCCGGCAGTATCTAATCCCTCGATGTGGGTATCTAGTGGTGTAGGATTTGTAGTCGCGGCAGTTTTGACAATTCTGAATATGAAAAAGAAAGGAATCCGTCTTATTCCTTGGATTATTACATTTTATAGTGCATTAATATGTATATTTGTGAACTTGTCTAGCGTGGATGTAGTAGTTTCGATCTTTATCTGCTCATTGTTGTTGCTCTACCCATCTTACCGATATTTTCTGGTAACCATGACCTTAAATCTGTGTAATATTTTTGTACAAATTACGATCGGTACGCCCGCAACTCCCCAGGCTACCGGTTCTTTGCGTTATGTGCATGAGTTTATCATTGTTTTACTGATTGGTTTGCTACTGTTAGTGGTATCGGTGTTAAATCAAAAGCAGTTTCAGAAAACGGAAGAGCAAAATAAAGATATGGAGGCCACAAGGCAACGGATTGAATTCTTGTTTGAGCAAGTTAGACAAGCTGTAGCTGGATTGCATAGCTTTACAGAACGATTCAGGAATCAAGTGGATGCTACAGGCAACGTGACGAATGAAGTCGCTATCGGGTTTCAGGAGGTTGCTAAAGGCGTAGAAATGCAAGCTTCGAATATCACTGAGGTCACGGATAACTTGGCTCAGTCTGATCAGCACGTGCGCGAGGTTGCCGATCATTCCCGAGAACTGAAGCAGCTCTCCGAAGATACGAAAAATGCCGGGGGTAGAGGGAGCAGTCAACTACTTGCACTAACATCTCAAATTAAGGATTTGGGTCGGGTGATGAGTCGTACCAAAGAAGAATTAGATGAGTTTAAAGTGCAGAGTGACAATATGTCTTCCATGCTTAAAGATATTACTCAAATCTCAAAGCAAACCAATTTGCTGTCCTTGAATGCATCCATTGAGGCTGCCAGAGCGGGAGAGCATGGGAAAGGATTTGCGATTGTGGCTGGAGAAGTGCGTAATTTGGCTGAAATGGTTGGAAACACCTCAGTGGCGATGGAAGGTATTTTAGAGCAGCTGAGAACTCAGATGGATTCTGTTGTAAGCCAATTTGACATGGGACAGGAAAGATTACAACAAAGTATGGAGTCGGCACATTCGACCGAAATTGTACTGGAGGATATCTTGCAAAATGCCAATAAAGTATTGGTGCAGGCCGTGGAGGTAGAGTCCAGTACGAATAGTATGCAGCAATTTTCGTCTCAGGTTGTTCAAGAGATGATGGAATTTTCCAGTGTGACAGAACAAGCGAGTGCAGCGTCAGAACAAATCTTGGCTGGAGTAGAGGAGCAACAAAATATAACCTCCAATATGGTGGCGGGATTTAGTGAGCTGGAGGCATTGATTATTCAGTTGAAAGAGCTGGTGCATGATCAGAATGAGGGCGGCAGTTCTAGCAAAATCAGCAAAAGTAAATAACCGAAAAGCTTCATCAGCGGACTAGAGATCCGGGGCTTATCGCTAACAAGCGGTATCCCCGGTTTTTTACTGTGTTTAAGAAGAAGGGAAATGAAGTGGGAAGTTTTAGAAGCTATAATTAGATGGAAGTTGATGGTATAATTTGTGGCAGTTTAAATGCTTTGTAACAAGGGGGAGTGGCTATGATGATGGGAAAGCAAGCACCTAAATTAAAAGCTGGAGACGAGATACGCATTCTTTCGCCATCCAGAAGCTTGTCTATTGTTTCTGAGGAAAATCGCCTGATTGCCCAGCGTAGGCTGGAGGCGCTTGGGTTTAAAGTGAGCTTTTCACAGCATGTGCTGGAAAACGATGATTTTGCATCTTCTTCGATAGAGTCTAGAGTAGCTGACTTGCACGAAGCTTTTGTCGATCCGAAGGTAAAGGGCATCCTGACCTCAATTGGGGGCTATAATGCCAATCAGCTCCTTGCCCATCTGGATTATGATCTGATCAGCGCTCATCCTAAACGATTATGTGGTTATTCGGATATAACGGCGTTAAGCCATGCGATTTATGCTAAGACGGGGCTTATCACGTATGCAGGACCTCATTTTTTGACGTTCGCCATGTTGCGAGGAAATGAGTATACGATGACTTATTTTCAAAGGTTAATGTTGGAAGAGGGCAGCATTCAAATCCAATCTTCATCGGAGTGGAGTGACGATACTTGGTATCTGGATCAGGATAAAAGAAGCTTTCACCATAATGCGGGTCCATATGCGATTCATGAAGGAGAAGCAGAGGGTACGATTGTGGGTGGAAACTTGTGTACCCTGAATTTGTTACAGGGAACCCCATACATGCCAAGTCTAAAAGGAACCATAGTGTTTGTTGAGGATGATTACGAAAGCTCTCCCGCTACATTTGACCGGGATTTGCAATCATTGTTGCACCAGCCTGGATTTGATCAAGTTAAAGGAGTCATCATAGGACGATTTCAGAAGGCATCGCATATGACAGAAGAATTGCTGCGGCAAATCATTCGCTCGAAAAGAGAATTGGCCTCTATACCGGTGATTGCAGATGCCGATTTTGGCCACACCACGCCGCAGTTTACATATCCGATTGGCGGAAAGGCGCTCATTCGTGCCCGTAATGGCAGGGTGAGGATTGAAATATGTGAGTAGTGGTAGGCATATCCGTTTTTATTTGGGAGGAACGCATGTGAACGCCTTGTTGGAAATGCTGATGCAGCTATTTGAGCGCGCGGCATTGTTGCTGATTTGTTTGTTTTTTATTACACGTATCCCCCGGTTTAAGGAAACCTTGCAGAAGAACAGTCATTCTCCGGCAGAGCTGACGTTACTAACATTGATTTTCTGTATGTTTGCACTGTTTGGTACCTACACCGGGATTGAAGTCGAAGGCTCGCTGGTTAACGTTCGGATCATCGCAATTATGGCGGGCGGAATTTTGTTTGGACCCTGGGTTGGGATCATTACAGGTATTGTATCGGGGATTCATCGTTATCTGATTGATATCGGGGGAATCACCTCGATTCCGTGTCTGATTACAAGTATTCTGGCAGGTGTGGTGTCAGGATATATCGGTCGTCGGGTCATTCGTTCTAAGAGATGGCTGGTCGGTATCGCCGCAGGTATGGTCTGTGAAGCGTTGACGATGCTGCTCATTCTGGTAATGGCACAACCTCATGGTCTTGGTGTGGACATCGTTTCCAAGATCGGTCTACCGATGATTATCGGGGAAGTCAGTATTGGTTTAATCGTTCTATTAATCCAGAGTGTGGAGGGGGAAAAGGAGAATATCGCGGCCAGACAGGCCAAGCTGGCATTGGATATTGCCAACAAAACGTTGCCTTATTTTCGTTCCATTAATGCGGAATCCTTGCATACGATTTGCTCAATTATAAAAGAAGACATCAAGGCAGATGCGGTGGCGATTACGGATACCAGAGATGTGCTGGCTTACGTCGGTTTTGGCGAAGAACGCTATCATATCGGGGATGAAATCATTAGCGATGTGACTAAATCGACGATCCGTAGCGGTAAAATCACGATCCGCAACCATATCGCTGACGACAAAACGCCCCAAATCCAGTCTCTGCTCATTATCCCGTTAGAGGAGCGGGGAGAAGTAACCGGAACTCTGAAGATTTACTACCGAAAAGCTTATAAAATCACGTATCCGCTGCAGACGATGGCGATTGGCTTGTCTCAGATCATTTCCACGTTAATGGAAGTGTCGCGTGTGGAGCAAATTAAGGAAGCGGCGAATAAGGCCGAGTTAAAGGCACTCCAGACGAAGATCAATCCTCATTTTCTATTCAACGCATTGAACGCCATTGCCTCAACGACGCGCACCAAACCGGATAAGGCGCGAGAACTGATCATCAATTTGTCAGGCTATCTGCGTTACAATTTGGAGTTGAATGATGATTTGATCGAAATTCACAAGGAGCTTCAGCAGGTGTCGGATTACGTAGAAATTGAAAAAGCGCGCTTCGGCAATCGGCTTCAGGTGGAGTATGTAATGGATGAGGTGTCAGTGCGTATTCCGAGCCTAATTATCCAACCCCTGGTTGAGAATGCAATTAATCATGGAATCCTCAAGAAAAAGGGACCAGGTACAGTAACCATTTCTGTAAAGGATCATGGCGAAAAAGTGCGTATTTCTGTGGCTGATACCGGGGTGGGTATACGGGACGATGTTGTGGATAACCTATATCATGATCAAGTTCCAGCTAAACAGATCGGCTTGTACAATGTGCACAGAAGACTCAAGCTTATGTACGGTGAAGGAGTAATTATTCTTAAACATGATCCAGGCACCGAAGTTTATTTTGACATACCAAAGGAGAAGTCATGAAGGCCATAATTGTAGAAGACGAACTTCCAGCGCGTGAAGAGCTGGAGTATCTTATTCAGACTCATAGCAGCATTGAGGTGACCGATAGTTTTGAGGATGGGCTGGATGTGTTCCGGTTTCTGCAAGATCAGGAAACGGATGCGATCTTTCTGGACATTAACATTCCTTCATTGGACGGGATGCTGTTGGCACAGAACATTAGCAAATTTGCTAAAAAGCCCTATATTATTTTTACGACCGCCTATAAAGAACATGCGGCGCAGGCTTTTGAACTGGAGGCGTTCGACTACATTCTCAAGCCATATGATGAAAAACGGATCGCATCCATGCTACATAAGCTCGAAAATGCTTATGAGCAGCGAAACGCTCAAATACAGGAGCCTGTTCAGGCTGGGCAACCCCGAGCTGTTGAAACCAGTACCGTTGCTGCTCCGGGACGTATTAATCTGCTGAAAAATGACAAAATTATCGTAACGGATGCGAACGATATTTACTATGCGTGTGCGCAGGAAAAGGTAACTCGTGTCTTTACAAGGCACGAAGAATATACGATGCCGATGAGCATTTCGGAATTTCATGCCCGGCTGCCGCAGCAGGACTTTTTCCGTTGTCACCGATCGTACACGGTGAATCTGTCGCAGATCCGTGAGATTGTACCTTGGTTCAATCATACGTATCTCCTGCGCTTGCGTGGACTAGAAGCAGAAATTCCGGTGAGTCGCAGTAAGGCCAAGGAATTCCGGCAAATTATGCGACTTTAAAGGCATTTCATTCCGCTATATGTGCATTTCATTCCTCAAACGATTTTTGGCTGACATGCAGGGTTATAATAACCGTGTAGACAGGATCCTTACAGACTTGCTCTTTCACAGACGCAAAGCGTACTGGATTCACGGTTATCATCATAACAAATGGATGCTGTAGAGCCGGAATGAAAAGAGGAGATCAATATGAAATCAAACAGCGGAAATCGCCTGCTGGTCGTACTTGGAACGATTATTGTCCAGATGGGCTTAGGTACCATTTACACATGGAGTTTATTTAATCAACCATTGGTGGACCGCTTTGGCTGGAACCTCAGTTCGGTCGCTATTACATTTTCAATTACCAGTTTTGCACTGGCGTTTGCTACGTTATTTGCAGGCAAGCTACAGGATAAATGGGGACTACGTCGTCTGATTTTGTGTGCAGGTGTCGTGTTAGGGGCAGGGCTCATGCTCAGTTCACAGGTAACTTCGTTATCCTTACTGTACATTTTGGCGGGTATTGTCGTAGGTTTTGCGGATGGAACGGCATATATTACATCACTGTCGAATCTGATTAAATGGTTTCCTGAGAAAAAAGGACTTATTTCCGGTATTTCAGTTGGGGCCTACGGAACAGGCAGTCTGATATTCAAGTATATCAACGGTTCGCTGATTCAGTCTGTTGGCGTATCACAGGCATTTCTGTATTGGGGAATGATCGTGCTGATCATGATCGTCGGGGGTTCTTTCCTGGTGAAAGAAGCAGTAGTCATGAATAAGCCTTCGGTACAAAATGGGGCTGTACAGCGGGACTACACCGTTAAAGAAATGCTGCGCACCAAGCAGGCATACCTACTGTTCGTCATGTTCTTTACCGCTTGTATGAGTGGTCTCTACTTGATCGGAGTGGTCAAAGATATCGGCGTACGGATGGCTGGTTTGGATGTAGCAACAGCGGCTAATGCGGTCGCTATGGTCGCTATTTTTAACACGGCGGGTCGGATTATATTAGGTGCGCTATCCGATAAGGTGGGTCGTCTGAAAGTGGTGGCAGGTGCACTTTTAACAACAGCAATTGCAGTTACAGTACTGAGTGTGATACCCCTGAATTTTGGTTTGTTCTTTGCCTGTGTAGCAGGAATCGCTTTTTGCTTCGGCGGCAATATTACAGTCTTTCCTGCCATCGTAGCTGATTTCTTCGGTCTGAAGAACCAAAGCAAAAACTATGGTATTGTGTATCAGGGCTTTGGCCTTGGTGCGCTGGCGGGGTCATTTATCGCTGCCTTGCTCGGCGGATTTATCCCAACCTTTACCACAATTGCTGTGCTGTGCGTCGTATCGTTCCTGATTGCCCTCACCATTCGCACCCCAGAACAAGGTAAAGGCAAACTGCGCAGTGAACGGAAGAAAAATGCCAACGGTGTACGCAGCATGAAGCCAGGTACAAAATTAGGTTAAACGATTTGAGAAAATAGGACCAGATGAATGCCAAAAGACCTGTCATCATTTCTCTAAGGGAGATTATGGCAGGTTATTTGTTTTTCCAATAACCTATTTTACGCTATAATAAAAAGATGTGTAATAAGCCGATATATACAAAAGACATAAGCTAAGAACCTGACAGGAGGACGAGTCATGATCGTGGATACAAGCGGGAATCTGCTTGCCCGCAATACGAAGCTGCGAAATACATATCAAATTCGAAGCGCCTTGTCCCGCAGTGAGCTGGCCATCGTGTATACGGCAAGGCTGTTGGATAACCGAGAAAAGGTCATTGTGAAGGAATTTTTTCCGAATGCACTGGCTTTACGGGGGACAGATCGAAAAACGGTCACTTGTAGCGCTACGATGCAATACAAATACGTGGAATTTATGCATTATTTTTTGCGTGAAGGGCAAATGTTAAAGGAGTTAAGTCATCCGGGAATTGTCGGTTATATAGATCATTTTGAGGAAAATGGAACTGCTTATCTGGTCATGGAATACTGTGCAGGCAAAACGCTGGATCGAATGATGCAAGAAGAGGCTGTGCCAACGTCTGATCCTGCTTTTCTGTACCAAACGTTGCTGCCTTTAATTGATGCCTTGGAGTATATTCACAACAAAGGAATTATTCATCGGGACATTAAGCCAGGCAATATTATGATTGGGGAACATGGCAACATCAAGCTGATTGATTTTGGCTCTGCTGTGCATTTTGAAGGCAAGGAGCATCCGATCTTCACCACGGCAGGCTATTCTCCGCTGGAATTTTACTCTAACCGTTCGCGGCAGGGGCCTGTATCGGATATTTATAGCTTGGCCGCCACGCTGTATTATTGCCAAAAAGGATCACCTCCACCGGATGTGCCAGGCAGATTATTTGCAGATCGAACCGAACGGATTCGGATCGAAAATGCAGGGATTTCACTACTGCCGTATGTTATTAGGCGCGGTCTGGAAGTACAGGCTACCAAGCGTTGCCGCTCACTTCGATGGTTTAAAGCCGCCCTACGTGCGGAATATTGGATAAAAAAAGGGAAGCGCCCTACTCTTACGGTTCGTTAACCGTAAGAGTAGGGCGCTTCCCTTTTTTTATTCCGACGATGTTATCCTGTCGGAGCTTGGATATGATCGGTGTAGACTGAAGTATTCGGCTTAATCGCTTTATAGCGCAGCTCAATTTCAGTGACACCATCCTCAAATGTGATATATAGTTTGTCACCATACTCCATGACCGCTTTTTTGTTGCGGGTCAATCTGATTTTTCCATGTTGCAGGGCGCAGCGTGTATCATGTTTCACGATCAGAGTCCCTTTTTTACCTGCGGAAAATAGGATTTGTTCCGCTTCTGGTAACGGTTCGTGAACGTCAAGCGTACGGAATAACTCCTGCAAGCTGACCTTATGACCCGGAAAGGAGGTAAGCGGCCAAGATTTTACCGGAATCTCCTGCCCACTCGCTGTAGCGAGAAAATATCCTTCGATTCTTCCAGCAAACTGCGGCTTCGGTTGCAAGAACCAATACAGAAGAGCAGCTACCACAATACTGATGGCTACCGTCCATTTAATGGCTGTATACCGGGATTGGACTGAAACGGTCAGTGTAGCGCTGCTGGATGCACCTTCTGGGTCGGTAGCGGTAATCTTTAGCTTCGTGTCACCTGTGTGAAGCTCGGATAGCAGCAGATCATTACCGTTAATCTCGGCATTAATCGTATCGTCAGAAGCTCCTGAATCCAGCTTATAGTTCAGCTTGTCATGATTGGGATCAACAATAAAGTCTGATAAACTTTGAAGGGAATCACCGTCTTCTTTAACCAGGCGAATCGTCAGGTCTTTTAAAGCTTGTGGTGCTGCATTGGTGGCGTGAACCTTATGTACAGTTCCCTTACGGTACCACTGCGGACTATCCAGAGATAGCTGCCATGTATAATCACCCGTTTGGGGGAACGCATATTCGGTATGAAAGGCTCCTGACTTATAGGTCATAGGCACCTTTTTAGCTGTACCGCCTTTTACAGGGGTAACTATAATATGGGCTTGAAGAGATGTATATACGGCCTCATCTGTAAGCTTTTGGCCATCCGGTAACAGGAACTGAGCTTGAAATGGTGTCGCTTGTCCCTTCAGCAATTGCATAGGCTTGTCGCCATGAGTTGCTATTGTTTGCGTTCCTCCTATAGTAGCTTCAGCTTCCAGTCGGTAGCTGCCAAGTAGATTGATTTTAACCAAATCTCCGCGTATGCCTCGTAATTTCAACTTCACTTTACCTGCTTGTGGATGCTCAATTTTCAAAATCGCATATCGGCTTGACTTGTATCTGCGGACATTTTCTGAATTGGAGTATAGCTGGGTTTCCAGCAGGGGATGCTCCGACAAAAGCACCAGATTGGCTTCCTCCATACTAGAGTCCGGTAGAGTCACCGTTAATTCTTGCATCTCGCCAGTGGTCGTAATTGCAGCAACTGGAACGAGCTTGGAGCGAATTTGACTGGCAAAAATACGGTTCAGAATTTCGGGCAGATCCTCAGCACTACTGGTAATAAAAGAAGCTCCTCCCGTTTGAGAAGCGATCCGTTCGAGTTCTTGCCGGTTTACCGTGCCATCATGATTCAGACCAATCGTATACACCGGGTATCCCTTGGTCTGTGCAGATTTGATGACAGAGGATACATCGTTATTCGAGTCACCCTTGGACCGAGAACCAGAAGAGGCACCAAAATCAGTCTCTCCATCTGACAATAAAATCATAAAAGGCTGACGCCCTTGGGATGCTCCTGCGGCTAGCAGTTCTGAGCCTTTACGCAGTCCAAGTCCCAAATCTGTATAACCAGAACGGTTCAACATTCTGATTTCCTGCTGGATTTGCGATTTTTGCGCTGCCACGCCAATCGAAGTCAGTGGTTTTGAGGCGACAACGTGATGGTTGTAGGCGACGAAACCCACACGCGTACGGTCTGCATCACTCAAGTCCATAAACATACTGATGACTTCGGCGGCAATACCCTCGGGATCCGTGTCTCTCATGGAATAGCTGGTATCCAGTACAAAAACAGCATCGTAACCCTCGATCGAAGCAGTCCCCAAAGATGCTGCATTAGCCTGATTTACAGTGCAAATGACCCCGTTTAAGCCCGTTTGAAAAAATAGTACAAAAGTCATGAAAGTGATAATTCCTAGTTTCCTTATTCTGAACATATGCTCCTCCATCGGCGAGACCAATGTGGGCGTACCAACTCTCCTAATCCTTGGGATATAAGGGATAAAGGATCAAAACAGCTGAAAAACCTCACATTAGCCATGAATTTGATACTTTTACGCTTCTCAGAAATATCCAATGAACTTCTATCGGTCATTGGATTCCATTTGTGAATATTTCCCTGAAGAAACAGGTCTAACATATCATAAAAATTACGTATATACGCATAAAATGAGTCAAAATGCCCTGTTTCAATCTGAGACTACAGAAATTGACAAAATTAAAGAGTGCTTTGTATGATAGCTTTCGTATCAACGGCAAAAATTGGGATTGAAGTTAGGAATACGAAATCATAAATTTGAAATTTCTGTGTTATATGACTTTTGATTTTGAATTTTCTCTCATTTGAATGCCTTGCCGTTAAAAGCCGAATAGCGCTTCGGACCGATTTTTGAGGTTATATGCCTGTACCGTAAATGTGGTATAAGCTCAATCCTTTGACGAATTTAAATGTTAAGTAGGGGGGAGGAGGCAAATGAACTAAAATTGAATATTCGTCCGTTTCAAATTGGACATCCCGTGTCCGTATATGGAGCAATGGACCTATAACTCATACTTTATTCATTTGCCGACAACGATGGAAATCATTTATCAAACCAACCGGACAATGCTTTTTGAAGAGATTAACCCGGAAAAGCTGGACCTGATCACCATAGTAGGTGATGTGAAGGGTATCGACAGCTTGAGCGATGAGAAGATCAAGGAAATTAATCAGCACCTTCTGGTGCGTAGCTTTGACGAATTTTTGGATAAGTTTTCACCGACCGTATATTCATTTTTTAACGCGGCCAATCAAAAGGTCGTCTACACCCTTAAAAAGCCTGAGGGGATTGATGAGGACAGCATTTCAGAGATTCGTATAAACCAAAGTAATGATTTTCTGAAAATGTTGTTTACGCTCATCGATACCAAACGCAGTCAGGGAATTACCAATGTAGATTTCAAATTTGAAAATCTGCTGGATATGATCTCACCGAAAAAGGTTATGGACGATATTCGTCAAGTCCGCAAAGAAATTCACTATATGTACGGTGAATACGACAAGCTGGATGATGGCGATCCGAAGAAACTCGACATGGGTGACAAGCTGAATGCCATGTTCGAGGAAGCGAGCCAGAACTATAACAACGTTATGGCTATGCTGCCGCTGGCAATTGAGGACATCAAAACCCGTCTTCTGCTCGGTGGCGCCCAAGAGGAAAACGCCGGTGAGTTGATCCAGGTGGGTATGCTCTCCATTGGGGAAAGCGGCGAACTGAAAATTATTGAAGCGCCGAAGAGCGAAAGTACTGAGCTGATGCTGTTGGATGAGAACAGCACTGGCGATCTCTCCCAAGTATTCGAAGAAGATTATAACTCTATCACAGATACGCCTTCTGACTATGTGAAGGACTTGGTGGTTCGCACGTTTGTGCCACTTCCAGCTGTTCAGACCAAGGTTGACACAGCGGTTGAAGTTCAGAACTACAACACGTATCTGGAGTTCTATAAAAATGCCAAGGATGATTTCGTAAAGGCGGTTAAGCCGCTGGTAGAAAAAATCCTCGGTGTCAAAATGTTCTTCGACCAATATGCGACGAAGAGCAAAGGAATGCTGCCGACAATGCTGGTGGCGAATAACAAGCTGGACATGCTGGTGAAAAGCAGCAATATTCCACGTCTGGAAACGTACCTGAATACCGTAAATGCCAAAAATGAATTCAGCGACACCATCTGGTTCGGGATCGTTCCATCTATTGAGCTGGAAGCAGCCGGTAAGGTGAAGGTGTCTCGTGAACGCTTTAAGGGCAACGAGAAGGTCGTAAAGCAGGGCGGAAATTCAATGGAATCGCTCTCGATGCTGCTGCAAGTCGTGAAGGATTACAAAATTCAAATGTTCTTTAACTTTGAATCCGGTGAAGAGACGACCTTCAACAGTATGGCGACAGCAGGTATCGACAAATATGTCGATAAATGCGCCAGTCTTGTGCGCAGAGAATATAGCGAATTTGCGATTCCTTGTGTACCGAACTTTACCATTATTCCGAAGGATAAATCGGGTGTCATTATTGATAGCAAAATGCTACAGACCGAAGACGGTGTGCAACTTTCCAAGGAAAAAGAAGATATTCTCAAGCTGTGGATCGAGGGCGTATATGTAGGCGCTGCCTACGTGGCTGCTGGCCTGGTCGCTTCTTATCAATGTCCTGAATACCTGCGTGAGACGTTCAAAACGGTCAATAAAAACTTCCCTGGTGTACGCTTCGACATTGAAGCTGGGGACAACAGTCTGCGCACAGTGACGACGATGGCCAAGGAAATCACTGGGTTCACCAACACGATCAAGGATGCCATCAACCGTAAAAACTTTGGCTTTGTATTCTCGTCTGAGAATGCTCAGATTCAGGATAAGGATATCCGCCGGATTACTGTCTACAAGGCAAGAAGCATGGCGATGTCCGAGGACGGCTTTGACTCCATCTACAAAACGCTGGTCAGCACGTACATTGAACGTATTTTGCGCTACCAAACAGGAGACTTCAAGCACGAAAATATCGTCCGCTTCTTTAGTAACAATCCGAGCAGTCAGAAGAGCAAGTGGCTGAGCAGCAGAGGATCTGTGAACTCGATCATTCAGGACGGAGACGATATGAGTTTCATTATTGATGAGAAAAGCAATATGTGCCATATCGATCTGGTCTTCAATGGTAATGTGAAGAACCTGGAAGTCATGATCACTAAGGGAACCAGCTCGGTCAAATCATGATCCGAGCACTACGAAAGATGGTAGAGGCGTTTCTATCCAGAACCGCCTTTATACATAAATCGCGGAGAAGCACTGCTTCTTCCGCCATCATTTTACCTAATATCAAGGAGGCAACACACATGGGATTCAGATTGAAAGTAGAAGGACAAGAAACAATTGAGCTGGGCTTGGATAACATCCAAACGGTTATTTATGACACCGATACACCGGACGATTCCAATGCACGCTCCACTGACGTAGGCTCCACGCTGCGCATCAGCGGTAAAATCATCACAGCAGTAGACGGTGACAGCGCGGATGACACGCTGAAACTGGCTTTGTGGTCTCTGGTTCCTGCTGAAAAAGCAGACAGCTACCGTAAAGTAACACTGGAAGTTATTGCAGCTGATCAAGTTGTGCGTAAAATCTACTTCCCGAATGCTTTCGTTGTAGACTACAACGAGCACTTCGGCGACACAGAAGGTGTAGGTGCATTTACACTCTACATCAAACAAAAGAAAGACAAAACCGAGCTGGCTACCATCGACGGCGGATATCCGGTTTAAGCTTAACGTCTTAACGTTAAGCGCAGCTTAAACACACACTCACCCGGCGCATACGTGAAGGGTGGATAAATATTAAGAGGCCTACGGGTCTCTTAATATTTATTTTTTTCGGAGAGGGGAACATCAGACAATGACCAACTACTATGAGCTGCTCGGTGTCGGCCGGGATGCTTCGGAGGCAGAGATTAAGCAAGCTTACCGTAAACTGGCCAAAAAGTATCATCCTGATACCAACCAGGGAAGCGAGGAAGCAACGCGCAAGTTCAAGCTGATTCACGAGGCTTACAATACCTTGCGTGACGAAGCATTGCGGCAGGCATACGATGCTGAGCTCATCCGAAAAGCAACGGGAACTAGCGGAGAACAGCAAGAAAAAGCAAGAGGGGCAGCAGCACCTTCAGGGGGTACACGTAGGGCAGCCAAAGGATTCAATCCGGCTGACATAGGCACTGATTTTGAGCAATTTTTCGGCTTTCATCCGAAAACGAAGGAAGGCTCACCAGGGAAAAAAACGAAAAAATCCGGTGATCCGACGGATACCTCAGCCATGTTCAACCAATTTTTTGGTATTCGTAAAAAGTGATGATTTCAGGATAGAAACGGGGGAAGCAAGCAGTGAAAACGGCGCAGAGCAGATGGGTTTTCATCATAGATGTTGCCATGTTCGGGCTGATGCTGGCGATCGCCTTTTATGTGTTTAACCGTACAGGCTACAGCGGTTTGAAGACTGTGGTCGCGATAGGTATTGGGATTAGCGTGCTTGTATACATACTGCGCAATCTGGTTTCCGTGGTCCCTGTGCCAAGGCCAAAGGCAGAGCGTAAACGGATTGCCAAGCTGGTGTTAATTGATGAAGAAGGTGAATCCATTAAAGAATGGTATATCGAAGGCGAAACATCATTGTTAATCGGCAAAACAACGTCACGCTCTGAGGCGGATATTGATTTGGCAGGTACAGATTATGCTTCCTTGGTAAGTGTGGAGCATGCGGTACTCAACCGGGTAAACAGTGACTGGTTTGTGGAGGATGTGGATTCCGGCAATGGGACCGGGCTACGGTCTGCGAACGAAAGTGTAACCAAGAAGCTGGAAAGTGGCGAGCCTTACCGAATTTACTCAGGTGATTTATTATATATTGCCAATACCAGGCTGCTCGTTAAATAGAAGAAGTTGCACAATCCTTAGATTACTGTAAAGACAATCAAGACAATGGGGGAAGGAACCGACTATGAGTTTGACAAGATGCCCGAACGGACACATGTTCAGTACACGAAAGCACGGAAATACGTGTCCTTATTGTAATACAGTAGTAAATATAGCCGCACCCAAAAATGCCGAACCAGCAGCGAAAACAAACGTTGCAGGAGACGATGACAAAACCATGCCGTATTTAGGCGAAACCGTGGGGATTCACCCAGTAACCGGATGGCTGGTATGTATCGAAGGAGCACAGGTGGGTCAGGACTATCGCATTATGGCGGAGAAAAACTTTATCGGGCGCGCAGAGGAAATGCATGTCCGTATTATCGGAGACAACACGATTTCCCGCAGAAATCATGCGGTCATTGTGTATGATCCGAAGAAACGCAACTTTTACTTGCTGCCAGGCGATTCGTCAGGCTTGGCGTATCACAATAACGAGGCGGTATATTCACCAGTGGAGCTGGCTGCTTATGACGTGATACAGCTCGGGCGCAGCAAATTTATCTTTATTCCGCTGTGCGGCGCTCATTTCGAGTGGGATAACGAAAATTAGAACGGAAGTGGGCAATGGTGCAGGGAGGTAACGATATGCAGCCTTATTTTGTTGTATGTGGAGCTACGGTGCTATTCGCTGTTCTTCTCATCATCCGTATACGACTGACGCGAAGTTCCGGCAGCAGTACCGTGAGTGGAATTGAGATTGGAAATGGTCAAACGATCGGGAGCCGGAGCGAGCAGGATGATTATTTCTCCAGTATGACCACCCCTGTCGGTACGCTGGCGGTTGTTGCAGACGGGATCAGTGGGCTGGCCAATGGGCGTATGTCCAGTACCTTGGCTGTGACGACTTTTACGAAGGCATTTGCCAAGTTAGAAGATGCAATGAATTTGAACGGATATTTTGCAGAGGCGGCAACCCAAAGCAATCGAGGCATTTTGCAAAATTTGAATGGGCAGGGCGGGGGAACGACGCTCGCGGCGGTCATTGTGTGCGGCTATCAGCTGTATTACGGAGCGGTGGGCGACAGCTTGATTACAATTTACCGCAATGGTCACTTTCAGACAGTCAATTCCAAGCATACTGCGGAAACACTGCTGGAGGAACGAGTACTTGCTGGACAAATGACCTCGGAGGAAGCTAAAACGAGTCCTGTACGCAATCAACTGGTCAACTACTTGGGCTATGAAGGCTTTGAGAGCATGGAACTGGGGAGTGCACCGATTCGTCTGTATTCGGGTGATTATGTGCTGCTGTGCAGTGATGGCATTCAGGAGGCACTGACGGAGATTGAGCAGGAAGAGATCATGCGCAAGGGCGGAACTCCGCAGGAAATGGCGGATGCCATGATCGACACCATCAACGATAAAGGGTTTAAAAGTCAGGATAATGCGACAGTGCTTATTTTGGCGATAGGATGAAACAAGAAAGACGGGGGTAGCGATGCGCAAGGACAACAGCGATTTTAGTACCGCCTTTGTCTCGGAAGCGGGCTCTTACATAGACAACCGGGACTATTTTGCATTCATGGAGACGGACGACATGGCCTGTTATGTCCTCGCAGATGGTCTGGATTCAGATCAGGAGCTGCGCAGCGCAGAAATGGTTGTCAAAACGGTGCTGGAAAACTTCATGGAGAAACCTTCCATGTCCAAGCGGCGCTTGATGAGAGATCTGCGTGAAGCGCAGGAATGGCTGCAATTTGAAAGCCGTCGTGTCCGGCTCAAGGCCAGTCTACTGATGGTAGTGACCAACTATAACAAAATGGTGTACGTTTCGTGCGGTAATGTGCGGCTATATCATTTTCGCAATGGAAGGCTTAATTTTCGCAGTAAGGATCACAGCCTGGCTCAGTCATTGGCGGATGATGGACGTATTCCAGACGAAGCGACCAGTACACACGAGGAACGGGGCAATCTGCTGGAATACCTCGGGAATCCGAATGGGGTTCATGCCCATTACGCCAAAAAGACACAGCTTGCAGATGGAGATGTCATGCTGCTCGCTACATCCGGGATGTGGGAGGACGTTGAACTGGCGGAAATGCTAGGTGCGCTGGAGGAAGCGAAGGACCCGGGTATGCTAACGGATACGTTGGAAGAGGTCCTGCTGAGCAAACAGCGCCGGACGGTGAATAATTACACGGCTGCCGCCATTTATGTAAACAAAGTTTTTCAGGAAAAACCTAAAAACCGTCGTAAGCTGATCAAACGGATCTTGATTGCGTTGCTCGCCTTTGTAATCGTGGGCGGGGGAGCGTGGATTACGCTGGCGCGTATGGCTGCGAACAAAGCGGCTGCGCTGGAAACGATGATCGAATCGGCTCAGGCCGCGGATGATTATGCAAGAGCAGGAGATTATGCAAAAGCGCTCAAATCCTACAGTGAAGCGAAAAACGCGGCAGTTAAAATTAACGATAAGATTCACAAGAGACTGTACACGGCAGAGCAGAAAGTATCTCAATTGATGGTAGACGGAGACGGCTATGTGGAAAAGGCCGATTTTACCAAAGCTGAAGCCAGCTACGATAAAGCACGGAAAAGCGCCGGGCTATATCCACCATTTAATGTGAAGGACATTGAGCATAAAATCGACCAACTGGACAGCTATGCCGAGACGGCGAGCTGGATGAAGGACGGGGATTTAAAATTCCAGGGTGGCGATTACACAAATGCACTCAAGCTGTACAAAAAGGCAAATAAGGCTGCGATGGAATCCGGCTATACGTCCGCGCAAAAAGAGCTGGAGAAGAAGATTACAGAGACCAATGATAAATTGACAGCTATTCAGCAGCAGCTCAAGGAGATTCAAGCTGGCAAGCTTCAGGCCAAAGGGGATCGGCTGATGAAAGATCTCGATTATGAAGGGGCCATTGATGCTTATAGCGGGGCACAGGAGATTTATCAGGAGATTGATAAGCTCGAAAGTGTTCTGGCGCTGGAGCGGAGCATAGCCAAGGCGGAGGAAAAGCAGAGCGCGGAGCAGCAGCAAAATGGACAGCTTCCTGCTGGATTGGGATTGTCTGACGGAGTGTTGAACGACACAGATGCTGGAGACGCAGCGAGTGAAGCTTCATCTTCCGCTGCGGCAACCTCTGCCACAGCATCGCAAGCGAAGGCTGCGCCGACGGCTTCAGCGGGTGCTACGCCCGCGAAGAAGGAAGCCTCTCCGACTGCAAAAAGTGGTGGTACGGGGGATGGCAATGCCGCTTCGACCAAGGCGGACACCAGCAAAGAGCAAGGAACTGCTGATTCTGCTTCTAAAGCAGCCGGGGCGTCGAATTCAGAGAGTCAAGATCAGGCTGCTGCGAACGGGAAATAAGTTTTTATGTTCATTGAATGCTGGAGCCGGAAAGGAGTGAGACGTCGTGAAAGAGCTGGTACAAGATCGTTTGAGCAAGATGGACGATTTAGAGCAGAGACGTTTACTGAAAAATATGATGGCGGGGGTATTTATGAACCTCGTCGAATATCAGGAAGAAATGACCCGCCAGCTAGAACGGCGGGTATTTGAGGAAATTGAGAATACGGAAGAAAAGTTTGATGTGTATGTGTCATTGACATCGCGTGAGGACTATGACCCGATTCATGAATTTTTATATCCTGTGTTGCCCTCCGATGCAGTAGAAAAACAGGTAGACATCAGTCGTGTGGCAGAGGTGGTGCGCGAAGGCGGGGAGATGCCGCTATTTACGCTTTTTCTCGAAATGGAGACCGAACAAATCTCGGTACTGGTACGCAGCAAACGAATTTTCTTAGGAATGCTGGTCACGGAAACTGCAAACTACCCGATTCGTTTTCGTCTGGAGCATAATCGTTCTTATATGTTGGAGATTGAGCAGTTGTATCATACATTTATGCAAAATGGTATGCCGTGGAAAACGATTAATCATCCATACGCTTATAAATTTGTGGACTGTGTATTGATTGGTGGGGACGGCGAGCCGGCCGCTCATGAAGAAATCCATGAAATCTCGATTTCGTTGGAGGAATTCGACGTTTATAAGAAAGCCGATGTTTTTCCGCTGTGGAACATTGAAAGACTGGCTCTAAAGAACAGCGGTTTTCCTATACCAGCTATGGATCGTGTGAACTATGAGCATGTGCTGCCTTTGCGTAAAACAGGATCAGAGCATGGTTACCTGATTGACGGGACTGAAAGTGATATCCGCTATATCAAGCGGACAGAAGAGGAACTGACGATTGTCACACCACGTGATAAATCTGGCGAGTGGAATGTGTTGAAGGTTACGAAACCAGCTACAACCAAGCTTAGTCGTCAGACCTATCCGGTATTGTCTAATCGGCGGCAAGACAGCTTTTTGGGTCGCTATGCAGGGAAACAGGCCGTGATTGTCCGGGCCAAAGCAGAGATCACGCGCATCGTCAATTCGTTTGAAGCGGCACAGGGGCTGGAGCTAGAGCGTGTGGACATCTGGGGAGGTGCAGGGAGAAATGATATAAGCAACCTTGTAACCAAAACTCAGACGTATCCGTTAAATCCGTTTGTCAGCGATAATGTACGGACAGAGGATGGCAAGCAGATCATGCGTTTGGGGTTCAGACGTGGTTCCGAGGATGTTTTGCCAACTGCACCTGCTTACATTTTATCCGATTTAATGAGCTTTCTGGTGTCGGAAGTGCAGATGTATTTTCCAGAGTACAAGTGTGAAGGAGAATGGGTGTGAATTATGTTTGGGATCTGCTCATGCGCGCAAGGAAACAGGGGCTGGATGTAGATAAAATCCGTTTTGTACCCGCTGTCAGCTACTCTCCGTATATGGAGCTTAGCTTGGCTGAGCTGAATACTTCCCATTTGGAGCAGGTAGTGGAGATTAATCCGTACTACCGCTTTTATTCTATTTTTCGGGATCTGTTTCCACCGGATGCAGCAGAGGATCTAGAGCTGAGAGAATCGCTATTTGATATTATGATGCATTTTCTGGCGGAGATCGATCTGTATCAAGGAATGAATCGGCGAGAGTACCATATCCGGTTTGTTCAGCGTGATATTGTGGATGGCATTTTTGGCCCGAAGGTAAAGGAAGCCTTTGGACAATTAAACCGTGAGGAACAGGACGCGATTGCTGAAGGCCTGCTGCGCCTGTATGAGACGGGGGAAGCCGTACATCTGCTAAAACAAACGATGCGTCGCGTCTTTCATCGCTCGATCATTTACACCAACTGTGAGGAAAAAGACGAACTGCTCATATATATTGGTCAGGAGGAAACGATGCTCTCACGAGTCAAAGTCGATTTGATTCTCGATTTGTTTCTTCCAGCACGGTTTACGACGGAATTGTATTGGACAAGTCATTTCGGCATTTTGGAGGAAGACCCTACGATGAAAATTGATGCTATCGCCCTCTATTAAGGCTAAATGGCTAAGAAAGGACATGTGAACGATGAACGGACCCTATACATACAGGTTGCTAGACCCGCTCACCGATCGAAAAAGCGCTCGTTTCACGACCAAATATACGCGGGCGGAATTGGAGCAAATGACGACCTTTCAGTTGCGTGGGATATGTGATAAGGAGCGACTGGTCGAGGGCTTTGCGAATCGTCTGGCACGTGAAGAATTGATTCGCGTAATTTTGCGGTTTCGAAGTGCGGAGGAGCATCTACTCATCACCAGACCCAATCCTGGCGGCTTTGAGCGTATGCAATCGGCATTACAGCGCAACTGGAATGACCGCCGACAGGAGAACGGTGGTATCCGGGTTCCCGCCAAAATCACGCTGTATCAGGGTGTGCGCACAGGTCGCATGGACAACTATCGGATCGAATCCGATTTGCCTTGGCTGAGCTCATCTAATGTGCTGCTGGTGAATGCGACAGGAGAATTGTGTGGTGTTTTAAATTTGGTGAAGGACGAGGGACGAACAGGCGTATATTATCTTTCTCGTCACCGCGATGCTGAACTGCGAGAGACATCCAATCATAGCTATAGCTTGCTGTTTTTGCGAAGACAGGAATCAGAATATTTTTATAACCTCTACTATGGAGATAAGCCGATGCTACCGCTGAAACTTCAGGGTCACCGAATCCCGGTGGCAGAGCTGATCATTCGGGGCACGGAAACAACCGATGCGGTACTGGCGATTGACTTTGGCACCTCGAACACCACGGCAGGTGCTTATTTGGATAGTTCCTACGTTACGGCCCCAGATACAGGGATGAGCAGCACGGTAAGGCTGGACGCCATCAATTATGTATCATTCCCTGGTCCAGAAGGTACGGAAGGCGACTGGATCGAAGTGCTGCCGACCGCCATTCGCGTCGCGGACTGCTCTAATCCTGAGCATATCGTTTATGCATTTGGGGAGGAGGCACTACGTGGAAGCGACGTGGCAGGCAGCCGTGCCACGGTATTGCGGGGGATTAAACGTTGGGTCAATGACTATAAGCGAATCGAAGAATTAATGGATTCTGAGGGGAATACAGCAACCGCTTCCCGCAGCGATATTTTAGCGGCGTTTATCCGTTATGTGATTGCTACAGCCGAGCAGCAATTTAAGTGTCGGTTTCGCAATTTACACTTTTCTGCTCCTGTCAAGCTGCAGCCCCAGTTTATTGAGATGTTTAGCGATATTTTGCCTGACTACCGGATTGAAGCAGAGGATGCGCTGGACGAAGGGCTGGCAGTGCTCTACAACACGTTGGCAGACCAGATGGAACGAGGAACTTTTGCAGACGGTGAGGAGTATCAGGCACTTGTCATTGATTGTGGTGGGGGCACGACAGATCTGTCTTCCTGCCGATTCCGGATTGAAGATGGACGAATTGCTTACAAACTGGATATTCACACAACGTATGAAAATGGGGATACCAACTTTGGCGGCAACAATCTGACGTACCGGATTATGCAGTTTATGAAAATTGTATTTGCAGGTTATTATGCTGCCGAGACGCGTTTGCCTGACACCGATATTGATGCTCTGATCGGCATTCCTTCGGGAGATTTGTACCGTCATGTGGATGAGTTTGGTGTAGATGCTGTATATGCAGGGCTGGAGGAACGCTATCGTGACGCAGAGGCGATCTTGCCTACTGCATTCAAACGGTATGAGCATGCTACACGGGATGAATATCAACGGGTACTGAGTAATTTTCATCTGTTGTGGAGTGCGGCAGAAAATATGAAAAAGGAATTTTTTCTACGTACGGGGATCTTGCGCAGTCGCTTTGAATCCGAGCAGGTATTATCTGCTGAAAGCGACCTGAACATTGCCGTAATGGATCGTTGGCTGGTTTCGGTGATTGAGAACGGACGGTTCCGTGATGAATATGGTTTGCCTGATGTGGTGTTTAATATTCGTGAAGTACAGCAGCTACTTAAGGCAGATATCTACAATATTGTGCGCAAGTTTCTGGATGATTTTTATTTGGAGGGGCGCTTGCAGGATTATTCGATTATCAAACTGACCGGGCAGTCCTGCCGGATAGACGTGTTCCGCGAAGCGCTTAAGGAATTTGTGCCAGGGCGCAGTATTGAGTTCCGACAAAAGGCAGAAGATCTAAGCCGGGTACCTGAGTTGAAAATGGCCTGTCTGCGCGGGGCTATCCGTTACCTGAACGCTAAAAAAATGGGGACCATTGAGCCTGTCATTACCAATCATATTCCAGCTATTCCGTATACGGTCAGCGCATGGACGCATACGGGGCGTGAAAAGGAGCTGATTGCGAGTTTGGAAAGCAGCCGGGTACGCGGTTCGATTTCCCGGCCGTCTCAAGCGGTCGAAGTGGAATTCTTCCTGACGGCCAACGGGGGTAAGCTGCGTCAGCGCCATGTGTACCGCAGTCGGCCAGATGCTTTTGAACCCATGCCGTATGAGGAAATCGCAGAGCTGTACGGTCGGGATATCCCGCAGGATGATACGGACTCCATCCGCAATGAGGAAACGAAATATTTTGTTTTTGTCGGGGATAGTCGTTGGGGCTTTTATGTAGTACCGATTACCCGCCGTGATGAATTGCTGTATCTGGGTCCCAAGCGCTTTTTTGCCTTCGAAAATGATCTCTCCGAGCTGGATTTCTTTGACGGCACGAAATAATAAATTAAGAATTATTCAAATGCAGAAATCAGAAAAGCACACAACACTTGGAGGGAATAACATGCTGTATGCAGGTTTTTGGAAACGAACTTTAGCCTATATCATTGACAGCCTTATTTTAGGATTTGTATTTATGATAATCGGACTGGTCTGGATCATCATTCAGGCCATTGGAGATTGGGTGCCATCTCCGGCAGAAACCTCTATGCTGACAAACGGGCCGACTGCTATTTTTACCATGCAATTATTGGGACAAACTTTGATGAATTTGGGGGCTTCATGGCTGTATTTTGCGATCATGGAATCGTCCAAATGCAGAGCTACGGTGGGCAAGCTGGCTCTTGGTATCGTTGTAGTAGATGAATTTAACCAAAAGCTGAGCTTTGGACGTGCGAGTGCCCGCTACTGGAGTAAAATTGTATCGAGTATCATTTTGTGGATCGGTTTTATCATGGCAGGCTTTACAGCTAGAAAACAGGCTCTTCACGATCTGATCGCCCGTACCTATGTTGTGGACAAGCGTGAGCTGAATTATATACTTCGCGAGCAGGCTGGGCGCGGAGCTGGGATGTAAAGGTAGGTAATAAATTCTGAGATTATAATGAACCTCAGTCTTCAATCAGGGGGAGCACGATGGATTTACGCAGATGTATAGAAAAGAATTTTCGCCTATTTATTGGATTACTTGGAGTAAGTAAAGCTCCACCCACCACCGATGATGGAGTTACAGTTCCGCCGCCTGCGCCCGGTGTGAATCGGCTATCTGTTCCCCTAAATAAAGAAGAATAGAGAAAGGAGGGAACCCCATGTTAACGCATATCGTTCCAAAGTTTGAAAAAGGTCGTATTCTCAAAACCGAGATGCTGGAAAATCTGCGGGATTACCCACGTAGCTTTCTGGATATCCGATATCAGGATTATTCGGATGGCATTATTACCGGAATGAACGTGACCGTTGGGGAACATGCGCTGACCGTAGGCAGAGGCATTGTAAAGCACAAGAATAGATTATACCTGCTAGAGCAGGAACAGGAAGTGCCGTATGCAGCCACGGGGCAACTGTCGGTGTTGAAGCTGCTTTTTTTGGAACAAACAGATCGCCCGGATTTCACCGTGCATCATGCAGATATTGTGCTGGAGGCCGAGGCTGAGATCGGATTGGATGAACTGGAGCTGGGCCGGTTCAAACTCAAAGATGGAGCCGTGCTTCGTTCCAATTATCAGGATTTTGCTGATATGGCTACTGAATTTAATACATGGAGTGATATCCATGTCCCGTTTGCGGGCTTGTATCAAAGCACATTGCGCCCGGAAACGATGCGCTACTTTGCATCCGAACTGCTCAAAAGCGGTACAAACGATCCGATGGATTGTATGTTTGCACTGATGTGTCTGAACCTGGAAGCTGTGGACAGAGAATCTATCCAGCATTATATTGCGAACCGAAGTGGTGCGGAATATAAGGAATTTTCACATGCTCAGCTCCATAGGCAGTTAGTGTTGATTTTGGAAGGAGCCGGACGGGGGAAGCGCACAGCAGGCCGCTGGCAGGGCGGCGGAGCCGGACGGATGATTGTGGATTAAAATAACTGATAGAGGAGTGGAGTGTGCATCCCCTCTATCTTTACTTCTATGTCCCGGCATTTGATAAATCAATCCGGTGTAAGCCTATACATTTTTTTAAATAAAAAAGATGACATATGTATAAAAACAGGCATAAAGTCACTAAGACTATAGTCGCTTGTTTGGTGAAGTATGCATTCCTTAACCTGCTGAAATTCGACATTTTATAGGCTAGATGGATGTGCTTGAGACTAAGCTTGAGGTCAACAAAGTTGTCATATCAAGGGATACGTCCTTTAAGAAATTATAAGTGAGAGAGACTTGAACGGATAAGTTGCAGCGATTGCGCAATTGTGCTTGTCCATGATGAGTCTTTTTATATCGCTCCTCCATACCTTGTAAAACCAGTCCGATTAGAGTAGAAAATTTGCATACATATGTATAAAAATGAGTATAAAGTCGTGGAAACGCCCTTTGCTACGGTGAATTGACAAAATATAAAGCAGTGGCTAATATGGTTGGGGACACGGGAGATATTGGAATTTATAAAGGGGTAATGAGTTTTGAATAAGAGACTAGATAACAAATGTAACAACAAAATGAGATGGAGCCAAACGATTTTGGGAGCGCTGTTGGCGCTTAGTCTGGTGTTACTCAATGGAGGAAACGCGTGGGCTTCATCCAGTGAACAATTAAAATGGGTTGAAGGTGGCCGAAAGGTAGACCTGGGAAAGGTGGCTACGGTTGATTTAGACTCATCTCTTCTTTTTTTGGATGCGGCTAACACTGCAAAGGTAAGCGAGATGAATCACGAAAAGCCATCTGGCAAGGAAATTGGGAGTATATTTCCGAAGGATGAAAATCAAAATTGGGAAGTTGTTTTTGAATACTATGAACTTGGACATATCAAGGATGATGAAAAAGAAGACATCGATGCAGATGCCATTCTAGATAGTTATAAAGAAGGTACGGAAGAGAGTAACAAGGAAAAGGCGGAAAGTGATCGCCTGTATGTTACAGGCTGGGATGTGGAGCCTTTTTATAATGAAGCGACCCATAATCTAACTTGGTCTATGCTGGCGGAGGATGGGAACAAGGAAAAGCTGATTAATTATAATGTTCGCGTGCTCACTCGTCAGGGTTATATCTCTGCCATATTAGTGTCCGATCCTGCACATTTGGAGGCGGATAAGAAGTTTTTGAATGAGAAAATATTACCCAAGTTGACAGTCAAATCAGGTGAGCGATACGAGGATTTTAATGCTTCAACAGACAAAATTTCTGAGTATGGCCTGACTGGACTGATCTTGGGAGGAGCTGGCTTGGCAGTAGCTAAAAAGGTAGGCTTGTTGGCATTAATCATTGCTTTTTTTAAGGGCGCGGGAATTAAGGTGCTCGTCCTCATTGGTGCGGCTTGTGCAGGTGTGTTTGGTGTGATAGGCAAGTTTTTTGCCAAATTATTTCGCAAGAAAAAATCAGAATCCTTGCACAATGAAACGAATGCTCAGGATCAGTCAGAAACATTACGGTAGCTCTAAAGAAACACACCATAATAAAATTGCTGATAAAAAGGGGGATTTGTATGCCCGTTCATGATGATGAGAAAACGAAAATTTATAAATTGGATAATAAACGTTTTGCTATTCTTCATCCTCATGCCATTCTTACCGATTTGGCTCAGGCTCAGGCAGAAGCAATCAGTGTGCAGCTTTCCGAAGGAACTGTGACGATGGAAGAAATGGAGCATTATGATTATTGTATTCCATTACATGCAATAGAAAGCGTGCAAACAAATTTGACCAAATTTGATGATACATTGCTTCTTACCTATACAAAAGCAGGTAGCTCCACACCTGAAAAAGTGAAAATGGAATTTGCCAGTGACGAAAAGGACGCGTTCGTACAGCATTTGTACAGCTACATGAAAAAGGATTATACTTATGAGCAATCTACGAATACAGCTTGGGCATCTATGAAACCGTCGATCGTCTTTTTTCTATACACATTATTGATCGGGGGCTTTCTCTCCTGGCTAGCGTATTATATGGAGACGGCTGATGAGTATTCGTTCAGGGTGCCTGCCATCCTGTATCCGGTTGTAGAGCTGATTTCGTATACGGGATATATGCCGGTCGCTATCTTTATGGGGGTAATTGTATTGATTTCCTTAATGATGGTCGTCAAAAGAGCCATCAAACCAAGCACTAAACTGGTGATTAAGCGCAAATCACAATCACAGGCAGCCTGATCAGCACACACAGATTATGTAGCTTAGGCAAGAACATTATGAACAGATGATCATGGTAACAATATACCCATGAATCATCTGTTTTTTCGTGTATTTATCCCTTGTAATACTTTCGGTACACCGCAGGTGTTGTGCCTTCATATTTTTTGAATATTTTAATAAAATACCCCGGCTCATTGAAGCCAAGCTCACTACTGATCTGGGATACCGGAATATCTGTGGCTTCGAGCAGCTGCTTCGCCCATTTCATCTTTAAGCGGGACAGATAGCTGGAAAAGTTCTCACCCGTTTCTTTCGCAAACAGCCGACTAAAATAACTCGGACTAATGTGACACAAGTCAGCCATGGCTTTTAGAGAGAAAGTTTCACCCTTGTGCTCATAAATATATTCAAAAGCGGGTTTGAGTACAGGATTTCCGCACGGAATATCCTCATCCCCTGAGGAGTTCAGATAGGCATCTGCTAAGATATTATTCATTTCTTTCTTAAGGCTTTCGATATGCTTCAGCGAGTAGCCAGGAAGGATCTCGGACAACTGCGGAGTGGACTCTATGGCCGAAGCCTTTTCGAACATTTCCGCGAGAAGATTTTTGTTCATCGCTTCTTCAACAATATAATTACACAATAAGGATAACATGTTGGAGATCATCTGAATTTCCTGATAAGTCATCGTCGGCAGATCGGCGTAGTAGTCCTTAAGTTCCTCCCATTTGGAACTGTACAGTTTTTCATTTTTTGACGTGAGGATTTGTTACAGCTGTAAAGCGCTCGAAGGATCGGCTAGGCGAACCTGACCTGCCATGACGGCGCCGATGTACTTATCGTCGATAATAATCGGTACTGCGATGTCAACGATGTCATAATGACAGAGATAAATATAAGGTTTGTTGGAACGCACCGCTTCAAGTCCACCACGAGAATCACATTTCTGGCAGTAGGGAAGGAGATTCTCATCTTGGCGAACCTTCTTGCAGAACGATTGGCATTGGCTGTGGCTGGTTACAGGATAGAAAAAGCGGTAGTTTAAGACCCTGATAATAAAGTCTTAGACTGCCGCTATTGTTGTTCAACTAACGATCCCTGTTAGTTGAACAGTTTAACTCAAGGATTTCTCCCGTCCTTTTGTCTTCTATAGAATACTCTCATTTCTCGCCAGTTCAATCGCTTCTTCCCGGTTGCTGACACCGAGCTTCGAGTAAAGGGTGGAACAGTAATTCCGTACCGTTCCCTCCGATAAATATAGTTTGGTGGCAATCGATTTGTAACGAAGTCCATCCGATAAAAGCTGTAAAATTTCCCTTTCCCGTTTCGTCAACCCATACGGATCATTCGGGCTGTACTTCTCTAACTGCTCACGTTGGCGCTTCATCTCTTCGAATACGCGTGTGGCGATCGACTGATCAAGCCACGTTCCCCCGCTATAGATGAGCTTCATCGCTTCCATCATCTCTTTAGGACGAGTTGACTTCAGCATATATCCTTCCGCCCCATGCTCCAGTGCTGTTGCTGCCTGTACCGAATCCTCAAACGTTGTCATGATCACAATCTTCATGTTCGGCCAGCGTTCTTTCATTTGAAGGAAGGTCTTGAGTCCGTTCATCCCTTGCATGTGCACGTCCATTAACACGATATCCGGCTGGTGCCGCTCACATTGTTCTAATGCTTCTTGCCCATCACTAGCTGTACCACCAACGATAAAGTTGTCCTGCTGGCTTAAGATTTGCTGTAAGCTGTCGGCAATCATCACCTGATCGTCAACAATAAGTAGGCGGATACTTCCCTGTCCAGCTTCTACCTTTATGGGAACATTACAAATGACAACGGTTCCTTGCCCTGATTGTGAATGAACGGCCAGCGAACCTTGCAGTTGCTCAAGCCGTTCTTTTATTCCCTTTAGTTCTAAGCCGAATTCGATGGATTCTAGTCCGTTGCCATTATCTTCGATTTGTAGACGGAGTTGCTGACTTTCGAAATACAGATCAACAGATATCTCACTTGCTTGGCCGTGACGAACCGTATTTGTGAGCGATTCTTGCAGGCAACGGTATAGACAAAAGCTAATTTTTTGCATAACGAGCGTCTCACTGCCGATCACACGGAAGTTGACCGTTACACCAGTTGACTTTATAAATTTTTCTGTCAGTTCCAGTAGTGCCTCACTTAACGATTGGTTCAAGCGCGCATCAGAGGGCTGATGAAAATGCTTTCTGATATCATCCAAGCTGTCTTGTGCTATTGAGACAAGTTTGTCGACTCGTTCGATTTGTGAATCAGGAACCGAGGATCGGAGTGATTCAACGCCCACAATCAGCGAGGTTAGCGAATGCCCAATTGTGTCATGCAACTCATATGACAGCCGATTACGTTCCTCGATCAGTGTAAGCTCCTCGATTTGCTTAATATGCTGCTCCAATAATTGCTTCTGTTCTTGAATGATGCGGCCTTGCTTATGAGACTCAATTAATATGCTAAAAGCCATACCGATCGCAAAACCAAAGCTGCAACTAAACATGAACTCGTACGGGAGACGATTGGTAATCAACCCGTTCAAAGCCGGAAAAATAATCCCACTAGAGATTCCCGTCCACATATATGTTCTGCGACTGCTGGCCACACCAATAATGATCACCAATAAAACGAAAGTCCAAGTCAATGCAGGCGCTACATAGGCCACAAATAGATAAAAAAAGCCTGTCATTAAGACTTCGACTGCCAGATACCAATTTTCTTTTCGATATTGAACGATCAATGGAATGGCATAAACCAAAAAGGCAATAAGGATGATGACTCCGAACGGAACGGCTATCATTGCCGGATACATAACATCTGCTATGACGATGATGCCTAGCCAAATCGTTCGTAAAGCAAAAATCACCCAATTGTACCAAAACCATTTTTTTATCATGGATAACATTTGTCATATACTCCTGCTCATTTGAATGGTAAGAAAATTCCCGAATGTCTCTGACTCATCATGCCTCATCAATTCCCGATTCGTCAAGCAAAATCGCCATGTCATACAGCCTCTATGACATTCTATCATGTCGCAAACATGATGGGTTGGCATGATGTCATTTATAGAAAGAACGGTTTTGTCACTATGTGATTTTACAGCCCTGAAAATAAGGTGGATGTGTGAGACAACACAATTCAACTTACAGGAGATGATGAGAAATGAAACCATTCCACATGAAAAAAGGAGCGTCCCTTACGTTATCTGCATTATTGATAGGAACGCTGATACTACCTACTTACGGTTGTGCGGAGGCAGGTGTGGACCAGGCAATCACGCAACAAAAGGAAACGGTTCATGCCAAAACAAAAGAAGCGATTGATAAAGCTGCTGCCAGCGAAAACATCCCAGGTGTCATCTTTGCAGTAAAGAAGGGAAAGGATTTCTGGTCGTATGCTTCCGGCGAAGCGAATGTAGAAAGTAAGAAACCGATGCAAGCTGACTATTCATTTCGAATCGGGAGTATAACGAAATCGTTCGTCGGTGTAGTGGCCCTGCAACTAGCTGAGGAAAAGAAGCTAAGCCTCGATGACTCGGTAGAAAAATGGCTCCCAGGTGTCGTACAAGGAAACGGATATGACGGTAACAAAATTACGATTCGTCAGTTATTAAATCATACGAGTGGAGTGGCAGACTACTTAGATGATGAACTCAAGGAAAGTTTACTCCAGAACTCCACTCAAACGTTTACAGCAGAACAACTCATTTCTCGCGCATTAAAGCATGCACCGACCAAGGGTGACTATTCGAATACGAATACAGTGCTGATGAAACTCATTATCCAAAAGGTCACAGGAGAAACATATGCCGAACAAATCAAGAAACGAATTATTGAGCCGCTGCAACTAAAAGAAACGTTTTTACCAGAAAACTCGCAATCCATTCCGAAAAACAGCCCGAATGGATACTTTAACAATGCCGGTACATTAATGGATATGACTGACCTTAACCCTTCGTTTGCAGACGCAGCAGGGGGAATGATCTCGACTGCGAAAGATTTAACAACATTCTTTAGTGCTTTATTGGGCGGAAAATTGTTAACACCTAAGATTCAGAAAGAAATGTTAACCACTGTTGATACTCCACACGGGAAATTCGGACTCGGTATTCAGGAAGTAACATTGCCGAATGGCACTACCATATGGGGTCATCAAGGTGGCATTCCTGGATTCACCAACTTCGCAGGTGGAACAAAAGACGGCAAGCATGTGATCGCGATGAGTATTAACGTATTAGAAGGTGCTGTACCTCATATAGAGAACATCCAGATGACTGAGTTCTCGGGACAAGCCAAGCAACCTTCCACCCCGGATCAAGCAGCTCGAAAACATGGGAAAGAATTGAAACACTTCATTGATCAGAAAGCAAAAGTCGAGGGAGTCCCTGGAATAATTGCTGCTGGGTTAAGAGACGGAAAATACTGGTCTTATGCAGCCGGTGTAGCCAACCTCGATCATAAAAATCCGATGGAGCCAGACTTTACTTTCCGTATTGGCAGTGTCACAAAGGTGTTTGTTGCTACCCTTGTCTTACAGTTGGCTCAGGAGAAAAAGCTGAATCTGGAAGACTCGGTAGAAAAATGGCTCCCAGGTGTGGTAAAGGGTAATGGGTATGAGGGCAACAAAGTCACGATTCGTATGTTATTGAACCAAACGAGCGGGATTGCAAGCTATACGAATCTAGACATGCGATACGCTACCTCATTCCCTCAATATACCGTTAATGACCTTGTACGTATGGGACTGGCTAAGCCGCCAGTATTTCAACCAGGGGCAGGCTGGGACTATTCGAATACAAATACCGTACTAGCTGGTCTTGTTATTCAAAAGGTGACAGGAGAAACGTACGATGTACAGATTAAGAAACGGATCCTTGGCCCGCTTCAGATGACAAATACATCCTTTAGTGGTAGTAATCCAAAAATCCCGGGCAAGCATGCCACAGGCTATAACATGAATCAGGCAGGGAAACTGTATGATTTCACAGAGTATAATCCTTCATGGGCGAATGCTGCGGGGGAAATGATCTCGACAGGAAAAGATTTGACCACCTTTTTTAGTGCGCTTTTGGGTGGGAAATTATTAAATGACAAGATGATGAAGCAGATGACAACAGGTGTGGACTCACCTTTTGGCAAATATGGACTTGGAATTTATAAGGTGACTCTGCCGAACGGAAAGACCTATTGGGGACATGGCGGCGGCATTCATGGGTTTGAAACGCTAGCGGGTGGTACCTTAGGCGGGAAGGATATTTTGGTGACGAACATCAATGCGGTGGGTCCAGAACCTGTCATCGCTAATCAAGCCATTTTCGAAAAAGAATTTAGCCGTTGAGTTAAAAAGGAAAAATGATAGAAGGCTTTTGCTTTGGGAACTCCAAGAGCAATAAGCCTTTTTCCTTTTCAGCTCTTATCCATAAATTTATTTATCGATACACTTTCCCCTGATATTAATGACCATACAGAAGTCTTACCCCTATCATATTTCATAGCCTTTTAGGCTAACCTCCTATATTCCTTGCTTTCTGTATTGTTGGCCGAGTTGTCTATTTGTCTTGTATGGATAGTTGGATTTCATACTCTGATTACACAATTTGATAAATCAGCCCAATTGCACACCCTGTAGCAAGAAGGTGGTCTGCTGTCCATGATCTGCAGCAGCCGGGTTAATCCAAAGCACTTCAGTCCGCGCCTGCCCCGTTTCAATCACTTGCTGCCGTTATTCACGTTGCCAATCACTCAACATATCGTCGTATAGCTCATTTGAATAACCGAATATCAGGACCGGTCCAGAATGATCCTTCAGGGCATTCAACAATACCGAGTGATCATCATCGGTCATCTCATTCCTGTAAATATCTCCATTCCTGGTGCCCATAATGTAAGGAGTGTCCGCGTAGATTAAGACATCCTCTCGTTGATACCTTCCAATTACCTGTAGCGCAGGTCTATTCTCGATTTGGATTTCCTTCAACCGCTCAGCTACCACTTTAATTTTGTTCGGTAAGTCATTCCAAATTACACCTATAGGTACCGGTAGTCCAATTTCTAATTCAAAATCTTCTTTCGCGGATTCCCTCTATAATCGACGGTGAGAATGGCTAATTTGGTAACGGATGCTAATGAATCCTGCAACTGCTCCCACTTTTCCAAATCAAAGATTTTCTGGATACTTAAATGTTCACGTATCAAGATTCTCATCCCTTAATGGTAAATTATCCTGTAAGCAACAACAAAAAAGTACAATTCACATGCTTCAGTGCAAAAAAATACGATTGCAAATTATAATATATTCCTTGATTCCTCCAATGTAAAGTTCACATGGTTCGTTTATAGTTTAAATCAGAACGAAACCAACACAATAAAGGGAGGAATTATAGATGAGAAAAGCTTTTATCAGCCCAAGCAAATATGTACAAGGTGAAAATGAATTGTTAAATTTGGGTTACTATGTGAGCACCTTCGGCAAATCTGCCTTACTGATCGCGCATCCAGCCGATGTGGAGCGGGTGAAAGATAAGCTTGATTCCACTACGGAAAAGTATAACGTAACCTTTATTGAAAGCGGTTTTATGGATGAGTGCTCCAGACAAGAAGTGTCTAGACTTCAAGAAATCGCCACTGCGAATGGATGTGATTGCATCGTTGGTCTCGGCGGTGGCAAAGCGATTGACGCGGCGAAATGTGTGGCACAAGGGGAAGCGCTTATCATCTGTCCGACGATTGCTGCGACGGATGCGCCGACAAGTCACTCGGCCGTTCTTTATACTCCAGAAGGCGCCTTCGACGATTACGCCTATTTTAAACAAAGCCCGAGTGTCGTATTAGTCGACACCACTGTAATTGCCAATGCACCAACCCGATTCCTCGTATCAGGTATGGGGGATGCACTGTCGACTTACTTTGAAGCCCGTGCGACCTCCCGTTCTTACTCCAGGGTCAACGCTGGACTGCCTAACGGAGTACGCGAGGGACAGTGTGCGCCAGCCGTAGGTACGAATGCGGCGATGGCACTTGCAACGTTAAGTTATGAAATGCTCTTAAAAGACGGTGCCAAAGCAAAAGCGGCATGCGATGAAAATCAAGTTACACAAGCACTCGAAAATATCATTGAAACTAATATTTTACTCTCAGGTCTTGGCTTCGAAAGCGGCGGACTTGCTGCGGCCCATGCGATTCATGATGGACTCACCATTTTGGAAGGCACGCATCATTATTATCATGGAGAAAAAGTCGCATTCGGTATGATCGCACAGCTAGTGCTCGAAAACGCACCGACGGAAGAATTACATCAGGTACTGGATTTCTGTTTAACCATCGGTTTGCCGGTCTGCTTGGCCGATATCGGTGTCGATCATATCAGCCGGGAAGAACTCATGGAAGTAGCTGCTAAAGCCTGCATTGAGGAGGAATCGATTCATGCCATGCCGTTTCCGATCACGGTGGAGCAGGTTGCAGCGGCAATTGCTGCGGCCGACCGGATCGGCAGCCAGTACAAAGCGGAGGTAAAATAGCATGAAAAAGGTCATCAACCGTACGGAAAACTTGGTTCTTGAGATGTGCAGCGGTATTGCGCTCGCGCATCCCGAGTTGGAATTTCTACCAAAATATAAAGTGCTCAAGAAAAAGGAACTGAACACGGAGAAAGTAACGCTCATCAGCGGCGGCGGCAGTGGGCACGAGCCCGCTCACGCCGGCTTTGTCGGCAAAGGGATGCTCGATGCGGCGGTCTGTGGTGATGTTTTTGCCTCTCCTTCGCAAATTCAAGTGTATCAGGCCATTCGAGCAACCGCTGGGAAAAAAGGCACACTGCTGATTATCAAAAACTACAGCGGCGATATCATGAACTTTAGAAACGGTGCCCATTTGGCTGCTGAAGATGGTCTGGAAGTGGACTATGTAAAGGTCGAAGACGACATCGCTGTAGAAGACAGTCTATATACGGTCGGACGACGCGGTGTAGCGGGCACGGTACTTGTGCATAAGATCGCGGGTGCAGCTGCAGAAGAGGGCCGTAGTCTGGCGGAAGTCAAGCAGTGGCGGAGAAAGCCGCTGCGAATGTACGCAGTATCGGATTCGCATTGACGTCGTGCACCGTGCCGGCGAAGGGCTCGCCAACGTTTGAGCTTGAGGATGATGAAATGGAGTACGGCGTCGGCATCCACGGTGAGCCTGGTATCAGACGCGAAAAGCTGACGGATGCGGATACGCTGGCAGATAGAATGGTAAGTGATCTCCTTCGAGACATGCAGATCGAAAACGGATTCAGCGGAGAAATCGCTCTGCTGATCAATGGTTTTGGCGGTACGCCTCTACAAGAACTGTACCTTTTCAATTATGCGGTCACTCGCGAACTGGCAACGAAGGGAATCAAGATCAATCGAGCTTTCGTTAACAATTATATGACGAGTATCGATATGGCGGGCATCTCAGTTTCGATCATGAAGCTGGACGGCGAGTTGAAAACGCTACTTTCCCATGAAAGCAACGCGCCGGCGTTCAAGGTGTCTGGACCTGTTGATCATGTTGAATTCACGGAGCTTTCAACTGTAGCAGACGAAAATCGGCAAGTATCTTTCGAGGTGGAAACCGCTCCTGCTTTTGCAGTTATTGAGGATAACAAGATTACGTTGAACAATCTGATCTACCTGGTTGACAAAATAAGTGCAGTTATCATCAAGAATGAGGTGCCTTTCTGCGATCTTGATTCTCATGCAGGCGACGGAGATTTTGGTATGAGCGTTGCGAAGGGATTTCGTCAGCTGAAACGGGAATGGAGCGATATCCTAGACCAAGATTCTTTGACGATGGGGGCCTTTCTCCATTCGTGCTCGCTCGTCATCATGGAATACTGCGGCGGTGCTTCGGGCCCGATCTGGGGCTCGGCATTTCGCGCAGCAGCACGCTCTGCGGGCGAAAGAAACGAGCTCACCGTTACCGAATTCGCAGATCTGATGCAGGCTGCGGTGCAAGGCATACAGTCGACAGGCGAACGTTCTTTCGGCAGAGGAGCCGTCGTTGGTGATAAAACGCTTATTGATGCATTAGTGCCATGTGCGGATAGCTGGGTAGAGAGCGCGAAATCAAATGTTGACGTGAAGGCAGCCTTTGTACGAGGTGCTCAGGCCGCTGTACTAGGGGCCAAAAAGACAGAAAACATTGTGGCGCGTATGGGACGTGCCGGAGCGGTCGGAGAGAGAAGCCTTGGTTATCCAGATGCGGGGGCTTATGCGCTTGGAGTAATTTTTACAGAGCTTGCTGAATGTTTGAATTGATTCGCTAATTCTTAAAAATTCAAGGTTTGTTCATTGCAATTGGGATGCATTAGGTTTATAATTTCAGACGGATTCAAAAGGCTTATCCCTGGATCCGTGGGAGTTCATCCCATCTGAGCAAGCATACTGCATGCTCAAATAAGAATTAAGCGAGGGATTTACAATGAAAACCTGCTGCACCATCCAAGTTGACGAAGACAGTTTAGTTATTGATTTGCCAGAAGAAGGAACCACGCTAGAGTCCCTGCTCGGTGATATTGAGAGTTGTGGAGGCAGTGAAGAACCTTGGCTACAACTTATAGACAAGGTAATGGGTAACTCATCTGAGACTGTACTGACAGATCAAGCGACGGATGGCGGCGATATGAACGAAGATCAGGCAACCCAAGAACCTCAAGCTGCCGCTAAGGGGTAATAGGGACATCATACATTAAGACGAATTGTTAATATTATCTGATCACATATAAGATCATGATAAGACTGCTGTACCGAGCCTAGGCATCGGGAAGCAGTCTTTTTTTAGGTTAAACTTAATAAGTAAATGAGACTTTTGTCCCTTCAGTACTCTATAGTAGCCAACTAAGGGGTACATATCTCAAAACCGTGACTTCTTATTCATTTTCTGGGATAAAGTCGAAATGTAAAATGAAACTAACTATAATAGTAGTAGCATCCATATACAGGTAAGTGACATCGAATGTTGGACCTGATCCTTTTATTGTATAAAAGAGGGGGCGAAAAAGCGGAGAACAACGTACTGATAAGTCTTATCTACTTTATTAAAAGGAAGGAATGTGTAAATGATGAACGGGCAATGGGTCCTGCCAAGGATCGCAAAAAGAGTAGCAGTAATGTTAACAGCAGTGTTGCTATTGACGTTAACGAATGGCTTCAACTGGAATGCGCCGACAGCAGAGGCGGCCGGGACGACCCCTGTGGAACGTTACGGACAACTTTCAGTAAAGAACGGTAAACTGGTGGATAAAAATGGACAACCTGTACAGCTCAAGGGCATTAGTTCTCATGGCGTTCAGTGGTTTGGGGATCTGGTGAATCAGGACACTATGAAATGGTTACGGGACGATTGGGGCATTTCCGTGTTTCGAGTTGCGTTGTACACTGAAGAAAATGGTTATATTACCAACCCTTCATTGAAAAATAAAGTGAAGGAAGCAATTGAGGCAGCACAGAAACTGGGCCTGTACGTCATTATTGACTGGCACATTCTCTCAGATGGCGATCCGAACACTCATAAAAATGAAGCCAAAGCTTTCTTTAATGAATTTTCCACTAAGTACGGCCATTTGCCTAACGTAATCTATGAACTTGCTAATGAGCCGAATGGGAATGTAAACTGGAACAATCAAATCCGACCTTATGCATCTGAGGTATCTCAGGTTATTCGAGCTAAAGACCCGGATAATATTATTATTGTAGGAACAGGTACTTGGAGTCAGGATGTACATGATGCAGCAGACCATCCGCTTCCAGATAAAAATACAATGTATACCGTGCATTTCTATGCGGGTACGCATGGACAATCTTTACGTGATCGGATTGATTATGCCCTGAACAAAGGTGTAGGCATTTTTGCTACCGAGTGGGGTACAAGTGACGCTTCGGGTAACGGTGGTCCGTTCCTGAATGAATCCAAAGTATGGACTGATTTTATGGCCAGTCGCAAAATCAGTTGGGCCAATTGGTCGCTTTCCGACAAAAATGAGACCTCTGCTGCCCTGTTGCCTGGTGCTGACCGCAAGGGTGGATGGCCTGATTCACAATTAACGGCTTCCGGCAAATTTGTAAAACAGGCGATTCTGGAAGGCTCCAGCAATCATGGTGGAGGAAGCAACGGCGGGAATAGCGGCGGAGATGGCAACAATGGTAGTAATAACAACGGTGGAAACAACGGTGGCGATCACAGTGGAAGTACACCAGGCGGTAATAATGAAGGGATTGTGCTTCAATATCGCACTGATGACACGAACGCCAAGGATAATGCAATCCGGCCTCAATTTAATATCAAAAATACCGGAAAAACAGCTGTGAAGTTGAGTGACCTGAAAATTCGCTACTATTACACAGATGAGAGCAAACAAGCTCAGCAGTTTTTTGTAGATTGGGCCAAGATTGGTAATGAAAAGGTAAAAGCAACTTTTGTAACTTTGCCAAATCTGAAGCCCAAGGCTGATAAATATGTGGAGATTTCCTTCACAGATGGAGCGGGAACGATTCAGCCCGGCGGCGAAACCGGAGAAATTCAATCTCGTATTCACGCAGCGAATTGGAGCAATTTTGATGAGACTAACGATTACTCCTATGGAGCAACCCAAACAGCATTTGCAGACTGGGACCACGGCACCGTATATCAGCAAGGTAAGCTTGTATGGGGCATAGAACCCTAGGATATGCTGTAGCTACTACCAACTACTGAACGAGTAAAATATATGGGACTTTTGGTTGCGGTCTTTTGAGGTTATGCTATAGTGTATACGCCTTTGGTGTATGGCATATACTACCAAAGTACCATATGACATTCAACTTTTGTGGTGTCTACACTACTTCTATAGTACAGATGGGTTGGTTCTAATGAACCGATCCTTTACAACAAACCCCCGCTGTTGCCATTATAGGCAGGCGGGGGTTTTAATGTGCTGAAAATTAGCCTATGTTTAACCTTCTGTTTATACCAAATTAAAAGCTTTGGCTAGCAGCCGATAGGACTGAACACGCTTATCAAAGTCATGAATCGATGAAACGACCAGTAACTCATCGGTGCGATACTGCTCAGCCAGTCTCAGCAGCTGTTCCTTGCACTGTTCAGGAGTGCCAACAACACGCCATGCTGCGGACTGACGTAGCCGCTCACGATCAAATTCTGTATAGGGATAGGACATGGCTGTTTTCACCGATGGAAGAGAATTCATTTCTTTACCCTGCATGAGTAAAAGGAAATACAAACTAGCACTGGACGCCAGCTGCTCAGCTTCCTCTTCAGTTTCAGCGCAGGCTACCGTAACTGCCGCCATAGAGCGGGGCTTATCTCCTAAAATCGAAGGCATGAATTGCTCGTGGTAACGCGCGGTAGCTTCTACGCCGCCCGGAGTACCGAAAAATTGGGCAAAGGCATAGGAGGCACCCATCATCGCGGCCAATCTGGCGCTCTCCCCGCTGGAGCCAAGCAACCATAATTCAGGAACGGTCGATATCATCGGGGAGGCGTGAAGACCAGCAAACCGATGATTGTCAGGCACCGAATCATGGAAGTAGTCGATTAAATCTAGAATCTGCTGTGGATATTGTTCGACAGCTTGGTATTTCCCTTCCTGCAAAGCGCGAGTAGCCAGCGGCAAGCCGCCTGGAGCACGCCCAATCCCCAAGTCAATGCGTCCTGGGTGGAGCGCCTCCAGCAGACGGAAGTTTTCAGCTACTTTATATGCGCTGTAGTGTGGTAGCATAATACCGCCTGAACCCACACGAATACGCGATGTATGAGCAGCCAAATGGGCAATCAATACCTCGGGACTGGAGTGTGCTAGTGTTTTGGACGCATGATGCTCGGATACCCAATAGCGGCTGTACCCCAGTTGATCAGCTTCACGCGCTAAATCTGTTGTATTAGACAATGCATCTTGAGCGGAACCGCCTTCAGGAATATGAGACTGGTCCAGTATACCCAGTTTAAGCATTTGTAATCACCTCTTACACAACTGTATCAAACACAACTCATTTGGTCAAAATTCAAAAATGGATAGGTTGGAGTTTGGGGATCTTTTCGTTATAATAAAAGATGCAAAAGGGATGAGAGAACATTCCTGCTCATGGAGAGGGGATTGAATTTGTGTTAAGAACACCTTTGGGGCGTGTCCGGCTCATGCTCTGGATTCAAGCTATAGCGTATTTGGCGATACTATTCACCCACCAGCCGCTGCAAGCTGCGGGCATGACCCAGGCGGTTATGGTGATTGGTAACATATACCGGGTGAGCTTTCTGTTGCTCCTCGTTGCTCTGATCTATGGAAAAACCGCATTGCATTGGTCTATACGGCGGCCTCTTTTCATTATGTTTGCATCCTTCATTCCGTTTGGCCTGATGATTATGGATTTTGTTTGGGTGCGAAAATGGACAGGGGATTCGGCAGCAGAACAGCGAACTACATCGTAAACTTTGCAGAGATGCTTTGCTGTGAAGTGTCGAGGAGCTTGTAAGAGTAAGCAGGACTGGCTCCGATGCAGTTGAAAGAACATTACGCAGATAGATGCGTGGTGTTCTTTTTTTATGCACCGGAACCGGAGGAAACCGTTAACTCAATCTAATGCTAAGATTTGAACTAAAAATTCAGCCGTCTTGCGTCTATGGAAACCTTCTACCCAATGTCCGGTGAACGGATAAACTTCAATTGTTTTTGGTGATTCAATGCGGTTATAAGCAGCAAAAATCGTCTCTGGCATGCACACCGTATCCTTCAACCCTACAGATACCATGACCGGGATACGAATGCGATGAGCTAAATTCATCACGTCAAAATAACTCAATGTATGTAGTACCTGCTCCAAATGCTCGGGGAAGCGGTTTGCGAATTCGGCAGCTTCTGTCAGTGAACTGGTAGAATTCATCATGCCAAAATCCATATGACACATATTAGGAATATCCGCTACTATAGTAGCAGCTTTATCGCTGAGTGCACCCACCATTAATGCAAGTCCACCACCCTGGCTGGCGCCACTGATTGCGATTTTATCTGCATCGACATCGGACTGCTCCGCCACCCAATCTACGGCTCTAAGGGCATCGGTTATAATCGTTTTGTAGTAGCAGGTATCCTTGTCCAATATTCCTTTCGTAACCCAGCCTTTAACGGTTCCGTGTGGATCATTCTGACGATCTCCCGTTTCTCCTCCCTGACCACGAACATCTACCGCCAATACAGCAAAACCAAGCATTAGCCAAGATGAATAATCTTCAGGATAGCCCTTTCCGCCTGTGTAGCCATGAAACAGAACGATGCATGGAAGTTTTTGATCTCCAGCATATCGGGGGCGTACATACCAGGCATGCAGAGGCGTATCATCGACCCCCTCAAAAGTGACCCGATAGGCCATCATATGAGGATACGGTGTTTCTACGGGCGTTTTGAATGCATGTACAGGTTTGGCGTGAACTTCTCTCAGTGTTTTGTCCCAAAATAAATCCATATCTTTGGGGGTGGTAAGATCGGGACCGTACTGCTTCAATTCGGCAATTCTTTTTTCAATAACATTCATAATCAAAAATTCTCCTTCATATCGAATGAGTTCGCCTTAAGTTTTACTTGGTAAAGTGGACTTCTCCAGCTCTCTCAGCAGCTCAAATGCTCTTTCATTTGTGTCTCCGCATGTATCATTATCCGCATGAAAGCCACTGCATACGGCAGGACGCTCGGGTTTTCCAAATAATTGGCAACGGTAATCAGGCGTGAGCTGAGGGCATGGAACACCAGCAGGTTTTCCGTCTGGCATGCCGGGAATAGGGGAAGAAATCGTAATGGCAATGCAACATGCAGCACATCCTACTCGACACTCCAGTGGGGGTCACTCCTTAATAATTTGTTATTTTTGTAACTTATGCATGAAGTGACTTCAGCGAAGCCATAATGTGAGGATGGCACAAAAAAAGCAGGAATACAAGGATAAACGAATAGGAGACACACTTTTCACACAAAGAGCATAAATAATCTGGGAGGCACGTAGGATGATATCAAGCCCCCAAATCAGCGTTCCATTGCGTGGTAATATTAACCAATTGGTCTCTGTGTGTTCAAAAGGAGTTCGAGTGGTTAATAATAGAACACAACGATAAAAACTTAAACGAGGTGACGCAAAATGAGTTGGTTATGGGCATTGATTGTTGGCGGTATTATTGGTTGGTTGGCAGGAATTATCGCAGGTCGTGATGTTCCGGGTGGCGTGATTGGTAACATCATCGCCGGTTTTATCGGTGGATGGTTGGGTAGCTTGATTCTGGGAGACTGGGGTCCTGAAATCGGATCGTTCTACATCGTTCCTGCATTAATTGGTGCGATTGTGCTAGTCGTGATTGTGAGCTTGATCTTCCGTTCCGTTGGACGGAGCAGAGGTTAACTTTACGAATTATTGAATAGACTCGTCCTATGGGACGCGAGTCAAAATGGAAAAAAGCTGCTTCCGCAAGGTTCACAAATGAACCTGTGGGAGCAGCTTTTTTTGAGAAAAGGTTACATATTCCCCTATTGAAACCGTCTGATATGAGGAACAATTAGCACGCCCAGCACGATACACATGCCGATGGTTGCAAACATACCAATGGTGAGGATGCCACCAAGCTTGTCGGCCACGGCACCTACGGCCAGATAGCCGACAGGAAGCAGTGCAAAGGAAAACATCAAATCCAGACTGGCTACACGTCCAAAGGATTCAGCGGGGATTAATTCCTGCAGGCTTGTCTCCCAGATAATCGCAAAAATCATAATGCCAAATCCTTCGAGCATCATGCTCATAATTAATCCTGGCATCCAGGTGACTATAGACAACAGCAGTAAGGCGAGACCGCTGACAAAAGCTCCTAAGTAAGCGAGCAGACCGCGGTGTTTCCAATGCTTGCGTGATCCATACACAAAGGCTCCCAGCATGGCACCAATGCCACTACTTGCCATTGCAATGCCGTATACGACTGGATTATAGCCATGATGAACCTTGAACAGCCACGGGATGAGCACAGCGATAATACCTGAATAACAGATATTAATGAAAGAAAAGGCGAGAATCGTAATCCATAGCCAAGGATGGCTTTTGAGAATAGCAAAGCCTGCTATAAAATCCTTGAGAAAATGTTGTCCACCCTGATCTTCCTGTTCTGAATCGGCCTGACGTTTACCGATGATGGAGGCCAAATGAGCACTTAGCATCCAAAAACAGGCAAAGGATACCAGATAAGCGATAGAATCCAGTCCAAAGCCGACACCCGGGGAGGAAAAGGATACAATAAAGCCTCCTAGCGGAGGACCGAGTAGACGAACGGCTTGTATACTGATTTGACTTAGCGCATTGGCAGCATTGCGGATGTCCGGTGTGAACACTTGTGCACGTAAGGCCGAATAAGCCGGATTAAAGATACCATCCATCAATCCGTACAACGCAAGGCCAACGAATAGGAACGGCAACTTCATCCCGTCCGTAAACATCAACACCGATGCAACGAACATCAGACCAAAGCGGGCGACATTCGTGAACAGAAGGAGGCGAATTCGGTCAATTCTGTCCACAATCATTCCTGCGAAAGGAAGAATAAGTACGTTTGGCAGCATATAAACCGTCATCGCCAATCCCATGATGGTGGTCGAGCCTGTCAGAGAATAGATAACCAGTGGCAAAATGACTGTCGTAACAGAACTTCCTAACATAGCGATCCAATGTCCAAGCCACAAGAGGGTGAACGCTTTGGATTGCTTTAAAGGTGAAGTAAAGGTAGCCCAGGCTGAGTGCCTTCCTTCAGGAGATAAAGTTGAATTTTGGGTATCCATGATCACACTCCGGTAAATATTTCTAATCTGCATATTAAAACCTATTATACGAAATCTCTTATGTAATGGTACACAAAAAGTTGCTGCGAGGGGAGTGAAAATGAATAGCCTGCCTATGATTGAGTCAACCTAGAATAGCCTTAGATGATAAAAAATATAACTTACCTTTTGGATAGGGATTATTGGATAAAAGCATTGACGCGCGAAAATGAATGATGTACTATTCAATGACTAGCCTGCGCTAGGTGATCAAGAAAAAGGGAAAGAGTGTGGATAACATGAGAAAATTTAGTTTTTTACCGATTGTACTCATCGTGATGGCATTGCTGGTTTCGGCTTGCGGCAACAATGATAAAGGCGCTGGCACGAATAATGCATCTACTGGAGAGAACGGTTCTAATAATGGAAAAGCAGATACAACGGCTGCAGCTACTCTTGAATCTGTCAAAGCCAGTGGCAAGCTGAGAATCGGTACGGAAGGTACCTATGCTCCGTTTACTTACCATGATGCTGCTGGCAAACTGACAGGCTTTGACGTCGATATTGCAACTGAAGTAAGTAAGCGCCTGGGTGTGCAACCGGAATTTATCGAGACGCAATGGGACGGAATATTTGCAGGCTTGAACTCCAAGCGGTTTGACGCAGTATTCAATGAAGTGTCTATTACAGATGAGCGCAAGCAAAAATATGATTTCTCCGATCCGTACATTGTCTCTAAGGCAGTTCTGATCGTGAGTGAAGATAATACGGACATCCAGAAATTTGCGGATCTAAAAGGTAAAAAGGCAGGGCAATCCCTGACTAGCAACCTGACTCAAATCGCAAAAAGGAATGGTGCGGAAATTGTAGCAACCGAAGGATTCAACCAAGCTATTGACCTCCTCACTTCCAAACGGGTAGATGCGACGGTCAACGACGGATTGTCTTATCTGGATCTGAAAAAGCAAAAGCCTGATGCTCCGATCAAAAAGGTGGACGAATCTGCGGATGCTTCACACAGCGCAGCTGTATTTAATAAAGGCAGCGAAGATTTGATCAAGGCAGTCAACAAAGCGTTGGCTGATATGAAGGCTGACGGTACGTATCTGAAAATTTCTGAAAAATATTTTGGAGCCGATGTGTCCAAATAATAAAGGATGTCTGTACAATGGATGATCGCCAAATACAAATTATTATGGATTCATTATTACCTCTGCTAAAAGCAGGGGTTTCTTTTACGATTCCGCTCACGCTGATCTCTTTTGCTCTGGGACTCGTGCTGGCGCTGATTACTGCGCTCGCCCGGTTGTCCAAATGGAGAATACTCAAGCTGATCTTCGGCTTCTATGTATGGGTGATTCGAGGAACTCCTTTGCTGGTGCAATTGTATATTATTTTCTATGGTTTACCTTCGGTGGGTATTACACTGGACCCGTTTATTGCTTCAGTGATCGGTTTTACGCTCAGCGTGGGGGCCTATAGCTCTGAAATTATGCGTGCGGCTATTATTTCCATTCAGGAGGGTCAATGGGAGGCAGGATACTCCTTAGGGATGACACGCTGGCAAGTGCTGCGGCGGATCGTGCTCCCCCAAGCTTCCCGTGTGTCGGTGCCTCCGCTTGCCAATTCATTCATCAGCTTGGTAAAGGATACCTCACTGGCTGCCACTATCACCTATGTGGAAATGTTCAGAACGGCTAATCAGATTGTAGCTACCACATACGAACCGTTATTAGTGTATACCGAGGCTGGGGTTATTTACCTGCTGTTTAGTACGATATTGACTGTGCTGCAAAATTATTTGGAAAAGCGTCTGAGCCGTTTTTCCGTTAGATAAAGGAGATTGTACCGGTGATCCAAATTCGGAATATACACAAGTCGTTCGGCTCGCTGGAAGTGCTTAAGGGTATTGACGTGACGTTGGATAAGGGGAAAGTGCTTGTAATTATCGGTCCTTCCGGTTCTGGTAAAACAACACTTTTACGCTGCTTGAATTTGCTGGAGGTTCCCGACCAGGGAGAAATTCAGGTAGGTGATATTGCACTGAATTTTGCGAAAGGGACGAAGCTTCGGCAAGAAAACATTTTGGCGCTGCGTAAGCGGACAGGGATGGTATTTCAATCCTACAACCTTTTCCCCCATATGACCGCTGTGCAAAATGTGATGGAGGGGCAAGTCACGGTTCAGAAAAAAAGCAAGGACGAGGCGCGCAAACGTGCACTGGAGCTGCTGAAGAAGGTAGGCTTGGCTGATAAAGCGGAATCCTATCCACATCAATTGTCGGGAGGACAGCAGCAACGGGTCGGTATTGCCCGGGCAATGGCAGTCGAACCTGAGGTGCTTTTGTTCGACGAGCCGACCTCTGCTCTTGATCCCGAGTTGGTAGGTGAGGTGCTCAAGGTCATGAAGCAGTTGGCTGCCGAAGGGATGACGATGGTTATTGTCACCCATGAAATGAAGTTCGCGGCAGAGGTTGCTGACCATGTAATCTTAATGGATCAGGGCGTAATCTTTGAGCAGGGTACGCCATATCAGGTGCTAGAGCAGCCAACCAGCCCACGGGCCATCCAGTTTTTGAACAGACTGAGTGGGGAAACGGAATAAACTGAACATACAGGCAGCTACAGCTGGGCATTTGAAAAATAAAGCCTCGCACCCGTAGCTGCCTTTTGCTCATCAGTTGTCCTCTTTTATTTCATTTTTAATGTAATCAAGAAGGTAATCAAAAGAATGCAACAGCCTGTTAAAAATGGAGCGAACATATTCGCATCAAATAAAAATCCCGCTAGAGTAGGGCCTAAAATATTCCCGACACTCATATAGGCATTATTCATACCAGCTACATATCCTTGCTCATTTCCTGCCATCTTCGACAATTGTGTATTAAGAGCTGGACGAAGCGTAGCTGTAGCAAAGAAAATAAGGGAAGTCACAAGAAAGATACTCCAAAAATCTTTGGCGAAGAGAAATAAAACATAAGCAGCAGAGGTGAAGAGAAGCGAGCCTTTGATCAACCTTTTTTCACCAAACTGATGGATCATTTTAGCAACAACTAATGCCTGCATACCGACGCCGATCACAGCACCTGCAGTTAGAAGGATTGAAATATTTTGCGGTGAAAATTGGAAGCGATTCGTTACATATAAACCAAGAACGGATTCAAAATTAGCAAGTCCAAAAGTCATCACCAGGACAATGACAAAGAACATCGCATATTTTGATTTCAATGACCTTGCATACTGTTTGAAAATAGACTCTCTTTGATGATTAATTCTTGCTCGTGCTGCCTTCATTTGTTCTTTCGATAAACTTTCAGGTAAACAAACGATTGAAAAAATAACTGCAATCATAGCTGCACCTGTTGCTGTATACAGTGGCACTCTCGTTCCATATCCTGCAAGAAGGCCTCCAAGTCCTGGACCAATGACAAATCCAAATGACATCGCTGCCGCTAGTAGACTATTTCCTTTGCCACGTTCTTCGGTTGTTGTAATATCAGCTACATATGCCATCATGGGTGGAATAATCAGGGCTGCTGCAACTCCTTCCAGAAGTCTTGAGGTATACAGCATCCACAGCTCATCTCCAATAGCAAAGATCAATTTAGCTACAGCAAAAACAATAACACCTGCGACGATAAAAACTTTTCTCCCATATCGATCAGACAGCTGCCCAGTCATGGGCGAGAGCAGGAATTGCGTTATGCCATAGGCTGCCACCAATAAACCGATGGCCCGCCCACTGGCACCAAATTCAATGATCAGTTCCGGCAGAATAGGGGTGATCAAACCAACGCCGACCATCACAATGAATATATTGATCATGAGAATTGCGAGTATTCTTTTCATACAAAAAAAACCTCCTTATCCATTGGTTTCTGGATAGGAGGCAGACATACGAACAAGAAGATACACTGCTCCCGTCAAAGAAGCAATGCTCTTATCGTTAATACCCAAAAGCCTACACTAATCCTATCCAGAAAATTCGTAAGATTACGTTTTTTCTTTGGGAATAGGATTAGTAGATCATTGGCTTAAGGTCACCCTTTCGGTACTTTATTGTTTATCAATGTAACATAAATTTCATAATGAGGCAATAAAAGGATGAATCAGAAGAAGCCGACTCGTCCTTCGGATACATTTTTTAACCAGTCCTGCTTGCGGCTTTTATCAAGCTCGCCTCGCATACCTTTAATAATCAGCTCAATATCGGCTTTTCCTTGTTCATGCCATTCTAGAGCCGTACTGACATATAGTTCTCCGAGCTGAGCCAGGGAGAAGCCGTCTGTCATCGTTGCCGCCTTCTGTGTACCTGTCTCACCTGCAAAAACAAGGAAGTTACGCAGCTTGAGATACGCGAGTCGCAGCGCTTCGTCAGGCAGACTGATTTCATAAGCCCGATCGAAGCGGCCCGCCCGGTTCATCAGACCCGGATCGATTTTCTCGGGATAATTGGTCGTTCCGATCAGGAAGATACCCTCCTTGGATGTAGCGCCGTCGAGCGTATTCAGGAAAAAGGAACGAACCTCCTGAGGCATGGAATCAATGTCCTCAATGACCAGCACCATCGGAGCCAGGCGAGTAGCTGCCTCGAACACCTCTTTGACCGATTCACTGGTTGTATATTCTGTAATTTGCCAGTAAGCGGCCGGACCTGGCACGCTATTGGCAATAGATTTCACTAGGGTTGTTTTACCGTTGCCTGGATGGCCGTATAGCAGAATCCCACGCTTGTAAGGAATGTTATAAGTCTGATAGAAGGTACGATCCGCTTCAAAAAACTGATCAAGTGATCGGAAGATATCCCGCTTGATTTCCGCTTTCAAAATCACGTCATCCCGCGTAATTGCGCGGGTTATCGGCTCTGCCTGCCGGGAGAGTCCCCGGCTTGTATCGGTGAAGACGGTGACACGCTTCATATTTTGCTTGCGTTCACGCCCGCGTACGCCTGCGAGGAAGCTTTGCAGTTCCTGGTCGCCTGTAGCAAACACATAATCTTCATTATATACGCCATTATCACGGAAAAAGGGAACTCGTGCCAGTGCAATCCCCCATTTGGGATAGGCAAATACATTGTTACGCATCGACAGATGCACACCGTATTCAGGAGTTGGCCCGTCATCGTCATACTGGATGGTGCGTTCCTCCAAACGATCGAACACCCGTGCCACATGCTCCAGCTCAGGGCTGCCTGAACGAATATCCTCCTCCAGCAAATCCCAATACTCAATATTGGGATCATCACTGGCGTACAACTCATATTTTACGCCATAGCGGTTATAAAGTGCTTCACTAATACCGTCGATCAGACGGGCATAAGCAGCATAACCGGTAATGCGTCCATCTGTACGTTCGTCAAATTCATAAATAGCTGGGGTGTCTATACTCAACATTATTTTGCTCCTTTCAGGGCGGCCAGCGGTCTACATTTGGCTACAACGGCTGCAAGTCCTGCCCCGGTAACACTTTCAATAATATCATCTACATTTTTGTAGGCTTGTGGAGATTCGTCGATAATACTTTCCAGAGATGCCTGGTTGACCACAATTTCGTCGTCTGTCCCTACACCCAGAGCGCCTGCAAAATCGTCCACACTCACGAGCCGTTTGGTTGCAGATCGCGAGCGAATACGGCCCGCTCCATGACAGATGGAGTGAAAGTTATCCTGACCGCCTGGTAAACCTACCATAATATAAGAGGCAGTCCCCATAGAACCGGGGATCAGGGCCGGATGCCCTGTCGACTGATAAGGTCGCGGATTGTCGGGGTGTCCTGCTGGAAGAGCGCGCGTCGCACCTTTACGATGTACAAACACGCTGCCGTGATCCGGATGGGATTCCTCCCAAGCATAATTGTGCATCAGATCGTACAGAGTACGCAACTCGCACTTTGTACCAAAGACATCGCGGAAGGCTTCTCGCACGGAGTATGCAATCAGATGTCGGTTCACCACAGCATAATTCAGCGCTGAATACATCATATCCACATAATGTGCTGCCTCGGGATGATCCAGCGGTGCGAATACCAGTCTCGGATCGGAGGTGCCGAGACCGAGACGGCTCATCGCTTTGGCAATGGCAGATGAACTGGTCTGGCTGACTGCTCCCCCCCAAGCACGTGATCCGGAATGAATCATCACAGCCACCTGACCGTCGAACATCCCCCAAGCTTCAGCGACTTCTCTATTTTCTTCTGCAATTTCAATCGCCTGAATTTCGACGAAATGATTGCCTCCACCCAGCGTGCCGAGCTGCCGATGAGCCCGGTGCCAAGTACGATCTTCGACGAGATTCAGCACTTCCTCGTCAAAGGAGAACTTACTGTGCTCTACATGGCTCAGTGAGGTGGATTTCTTAGGAGTGTAGCTATCCGGGATATATTTATTAGGCAAGCCATGCAGGCCTTTGCGTACAATATGCTCCAGCCGTATATCCGAATAATGTCCGCGTTGGTGGGCTTCCATCGGCAAGTATTTGTCGATCGTCTTAACCAACTTGCGACGTAGTTTAATTTCCTTTAAAGCATCTTTGTGCAGATTGGTCAGGTGTACACGCATGCCACAGCCAATATCACTACCGACGATGGAGGGAGATACATAACCGTCTTCCATTCCCCATACCGCAGTTGTACCGATGCAGGTTCCGACGCCTACATGTACATCCGGTGTGTATCCCATATAGCGGATACCTGGAATTTGTAAATTGTTATTAGCCATCTCGAACACTTTGTAATCCAGTGAGGAAAAGAGTTGCTGCGAAGCGTACACGGTCAGATCCCCTGCCGGAAGCTTCATCAGGTGGCTGTATGGTCCTTCATGAAAAGATGAATTGGTCGTAGGTTGTATATTCATAATAAATGGGTAGATCCCTTCTTCATGTAAATTCATAACATCGTATAAAAAGATTTGAAAAAAACAAAAAAGCCGCAGACTTGTCGTCTACGGCTTCCTGCACCGAAAGTGTCATTACATTTTATGATCAGTACATCATAAAAACATAAATAACCTGTTCTTTCAATAGCATGCAAAATAAAAAAAGCCTGGCATATCACGCCGTCAGACAGCGTGATACCCCCATCATGTTGCCCGAACGGGGCCGATGAGACGAAATTTCGAATATGTGATTGTATCATGCTGACTGATTGTCATTATCGTGTAAAGCTTGGTCATGTCTGTCGGCCCCCTTTTCTTAAAGTTAATTGTTATGTTAATGGAAACCTGTGGAAGCTGTCAACCCTGAAAGATAAAAGTGTGGAAAAATGTGACTATACGCATGGTGAAGTGTGAGTAACATCATAGTTCAATTGACCCAAAGCTGTTATTGTACTGAATATTCAAATATTCAGATATTGTTGATCGTTATGAAACAATTCTGTGAGGGGGACGGCGCAGGAATGGAAGGAGATCTCCAGAAGTTTAAGGCTGACTTTTTCAAAGCATTGGCTCACCCTCTGCGCATCCGCATTTTGGAGGTGCTGAGTGAAGGGGAACGGAATGTGAACGAGTTGCAGACTGCGCTTGGTTCCGAAGGTTCTGCCGTATCGCAGCAATTGGCTGTTTTACGGGCTAAAAATTTGGTGAACAGCTTCAAGGAAGGCACAACGGTCGTGTATTCACTACGTGATCCGCTCTTAACGGAGCTGCTAGCGGTGGCGCGGCGAATTTTTGACAATCATTTAGTCGAAGCGATCTCGTTGCTGGAAGGCATACGTAACGAGAAGTAATGCTACTACAGAAAAGAAGGGTTACAGGATGAAGTGGAGAGGAAGGTTTGAAGGCTATAACGCAGGGGCTTTACGAAAGGATTTAATTTCTGGAAGCATCGTGGCGATTGTGGCTATCCCGCTCGGTATGGCGTTTGCCATTGCATCGGGGGTAAAGCCGGAATATGGTCTGTACACAACCATCATAGCGGGAATTTTGATTTCACTACTGGGTGGGTCCAAATTTCAGATCGGAGGACCTACAGGTGCGTTTATTCCGATTTTGCTGGCTATAGTCATGCAGTACGGCTATGAGAATTTACTGATAGCTGGTTTTATGGCAGGCATTATGCTCATTTTAATGGGTGTTCTAAGGCTGGGGGCGTTGATCAAATTTATTCCCAAGCCCGTAACCATTGGCTTCACGGCCGGGATTGCCGTGACGATCTTCAGTGGTCAGATTGCTAACTTTCTCGGCTTGCGCGGGGTAGAGCGACATGAAACCTTTCTGCCTTCGATGGCAGAGATCATCCATCGGCTTCCTTCACTCAATGTGTACAGCATCCTGACAGCTTGTATCTGTCTTGCTGGACTTATTGTGGTGCCTAAAAAATGGCCCAAGATACCTGGCTCACTGGTCGGCCTACTCTTGTCAACGCTGGTGGCAGCTTTGTTTTTTCCAGGGCAGGTGGCTACGATTGGCTCTGCTTATGGCGCAATTCCGGCATCTTTGCCTGAGCTGCATATTCCTGTAATGACGTGGGAATTAATCGTGAAGCTCTTGCCGCCAGCACTTGTTATAGCGATGCTGGGGGCTATTGAATCACTGCTTTCAGCGGTGGTAGCTGACGGGATGACGGGAGACCGCCATAACAGCAATCGCGAACTGGTTGGACAAGGGATTGCCAATTTGCTGACACCACTATTCGGCGGTATTCCTGCGACAGGTGCCATTGCCCGTACGGCCACCAATATCCGCAACAACGCGGTTTCTCCTATGTCAGGTATTGTGCATGGGGTCGTTGTACTCCTCATTCTGATGCTTTTTGCACCTTATGCATCTAATATCCCGTTAGCTAGTATGGCACCGGTGTTGATGGTAGTGGCCTGGAATATGAGTGAGCGCAAGCATTTTGCGCACATCCTCAAAACACGGACAGCAGATTCTATTGTGCTGGTCGTCACCTTTTTGCTGACGGTTTTTACGACGCTGACAACGGCTGTGGAGGTCGGCCTGATTCTGGCAGTTGTATTGTTTGTCAAACGTATGAGCAATACACTTTCAGTAGATAAGGTGCTTCCTGATCCTTCTGTCAAGCATGAAAAGGTAGGCGCACATATGGTCACAGAGCAGCATGATTGCCCGCAGGTGGCTATTTATAATGTGGAAGGCCCCCTATTTTTCGGTGCAGCTTCAGCGTTGGAAAACTCAGGTGTAGGGGGACAGACTGGTCTCCAGCAAGGGATTTTGTTGTTGCGTATGGGAAAGGTCCCTTTTATGGATATGACGGGAGAAGCTAACTTTACTGCATTAATACAAAAATACCGAAAGTTTGGTGGAACAGTGCTTGTGTCCGGACTCCAGCCTCAACCGCTGGAATTACTGCATAAAACCGGATGCTATGACATGATCGGACAAAATCATTTTTTTGAACATACAGGAGAGGCCTTAACAGCAGCTCTTGCAATGGTAAATCAGGATCGGTGCAGTGGGTGCAGACATATGGCTTTTCGAGAATGTACGAGCCTGTGTCGTAGAACCCAGGAAACCAAATCTTCCTTTCCAGAAGGAGCCGTTTCGGTTCCCATACCTGTAAATAGCAGCAGATAGCGCTTTTCTACTTTTGCTACTGAATGCCGAAAAACCTCTTCTATGATCCGAAACAAAATGCACGAAGAAGACCCGCATTTGTTTTGAAAATGGAAGAGGTTTTTCAATTTTTCAAGAAAAAAAGGAATAAAATTCAAAAAAGTGCTTGAATATCTGATTTTATGACACTATACTAGATTTAAAAGATACCATATGTTTCATTCTTTTGTTTTAAATTGTATTTTAATATATGCTTATCAACCTCCTCGATCACTTCTAGTATCTTACCCTACCTTTTTCTTCATTTTTTTCACTTTTTTCACTTACTTTCTTCCAGACTTGTCCACAGTTCTTAATTGAATGTCGTTCCTTGCGGTCTGCACCAAAGGTTATTCACCTTAGAATATGACCTATGGATTTCACCCCAGAATCTATTTTTTTAAAGGAGGTGAGTACCAGAGGCTATTTGTGAGCTTTTGACGCTGCTATCGGAAGGTTGTCTTTGAGAATCAAAAAAACCAAGTAAAGGGAGATGAAAAGTATTGATTAAGTCGAAAAATATCAAAAAGACGCTGTCGGTCGGTTTTACCGCTATTCTTGCTTTTTCTCTGATTTCTCCGGTGTATGGAGATTCCAGCACAACCTCCTCAGCAGGAGCATCGACGATTTCCGCCAAGGTTTCAGCCACCAGCAATTCAGCACCAGCGAGTATGTCACCTATCTGGTTAAATTAAAAGATCAGGTAGATACAGAATCTGTTGCTAAACACGCATTTCAGAAGGCTTCCGCCGAGCAGATTTCCCCCGCTGCTGCTAAGCTTTCTGTACGTAAAACGGTTGTCAACTCTCTGATGGATACCGCAGAAAAAACTCAACCATCTGTGGAAGAATACTTAAAGAAGGAAGTCAATAACGGAAACGTAAAAAAATACAAGAGTTACTTTATCGTGAATGCATTTGCGGTAACCAGTACCAAAGAGGTCATGGATAATCTCGCAACCCTACCTGAGATCGACAAAATTTTACCAGATGAAAAGCGCGAGCTGCAAAAGGTAGAAATAGATAAGGATGCCCAGCCGGTAGGGGAGCAATCAACAGCAAACCAAGCAGTTGCAGATCAAACTGCTGTCGACCCGGCTGTGACGGAAGAGAATGCACAAAAATCGGTGCAAGAATCCGTATATAAAGATGCGGTAACGCCAAGTCGTGTCGAGTGGAATATTTCCAAAATCAAAGCACCGCAGGTTTGGGCCAAAGGTATTGACGGCAAAGGCATTGTCGTTGCCAATCTAGATACAGGTGTTGAATATACTCATCCAGCACTGAAAAGAAAATGGCGGGGGCTGAATGCTTCTGGTCAAGTCGTGAATCCTGAGCTGAGCTGGTATGATGCGGTTAATGGAGCATCGCTGCCCACAGATTCGAATGGACATGGTACACATACGATGGGGACAAGCGTTGGCTCAGACAGCAACGGTACGAATGAAATCGGTGTTGCTCCGGGGGCCAAGTGGATTGCCGTTCGAGTATTCAATCCGGATACCACAGACTCCATCTTGCTGGACGGCGGGCAGTGGATTCTTGCGCCTGTAGATAAAAACGGCAAAAAACACCCTGAGCTTGCACCGGATGTGGTGAATAATTCTTGGGGTGGTGGACCTGGTTTGGACGAATGGTATCGCCCAGTGACCAAGGCGTGGAGAGCGGCTCAAATCTTCCCTGAGTTCTCCGCAGGCAACACAACACTATCGAACCCGGGCGGACCTGGGTCTGTGGCTAATCCGGCAAATCTGCCTGAAGCCTATGCCACGGGAGCCACCCATATCAATAACAAGCTGGCCAGCTTCTCGTTGCGTGGTCCTTCTCCTTATGGCGAAGTGAAGCCAGAAATCTCGGCTCCTGGCGTGAACATCCGTTCTTCTGTACCGGGCGGGGTTTATGAGGGTGGATGGAACGGTACCTCTATGGCAGGCCCGCATACTGCCGGATTAGCGGCATTGCTGCTTCAGGCTAAACCATCTTTGACCGTGGATCAATTAGAGGATGTTATTTCGAAAACAGCGACACCGCTGACAGACAGTCAGTATCGGACCTCACCCAACAATGGTTATGGATATGGTCTGATCGATGCGCTTGCTGCGGTGAACTCCGTACTTAACTAAGAATATCAGACAGGTTTAAAAAAAAGATCCCCGAAAATCCCTTTGGGTGGCTCGTACAAGGATGCATGCACCTGCTAACCGTGTGTTGCACTCATGACGTAGCCGCTAAAAAGGGGTTTTCGTACATAAATGAATATAAAAGTCATAGAATTTCAAGAAAAATGCAAAAAAATGACTTGTATATCTGTTTTGGTAACTTTATACTATCCATAATATATGATTTTATATCAATTTTTAATATAAAATGTAATGATATAACATGTAATGGTATATCATGTTTTTTTCTTCGAAATGCTCCTGCTTTTTCTCCTAGGTATCTACTGAATTTCATCGCTTTTCTATTGGATTATAAACTCACCTATGAAGTACTGCCATCTATGAACAGCCCAATACTTTTATATCTTTCTATAATCTATGAAGGAGGTGGTCGCCAACACATCGTATTGCGCAAGCCGCGTGTTTGATGTGCAAGGCATGAGGTCTGACTCTGTACAGGTTATTTCGGAATCATTAAACCTAGTAAAAGGAGTGGAAAAGTAATTGATTAAACCTAGACGTTTTAAGAAATCGTTATCTATTGGACTCTCTTTGCTTATGGCCTTTTCATTTGTTCAACCCGCTTTAGCGAAAAACACACCGGATGGCTCCAAGCTGGAGCTAAAATCAGCCTCACACAAGGTCACGACCGCGAAGGTGTCCCCGAAACTGACCAAACAGTTTGAGGAGAACAACTATGTTACTTATTTGGTCAAATTAAAAGAACAGGTAGATACCAATAAGGTTTCCAAAAATGCTCTCCAAAAGGCTTCACTTGAGAAAATAACACCTTCCGCCGCAAAAATGGCTGTACGTAGCCATGTAATCAGCTCTTTGCGTGAAACGGCTTCCAGAACTCAATATGGGCTTGAAAGTTATTTGGATAAGGAATCAGAGAGCGGCGGAGTAAAAGAATATAAAAGCTATTTTATTGTCAATGCTTTGGCTGTCACGAGCACTAAGGAGGTGCTGGACCATATTTCGAAGCTGCCCGAGGTCGATAAAATTTTGCCGAATGAAACACGTTATCTGCAAAAGGTAACGGTTGATAAGCAGCCAGAGGACACAGGTAACAAAGCGGCTGGAACAGCAACGGCAGCAACAGCAAAGTCTGACACAGCACAGAAGGCTGTAGAAAAGGACGATAGCAAAACATCGGCATTGCCCGGCAATACAGGCAAGAACGCTGTGGATCCATCTACGGTGGAATGGAATATATCCCATATTAACGCACCACAAGTGTGGGAAAAAGGAATTGACGGAACCGGAATCGTGGTCGCCAATCTCGATACAGGCGTAGACTACACGCATCCGGCCCTGCATCGCAAATGGCGTGGTCTGGATGCGGCAGGCAATGTCGTAAATCCAGAACTGAGCTGGTATGATCCGCATAGTCATGCGGCGCTTCCGGTCGATCAGGAAGACGATTCCCATGGTACGCATACGATGGGCACGATGGTCGGCTCCGAGGAAAATGGAACGAACCGAGTGGGCGTTGCCCCTGGTGCAAAGTGGATTGCGGTTCGGATTTTTAATCCGGAAACGACGGATGCAATTATACTGGACGGCGGTCAATGGCTGCTTGCGCCAAAAGATGCTCAAGGTAATCTTCATCCCGAGCTTGCTCCAGATGTGGTGAACAACTCGTGGGGAGGCGGACCGGGTCTTGATGAATGGTTCCGGCCTGTAGTTCAGGCGTGGCGGGATGCTCAAATCTTTCCCGAATTCTCCGCAGGGAACACCTCTCTCTCCAATCCGGGCGGACCTGGATCGGTAGCCAATCCGGCCAACTATCCGGAATCCTTTGCCACGGGGGCAACCGATATCAATGATAAACTGGGAAGCTTTTCATTGCTGGGACCCTCACCTTACGGTGAGATCAAGCCCGAAGTTTCCGCGCCGGGTGTAAATATTCGTTCAACCGTGGCTGGTGGCGGTTATAAAGGTGGCTATAACGGTACTTCCATGGCCGGTCCTCATGTTGCGGGTCTGGCTGCTCTGCTGCTGCAAGCGAATCATTCTCTTACCGTGGACCAGCTGGAGGAAATTTTGGAAAACACGGCTACCCCTCGGACAGACAGCACATATCCTACTTCGCCAAACAATGGATATGGACATGGTGTCATTAATGCACTCGATGCAGTCGGATCTGTCATGCAGGGTCTGGGCTCTGTATCCGGTAAAGTCGTAACAGGTGGCGACGATCTGGAAGCGCCTGTTCTTGAGCATACACCGCCTGCAGCTGCATTTGAGGGTCTTGATATACCTTTGACGGCTCATGTAACGGACGATGTCGGCGTAATAGCCGTTGAGGCCTTTGCCAAAACAGCGGGTTCGTCAAACTATGTATACATTCCGTTGGAGCGGACCTCTGGAGACAGCAAAGATGGTACATATCAAGCGTCCATTCCGACCTTTTTGGTGGATAGCAAAGGTTTGGAATACTATATTCGTGTAAATGATTTCGGTAATAATGGTTTTGAAACGGAAGTATATAAGGTGAATGTCTCTAAAGGTGTTAAACCAGGCTACACACAAGACTTTGAAAAAGACATTGCCGGTATTAATATCGGGGGTCAGGGTAGTGTTTGGAAATGGGGAACCCCGACAAGCGGCCCTAAAGGTGCACATTCGGGTACAAAGGTCATCGCGACCAATCTCGAAGGCCAATACCAGACCAACACCAACAGTTATTTTATGGCTCCTCCTATTGATCTGACCGAGAGTTCCAAGGGGGCACTGGTCAGCTTCAAGCATTGGTACGATCTTGAAAACAATTCTGATTTCGGCAAAGTGTATGTAGCGACCACCAACAATCAGAATGCGTTTGAGCAGGTATTATCGTTTACTGGAACCAGCAATGGCTGGAAAACACAATATCTTGATTTGCGAGCATTTGCGGGTCAAAAGGTATACCTCCTGTTCAACTTTACTAGTGACAATACGATCGTGAAAGATGGCTGGTATATTGACGATCTGTCCATTCAGGAACCAGACGCCGTTGCACCTGCTGCCCCTGGCCATTTGACTGCTGAAGCAGATAATGTGGGCAATGTTACACTCGCCTGGGGTGCTTCCTCTGATGAAGATGTGAAGCAGTACAAGGTGTATCGTTCAACCCAGTCCGGCAAAAATTATACTTCCATCGGTACAACTTCTGGGCTGACCTACACGGATACGATCACCGTCGGTGGTGCGACCTATCATTATGCAGTGGCAGCCGAGGATTATAGCGGTAACGAAGGTGTCAAGTCGAACGAGGCTTCACTAAGAGTGGATGTGCCGGATACACTGTATAGCGATCATTTTGATGGCAGCTCAGACAATGGTTGGACTCATTCCGGGACCAAGGATGAATGGGAACGCGGCATTCCTAAGGAAGTAGGACCGGGGAACGCAGTGTCCAAGCCGAATGTGTGGGCCACCGATCTCGATAGCAACTATGAGAACGGTGCTGATTTTTCGCTGGTTTCTCCAAAAATTAATTTGAATGGTATACGCAATGCAACACTGACCTTCAACCACTGGTTTGAAATTGAGGGCGGCTATGATTACGGATATGTAGAAGTGTCCAAAAACAATGGCGACACGTGGAGTGAGCTGGGTAAGTTCTCACATAATACAAGTGGTAAGAATTGGGCGCCTGTTTACTACAATCTGGATAGCTATACCGGCAACGAGATTCAAGTTCGCTTCCGCTTGAAATCGGATAACAGTGTGAACAAAAATGGCTGGTACATTGACGATTTCCGTGTGCTGGGTGTTCCAACTTCGACAGTGACCAAGGATATCGTACCTGAGTCCAATATCAAGCTGGAAAAAGCGGAAGAACAATTCCCGCTGTATAAAATTACAAGCACTGAAAAGAGTGAATTCCAGGAAAAAGTGAAGCCGGCAGATGCATCCGTGGAGCGTGGACGTGTCGGTCTCGACAGTCTTCCAGCCAGTGCTACCGTTACGGTACTGGAAACCGGACGTTCGGTGAAAACAGACCCAACCACGGGCAAATACAGCTTCACTCATGTAGCAGGTGACTATACGCTGAAGGCCGAAGCTTATGGTTACGTGCCTCAGACGAAAGCAGTCACGATTGAAAATAACAAAGTCATCAGAGCAAACTTTAGTCTCCAGGCTGTCCCTCATGGTACGATTCATGGGGTTATTACCGATAAGCAATCCGGTGAACCGATCCAAAAAGCGAAAGTATTGGTGCTGGAAGATGCACGTATTGCTCCTGTAGAGACGAATGAGGCTGGAGAATTTACGCTGGACGTGCTGGAAGGAACATACACATTGTCCATTGCAGCCCAAAATTATTACAGTGACAGTGTTTCCGTGACTGCTCCTCCAAACGGCAGTGTTGAAGCGAATGTCACGTTGAAGCCTTTCATCGGTTTCCAAGGAGGCATTGCCTATGATGACGGTACAGGAGAAAATGCCAGAGCCTTTAACGCGGCAGGCAATTCATGGGCAGTGAGAATGACACCTGAGTCGGAAGTGGCACAAGTGACAGGAGCATCCCTTTTGTTCTGGAACTCTGCCTTCCCGAATCCGGGAGGAACGGCATTCCAATATTCTATCTATGACGCCTCCGGTGCAGCAGGAGCACCTGGACATCTATTGGCTGGTCCATTCGACGGAACGGCTGTCCGGGATGAGACACAATGGACGACGGTGCAGCTTCCAGAGCCGGTGACGGTTCAAGGTGATTTCTACATCGTATATACACAGTCTGCGGTAGGGACACAGTCACCAGGTCTGGCTACAGATGAAAACAGCCCAAATGCGCTCCGCAGCTGGCAAGGTGTAAGCGGCACATGGAGCCAATCACCTGAAGAGGAAGGGAACTACATGATCCGGGCTATCGTCAGATATCCGGTGAATGCTCCAACGATTACGACTCCTACGAAGGCTACGTATACGCAGGAGGAAACGATTACCGTAACAGGAACTTCTCCGGCAGAAGGAGCTGATATTCAGCTCTTTAACGGTAAGGAGCTGGCTGGCACAACGAAGGTGAAGGATCGTCAATTCAGTTTGTCGGTCGATCTTCAGCCAGGTGCTAATCCGCTAAGTGTTCAAGCGGCGGTATACGGCAAAGTAACGGATCGTTCCGAGCCGGTGGTTGTAACGCTCGATCAGACTAAACCGGGTTTGATCCTGACTTCACCTGATGAAGGAGCTCGTACAAATGCGGGTGTGGTCAGTGTAACCGGTACGGTGTATGACGAGTTCCTCACCGAATTGACGATTAACGGCGAGCCCGCTCAATTCGGAAGTGACGGTAGCTTTAATAAACGGCTGCTTATCAATGAAGGTGAAAATCAAATTACGGTAACGGCCAAAGATCTAGCCGAAAACGAAACGACTGTTACACGCTCGGTGTATGTCGATACAGCGCTGCCGAAGCTTGAAAATATTAGCCCTGCTGAGGATGTACGTATTACTCCAGGACAGCCGGTACGAGTAGCTTTTGACAGTGCATCCGGTTTGGAGGCATCCTTCCATGTGGAGCTGCCCTTTAACCTGTCCACTTTGGCCCGTAATGAAATTCCATTAAATGAAACTTCGTCAGGCCACTATGAAGGTACTTATCTCACTTCATCTTCTCTGAACCTGGAAGGCGGAGTCATCGTGATCCGGGTAAGGGATGCAGCGGGGAATGAAGTGGAGACGGAGGCGCCGGGGAGGTTGTATGTAACCCATGGTGGAGGAGAGGGCCCAGGTCCGAATCCACCTACATCGAATGAAAAGCCGGTAGCTATTATCCAGGCGAATGACTCAGCCAAGAAGAACAAAAATGTACAATTTAATGCCAAAGCTTCCCGCGATACAGATGGTGAGATCGTCAGCTACAGTTGGGATTTTGGTGATGGCGATACGGCGGTCGGTTCCAAGGTGAAGCATAAATTCACCACAGCCGGAACGTATACCGTGGAGCTAACAGTAACGGATAATGACGGCGCAACGGGTAAGGCAGTGCATACCATCACAATCCGTTAACAGCAAGTAAGAGGATGGGAGTTTTTTTAGAATACAATAAAGGTCTACAGCAAGCCACTGTTAATAGAGGCTGCTGTGGGCCTTTTTAAATTTGTCCAACAGTTCAGGAAGCGATACAATGAATGGTACTCTATGAAGTGAATCGTTTCACAATAATATTTTTTAGCAGGAGAGGATCATATGATTCATTTGGAAAAAGAAAGCGGACGTATCCGTCTTGTGCTGGATGCCTATTTTATGGGAGAAGATATCGTTGTGCTCATATCAGGCGGTGATCAGCCTCACTTGGGGACGATTACTGCAGGGGCTAGGCTTGAGCCGATTCAAACCGTGCAATTGCAAAACCACAAGGAATTTTATATTACTGAAGAAATTGCAGTTCGCTTGCGTAAAGAGTTTGCGGGTAACTTCGCCATTTGCTGCGGGACGCATTTGGATCATGCAACCAAGGACGAAATCCGAGTGCTGACAGACATGGCTATACAAATGGGAAAAGAGCTCATTGAAGAACTTAAGCAAGTGCGCTTGTAGCAACCTTTTTAAGTGAACTCTCGAAAAAGTAGATTGCGATAGGGGTACTTACTAAAGGGATACTTAAAAAGCAATGCAAAACCATCATCCTCAATGTCTACAGATTTTAGCGCAGAGGATGGAATTAAACTACGGATCATTACATGAACTGCACGCTGGTCTTGCCTGTTGATCGCTTTGGCTAGGGCAGAAGCAAAGCATTCATTGCGTGCCAATTCGCGATACAGCGGAAAAACGGCTTTGGCAATGGCGCGATGAACCTTTGGCTCAAATGTAAACTGCACCGTCCCGGGTGGAATCGTCGTACCGTTCGTGTAATAGAGCATCGGCGGCTGAGCTAAAAAGGAAACAAAGTAGCCAATCCCATTCGTACCTAAGCCTTGTTTGGCGGCAAATGGCGCTACCGAGCAGAGAAGGGATTTCATCCGATCCAAATTACCCTGAACGACAGCTCGTGACCATTGGACGGCAAAAGCACGTTGGGTTGCAATAGCTTTGTAAAATGGCAGCATGGCGGCGGATATTTTCCGAAGTGTCTCTGCATGTAAACGTTGGTGAGACGAGCCCTTTCTGCGGGCTGTTCCACGATATAACATAGCTCCGTCCTCCTTGGCAGGATGCTCTCTTGGAGCGTAATTTATCTGTAATAGGTACAGTACTGTATGCCCGGTTATCTCAAAAAGTGCTAAGATGCTACGCTTCTTCTTTTTAACGTTCTAATTTAAAAAATTGAAATAAGTACTGTCCTGATTTGTAAGATTGTGGTACCCTAGAACTTATATATTGCTATTATAATTATTGGAGTTGAATTAAACAGATGAGTGACTTGTACAAGGAGCCTCGATCTTCCGATCCTTTTCAGGAGCCGAACGATTATAACGCTCCATTTAACCAGCCCCCAGTAGTTCCACCTACAAACAGTAAAGCTGTTGCCTCGATGGTGCTCGGGATTTTATCTGTTGTCATTCCCTATCTTGGGTTGATTATCGGAATTGTGGGTATTATTTTGTCCAGTCTTTCCCTGAAGGAAATTAACCGTCATGGCGAGCAAGGCAGAGGTATGGCCATTGCTGGACTGGTATGTAGTATTATCGGCACACTGATTTATGCACTGATTATTATTTTCTTGGTTATTGTTTTTGTTGTGGCGGCCTCCAGTGGCGATCCAGATATTTTTTCAGACATTTAATGAATTAAAGAATGTTTGAGTCAGACAAACCATTCACGATTTGCCTATTGGATGCTATGATACAGGGAGTCCAATCAAGGAGAGTGAAGCTTTATGGCACGTACTCAAACACAAAAGGCGTTAAGCAAGGCGAAACGCGCCGGGATCTATTGCGCGGCACAGAGCCGCAAAACGAATGATCATTATGGCGAAATTTCACAGCACACGCGAATGAAGCCAACCAAGCAGGAACAATTACAAAAGGTCAAGCACAAGAAGCGACTCGTTCAGGGTGACGCTTCTTTTTTTGTCTTAAGCGAAGTCGAAAAACTTCGAGGAAGTGAATGTATAGGAGCGGATAGCATTTTCCATAACATAGGCCAAAAAGAACTTGATAATAATTATCATTCTTGTTAGAATCATAAGAAAGAAGGAACCCTGGCAGGGGCTCCTTCATGATAAAGCTATGGTTTGGCTTGAAAACTAAGGTCTATTTTGCTTCAAAGGTTTTGCAGTCTGTTTCTTCGGACGTGTGAGTGTTTGCAGGCTTGTTGCTTACGATATAAATAGAGCTTGCGCTGCATTTATTATCCTGAGCCCAGTACGTGCATGAGTTGACTTCGCACAGAACGTCTTTTGCCATATTGTTCACCTCCTTACAGGGATGTGATGGGCTGAGCAAAAATAATCACGGTCAGTCAAGGTAGGACTTGTCCAACTGTGCTTACCCTCTTGGTAAGAAGAGGGATTTTGCTATGCCTACTTGTACAATATCAAATGAATTTTAAAATTGCAATATTTACACATTTTGCAGTTCAAAATAGACACAAGTGTTCCTTTTTAGTTAGAAAACAAAAAGCTGTCCTTGTGCAGAAGAGATGTTCTTCTGCCAGAGACAGCTTTTTTATATTTTTCTAACAGAATGGCAGCACTAAAAGACTTAGCGTGCGTTAGGAATATTTACGATCGGATCAATATCAGCATCATAGTCCACACCCTCGAACTCAAAGCCGAACAGCTGGAAAAATTCGCGACGATATCCTTCAAGATCGGACAATTCATAGATATTATGGGTCGTCAGTTCCTCCCATATTTTCGCTACTTCTGCCTGCACATCCTCGCGCAGTTCCCAATCATCAATGCGAATACGACCTTCTTGATCTACCGCAGTTTCTGGTGCATACAGACGCTCGGCAAACAGGCGGTAGCTCTGTTCTATGCACCCTTCATGCAGCCCTTTCTCCTTCATCACCTTATATAAAGCGGAAATATACAGAGGAACGACAGGGATGGCCGAACTGGATTGGGTAACAAGTCCTTTGGTGACTGCGACGAAGGCGCGTCCACCCGTGGTTTTCATCTGGTCGTTCAGCTGACGAGCTGTCGCCTCCAGATGATCTTTTGCACTTCCGATACTGCCTTCTCGGTAGATGGCTTGGGTAATATCTGAACCGATATACGAAAAAGAGAAGGTAGTGGCGTTATCAGCGAGCACGCCGCCTGCACGCAAGGCGTCAATCCACAATTTCCAATCCTCACCGCCCATAACCTCTACAGTCCCCTGTACTTCTTCTTCTGTTGCCGGTTCGAGCGTCACGCTGCTGACTTCACCGGTGTGAAAGTTAACGGTCTTATTCGTGTAAGGCTCACCAATAGGTTTGAGCACGGAATTAGATGTTTCGCCTGTGCGGGGATTAGTACGGCGACCTGAAGCAACACTGTAAACCACCAGATCGACTTGTCCCAGTTCTTCGCGAATGGCTTCCACCGTTTTGGCTTTGACCTCATCCGAGAAGGCATCTCCTGTCACGCTTAAAGATTTAAGCCCAGCATCCTGAGCTGCTTTTTCAAATGCAGCAGAATTATACCAGCCTGCTGATGCTGTGCGTGTAGCCGTAGCATTGCTAGGACGATACACGCCAATTGTATTGGCACGCGCACCGAAAGCGGCCGTAATTCGAGAAGCCAACCCATATCCGGCCGATGCCCCGATCACAAGCACATTACGAGGTCCCTGGATAGCAGGACGGTCTTGTACGTAGTCAATTTGCTCCTGAACATGTTGGGCACAGCCCACCGGATGAGCAGTGGTGCAGATAAAGCCACGTGTTCTTGGTTTGATAATCATGTTATTGTAGTTCCTCTCTTCTTGTAGCAATCTTCACCCTTACTATTTTAACTTTTAACAATTTTTTTTCAAATGTGGATTTCAGTAAGTTTCCTTTTTACCCAAAAGTGAATCTCTGTACAGGGTGGCAAGTGCCTAAGAGTCTGCATATGATGCTGTAACGATAAACATGAGAAGGGAGAGAGCTGCTTGAAGAACAAGAGCCGCAAAACCAACAGAAACAAAAAGCCGCTCTATCGTGTAATTGACCCGGATATGAATGAGTTAAATATGATACAACGCTCAAAACCACTGCCTGCGGAGAGGGAGACAGAAGCAAGACTTCATCAAGTTGCTTCTCCGCCTCCCCCAACTACAGAGGAGTCGGAGCTACAGACAGTTGTCGAGCCTGAAGTCGAGGCTCTGCACGAGAAAGAAATTGAGGTTGCAGATGTAGAGGAGACTCCAGCTTTGATGGAAGAACCCCCACTGCCAGAGCTAGAACCAGAGCTAGAACTAGATCCAGAACCGGAGCCGGAACCAGAGCCAGAACCAGAACCTGATCCAATTGATGTGGAAGAAATTTTGAACAATAAGAAGGCTCCGCATGTAAACAATGCTTTCATCTATACAGACGATTTGAGTGATTTCGCTGTGACAGGTGAAAAGATCGCTCCCGCTTCCATAGATTCCAGCAAGCTGAAACAAGAGAGTATCCAAACGGAATTTCTAGCAGATTATGCTGTTCATACAATTAAAATAGCTGACGGTGCTGTGACTGCTTCGAAGATTGCTCCCGACTCCATTACGGTCGAGCATCTGTCGGACGCATCAGTGGCAGGCAGTAAATTGCAGGATCGCTCTATTAGTGGTGAAAAACTTCGTGATGGCAGCATCACTCCAGAAAAGCTGGCGGATAAAATTATCAGCGGCGATCATATTGCCAATGGCTCGATTGAAAGCCGTCATTTCAAGCAATGGATCGTGTCTTCAGATATGCTTCAAGATCAGTCGGTCACCTCCGATAAAATTCGCAGCGGTACGATTCAATCGAACAATTTGGCGAATGAAGCTGTTGATAGCTCCAAGCTGGGCGATCAGTCTGTGACCACCTCCAAACTGCGGGATGGGGCTGTGGATGGAACTAAAATCCAGGCAGGCAGCATTGAGAGCGCACACCTGACCGAGCATGCCGTTCATGCCCGGCATCTGGCTCCGGGTTCGATTAATCGCAAGCAGCTATCCGACGGAATTGTGGGCAGGGAACAATTGGAGGAAGGTGTTGTCAGCGGGCGTCATCTGGAGTCTGAGGCAGTCACCAGTACGCACATTCAGGCAGGAGCGATTGAAAGAAAGCATCTCAGTCCTGGCTCCATTGGGGAAGAGCAGCTTGGAACGGGCCAAGTGACAGCCCGGCATATCGCAGATCGGAGTATTCAATCCAATAAACTGGCAGATCAGTCTGTAGGCTCATTGCAAATTGTCGATCAATCCGTCACTTCATCCAAAATATCGGATCAGAGCATTCTCCCACACAAAATTGCCGATGAAGCAGTACTTACCAGACATATTGCAACAGCAGCCATACAAGGAGCTCAGATTTCTCCGGAGGCAGTCTCTTCCGTGCATCTTCAATCCGAAATTATTCGGAAAGATCATATTGCACCTGAGGCGGTTACGGAGCAACATTTGCATGCCGGGGCTGTGACAAGCGAGAAAATAAGGAAGAGTGCAGTTCTGGATCATCATGTGGCGAATCAGGCTGTCAAGGAAAATCACATTGCTCCGAGCGCTATTAAGTCTGACAAAATCGCTGATGAAGCAGTGATAGAATCTAAAATCGGTACAGGGGCGGTCACCGGCAATAAAATTGCGTCTCAAGCCGTTAACCACGTACACATTGCATCCGGAGTCATCCGTGAAAACCACCTTGCCGACAATAGTGTGGGCGGAAAGGCGTTACAGGCTCAAGCAGTTGATTCCACCCATTTGGCCCAAAGCTCTGTACAGAGCAAGCACCTTGGGGAAAACAGTGTCGGAACCGCAGCGTTGCAGGAACAGTCCGTTACTGCAGACATATTAGATGAAGGCGCTGTTCAAACCGCGCATTTGGCCAGTGGAGCGGTATACTCCCACCATTTGCAGGATCATGCCGTTACTTCGTTGAAACTATCGCCGGAAAGTGTGGCTACGGATAAAATTAATGATTTGGCGATTACTGCGCCTAAGTTAGCTGAGGGCAGTGTCACTTCCTCCAAGCTGTCTGCTCGTTCGGTGCAGCCATGGCATATTACGGATAAAGCAGTACTGAGCAACCATCTGGCTGTTGAAGCAGTGGAGGCGAATCATCTCGCGCCGGAATCCGTCACCTCCAACCATTTGCAGTCTGCTTCGGTCCAAACCAAACATCTCGCCCCAGATAGTGTGTCCGGCCATGCCCTTCAGTCGGAAAGCGTCACTTCCGAGAAGTTGGCGGCTCGGGCTGTGCAGGCTTCCAATCTGGCGGAAAATAGCGTGGGCCCTGGGCATTTGGCTGCACAGTCTGTACAAACTAAACATTTGGCCGCAGGAGCAGTAGAGGAAACGATAATAGCCCAGAATGCTGTGAAGTCTGAGCATCTTGCAGCAGAATCCATCCAATCCGAGCATTTGCAAAGCGGGATCATTCAAGGAGAGCATATTGCATTGCAGGCGATAGCGACTCCTTCCATACAGGATGAAGCGGTTACCTCTGCCAAACTATCAGAGGAAAGTGTAACCTCTACCAAGCTGTCAGCCCATGCAGTGCAGTCCGGGCATATTATGGATGAAGCTGTACAAAGCAACCACTTGGCCGTAGCGGTTGTGGACTCGACCCATCTGGCATCTGGAGCGGTCACCTCGGTGCACCTGCAGGCCTCCTCGGTGCTTACGAGACATTTGGCTCCGGATAGTGTGTCCGGTCGTGCACTTCAAGCGGAAAGTGTAACCTCGGAAAAGCTGGCAGCCCGCTCGGTACAAGGAATGAACCTTGCAGAAGGCAGTATCGGCCCTTCACATCTATCTGTGCAGTCCGTACACACGCGGCATTTGGCAGCTGGAGCGGTACAGGATAGAGTGCTGGCAGAGGGAGCGGTGAAGTCCGTGCACATTGCCCCGGAATCGATCCAACCACACCATCTGCATACTGAAATCATTCAGGGCGAGCATATTGCATCCCAGGCCATTTCGACCGATGCTTTACAAGATGAGTCTGTGACATCTGACAAACTGGCAGATGAGGGCGTGACTGCCGCCAAGCTGTCGGCCCACTCCGTACAGTCGTGGCACATTACAGACGAAGCAGTGCAAGGAAATCATTTGGCAGCAGAATCCATCCAGTCGAACCATCTGGCACCGGAAAGTGTCACTTCAGCCCACTTGCAGTCTTCGTCAGTGCTCACGAGCCATCTGGCCCCGGATAGTGTGTCCGGCCGTGCACTACAAGCGGAAAGCGTCACCTCGGAAAAGTTGGCAGCCCACTCGGTGCAAGGAACGAATCTTGCGGAAGACAGCGTCGGCCCGTCACATTTGTCTGCACAGTCGGTACACGCCCGGCATTTGGCAACTGGCGCAGTACAGGATACAACGCTGGCAAAGGGAGCAGTGAAGTCGGTACACATTACCGCGGGGTCCATCCAGCCGCATCACCTGCACACAGGAAGCATTCAGGGCGAGCATATCGCATCCCAGGCCATATCGACCGATGCTTTGCAGGATGCGTCTGTTACCTCCGATAAATTGGTGGATGAGGGTGTGACTGCCGCCAAGCTGTCGGTCAACTCGGTACAGCCGTGGCACATTACAGACGAAGCAGTGCAAGGAAATCATTTGGCAGCAGAAGCCATCCAGTCAAGCCATCTGGCTTCCGAATCCGTTACCTCTCGCCATTTGCAGGCTTCCTCAGTGCTTACGAGTCATCTGGCGCCAGATAGTGTATCCGGTCGTGCACTACAGGCGGAAAGCGTCACCTCGGAAAAGCTGGCAGCGCGCTCGGTACAAGGGACGAATCTTGCGGAAGGCAGCATCGGCCCGTCCCATCTGTCTGCACAGTCCGTACACAGCCGGCATCTGGTAGCCGGAGCGGTACAGGATAGAGCGTTGGCAGAGGGAGCAGTGAAATCCGTGCATATCGCTCCAGAATCAATCCAATCACACCATCTGCACCCTGGAACCATTCAGGGCGAGCATCTGGCATCTCAGTCGATATCGACTGATGTTTTACAGGATGAGTCTGTGACATCTGATAAATTGGCCGATGAGGGTGTGACTGCCGCTAAGTTGTCGGCTCACTCGGTACAGCCGTGGCACATTACAGATGAAGCAGTGCAAGCTAATCATTTGGCAGAAGAGGCCGTTCAATCGAGTCATCTGGCGCCGGAATCTGTCACCTCAGCCCACTTACAGTCTTCGGTGATACTTGCGAGTCATTTGGCGCCGGATAGTGTATCCGGTCTTGCGCTACAAGCGGAAAGCGTCACTTCGGAAAAACTGGCAGCACGCTCGGTGCAAGGGACGAATCTTGCGGAAGACAGCGTCAGTTCTTCGCATTTATCTGCACAGTCGGTACACACTCAGCATTTGGCAGTCGGCGCAGTGCAGGATACAGCGCTAGCCGAGGGGGCAGTGAAGTCGGTACACATTGCCACGGAATCCATCCAGCCGCATCACCTGCACCCTGGAACTATTCAGAGCGAGCATCTGGCATCCCTGTCGATATCGACCGATGCATTACAGGATGAGTCTGTTACGTCTGATAAATTAGCGAATGAGGGTGTGACTGCTGCCAAACTGTCGGCTCACTCGGTACAACCGTGGCACATTGCGGACGAAGCAGTGCAAGCCAATCATTTGGCAGAAGAGACCATCCAGTCGAGCCATCTGTCACCGGAATCTGTCACCTCAGCCCACTTGCACTCTTCGGCGGTACTTGCGAGCCATCTGGCCCCGGATAGTGTGTCTAGCCGTGCGTTACAAGCGGAAAGCGTCACCTCGGAGAAGCTGGCAGCCCACTCGGTGCAAGGAACGAATCTGGCGGAAGACAGCGTTGGCCCGTCCCATCTGTCTGCACAGTCGGTACACACCCAGCATCTGGCAATCGGTGCAGTACAGGATACGTCGCTAGCCGAGGGGGCAGTGAAATCCGTGCATATTGCCCCGGAATCGATCCAGCCGCACCATCTGCACCCCGGAACCATTCAGGGCGAGCATCTGGCATACCAGTCGATATCGACTAATGCTCTGCAGGATGAGTCTGTTACGTCCGATAAACTGGCAGATGAGGTCGTGACAGCTACCAAAATATCTCCACATTCCGTACAGCCGTGGCACATTACGGACGAAGCCGTGCAAGCCCATCATTTGGCAGAAGAGACCATCCAGTCGAGCCATCTGGCGCCGGAATCCGTCACCTCAGCCCACTTGCAGCCTTCGGCAGTGACGATCCAGCATATTGCGCCAGGGAGTGTATCTGTTCACGCGCTCCAGGCAGGCAGCGTGAACGCTGAGAAGCTTGCGCTTCGGGCGGTGCGAGCTTCGAATCTGGCGGAAGCCAGCGTAAGCTCTGTACATTTGACAGAACATGCCGTGCAAGCCCAGCATTTGTCCGATGGAGCGATTCAAGAGTCAGCACTGGCAGAGGGGGCAGTGCAGTCCCGCCACATTTCACCGGATTCTGTCCAATCCGAGCATTTGCAAGCAGGAGCTATTCAGTCACAGCATATCGGCTGGCAGGCGGTGTCAGAGCAAGCTATACGGGATGGAGCGGTGACGTCCGGCAAACTCGCAGATGGAACGGTGGAGTCCCGCCATGTGGCTGAGGAGGCAATTGAAGGCCACCATATTGCAGAGGAAGTCATTGATTCGCACCATCTGAAACCCGGCTCAGTAACACTGAATCAATTGTCCACAGATATTCATCTCTCGGGACTTTTGCCTGAGGAAGGAATCAGTGGCGACAAACTTCAGGCAAACAGTATATCCCGCAGCCATCTGCAGGATCAGGTCGTCGACAGTGAGGTGCTGAGTCCAGAAGCTGTAGGTCCGAAGCATCTACAAGCTGCTGCGATACAAAGTCATCATGTGGCAGAGCAGAGCATCGAAGGTCATCATCTGGTAGAAGGTTCCGTGGGCTCACGTGAGCTGGAACTGAACGCAGTGAAACCAGAGCATTTGAGCATCACCCCGGTCCGTACTTGTACAAATCAGCCTGCATTGCAGCAGTTTGGCAGAGCGCCGTTTCTTTTAAAGGGAAGCGAAGGAGAGACAGAAGTAACCATTGTATTTGGGGAGCCATTTGTGAACCCGGACTACACGTTGGTAGCGATGACGAACCATCCTCTCTTTCATGCAACACTGAAATCCCAGACGACTAATGGAGCGGTGATCGTTGTAACCAAGTGGAGTGAAACCGCGCATAACTACGGTATTGTTTCCTGGATTGCCATCGGTTAGTGGAGATGATGGTTGCAACATTTATAGCGTGCAGACTCATGTATTTTTCAGATACAGAGCTGCACGCTTTTTCATATACTTTTCACATATTTGCTCCACAATTATCCCGAATTCTCCTGATAAGCTAAAGATACTTTAAAGGAGAGGTGATTCAATCATGAAAAAATGGACTAAAAATGCAGCAGCCGTATTGACCGTAGTAAGTGTACTGGGAGGAGCAAGCAGCGCATTCGCCGCTACAGCAACCACAACTCCAGTCACCACTGCACCAGCCATCAAAGCTCCTGCGGTTACGACTCCTGCTAGCAAAACACCGTCAAAAGCGCCTGCAACGAAAACACCTGTGGTGAAAGCACCTGTTAAAAAAGCTCCTGCCAAAAAAGCCAGTGCGAAAAAAGTGGCAAGTCACAAAGCAAAAGCAGTGAAAGCAAAACACCGCACAGTTAAACATCATGCGAAAAAACATAAGGCTGTTCAACGCAAGGTAGCGGCACATAAAACTCGTGCACAACATGTTGTAGCTAAAAAAGTAACCCATAAAGCTCCAGTAAAAAAAGCAGTCCCAGCTAAAACAGCTCCAAAAGCAGCAGCTAAAGTAGTAACAAACAAAAAATAAGGTAGAAAATAAGGTAGAAGTGTAGTTAGCTTTCAGTTCACCTGGCATATACAGCAGCGATTCATGATAAGAAAAGACGGGACCGGGAACGGTATACCCGTCTTTTGTCTATTCTGCTGGGCTTCTGTTAAGCTTAAAGAAAGGATGCCAGCATCCAGAACAACGGCAAGGGGTTAAGGCCATGACAAAAATAGTAGTAGTAGATGACGATGTGTTCATTTTGCAATTAATATCTGAATATTTGAAAAAAGAGTCCTACGAGGTAACTTCCTTTTCCAGTGGGAAAACATTGGTAGAGCATATCCGAACAAACAGTCCAGATTGCCTCGTGCTTGATATTATGATGCCGGGCATTGACGGACTTTCTCTATTGACTCAGCTTCGTGAGTTTACAGAAATGCCGATCATTATGATCTCCGCGCGCGGAGAGGAAAGTGACCGTATCCACGGGCTGGAATTGGGATGCAGTGATTTTTTGACCAAGCCCTTTAATCCAAGAGAGCTGGTGGGAAGGGTCAAAGCGATGCTGAGACTGAGCAAGGCGGGGACTTCTGCATCCGATGACAAGCAAGCAGCAGAGAGCACAAATCTTTGCCATGCAGGCAATCTGTGCATTTTTGCTGACTTTCGTAAAGTTACAGTAGACGGTCAAACGTTAAATTTGACCTCACGTGAATTCGATCTGTTGCTGTTTCTTGCGAATCATCTGGAACGGCCTTTTGGCAGAGAGCATTTGATTCAGCAAGTGTGGAGCTATGACTTTATAGGTGATGTGAGAGTCGTAGATGATCTGGTCAAACGTATTCGCAAAAAGTTGGCAGAATACCATTCCACGCTTGTCATTAACACGGTATGGGGATTTGGATATAAAGCAACGGTTCAGGAGATGTAGCCATGCGTACGATGAGAGCCAAAATTCTGCTGTCCCTGTCCATTGCCATGCTGATTACTGTCTGTATTACGGTGGTCTTATTTATCAGGCTCATCGACGACATTCTGGTGAATCAGGCCAAATCCAAGCTCCATGAGCAGGCACGCAAAGCCGTCCATATTATGAGTGACGGGGGCTTTGATCGACTGGATAATGCTGAACTTAACTATGTTATCAAGGGTGTGCTTTTATCTGCCGATTACTTTATTTTAAGCACGGATAACCGCATCATCGACTCCAGCGTCTCTGGAATGGAAGGCAAAAAGCTCGAGCGTTTGCTTTTGACCCGCCAGGGCTTTTTTGCATCGGTTCATCCGTCTGCCCACGACGATCTGGTTACTACACATGAAGGCGTTGCTGTCCTTCAAGGTAAAAAGATACTGTTTACGAATGAAGAATTGCCCGGACAACCTTTTCGGATCTTTGTATACTCACCCTTATCTTCTTTGAGAGCACTCTATGTACCATTAATGAGAACTACGCTGCTGTCAATCGTCGCGAGTTTTCTGGTGATTCTCGTTATTGGTCTGATGGTTGTTTCACGTCTGGTGCGTCCGCTCAAGCGATTGAAAGAGGCGGTAGGCAACTATGAGCCGAATCAGCCGCAGGATAGTGATTTTCCGCAGGCGGACAAAAGCGAAATTGGCGAACTGATAGGCACCTTTCATTCCATGTCCGCCCGCATTCAGCAGCACCACCACAGCCAAATTGAATTTCTACAAAATGTATCACACGAGCTAAGGACACCGTTAATGTCCATTCAAGGCTATGTATATGCCATTCAGGATCAAGTAGTATCGCAGGACGAGGGACTGAGCATTATTAAAGTGCAATCCCAGCGATTAATTGATATGGTGGAAAAGTTGCTTCAGCTATCGAGGTTGGAGGCGTTGAATGAGGAATGGCCCGTCTCTTTGATTGATCTGAGAAGTATGGCGGAGGACGCTGTTCATCTGTTGATGCCGATGGCCAGCGAACGCTCTATCTCGCTACGAGTGGAGGGAGAGGGTCTGCATGTGGCCGTTCCGGCCGAGCAATTATTCCGTATGATATTGAATTTGCTGCAAAATGCAGTTCGACACACCTCCACAGAGGTAGTCATTCATTTGGAGACGGGGACAACACCGGAGGTTGTGTGGGTTATGCATGTAGATGATGATGGGGAAGGTCTAACCGAATCTGAAGCAGCCGAGGTGTTCGGAAGATTCTATACCGGATCAAATGGTGCGACGGGACTAGGATTGGCCATCTGCCGTCAAATAGCCTCCCGACTGAATGGAGAATTACTTTGTACACGATCGCCATTAGGTGGGGCACGCTTCAGCTACATTCAACGCATGTCATGACGCATGTTATAAATGAGGCAAAAATGGTTAAAAATGATCAATTTTTCGCTAAAATGTGCCATTAATATGACATTTCATGATAGGTTTTTGGTGATATTTTAGATATTGCTTGACTGGCAGGTACTAAAATGAGTAAAATTATTCGTATATACCTTGACTCATGAACGTCGTTTTTTTAGATAGTGGTCAATAATAGTGATGAATAATAAATGAAAGAGTGATGAGATGAACCGCCTTTTGGAAGTGAAGGACTTAACGATATCTTTCAAGACCCGTCAGGGACTAGTGCAGGCCATTCGTGGCGTAAACTTTCATGTCAATAAAGGAGAGACGCTGGCGATTGTCGGTGAATCCGGCTCAGGCAAAAGCGTAACCTCACAAGCTGTTATGAAGCTGATCCCGACTCCTCCGGGCGTTTATCAAAAGGGTCAAATTATGTTTGACGGACAAGAGCTGATTAATAAAACGGAAAAGCAGATGCAAAAAATTCGTGGTAAGGAAATTGGTCTGATTTCTCAGGACCCTATGACTTCACTTAACCCGACGATGAAAGTCGGTAAGCAGATCACGGAAGTGCTTTTCAAGCATGAAAAGATATCCAAGGACGCTGCTCGCAAGCGGGGCATTGAGTTGCTGAATCTGGTAGGTATTCCACATCCTGAACAGCGTTTTAACCAATATCCGCATGAATTTAGTGGCGGTATGCGTCAACGTGTCGTCATTGCAATGGCATTGGCTGCTAATCCGAAACTTCTGATTGCCGATGAGCCGACGACTGCGTTGGATGTAACCATTCAAGCTCAAATCTTGGAACTGATGAAGGATCTTCAGAAAAAAATTGATACTTCTATCATCTTTATTACTCATGATCTCGGTGTTGTGGCGAAGATGGCGGATCGCGTTGCTGTTATGTATGCAGGGCAAATCGTGGAAACAGGTACGGTTAATGAAATTTTCTATAACCCAAAACATCCATATACATGGGGACTCCTCGCTTCCATGCCTAGTTTGGACAGCCATGGTCAGAAGCTGGCTGCGATCCCGGGAACACCACCGGATCTGCTTCACCCACCTGTAGGGGATGCTTTTGCAGCCCGTAGTTCTTATGCCATGAAAATTGACTTTGAGAAAGAGCCTCCACTCTATCAATTGTCTGATACACACTTTGTGAAATCATGGCTGCTTCATCCAGATGCACCTGCGGTTGAGCCACCAGAAGCGGTGAAGGCTAAACTTCGCAAGCTGGATAACGCATTTGAAAAGCCAGTTTTAGTTGAACAATACGGCAGTTAAAGCACGATATCATTTGTAAATAATCAAATAATAAATAAAAAAAGGCTGTTTCTCCGTGTGAATTAATATTACGGAGTAACAGCCTTTTTGGTGTAACACCACAGGTTGTATGAGTCTGTGGTGATTTGTATTAGACGGCAGCGCTTACAACTTGCCGGAACCGGCTTGGGAAGTGACTTCTGTCTTCACGCTGGCGGATGGGGAAATTTTATCGTTCAAGGATGGCTTCCAGCCTACAGAGGAGCTAAGCCCCGCGCTGGAGCCTGCGTTTACGGCCTGTCCATTCAGAAGTGTGCCAGTGTCTGACAGGGCAGTTCCACCAAAAACAGTCACAATTTTGGCTGCGGACAGTCCCGCAACGTCAATGACATTGTTTTCAGCAAAGATTTTAGAGGCTTTGCCCGCGCCCCATATATACAGTGTAGGGTATTCAGAGCGTTTTACATCACCTGTATAGTAATTGTTATATAGATGGACTTGTCCATAACGTACGCGCGGTGTGCGTTGTACTGTATTCTCATAATAATTGTGATGCAGGGTTACACGTAAAGTCCCTTCATCCGCTGTTTTGCTGTCGCTGTTGCCGATAATGGATGTTTTGTCATGATCGTAAAAGTGATTGTATGAAATGGTAACCAGATCACCTTGGTTAATCACATCGAGCAGTCCATCATGATGCTGGTATTCTTGACCGTAGAAGGTGCCGTTTCCGCTATCGGGGTGAGCCCCGTCATTGAACGTATTGTGATCCACCCATACATGCGTAGCTCCGTTAATTGTAATGCTGTCATATTCTGAATTCCAGTTGCCTGTACTGCCATCAGTTGGGTCCCACTGTGGGAAATAATCGTAGGCATCCTGAAACTCAATATTACGGATAATGACGTTGTCTGTACCCTTTTTTAATTGAAAGTTTGCACCATTAATGACGGCATTGTTGCCCAGACCGACAATCGTTGTATTGGATGGAATTTCAATAACGATACGACTGGCTTGATTCTTCTGTGATGCCTTACGTGCATCTTCCAATGTACCAGAAGGAACCCTTTTCCCCCATGTAGACGGATCGTATGCCTTGAGATACGCATTGAAATCATACTTAGAGTCCTTGTAATCGTTCAATCCTAACGGTTTATTATTGTCATCGACATTGGCATTGATTGTACCTTTGACATAAATAATTTTAGGTGTAGTGTTACTGCTTTTGCCTAACGCATCGACGAGTTGTTTACGGTTCGTTACGGTGAAAGTATTGGAGGAAGTAGCAGTAGCTCCACCTGTTGTGCCAGTAGAAAAGGCGGCCCAGCCGTTTTTGCTGCCAAGTGTCTCCTTGCCAATATCACTGGCTGCATGAGCAGGTGCACCCATAGGAGCCAGAGTAGCGAACAGTAACACGGCTGCGATTCCGAGTGAAAATCTCTTTTTCATAAAATACCTCCGTATATTGGATAAATGGAGTAGACGAACGAAGGGAGTCCCGGGTGCTCCTGTAGTTTCTACATGTTCTATCATACTTTGTGTTCCAGTATTTGTTAATATAATAAAAGTTACATACTAAAATTTTTGTCGAATTTTTTATATAATTCAATAGAGCCCTTCTTTTTCCAATCAAAACGCATATACCAGAATGAAAACGTTAACAATCATATCGAATAGAAAATGTATATATGAATATATGGAATTTTCCTGGTGAATTTCTTTCAAAATCAGTCTGTTCATCTTCATATTAAAGCAAAGGAAAATTGAATGATTTTTCTCGTAATGTTAACGATTTCAAAACCAAAATGCGTAGGGGAACGACAGGGGATTTATGGATTTTTGCAGCATCCTCAGGTACAATGCTTGTAATAAAGCTGAGGAGGAATGGGCATCATGGCAGAGCATTTAGCAGATATCCTGAAATTGTTGAAGCAAAAAGAGTGGGTGGACTTGTCCCATGCCTTTTATCCCGAAATTCCCCATTTTCCGGTTTTCGATAATGTTCAGGTGGATACCCTGTTTACCCACGACGATGGCTTTTTTGTAAAACAATACTGCTTTCCAGGGCAATATGGAACTCATATCGACGCCCCCGTTCATTTTGTGAAGGGTAAACGTTATTTACATGAGCTTTCGTTGAAGGAACTGGTTTTGCCGCTGGTTGTCATTGACCGTTCAGCAGCCGTTGCAGCCAATTCCGACTATGAACTTACGGTTGCGGATATTCTGGATTTTGAAAAAGAGCACGGACGCATTGCCGATCAGTCCTTTGTCGCCTTTCGTAGTGATTGGAGCAAGCGTTGGCCTGATCCTGATGCCTTCTCGAACAAGGACAACGCTGGAGATGCACATTGCCCGGGTTGGTCGCTGGATGCGCTGCGCTTTTTGGTAGAGGAACGAAATGTTGCTGCTATTGGACATGAAACACTGGATACTGACTCCTCTGTAGCTTATCGAAAAGAGGGCAAGCTGGTAGGAGAATATTACATATTGGAGCAGGATCGATATCAAGTTGAGGTGCTGATGAATTTGGACAAGCTGCCCCCGAAGGGTGCAGTCATTTATAATATTGTACCGAGCATTCAGGATTCTCCGGGATTTCCGGTGCGCTCCTTTGCTATTTTGCCTTAATCTTGAGCTTAAAAGACCGATTCAGATCTGGACATCTGAATCGGTCTTTTTCTAGCATATACGGGGTAGTGTACAGCGTGAATGACCATTCAGTCCGGCTTGGTTCAAAATCATTGAAACGCCTTATGTGATAATCGTTACGGTAGGGGCAGAGATGGTAGGCTGAGTTGTGATAGTAGAAGTTGTGCCGCTAAAATCAGATATTTCTATGACAGCGGGGACACCTGGTGTAATATCTACGGAGGCAATGACCAGACTTGCCGTGGTTAGGGTGAATAAGGAGCTCTGCTGAATAACTCCGTTAATATAATAATTAGCAGAATCAGTAGCCGTTAATGTTGGGAGGGCAACGACTGGAGCATCGGCGTCATCTACGAAGCTGGCAGCAGGAATAGTTGTTGTTGTTGCTCCGATCATCCCGGCTGTAATGGTTGCAAAAAAACGAGTCACGGCTGGGGTTACAGTCGTGCTTATGGCACCACCAGTAGCTACTGGAGCAGTAGCTACTGCTGTGTATACAGGTTTTATGATGGGCATCGTTTTTATCTCCTTTCTTTACTGGTATGAGCCACTGCTGGCTCTTAATCAATAAATGATTTTTCAACCTATTCGGAAACGGCATATGAACCTTCCTATTAATAATAGGGTAAATGGAGAAAGCCCTATTTTACTGCGCAAAAAATGAAAGCGAATACTTGGAATCTGCATGCTACAAATGCCTAAGACCCTAATGGGAGATGTGCATACAATACATAAGCATGAGAGGAGGAGGTGTGTACGGCTGTTATGAAAAGACGCGATGCATCACTAAGGAGGCAAGGAAAGAGAACGATACATTGCAAGATTAACAAATGTAAAAAGTGTAAACCCAGGTACCCACTCAAAGGTAAAACAAAAACAGGGTTGCATGCCCGAAAGCATCCAAAGCTAATTATTATACACCCTCGCTTCAAAAATACTCCTGCCAAGCGGAGGAGGGGATCGGGGCAGACAGAAAAGCAAGGTCTACTGGGTTCAGCAGGAATGCCGGGCGAAGCCGGGGTGACAGGAGCGCCCGGCGTACCGGGAACACCTGGAATACCAGGAATACAGGGTCCAGCCGGAATACAGGGGGCACCTGGAGTGCCCGGTCCAGCTGGAGCTCCAGGTCGTGCAGGCGCAACAGGCGCACCTGGTCCTTCCGGGGCACAGGGTATACCAGGCCCTACCGGAGCACAGGGCATACCCGGTCCTACTGGAGCACAGGGTGTACCCGGTCCTACGGGAGCCCAAGGTATAACTGGTCCAACTGGTCCGGCTCCTGACATCTCCAATGTTGAAATTGCCCCTAGGGCTGAGCGGTATTTTTATTTTACTCCTGATCCGATTGAATCTTCAGTTACGATTATGGCGGATCAATTTTCTGTAGATGGTGTGCAGGGGGCTTTTCAGAGGTTTCATGTCGGAAGCAATAGTTATGCCAATCTGTATATTAACGGGATGTTACAAGAAAGAACGTTGTTCAGCTTGACACCTTCATCGCTGACGATTCACCTCGGCGAAGGGGAGACTATTTCCTCCGGCACACCTATTATTGTGGAAATTGTTCAATTTAGTGTGCGATACAGTGCATGACATTGCTCGCGATGAACGCTTTATGTGATGGACAATATTTTATAACCAAAAATGGTTATAGGGTGCAGGTCCTTCAATACGAACACCAAGTTGCTCGGCTGCCTGTCTGGGCCAGAATGGATTACGCAGCAGTTCCCGACCTACCGCAACCAGATCCGCCCGACCATTACGCAAAATTTCCTCGGCATGAATATCGTGAGTAATCAATCCTACGGCCGCGGTAGCTATATCAGCAGCCTGACGAATAGTCTCCGAGTAAGGCACTTGGTAGCCAGGAGCGTCCGACATGCCAAAGCTGGAGACCGGCTTTAGAGCCTTGGTCATGGATGGCCTGCACCACTTTTTGCAGCGGGGAAATGTGCTCGTCGCTCCATATGCCAAGGCTGCCCGAATCTTTTCCCTGCTGGGTGACTGCATGCACTTCAAGCATGATTAGCCCGACTTGTCCTAGCGCCGAGCGCCGTAATGCAGCGTATGCCAATCGGTTGCTTTTCCGTCCTCTTTATTTACGGTTCAGAACGCCCGCTTTTATTCGGTTACATATGTATTTTATAGGAATAAAATGAGGCGATACACGTATCATTTAACGTATTTATGACCATTCACTTATAAAAACATGGTATTTTAGGTTTATTACGATGGATTTTAAATTCAAGCATACAGACAGGTTGAAACTGTATAAATATGATTTGCAATTTGGTTAGCAATCACTTACTATAATCCTATGAATAAGAAAACACATGTAGACAGTAAAAAGAAGGATATTCTGCAGGCAGCGATGTGCTTATTTGCAACCAAAGGAATTGATGGGATTTCGGTCAAAGAAATTGCAGAGGCTGCCGGTGTGACAGATGCTGCGATTTATAAGCATTTTAAGAGTAAAGACGCGATGGCCTTGGAGGTATTCGGGCAGTATTGTAATAGCTATACCACCTTAATTGACTTTTATCGCAAGCAGAATGGGAGCTTTCTCAGTCGTTTCCACCAACTGGTGGATGAAGTGCTGAATATGCATGATGAGGACCAATATGGATTGCTTTTACTGTCACAGCATCATGAGTTGTATGTTGAAGCAAGCCAGAGCCAAAATGTCCGTCAGCCGCTGGAGGCGTTGACTGAATTCATCGAACAGGGAATTCAACAAGGGGAACTTACGAAGCAGAATGCTCAGCTATCCGGTGTGCTCATCATTGGAGCCATTACACGCTTGTCCGTGTCTAGCCTGGAAGGTGAACTTCCACAGCAGCTGGTTCCATTTGCCGTAGAGATCAAACAACGTTTAACTGCTTTATTAAGTAAAGGTCAGTAGTGACCTTTTCTTTTTAAATATAAAGTTAGTGTTTTCTAACTAAAATCATAATATGAAGGTAGGAAGTGGCTTATATGTCTAAAAAAATATTGGTGATTCAGGGGAATCCGGTCGCTGACAGTTATGGAGAAGCGCTGGCTCAAGCCTATGTAAAAGGAGCCGAAGGCGCAGGGGCTGAGGTTCGCTTATTGCAGCTGTCCGCGTTGGAGTTTAATCCAAATCTATCAGGTGGATATCGGAATAAATTGCCGCTAGAACCTGATTTGATTCAAGCACAGGAATGGATTAAATGGGCAGAACATCTCGTTTTTGTCTTTCCGATCTGGTGGGGCAGCTTGCCTGCGTTAATGAAGGGATTTATTGACCGTACCTTTATGCCGGGATTCGCGTTTAAATATCAAAAAGGAAAACCCTTGCCTGACAAGCTTTTAAAGGGAAGAACAGCCCGCCTTATCAGCACGATGGATGGTCCGCACTGGTATTACCGATTTTTCCAAGGACAGCCTGGGCATCGCATGATGAAGGATTCCACGTTACATTTATGTGGAGTCAAACCAGTACGTTCTACAACCATTGATCTCATGAATAAGAGGACAGAGCAACAGCGTAACGAATGGCTGAGCAAGGTTGAGCAGCTAGGACGAAGCATGAGCTAGGTTTTCGCCATCTCAATAGCAAACACGCTGATCCATTAACATATAGAGGACATTCGGAAAACTGCATTCTAAGAGGATAGAAATGAGGCACAGAAAAATGGAACCAATCATAAATCATGAATGGGATCTAGATGAAAAAGAAGCGGTGAAATTACAGCAGGAGTTATCTTTAAAAGTTACAAAAGAAGATCGATTCCCTGAAATTCAATATGTTGCTGGGGTAGACGTGGCATACAGTGAACAAAGTGATCTCTTAGTTGCGGCCATCGTGATTTTAGATGCTAGCTCATTACAAGTAGTGGAATCCATAGTGGTTGAAGATGCTGTCCATTTTCCCTACATCCCCGGATTGTTTTCATTCAGGGAGCTGCCGCCTATAGTCAAAGCATTGAAGCAAATCAAGACCTCTCCCCAGCTGGTGGTCTGTGATGGACAAGGAATTGCCCATCCTAGACGATTCGGATTAGCTAGTCATTTAGGTGTTATATTTGATATTCCTACAATTGGATGTGGTAAAACGAGGCTATGGGGTGAATTCGAAGAGCCCTCTCGAGAACGAGGGGCATGTTCGTTATTAATGGATCATGAGGAGATTATCGGCGGGGCGTTAAGAACCCAGGACAACATTAAACCTTTGTTTGTATCTTTAGGGCATCGTATTTCATTAGAAACGGCCTGCAACTGGATATTAAAGCTTTGTTCACAATATCGCTTACCTGAGACCACTCGACAAGCTGACCAGCTTGTGAGAAAAGCTTTATCACAAATAAACTAGGGGAGTATCTGATCATAATCCATCTACATAAGGGAAAAACACCACAGTGGAGCAACTAGCTCGCATTGTGGTGTTTGGAATAGCTCATGTTTTACAATCAACGTTATATAAATATCGATGCAACGATTAAAATAAATCCGATCGCTAGACCGGCAGGGCCCCAATAATGCATAGGGATAAAAAACAGACTGTGCTGGGTTCCCATTCGATAGCGTTGTCCTGTTTCCATATCAACGAGCACCTTGTCCGAGTCGGTGTTAAGTGCTTTACCCAAATACCAGATAATAACTCCCGACACAATGAACACAAAAGCCATCGGCAGCCGGGAATCTATGGAGTCAAGCCCAAGAGCGGATACTAAACTGCCGACAATAACGAATAAAATTCCTGGAATAATGATATTTAAAATACCAAAGCCCTTCCAAATAATCACATGAAAACTTCCTTCCTAATTATGTTTACGTTCATGGTGAGTCTCTCGTCGAAATGATTTTCACATCCAACATATGTATGTATCGGTTAAAAGAGAGATTTAGTTTACAATATGACCCATTCATTAGGGAATTTACAATGTGTAAAACTGGAAAATGAAAAAAGCCGTTTCTCCACCTTTTCGTAGTCCCAGCACAAGCTGGACTGAAGGAGGAAAAATCGGCTTTTTTAATAAACGGATTGAAGTCCTGTGCCTATTCGGCGCTTGCTTTCGCTTGCTCCGCTATGAAATTTACAGGTTTCATAATCCGGCTCAGCATGTCCTGCTTCGGACGATTCCAGGTAACCCAGTCATCCAGCAGCAGACCGCCTGTATCGCCGCTATTCGGATTCAGGGACCAATACGTAAAGTACAGGTTATTTGCACCAATATAGTCTACGAGTGCATTTTGCCATTTACCCTCAGCGGAAGACGAATCAACATTGCGACCGCCGAATTCACCGACCAGCACCGGAGCTATGTTTTGCTTACTGATGTAGCCCCAGGTTTGATCCCAGATTGCTGGCAGGTTGGACGGGAAGGTTGAATCGTTGAACCATGGCTGCGAAGACACACCAGGACCGTAGTCATGTGGTGAATAGACGACACGGTTCGGTACGTCCAGAACGACAGGATAGTTGGCTACACCTGTCAGGTTGCCGCCCCACCAATATTGGCTGTTGTTGCCTTGTACATTATGGTCCACACCTTCTACCAGAATCAGCCAATTCGGATTCACGGACAGAATGGCATTCCCTGCACGTTGCGCCGCGAGACGCCAGTCAGTGGAAACATCGCCTGTTCCCCAGCTTGCCTGACCGTGTGGTTCGTTGTGTAAATCTGCACCAATGACGGTAGGATTGTTTTTATAACGTTCAGCTAACATCTTCCAGTCGCTGATCCAGCGGGACTCAGGGTACTGAGAGGTATACCATAGCTCGGATTGTCCACCTGAGCCTGGGCGGTGACGGTCAAGGATAATCTGAATACCGCGTTGTCCAGCTTTTTCGATCAGCTTGTCCATAATTTGAATCGGAGTCAATCCGACCAGATCAGGATTTTTGTAGTAATCAATACTGTCCGGACGAGAGCTGGAATCCAATAACTGATTGCTGTAAGGCAGACGGATGAGATTATAACCTTCCTTCTTCACCTGATCCAGCATGTCGTCCATTGAGCGGCTCCACAGTCCATGCAAAGTGTAATTAGGGGTTTCTAGACCAAACCAGTTCAGACCGTTAAATGCGGCCTCTTTCCCGGATTCATCTACAATCTTGTTTCCTTGGGTATGATAATATCCTTTCACGCTGGCTGCATCTGCCGAAGGTGGAGTGTACCCATACAGTGTGAAGCCCATGACGAGGGAGGCAATGACGAAAAATGTTTTTTTCAACCCTTTTTTCTTCATGATTTTTGCTTCCTCCTTTATATAAATGATATTGTAACCGATTACAGTTTCATTTTATGTTCAAATCTACCATCAAACAAGTTCATAAAATTTGTATATTTTTAAGATTTCGTTCAAAATTATTAGTTTTGCGACAAGGGATATTTAGGTTAGGGGGTCTAGCATTTGTGGGGCTGGATTATGGGGTGAGGCACGTTCCAACTCACATTTATTATATTTTCCTCCTGTAAAAGAAGGTATATAATAAAGGAAATTCACATTACATACAGGTTGTAGAGTACATACAGAGTTGAAAATGAACACATGCCTAATACGCAATATAGAAAGGGGGGGAATCATGGTAACCACGATGAAAGAAGTCGCAGAACGTGCAGGGGTGTCGAAGAGCACAGTTTCACAGTTTCTGAATAAAAGATACAACTATATGAGTGAAAGCACCAAGAAGAAGATTGAGCAAGCGATTGAGGAGCTCAGTTATATTCCCAATGAGGTGGCGCGCAGTCTCAAGCAAAAGAAGACCTTTATTGTGGGGGTTATTTCTTCAACTATTTTGTCGAGATTTACAACAGAAATCGTGCGCGCAATTGAAGATGAATGCCAACTGGAAAATGTCCAGGTCATTGTCTGCAATACTGATGATGATTCGCTCAAAGAGAAAAAGTATGTCCAGTCGATGATCGCTCGGCAAGTGGATGGACTTATTATTTTTCCGACAGAAGAGAACAAAAAATTATATGTTTCCCTTGTCAAAAGTGGCTATCCGTTCGTGTTTGTGGACCGAAAAATCGATGAAATCAACGTAGACACGGTGCTGTTAAATAATGAAAAAGCTAGCGAGCTTGCGGTTGAAGCACTGATTGAGCATGGTCACAAAAACATCGGCATCATCACGTTTCCCCTAGGCAAAAAAGCGATTACCACACGAAGTGAGCGGCTGTCCGGCTATAGAAATACGCTCGGCAAACATGACATATCCGTGCATGAAAACTATATCAAAAGCGGCAGGCTGGATGAAATGCCTGATCTTATTAGACAACTATTTCACATGGAGAGCCCGCCCACCGCAATCATTGCTACGAATGACATGATTTTGGAGCAGGTGCTGATCTATGCCAAAAATAATCATCTGACCATACCTAATGATTTTTCCTTGATTGGGATAGATGATGTATCCTTTGCATCTTTTTATAATCCGCCGATCACTACCGTTTCCCAGCCGAGTTTTGAAATGGGGAAAAGAAGTGCGAGGCTACTGCTCGATAAAATTGATCAAAAAGAGCAGGAGCATGAGCAGCTGTCAGACATCATCCGATTGAATCCGGTCATTAACCACAGAGAATCTGTCCAAAAGTTAAATTGAATAATTGGAATAAGTATTTTTTTCTTTTTTGAAAACGTTTTTATGAATTCTATTGTAAAAAGAAAATAAAGAGCTATAATGATCTTGTGCTTCGAGTCATGAATACCCTTTCTGGTAGTGCTGAGTGTAGTGATGACTGCGACTTAATAGAGGGGAGGAGTGAACCTTAAACGGAAATTTATAATTTTGGATTTGTGATATAATTCACAAAAAAGCAGTTCTACTTCTTTTTACATTCCCAGAAGGGAAATTTTTTTCAAGCATTACTAAATCGATTTAGTAAGAATGAAAAATAAAAGAAAAGAAGGTCGGGATCACTATGGAAATGTTTATGAGCATTATCAGGGAGCCATCCATCATAATTGCGATTGTGACATTACTCGGTCTCATATTTCAGAGGAAGAAAGTATCCGAGATCATAACCGGAACCACCCTTTCTTTCATGGGCTTTACCATGATTAAGGTTGGCGGCGGAATTTTAGGAGGCGTGCTCACCAACTTCAGCCAAATATTTTCTTTTGCGTTCAACCTTAAGGGTGTCGTACCAAGCAATGAAGCTATCATGGCAATGACCATTGATCAGATCGGAGCGGATGCTGCGCTCATTCTACTTTTTTCCATGATCCTTAACATCGTGCTTGCGCGCCTGACCAAGTTCAAGTACATTTATTTGTCTCTCCACTTGATTTTGTTCATGAGCTTTGCCGCTACAGCCGTTATGAAAGGTCTGGGTCTCAGTTCGCTAACTACAATCATCGTTGGTTCCTTGGTCATTGGGAGCTATATGGCAGTGTTTCCTTACCTGCTCCGAAATGCCAGCAAAAATATTATCAAATCGGATGAATATACAATTGCTCATGCTTCCATGACTTCTTACATTCTCGGTACCTATTTAGGAAAAGTTTTAGGCAATCGTGAACATGACACCGAAAATGTAAAAATAAATGACCGCATCAGTTTTTTGCGTGATCCCAATGTGGCAACAACCTTGACGATGCTGGTGCTTTTGTTGGTATCTGGACTGGTTGCTGGTTCTGAATATGTCAGCAAATTATCTAACGGCAAAGAATACCTCGTCTTTATCCTCGAACAATCAGCCACTTTTGCTGCTGGCTTGTATATCGCAAAAGCAGGTGTTAAGCTGTTCACGACTGAAATTGTACCCGCTTTCAAGGGGTTCTCTCAAGTGTTCGCACCTGGAGCAGTTCCTGGGGTGGATGTTCTGGTACTGTTCGACAAATCACCCAATTCCGCGTTGGTAGGCTTCTTGGTCAGCTTTTTCACAGGTGTGGCCTGCGTCTTTCTTTTCCCACTTATCGGACTGCCTGTTATTGTACCGGGGATCATGGCCTGTTTTCTCGCTGGCGGTGCAGCCGCGATATTTGGCAATTCCAGCGGTGGTTTTAGAGGGGCAGTCATTTCCAGTTGTCTTAATGGATTCTTGCTCTGTCTGCTGCCGGCTCTCACCTTGCCGCTCTTTTCTTTTTTGGGTGCCGACGGAGTGACATTCGCCGATCCCGACTTTACAACCCTTTCCGGATTACTTTGGCTTATTTTCCGCTGGTTTTAAACTAAACCGATTTATGAATTTTTAAAAATAACTCATCTAATTAAATTGGGTTCTAAATGAGGAGGAATGATTCATGTTTTTTAATGACCAAGATATTCAAATGGATACAGTAGACAGTAATACGACCCGGAAAGTGCTGGCCCACAGTGACCAGCTTATGTATGTCAAAGTGATGTTTGCTAAAGCCCAAACTGGGGAGATCCTGTTGCATAAGCATGTCCATGAACAAGTCACTTATGTTTTGAAGGGAAGCTTTAAGTTCATGATCGATAATGGGGAAACGAAGGAAGTGCAGACTGTTAAAGAAGGAGACAGCATCCATTTTCCATCCGACACTCTTCATGGCTGTATCCCGCTGGAGGATGACGGAATTTTGCTAGATGCATTTACACCAGCACGTGCCGATTTTCTATAAATTTTCTTACTAAATATGGCTATTATCGAGCATGCCGAATATAAAAAAACTGTACCAACGCAGGTTTCCAGTTGTTAATCTGCACCAGTGAGCCTGAGGCGGAGCCTTGGGTTCTTTCTTGTTTATATTATTGGCTGTGGGTCCAATGCACTTCATAATGATCTTTTTTAGTAGAAGACCTGCAAGTATGTTATATTTAACAAACGGCAATCGTGATGAACAGCAGTGTAGTGATTTTTAGAAAAGGATGAGATTATTTTGGAAAACAACGAAACTCAGCAGGAATTTGCAGAAGTATATGAGCAGCTTAAGGTGGCTGCAAACCGAACCTCCGATTGGAAAGCGCGCCTAGCAGCGGTGAATGAATTGGGTGCATGGAAGAACCAGCAGACGATTGACTTGCTGACGCACCGAATGAATAATGATATGGTATATGCCGTTCAGGAAGCTGCTTACCACAAGCTACAGGAATGGGGCGAAAACGTACAGCCACCTGTGCGCAAAGAGGGTGAGCTTGTTAAGGGGCTGACGAAGATACTGGTGCGGATTAAAAAAAGCCTGCCAGCCGACCATACCTATAACGATTTTCGCGAGAAGCTGCACAAGATGAGAGTCGATATTTATGACGTCTATGAAGGCGACAAGGGTGCTGAATTTGATCAGTGGCTGGAGCAAAAATGGGCTTCGTTATCCACAAGATAATGTCTGAACCCTGCCATTGAATGTAACTTTGAGGGATTGCTATTGGTAACGCAGATGAAGTCTTAACAAGGATAAGGTGTTATCTTTGTTAAGGCTTTTTAATATATATCGTTATTACGTGTTATGATCAAACGCAATGATTTCAAAGAGGGCTGGCCGTTTTAATTAATCTCTGCTAAAAAGATGCCAACAAAGGGAAACGATGCGCTAGAATAGAAAATAGAAAGCGTTATCATTATTGACTTTTCTGCGATGATTCAGGGGGAGAAGGCTTATGCGTTCAAAGTTTCAACCATTAAACACGTTGCGTAATCAGATCTTTATCGGCTTTATATTGGTAATGCTCATTATGATGAGTGTGGCGGGAGCGTTTATTTATCTCAATGTCTCTCACCTGTTGAAAGACAGTGCCGAACGGCATATTGGTCAAACCGCAGTACAAGCAAGCGGCAGACTGGATGCATTAATCGGCCAGATGGACAGCCTGACGGAACAAGTGGCGAATCATCCATCTGTTCAGCATATTTTGCTGGAGGAGCGTAATGGGGGCAAGGTGACTTTTGGACAGCGTCAATCGCTACTGCAAGTGATGCATAGCTATCAGGCTTATATGCCGAGCGTTGGCTCGCTGGAGCTGTATACCGCTGAAGGGAAGATGTTGTTTCCGATTAGAGAAGGCAGTCTGGAGGATCGTATCGGACAGGCGGACATTCGGGAAGCAAATGAGATGAAAGGCAGGCTGGTCTGGATCGGCATAGATCCTGAAAATCCCCAGTCGCTGCTGGCGATTCGGCAGGTGAGCCTGGTGGATCGCTGGTTTTCACGCGGAGGATATCTGATTACCCGCATGGAACGAAGTTATTTTGGGCTAAATGGTACGTCAGCGATCCATGAAGAAGCAAATGAAACAATGCTGCTTGTAGATCGCCGAGGGCAGCTGCTGTCGGGTGAGCCTATGAGTCAGACTAATTTGTTAGATGTATTGCACAGCAAGACACAGACGGTTCATATTGGAGAGCGCGAGTATGTGAAGGCAGTTCAGCAATCGGAACGGACCGGCTGGTCGCTGCTGATCCTGATTCCAGTTAGCGTCGTCACAGACGGAATTACGGTTTTACGGACGACACTTATTATTTCGGCGTCTCTAGGTGCCGTGTTATTCCTGTTCATGTCCTTTATGCTGTCAACGTTGATTACCAGACCGATAGGTCACTTGATTCAGGCGATGCGCCGTTCACGGGAAGGAGCGTTGGCCTTGAATCCTGAACCTGCAGCAGCGGTTGAATTACGGGAATTAAATGCAGAGTACAACACGATGATTGTCGATATCAATGAATTGATCCGTGTCATTTGCGAGAAGGAGGCTTTACAAAGCCAGACCGAGCTTAAAGCACTGCAAGCGCAGATCAACCCGCATTTTCTTTTTAATACGCTAGATGCATTCAATTGGTCGCTGCAAGAAAAAGGAGAGGAGGAGCTTGCCGGGCTGATGGTGTCCATGTCGCGGCTGTTTCGTTATGTGATCGAACCGGCTCACCATGACTCTTGGGTGACACTTGGGGAAGAAATAGCACAAGTCCGTCGTTATCTGGAATTGATGGAGATGCGTCTGGGCGAACGTCTGAGCTGGCAAATTCATATGCCACCAGAGGCAGCAAGCATTCCGCTTCCTAAGCTGCTGATCCAGCCCATTCTAGAAAATGCAATCTTACACGGTGTCGAAAATCGCATCGGCAATGGCCGTGTTGAAATTCGAATCACTCCTTCGGCGAGGTTGGGTTGGACTAGGATCGAGGTTGTAGATAACGGACCTGGAATGACACAGGAGGAACTTGCAGCTGTGCGTACAGCGTTGATTGAGGGATCTGCCTGTCAGAGCAAGGGAACCGGTATGGGACTGGTTAATGTGCAGCGCAGGCTTGCTCTCTATTATGACAGTGCATCTTATCCAACGGACGGCGTGCTGATCTACAGTGCTGTGCAGGAAGGAACGGTGGTCGCTTTTGAAATTCCTGATGAATACGGGGGGCGGTAGGAATGAGTTTTTCATCCAAGACCATTGTTATTGTGGACGATGAACAAAGAACACGTCAGGGGATACATCAGACACTGGAGCAGTGGACCGCCGGGAAATACCGGATTATGACATCGGGGAATGGCCTGGAGGCATTACATATGCTGCAAGCGGAGAAGGTGCATCTGCTGATTACAGATGTCCGGTTGCCGGAATTCAGCGGGCTGGATTTAATCCGTTCTCTGGAACGGGATTCACATCGCCCGGCGATCATTGTGATCTCGGGATATGCGGAGTTTGATTATGTCCAGCAGGCGCTTCGTCTCGGAGCCGTTAATTATTTGCTCAAGCCGATTGATAAGCAGGAGCTGCTGAATGCGGTAAATGAAGCACTTCAACTGGAAGAGGAACGGCAGCGGTACAAGAAGCTGGACAAGCTGGCTGACCCTGTTCTGCTAGAGCTTGACCTCCAAGCGACTACGCTTAGCGATCCGGTACGGCGAGCCTTCACCTTTATGGCAGAGCATCTTCACGAACCCATTACGATGGCGCAGACTGCAGCGCATTCACACCTGAATGCGAGCTATTTTAGTGTTTTATTTAAGGAGCAAAGTGGTTTGTCCTTCAGCGAATATCTACACAGGCTACGGATACAACGGGCTAAGGAGCTGCTGCTGCATACCCAGTTGACGATTGCCCAAATCGGTGAGCGCTCAGGCTACCGGACAGATAAATATTTTATTAAAGTATTCAAAGCGACCGAGGGGGTAAGTCCCAGCCGCTATAGGCAGCAGATGCGTAAAGGACCGGAGAATATCGACTGACATATAGGCTGCTCACAACCCAATAAAAGTGGAATTATACCCAATGAGCGTACCCTGTTGGAAGCAGAAATAGAGTGCTAAACTTACAAATGATAACGGTTACAAAAAATATAATTACAATAACGGAGGTCTAACGATGTCCAACGAGTATTCAGTTCGTAAGCGCTCACATCGAAAATGGGTTGCTGGGTTGACCCTGCTGCTGTCATTCATGCTAGTGCTGTCCGGTTGTGGTGTTGGTAAGGATGGGCAAGGCGGTTCCAGTGGAGCTGGGGGCAAGGTTACGCTCAAAATGATGCACCTGTGGCCAGAGGGAAGCTCGGCACAGCAAAGCAAGCTTGTAACCCAGATTATAGATCAATACCAAAAGGATCATCCGAATGTCGTCATTCAGCAGGAAGTGCTGGAAAATGAACAATACAAAAACAAACTCAAAGTGCTGTCAGCTTCCAACGAATTGCCAGATGTCGGCATCACCTGGGCAGCGGGCTTCATGGAGCCTTACGTTAAAGGTGGATTATTTACGCCGATGGATGACCTGCTGCAAGGTTCCAAGCTGAAGGACAAATTCGTACCGGGAACGACTGATGCCTATGCGCTGGATGGTAAAACGTATGCGCTTCCGATCGAATTGAACATAACACCCATTTATTACAACAAAGCAATATTCCAAAAATATAACTTGAAGGTACCTGCGACATTTGATGAATTTAAGCAGGTGGTGAAAACACTCGTAGATCATGGAGTTGCACCGATTGCATTGGGCAATAAAGACCGCTGGACGGGTTCGCTTTGGTACATGTATCTGGCAGACCGTATAGCAGGTAGCGAAACGCTGAAAAAAGCAATTGACGGCTCAGGATCATTCGATGACCCTGGTTTAATTCAGGCGGCCTCCGAAATTCAGACCTTGGTGGATATGAACGCCTTTAACAAAGGATTTAACGGGTTGTCCAATGATGAAGGAAAATCCGAGTTTATGAACGACAAAGCGGCGATGTATTTGATGGCTACTTGGGAGCTGCCGAATTTTACGACTAATCCCGAAATCCCGCAAGCGTTTAAAGATCAAGTCGGCTTCTTTAAATTCCCGATGGTTGCAGGCGGCAAGGGCAACGAGAACAGTTGGGTAGGAGGTCCGGGAGTAGGCTTGTTTGTTTCGGAAAATTCCAAAGTAAAAGAAGAAGCCAAAGCGTTCGTGGAATATTTCGTAGAAAAATGGGGAGAGCAATCGGTTACACAGGCGGGCGTTATTCCGGCGACGAAGGTGGACACCTCTAAAGAAAAATTGCCCAAGCTGTATGTCGACCTGCTGAATGGACTGAACCAAGCCAGCAACATTACATTGTTCGCTGATGTACAAATGAAGCCGAATGCAGCGCAGGTACATTTGAATATGATTCAGGCGTTGTTTGGTAAAGCGGTGACACCGCAACAATTTGCCGACCAGCATAAGGCTGCCATCGAGAAAGGAAATTGAAATTGACCACCTAAGGAGGTCTGACCGTGGAAAAGGTCATGTCCAATAAGCTCGTCATTGCTCTCTATGTGTTGCCTTCCCTGCTGTTGTTATTCGCCGTAATTTATGTGCCCATCGTACTGACCGGCTATTACGGTCTGAATCAGTGGAATGGAATCGGCGCTATGACTTTCGTAGGGCTGGATAACTATCAACATTTGTTCACAGACGCGGCATTCTGGCAAAGTGCTTGGCATTCGCTGCTGCTGGCCTTGTTTTCAGGCATCAGTCTGATCGGTTATCTGGTCGTTGCGATGATTCTGTCAGGAAAAATCAAGGGAGCGAATCTGCTGCGGAAAATTTATTTAATTCCCATGCTGCTGTCTTCTGTAGCGATCGCTCAATTGTGGCTCAAAATGTATCACCCGACCAACGGAGTGCTGAATTCTTTGCTGGCATCGGTCGGAGTTCACAATCCGCCCGAGTGGTTGGCTAATCCGTCTCTGGTTCTGCTTGCCTTATTCATTCCGATTATTTGGCAATATGCAGGCTTTTATATCCTGATCTATTATGCCGGGCTGAAAAACATTCCCGAAACGCTGATGGAGGCTGCACGGATCGACGGAGCCAGTGCCTGGCAGATTGCGACTCGTATCAAATTGCCTCTACTGCGCGAGGTAATTAACGTGACGATCATATTGTCCATTGTCGGCTCGCTCAAATATTTTGACCTGATCTACGTCATGACGGACGGTGGGCCGAACGGGGCCAGTGAAGTGATGGCTTCGTACATGTACCACCAGGCGTTCCGCAGCTTCGATTTCGGATATGGCAGCGCTACAGCCTTTGCCCTGCTGCTCATCTGTCTGGTTGCTACGTGGGTGATTCGCAAGGTGACCGCTACTAGTGACACTATCCAGTATTCATAGAACATTCATGCAATTAGATAATGGTAACAAAGGACAGAAAGAGGGAGGAAAGGATATGAAAACCCAGGCAGCCGCCAACTATCCGCTTGGAGTCGCTACTCGCGGCAAAATGTTAACTCGGGTCGGTTATGCCGCTTTGTATATACTTTTGATCATCTTAGCGGTGACGCAGCTTTTACCGCTGGTGTGGCTGATGCTTTTTTCGCTTAAAAATAATCAGGAAGTGTTTAACCTTCCACCGTTTGCACTCCCGTCCCAGCCGCATTGGGAAAACTATATGAATGTGTGGACCAGCGGCAATATCGGACGGTATTTCTTCAATAGTGTGTGGATCACAGTCATATCTGTGGTGCTAACGGTGCTGCTGGCCAGCTTTGTTACGTTTGCCATTACACGTATGCGGTGGAAAGGGAGTCAGCTGGTTCTCGGGCTCTTTATGGTCGGACTCATGATTCCGGTCCATTCCACCTTGATCCCGTTGTTCAGTATGTTTCTCAAACTGCATCTAACAGACACTTCGGTATCCATCATCCTGTCGTATGTCGCTTTTAATCTACCGACAACGATGATGATCTTGCTGGGCTTCTATTACGCTCTGCCCCGTGAAGTGGAAGAAGCAGCCGTTATGGACGGCTGCTCCGTCAACCGGATGTTCTTCCGGATTGTGCTGCCCATGACCACCCCTGTCATGGCAACGACGTCTATTATTAACATGATCTACAACTGGAACGAGTTTATTTTCGTCAATACGTTCATTAGCTCTGACGAAAATAAAACACTGACCGTAGGCGTTCAGAACTTTATCGGACAATATACGACCGACTGGGGAGCAATCGGAGCCACGCTGATGATCAGCATTTTGCCCATATTGCTCGTGTTCCTCATCATGAGTGACCGGATTGTGGAAGGGATCGCAGCCGGGTCAGTTAAAGGGTAAAGCCAATTTTCTTGATTAGAAGAGCACCCCCTAGTATAGATATTGGATCAAACCTCTTGGTTTGTCCGATGAGTGCTAGGGGGTGCATCTTAATGTGAGTCTAGATTACTAATCCAAACTACAAGAGAGTTCATATTTTTGATGCAGACCAATTGCGTGAGTCTATCACAGATTATAATGTAATTGTAAAATGTCGAGGATTAGCAAGTTGTGTTTATACCCGTTTTCATCTCAATTCATTGTCTCACAAATTTATTCTTGTGCCTTACATAATTAGTATTTCTAAAAAAATCTTTTGTAGAATTAGAGCAATATTATTTCTTTTAAAGAATTTGTCCTCAGCTAGGCCACCTATATTTAACCTAATTTCTCTATAAGTGACCAGGCCATTTTTAAAATTAAATCTGGATCATCATCTTTAATCGAAAGTAAGATTTCTTTAATAGTCTGCTTATCTGAACTTCCTAGTTTGTCTATAACCTTGTCATAAGACGCCACCAGATCTTTTGAATTTAAAAGTGTCCGGTGAATTCTTTCTGCCCAAAACTGTGCATGAGGTAACATCTTAGGGATGCTCAAAGCCAATTTATATAAACCGTCTTCTAAATTATTACGTTTTGCAACATAAAATATAGTTTCGATAAGATAATCACCGGCTGACGGCTCTGCAACTTCGTCTTCGAAAATCGTGCAAAGATTAGGAATTATATCATTTGTTCCTACAAGGGATAATTCGTTTAGAATACTCTCAAATTCCTCAATATCGTCTCTTTCATTCTCCATAAAACGCATTGCATATAGTAAATTAATTTTCTCATTTAATATAATCATTTTCTTCCTCTCAGTTGGATACTATAGCTATTTTGTCTCCATTATGCTTATTGTAAGGAGATTAATGCCAGTATGGGAGGTGAATTATGGTAATATAAGACCATAATGACCTGTTCAGTCTATTGTTAAATAGGATGTACTTATTTAGCACTTTCGTGTGTACAATTCACCTCTCAATTCACGAAACTTTTTCAAATTTAAACAAAGGTTACATTGAAAATGATGATGAGATTAAGTGTTTAATTCAGCACCAGTTTGCCCTTCTCCAATTATTTAAATTGCAACATCTTGGTAACCTACTTCAGTTACTTTTTCGTTAAATAAACGAATTCCCAATCCATTCTCTACATCCCATGTACAATCAAAAAGGATTCCGATGTCTCGACCTTCATAAATATCTGAATATGGAACAACAATTCCATTCAAAGTAACCATTTCAAGAAGTTGATCGGTTGTTTCAACTAAGGGATAATTCTCATCAAGTTCAGTATCATAACCAAGTTCATATCGCTTTTGTTGGTAATAGTCTAAAATTGGTTGCAAGAAGCTTTGCTGCAATTGCTCCCAGTTTTGCATTAAAGATTGATATGCCGCATATTGAGCTTCATCAAAACCGCCATCTTCTTCACCATCTATCATCAATGCAATTTCAGTTTCTTTCCCAAAAAAATGAATAGTGGCATCCTTTACCCAACTATAGTTATATTCGAGTTCACCAAAGATTGGATCGCTTTTCGTCATTTTAGATCATCTCTTTTTCGTTTATTGGGAAGCCCTCTTCGGTTCAACTAGCCCTCTGTTTATATGCGAATAAAGTTCCAAAAAAACTTTTCATTTAATTGACCACTTTGAATATGTTTCTTTATTTACTCCCAATCTACCTATATAAGATCTCTGATGTAAATTTTTTTGTAAGCTTATAAATTTCATAGTTATTTTAAAATTCTGTTGAAATAGCATTTAAAACTGTGTTTTTAATATCATCTGAAAAACTCTCACTATAGTTTTCTTCAAAAGTCCGAGAACTGCTCACTGTGGCTCTGCTGGATATCTTATTTTAGCCCTCATCGGCTGAAAGGGGTAACCGTCATAATTCTATTAGATAGATGAGGTGAGGATGTCCATTTACTACACTATAAGTATGAAATTCAGATTTTATATTTGGAGAATTAACTCCCAAGCAGCCAAAATTTGAACCGTCGGGGCGTAATGATTGACTGAGGTAGCCCTATACTGTCGTTAGCGGATCATTTAAAATTTGACCAGAAAGCTCTTTTTTCTTCCTTGAATTTAGCGTAAAAAGAGGCCTATTCCCACTCATGATTCAAGTAGGAATAAGCTTTTGAAAAGTTTATAAGTTGTTAGATCAGCTGATTTTAATAGGCCGAAAGTGTAATTAATAGTAATACTGTATGCATCTTTCTTTGTAAGGTGTCCATTCATCAACCAACAGCTCTGCTCGCAGCAATTTAGATTTGTGCTCCAGTTTGGCAATAAATAGGGCATAATAATCGCCACTGGTTGGATAAGTAAACAATCCATACCTTTTAGGATAAATGAGTTTATTGACTTCTTTTATCTTATCAGGTATATACTCATAATCAAATTCCCCCAGTTCCTCTAGTTCCTTTTGGGAAGCCAACTCAAGGCTATGAGCAAATTCATAATCTAAAATATAGTTAACAATCTCCATAGACTGCTCACCTCGATAATCAAGGTAGAGAAACTTCTTCGTAGATAGACCATATTTTAAAACACTCTCGTAGAAACTTAACTCCAAGTCACTTAAAATAACTTCTATGTCTTGGCGATCCTCGAATATAAGATGGACGATCTCCTCATCAGACATGTTGATTTCCTCCCTTTGTAATTATTGAAACAATTCCCCATATTTGTTCGGAATATATTCGGGATAATTCTTTCGATAGAAGTTATCTGTTAGGCGCAACAGCGGATCCCATTCTGGATAGGGTTCAGGGTCCCCGATTTCCATTTTAGCTTCTGGCGTGTTCATCAATACCTCGTCAAATTCATTGAAAACCGGTAGGCCCAACTTTTTCCTTACATAAAGCAAGAATAATATTTCATACGGATAGAATCCATATTTAAAGTCGCCAAATTCAATGGACTCGCCCATTTCTGAGGCTAAAATAGAGTGGTAAAGTGACATTTCGCCAATCAGGTGTTTAATTGCTTCCGAATCCCGAGTTGTCCATTGTCCCAACACTTCCTTATATATATCCAAGTCTTTCGGGATTAAATCGTATCGAAGCCCAGCTTCCTTGAATTTTTCCTTCACAGCTATATTCAAGTTTTGACTCGTTCCTGCAATAGTTTTATTTCTATATTGCAAGTATAATTCCAGTAAGAACCATGTATGCTTGTTCCATTCATTGGATTTCAGTATATTACTTCCAAGGTTATTATCAATAAATTCGAATAATATGTTTTCTTCTTTCTCCCACCCAAACATTGTGAAATGAATTAGGGCTGCTATGACTTCCTGAAAGGAGTATTCTGTCATCATTTCAGGGTAACGGATTTTATAAAGATCTTGCCCCATACACTGGTAAAAAACGACTATTTGCATTTTTTTTAAGTCTTCTACTGTATTTTCATCATTAACTAGAACATTTTGTTTCCATTTAGAGAGATGATATGAAGAGATCGATTCTAAATCTATTAATAAAATATGATCCTTCTCCACGGCATTCATATCGACAATATTAATTATTTCTTTCTGGCACTCTTCATATTCCTCTTTAATATCTTCAAATTTGATTCCGTCAACAAAGTTTTTGCTGTATCTTTTATACGCTATTTCTAATTTTTTTGGGTTTAGCATTATATCCTCCTTAAGGTTAGTCTATTACTTTATTCCAGTCTTTTACCTTTAACTCGTCCACGCCAAATCCAGTTTTGGTTATTTTCACATCTGTTTCTACCCTAATAAAATCAAACTGTAATCCAGGATACTTCTTTTTTAGCTTTTTCAATTTACTCTGAAAACTCGCATATCTTGGATCCTTACTTTTTAACATATCTTGAAAATAAGCTTCCCCTCCCAATTTCTGTTTGTTAGAATAACTGAAACTGGCGGAATCTGATGCTTTTGATTCAATCATTGTTAATTTTGGTGGAGGACCCTCTGATAAAAATGTCGCATCAATACCGTTTCTACCTACTTGGAACAAATCTGAAATGTCTTCACCTAAGTTACTGTCTCTTGCTACTTTTTTCGCTACTTCTTCTCCAAAATCACCTTTATCATGACTAAAATATTTAGAATTATCGATTTTTCTTTCATGTTCTTTTGCGTCTTGCAAGTCAAAATTATCACTAATTTCATCTTTTGTATCCAATTTGTTGGCCAATTTGTTTCGTTTACGTGTTAATCTTTTGAGGTCATTCTCATTTCCTTCTTTTTTCAATTTGGCTATTTGTTCATCTAAATTTTTAATTTCTTTTTTGATATTGTCGGCCTTCAAACCACCTGTATCTTTCCCCTTAGTGCTTTTACCTGTGTACTCTCCTGATTCTAACGCATCAATCTGCTTTTGTCTCTCAGGTGAAATCTTTGCACCGGAACCTTTAGAATGTGGGATGTCAGGACCAGGATCATGAAACCGATAATGACCACCAGCAGTTGCGAAGATGGGTGACCTTTTAGTTAGACGGATATTCATCTTTTTAGATACACTTTGCAAGTAACTCCCCAAGGATTCAAAACTGGTTGGAAAACGGATGGCATTCGTTTTGAATTTTCCATCTCCAACTTTGGCCAAAGCAGAGTCGGCCTTTGCTGAATCTCCGAATAACCCCGGCGCGCCACCTTTACCGGTTTTCTTTTCTTCAGTTTCCTTGAGTCCCTTAGATAAGGAGGCTTCTTCTTTCCCCAACTTTCCCAGCTTTCTAACTAACTTTGTGCCGCCTTTAACAAACGCATAAATGTCTGCAACACGTTCAACGGCCTTGATGCTGTCGTATCCTGCATCGTAACTTTCCTGTTTGGTATCGGTCAATGGATTAGGGAAGAAATTATTCAATTTTCGCTCAATCGGATCGGGTATGCTTTTTATGCCATCCCATACAGTTTCAAGGTCATGAACCACATCTTTCTTTGTTTTCTTCCCTTGGAATGAATCGGCAATATAGTTCCAGCCAAACTTCGCACCGCTTTTAATTCCCTCGAGCGTCTCATTGCGCTCCAGAAAACCTTTACCAGTATAATTTCCCGGCATAACAAGAGGGGTCATTACCATGGTCCCCATATCCACTATATCGACAACTGAGTCCCATACACCGCCTATAAACTCCAAACCCGCATCCCATTCTCCCTTGAGGGTGGCACCTACGTTTTCTTTAGCACGAGCTCCCATTACGCTTTGGATTCCCTTTTCAGCGACTTGTTTCTCAAAGTCAGATAAGATCGGATCTGGGTAGTATTGATGGAGGGAAGCTTTAAGCTGGATTTCCGAACTCACGCTGTTAACTTCCTGCTCCAAATCAAGCGTATCCGTTGTTGTATTCACATGTAAGCCGTTGGTTCCTTGCAGCAGAATACTACCTGCCGAAAGACTAAGACTTCCTGCAGCTTGAATTTGTACACGTTGGGTACTGTTCAGGCTGACACCGTGCTGGGTATTCATGGAGATGTATAGCGATCCTTCCTGCGCACTCATCGACAGCTCGGAGTTCCCTAAGGAAATTTCTTTTCCTTGGGGATTTGCAAAGGATTTGACCCCAGGATCGGCTGTTTTACGCTGGTGACGTTCTGCTGGTGATTCGATCACGGCACCTTGAGCTGCGTGAGATGAAGGGACAGCAACACTAGATGGTTTCGTTCGGACCGATTGTATAACCATCGCATCGTCCTCGTCAGCGCTTGGAAAATACAGCTTCACCTGCGCACCCTTTTCCGGCATCAGATACCACACCTGACTCCCTTCTGCAGAATAGGGAAACCACTGGGCATCCTTAGGATTCTGCTGATCGTCCATATCCAAATGCAATCGAACCTGATTCCGGCTGACCTCCAGTATTTTTCCTTCAATAGCCGCGCCAATGATTGTTCGATTATAGATTTTGGGGACCTTCAAGCCCCCAGTCAGGGCGCATTCATACGACCAAGTCATCAAGCCACGAATCAATTGACCCTCACGTTTGGTGATGACGTAAGTTTCGTGATTGCGTTCAACTTCATCTCCCAATTGCAGCATTTGATCCCACTCAAAGGTATACCGAGTGTAATCTCCGATGTTGGCAGATCTCCAGCCGTTCGCATCCTGATCCAGATAGGGAGCGATCTTGCGTTGTAACGAAAAAGGAACCTCTTTCAAATGAATATGCTGCCTGGCTTGCGGGATTCCGATCCAAATTTGCGCATGATGTGAAACGATATTGGGGACGAGCAGAGCTCCCACATGTGAAGCCAGCCGTTTTAAAAAAGTCCAATCCGTCTCCTGATACTGCATAATAAACTGGCTTGTCGCTTTTTTCTCAAAAGCTTCATCGATCTTATCCGAGCCTTTATAATCGGCCAGCACTGCATCTACAATCTCCACAAATTTTTGATTGATATGTTGAAAGGAACGATTTTTGAGCTGCGTATCCAATTTGAAGCTGTGGGAAATGACGTCGAGAGTTACCACGATTTCCTGGTGCGTGTGCTCCACATCTACGCAGTATAGTTGTCCTATGAATAATGGATGCTTCTGATCTTTGGCATCGGAATACCATAGCTCAACTTCGTCGTCGCTACTTGCTTTAGTAATGATCGTGTCTGCTTGATTGCCTTCCAAGACGCCCGTGATCTTCAGTCTGGCATGTTCTCCAAGCTCGTGACTCATATGGACATTACGAAGACGCAGCTTGCCATAGGGCCAGGTAACATGTAGATGCTGATAGGTAAAACGGTCTTTTGCTACGATGTTCATTCCTGAATCTCCTTGCTTGATAAAGTCAACTGTCTTGCCCGTCATCGATGATCGAGATGATGCCCCCACCACTAGGTCCGATCGCAGAAGAGAGGGTACCATCATCACTGGGGTCTATCATGAAATTGAACGTATTAGTCAGAACATCTTGGCAGCTACACATTAAGGTCGAATTGTTGAGTAGGGCGGGTGCCCCCTCAATCAATACGTCTTCTTTCCCACCGGTCCACTTGGACCCAAACGCAATCTCTGGTTCGCAAGGAAGACCATGCTTCAATTTACACAGACCAAAAGCATTGATTTTGCTAATATTGGCTCCACAAATGGCATCGTCCACGTTCAGAACGGGTTTATCTTTAATGAAGACACCATGGCTGTACATCATATTAAGCACACCAGGGTCTGTACCTTGACTGCACTGTAGCTTGGCTCCTCTCACCACATAGGAATGTTCTCCGCTGAGTGCACCTTGGGCCAAAGCTTTAATAAGTATAGGTAAAAACATATAAGTACCTCCTTGGATAAAAGGTATAGATTCAAGAAAGCTCCGACCATGTCGCAGTATGCAGCATGGCATAGGTTAACGGAACCCAGAGGGGAGCATCCTCCAGCTTAAATTGGCAACTCCCGATCATAGCCTTGCCACGCCAGGAACGCACAAAGACAATCTGATAATAGGGAGAGGGGGAAACTAGAAAAATAGCTTCATAGCAGCCAATGATGGTATCTTGAATAGAAAGAATCTTTTCATCTACAAGCTTCATACTTGGTTGTGCGCGACTGGTTTGCTCAATCATCTGTTGTTGATAGACTTCTATTTGCGTAGTGTCCAGTTCTTGCCCGCTTTGGTGCAGACCGAACAGGATTCCGCCCAGCTTGTCCTGAACGACGAAGCTTCTCGATGGATCTACCGTCTGTCCAGTTCGAACTTCTGGAGCAAGAGAGTCAGGCAGGGAAATGGTGACTTGATTTTCAAAGACAGGAAGGGTTTGAAACCGAATTTCCTGTTCATTCGTCAGCGTTAGTGAGCCTTTTAAAATTTCCTCTATCGCTTCTTCAATAGATATCATCATCCAGCTTTCATCGTTTTCCGCTGTACTTAATTGCTCTTTCAATATTTGCTGATGATGCAGTTTTAAAAAAAATTCATCCCAATGCTCCGTCAAGATTGAACCTCCTTATAAGAGTTCTAGCTTCTGTAGCCGAAAACCACTCAAACTCCGCCGAAGCAAGCTTTCAGCAGCCTCTAAGCTAACGATGAAATAAGGTTCCCTCACGTTGGACAATCGGAAAAAATGGTGTCCATTCACCTTATGGCTATCTAGAACAAGTCGTTTTAGAGTTTGGTCGTGCGCATAAAATTCAGTCTGCTCTGAAATGCCTTCCACAGAGGGAACGGAACAAATCCAATATAATTCCTGACGGCTAGGTTCCCGGTTCACGATATACACCTGCTTAAAACGAGCTTGTGTATTGTATAATTCTAGAATCCGTTTCATAGGATCGGAAAATAGCGGTTGTGAGGTTAAAAATGGTAGCCAGTCCGTATACTCCGCATCTTCTGTCGCATGAACATCTAAAACCTGAGCCGGAGGCATGCCAACAAATGGCGTTTTAAAAAGATTTAAATTCATCGGTTCAATGTTTCGGGATATACGATGATCATCGACCAGCACATAATAATGGCGCATACACATTCCTCCTTACTCCGTCCACACAATAGATTGAAGCTGTGCTTCGCTTAGTTTCCAATGCTGGTAGTACTTTTGCGGGACGAGGGTTCCTTGCATCGAAGCCCCATCAAAATACGCATGTTCAAACGAATGCACATCCGTAAAATCGGCCCCATCCAGGATGGCATGTTCAAAATGAAGGCCACATAGACCTGGTACCCGAACTCCATGTTCCCGATAAGGTTGTCCGCTGGCATTACTGAAGTTAGCATCTCTCAAATCGCTATATCTAAAATCCGCGTCGGTCAGTAAGCATCCCTGAAAGCTACCCCCTGCTAGATTCGATCGCTGCCACATGCTTCCGATCAATATGCAGGTGTGAAACTGGCTTTCCCGTAAGTCAGTGTGGCTAAAATCGTTATAGCGCAGATCCTTTTGCATCAGGTGAAGGTGGGGAAGAGAGAGCCGCTTTAGGTTTTCGTAAACATAGGGTTCTTCTTCACTGGAGTGTATCAATTGCTCTCTCACATGATCTGCAAGAAGTGCTTCCTGATCTTCGACATATAGATTCTCGCTGATATCCTTGTACTCACCCGTTCGGATGGCTACACGATCAGCTTTATGAATAGCGAGATACTCAGGCATTTGAACCACTTCTGTCATGCCTAAGCGCAGAAGGGAGCTCACAAACTGGTGGAATAAAGGAGCGGATTCCAACATCAATCGTTCAACGTCCACTGAAGTGATCGTCCCCATATATATTTTTCGTTCCTTCTCCAAGGCTTCCAACATGATACTCATTGGTGCGTAAGCCCATGACGCGTCATAGGTTAACTTGCAATCGGAATCATCTTCGTACCATTCAGCAGAATAAGCCTCGACCATATACAGGTAGGATTGCTCCAGCATCTGAGTGCGCAAGAACGAGTAGTGAATATATCCAATGGGTTCTTTTTGGCCTTGTTGCTGCATGCTCAAAATGTGTATACACAAATCCCTAAACGATTCTTTGAAATCGGAGATTAGTTGAGCTTGGTAGCGATCAAACATGGCTTCCAGCCTGTCCAACTGAATGTCCAACAAAGGTGTAAAATGATGTTCTTTAAAATGGTATAATGCCGCTTGTTTATCCATCTGCTAGTTCTCACCTTCCGTTAGTTCATCTTAATTTCCGTGCCGGAGAAGGTGGTTTTGTCATCCAACGTGATCGTGTTACCTTTACCAGACAGCTCAATTTTCCCGGCAGAAAGCTGGATGTTACCGGAACTCATAATAATATCCGAAGCCGCGCTAATACTCACATTTTTTCCACTTACAATATCAATGCCTGTTTTATCGTTAATGACAATGGACATGCCATTGCCAGAAATAACGATTTGATCTGGGGCGAGCATGATTTCTTTGCCGTATTTGGTTCGCAGCGTCTTAATGGCAGGATCAGCCATTCGATCTGGCGCAGGAGCTACCGCAGACAGTGCCGAAGAAGACTTTGATCCGGCAGACGAAGCAGAAGTTGTGCCATGACCAGAAGTAACAGAAGCTTTTCCCCCGGAAGGTTGTAGTTCTCTTTTAACTGAGCTGATTGCGTATCCTTCTTCTTCCTTATAACTGGGGAAATAAATGCGAATGCTGTCCCCATCCTCAGGCATACAATACCAGCCCGTGTTATCCGCAGAGGCATAAATGGTAGAGTAGGGAAACCAGTAATCTGTGTTCGGATCTTGCTGATCGTCCATATCGAGCTGGGCGCGTACTTTGTCCCGACGAACGCTCAGTACCTTGCCTTGAATGGAAGCGCCGATAATAGAGCGATTGTAGTCTTTAATCGGTCGTAAGCCGCTCCGTGGTGACAGCTTGGCGGTATGGGTCAGTACTCCATCCTTCATCTCCGTTAGCACCTCAGCTACGATCAGCTTATGACCTTGAAAGGTCACTTCGTAGCCAGGCTCCAGCAATTTCTCCGTCTCGACCTCATATTGGATAAAATCCGCATCACGCACGCCAGGGATATGGTTCTCTGAGGCGGTTTGAAAATCCGCGACCCGTTTGGTGACTTTATAATTGGTAGATTGTATTTCGCCCTTGCTGAGTCCCATAGGTAGACCAAAATAAAACTTTGGCACTCCATAGCCCACTGCAGGAATGAGCGGAGAGTAGAAGTGGGAAGCCATCCGTTTCAGAAATTGCCAATCGGTTTCATCATATTGCATGATAAAGGTACCAATGGGCTTCTTATGGGACACAACATCCATCGCTTCTGCTTTGGAGTAGTCCGATACAATACTTTCAATCAAACCCGTATAGGTGAGCTTGGGATTTTGGAAAGAGCGTTGATGGCGTTTAATATCTAACTCGTAGGTATGAGAGATGGCTTCGACGGTTAGGTAATGGACCCCGTGAACGACTTTTTCCTCCACATCCAAGGCAATGCCTCGAAAAAGAGGCTGCCGATTGCCATTTTTGTCCGTAACAAAAGTTTTGACCTGGGTTTCTTCATCCGAAGCACGTACATACAGCTCTCGCTTTTTCTCCGAGATGATGCCTGTACAGATCATTCGGGCATGGTCATTGACTGTTTTAAAGATTTTAAGTTCATGAAGGCGGACGAACTCATAAGGCATGATTTCGATATGACCGTACGTCACGATATTTTCCATAGGTGTCTCCTTCTGTAGTTGTGTTTAAAAAGTGGAATTATAAATCCAGCATATGTATTTATCGGTTAAAAGAGAGAGTTAGTTTACAGAATGACCCATTCATTATGGTATTTACTATGTGTAAATCTGGAATTAGAAGATATGAGAGGGAAGTATAAGATGGAAAAAAGCATATAATAGGTGGTAAGAAGAGTACAAAGAGTTAATTATAAAAGATCAGCTTTTAATGTGAGAGGAGGGTTCATGTTATGCCAAAAAACGATAATATGCTGGCCATTTTATGGATGCTGAATTCGGGTGTGAAAATGACCGCAAAACAAATATCCGAAAAGTTAGAAATAAATATAAGGACAGTTTATCGGTATATTGACGCACTATGCGCCAGTGGAGTGCCTATAATATCCGATACGGGTCATCATGGCGGGTATCGCTTGCTGAATAATTTTATCCGAGCACCTTTACTATTTGATATGGAGGAAAAAAAGGCGCTCCTTCATGCTGCTGTTTTTGCAAAGGAAGCTGGATACCCTTTGAGTGAGGCATTAAGCAATGCAACGTCAAAATTGAAAATGTATTCGAATCAAGAGCAGGAAAGTATACTTAGTCGTCATTTAGCCGGATTTGAAGTGATAAATCGCATGGGAGATCCTTCTCTTCAGCCGATATTGGCAGAATTGGAGCAGGCTGTAGCTAACGAATTCTCTGTCGAAATGGATTATCGCACAAGCCATGAAGAACAACCCAAGAATAGAATGATAGACCCTTACGGAATGGTTTACTGGAACAACAAATGGTATACTGTTGCATTTTGTCACCTAAGGCATGAGATCCGTAGCTTTCGGGCAGATCGGATTCTACAGATTAAGCGTACTCCAAGCCTATTTAAGCGGCCTGAGGCTTTTTCGGCTCGTGAATTTTTTATGCAAAATCTGTTACCTGATTTAGTAGGCAAGGACGGTTTAATTTCTTTAATGATCGAAGGCAAGTCAGAGGCATTGGATGACTTATGTCTGCATTGGTTTTTGGGGCATCATCTGAAAGAACGAACCGCTAACCAAGCCATCTTTTTGCTTGAGGAAAAATCACTTCATACATATGTCCCTTATTTACTCCTACCCTATGGGAAATCCATTCAAGTCATCGAACCACAGAGCTTGAAGGAAAAACTAGTTGCTGTTGCGTCGGAGTTAGTAGAATATTATCAGCGCTAAAAGCTTCACTGACAGCAGATGTCAGTGAAGCTTTTTTATAATGGGGATAATCACGGGTTACCGAGGTTGGTATCACTTGATAAATTATAAAATAAGGAGAACCTGTGAATGAATAGTACGGTATATCTTTATGTATTTGACACTATGGCAGACTGGGAGATCGGTTACTTAACTGCCGAACTGAACTCGGGGAGATATTATAAAAAGGGGCTGGTCCCATCCAAAATAGTTACCGTGGGAATGGAGAAGACTCCTGTCACTACCATGGGCGGATTGAAAATCCTGCCTGACATCAAACTGGATGAGTGCAGTATTGAAAGCACGGATTTATTGATTTTACCCGGTGGAAATACATGGACAGAAACCATTCACCAACCGATCTTAAAAATCGCTGAGAGGTGTTTAGAGAAAGGTATATGGGTTGCAGCGATTTGTGGTGCTACCATGGGACTTGCCCAGGCAGGACTGCTGAATTCACGTTCGCATACAAGCAATGATCTGGAATACCTTAAAATGATCTGTCCCACCTATACGGGCGAAAAGTATTACAAAATGGAGTCTGCTGTAACGGATGGAAAACTAATCACTGCATCTGGAATGGCTCCGTTGGAATTCTCCGTACACGTTTTGAAAGCTCTAGGTGTGTTTTCTTCTAAAACATTAGAGGCTTGGTATAGTCTTAATAAGACTCGTGCATCCAAACATTACTATGAATTGATGAATTCAATCCAATGAAGCTAAGCATAAAACTGAACTGTTACGATCATTTAAAGGAGGAGTTAAAATGACTGAAAGCAGAGAATATGTGGGAGTGTCAGGTAAATATACAAAGAAGGGAATACCCAACGGCTTTACATCTATTACCCCGTTTATTACCGTGAAGAATCCTTCGGAAGCAATAGAGTTTTATAAAACGGTTTTCAATGCGAGGGTTAAGGATATTACTGAATTTTCTGATGAGAATGGCAATACAATCATAGTTCATGCGGAATTAGATTTTGGAAATGGTTTTTTGCAGCTGGGAGCAGCGAATCCGACATATCAATTGGTCTTGCCGCCAGATGGAGACAATGCGTGCTATTCTTTCGGGATTTACGTCATGAATGTGGATCAGGTCATTGAAAACGCGGTAGCAAGAGGAGCGAAAGTAAGGGAGGCCGTTACAAACTTTGTCTCAGGTGATCGATTCGCAAGTATATTGGATCCTTGTGGAGTAAGGTGGTCTATTATGACCAGGATTGAGGATTTGTCAGAAGAAGAAAGCAGTCGTAGGGTTGCTGAATGGGCCAAAAGCTTTAGTGAAGAATAGAGGTAATCACTTTTTAATAAAAAAGTATTAAGAATGACAGTTTGCTGAAATGATGTAATAGAAATTCGGATGCCAGATAGTTGGCCCAAAATACGGCAATCATTGTCACCACACAAGAGAGGGGCTAGTTGATAAATGGAGAGAGCTCCTCAAGTCTGATACATATGGCTTGAAGAACACTGATAATAACAATTAATGTATATTAAAAGTTTGGAACAGAGGTTTAACTCCCCACGTCTTTATACTGAAATCCGCTCATTGAGCGGGTTTTTGCTTTTAATCACCCTTAATTGTAGAGCAAATGTAGACATGAAACTATTTAAGGCACAGAGTTTGATGGAGTTTGTAGAGATTGCTGTTTTCTTCTCTTAATGGATTTTAAAATGAAGTGCGACACCTGATGGAATAAGTTAAAATCCTAAATAATTTTTTTGAATTTTAATTACTAAAAATTTATGCTTATGATTTTTGGCAAGGGAAAATAAGATATAAAATATGGAAGGAAGTGATATAATAAGTAATTATATTCAATAATAGTCATATAAAAAGTTATAAAACTAAGAGATTGAAATTATTTTGTTACTAACCATTTTAGGAGGAATTATCTATGAAGAAAAAATTAACAATACTTAGTCTGGCTCTAGCCATCACAGCCTTCTCTACTGTAAGTTTAAGCGCTTCTTACGCTTCTGATTATGACGTTTCCTCTGGAAATTCTTCTCCTTTAATTAGCGCGAATGCAAATGGTGCTGCTGTTGAGCCTCAAGCAATAGCCTCCCTTGCTCGTAAAGCAGTACAAGTTGGTAAAGCAGCTTATGAAGCTAACAAGGATGCTCTGAGAGAAGCGACCCGCTTAGGAAGTCTATTAGGTACAGGTGTTTCTAGCAGTGATGTAGAGAATGCAGATGTAATTTTTGATAAATAGCTGAAATATCAGGGGGAGGATCAGATTTTTATGTTTCTCTCTCCCTGATGTTATTAAAAAGAGGTGATTTCTTAAATGAAAAAAAGAAGTGAAGCGTGTATTTTAAATGCTACGTTATTCTCTTTATCGTTGTTCTTGATGGTTCATTTCTTCTTTATTTTACTTCACGCTGGACCGCTTAACCCGGTCTCTGTTTCATTGAAATCAGTAACTGATAACTATGTTGGACGTTTTTTTCAACAAAACTGGCATCTATTTGCTCCCCAGCCTATGACTCAAAATCTAAAATTATATGTACGTGTGAAGTATAAGGGGGAGGGCAGTACCAAAACTGTTTTAAGCAATTGGTATGATGTTACTGAACCTATGATTAGGACGAATGAGACGACAGTATTTTCACCTTATAATAGGATGCTCAGAATTGGAAGTGGATACATACATCAATTATATATAGGAGGAAAAGATGATCTAACATATAAATTAATGGATAAAATATCAAAAAAAAATAATATGTCCAAAGAAATAAATGCTTCTTTAGAAAAGGATTCGGATCAAGTTGAACAAATCATATATCGCTATGCTTCTGCGTTTGCAAAAAGGGAGTTTTTGAAACATGAAATAACTGATGTCCAGTTTATGACCTCAATATCGGATGCGATTCCATATTCAAAGCGGGATGATCTTCATTTTAAAGTGAAAGAAGAGAATGTCGTATATGATTGGAAAGGAGTTGTAAAGGATGTTGTTGAATTACCGTAATTTTTTTATGAATGAACGCGTTCTTATTGGTACAAGTATCATTCGGATATGTATTGGGTTGATATTACTGTTCAATTATTTTATTCATTATAAACAAAGATACTTTTTTTGGCACGAATCTGGAATTAATATTTATTCTGCTGGGTACAAGTCATTAACATGGTCTTTATATAATTTGAATTCATCAGCTTTATTTTTTGACTTTATCTATCACCTAGGAATTATAGTTACTATTTTTTATTTAATAGGATATAAAGGCCGTCTTTTTTCAATTCTAGCCTACTTATTTTTTTATTCATTGTATGTTCGCTCTTTTCACATTAGTGACGGAGGAGACAACTTACTTATAGTGAATATGTTTTTTCTGTTGTTCACCAATAACACTGCCTATTTCTCTTTGGATTCTAAAATGAACAACTCACGTGGAAAAGACTCGAAAGACTCTTTACTCTATAAGTTATCCGTGATAATCCACAATTTTGCAGTACTTTTTTGTATTATACAACTGTGTATTGTTTATTTTTTCTCAGGAATGTACCAGCTTATGGGCGAAATGTGGCAAAATGGAACAGCACTTTATTATATATCTCAAGTGAGAGAGTTTAGCAGACCTATTTTGGATTATATGGTTAACCATTATGTTGGACTCACCATTGTATTCACTTATTTATCTATAATTATTAAAATTGCATTCCCTTTTGCTGTGATTAATAAGAGGCTTAAATCGTTTGTAGTTATTGCTATGATATTGTTTCATATAGGTATTGCTATAGGGATGGGTCTGCTGACATTTTCGTTAATTATGATTGTTATGGAATTATTGTTGTTTACGGATCAAGAATATAAAAAGTTATACCATTTTATAAAGATCAGCTTCCGGAAAATATCAATTACAATTCGAAGAAAAACAAGAAGATTAGGATATGTAAGCTTTCAACACAAACAAATTCTGGTTTTCTATGATGGTTGGTGTCCTGTCTGTACAAATATAAAAGACTATTTATACAAGCTGGATTATTTTAGAATGCTACGGCTTGTTAGTTTTCGGAATTCTTCATTGGTTCAAGCATACAAATTAGATATTGATGAATTACAAAGGCGAATGCATAGCTTCTCACTAAATGATCCCAGTAGAATACACCGCGGAATTGACTCTATTGCACAAATTTGTACAAGATTACCGTATCTATGGTGGGCGGTTCCCTTTATAATCATTTTCAAAAAAATGGGTATAGGCGGTTATTTCTATGATTATATAGCTTCTAAAAGAAAAGTGATTCCTGTGGGGAACTGTGACGATTTATGTGAACTTTACCCTAAGCGTGTCCATTAAGGAGCAAAGTATATGAAAGTAATTTTATTGGTAGTAGCTATACTTTTAATATTTGTTCTCATATTATGTATCCTGTTTTTGCTCATTGCGAAGCGCCAAAATAATAAGAAAACAGAAACCGATGTTCTAAACTTTTTAAAGGAAAATCCGAGTAAAGCATCTTTGTATATGATCAAAAATGGTATGGAGAAAATCAGCTATAACTCAGAAGTTAAAATGCCGCTTGCCAGCACTGCGAAAGTGATCATCGCTATTGAGTTTGCTCGCCAAGTAGCGGCAAAGCTGTTAGATGAACATGAACTTGTGGATTTAGAGGAATTAAATAAATTTTATATTCCTGGTTCTGACGGCAACGCTCATAATAGCTGGATCAAATGGATCAAGTCAAATCATAAAGAGATTCAAGGAAAAATTACATTATTTGAAATTGCTCACGGCATGTTAGCTTACAGTTCCAATGCCAATACAGAATTCCTGATGGAGAAAATGGGATTGGATGAGATAAATGAGAATATAAACAAACTCTCACTTTCGTTACATGATAAAATCTTTCCTTTTTCATCTGCAGGATTTATGTCTCCTTATATCCAAGAGACCGAAAACATAGGTTTTAAAGAGTCGATACAAAAGATAAGTGAGATGAGCTACGAGGAATATATGAAAAAATCTGTTGAAATTCATCAGATTTTAAATCGTGATCAAGGGACAGAACGTATTAAGAAATGGAACACCAAACAGAATTATGTACGCAAGCTTCAAGTGCTGGAATCACGCAAGCTTCCTCGTTCAACGACTAAAGAATATGCTTACATTATGAAGCTTATACACAAGGAGGAGTTGGTTCCCTCTAATATAAATCCATATCTAAAAAAGCTAATTCAGCGACAAGTAGATAACTCCAAGTTAATAGAGTTTGGAAACAAAGGTGGATCTACCATCTCTGTTCTAACAGAGGCTTTATATTGTACGGATCGGGAAGGAAATGACATTCAACTAGCCATGTTTATTCAAGATGATTCTGGGGTGGATCATATTTGGCTCAAGCAGAAGCTGGATTTGTTTTTTTACAAATTATTAACCGATACTGCATTTCAAGAAGAGGTAAGTAGCAAATTATCATGTGATAAGGGAAGGAATTGAATGTTTTTCTATTTTATAAAAATGCTGCTGGTTCCACTTATGCTTTATTGGATTATGGCTTACTATCCATTTAAAAATCGTATTTCGTGGTTTATCCACACTTTATTTACAAGTGCATATACGTTCATGATATTATTCATAAACGATTGGACAGAAATTAGCTATTATTTACGTCCAGTTTGCATCGTATTGTTTGGATGTTCCTTATTCCGTCAAATGGTTACTTTACACTCTTTTAAATTTTATGGCTTAAATAGAAAAACACGAATATTCCTTTTTCTATATGGCTTTTTAGCGATATATCAAGTTTCTATTTGTATTTTATTTAGTATTTCATATATTACATCCTCTCCTAAACACGAAGATGCAGTCGATTTAGCCTTCCCTTTGAAGGGAGGGGCTTACGAGGTAGTGAATGGTGGAATGAGTTCATCTATGAACTATCACTTTTCGCATCGTACTCTGAAATATGCGGTGGATATAACTAAGCTCACCCCGTTAGGTTCAAGGAAAGGAAAATTTGATAATCCTGAGTCTTTAAAATCCTATCCCATTTATAATGATTCAGTATATAGTCCGGTTGCAGGTAGAATTATCGAAGTTGTGGATGGAGTAGAAGATAATGTGCCGAACTCCCTGGGGCGTAGTACTACAAATATGATTATCATCAAACACAAAGGATATAATATTCTGTTGTTACACTTGAAGGAAAATAGTCTGCTAGTTAAGAAAAATGATTTTGTCAGGGTTGGACAAGAAATTGCGAAAGTAGGAAACTCAGGTTACAGCAGTGAGCCGCATCTTCATATTCATGCTATAAAACATGACAATAAGAGAGATTACTTCAATGGAACTTCGATACCTATTACTTTTAATGGTAATTACTTAAAAAGAAATGATTTATTGCTTAATCAAATGCTTATTTTTCGATAAAAATGAATATCTCTTAGAACGTCGGTTTGAGAATTTGTTTGTCAGGTTTTCCGTATCGTGTATTGTTCTTCAAAGCAAGTGTTTTTAACTTAAGCGAGACATCGTCTCGACACATGTTGATTACTGTTCACTGTCAGTAAGGAAAGATTGAATACAGGATGCATTGGTGTTTTAGCTTCTCAATGAGGGTCTAGTTGATAAATGGGGAGAGGTAATGAACCATGTAAAACGTATAATTTTACCCTTAGCTGTTATCTTTGTGTTCGTTTCTTCTGTCTCAGTTGAGAACGCGCAGGCGGGATCTAAATTTAGTTATAATGTTGAAGTTGCTGTAAATAACAGCACTTTGACATTAGATCCATTTGGAGAGAAATCCACTAATGAAAATAATAGCATTTTGACAACAGACATCAATCCGTATATAGAGAGATCCACCAACACAGTATACGTTCCTATTAAATTCATATCTGAGGGCTTGGGAGAGTCTGTCTCGTGGAACAGTCCTACACTAGAAGTTACCATTAAATCGAAGAATGGTACAATTGTACGATTAACCGTAGGTAGTAAAGTTGCGTACGTGAACGATGAAGAAAAGCTGATGCCAAGTGCTCCCGATATGCCGGAATATCCAAATCGGGTTATGGTTCCTCTTAGATTTGTTTCGGAAGTTCTGGGAGCTACAGTAATTACAACGACGATATGGAACATTACATGTTGACATTAAGAAATAATGATGCTTAATTGCTTGGGAATAGGTAACAAACCAGTTACTCTTCAAATCTCGGGTTGTAGAGTTTGAGGAGCCGCCCATTGAGCGGGTTTTTGTTTTTGATGTAAGCGTCAAATAGCCCCCACCTGTTCAACTAGATGAGGGCTCAGCTATGCTGAATAATGATTAACAGTTAGCGGAAGTGATGCTGACCGAGGTAACAGCTTGTCTAAAGCTCCTATATCGTCGCCGGAAAACCAAGCGATTGATCTTGTTCATCCTTCGCAGACGGCCATGGAGCAAACCGCGCAGAGATTGTATGCTGCGATTTCTCTTCATCCTCACCATTCCGACACCGCACAGCGAACAGACTCCGGCGACGGGGTCTGTTCGCTGTCTCGGTCAATCTCGCCTTTGAATCTTCCATAAACGAAGCAAGAAGCCGAGTTCTGAAAATCATTGTATCGGAGATTGGAGGGATGCAGTCATTTGGATAGTTCTTGGCGTTTTTGCGCCATCGTCACGCGACCTTACAAGAGTGTTAGGCAATTGTCATCTAGATCAATGGTATCAACCTAGCTGCTCCTCTATACTAATCCATTGATAGGATTATTTGTTAAGGGGGAGTTGGCGTGAGGTTTTTTGAAATGCTGCTATTCTTTTCAAGTGCTTGTTTGTTGGCACTCCTGTTCATTACCAATCAACGTATCCGAAGATCAGCTTTGCTCCTGACAAGTGGAGCAAGCTCCATTTTTTTAGTGATACATTTGCTTGTCGAAGGATACAGGGTTCAGCTTTTATTTTTATACGGATTTACGATCCTGATGCTTATGCTTTCGCTTATAAACGTTTTCATAACGCCGAAAGTCGTTCGGACTGCCTCGCGAATCCGTAGGGTGCTGGGCCGCCTTTTTATCGTGATTGGGCTAATCGTAACAGGGTGCTTCCTCTATGTGTTTCCCGTATTCAACTTTCCGGCGCCAACTGGTGAGTTGAAGGTAGGCACGCAAGTCTTTCATTTCATCGATCCAAGCCGGGAGGAGACATTTGGCAAAACTGAGACAGGCAAGAGGGAATTAATGGTTCAGGTTTGGTATCCGACTCAAGCTAGCACCGGCAAGTACGCTCCCTTTATTCCCGATCCCCAGATTTTACGTTATATGGCTGAAAACTATGGCCTTCCCGGATTTACGTTTCAACACCTGAAGTACGTATCCAGTCATGCTTATTCGGGAGCCGAAGTCTCTTCGGCACAGACTGCATACCCGCTGATCCTTGCGAATCCCGGCAACGGCTCGTCCAGGTTTCTCCACACTTCGCAAGCCGAAAATCTCGCGAGTCACGGATATATCGTGGCAGTGATCGACCACACCTACAATACATTTGCAACCGAGTTTCCGGACGGTCGAATCACGACCAGCACAACCAACGACTTATTCTCGCCCGACCATGATTACCGGACGGAAAGCGAAAACCGCGACAAGTTGGGAAAAGTTTTAACTGGTGATGTGGCGTTTACGCTGGACCAATTCGAGCTCATCCAGTCGGGGCAGATTCCAAGTCAATTAAAAGGGAAGATTGATCTCGGTCATGTCGGGGTGTTCGGCCATTCCATCGGCGGAGCGACGGCCTATGACGCTTCTTACGATCCGCGAATCGCGGTTGGAATAGACTTTGATGGAGGGCTTTATCGACTGCGTGACAGAGAGGGTCTGCGAAAGCCGTTTTTGTTTATCAACTCGGAAAGCTATTTCGAAAAATTAAAAATGGTGATGGATAACCGGGTCTACACGGATGCAGAGCTTAAGCGTATGGGATCAACAAGAGAGTGGGAGGATCAAGTAACGGAAGATAAAAAGTTGGAGCTTGAACGGATGCGCGAAACGGTCGACGAAGGGGGACAAGTCCTCTATATCGAAAATACGGAGCATTTGAATTTTACCGACGTACAGTTCATTTCTCCGATTTTTAAAATGCTGGGCATTACAGGAAAGATTGCGCCTGAAAGAGCGAACTCCGTTATCAATGCCTATATGCTGGATTTCTTCGATATGTATCTGAAAAATAAAGGCGGAATCTTAATGAAAGGACCGGATAGCCGCTTTCCAGAGGTGAAGTTCGTAACTTCGCTATTATAAATTACGGAACAGGCAACCGATTTTGATATGCTCCCCTTCAAGTAGACAGGTTTAATAAATAAACCGCTACTTGAAGGGGAATTTTCCTTTGTCTAAGAAGAACGAATACAATACGATTGAGAAACTAGCCATCATACAGGAGTTAAAAGCAGGACAGAGCAGCCGTGTGGAAGTAGCAAAAATACATAACATGTTACCACCTTAGTGAAATGGCGACATCGCTATGAGTTGTACGGAATTGAGGGGTTAGAACATAAAAATTTCAAAAAATATATTTTGACCTGCTTCAAAGAGTGGACCAAAGAGGGGCGGCGTGCCCCTCTTATTTGTGTGATGCTGAACATTTTCATCTATTTACAGAAAGTGCAGTACTTCATTTTCACAATTGAACATCATAAAAGAGCTTTTTTCTCATTCAATGATCTTGCTATATTCGATAAAAGCTGAATTGTATTCCTTATCTCATCTTCGGTAGTGTCTGGGTGAATGGCACAGATTCGGAGAACCGTTTTTCCATTAAGTTGTGTCGTAAGTACAGAGGCGTATCCGTTCGTCATCATTTCTTGGGAGATCCTTTTATTGAGTGAATCTAATTCTTGGTCGGATAATCCAGTTGGCGCATATCGAAAATTAACAATCGCTAACTGCGCGGGGGATACAATTTCCCAATGATTATGTTTCTTGATTTCATCTTCAGCCCATTCTGCGAGTTGAACTCCATGCTCTATGGCTTCACCGACAGCATCAGTCCCCAAAGCTTGCAGTGTCACCCATAGTTTCAGACTTCGAGCAGGCCGGGTTAACTCTGGACCCAAATCCCAATAATTAATATGTTCTTCATCAGTCTCGGCATCCTTCAAATATTCTGGGCGTGTGCTGAAGCAGTTTTTGAGTTGCTGCTTATCTTTGGCTAAAACCACGCTACAGGAATAGGTCTGCATTAGCCATTTATGTGCATCCCAAGTGATACTATCTGAACGCGATATCCCGCTCAAAAGAGACTTATATTTCGAAGAAGCCAAAATCGACGCACCGTAAGCTCCATCCACGTGTAACCAAATATTATGTTTTTCACATAGGTCAGCAATTTCGTTTAGCGGGTCAATACTTCCCGTATTGGTTGTACCTGCCGTGGCAATGACCGCAAAAGGCTTCATGCCAGCCGCCTGATCATCCATTATTTTTTTCTCTAAGGCTGAAACATCCATACGAAATTTTTTATCACTTGGAACTTTCCTGATTTGATCACCACGGAATCCGAGGATGTGTAGCCCTTTGGCGACCGATGAATGAGTTTGATCTGAAACATAAGCAGTTCCAATGGCATATTCCTGCTCGGATAACCTTGCATTGCGGGCAGCCGCTAACGCGGTCAAATTTGACAGCGATCCGCCCGACAGAAATAAGCCCCCAGCCGTATCTGGATATCCTGCTTGGTCACACATCCACCGGATCACTTCTCCCTCTAAAAGGCTTGCGCTCGAACTCAGCATCCAGCTTCCGGCGTGGGTATTATAAGCACTGGTCATGATATCTCCTAACCAAGAGTAAAGAGACATTGGACTAGGAACCAAGGCGAAAAAGCGAGGGTGTTGCATGAAAGTTTGATGAGAATAAACGTTTTTCCTCATTTCATCGACAACTTCTTTTACGGGTCTTCCTTTTTTGGGAAAACCAATTTTCCTTAAATGAGCTATTGTTTCCTCATCTGCAGTGTTGATTACTTTTTGAGATCGGATATTATTATTTTCTGCCATATATGAATGTATGAACCGCTCAATAATCTCACCTAATTGCTGATTTGGTTCTTGATTCATCATAAGCATCTCCTTTGCTTAATATCAACAAAGTATAATATAACATCTGTTGTCATTTTGTGATATTCACCGATTTCATCATTATGTTTATTTTTAGGCTCTTCGCTATTATGTAAAGTAATTCTCAAAGGCAAAGAGGGCTATATAATCGCCGTTCAGTGCAGATGCTGGAAACGTGATGTTGGGAATGAGATAGTACTCCAACTCAAGGCTGGTACGCAGGTACATAGTTGCTGTGTTGCTTGGATGGTAACGACGAGTAATTTTACAAGGCAGCTAAGGAGGCGGGGGAGCTTGAATATAGGAGGGGGAACCTTAGTTATCTGAAAAGTATTAAAAAAAGAATGTATAGTCACTTGTAAGAAAGAAAAGGGTTCGAAAACGCTTTGCCATATGTTGCAAATGAGCTGCTTGAGAATTTGAAAAATGACTCTAATTAGAACCCCAAATTCTTTAGGATTTTTATATCCAATGATTAAACTGGGAGTAAAAAAATACTGGTGGCCCCTAAAGATATGTTAGGAGCCACCAGTAAAAACTAATTTACGATATTGTGCATATTGAGAGCCATCTTTCGATACACACCTTAATTTTGACTAAGAATTATTGTCCAATTTGTTCTAAGATTTGTGTGTAAGCATTCCTATAATGATCAGGGTTAGGATCTTCTCCTATGATCTTGGGTACGTCAAAGTCAGACAGCAGGAAATGGTGTTTGGGTTGAACTTCATGCCTTGCTAAGCAACTCTTGCAACAGGACAAGGGACAGCCGTCAATTGCAATGATGTCACGTCCCGATTTCGCTGTTCTGACAAGGGGTTTGACATCACCACCAACACCAGCTATACAGGACATTTCAGCGACTTTTTCTCGATCCATTTGTATAGCGATCATGTTAGCGGTTTGTGCTGCGGAGGAACATCCAGAACAAGAATAGACAAGAGGTAAATCAGTTCTTTTCATCTTTGTACACTTCCTTGTTTTTTCTTTGTGATCGATCACGGTATCTTTGGTTTCAGCTGAAATAAATTTAAAATTGTTTATATTTTAACTTAAATTTACAGTCTAAACCGTGATCGTGATCACGACATTATTTTTGTAAAATCTGCTATAGGGCTAACTGTGTATATGTAAATCAGCTAGATCTCCAATTATTCTTCCATCGCCCAATGAAAATATGTAGATAGGTTTTTGTATGCCTTATTAATATCATCATCTGTGCATTTATTAATGATACGGTTTAATGTTGCTTCAAGTGTATTTTCATTAAAGTCCTTTGCTATAAAATGACCATGCCCGATAATAATATCACCTTGATCTGCCATTCTATCTAACCTTTTAGGACTTATTAGTTCAAATGAAAACATGTCTGATGCTCCATTTATTTCACTGGGTCCGATATCTACATTATAAGTAATATAGAAATCGTCTATATCTTCACCCCAATCCTCATACATCTTTGTTAAAGCCTTTATTATAAGCATTTAATTATTCTCCTATTCTTCAATATCAATATGAACATTACTTATCTGCTTTGGTGCCTATGCTTTACCAGCACTGTATTCTTCGAACACTTTCTCTTTCAAGTCAAACGCCTTTAGATGGGGAGAAGTGGCAAGTCATTGTTTTAGGGAAATGTTAGAGGCGGGTTCTACGATTTCTTGTCCGTAGTGACTTCTTTGGCGTTATGTTTTTTACTTTGGTAAAGTGTAAATAACATCAAATGGGTTCTTATCTTCAAAAAAATCGGTGTAGAGCGTTGCAATTTCGTTTGAATTCAAATCCTTATTATATCGCAATAATCTCCCTAATTTCACCAATACGTCAGCTTCTTTTGAGGTTACTATTTTCTTTTGTACTATAAGTTCTGTATTTTTTGGGGTTACCCATGCCCAATCATTCACAGCCGCTTCAGTAAATGGATATCCAAAAGATAATGAACTGACATGAGCGTATTTTGAACACAGAGGATGAACAATTAATAAAAAGGCTGCAATTATTCCTGAACGATATCTTATCCTTTGTGCTTTTTGAACCTCTTGAGCAAATGATTCTAGGTAATGAGGGATTTCTCCCCAATTAGAACGTCCCATTGAAGCTAGTATTTCAACGGCAAATTTATCATTTAATTTATTGGCCAATTGTAAGAATATCTGATTGTTTGTACAGCCAGAGGAGGTAAATGCACCTAAACATCTTGCAGCTTCCTGAACGTTAGTCGCACCTTCTGATATAAGTTTCACGTATTCGTCCAGTAAAGTATCGTCGCTAACGAATTCTGGAGATTCCACAATTGTTTCGATTAAAAGTGCCTTTGTACTCCGTTCTTTAACCAGAGGAATCATACTAACAAGTTGAGCAAAATAGTCACCCTCTAATTCTTCTAAATTGCAATCATTTTTTAATAAATTTAGAGCAGCTACTATAACACTATCATCTTATCTAAAGACGCGTTTGTTATGAGGTGCATAATTTTCCCAATCACATATTTCTTCCTCTCAGGATTAGATTAAAAGGCTCATCCTCCTCATTGTTTCAGAATAAGCCATTAGATGATCCTTTTATTTAACATTTGAACTACTCACTCTTAATAGCTCTTCTCCCAGATCCAAAATACTTTTGGAAAAAGTTGAAATCAAACAACTTCCCTTGAGGTTTAATTTGTTTAGGCTCTACTTTTTTTAAATTTGCTTGCTCTATGCTACTGCTATTCATAAAATTAAAAGGAACTGTTTCTTTAATATCAAATGTTAATGTTATTTTAGGTTTACTTTCAGTAACAATCATTAATGCTACGTAGCAATCCTCTAGGAAAGATAACTTCCCCCCGCATTTACATACAATATCACCGCTATCAATTGTATAGGGCCAACTGTAATATTGCTCACGTCCTGCAAGGAGGTTACCTTCAATTAGTTTGAATTCTGCTCTCTTGACCCCCTCAATTCGAACTTTCATTTTTCCAAATACAAAAAGTGAATCATCTTTTGCGGGGAATCCTATATATTGCAATTTGTCCTTAAAATTATAAATATCTATCACTGTATTTATGAGTTCAAATTCGTATATGCCTCTGATATCACTTGGAAAATTAAGGAAAATATTTGGTGTAAATTCTCCATCACCATCTATAATTCCATCAAATTCTTCATTACTTATATCAAGAGTAAGTATCATCCACTATAACCTCACTTTCTTATAAAGGTATACTGATCTAGCATTGGTGATTTTATATTTTCACCATCTGTAGTTAAATAGCTGCCATCATTGGGGATCTCTCGTTTTTCACCTTTATCCTCAACCCTCTATCCTCTAATGTTCTCACAAGCTTGTTCATATTACCAAACGGCATTAGGGGCAAGAGGAAAGTAAAAAGAACAAGTCAATCATGGTAGTATCTGACCATAATCGACTCGTTCGACGTAATTGAAAAATGTTATTTAGGATACTCTGATTCCACTTTTATCATATAATAAACAGAAAAAAGTTACCTTTTATATCCGTTATCTTTAAAAAAATCTTCATCTAAATAAGGATAATTCAGTAGCTTTATATTTTCTTTAGTGATATACCTGGTTTGATATTCATCCAGATTATTATTGATAAATAAACGCCCCTTAATTCTTTTTAATAGTGGGTATGAGGAATCATCTTCAACAACCAAATCTTGATCGTTTAAACGTAATAGTTTTCCAATAACTTCGAGTAGCTTTAACCATCCAATGTCAAAAGTACGCGATACAAATTGAATACTAATAAGAACATTTGTATCTACGCCATGATCTTCGAGATTCATTTCTCGGAAACGTTCTAAATAGTCATCCTCATCATCTAAATTAATGCTTATAGAAAAATAAGTACAACTAATACTCACTTGTCGAGCATCAGACCAATCTTTTACTTCTACTTCATAAAAATTTATTTCCATTACTAACACTTCACATATCATATTGTAAAGCAACTTCCCCAAGGCTTCTCTAGACAAATCAGAGCCAATAGATAACCTAAAGTCCATTTTACTCAAACCTCCAGTACGCTCTAGTTACTTGACGATCTTCAATGATTAGCAATTCATCTAAATGTTTTAAATCCTTATGTGTTTGACTTTTTAAATTTTCAATAAGCTCGCGTCTTTTTTCAATAGGATAATCATTTAAATTTAACACTATTCTTCTAGCTTGTTTTGTAGTTTTCTCTCTGAGTGTATCAAGAATGTTCCGTAGACTCGTAGTTGTATCAGGAGCGTAACAATCAAATACTTGTCTCTCTATTATGAAATCTGGACTTTTTTTAGGATCAATACCGTAGCCATTTCCATTATCAAGTTCGTCAAGCATTGTTGTACGATATCCTTGTTCTGTGAGTACATCTGCAGCTTCATTTTGTCTTTCTAATCCTCGGCTACCTTTGCCTTTAGTATCAGCATAATTTCCTTCCGGTTTCCCCCCTCTAGGTAATGAAGGCTTAGTACTGATAGCATTCGGTCTGATTTTTGGTGTATAAGGAATATAATTAGGGCCATATAGGTTGTATTCAGAACTAGTTTTCCAGTCTACTTTATTATCGCCATATCTTGAACGGAAATACTCATCCCACTCTGGTCCAGTTCTAGGTATCTTTGCAGAATTACCCAATCCCTCAATCTCTTTATTGGGCTTCAGCTTTGGAAGTTGGGGTGGCTCTGTTTTGATTTTAGGACCTGCATGAATAGGTTCTTTAACGGGCAATTTTAGTGTAGGTTTCGGCTTTAAAAATGAACCGGTTCCCTCAACAATCCCTACTAGACCAATGATGTTGGACCAATGTTCTGCTGACAAAGGATCTTTAGGTGTCAACGCTCCACGTATAGTCTCTGTTATTCCGAACGTAGCAAAATTGATAGCATCGCTACCAGAATTCCCCTGATTACGTGCACGCTCCATATAAGCCTGATAGATTCCCTTAGGAATACCGTACGACAAGTAATCCAAATATGCACCAACTGAATCGTAGCGTTTTTGGATCCTTTCCATATTAGCTTCATAAATTCCTGTTCCTATTTCAGTTAGGCTATCTGCCGACTTTGCAGTCACATATTGTGCTGTGTGTGCCTGTTCCATGGCTATTTGGCTTTTTATCATCGCACTACTACCCGTATATTCCAGGTAACGATCCCACCAAGACTTAGGCTTCTCAACTTGTTGTTTAGGCTGTTGCTGTGCCATGCGGCTGTCGTAATTGGCTCTCCAGCGTTTTCTTACTTCTTCCGGAACCTGCTGATACGCATGAACCATGGCATTCGATTCTTTAAGCAGGTTCTGTACTAGTTCCAATGGGCCGCCGGAATGCGCTATATGACGGGCGCTCGTAAACACTTTCCCAAGAATCCATTTGCTATAATAGGCTTGTTTAGCTTTCTCATGCTCGTGTATACTAATCAACCCTTGCATGGACAAACCAGCCAAGTGTTTCAAAGGATGAATGCCGTTCCCCTTACTGCCTCCAACGGTAGGGGTTCCTTTGCTCCGAACAGGGATCGCTGCGGTTGCTCTCAGAATTACACCTCCCGCAGGTCCACTTAGCACTCCTGCAACAACGCCAGCCACTTTTCCCATCACTGGAATGGAGCCTAATAGTTTGGACACCGTACCCATCAAGGCATTCGCCTGTTTAAGCTCTGCTGGACTTGTGACTTTTGCTTTAGGGGTAGAGGCTTGGCTGCTAGATGAATCCTTGGCTGCTGATTGAGCTGCTTCATAGGCTTTTATGCTCATGAGTGGCGGCTCAGGTACAGGAGGGAGGTCGGCTACCAAAACAGGAGCTTTCACCGTACCTTCCTGATATATCACCGGAGCTTTGGTATCTGTCTCACCATCTAGTACCATGCTGCTGGCTCCGCCCTTCAGATATAGCGCTGTTCCAGCTTCGAGCGAAAGTTCCTGCCTAGCATCGAGCTTCACGTGACCACCCTGAATCTGCATATTCCCCGGACTGTCGATGGTAATGCCGTTACCTTCATGAAGTGTAATGGAAAATTCACCGGAGGTGGATAGAGTCAGCTCATGCTCAGACATTTCTACGCTGCTACCTTGCACATGTTGCCATACCTTCACATTCGGCTGTCCATTGGTGTGGCGTTGTTGTCGCAGCGAATCCGTTACATAGGCATCCTGTTCGCGGTGTGTTGGCAGATACAATTCCACTTGATCCCCGATTTCAGGCATATCGTACCAGCCACTATGTTCTTCGGCGACATAACGGGTGGACACCGGAAACCAGCACGCTTTGGCAGGATCTTGCTTCGGGTCAATGTCCAGTTGAAGCTGTACAAAATCCTGCTGTACCTTGAGCACCGTTCCTGTCAGCGAAATTCCAGTAGCCTGATCGTTTTCATACCGCGCATAGCGGATATCTTGTTCAGCTTGAAGATCATAACGGGTGCGCAGTAGGCCATCCGCTAGCGTAGTCACTGCTCGAACCACGACTAACTCTTTGCCTTGTCCAATAGGTAACGTGATGAGGTCGCCTACTGCATAAAATTGCAGTCTTTCGATCATATATGTGACATACGAGCCAGCACGTTCTCCCGGCTTTTCCGCATCCAACTCATGAAACGTTTTTCGTACACGATAAAATACATCCCGCTCTACCTTATGCTGCTTGCCTTCGGGCATCCCGAAGAAAACCTTGGGCGAAGCTGCGGTTACCTCTGGCACAAGTACGGAACCAAAGCGAGAAGCGAGGCGTTTTAAAAACGCCCAATCAGTTTCCTCATATTGTAAAACAAATGTCTCTAGTTTGGCATAGTGGCTTACCGTATCAATGGCATCTCCGTACTGATATTTTCGAACCAGTGCTGTGACCAGATCATCATAAGTACGGTGAATATCTTGATAGGAGCGTCTTTTACGTTTAATATCCATCTGGTATGAATGGGAAGCGGCCTCCAGTTCAAATGTATACACGCCTCGCACACAGTGTACAGACATACGTGTAACAATCCCATGGAACAGCCTTCTCAGCGATTGTCCCTGATCATTCAACTGACGAATCACAATCGGTTCTTGCTCCATATTTTGACCGATACAAGCGGCTCCCTGTTCTTCAGAGAGCATGCCACTGATATGTAAAAAAGTATGATCATTAATGGTACGTGTTATTTGAAGTTGATCGATGTGTTGCGGCTGAAAAGGGCCATAAAAGCGTAGGCTTTCATACCCGATCCAATCTGATAATATGCTCAAGTGAGTTCATGACTCCTTTCTAGATTTGATGGCTGATTACAAAAGTAAAGTGCAGTATTTTTAATTCGAGTCTGACTAATAGAAGAAATGGATGAATACAACTTTGAGTCAAGACCTATATGTATCACTGAGTTTGTTGGGTATAAAGTTACGAGATGTGATATTTAAATAACAGTCCAGCATATGTATTTATCGGTTAAAAGAGAGATTTAGTTTACATAATGACCCATTGATTGGTGTATTTACTATGTGTATTTTTGGAAGTAGGAGAAATGCGAGGGGGTTAAGTTGTGTACAGTGGCGGTTATTATCAATACTTTCATTACTCAACTGATCGGATATCTGTGTAAACAAAAAAACGTATTTAGTTTACTCGACTAAATACGTTTTTTCCTTTTAAAAATGCATATTTATGTTTTAGCTACGACTTCCGAATGAGCCAACATATGTAAGATCATTGCTGTTAATGACTTGACCTGGAGTTACAAAAGCCTCTTTATTTGGAGTATAGTAACCGATAATATAGTCTGTGTCATAGTTTCCATAATAGAATGCTTGCCAAATAAATTTAGAGCAGTAATTAGGGTTTATAGTTTTAAGTTGAAAGTTATCCCAAGAATAAATAGGTATATGGTAACTTGTTACCGAAGAGTAATTGTTTTGTGCCCAATAAGCTGCGTTACGGCCATGAGTCGCTCTATAGACAGCGATTGATTCACCAGCCTTATGCCTCGTTTGGTAATAAGAAATGGTATCCCTTTTTCCGCCTTCTCCTTGATTATCATTAACTGCATTTACATGATAAACCATATAATCAGGTCCAATGATACCAACATGTCCAACAATCATTGCGCTTCCGCCTAATGCTTTTGATGAATAAAGTACATCTCCTACCTTAACTCTGATATTGGTTCCTGGGTAGGTTGAATCTGGCTCTAACGCTGATGGAGAAAAGTCATACGTGGCCTCTGGAGCACTTATAGAAGGATCAACTTCTGGAGCACTTACAGAAGGATTAACCTCAGGAGCACTTATAGAAGGATCAACTTCTGGAGCACTTACAGAAGGATTAACCTCAGGAGCACTTATAGAAGGATCAACTTCTGGAGCACTTACAGAAGGATTAACCTCAGGAGCACTTATAGAAGGATTAACCTCAGAAGCACTTACAGAAGGATTAACCTCGGAAGCACTTACAGACGTTATACCAAAAAAAGAGGTAAAGAAGAGAAGCATTAGTAGAGCAGGTAAAAAAACTTTGATTTTTTTCATAATGCACCGCCATTTTCCATAAATTTAATTGCAATACTTATTATACACAGAATGTACTGGAAGTAAATAGAATAATAAGGTATGATTATCCTAAAAGAAGATTTGTTTGTTTGAATAAGATGAGGGAGATGAAAAATTGAATTTTTATAATAATAGAGTGGTTCAGATATTAAGCGTAATACTCTATCCCATTTCGGCATTCATCATATTAAGTAATGGTGATAAGATAGTTTCATGGGGTATACCAGCAGTCATTGCAATTTTGTTTTGTTTTCTTTGGAAAAATGTTCGACATCTAATGATTTCCAATGCATTGTTATGGATTTTATCAGTACCAATTTGGTTGTTTTTGATTGAGGGAGGGCAGGGAGCAGAAGTTTTCATTGCATCTTTACCATTCATCATACCCCTATATATATTTATTGTGTTTCTACCAGAAATTATAATTGTTTTGATTAGGAATTTCCTTCTCAATAAGTTTAGACGGTAGCGTCAAGAACTATGTGTAAATGAAAATAACCTTTCTTGTAGAAGTTGGTATTCATCTTTGCTGGTGAACATGATGAGTCCGCTACAGAAGGGCAACCAATGGATTTATGCTCGCTTGTCAGAGACTCACGTTATCTGATTGCCTCGGATTGTAGTCATAGACTATGTTTAGAGAACAGCCCCGTTTAATCAATGATTCTATTCTTTTCGATAGACATGCTATTTCTGATCATAAGTATATTCTTTCCATCGTCTCGACACACGTTGAGTGCGTGGTCGTAATATGTCGAGATGAGAAGCATTAATATACGAGGGTCAAGAGCAATTTGAATATGTTCCTGCATTCAAAAAATTGTTTTAGGGTTGAGTGCGGGAATATATTTTATTTACATACATAAGGCACATGTGTAAGCTGTTTGTTCCTTGATTTATAAGGGGTTTGAGTGATTCCAGCAAATATGCACTGAGCAGTAAAGTATATTGTGGATGCTGTGGAGCCATTTTTAAACGCCGAACCTGGAACAGCAATAATCCATCCAAAAAAGTAGTATGGCAATGCAAAACGTATGTCAATGAAGGTAAAGCAGTTTGTGATGCCAAATCGGTTGATGAACAAATTTTACATTCCGCGTTTGTACGATTGTTCAACCGGATGTATAAGGATAAGAGATGAAGAAACGAACAGACTTTCCAGTGAGCTCAACGAGCTACGGCAATAGATGCTGATACTGGAGCAGGAGAAAGAGCAGCAAGCAAAAATTAAGGAACGTGTGAATGAAATTATTCAAGTACTAAGCTTACGGGAAGATATACTGGAACAATTTGATGATAGCCTGTTTAATGCGTTGGTGGAGAAGATAACCATTCTCTCACCAGCGCATTTTGTTTTTACCTTGGAAAGTGGAATGAGCATAGATGAAATATTGGACTAATAGAATCATAGGCTAAAGTGATCAAAAGCTAACGAGTAACTGTGGGTTGTATGATGGGAAGGATCAATCGAATCCCGTCTTTAACTCCTTTCATATAGGTAGATTGTTTGTCCTGACTTAGTTGATAGCCTACTGCTTCTTCCCATTCCGATAGCAGACGTTGAATTTCTTCGTTTTGGTTGGTTTTGAATTCATCCATTTGAGTGAATAGATTTTTGTCCTCAGATAAACATGAAGCCTGTCGTTCACTGGCTAGTTCAAATTGATAAACGTTAGCGTAATGCTTCTTGAAACCAATCTGGCCAATTTGACATTGTGTATTTTCCCTCCCGTGGTTTGAGTGTGTGTATGTTAACTCTGATGGGGAGGGATGGCAAGTCATTGTTTTGTGTGGAGGGATGTTGAATTATCTTTAAAAATATATTTTGCATTTGGATTTGTATGTAGATTTAATCATTGGAAAAAATAACCTATTTAAGTAATAAGGATAACAAAAAACAGGTCAATCATGGTGGCATCTGACCATAATCGACCTGTCAATGTAACGGAAAACCGTTATTTAGGTGATGAAATTCAAGCATTGATGTGTGCGTACAAACTAAATGACGAAATCTTTATACACGTATTATATGGGTTAAATGTGTTATTGCTTGAATGATGGGTTCATTCGGCACTGGGTGGTGTCTACTCATCAACAAACCTCAATAGGATAAAAGACCACAATACGGGTGGCTATCTCGTATTGTGGCAATGTTGGTTGTATTGTACGATCTTGTTGTTGGAGTTCTAAATTAGTTTACACAATATCGTGCAGCCCTCCACTAATCGCCATACCCAACCACTATTCTTCAATACCATATTTGGATTTAATTCTTAACAAATATTCGTTTATCTCATCTTTTTTATCTGAGTTCTTTTCAATATAGAAATTACACGCTACCTGCAAATAATCATATAGTTCTTTATAACTGACAATATCATAATTATCATCTACTCCATAATAAAACAAAACCCTATTCTCGCCAAAATAACCTTCATCCCCAACATCGTATTCATCTGAATAGATTACTCCCATATAATCTCGTCTCTCAATATACTCGTTTAAAAAACCCTCTAATACCTTAACGATATCATGTTCCAACACAAAATCACCAAGAACATCAATGACTGAGCCTTTTTCAAATCCTTTTTCTTCATACATGAGAATCAACTTATTTTTATCATTGTAAACAGTGTTCATCATGTTATCTCCTTAATTTTCTCCAAATTTCAATACCGGATAAAAGTTCTCGATTTCTCCAGTATCAATATTTTTTATCCCTTCAAACTTCAATCCATTACTTGAAACTCCTCGGATTATTTGCTTATTTGCTTGGCTTTTCAATTGATTGACTCTTTGCGATTTTATACCTTCTTCCATAGCCTCTTTTCCTAATCGAACAATATCATCACTGGAGATTACATTAGGGTCATATATGGTTTTCTTAAGAGGTGGCTTATCTTCTTTTGGAATAACTTTATATTCGCCTGTTCTTTTTCCTTGGTAGTTCTTTACTTCAACCTTTAATCTGTATTCAATATCAGATATTCCTGAGATATCCGGATGATTTGTTCTTCCTACTTCTTCATATCCATATTTCCCATTTATGTCAAAGAATTTCTTAAACTCCTCATAATTATGCCCACCACTGACACCTTTCCAATCCGTACATTTTTTAACTTCTCCGGTTAAATGTTCAATATGGTAACCTTCTTTATACTTAAGATTACCCGTCCCCTCAGTTTCAGGCAGTTGCGATTTAACAATTTCTTTTTCCTTTTTTAAATATTCTTTTATATTTGAGGCTTTTCTTGTATTTGTACTCTTAGTTACATTATATATGACCTTCTTTTGAATTTGACTATTTTCTTCTCTAGCTGCCTTGGAGGCAGTCTCTCGTAGCGTTTTCCTTGCCTGTTGATCCTGTTGTTTATATTGGTTTTTCGTTGTTAACCTTTCTTTTGGCTGTGGCTTGTAGCCTTTGGTTTCAAGAGTTTGGTTAATTTTTTGGGAAGCTACGTTTTCTGTAGCTTCTATTTGTTGTCTCGCTAATAATTCCTGGACTCTTACTTTTGCACTTACTCCAGAAGAAATATTAAAGAACCCTTTCCCTCTACCCAGTTTTGAAAGTATCCCCTCTAATTCTTTAGTATTGTCCATACCCCCTCGACCACCAACCATAAGAGGGTTTTCTATGGAAATAGCATAGAACATCCACTTTTTTTCTTCTTCGGTTATACCTTGCTTCCTAGTTTGCATGAAGAAATCATCATCTTCGGGATAATTATGTTTCCATTCACTATAGTATTGGACATCGGGTTTACCGTCACGAGTACGTACAACACCATCTTCTCCTCGATAACTCCCCGGTTTAAGTTTGGGCCTACGGTCTTCGGTATATATGTTCCTTCGATAATCCTGCCAGATCTTTTCGTAGTCTTCTTCTGTAAGCTCTGGTGGTGCAGCTTCTTTTTTAGCTTTAAGGGCTTTAGCTCTAGCTTCTTTTTCTGCTTTAAGAGCAGCTTCAGCCCTAGCTTTTTCTTGTTCTTTATATTCCCTCAGCATTCTATCTTTAACACTTTTAGGTACCTGTTGATAGGCATGAACCATGGTTTTCGATGTTGTCAGCAAGTTTTGGATCAGCTCTAATCGGCTGCCGGAATGTACTATTTGACGTGCGCTTGTATACACTTTCCCCAGAATCCATTTGCTATAGTAGGCATGTCTCGCTTGCTCATGTTCATACTGAGTAATTAACCCTTGTAATGCTAGACCAGCCAAGTGTTTCAACGGATGAATGCCGTTCCCCTTACTGCCTCCAACGGAAGGGGTTCCTTTGCTCCGAACAGGGATCGCTGCGGTTGCTCTCAGAATCACACCACCCGCAGGTCCACTTAGTGCACCCGCTACAACACCAGCCACTTTTCCCATCACTGGAATGGAGCCTAATAGTTTGGACACCGTACCCATCAAGGCATTCGCCTGTTTAAGCTCTGCTGGACTTGTGACTTTTGCTTTAGGGGTAGAGGCTTGGCTGCTAGATGAATCCTTGGCTGCTGATTGAGCTGCTTCATAGGCTTTTATGCTCATCAATGGCGGTTCTGGAACAGGAGGGAGGTCGGCTACGAAAACAGGTGCCTTCACCGTACCTTCCTGATAAATTACCGGAGCCTTGGTATCCGTCTCACCATCCAGTACCATGCTGCTGGCACCGCCTTTTAAATACAGCGCCGTTCCAGCTTCGAGCGAAAGTTCCTGTCCAGCATCAAGCTTCACATGACCACCCTGAATTTGCACATTCCCCGGACTGTCGATCGTAATGCCGCTACTTTCATGCAGTGTAATGGAAAATTCACCGGAAGTGGATAGGGTCAGTTCATGCTCAGACATTTCGACGCCGCTACCTTGCACATGTTGCCATACCTTCACATTCGGCTTTCCATTTGCGTGGCGTTGTTGTCGGAGCGAATCCGTTACATAGGCATCCTGTTCGCGGTGGGTAGGCAGATACAATTCCACCTGTTCCCCGATTTCGGGCATATCGTACCAGCCACTATGTTCTTCGGCGACATAACGGGTGGCGATGGGAAACCAGCAGGCTTTGGCAGGATCTTGCTTCGGGTCAATGTCCAGTTGAAGCTGTACAAAATCCTGCTGTACCTTGAGCACTGTTCCTGTCAGCGAAATCCCGGTGGCCTGATTGTTTTCATACCGAGCATACCGGATATCCTGTTCGGACTGAAGATTATAGCGAGTACGCAGTAAGCCATCTATCAGGGTTGTCACGGCTCGAACCACGGCCAGTTCTTTGCCTTGCCCGATAGGTAACGTGATGAGGTCGCCTAGTGCATAGTATTGCAGGCTTTCAATCATATAGGTGACATACGAGCCAGCACGTTCTCCCGGCTTTTCCGCATCCAACTCATGAAACGTTTTCCGTACTCGATAAAATACATCCCGCTCCACCTTATGCTGCTTGCCTTCTGGCATGCCGAAGAAAACCTTGGGCGAGGCTGCGGTTACCTCTGGCACAAGTATGGAGCCGAAGCGAGAAGCGAGGCGTTTTAAAAACGTCCAATCGGTCTCATCATATTGTAAAACAAATGTCTCCAGTTTGGCATAGTGGCTTACCGTATCAATGGCATCTCCGTACTGATATTTTCGAACCAGTGTTGTGACCAGATCATCATAGGTGCGGTGAATATCTTGATAGGAGCGTCTTTTACGTTTAATATCCATCTGGTATGAATGGGAAGCGGCCTCCAATTCAAACGTATACACGCCTCGCACGCAGTGTACGGAGATATGCGTAACAATCCCATGGAACAGCCTTCTCAGCGATTGTCCTTGCTCATCCAACTGACGAATCACAATGGGCTCTTGCTCCATATTTTGACCGATACAAGCTGCTCCCTGTTCTTCGGAGAGCATGCCACTGATATGTAAAAAGGCATGATCATTAAGGGTGCGTGTTATTTGAAGTTGTTCGATGTGTAGTGGCTGAAAGGGACCATAAAAGCGTAGGCTTTCATATCCGATCCCATCTGATAATACGCTCAAGTGAGTTCATGACTCCTTTCTAGATGCGATGGGTATTTCCAAGTGAAGCACGTCATCTTGCATTTGCTTCTGAATTATCGAAGCTGCAGATGAGTACAACAGTGAGTCAAAATAGATATGTATTACAAGGTTTGTACGCTTTAAAGGGATGAGAGGTGATATTTAATAAACAACCCAGCATATGTATTTATCGGTTAAAAGAAGGATTTAGTTTACAGAATGACCCATTGGTTGGGGGATTTACTATGTTTATTTTTGGAAGTAGGAGGATGAGAGGGAAGTGTAACATGAGTTAATATAGGAATATGGTAATACGCCACATGGTTTGCTATTTCGATGCTTTTTCATGCTGCCAAAACAGATACTTAAAACCAAAATGATGCCCTATCCAAACGATCTAAATTTAAAAATAATGGAGTGATAGAATGATAAGAGGACTTGTACTTTTAACTGGTGGGAATATTGAAGATTACTTACCAGACTTATATGAGTGAAGTCATACTGAAAGCGAAAAAGAGCAACATACTTGCCGACCCATAATCGAACTACCTCCATATAACAATTATAAAGAGAATGTATTGAAAAGACTCGAAAATGTGATAGAACTAACACTAATAAACGGATAGGTAAGATACAGCTTTTTGACTATAATTCTCGGAATAAAAGTGCCGAGATCGGATACTACTTGCCTTTAAGGCATAGGAAGCAAGGATATGCAAATGTATTACTTGAGTTATTTTTAAGCACAATGTTTGAACGTAAGGATTTAGAGTTGAATAAAATTTACGCGACGGTTGCAGCGTGTAATCAAGCATCCATAAAATTATTAGAAAAATACATTTTAAGCTGGAAGGGACTTATCGAGAGCATGCTAGCTTAGCTGAAAAAGAAATAGAAGGAAATTGAACTATTATTTTTAAAATGGAACGCGTTAATTTCAAGTAAATCCGTTCCATCCTCTCGACACACGTTGAGACCGTAGTAAAGCTATGTCGAGTCGATATATAGAGGTGCTTAATTGTAGCTTCCTATGTCCTTTACGAGCTGGGGAAAAGTTTATAGAAATAAGGTATGGCACAACAAAATAAATGTTTCGATTTTTTTGGATTTAAAGTGGTTGGACACATCCGATGTATTTAACTGAAAATGTGAGTATTCAAGAGAGCGTCCTTAGTTTGGCGTTCTTTTCTTTGTACGCTACCTGTAAGAATTCCTCAAGCAATAAGGTTATTCCCTTCTGTGACGTGCAATCAACTTGCTGTGGTTCAATTACTTTAAATAAATACGGATGCGGGAAGGTGAACCCCTTGGATAAATTTAAAGATCTGGAGAAATTGATTAAACTTACAGGAGATCGCGCCAAGTTGGATGCGAAAGCGAACGATACCTATATTGTATATAAAACGCCGGATGGCCAAATTGTAAAAGAATACAACGATGGAGACATTGTTCCTGTTGCGGATACGGATGTTTTCATGCATAAACATATACCAATGATGTATGTATTTGCGGGGAATAATGGAAGCGGTAAAAGTGCGATTCAGAACCTGGTTGTTGACCCGACTGGGAATTAGCGTAAATATTGATCCTGATGCCTTGCCCAGAGGAATCGAAGAGACTTTCTGAGATGGATATTGTGAACAGACCTGGATTCTCGGAATGGGAGGATAAGCATCATTACAAGCAAGCATTGGAGAATGAAGCTTTGTACTGGCAGGGCATGAAGGACGGAGCACAGTTTGTATATGTTGTATTAGAGATGATGCTTCATGATGAAAAAGAGAAAGAAGAATAGCCAATGGAGATTAGATGGTTATAGAGAACATTAAAAAAGATGCTGGGCACCTACCAACCTGGTCATACCCCTGTCAAGTAGACAGGGTATGACCAGGTTGGTAGGTGTTTTAATTTGTCTTACGTTATGGGACACAGGCTCAGGCTTTTTAGTTCAATTTGTCTTGATTGACTATGCTTGCAACTTACCCGCACGAATATCATCTGTCATGCCCGCGTAAGGTGCCTGGGCAATCAACTTCTCGTTGTTCACACCTGCATTTTCAATGAAAGTAATATATGCGAATTCAGGAACTACATGCTTCGGATAAGTCTGATACTTTTCACGCGATTCTTCCATCAGAGGGATGAAATCATTTTGATAGCGTACTTTAATCTCTGGATGCTCATGCACCCATTTCGGAAAGAAAATAATACCATGCATGGTCAATGAAATGGCTGGATGGGTTCAGTATCGGAGAAGCTTCGCCGAAAGAATCATAAACTTTAAGTCGGTATAAGTCGATTAAATAATTAAGGGCTTATATATACACAAATTTCTATATTAGAACATACCTAGCAGTGAACTTAGGCCCAAGCGTAGAAGCCGTATCTAAAAATAGAATTCATTCCAGGAGGTAAGCTATGAATAAGAGAACAGGCTTTAGATTTTTAGTTGTAATTATGATGATTTATGTATTTACTTTTAATCTGGGTGTGGAAACTGTAAAGGCAAATTCCGTATATTATGTTTCTACAACGGGGAATGACATCACTGGAACCGGTACACTATCAAATCCATGGAAAACCATACAAAAGGCAGCAGATACCATGAAAGCCGGAGATACCTGCATCATACGAGGTGGTACATACCAGGAAACAGTAACACTTCATACTTCCGGAACTTCTGCAAAACCCATAAACTTTGAGGCTTATACAGGAGAGAACGTAACGGTATCCGGTGCCGATCCGGTTACTGGCTGGAAAAATTACTTCGGATCCATCTATTATGCGGAAATGACGGGTTCCCTTGGAACAAAAAATCAGATATTTGTTAATAAGCAAATGCAATTTGAAGCCAGATGGCCCAATTCACCAACACTTGATCCCTTAAATTTAACATATGCAACAGTTGATTCCGGTTCCACTACAACCATCAAGGATGGAAACTTAACTCAGCCACCTGGATACTGGGTTGGCAAAACGGTTTGGAGTGTTCCGGGAACAGGCTACAAATCTTATAAAAGTACCATTACCAGTTCAAGTGACGGCTCCATTACCTTTGATCAAATAGATACTGCAGCGACAGGCGGTAACAGCTATTATATTACTGGTAATCTTGAAGATCTTGACAGTGCGGGAGAATGGTATTATGACAGCATTACTGGCAGACTTTATTTATGGGCACCTGGTGGAGTTGATCCGAATACTTTGACAGTAGAAGCAAAGAAGCGGACTTATGCATTTGATTTAAGTTCCCGCTCTTACATAAATATTACCGGAATTAATATCTTTGCCTCCAGCATTAAAATGTCGAATTCTAATTACTGTAAAGTTTCTAATATGATTGCGGAATATGTCAGTCATGATTCGGATGTTACCAGACAATACAGTACAGGGATATTTATGTCCGGTACCAATAATGAGCTTAGAGACAGTACTTTGACCTACAGTTCCGGTAATCTGGTGAGTATAGAGGGAACAGGAAATAAGGTAATTAATAATCTTATTCATGAAGCAAATTATTCGGCAGCGGATATTCCGGCAATCTATCTATTGGGGGCAAACCATCTAATCAGTCATAATACGGTATATAACGCTGGGCGTCATCTGATATTTATGCCTACCCAAAACAGCCAGATACAATATAATAATCTGTACAATGCAGGAAAGCTGACAAAAGACTGCGGAATACTCTATGAATTTGCCTGGGATGGGCAAGGGACGGTAATTCATCATAATTACATCCATGATAATCTTGCAAAGAATTATTCCGGCACTGGTATCTATCTGGATAACGGTAGCAAGGGCTATACTGTGCATCATAATGTTGTATGGGGAAACTATACAGGGATAAGATTGAATACACCCAGTAATTTTAACCTGATTTATAACAATACCACCTACAGTAACGGAAGTGTAGGATATTGGGGAAGTAATTTTCAGTCAGATATGTACGGCGACAGAATTTTCAACAATATCTTTACTACTACCTTTACACTGCCTGGTACTCATATAGAGGGAAATAATATTACCTCAGAAACCAATCCGTTATTTGTGAATCCCACAGCATATGATTTCAGGTTGCAGTCTACTTCTCCAGCTATTAATGCAGGGGTTGTAATATCTGGAATCACGAATGATTATGTTGGTGCGGCACCGGATATTGGAGCATATGAGTTCGGTGGAACTGACTGGACTGCCGGGCATGATTTTTCTTCACCTCCGGACCCGGTTTTTGAGAGTGTCAGCTTACTTTATGTTAATAACGTAAGGCAATCTGATTTCGAGAAAGGGATAATCTCACCATGGGCAGCAACATATTCAGATACTGCTGCAAGTGTATCGGTACCAAGAAGCGGCTCTAAGAGTGTTAGATTGGGACCCGGAGAAGATGGTATCGAGCAGGTACTTACGGGGCTAAGTCCTAATACCAGCTATATGTGTACCGCCTGGGTTAAGGCAGACATAGGAGAGCGGATTCAGATTGGCGTTAATGGCTTTGAAGGAACGGATGCATCCGCAACATCTGACAGTACATCCTGGACAATGGTAAACATTCCTTTTACAACCGGAGCAGGCGCTACCAGGGCAACAGTGTATGCTTACAAGAATCCTGGTACAGCATATGTTTATGTGGATGATTTTGGGGTAGTTGAGCAATAAATTATTTTACTGGTTTTATGTTTGACAGGATTGTCAGAAAGTCAGAAAAACCAAGACTGCCTTGGGGCAGATGGATCAGGAGGGATACTTTCAGTAGAAAATAAAAAAAGAAAGACATAAAGACTCTGATCTAAAAACGATAGATTTTCCGCCAAGGGGCGACCAGGCCTTAAGGTCATCATTTTTGTACACTCAAGGCATGTGGAGTGCGTGGTCGTAATATGTCGAGATAGGAAGCAGTGATGAACGAGGGTTTAAGAGCAACTTGAATATGTTCCTGCATTCAAAAAAGTCTTTAGGGTTGAGTGCGGGAATATATTTTATTTACATAAATTGGTTACGCGGAATCCATGTGCTGTTAGTACGGAAGATTATTAGCGATATACTTGCTTAAAAGTAAAGAGGGGAGAATCCCTCTTTTTGTTGATTTAAAATAGTAGCATCTTTAGCCTAATGAGGTTATCTTTTGTGCAATAATTTTAGTCATGGCATGTTTGTGAGGAATGCCTGACGAGTTACAGTCGAAAATAACTTCCGAACTATCTTCAATGAACCAGTCGTGATAATGTGTAAGCAGTTCACCAGAGTACCACTTATATGCATTAGGTTCTTTTTCAGGTGGTGGAGCAATAAACGGCTTGTTTACAAACACATTAAAGATATGCAAGCCGTTTGGATTTGTATACTGCTTATAATTTTCAAATATTTCTTTGCGGAATTCCGGTTTTATGTAGTGTAGGACACCACTTGAAAAGATTACGTCAAAATGTGTATCCAAACGATAATCTAAAATATCTGCCTTGAATACATTAACATGAACACCGATTTTTTCAGCAAGTTTCTTAGTTTTCTCTATACCTGCGTCCGAAACATCAAATGCAGTGACATCATATCCATTTCTAGCAAAAAATACGGCGTCTTTTCCCTCACCACATCCAATATCCAATAATTTTATGTGTTTATTGGGGGGCATAAACTGCAAAACCTGATAACACACTTTATTAGGTGCAGTACCCCAGTAATATTCTTGCGTTTTATATTCTTCCTCGTAAATGGTAATCGTTTTATCCTGTGATACATACCCAAGAAGCTTGTCTATGCTTACTTCTAAAGTTCTTGATAACTGAGGTAGTAACGATATATCAGGCATTGTATAAGCATTTTCCCACTTGGAAACGGCTTGAAATGAAAGTCCAAGTATTTTTGCGAGTTCTTCTTGTGTAAGTCCTCTTTCTTTGCGGTATATGCTTATGTTTCTTGCTAATTTTTCCTTCATAAATTCTCACACTCCTTTATGTAATCCAATTCTATTTGAGTTTGTTGGTACGAACAATAACCTCATATTTGATTTTTTATAATTTTCAACCACCAGTTGAGCAAAAAGATTTTTGACCAATCCTATAATGTATTACTGATATGTTATCAACGACTCCTTGTTTTTTACAGAACACAAATAATCTCAGTCTTCTCTTAAATTAGAAGATGAAATGAATTAGGTCCTTGGTATTATTAAAGGGCTTTTTTTTGTTCCATATATCCCCATGAATATGCTATAGTGTAAGAAATAAAGAAGATTTATGCAGAATTTAGTAGGGATTTGGCTTTTTTTATTTCCTTGGTCGTGGGTATATAGTCCTTTGATATAAATTGAGATATTCCAATGAGGTGAAAGTAAGTGGCAAGAACTTATTATGCAGAAGGCAGGCAAGCTGCTTATGTATTGAGAGGGTTATTTATTATAGTCGGTCTTACTATTTATTTTAAAATACCTGGTCTACATTGGGGGTACCTTTTTGGCATCTTACTTGGCTCTGTGATTATTGGAGAAATATTTGGATCGATGTGGACACGAAAGCAACGACAGAAAAAGAAAAGTAAGGTCGCTGGTACGAAAAAAACTGGTAGGAGTAGAACTGCTAGCACGAACAATGGGGTAAGCAAGGCAAAAGGGAAAATAAAGAGTAAAAAACTAACTGATGCACAGATTCTCCAAGCTAATGTAGATACACTATCAGGAACAGATTTTGAACGATTAATGGAGCTTTATTATACAGATCAAGGTTATTCAGTACAGCGAGTTGGTGGGTCAGGTGATCATGAAGTTGATTTGATCCTCAAAGGTAAAGAGGGCTATAAAATAGCTGTTCAATGTAAACGCTGGAAGCGTGATGTCGGGAATGATATAGTACTCCGGCTCAAGGCTGGTAAACAGGTACATGGTTGTTATGATGCTTGGATTGTGACGACGAGTAATTTTACAAAGGCTGCTAAAGAGGCGGCGGATAGGTTGAACATTAAGCTGATTAATGGGGTGGCGCTTGCTGATAGGCTAAAAAGGTGGGGAAGGAAATAATTTTTCTTATTCTTTAGATGAGATTTTTAGTAAAAAACTACAAGAGTTAGATATAATTTGATGAGGATGATGTGATGGTGTTGAAGGATTTAGTCGTACAAAAGAAACCAAGGGAATCGAGTGGTTCACGTTCTGCTAATCGATTCGATTTCCAAAAGGATTGGGCAATATTAAAGCTCTTTGAGTTGCATCAGTATAAGGACGATTATCTTCTTGTTCTCGACTACCATGACGATGTAATGGTTCTTGATTCAGAATATAGCCCTCAAACAGCAGCTTTTTATCAGTTAAAAACAAAGGATAACGGTATTTGGAAGCTGAACGAAATCATAAATTCAAAGAAAGGAAAGAAGGGGCCTTTACCATCGATTATTGGTAAATTATATGGTTGTAAATTAACTTTTCCTAACAATACTTTATCGCTTACCCTAGTTTCTAATGCTTGTTTTGAAATAAGTTTACAAAGTCATGCTGGAAATAGTACAGATAAAAAATCAATCTGTTTTACTGATATTGAACAGAAAGATTTAGGGAAAATTATTACGGCAATTAAAACAGAACATGCTTTGAAAGATGAACCTGATTTTGTGGAAATCACTTTCCTCGAAGTTACAGATTTAAATATTAAAGACCGAGAAACGTACATGAAGGGCAAACTACATGAATTCTTAGAATCTATGAATCCCAAGAATGGTAAATTTCGATTAAGTTTAATTTACAATGCGATTTTTGGGGAAGTGAAGCGGAAAAATGATTATGAGTGGAGCGTTTCTAACTTCGATGATGTAAAGAAGTATAAAGGAATTAGCCGTTCTCAATTTCAAGATATGTTAAGCCACTTTGATATCGATAATGAGTTTGAACAAACTTGGGAAGAGATTTCCAATCGACTCAACGTTGAAAGGGTAGATTTCAAAACGATATTAAAATTGAAAAATGCTTGGAAAGAGCTTGAAGTGGTTTTAATGGATGCTGTGAATGAATACTTTCAATCTCAACAGCTTGTTATTAAAGAAATTTTAAATGAAAAGGAACAACAACCCTTCTCATTTTTATATCAAGAATTAGTGAAATCTGTTTATGCTGAATATATGCAAAGAGAACCGAAAAGCATCTTAGATGAACATATGATTAAAGCCACAATATTAATGGAGTATTGCCGCATATGAAGGAGTATAAAAAATTAATTCGAAATCTGAGGGAACAGAATTATGCAAAGATTAATCTTCAAGGAAATAAAAATACTCTCGAGAAACGAGCAAAGAGCAAAAATAATAAAATTCCATCCCAAAATGAATCTCATCAAGGGTGAGAACCATGTTGGGAAATCTTCATTGATTAAAAGTATATATTATACATTAGGCGCTTCTCCTAATGTTATGCACCCCAAGTGGATGGGGGCTGAACCCATTTGTTTGCTTACTTTTACTGTTGATGATGTTGAATACTCTATACTTCGTAGAAAAAGCTTTTTTGCAGTGTACAACGGTTCAAAAGAATGTATTGGAACATTTGATAAAATAACAGATGGCTTAGGTCCATTTTTATCTAGGTTATTAAAGTACAATATTGAACTGCCTGATAAGGGAAATCGGTTAATTACTCCTCCACCAGCTTATTTCTTTTTGCCGTTTTATTTGGACCAAGATAGTTGGTATAATCCACTATCCTCTTTTGCGCGTTTAACTCAATTAAAGGGTCAGTGGAAAGCAAGTATATTGCATTTTCATACTGGAATTAAGCCGAATGAATATTACTATGCTAAAGGACAAATTGAAATAATTAAGGATAAGAATCGTCAAATAGAATCTCAAATAAAAGTATCCAAAAATGTTATGAGTAAACTAAATGAACAAATGGATTTAATGATTCTAGATGTCAATTTAGATAGTTTTAAAAAAGAAATTGATGAGCTTTTAGAACAATATGAACAATTAAAAGAAAAGGGAGATGTATTGAAACGTAACATTGTTGCCTTAAATAATGAGAAAATTCATCTTAAGAAACATATAAAAATAATTGAGAAATCAATCCATGAGTTGAATGAAGACTATCATTATGCACTTTCTATCCCAGATGAAGAAATAGACTGTCCAACATGTGGTGCGGTTTATTCAAATTCCTTTGTTGAACGATTCTCTATTGCTAAAGATGAAGATCGTTGCCATGATTTATTAGAGGAATCAAAAATGGTATTACGTGAATTGGACTCTAATATTAAAAAAGAATATGAGTTATATGAAGAACATGCGGCAGAGTCCAAACGGATACTTAGTTTGTTAGAAAGAAAGAAGGGCGAGGTACAATTAAAAGACATTATCCAAAACGAAGGAAAGAAAAACTTGAAAGCGATAGTTCAAGAAGAGCTTGAGGGACTTTGGAGTAAAATAGCAATAAATGAAGCGAGTATTACCAACCTTAAAGATGAAATGAAAACATATGAGGATAGAAAACATAAAAATAAAATTGAAAGTTTTTACCGTGAACTTATGAGCGAGTATTTAGATTATTTAGGTGTGGTAACTGTTCCAGAAAAGTCATATAAAACAGTCATTTCCAAAGTCACTGACACAGGTAGCGGAGCGCCTAGAGCATATTTAGCTCATTATTATAGTCTGTTGGGTGTTATTAATAAATACTCTACTTCAACATTTTGCCCAATCGTATTGGACTCACCTAACCAACAAGAACAAGATAAAACACATTGGGAAATGATTAAGGATTTTATTGTTGAAAAGCAACCATCTAATTCACAACTAATCTTAGGTACAGTTGAGTTTGGAGAACGGAAATTTGAAGGGGAAATTATTGAATTAACTGAAAAATATCATTTTCTTCAAAAAGATGATTTTGAAGAAGTCTCTCAGGAGATTAACGACTTGTTAAGTTTAATAATATAGTTTGTTTAGTGTCTCTTCTGCCGAGTCACTAATATTTTTAATACTGGATGTGGTGGAAATAATGATGTATGAGTCAACCGATACTAAAAAACTCGTAATTGAAATCATTGCAACACTTGTTCATATCAAAAACACAATGTATGAATTAATCCTTAAACCAACGGGTATTAATAAAGATTATTTTCAATCTTTAACTAAACAAAAGAATGATTATGGAAAAAGGCTTTCTAAACGTGAAATAGCTTCGCAAATCATTGCAGATATTGAAAAACATGAAAAATATGAGAAAATAGTGCGTTCAATTATTAAGACCGCTAGTGAATGGAATCAATTCCATTTAGCGGATAATGAATATGAAGCACGTGCTACTGTTCAAAAAGCAAGAGAAGTTCTTGGTGTTTTAGATATATGGGAGGAGAAAGAAGCGAGGAGAAGGGAACAAGTCAGGAAAGAGGAAGAAAAAGAAAGAAAATTGAGTAAAGAACAAGAATTGGTTAATCAACTTCAATTACTTCTTCTCATGTACGATAGTCTAGCAGGTAATAACGAAAATCCTCAATCAAGAGGTACTATGCTTGAAGATATCGTTAATAGATTGTTTAATGTGTATGACTTAACAGAACAATTAACAGTCATGAGTGCCTTTAGACGAAATAATAATGGCGAACAAATTGATGGCGCATTTAAACTTGATGGATGGCATTATATTGTTGAGATGAAATGGACAAGTCAGATCTCGGGAATTAGAGAATTAGATTCTTTATATGGAAAAGTATCTCGTTCAGGCAAGCAGACAATGGGTGTTTTTATTTCGATTAACGGCTGGTCTTCTCATGTTGTTGACCTTATGAAACAGCATCCAGATAAGTCTGTCCTATTGTTGAGTGGATATGATTTGAGATTAGCCCTTTCAAGGCAAGTTGATTTAATAAGAATGCTTCATTTAAAGATTTCTAAATTAAATTTAGAGTCGGAGCCTTTTTTTGGAGCAGAAAATATGTTGGAGTAAATATGAAAAATCTCATTGGGTGATTTCGAAAATGTGAATGCCATGTTTTATTGCTGTTAGATTAGCTTTATAAAATATTTTCTAAATGAGTGGAAAGGCCCAGCAAACTGATGCTGAGTCTTTTTGTTGTGCACATTCACGTAGCCTCTAAACATGAACAGTTCACTTCCTTAAACGAAGTTAACTGCTGAAATGCAAACTTGTATTCGTTTCGATGTATATGATGGAAGAAAATATGCCCGTTCGATCAAGTCACCTGCGATGGGACGTACACAGCGAACAGAATTTATCCAAGAAAAGTATATTGCTGATTTGTATCAATATATTACAATCGACAAAATGCCACCACTCACCATATCTATAAGTGGGAAGCTGCACTTGGTGTGAGTCGTTCTTTATCGCAATAAGTAACAAATATTCCACTTGTTGTATTTATTTTATATTATGGAAACAATACCATCATCGAGGATGTATGGAAAGTGGAAAAGTGTGCTGAAGATTTTGGAACTAGAGAAGTTAATATTCGATGAAAAGACGAAGTAACGTGAATATTTCAAAGCGAGGAAAGAATTGAAACTATCTAAGGAACAATTACATAAGTTAGAACATATACCGAATAAAACGATCTCGTGGAATGGCGGTACAAAGTCTGTTCCTGATCAAAATTAATCTAGAAACAAAATCTTCGTGTGAAGCTAGAATAATATTTAATTCATCTAATATTACGTATCTACGTACCACATCCGTCATCATCCTTTGCTACACTTTGAATAAAAAGGAGATGATAACTTGGATACCCAACCCAAGATACTAAAGAGCGTGGAACATACAAACCCATCTGAAAATACGACTAAAGAATACGAGAGCTTGGTACGGCAAGAAGACGAACACATAGAGAGACTTAAAACATGCACAAAGCTCATTTGGGATGCGCTAGCTATTATTTCTCAAAAGGCAAGTGTACTGCACATGGAAACCGTCAAAGAAGCAGCAGACCATCTTCATATCATGGAACTAGATTTACGAAGAGAACTGTTTAAAGTTCGTTTGAAAAAAAGTATTTTGGCGAACAAAATGAAGCAAACCCAAGCATAGCAGCGGAGCGATCGGAAGAATGATCCGTCCACGTAGCGTCCTTACATGCACATACTTGCTCAATCCACCCAGTAATCAAAACGCCCAAATAACCCGACATGCCCCTTCACGGTCTGATCGGGTTTTCTCATTTCAATCCCTCCATCCCCGCGCATAAATCTTCACCCTCCCCCAAACCACTTGCCACCCAGATAGTTACACCCACTCCCACATCATGTATAGTAAAGTTATGGGAAATAAACATGAACCCGCATATTATCTTGAACGTTTAACCGTACAATATGAAACATGGCAAAAACGAGGAGGAACGTGATGATACATCCAACACAGATTCAGGATATGCTGCAAGCCGCGCTGGAGACAGGCGGGGATTTTGCAGAGGTGTTCGTCGAGGACCGCACCAATGGACAATTGGGCATGACCGGGGGAGTCGTGGATACGGCGCTGTCAGGCCGGGATTTTGGGATTGGCATTCGGATCATGAAGGAGCATTTTTCGGTGTATGCCTACACCAGTGATATGAGCGAACAGAGCCTGATTCGACTGGCCAAATCGGCCGCCAAGGCCATTCGCGGCGGTGGAGCACCAGGTACACACACCATTACCCTCCATCCCCATGCGATCCCTAACCAACATCCGATTGCGATCGTTCCTGATGGTTCGCAGAAACGTGCCAAGATCGACATGATGAGACGGGCGCATGAGGCGGCAAGCCAATACGATCCTTCCATCACGCAAACCTCTGTTGGGATTAGCAACTCGATCCAGAACGTCTTGATCGCCAATAGCAACGGGCTGCTGGTGGAGGATACCCGTACGTATACCCGCATGAGAATAAGCGCGATTGCGACTCATGGGGAGCATAGACAATCCGGGTTCCGTGGGCCGGGAGCGTATGCTGGGACTGAATTCCTGGAGAATCTGAATATCGAAGAAAATGCCAGACACGCCGCTCGGATTGCGTCCACAATGGTCAAAGCGAGATATGCGCCTAGCGGCAGACTGCCTGTCGTGATTGAAAATGGCTTTGGCGGCGTTCTTTTCCACGAGGCGTGTGGGCATGGGCTGGAATCTACAGCGGTGGCGCATGGAACCTCTGTGTTTGCGAATAAAATCGGGCAGCAGGTGGCTTCACCGCTCGTTACAGCTATAGATGATGGAACGATTCCGAATGCGTGGGGCTCGCTCAATATCGATGACGAAGGAGCGCCGACACAGCGCAACGTACTGATCGAGAACGGCATTTTAAAAGGATATCTAATCGATCGCATGGGCTCGCGCCAGATGGGTGTACCTGCGACAGGATCGGGACGAAGACAGTCCTATAAATTCGCGCCTGCATCCCGTATGAACAATACGTTCATTGCGAATGGGGAGTCTACCCGTGAAGAAATCATTGCCAATACGGAGTACGGGATCTATGCCAAATCGCTGGGCGGTGGTTCGGTGAACACCTCGACGAGCGAGTTTAATTTTGCGGTTGAAGAAGCGTATATGATCCGCAACGGCAAAATTGCCGAGCCGGTCAAAGGCGCAACGCTGATCGGCAAAGGGATTGAAACCCTGCAAAATATTGATATGGTCGGCAACAATCTGGATCATGGTCAGGGGATGTGCGGCTCGGTCAGCGGAAGTCTTCCGGTCAACTGCGGACAACCGACGATTCGTGTGTCCGAAATGACCGTCGGCGGACGAAAGGGGGAATAGGCAATGAATATTCAGCAATTTCAGGAAGCGTTGTTCGCGAAAGGTCGGGAAATGGGCTACGCGGATATGGAAATCTACTATGTAAATGGACGTTCTACCTCGGTGAAGGTACTGAAGGGAGAAATTGACCAATATACCATCGTTGAAAATGGCGGACTTTCCTTCCGTGGTGTCATTAACGGAAAAATGGGCTATGCCTCTACGGAGAAGCTGGAACCGGATGTGATCGACTTTTTATTGGAAGAAGCACGTAGCAACGCGGATATATTGGAGAGCGAGGAGCAGGATGAGCTGTTTGCAGGCTCTGAGAGCTATCCTGAGCAGCCTGCCTATGCCTCAACGCTTGCCGACACAGCTCCTGAGATTCTGATCGAAGCGGCGCTGGAAATGGAGCGTACAGCGCTTGCCGCAGATCCACGGATCGTGATGGCTCGACATTGCTCGGTCAGCGTTCGTGAGAATGAGGTCCTGATTGTGAATACCAAAGGACTACATTGTCATCGTCACAAAAGTCTGGCGACCGCTTATGTGTATGTGATTGCAGCCGACCATGGCGATACCGTTACCGGGGGCTGGCATGATTATTCGCTGCGGAGCGTGGAGGAGATCGATATTGCGGATGTGGCGCATAAAGCCGTACAAGAGGCTGTTTCCAAGCTGGGTGCGCACACGATCCAATCGGATAACTATCCAGTCATTTTCCGTCATGATGCAGCCGCGCAATTGCTGGCTGCCTATACGTCGGTATTTTCTGCGGAGTCGGTGGATAAAGGCTTTTCACGCTTGGCTGGGAAGCTGGGGCAAAAGGTGGCAAGCGAACATATCACGCTGATTGATGATCCGCTGATGGAGAACGTTCCGGCAGGCAGCACGTTTGATGCTGAAGGCAGTGCGACACGCCGCAATGAGATTATCAAGGATGGCGAACTACGGACGTATTTCCATAACCGCAAGACGGCTCGCAAGGCTGGGGTGCAGAGTACCTCTCATGCTTCCAAAGGCAGCTATAACGGTAAAATCGGGGTGTCGTATCATAATCTGTACGTGGCTCCAGGCACGTCTACGTTGGAAGACATGATTCGCAAGACGGATCGCGGGCTGATGATTGTCGAGCTGCAGGGGCTGCATGCAGGTACGAATACGGCGTCTGGTAACTTTTCGCTGGCTTGTTTGGGATACTGGATTGAGCAAGGGCAAGTGGTCAGAGCGGTCAATCAGATTACCGTATCAGGCAACTTCTTTGATGTGCTGCAGCAGGTAGAGGAAGTTGGCAACGATTTGCGTTTTACAGGAAGCTGCACATCTCCTTCGCTCAAGCTGGCTGCACTTTCGATTTCAGGCTCCTAATGGCTGGAGCAGCCTTCTTTTTTCAGACTTACGACCTGTTCCTGACGTTCTGATTGTCTAGCAATGACAGATGCCTGATGCATCGGGGTATGGTAAAGTAGGAGAAAGTCTTTGAAATATGAAAAAAAGGCTTGGTTACAGCACCGCGACAGGGTATTATAGACAATAATATATTCGAAAAAAGGTTCGAATTGAATTTTTATTGGGGGATGTATATGAGATATATAAGCACTAGAGGTCGAGTAGAAGCCAAGGGATTTATTGATACTGTGCTCATGGGGTTAGCTGACGACGGAGGACTAATGGTACCGGAGCAGATTCCGACCGTGTCGGCAGCTACGCTGGAGCAGTGGGCTACATTGAGCTACAGAGAGCTGATGCTGGAAGTTTTTGCGCTGTATATCAATGATGAGATTCCTCGTGAGGATTTGGAGCAGCTGGTGGAGCGCAGTTATGCAAGCTTCCGTCATCCAGAAGTTACGCCAGTGAAGAAGATCAACGATTCCCTGTCTATTTTGGAGCTGTTCCACGGGCCCACGTTCGCGTTCAAGGATGTGGCGCTGCAATTTATGGGTGAATTTTATTCCTATGTGTCCAAAAAGCAGAATGAGATCATTCACATTTTGGGTGCAACCTCGGGCGATACCGGGGCGGCAGCGATTCAGGGCGTGCGTGGCAAGGAAGGCATCAAAATCTGTATTTTGCATCCGCATCAAAAAGTGAGCAAGGTACAAGAACTGCAAATGACGACGGTAGACGATGAGAACGTGCTGAATCTATCTGTAAAAGGGAACTTTGACGATTGTCAAAAAGTGATTAAGGACCTGTTTGCCGATTTGGACTTCAAAGCCAAACATCATCTGCGGGCGATTAACTCGATTAACTTTGTGCGTATTTTGGCGCAAACGGTATATTACTTCTATGCTTATTTCCGGGCGCAGGAGTCATCGGGTGCAAAGAAGATCAATGTCAGCGTGCCTTCCGGCAACTTTGGCAATATCTTTTCCGGCTTTCTCGCAAAGAAAATGGGTCTGCCAATCCATAAGCTGATCATTGCCACGAACGAAAATAATATTTTGGAGCGCTTCGTGAAGACAGGCGAATACAAGCCAGGCGACTTCAAAAGCACATACAGTCCTTCGATGGACATTCAGGTGGCGAGCAATTTTGAAAGATACCTGTACTACTTCCTCGGAGAGGATGCGGCCAAGGTATCTGAATACATGAATAACCTCAAAACCGAGGGACGGATTGTAATCGGGGCAGAGGATTTGAAACGGGTACAGCAGGATTTTGAAGCGCTGGGTGCTTCGAATGAGCAGTGTCTGGAGCTGATCAAAAAATACAAGGCTGAATACGATTATTTGCTCGATCCGCATACAGCTTGCGGTATTGCCGCGTATGAGGCGTATAATGGCGCAGGCGAAGTCTGTGTGACCTTTGCAACAGCACATCCGGCCAAATTCGATGAGGCGATCCGTCTGGTGGATATTAAGCAGGAGTTCCCGGCGCAAATTGAACAATTGTTCTCCAAGCCGCAGCACCAGCAGGTGGTAGAGCATGACGAGGCGGAAATTGTGCGTCAGCTTGAAGCCTTTTATGTGTAACAGAATATTTCCGTAACGGTGAGTGGTTACATTCTTGCGGATGAGAAAAGAGGCTGCGCCCTGTGCGCTAGCCTCTTTTTTTATAATCCATATTTTCCAGATATGATGTATGTTTTAGTTTCAATTTGTTCACATTATAATGCCATATAGAGTAAGGTGTTTAACCCTTAGAAATCGTGAAAAAAGCCCGTAAATCAAGGGATTTGGCTTTAGGAATATAACAGGCAATGGTAGGTTCATAGAGTTATTTAATGAAGGATACAAAAATCTTTTATAGGCGAATTGGATGTATTTATATAAAAAATCATGTATAGTTAACTAAATTTTATCAATACATAAAGTTCCACTCTCAAGGGTGCAGAATAAAGTCATTCCGTCATTTAACAGAGGGGCTAATTATAAAAGGGGTGTATTAAATAATGACCATGATCCGTCCAGAGCAGAGTCAACAAGCAGCAGCCGAATATGTACAGTCCGTTTTTGAGAAGGTTATCGCGCGTAATCCTCATGAGAATGAATTCCATCAGGCCGTCAAGGAAATTTTGGATTCGCTAATTCCGGTATTGGCTAAGCATCCTAAGTATATGCAGCAGGGGCTTTTGGAACGGTTGGTGGAGCCAGAGCGTGTCATTACCTTCCGTGTACCCTGGGTAGACGATGCAGGCAATGTACAGGTCAACCGTGGCTTCCGCGTACAGTTTAATAGTGCGATTGGTCCTTATAAAGGTGGACTCCGTTTCCATCCGTCCGTGTATCTGGGTATCGTCAAATTTTTGGGTTTTGAACAAATTTTCAAAAATGCGTTGACGGGTCTTCCCATCGGTGGTGGTAAAGGCGGTTCGGACTTTAACCCCAAAGGTAAATCAGATAACGAAGTGATGCGTTTTACACAAAGCTTTATGACGGAGCTGTATAAATATATCGGCCCAGATGCTGACGTTCCGGCAGGGGATATTGGCGTAGGTGGCCGTGAGATCGGATACATGTTCGGGCAATACAAGCGGATTCGCGGAGGACATGAAGGCGGCGTCCTGACGGGTAAAGGGATTCATTACGGAGGTAGTCTTACACGTACGGAAGCAACTGGCTACGGTTGTGTGTATTTTGTAAACGAGATGCTGCAAGCTCAAGGTTTGTCCTTTGAAGGACAACGTGTCGTTGTGTCGGGCTCGGGTAACGTATCCATTTATGCGATTGAAAAAGCTCAGCAACTCGGTGCTACAGTCGTGGCATGTAGCGACTCGAATGGTTATGTTTATGATCCAGACGGTATTGATCTCAAGCTGGTGAAGCAGCTTAAAGAAGTGAATCGTCTGCGGATTAGCGAGTATACGAAAGAGCGTCCAGGCGCAATCTATACAGAAGGCTGCTCGGGGATCTGGTCAATCCCATGCGACATTGCATTGCCATGTGCGACACAGAATGAAATTGACGAGCATGCAGCGCAGTTGCTGGTAAGCAATGGCGTAAAAGCTATCGGTGAAGGTGCGAATATGCCGTCCTCGCTACAGGCTATTGAAGTATTTTTGGAGAACAGAGTTCTGTTTGGACCAGCCAAAGCTGCTAATGCAGGCGGAGTAGCAGTCTCGGCGCTCGAAATGTCGCAGAACAGCATGCGCCTGTCATGGACCTTTGAAGAAGTGGATGCCAAACTCCATGATATTATGAAAAATATCTATGCTAACAGCGTGAAGGCAGCTGAGGAGTACGGCGTACCGGGCAATCTGGTGGTTGGAGCGAACATCGCCGGATTTGTGCGTGTAGCTGATGCTATGCTGTCTCACGGAATTATCTAATTGAAATCTAATTGAACGCTACAATTCCTTTTCTCAACTGTACAATGATTAATAACCTAGCTAATAAAAGCAAACTTGAAGCTGAGCGGCTCCGTGGGAGTCGCTCAGCTTTTATTTGGAATGAGGCACTTTATTTTTCTCAGGGACTTGATTTATTGTTAAAGAGGATGTATATTACTTGATAGATCAATAATTGATGGATCAAAGGTTGAATCACGAGACCCAGCGATATGCTAAAGGGAGGAGAGATTGATATCACCCAGACACCATCCGAGGCTGAGTATATTTTTGATATGCTGCTGCTGCTGAACAAGCAGATTAGCTCCAAGTTTGAGCGGTGTGCAGGGATCAGCGCATCCAGATTGCAGTTGTTATGCAAGTTGTATCAAGTGGAGGAGATTAGCCAAACGCTGCTGCAAAAAGAGATTGGCATCGACGGTGCGGCCGTAACGCGCCATTTGAAACAACTGGAGGCGACTGAAATGGTCACACGACGCACGAAGCCAGAGGACAACAGGGTTACTTTGGTAAGACTGACCGATTATGGACGTGCGCGTATTGTTATCTTTAAGCAGGAGCGCTCGCAGTTTGTAGCTCAGCTGTTACAGAGCTTTGACGAGACGCAGCGGAATCAACTAGCCGATATGCTGCAAGTGATGAATAGTCATATATCCAGTATGGACTGACAACATTGTCATATTACGATTACCCACAGAGGAACAAAGGAGAGATTGGAATGAGTAATACGAATACATCCAATATTGTAAAAACGAATGATTTTAAGGAAATCGCACTGGGACGCCGTTCGGTAAAAGTATACGATCCGTCCGTGAAGATTAGCCGCGAGGAAATGACAGAGATTCTAGCGGAAGCTACACGCGCACCATCCTCCATTAATCTGCAACCTTGGCGTTTCCTTGTTATTGATAGCCCAGAAGGTAAAGCAACCCTGGCGCCATTGGCTCGTTTCAACCAACGTCAAGTGGAGACCTCTTCGGCAGTGATCGCTGTGTTTGGGGATCTGAACAACTTTGATAATTTCGAACAAATCTTCGGAGAAGCTGTAGAACTGGGCTATATGCCACAAGACATTAAAGAAATGCAACAGGAAAAGGTAACAGCCCATTTTGCTGCCCTTGATCCAGTGGTGAACAGAGAAACGGTCCTGATCGACGGTGGATTGGTGTCTATGCAGCTTATGCTGGTGGCACGTGCTCATGGGTACGACACTAACGCTATCGGCGGTTATGAAAAGGATAAAATTGCTGAGGCCTTTGGTATGGACAAAGACCGTTATGTCCCTGTTATGCTCATTTCGATGGGTAAAGGAATCAACGAGGGTCATCCGTCCACACGTCTACCAATTGATCAAATTGCACAGTGGAAATAAGTTGAGTTAACATCTATACGCAACATAAAATATAAGCAACATAAAAAAACAGGCGGAGCTAAGGACATCCCTTTGCTCCGCCTGTTTTTTTATTTGCCTAGATGTAATGCGGATCCCGGGCTTGATGACGTGTCGATCCTCTGGTTATTTTTGTACTATATTCGCTCCCGACGTCTGTGTTGGGTCAGCGATGTCATTCTGAGTAGGATGGTAGCGCTTGGGCCATATAATCTGGTGCGAAGTATGGCTAAGCTCCTCATAAAATAACAGGCCTTTCTTGAATAGGCGTATGACTAGATGGAAAAAGAACCATCCGTTCATCACCAACAGCACAAGGCTGATCAGAACACTTATCCAAGGAGACAGATGAGATCCCAGTACAGATCCACCTAGTACGTAATTCAGTCCAAAATACAACCAATACAAGAGACTGTAGCGCTTCATGAGCTCCCACAGGGAAACTCTTTTTCCTCTCCCTGTAAGATGAATGCGTACCAGCCACTTCCCCGGAGTTCGTCCATTCGTCAGGTAAGGAACCACCATAAAGTAAATTCCACTGGAAACCCAGAAAGCAGCAGACACATGCATGGACTCCATAATGCCGAGCAACCCCGTCCAAAGGATAGAATCCACTAAAAAGGCTACTCCTCGTCTTGTATAGGACACCCGTTTGGTCGTAATGTCCAAGTGCTTGTCCAGATGTTCCAAACGGGGAAGGAAGCGTGAGAACCATTCGCCGAGCAGAAAGCCCAGCATACCGCCCAATGTGTTAGCCATCAGATCATCCACGTCAAACACACGATACGCATGGTCAAAAAATCCATACAATCCTGTCAACTGTGTCACCTCAAAGAAGAGGGACAAGGTGAAGGACAGAATGAGACACCATCTCCATCGTGCACGGAAATAATAACGTAAGAACATACCGAAAGGCATGGTCATCATCACGTTAAAAACCACTTGCAGAAAAGCACGCTCCTTCAGCAAATGAACATAACTGGAGGGATGAGCAGGTGAAACGGATGTTTCTCTTATAATGTCTTGCACGAACTGCAAGGGCATCAATTGCAACGCTCCCCCGGCCAAGGCTGCATTATGACGCGATGCTGGAAGCGGTAGTATGACCAAAAAGAAGGCGTTCATCAAGTATAACAGCATCAAGTAAAGCAACCACGCTCTAGCCTTGTGAATATAGCCATGTCTGCGATATTGCACGATGAGAAATGGTAGTGTAAACAGTAACGCAGCAACAGGGAAGGCTAGAAAAGCATATGAAACTGGAAACAGATACGATTGAATCATGAGCTGTTTAAGCCTGCTTTCTCCGGAACTTCACCAAAGACCAGATGATCAAAAATGCCATGAACGCCACGCATACGCTGATACTGATCCGATTTTGCGGGTCAATCAAGAACAGGAAGGCAATGACCCATAGGCATCCCACTGTTACCGCCGTTATATAAGGGTATCCCCATATCTTGAAAGTAGGCTCTACTGGATAAGATTTGCGCAGTTTCAATTGGGACAGGCAGATACAGCTCCAGACAAGCAGCACGACAAAGCCAGGTACAGCCATCAAAATACGGAACAGCCCGTCCTGAGCGACGTATGCGACCATGGAGCCAACAATCAGGATGACTGCGCACAGTTTGAGACTGTTCACCGGAACTCCATTTGAAGACAGGCGCGCGAGTGACTTGGGACCTTCTCCATTAATCGCCAGCGAATGGAGCATGCGTGTAGCCCCGTAAATTCCCGAATTGGCGGCAGACAGTACAGCAGTGATCAGAATAAAGTTCATGACATGAGCTGAGCCTTGAAGCCCTACAGAAGACAATACCTGTACAAACGGGCTGGTACTTGCATCCAATTGGTTCCAGGGAATCAAGCCACAAATAATGAGAATTGGCAGCGTATAGAACAAAACAACGCGAAGAATAAAACTTTTAACCACTTTAGGCAGTACCTTTTCTGGATTTTCAGTCTCCGTCAACGTCAATCCGATCAGCTCAGACCCTCCGTAAGAAAAGGTAACGACCAGCAACGCCGAAAAGATAGCCAGCCAGCCATTGGGGAGAAACCCGCCGTGCTGCGCGTAGTTGCTCAGATAAGGTGGAGTTTCAGTGGGAATAATTCCGAATAGTATACAGCCACCCAAGGCGATAAAGATAATAATCATGGCGATCTTAATACCCGCCAGCCAAAATTCCAGCTCCCCTAAACCACCGACACTCAGCATGTTGACGACAATAATGAAAGCCGCACTTGCTAAACTGAGGAGCCATAGAGGAACATCTGGCAACCAATATTGCAGAAAGCTTCCAGCAGCAATGACCTCAATGACACAGACGGCCAGCCACATGAAGCAATACAACCAGCCGATAATGAAGGAAAGTCGCTCTCCAAAAGCCTTGCGAATAAAATCCTTCATATTCATGTTGGGGTAGACCGTCGCCATCTCGGCAATCGCTCCCATAACGACCAGGAGCAGAAGTCCTGCAAAGACATAGGACAAAATAACTCCAGGTCCTGCCAAGCTAATCGTTTCGGTACTTCCTTTAAAAATACCCGTCCCGATGACTCCACCCATAGCCATAAAGGTAATATGCCGTGGTCGAAGCTTTTTGTGTAAAGTTGCTTCATTTGATTTCAATATGAAATCCTCCTTCATCATAGTGTATAGCTTCAGCATAGCCCAAGCAGGGTTACTTCAATTAGACTTATACTACATGAAAATATCCAATTAGGAAATGAAAGAAATAGGATCTGGTAGGGAGAATGACATAGATAGGGGACAAACTGGTGAACAGAGGCAGAATGATATCGTTGACGATTGTTGTATTATGATATCATTCTGTCTTTATGATATATAATGAGGTTGGTTTGAAAAAAAGTATGATATTTAAGAAGCGGAGGCTTGGATACGTGAAGCAGGATCGGCAAAAACAGACAGGTTCCCATACCGGGATGAGCAAGGGGCATGAAGCTGATGAGCTGAACAAGCTGCTGTCCGTATGGCTTCATTCGTCGATCCGTGTCATGGATGTCCGGCACATTCGACTGGAAGCGGAAGAGCCGGTTCAACCCTATCGTCTCCCAGCGCATGCTTTTGTGTTTATGCTACAAGGTAGCGTACGCTTGGCTGGTGATTGGGAGGATGAATCCCATTCAGGGTATGTACTGCATGGCAGCAAAGGTTTTGAACTGAATATAAAGCCCGCGTCATGCGGGATCGAATATATTCTTGTTCTATATAAAGCAAACTCTTTTTCGGGAAACACGGTGTACAATCATCCTTCGATAGCTTATGGTTTCAGACCGTTCTATCCGGTTATACTTTATCAAAAGCTGCAACTACTGGCGGACGCCTGGCAGGATCAAGAGGCGTTATCGAAGATTCAGGCTCAGAGTCGGTTCTATGATTTTGCATATGAATGTATGCGCCAATGGCAGGAACCACAGGCTCGGACTTCCACGCGGGATGTCGTGGCACAGGCGATTCGATTTATGCATGCTCATTATGCGGAGTCCATCACGCTGGAACGTCTGGCCGGATTATTGGAATGCAGTCCGCGACACCTGACCCGATTATTTAAAAAACAAACAGACTGTAGCCCGATTATGTATCTGATTCAACTACGGATGGACAAGGCGAAGGAGCTTTTGCGGAAGACGGATGCCACTTTACAGGATATTGCTGTGAGTGTGGGGTATTCGGATGTCTATTTCTTTAGCCGGGCTTTCAAAAAACATACTGGCGTATCCCCGGTTCATTATCGGGACAGCTTATATTCATCTGCTTTTGTTAGTAATATGCGTCTGGATAATCCATCAAGCATGTCTGAATGTTCCATTGATTCGAAAAGTGGCGCCCTGCATACTGTTATTGAGGATAATAATCATTATCAAAATCATAATGAAGGGATTTTACGAATGAATAGAAACGCAAAGCATTCCATGGCATTTATTTTATTGCTTAGTTTTACCTTGCTGCTGAGCGCGTGCTCAGGCTCATCCAGTCCTGCGGCAACCGATGGCGCTTCGCAAGGGAACAATAATACATCAGCGGAACCAACATCACAGGAAAGGGTGCTGAAGGATGCACTTGGGCATGAGGTGAAGGTTCCGGCTCAGCCTCAGCGTGTGCTCGCTTCTTATCTGGAGGATCATCTGGTGGCGTTGGGTGTTAAACCGGTAGCCCAATGGTCGGTAGGTAAAAATTCAGTTCAAGCTTACCTGCAAAAAGAATTGAAGGATGTTCCTGCCATCGCTTCAGATCTTCCGTTCGAGGCGGTTCTGAACTTCAAACCTGATCTGATCATTATGGACAGTGCGAGTATGGTCGAAGGTGACAAATATGATCAATACTCCAAAATTGCTCCGACCTATGTTGTAGGTAGTAATATGAATAATGATTGGCGCCAAGAGCTGCTGACCGTGGGTGAGGTGCTGAATAAGAGCAGTGAAGCGAAGCAGGCATTGAGCGAGTACGACAAAAAAGCAGCAGAAGCGAAAGCCAAGCTAAGTCAGACGGTAGGACAAAAAACCGCTGCGGCATTGTGGGTAACGGATAAAAACGTATATGTGGTGAACCAGAATCTATCCAGCGGTGATGTATTGTACAAGGATTTAGGATTCAAGATTCCACAGGTCGTACAGGAGATTTCCAAAACAGCCAAGGCGAACTGGAGCAACTTATCCCTGGAAAAACTGGCTGAGCTGGACGCTGATTATATCTTTATCGTGAATAGCAAAAATGTGAGCAAGGATGAGATTATTAAAGATCCAGTCTGGGCAGGAATTCCGGCAGTTAAAGAAGGGCACGTATACGATTTTGGTAAGGATTCCAGCTGGTTGTATACAGGTACAATCGCAAACAGTCAAATGATTGACGATGTTCTGAAAAATGTAATGAAGTAAGCAAAACGGTAATCAAAAAACGCTGCTCATCTTGACGACAGTATGTCGCAGGAAGGAGAGCGTTTTTTTATATAAAAAGATGCCTGCAAAGGCAGACATCTGATTTATATTCGATATTAGGATCGCGGAGATACCAGGATTTTAACCTGATTTTTCTCTTTCAGGAGACCTTCAAAACCTTGCTCGATCACTTCTTCGAGCTTAATACGTTTGGTCACAAGTTTGTCAGCAGGGAAATATCCTTTTTCCATCAAGCTGATGACAGCCGGGAATACATCACGGTAGCCGATAATACCAGTCAGATTGCGTTCTTTCATGACAATATTGTTTGGTTTGATCGGAGCTTCTTTTTCAAAAATGCTGACGATCATGATTTGTCCGCTGATTTTAGTGGATTCAATCGCTTGTGTCAGCACAGGAGGTACTCCAGTGACTTCATAGGCTACATCTACGCCACCGTTGGTCCGTTTGTGCAGCTCTTCCACTACGTCATAAGTCTTAGGATCAAGCACGATAGCACCCAGCTCTTCAGCTTTGGCTTTACGCTCTTCGGAAAGCTCTACTGCATAAATCTCAGATGCGCCCGAAGCTTTCAATGCCTCAATCACGAGCAAGCCGATAGGACCAGCGCCAAATACGACAGCTTTATCGCCGACTTTCAGTTGGCTTTGACGTACAGCATACAAAGCAACGGCCGAAGGCTCTACCAAAGCGCCTTGCTCGAAAGATACGCTTTCTGGAATTTTGTGAACCATGTGCTCGTCAGCAGCCACATATTCAGAAAATCCCCCGCCGCCGCCTGCCAAACCGAGGAAGCCCATTTTATCGCACAGGTTATATTTGCCTTGTTTACATGCATCACATTCTCCACATGCAAAAACGGGTTCAACGACTACACGGTCGCCAACCTGAATTTTGGTTACGCCTTCACCGATTTCAACGACTTGTCCAGAAAATTCATGACCCATCACGACCGGAGCTTTTTCACCAGTCAATGGATGCTGAGCATTTTCAGGAATGAAGATCGGTCCTGCTACATATTCGTGAAGATCACTTCCGCAAATACCACACCATTCGACTTTGATTTTTACTTTTCCGGGAAGAGCAGCGGGCTGCTCAATGTTTTCCAAACGTAAATCTTTTACTCCATGCCATCTCAATGCTTGCATGTTTTGTCATCTCCTTGATGATTATATGATCATTGCCGCTATAAAAGTGAATGAATTAGGAAACGTTTCCGAAAAATAATATGTCACAATTTTTACACATTGTCAAACCAAATTAATGCAAAAAGCACTTGATTTTTTTGTGAATATAATCACTTGTGACTATGGCGCTATATTTGACTCATTGCTTAGTACAAAAGAATTTTTGCGAATTTTGCAAGTGAAGCAGAGGCTAGAAGAAAACGAATTCAATTTTTAGAGACCCATTCTGTGGTATAATATCTATATTAGAGAGTTTATGTGCATAGAGAGAAAACGATTCCGAGCGTGAAAGGATTTTGGGTGTGTCAGAGCAAAAGAAAGTAACCATAGAGGATGTAGCCAAGCGGGCAGGGGTTGGTATTGCGACTGTCTCTAGGGCTATTAATGATAGTGAGGGCATCAGCCCCAAGACGAAGGCATTTATTTTGCAAGTGATTGAAGAAATGGGCTTTACGCCCAATACCTCAGCTCAAAGTCTAAAGGTGCGGCAGACACGGCAAATTGCGCTGGCTGTACCGGATATTCGGAACGCGATCATTCCAGAGATTGCTTGGTCTGTAGAACAGGCTGCCAAGCAGCACGGTTATCGTGTCGTGCAGATCAATACGGCCGGGAATGCCAGAATGGAGCTTGAAACGGTGCGTGAGGTTAAGAAGCTGCATGTAGACGGACTTATTATTATGCCGCTGGCATATCCTAAAATGCTGGTAGACCTGATTAATAAAGCCAGCGTTCCGGTGTCGATTATTAACTATGGTAAGAAGCTGGGTGAAGACGTTAAGGCGGATATCGTCAGTTTGGCCCGGCAAGAGGGAAGACTTGTGATGGAGCATTTGCTTAAAATCGGGAGAACGAGAATTGCTTATGCAGGTGCGGCGAAGGACAAAATCGAAGAGAGATACTTTGCTTACGAGCAGTCTCTCCAGCACGTGGACCCTTCGCTTGTGTATTTTGGCGATGATTTTTCCTTTGAAACCGGGCTGCGGGCAGCCGATTATTTTTACAGCTTGAAAAATATGCCGGATGCCATTTATGCAGTTAATGATATGGTGGCCATAGGAATCGTAAACCGCTTTAAGGATTTGGGTGTAAAAGTACCGCAAGAGGTTGCAGTGGTTGGTATTGACAACAATTTGTGGGCGACCGTAACGACCCCACAGATCAGCTCAGTTTCTATCATGGGGGAAGAGGTGGCACGCCTGGCTGCGGAACTGCTGCTTAAGCGAATTCAGGACCAGACCGTGGGAGATTATGAGCGTGTACAGTTCGAGCCTCGTTTGATCGTCAGGGAATCCAGCGTCTCTGTGATCCGTAAGCCTACGGTTGGGCGTGACGAGTAGAAGATAAGTCTAGCTCTGAACCCTGCTCCGTCATACCAATAGATGAGCGGTCGCAGGTGTAAAAGGTGTGGATAGGAGAGTGGATTCGTGTCAAAAGGTAGCGTGTTTGTTTCTGTAGCTTGTATACTATTGCTGGCTGTAATCATAGGGTGTACTCCCCATCCTGACCCTGCGGCGCCGTCTGAAGCAAGCAATGAGGTGTCTAAGCATAGCGCAGTCAGTACGCAGCGTGCCCAGCAAAGTAAAGAGGAGCTTGTGCTGTCCTTTTATAAGGATTCCTCTCTCAATGATGAAGTAAAGGTACGTCACATTACGGACCAATTGGCAGGTATTGATTGGAGGAAGATTAACGAAATCAGTGAACATCAAAGCATGGAAATTATCGAATATTTGTATAAGCAGCGTGCTTTGATTCCTTCGGAAAGTTTCCCCAATGTGATTAAGGGCACTGCTGGCTTGGACGGAGCGCTAACTGAAAGCTATGATGCACTTATGGGAGATTTGTTTACAAGAGACAGAACTGCGATGACCCGAGCATTGGCAAATATGGACAAAGCCAACCGTGTACAAGGTATAGGGGGCATCGGGTATGCTCTCAGCTATAGAGACCCAAAGGAAGTCAAGAAAGAGATTCAACAATGGCAGGCTGGGCAACAGCTTACTACGGCAGAGAAGGATGTTATTCGTGCTCTGTTCGCCAAGCTGGATAATCCCTATTGATGCTGAACGAGTGATGAGCTTTGCCTCGAAGTATATAAAATGAAAAGCTGCTTCTCTATCCGAGGCAGCTTTTTTGTGCTGTTTGTACATCCTGCGATTATGATTGGAGGTGATCCTGATCTACACGCAAGCGCTTGATATCACGAATTGGAGGCAGGCCGAACAAGCGAGCGTATTCACGACTGAATTGTGAGGGACTCTCGTAGCCTACCTGAAAACCGACATCTGCCGCATCTGCTGATTCAGATAACAACAGGCGACGGGCTTCTTGCAAACGTAATTGTTTTTGATATTGCATGGGGCTCATAGCCGTAACCTCTTTAAAATGACGATGTAGCGACGAAGGACTCATACTAGCCAGTTGGGACAATTCCTCAATTCGCAACGGCTTATCATAATCTTGTTTAATTCGCTTTATGACTTCTGCGATCCGGCTTGAATGACTGCCAGTCATGACCAGTTGTTTTAAGGATTCCCCCTGCTTCCCCTGTAAAATCCTATACAATATCTCACGAATGACTAATGGAGCCAGCACCGGAATATCCTGCGGTCTTTCCAAAAGACGTACGAGCCTTACCACGGCATCCAGCAGTAGGGAGTTGGTTTGACTTACATACAAGCCTCGTCTGGAATCAGGTATTGAGGTAGTAGGAAAAGTAGACTCCTTGATGAGATCCAAAACCTGATGCGGATCAAAATTGAGCCGGAGGCACAAGTACGGGGCTTCTGCTGAGGCTTGTATCACCTGTCCGGAAATTGGTAAATCCACCGAAACCACAAGGTAGTCGGATGTGCCGTAATAGTAACTTTCCTCTGCGAGTATCACAACTTTTCTCCCCTGAGCCACAATGCATAAGGCGGGTTCATGAACCTGATAAATCGGAACGGTGGTATTCGAACTTCGGACGAAGTAAAGTGAAGGGATATCTGTAGCGTGAATTCCGTCGTGACTTGTAAATTGTTCTATGAGACTGGGCAATTCGGCTTGCTTTTCCGTAGTAGAACTCTCAATTTCGGTTGCTTTTACTAGGACCCTCCCTTTTTCACAACGTAGCTAATCTTCACTCTTCAGTGGACAATTCACTTTAAGATGCGCTTTGTTTTTCGATATCGATTTGAATTCATATTAAGTGTATTTGGAGGATTAGGCAATAATTTGCTCTGATTCTTCTACCAGCCCGATGGACATTCCTCTCATAATAAGATGCAGATACAACACCTAATGAGCAATTAAGAAAAAATAAAAGTGCAAAGGAGTGAAATAGTCATGGAGAGCAACAAAGCGGAAAAAAGTGTACACGCTTCTCGGTATCCCTATATAGGGATGTGGGTAACTTATCGTTTTTCAGTAACATTTTAAACTAAAGGAGGAACAAGCATGTTAAATATTAAAGGGAAAGTCGCAGCTATTACAGGGGCAAGCAGTGGAATCGGTGAAGCTACTGCTCGTTTACTTGCTCAACATGGAGTTCATGTGGTATTAGGGGCCAGACGCACAGAACGATTGGAGGTTCTTACCTCCGAAATTCGTTCAAAAGGGGGATCCGCTGATTATCTGCAACTGGATGTGACCCAAAGGGAGCAGATGGAAGCGTTCATTAAGTATACTGAAAAACGATTTGGACGTGTGGATGTCATTGTGAACAATGCGGGAGTGATGCCTCTTTCAAAATTGGAAGCCCTAAAGGTAGAAGAATGGGACCACATGATTGATGTTAATATACGAGGCGTTCTGCATGGGATCGCGGCAGGGCTTCCCATTATGAAAAAGCAAGGATTTGGTCAGTTTATCAATATTGCCTCTATTGGCGCGTATAGTGTAACTCCGACTGCAGCAGTATACTGCGCAACGAAGTATGCGGTTCGGGCCATTTCCGAAGGATTGCGTATGGAGGTTGGAGGAAATATTCGTGTAACACTGGTATCACCGGGAGTAACTGAATCCGAGCTTGCCGACAGTATTTCTGATGAAGAGGCCCGGCAGGGAATGAAAGAATACCGCCGTATTTCAATTTCGCCGGATGCCATTGCTCGTTCCATTGTGTATGCCATGGAGCAGCCTACAGATGTAGATGTGAATGAAATCATTGTCAGACCCACGGCAAGTCCGAATTAACACCATGAAATGAAATCCATAGTTCATCTTTGCATTTAGATTGTTTGGTCCTCTATCTTTAAGGATGGGGGATTATTTTATTATAAGATGAGAAAGACCATTATTCACACTATAGAGTTCAAAAAAGATGTGACTTTACCATAACGGGTTTACTTTTACCAAAGTTTGTGTTAACTTAATTTCGACAAACATCGAAATTAAGGCTGGAACTGAAGGGAGACGAACAGGGTGAAAGATACAACAGAGATGCAGCAAGCTGTAAAAATATATAAAGCACTTGGAGAACCGACTCGTCTCAAGATAGCACTTCTGTTAAAAGAGGAAAGTGACCAATGCTGCTCTGTGCTGGGCGAAAAGCTGAACAGTGTAGCTATTTCAACGCTATCGCACCATCTGAAGCAAATGGCAGAGTCGGGGCTGCTCACATACCGTAAAGAGGGGACGTTTATTTATTACAGTTTGGATGTGGAAGCAGCACAGAAATATGCCCCATTCCTGATCACATAATTTTTTTTAGTCTTAATTTCGATATTTGTAAAAATACAAAAATACAAAAATACAAAAAGGAAAGAGGCGTTATTTACAAAATGCAGAGCACGTGGAAAGTGTATATTTTGGCAATTGTTAGTTTTTTGGTAGGCACATCCGAATACATTATCTCAGGTATTTTGGATCAGATTGCGACAACCATGGGGATTACGGTGTCCGCAGCGGGCCAGCTGATTACAGTCTTTTCTCTTGCTTACGCGATTGGCACGCCGATTCTGATGGCAGTAACCGCTAAATGGGACAGACGCAAGCTGCTCTTGAGTTCCCTCGGATTATTTTCCGTAGCCAATGTCCTCTCCTTTGTTTTGCCGGGTTTTGGAATGTTTATCGCTGCACGTATTCTTATGGCCCTCGGGGCAGGGATGGTCGTGGTTACAGCATTGAGCATTGCTGCGAAAATTGCCCCAGCTGGCAAGCAGGCTAGTTCTATTGCTACGGTCACTATGGGTTTTACAGCCTCGCTGATTATCGGGGTGCCGCTTGGAAGAATGATATCTTCTGCATATGGCTGGAAAACCGTATTTCTCGGCATCGCTTTGACAGGGATTATTGCTTTGATCGTTATCGCTATGACAATCCCTCGCTTAAAAGGAGATCAACCGATTCCCTTACTACAACAGTTTGCTCTTCTGAAGAAGCCTGAAGTTGCTTTGGGATTGGCGATTACCTTCTTTTGGGGAGGGGGATATTCCCTCGCGTACACTTACATTTCACCGTATTTGCTGAATGTATCAGGTGTAGGGGATAATATGCTAAGCTCAGTATTACTTGCCTTCGGGATTGCCAGCCTGATCGGGTCGAAAATCGGTGGATACAGCGCAGATAAAAAGGGTATTTCCTTTACATTATTCGGGGGCATGGTGTTGCATGTCTTTTCCTTGCTTTTACTTCCTGTCGCCGCTCATTCTCTAGGTGTATTATTTGTCTTACTGATGCTGTGGTCGTTCGCAGCCTGGACAACCGGACCTACTCAACAATATAACTTGGTCACTCTCGTACCGGAATCTTCCGGTGTGATGCTGAGTCTCAATCAGTCTATGATGCAGCTTGCTATGGCAGCCGGAGCTGGAATTGGTGGTGTGGCTGTTAGCCAGGTTTCGCTGGCTTCTATCACTTGGTTTGGAGCAGCTGGTGTCGCCATCGCCATGGTAGCTGTATATTTACTTTCACGAAGATCTTCGGTTCACACGGAATTGGGTGTGATAGAATAAAGAATTATAGATAATTGAAGGATGAGCCCAGCGATAGATGGCATCGCTGGGCTTGTTTATTTTGAATGAGCAATCATATGCTCTCTTACAGCAGGAGGGTTTATTCAAACGCAATATCAGTAATTTTGCCGCCTTCCTTAAAACCGATATTTTTATAAACTTGATTGGAAACCGAATTTTTTAAATCTGCATATAGCATTGGAACTAAATGTTCATTTTCTAAAAAGGAACATAGCTCGGATACAATTGCGCTGGCAAACCCCTTTTTTCGCAAATTAGGTGGAGTATACACAGCATTAATACGACCATGTCTCGGCGAGCGGTGAGCAATATTGGCCATGGACACAGGTATGTTATTTACAACCCAAAGAAATAAATTCTCTGTCCTGATCGCTGCCACCGCAGCTGAAATCTGACTTGCTGGATCAACTGAATGGTCTAAAGCCTCCTCTGCAAAGCCAGCTAGAAACTGGGCAACTAACTGTACGTCCTTTGAAGTCGCTTGTCGCAGAATTCCCCCAACGCCTAAAGTTTTTTTGTATTCAGGACAGAAATAAGATTCCATGACCATGTGTGTATGTACCTGAGCAGTATGCCGCTCGGCGTAAGCAATTGCGAACTTCTCGGCAGTTTCGATATCACCACAGACACCTGGTAGGTTGTTTCCTTTTAAATAACGTAATAGTTCTTCGATATAGGTCAACTGATGGTTGCCGATGATTTGCTGCGAAATCCATAGCCAAGCCTTATGTCCGGGTGATTGAGCGAAAATCATATTTCCATCAGATGTTTTAAGGCATGTTGATTCTTCTGACTCACATATTCGATGAAGCAAATTATATCGAACTTCATCAATCAAAAATGGATTGTGATTTAATAGATCATCGTATGGGACTAGCTGCTCAATCATGGCTCTGCCTCCCTAAAAATGAGGTTTGATCTAATGTATTTGTATATGCTATGAAAATTAAACTGCTACGAAGTACTGTTGTTATATCTACTAGGACTTAAACTTCCGCGCTATAAGCTTCTTATTCTTTTGTCGCCAAATCCATCTTTCGATAAAGTTTTTTTCTTTTCTTTCCTGAAGCGTTTCTTTCATACCCTTAATGAGAAATTCGGATCTTCGCTTGTCGTTCCTGCTAATTTCACGTAGTTCCTCAATAAATTTATCGTCCATGTCTACATCTCCGTTAGTTCAGGATTTTCCAAATTGCTAAGCTAGATTATACAGAACGTATGTTCCTTTTTCAAGTCTGCGTCTGCTCTATTCAATCACATAACCATTTTTAGATGGATGCTGCGAGGCCCGCGCCAATCGGATGGTGAAGCATAAGATAAAGTTGAAAGGAGGAATTACAATATGGACAACAAAGCATATGTATCTCAAACGTATCCACGTCTTACAGTTTACAACGAAGAAAATTTTCGGGGTTCCAGGAGAGTATTCAGAGGAAACCTAGGCATTCGTAATACCGATAACATTCTCGACGGCATCGAAAGTCTGCGTTTCTTTTCTACCAGCAGCAATGCTACACTTGTACTCTTTACCGGCACGCGGTTTAGAGGTAACTTCCGTGTGTTTAGAGGCAATCGCAACATTGCCGACCTGGATGATCTGATTCGCGGGAATGATGTGGAATCTATTATCTCTACCAATCAACGTTTGACGTTGCAGCAAATCCGTAATATCCGCAGTACTGGAAGACTGCCAGCTGGCTATCGGGTCATCTAACGGACTCCATTCGACACAATAAACATTTTACAAGACTACTTCAGGAGCTTGCAACTTTCGGGCTTCTGGAGCAGTTTTTCTATTTGTACACAATGCCTACATAATAGAACGATGAGAAGAACTGTATGGAAGAATGAATGGAATGTTATTTTCATGAAAATAAAATAAGGAGGGCATACGATATGCTCTCCTTATTACGTATATGGTTATTTACTTCATTTCCCAATTAGTTACTTTGATTATGGCTGCATCTGCGTTCTTAAGATCTGTTTCGCCAGAAGCTAAAAGAGAACTCCATTGTTTCACCCGATTCTTACCATTAGGAGGTTGGTTATAATCGTTGGTATCGACAACCAATGTACGCTTAGCATAGAAGTTAGTCATGAATGTCTTTTCATTCGTGCTATTGCCAGATCGTGAGAGGACTCCTTCAAGACTACCGTCATCACCCGTAGCACCTTGATTGAGTGCAGTGTCGACAAATGATCCAATCGTCAGAGCAGTATTAAATCCGCGCTTCCGGGCTTGCTGCACACTATATTCGATATAGGTGTCATAGAACGTACGCCACATGGCTTCTCTCCAAGCTTCATTATTTTGGAGAGCCTTGATCTTCTTTTTGATTACACTATCGCTATCGCTGAGTTTTAAAATCGAGCCACTCATTTTCCCCTTCAGTCCAGCACGGGCTAATCCACCTGCAATGGAAGGATTGCTAGCTCCACTAGCAGCATCAAAAGCTTTGAATAAGGCCGGACCGTCTGGTCCCGTATCATTGGAACCGCCTGTTGTTGCTCCAAAAATACCAATGGTATATCCACGATCATCGCCAATATCTTCAGCATAGCCATAGAATTCAGTCCATTTCAAAGAATCCTGCTCTGGCTTATTCACTAGCTTCATAATATTATCCCATTGCTCACCGTCGAGTCCTGTATTATCCTTCAGAAATTGAAGTGTTGAAGGTGAGAAATTAGCATCATGATCAATAGCTGTAACCGCTGTTTGGCTAGTAGTCTCCTCGCTGGTGAGGGGGATTTGCTGTATATTTGATTCATTTGTTTCTTGTACTGGAGTTCCGTTTTCTTCAGCAAGAGCCTTGGCGGGTAAGGGGCCGTACAAGCTAGAGAATGAAGCGATTACAGAGAAGCTTAGCAATATCATAAAAAACTTCGTTTTATGGGAAATGAGTTTACTGCTGATTTTAAACATATAACTCCTCCTCTAATAATGTAATTGTGAAAGGCTAAAAGAAATGTTACATATAAAAAAAGTGATGCTGTGTCAGTAGTAAGTAGCAACACCAAATACACTTTTAAAGCTTACGTAGATTAGCATCCAACTCGAATTAATTTAGCAAGATTATAGATAAGAAACATATGATTGAACAGTGCTCGAATAACCATTTTTATTCCAGTTTTGTGAATTGTAACTGGATACATTGGCCTAAATCTTCTGTTTTTTAATTCAAAATTAGATTCGTAGAGTGTATGAAAAACAGAAGGAACACTTTAACAGCTCGTTTGAATTCAAGTAATTAGATTAACACAGACCATAAACGCAAGAATGAGGACGAAAACCAATACAGCCTCTTGATAGAATGAGATACATCACCTAACAGGAGGTTATAAATTGAACAAAATACAAGAATTTAACGATTTGCATACATCAGAGGAAATTTTATTTCTAGGGAACGCCTGGGATTTGCTATCTGCCCTGGCTCTGGAAAAAGCAGGCTTTAAGGCGATAGGTACGACAAGTTGGGGAATTGCCAATACGCTTGGGTTTTCAGATGGAGAGCTTATTGATTTTGACCAGCATGTAAGCATCATTCGGACGATTGCAGAGCATGTTCAGATTCCAGTGTCGGCAGATATTGAGGCAGGATATGGGAAGGATGTAGCAACGATTGTTGAGCATGTATTAAGGACAGCCGATGTCGGAGTGGCAGGGATTAATATTGAGGATTCATTAAAACAGCAAAAGGGGCTTCGAGAAGTGAGGGCGCACAGTAACCTGCTGTCCAAAATAAGAGCTGCCTTGGATGTTCATGGGTTTAAAGATTTTTTTATAAACGCAAGAACGGATACATTTTTGCAGATAGAAGCTCCACTTTCGGAGACCATAGAAAGGGCCAAAGCGTATGTGGAAAGTGGTGCGAACGGCATTTTTGTGCCAGGGTTAAAGAATGATGAAGAGATCAGAAAAGTTGTATATCATATACATGCTCCGCTTAATGTTTTATCCTTGCCAGGTCTGACGAATGTCCGCCAGCTTCAGCAGTTAGGAGTCAAAAGGTTTAGCTTTGGAAATGCGTTTTCTGATAAGATAATAGTTGCTTTGCAAAAGAATGCGGAACAGTTGATCAACCTTCGAGATACATCACATTTATATGATGATTTTGCAAATCCTGAACTAGATGAGTATGAACTTTAGAAGGGACGGAATCTTCGATCATGGCTAACCTTAGTCTTTCTTTTGAAGAAATGTGGGATAAAATTATAGCATGTGATCGTAAATATGACGGGGTGTTTTTTACCGCTGTGAAAACAACCCGTATATATTGCCGACCTTCCTGTCGATCCCGAAAACCGAAAAAAATCAATGTCGAGTTTTACTTTGATGTGGACACCGTGGAAAAAGCAGGTTTTCGCGCTTGCAAAAGATGCCAGCCTCATATAGATCATTCGCCGTATATCAGGCTTGTCCAGAATGTGGTTGCTTTTTTAATCAATCATTATAAAGAAAAATTAGTATTGCAGGATATTGCAGACCATGTTGGAATAAGCCCTTTTTATTTGGATCGGATTTTTAAACAGGAAACCTCCGAAACCCCGCGTACGTATTTGGAAAAAATAAGAATAGATAAGGCATCCTATCTTCTTAAAAATACAGATCTTACGAATCTTGAAATTTGCTATGAGACAGGCTTCCAAAGTCCCTCAAATTTCTATAAGTCGTTTCGCAGCTTGAACCAATGTTCTCCTAGTGATTATAGGAAGTTACATAAAGATTAGGAATGGAAGGTGGTTATCCATTGATGAGCAAGCTATCCGTATTGAATTATGTATCGCCGATTGGAGAGATAGAGATACAGGGCACCAAAGAGGCTGTCTATTCTATTATGTTCTCTAATCGGAATGAGCCCTTAACGAGGCTTACAGAAGAGGCTCCAGTCCAAGTACTAGAGGAATGCGCCAGCCAGCTTGACGAGTATTTTAAAGGTGAGCGCTTTGAATTTTCGTTTCCTTATGCTTTTGAAGGTACAGACTTCCAGCAAAAAGTATGGAATACGCTGGTGACCGTAGGTTACGGTAGAACGACAGCTTATAAAGATATTGCTCTTGCTATTGGAAATGAAAAAGCAATCCGAGCTGTTGGCAGTGCGAATGGCAAAAATAAGCTGAGCATTGTGATTCCATGTCACCGAATTATCGGATCAAATCAGAAACTAACTGGCTATGCAGGGGGCCTATGGAGAAAAGAATGGTTGCTTCAGCATGAGAAGCGTTGTCTGAGGTCATAAGGAGGGTTTATGTATGAAAGGGATATATTTAAAAGAATTTAAGCCGGAAAGCTGGGCCAACATGGTTCAAATCTATCAGGAGCAATATGATCAGGTAGATCCAGCGGTAAGAGCAAAGGTGGCCAAGAGTGAAATTCCAAAGGAGATTCAGATTGTGCTGCTGCCTGACATGGGCGAATATTTGCTGACTTGGATGGATCGAAAGGTTCCCGCACTTGGTCACGAAACACCGTCGGATTATTTAAAAAGCGAAGAAGGGACCAAAGCACTGAAGGCAGCCATTCTGCGTATGCCGCGTTAAACAACTGACACAAGGAGATACATATGAACACGTCCAAACCCTAATCAAGCTATACAAAGGGAGCCGTTGCCGTGCTCCCTCTGGCGATCACAAGCAACCTGTGATAAAAGAGTTCTAATTGGCTGAAAGCTCACTCTCCGTCACCCATTTATGATTTTTGACAGGCTCTCCTCCTGTAGTCGGCGTATAATCTACCATATATACGGTCGTTGGCTCGGCGGAATCTATGGTAGCCTTAGCCCCATCCATCCCCTTCATATGATCTGCCGCCAGGATAACTTCCGTTCCCGGTTCATAGGGCTCGCTGCCTGCATCCTTAATCTCTTCATGAATAACCCACTTATGATTAGTCACTTTTTCTCCTCCAATAGTTGGAGTATAGGAGACTGTATAAGCAGTAGTCGTATAAGCACCCACAATCGTGGCCGTAGCGCCGTTCATGCCTGCCATATGATCGGCTTGCATGGTCGCTTGACTGCCAATTTTGAAGGCTGGATGTTCAGCTTCTTTTAGTCCGGCAGGAAGCTCACTGGAAGTGGAATGGTTCATATCTGATGTGTCGTGCTGTTGACTGCTGTTTGTCGTATGCTCCTGATCTGGCGTGTTACTGCTCCCGCACCCACTCAAAATAATCATGACTGCACCAGCAAGCAAAGCCCATTGTTTTTTCATATTTAAATAGCTCCTTTAGGATTGTATTTACACACTCAATTGTACCCCCTGGGGGTATAATTGAAACGGAATTATATTACAAACTTGTGAAGTGTTTTGCCTTCAAGCGGAGCGCCTGATGTGATCCTTTTGAGTTATGCGGAAGATGCGTAATTAAATATTGTTGACAGTGAATAAAAAATCATTGTAATATCTACAAAACATATCAAATTACTATGTTTTAAAAAGCTGTAAACATTTTAACTCACTAAAAGTAGATCATATCAAGGAGCAGGGGGAGACATCAAAATGAAGAAACAATGGATTTCATTTATATTGCTATTGGGAGTAGTCGTGCTTTTTATTTCAGGCTGTGGCAGCAAGAATACGTCGGGCGGCGTTGCTGGTGAAGAAAAGAAAACACTGCATATCAGCTTTAATCCCGGCCCATATAGCGATCAGTTTAAGAATGGTGTGGCTCCATATTTGGAGAAGAAGGGGTATAAGATTACATATAAAGAGTTTACAGACGGGGTTCAGCCCAATGTAGCCGTGGCTAATGGAGATATTGATGCCAATGTGTTCCAGCATTCGCTCTATCTGGATTCTATGAATAAGCGGGAGAATATTGATCTGGTTGGTGCTGTGCAGGTCCCGACTCCTCCAATGGGATTGTACTCCAGCAAGCATACCAGCCTTGACGAAATCAGCGCTGGCGCCCAAATCAACCTGCCCAACGAGCCAGTTAATATGCTGCGCGCGCTGAACATTTTGAAGGAAGTAGGTTGGATTACGTTAAAGGACAATATCGATCCACTGCAAACCTCGGTGAATGACATCACCTCTAATCCGCATCATCTGCAATTTGTTGCTACCGACCCGGCACAGGGGCCACGTGTACTGGAGGATGTTGATTTTGCGGCTATACAAGGGAACTTTGCTGTATCGAATGGAATGAAGTTGACCTCGGCATTAAAGCTTGAAAATATGACAGACCCGTTCACGAACGTGGTGGCTGTGGACAGCAAGAATAAGGACAAGCCATTTGTCAAAGACATTATTGAGGGATATCATTCAGATGAATTCCAACAGTACATCAAATCGAATCCTGCGTATGAAGGCTACAAGCTGCCAAGCTATTTTAAATAAATGGGTATGATCCTGGCGGGCTGACATTCTCAGTCTATATCTTATGGATAGAAGGTGGAGATAAACGTGATTTTTTCATCCTCTGATCTCGTCAAGGCTCTGCCTGACAACTATTTTAGCGCAATCGATGACAAAGTGAATCTGTATAAAAGCAAAGGAATAGATGTAATTAATTTGGCAGCCGGCAACCCGGATCAGCCAACACCGCCGCATATCATCGACGCTTTGAAGGATGCGGTCGATCAACCGATCAATCAGGGCTACCCGCCTTTTCATGGAAAAAAAAGTACGCTGGAGGCAGTCGCTGCGTTCTATAAACGGGAGTATCAGGTGGAGCTGGACCCTGAACGGGAAGTTGCCGTATTCAACGGCTCTGCCATAGGTGTAATGGGGATTCCACAGGCGTTGCTGAATCCTGGTGATTGGTTATTGACCACCGATCCAGCATATCCCCAATATTATTCCGCTGCTGCGCTGGCAAGAGCCCATATTCATACGATTCCACTGGATGAGAAGCATGGATTTTTGCCTGATTATACAACCGTGCCGGAAGAAATCGCAGAGCAGGTCAAACTGCTCATGATTAATTATCCGAACAATCCGACAGGAGCCGTAGCTACTGTAGATTTTCTGACGAAGACACTGGATTATGCTGCTCGGTACCAGTTTCCGGTTATGAATGATTTTGCTTACGGTGCTCTTGGCTTTGGCGGACATAAGCCGATTAGTCTATTGCAAATCCCTGGCGGCAAGGAGTATGGTGTCGAGACGTATACAGCTTCCAAAACGTATAACATGGCTGGATGGCGCTTCGGATTTGCGGTTGGAAATGCGTCCGTCATTGGTGCACTCAAGCATTATCATACGCATGCCTACAGCACTGTTTTTGGTGCGGTACAGGATGCGGGAGCTGTCGCATTGCTGGGCACCCAGGAGCCAGTACGGGAGCTCGCGGCGTTATATGAGCGGCGACGTGATGTTCTCATTGCAGCGTTACGAAATATTGGCTGGGATGTAGCTGCTCCCCAAGGGTCCTTTTTTGCCTGGTTCAAGGTGCCGGAGGGGTATACATCGGCTTCCTTTGCAAACTTTTTATTGGATGAGGCGCATGTTGCGGTTGCCCCTGGAGAAGGCTTTGGTCGTGCAGGAGCTTCTCATGTGAGGGTCAGCCTGGTGAATAGTGAAGAAAGACTGCTGGAGGCGGTACAGCGCATCGCAGCAACGGGTGTTTTTCAAGCTTAAGCTGGAATAAAAGAAATTCATGGAGGGAGCGAGAAACGAACTTTGAGTATAGCCATATCGGAGCCATGGAAGAAGAAATAGCAGGTTTGAGAGCGCAAATCGAAGGGATAAAGATGACCCGGATTGCGAACGGGATTTTTTATACGGGTCATCTTCAAGGCAAGGAAGTTATTGTGCTGCGTCCATGCAATGTTCAGGAACGTTTTTTCTTTGGCTTGCCATACTGGTTAATGAGAGTTCGAAGTTGTTTCCCGGCTTGATTTAGTTCCATATCATTCAACACATAATCGGTGCTGACTTCCCAGGTGCTGCGGTCATTCAGATAAAAAATAAAGGCGGGGAAGCGAGGGCGCAGCCATTTACGGATGGAGGCCCCCTCGAATTCGACTTTAGTGATTGCAGACCACGGGACAGTTCGAATACCATCGGAAATACTGTGTTCGTCAAAGATGAACAGGAAGGCTTCCTTACGAAGCGTTCTGCTCAAACAGACCACCAAATAACTACCGAAAAAAGGAATTCCAATAATGGCGGACGTAATAAAGAAGAAGGTTTGCAGAGCAGAGATATCTTCGTCGATAAAAATGAGCAACAGCAAAAACAGACAAATCAGCACAAACATCAAGCTGCCCAGGGCTTTCCAAAATGCCAAAGATCTGCGATATACAATTTTATCCACGGAATACCGCCTCGTCGGGTACAAACGCCTGAATGAAATGAGTAATCCGTTCTCTCCAGTCTGATTCGGTCACACTTTCAATTCGCAGGCATGGGGTGGCCTGCATATCCAGTTCTGTATTTCTTACAACCCACACATCATTCGTTCCTTTAAGAACAAATAGCAGATTCGTAACAGAAGGACCCTCTTCATCCGTATCTGTGTATACCATCTGGCTCAAGTTATCCAGGCTGCAGTGATTACGATTAAAATCCTCTCGCCAGTCTTGTATCATTTGTTGATCCGACGCTTGAAGCTTCCATGTTGCCAATTGCTGCATTGTGAAGTTGGATGAGGTCAACTCATTCCACTGTTCTTCTGTCAGATCGACGTATCGGCTGTGTCCATTGAAGCTGGGAGCCGACAGGCCGAACAATTGATCAATATCGTGATGCCAGTCTTCTGGAGAAGACCAGCGAAAGAAATGGAGTTCATTGTGGCTGGAAAAGTGATACAGAAAACGTTCGTTTCCATGGTGTATCGTTAATGTATTTTGCTTGTCCTGCTGCTCCTTGTATCCACGCAGCATTTGGCGGCTTTGTACCAGATGAGCTAGCATTTCAACAATGAATGCATCAAATTCAAGCTGCTGTTGCCCGTCATCCTGCTGTTCCAACAAGCCTTTGGATACCAGGCTATGTGTTGCAGCATGAAAAAGCAGTTCCCAGCGATCTTCGGTTAGTTCCCCGTAATAGGATTGGAGCAGACCCGAAGCCATATCTTCTGCCCCCAGTGCAGTCAAGGCAAAGCCTAGTTCCTCAAGCGTTAAAATTACCGTTTGTTTGTCCATAGTCAGGCTCCTTCTCCATCTGTTAAGTGTATGTTTATTTGAATAGTTTGCTGGCCCAGCGTATCCCTTTTTCGGCGAATTTGGCGACTTTTCCACCTGCCCAGCTCCCCACTGTACCGCCGACGTATGCACCGACGGCTGCACCAACCGGACCGCCGATAGCACCACCTATGGACCCCAAAACGACAGCTCCGCCATAAGTTGCGGCGGTTTTAATCGCTACATTAGAAGCAGATACAGCCACATCCGTTCCGGTAAGCTTCCCGCTTTTCCATTTTCCAGCCAGACTGATGCCCTCGCCCACAATATTCATGGTGGCATTAATTGGATATAGCTTTTTGGCGATCATGCCGGGAATTTGGCGTGTTGCTATGCCGTAGCGTCCTTTTTCCACCCCGGCGATGACGTTGCGCGTCCACTGAGGAAAGCTGTTGGCTTTGTTAAACCCAAGGCCGAGCTTACCCATTTGAAGCTTTCCAGCTAAACGATCGAAACCTTTCAAGCCCTTCATCACAATACCTGGTTTAGCGAACTGGCGGTTTATGCTTTTGCCCAAATTACGCATAAAAGCATTGTTACCTTTGCCTTTCACCCATGCCGCATTATGTATAACCGCTCGAGTGGGATTTTTCAGACTTTTCTTGAATTCTACTGTTTTGGTGAGCACAAGTGTGGAAGCCAGACCGCTATAGATCGCTGTTCCAGCAAAGCCCAGTTGCCCTCGCCATTTATTGGCCTCTGACAGGCTGTTAATGGCTATATCTGCGGGATCGTTTCCTTTTTTTCCGGAAGTTGCTCCTTCACTGCTCTTAATCTGTCCGCTTTGATCTCCTTGGTTAATCCCTGTGTCTGCTTGGGTATCTGTTTCCTTGAATTTTACTGCAATCGAACGCAGCTCTGTGCTGACAGAACCGACGGTTTGAGTGAAAGCGTCCATTTGTCCACGTGCTTTGTGAAAATCCTGATAAAAGCGCTGCTGTGTCGTTCCTGCCCAGCTATTCTCTAGCATTTGAATATGCTGTGACAGTTGTCCGCAAATTTGTGCCCCCAGCTCACGTGCCTGCGCGAACTGCCTGGAAACCGCCTCTAGTTTCTCAGGAGGAACCATAATTTTAGCCATGATGTCCACCTCGAATGATTAAAATAATTACTTTATATTTTAGTGATTCTAGCGAGAGTTAGCAAAAAAAGGAGGGGGTTTGAGCGAAAAATAAGTCATTTGTATGAGTTCGTTGATGGGCATAAGGGAGAATAGTAGGAGTCGTTATGATCCGAAGTTCTTATATGTCATTCATGAAGAAAATGAAAAAAGCCTCTCTGTTCAAATGGAGATTTCCATAAAAAAGAGAGACTTTCATGCATAGAAGCTATTATATATTGTGCGACATTCTAGCTTATTTCAGAGGGACCTGCTTGGACAATTTTTCAAACTGCTGCAAGTGAGGGGTGACCTTGGCGGTAATCCCTTTGAGATACTTGATGGCCGCTTGTCTTTGACGTTCTTTAGTTGCGACCTCTTCAGGGAACATGGAGTATTCCTTTTGAACAGAGCCATTTTTATAATTTACGGAGAAGAGCTCTCCTTGCTGCCATCTTTGGACCAGATCTTGATTACTGTGCAAGATGTTTAGCACTTCTTTTCCATTTTTATAAGTGAAGCTATAGTCTGGATCGGCTACAGCATGGATCACTTGGTAGCCGTTCTGTAATCCATTATCCTGAAAAGTACCTACTTGGATCTGATTCGAACGGATCGTTCCATCCGATTGCGTCACTTTTTCAGTCTGCGTACCCTTACCGCTCATCGTGTCATTGCTCCATGTTCCGTTGTATACGACTTTATGATGTTGTCCATCTGCATCTGTATATTGATTCATATATTTTCCAGTTCCTGATCGCTTGCCATTCACAAAATCGCCCGAATACTGCTTGTATTCGCTCCATTTGATCGTACCACGTCCGTTTGGCTGTCCATTCTCAACCTCTCCGTAGTAAGTCGTCTGTCCGGATAACTGAAGCAGTTCCTTGGTCGCAGCCGCATTCACCGTAGGTATATTATTTACCAACAGCGTTCCTGAAATCAGCGATGCAGACACCACTATAGGCAGGGACAGAGCCTTTCCTTTTTGCCAAAGTTTTTGCATCATGAGTTCTCCCCTTTCGAAGCTTTGAGTTTCTACGAGTCATGTTCAACAACCCAGCACTTTTAACCTATTTTGTGCTTGGTGGTTTATAGTTTAATATAGATTGAGAATTATAGGAAACTATAAAGTAAAAAATAGGTAATAAGGAGGAGGGATTTTGATTTTACCTGAATATGGAAGTGAGGATGTATCGAGCATCCTTGCCGTAGAGTTGGATCATGGGCCTAGAAAGACAATAAAGGGAGTTCATGAAGTAGAGCCAGATTCTAATATCTACTGGCTGATAGATGTGGAATTCTGTGATTTTACGTTGTCAGATGAAGACATTTTGCAATTGCTCAAAGGATATATCGTATACGGGCATGTCCAAGATTTGCAGATATGGACTAGCGTCGGGCGTAGACTAGAAGGCGAATGCCGTTATGATAAAATCTGTATTTGTGTGGATATATTCAACAATGTAGAGATGCAGATTTGTTTGGAAGAAGCCAAGGTTGCTGATTTTATGAACACACTACCGGCGCGATTTCAGGAGAAGGGGACCATTCGTGTGCTTCCTCGGGAGGATGCTGCCCATGCACGTGCAAAAGCGGAAAAGCTACAAGCCTTTACAGATCAGGAGGGTGAGAGGGAACACTTTGTCATGCTTAGGCTGGTAGCGGATCAAGATCAATCTTATCGTGGAGCGGACATTTGGGATGTCATGCTGAGCCTTGGAATGAAGTGGGGAGATATGGATATTTTCCATGCACAACATCACGGTCCGGGAGGCAATGATGAACTATTTAGCGTACATACGGGAACAGAGCCTGGATTTTTTTGGCTGAGTACACTTGCAGAGGATCGGTTTGCAGATTTGATTTTCAGTATGGATGTGGTAAGAACGGTGCAGCCGCAAACTGTGTTTGAGGCGATGTGGAAAAGTGCCGAATATGCACGCACCAGACTCGGCGGAACATTAGTCAATGAACAAGATTTGCCAGCTGTACCGGAAGATTATCTTTGTCAAATTCAAGAGATGGAAGACCGATTAAGTGAGTTTGGATTTAAAGCAGGCGAGTATGCTGTTGCGTTTCTACTCTAGCCTAGAAAGGGGTGATTTCGTTGTCCAGCAACTCTATCGAGAAGCTAAGAACGATTCTAAAACGTAAAGCTACTATTTTTCATACAGGGGGCCGCAGACCGTTAGATTCCCTGGAACAGAGCTGGATTGGCAGAGTTACAGTGGCTTTGCCGGCGGAAGAACAACCCGTTGATGTACAGGGGAATGCTATGGCTCCGATCATGCAATTGTATTTGCCTGCTATGCCTTTTGTTCCACAAGCTATACGTGATGTCAAGCTGTTGACGGTCTTCCTGTCACCCGATGTACTGGATCATGAGGACATGGAAGGATATATGTGTATTCGTGAGTATACGTCGGTAGAGGATTTGGTCGAAAAAGATTTTGGGGAGGCATTCATGCATATCAAGGCATTCCCGTTATTCCCCGAGCTCATAGAGAATGACTATCCCGTTTGGGACGGGGAAGATATCCCTGAGGAATATGGTGATGCCCTCAACAACATGGATGAGGAAGAACCCGACTATTTTGAGGACATCGTGGAGGAAATACATGCGGTTCACAAAATCGGTGGCTATCCCAGCTTTATTCAACCAGGCATCGACTTTGGCGAAGGCTATGAATTTATGTTTCAGATTGCGTCAGATGCCAAAGCTGGATTGAATATTGTCGATGGGGGCAGCTTTTATTTTGCCAAGCATCAGAATGAAGGAATCTGGCGGGGTTACTTTGATTTTTACTAAATATTGAAATGGGGTAAAAAAGAGATGAATGTTTTAGGTCAGTTAGGATCTGCCATCCAGAGCAGTCTATTTATTCAATCCGAACTGAAGAAAGCACATGCCTTGATTCAGAAGCACGACCTGCCTGTAGAGCAGGTGGAGGATGATTTTCACAAGCAGATCAGCTTGCTGGAGCAATATGCCGGCACTCGCATTTTTCAGCAAGGGCTTGCCAGATACAAAGTAATTAATACAATACTTTTGATCATATCTGTGATTATACTGCTGGCAGCAGTTATCGTTGCGGCGGTGGAATATTTGCAGCCGGAACGACATCTGCTGCAAGTGTTGGTGAATGCCATGTTCGACTACTGGGTTCCCTCTATTACAATACTTAGTGTTGTATTCGTGGGTGTGATCGTTCTTGCCATCGTTAGAAATGTTTATGCCAGACGATTACATACGCGTGTGCTGGATCGGTCCTGGCAGGCCATTTTCCAACATGTGGACAAATGAGGCTAGAGAGCAACTAGTAGATTGTCATACCAGCTTAAGGAGTGGCAGCAATGAATGACTGGGAATCGGGAATCATTCATGTTGATAATGAGCACGCGTTTTATTCTTCTTTAACGGAAGATCAGTTGTTAGAGACTGCTTTGTACACGAAATATTTTCATTCTGTAAGAAAGCTAGGAAATGGGTACATTTGGTACCATTTTGATCAGGTTCCTTTGCTGCACCGGCATTTTTTTGTGTCTGTATGCTTTAAGGATACAACCCTAATTGTTGTGGAGATTTCGCTCCAGGGCAACGAATTTCCAACCTCATGGGATAATTGGTCTGAGGAAGGGGAGAGAAAGCGGCAAAGGGAGCATGATCGTTTGTTAGAACAACATTTGTCCATGAAGCCAAGCTATCGTCAAACCAAGCCTTACCCCTATATGGAATATGAACTGAACTGGGGGAAAATCTCTTCTTATTTTGACCCCCGGTCGGGAAATACGGCCATTGCTTTTAAGTATAAAGATGATTGTTGAAGGTGAGAGTGTCAGACGAGTAAGGAGAAGTGTGATGGATAAAAAAGCAAAGAAAATACTTATGAACACTTTCTGGTCCTCCAGCGGCTGGAAGCAGGAGAGGGAACCTTTTTCGGGTGAGGATTTTGAATATGCCAAAAGTATGGGCTTGATGTTCGATCCGATCACCATTACACATGATGAGATTATAAAAAGGTTATATGAGCTGCACCAGCAAAAGGCTACAAAAGAGCGAGTGGCAGCAGCGTTTTTACACAGTCTTTCCACGAAAAAAGTCCATTTACGAAGCGCCTTATCGAGCTGGGCATTAACCGCACAACTGCCTTTGCACACCTATAGGGAGCGGCCTGTCGTCCTGCCAAACTACAGTAGCTGTGGGGATTGTAATTTTCATAAACTAATGTCCGATAAGGAGTACGTCAATAAGGATTTGAATGTACTGAATTTTGAACGAATCAAATGGGGAGGTATTCGGCTGAATCACCTTCTTTATTGTTGGATGGACCTCGAATTGTTCAGTCAAGAGGAGGAGTTCCAGGTTACTGATGAGGATCTGGTTATCCTTCATAACATGCTGGAAGCGGTTCAGGACTGTGAGGATCAGAACGGTCCACGACAATTGGAGAAGCGCTGGAAAGATGTGCTCCCATCCAGTAAAAATGAACGCGATGTGGCTATGGAAGTATGGGGATATGCAGGATTGCTCACACCACGGGACACACCTCGCAGGCGCCGCGGCGGCAATGATGATTTTTGTTCGGTAGCAGCCTGGCAAGGAGATGACGGATACTCACAGGAAGCGCTCGACTATTACTTCGGTACGTTTTTATAAAGAAAGTGAAGGTTTATCTTCAGGTTAGGCTATTCCCCCAAACAAATAAGGGAACTCCCTGATTGGTTCAATTGGACAGAATACTTAGAATTAAAGTAGGGTGAAAAATTGAACTTTGGGGGAATGGATGATGAGTCGATTAACCGTAGCTACAAAGATGTTACACATTGTGAAAAAAGGATCAAGACTTTGAAAGGGATCAGTAGATACATCCCCAATCAGCATGGAGCTTGGGCAATGCTCATTCTTCCATTTTTGTTTGGCTTAGCTGCTTCTCCAAAACAATTCATTCATATACCTTTATTCGTATGCTGGTTTTTTATCTATTTATTTAGTTTTCCTGTTCTCCAATGGATCAAAACAGGAAACAGTAAAAGATACCGTAAACCTGTTGTTATTTACGGAGCAATACTCCTTCCTCTTTTAGCTTCTCTAGTATGGGTTAAACCTGCGTTGATCTGGTACGGAGTTCTGCTTCTGTTCTTTTTTATGGCTAATATGTATTACGCCAAAATGAAGAATGAGCGTGCTTTGTTAAATGATATTGCCGCGATTCTGCTTTTCTGCTCTTTTATATATCCTGTTGTTCATATTGGAGAAGGCGGAGATTGGACGCTAACCACAGAGCTGTTTTTGCTGTTGGTGTGTTATTTCATAGGAACGGCTCTTTATGTTAAAACGATCATCCGTGAAAGAAAAAATCCACGTTACTATTATGCGTCTATTATCTATCATCTGATCATTGTGCTGTTTGCCGCCTGGATCAAGGTGTTTTTGGTTATTCCATTTTTAATTTTGTTCATACGAGCTATATGGCTTCCTAAGTTCGAGTTAAAGGCAAAGCATGTAGGCATGGCTGAAATTGGATTTTCATTGATGCTCTATGTATCTGTGCTGTTTTTATATTTTTAAAAAGGAGAGACATCAATGATATCTTTGCAAACGCCACGAGATTATCGCGTAGACCCGTTTATCGTCATTTGGGAGGTAACAAGAGCTTGCGCATTAAAATGCCTTCACTGTAGAGCGGAAGCCCAATATAAGCCTGACCCTCGTCAGCTGACATTTGAAGAGGGCAAAAAGCTGCTTGATCAAATCGCCGAGATGAATCATCCATTAGTGGTTTTCACAGGTGGAGATCCGTTAGCGCGTCCTGATTTGTTTGAGCTGGCTCAATATGCAATTGAGGAAAAAAAGTTATCGGTTTCAATGACTCCCAGTGCTACCCCGAAAGTGACACGAGCAGCAGTCGAAAAAGCAAAGCAGGTTGGTTTATCACGGTGGGCTTTTAGCCTGGACGGTTCATGCGCGGACATTCACGATCATTTTCGAGGGACTGTGGGTTCTTATAATACGACCATGCGGGGAATTGGCTATTTGAAGGAATTGAACATCCCTATCCAAGTGAACACAACCGTGTCCCGATACAATCTTCACGATCTGGAGCGAATTGCAGAGAAGGTAAAGGAAATGCAGGCGGTATTATGGAGTTTGTTTTTTCTCGTTCCAACCGGGCGTGGTATGGAAAAAGATATGATTACTCCTGATGAGCATGAGGCTGTAATGAAGTGGTTGTATCAGATACAGCAACAGATGCCCTACGGTGTAAAGGCTACCGAAGCACCTCACTATCGAAGGGTGGTTCTACAGGAAAAGCACAAAGCAGGACAGCATAGTGCAACGTTCGAACAAAAAAGGGCAGATGTTCTGGGACGTGCCCCTAAAGGTGTAAATGATGGAGATGGATTTGTTTTTATCAGTCATGTCGGCGAAGTGTACCCGAGTGGTTTCCTGCCGCTAACATGCGGGAATGTACGAAAGGATAGTTTGGCCCATATTTATCGGAACTCTCCGATTATGAATAATCTTCGGGATAAATCTCTGCTTAAAGGCAAGTGTGGAGTCTGCGAGTTCAATACAGTCTGTGGAGGCTCCAGAGCAAGAGCTTTTGCAATCACAGGAGACTACTTGGAGAGTGACCCTTATTGTGCATATATGCCTGGAGTGGGGAAGGAAACGTGTGCTCATGAATAAAAATGCCAAAAGAGTTATGATCCTCGGTGGAGGAATAAGCGGTTTAAGTGCTGCCTTTTATGTGAAGAAGCTGGCGGAGGACAGGCAGCTTGAAGTGGAGATTACACTGGTGGAGAAAAGCGATCGCCTGGGAGGAAAGCTGCAAACGGTTCGCCAAAATCATTTTATGATCGAAAAAGGACCAGATGCTTTCCTGGCCAGAAAGACGGCTATATTGGATCTGACTATGGAGTTGGGACTGGAAGCTGATTTGGTGTCAACAAATCCGAAGGCCAAGTCGGCCTCCATTTTGCATAAAGGTAAGCTGCACACCATGCCGATGGGCTTTATTTTAGGTATTCCAACCAAGTTAACTCCCTTCATTCGGACAGGACTAATTTCTCCACTGGGAAAAGCGCGCGCAGCCCTGGATTTAATCATTCCAGGCAAGCAAGGCGACATGGATGAATCTCTGGGAGATTTTATCAAGCGGCGTCTAGGTAAAGAGGTGTTGGAGCAGATTACAGAGCCTTTGTTATCTGGTATTTACGCTGGCGATACGTATTCTCTTAGCCTCAAGTCAACCTTCCCTCAATTTAAGCAGATGGAACAAAAGCATGGAAGTCTGATTATAGGTATGGCTAAAGGGGCGGGGAGAAAGTCGGGTGCACCTAACAAATTGCCGGAAATCGCCAAGAAAAGCATGTTTCTTTCCTATCGACATGGATTATCGACCATCGTGGAGCGGTTAAAGGAAAAGCTCGACACTGTCCAATTTGTGATGGAGCAGCGTGTGGCTGAGATAAGAAAAGAGAACGGTTATCAGGTAGTCCTGGACCAAGGACAAATCATAGATGCAGATGCAATAATCTGCGCTATTCCAGCCTTTGAGGCGGCTAAATTATTTTCCGATATCACAAGTGTGAGCTGGCTTAATAAGATCAATTACGTTTCGGTAGCCAATATTTCCTTGGCGTATAAAAATTCAGACCTTCATCTTTCCTATGAGGGTACAGGATTTTTAGTTCCTCGTAAGGAAGGAAAAATGATTACGGCCTGTACTTGGTCATCTACAAAGTGGAGCCATACCGCACCTGAAGGGTATACACTCTTACGGACTTACATTGGTCATGCAGGTGCACAGGAATGGGTTCAGATGACAGACGAGGAACTAGTGGAAGCAGCCCGCAAAGACCTGAAAGATCTAATGGGGATCGATGCTCAACCTGAAATGACCGAGGTCAGTCGGTGTAATCAATCCATGCCACAATATCCGATTGGGCACCAAGAACAGATGGCGAAGGTGAGACATGATTTGTCACAGTATTTTCCGAATGTGTTTCTTTGTGGCGCTGGTTATGGAGGCGTTGGCATTCCAGATTGTATCGCTCAAGGCAAAGAAGCAGCTGAACAGCTGGTCTCAGGTTTCTTATAATCAGGCTCTTTCCACGAGTGAAAAAGGGATCACCCTAATTGGTTCAGCCTTGAGAGAGACATAGAATGAGAGTTGAGTATAAAACTGAAGTAAGATGGGGGAATGAAAAATGAGCCAGTTAACGGAAGAAACATGGGTAGCGGACATTGTGAAAGAAGTACCCAAAACAAGTGACTTGTTCCGTAAACTACGGATTGACTTCTGCTGTGGCGGGAAAATATCGCTCCGTGAAGCAGCTGCCAGCCGGGGGCTTCACGCTGGTGAACTGCTGGCGCGGGTGCATGAAGTGGAGGAAAATCAGGCACAGCACAAGCAAATGCAACCTTCCTCACTCGAACCCAAAGAACTGATCGCCTATATTCAGAATGAGTATCACACAAAGTTATGTGAAGAACTAGCGGCGCTCACACCGTATATTACCAAACTAACGCGGGTTCATGGCGAACGTTATTCGCACCTAAAGCGAGTGAATGAACTTTATACCTTGCTTAAACAGAAGTTAACGATACATATTCAATTCAAGGAAAGCCTTCTGTTTCCGTTGATTCAAGCGTTTTTTCAAGACTCGGCATTTGAGCGTGTGGACGCACTTCACTTTCATTTATCCGAGTTGCAAGAGGAGCATCAAGCGGTTGTGGATTTACTGCAGGAGCTGCGCTTGATTACCAATGGCTTTGAGCCGCTGCAGGAAGCTTGTGGTACGCATCGACTTGTATTGAAGCGTTTGGAGGATCTGGAAGCAGACATTTATAATCATATTCTTCTTGAGAATTGTACCTTAGTTGAACGTACCAGACAGGCACAACTCCATTCATAATGTAACCTCTCACTTAATGACAGGCTGAACGTAAGGAGCCAATAAAATGAAGAAATTTGTTAAACATAGTCAGGCACTCTTTTTTATTTTTGCCATTGTGTTATTACTTGCGGGGTGCGGTGCGGGGCAACAATCAGCTTCAAGTGGTAGCAGCACGGCCCAGAATGAGGTCTCCGGCCAGGATTCATCGAACAAGGCTGAAACTGTTGATCTGACCATTTCCGCAGCCGCGAGCTTAACAGATGCACTCAAAGAAATTCAACCGTTGTACGAATCATCCCATAAAGGTATTAAATTGAATTTCAACTTTGGTGGTTCTGGTGCACTGGAAAAGCAGATTGAGCAAGGAGCTCCATCGGACTTGTTTTTGTCTGCTTCGAAGAAAAACATGAAGTCTCTCGTAGATCAGCAGTTAATCGAGAGCAATCAACAAAAAACATGGCTGACGAACGAGTTGGTAGCGGTGATCCCTGCAGACGGGACGATGAGCATCACGAGTGTAAAGGATTTAACGCAAAGCGAAGTGAAAAAGGTAGCAATCGGTATTCCTGAGAGTGTTCCTGCAGGCAAATATGCACAGGAAGCACTGACGAACGTAAAGCTTTGGGATGTGCTACAGGACAAGCTCGTTCAGGCAAAAGATGTTAGACAAGTGCTGCAATATGTGGAAACGGGTAACGCAGATGTCGGATTTGTGTATAAGACAGATGCGTTGACTTCGCAAAAGGCGAAAATTGCCTTTGAGGTGGACTCTAAAACTTATTCAACGGTTGAGTACCCTATCGGGATCATCAAAGCTTCCAAGCACATCCAAGAAGCCGAAAGCTTCTATGAATACCTTCAATCGCAAGAAGCTCTGAATATTATGGCTAAGTATGGATTTACCATACCGAAGTGAGCATGCAGGCTATAGATTGGAACGAATATTGGCCTCCGATCCGATTATCGTTACAGGTTGCACTGTTATCCAGCGTTTTGGTGATCCTATTAGGCTTGTTTGCGGCATGGTCCATGTCGCGGTTAGGATTATTCAAAGGGAAAACACTCGTTGAAACCGTGCTTATGCTGCCTTTGGTACTCCCACCAACGGTAGTTGGATTTTTACTGTTAATCTTACTCGGACGAAAAAGTTGGTTTGGACGTTTGGTGGAGCAATGGTTTGGCGAGCCTATTGTATTTTCATGGTGGGCTGGGGTTGTGGCCGCGGTGGTTGTGGCTTTTCCTCTAGTCTATCGAACACTGAGAATGGGATTCGCTTCAGTGGATCAGGACTTGGAAAACGCGGGACGCTCAATGGGGGCAAATGAATGGCAGGTCTTTCGATATATCACCTTTCCGTTGATTTTCTCTTCTTTTAAAGCGGCCTTTATACTCGGGTTTGCCCGTGGGCTGGGCGAATTCGGGGCTACGCTGATGATTGCCGGAAATATTCCGGGTAAAACACAAACGATCCCTACAGCCATCTATATTGCAGTAGATTCTGGTCATCTTCCTATGGCCTGGGTATGGACATGCTCTATTATACTGATTTCCTTTATGATGCTCCTGTTAACAGGCCAAAAGAACAATTAATTTATTCATACAAGCTTCCCTCTGGTAGAGGGGGCTTTTTTTGTATCTTTCCATAGAACGAGGGATTTTCTATAGCGCTATAGGACATTCCCTAATGGGAACGGAGATGAATGAATTACATAATGAGAGTAAGCGAATGAATCTTCCCCGTGAGTTTGCGATGGGATGATTCATTCTGAAAAGGAGCGTTGATCACCGATGAAAAAAAAATACAGTCTCAACTTCTTCAAGCCAATCGAGAGCTATTCTGGAAATTGGTCAATCCTTGAAGAAAAAAATAGAGAATGGGAAAACGTGTATCGCCAGCGTTGGTCTCATGACAAAGTGATTCGTACGACGCATGGTGTTAACTGTACTGGCTCCTGTAGCTGGAAGGTTTTTGTTAAGAATGGCATCATCACCTGGGAAAATCAGCAAATCGATTACCCCTCCTGCGGTCCAGACATGCCGGAATTTGAGCCGCGTGGATGCCCGCGTGGGGCTTCATTTTCTTGGTATGAATACAGCCCGTTACGTGTGAAATATCCATATATGCGCGGTAAGTTATTGCGACTCTGGCAAGCTGCCCTCAAGGAGCATAGCAATCCGGTAGACGCATGGGCCAGCATTGTGGAAGATCCGGAGAAAGCCAAGCTCTACAAATCGGCTCGCGGCAAAGGCGGGCATGTTCGTGTGGCTTGGGATGATGTTCTGCACCTGATTTCGGCTCAATTAATTTACACAATCCGTAAGTACGGTCCTGACCGGATTGCAGGCTTCACCCCCATTCCGGCGATGTCAATGATTAGCTACGCCTCGGGAGCTCGGTTCATTTCTCTGCTTGGTGGGGAGATGTTGAGCTTTTACGATTGGTATGCCGATCTTCCGCCTGCTTCTCCTCAAATTTGGGGTGAGCAAACGGACGTACCTGAATCCTCAGATTGGTACAACGCAGGTTATCTGATCATGTGGGGCTCGAACGTGCCGCTTACCCGGACGCCAGATGCCCATTTTATGACGGAAGTACGCTATAAAGGAACGAAGGTTGTATCCGTGGCTCCGGATTTGGCGGAAAATGTGAAGTTCGCTGATAACTGGCTTGCACCTAATCCAGGTACAGACGCCGCTGTTGCACAGGCGATGACGCATGTCATTCTGGATGAGTTCTATCAAGAACGCCAGGAACCTATGTTCATTAACTATGCCAAGCAATATACAGATATGCCATTCATGATTCTGCTTGATCCCCACGAAGGAGCCTGGAAAGGCGGACGTTTTCTGCGGGCCAGCGATCTGGGGGATGCTTCACAACATGCAGATTGGAAACCGGTCATATTCGATGAAGTAGCAGGCGAAATGATGGTTCCGAACGGTACAATGGGACAGCGCTGGGAGCAAGATAAGAAATGGAATCTGATCTTGGAGCGGGAAGACGGAACAAAGGTTGAACCTGCGCTCACGGTGGTAGGTCATGACGAGCAATGGGAAGAAATCGTATTCCCTTATTTTGATAACGCAGGTAACGGAACGTTTAAACGTGTCATTCCGGCGAAAAAAGTACGTCTGGCTGATGGTTCAGAGCGTTTCGTAGCCACCGTATATGATTTGATGATGAGCCAGTATGGTGTCGCTCGCAATGATAGCCCTCATAATGCAAAGGACTATTACGATGCAGCTTGTCATTATACTCCTGCCTGGCAGGAAAAGATCACGGGAGTCAAGGCATCGGTTGTAGTGCAAGTTGCTCGCGAATTTGCTCAAAACGCAATCGACACCCAAGGACGTTCTATGATCATTATGGGGGCGGGTATCAATCACTGGTTCAACAGTGACACCATTTATCGCTCCATCTTGAACCTGGTCGTGCTGACTGCTTCCCAAGGTGTCAACGGCGGAGGCTGGGCGCATTATGTAGGTCAAGAGAAGTGCCGTCCTATTGAAGGCTGGTCAACGATTGCCTTTGCAAAAGACTGGCAGGGACCGGCTCGATTGCAAAATGCTACTTCATTTTTCTATTTTGCAACAGAACAGTGGCGCTATGAAGAAAGTGGCACCGACACATTGAAATCCCCGACTGCGGGAGATGTCAGTTACCAGCATCCGGCGGACTACAATGTGCTTGCTGCCCGGTTGGGTTGGATGCCTTCTTACCCGCAGTTTAATAAAAACAGCTTGCTATTCGCAGAAGAAGCAGCGCAATTAGGCAAGAAGTCAAACGAGGAAATCATTAACCACACTGTGGAAGAGATTAAATCGCGTAAGACCCGTTTCGCTATTGAAGATCCAGGGGCAGCAGAGAACTTCCCGCGTTCACTCTTTATTTGGCGGTCCAACCTCATTTCCAGCTCGGCCAAGGGACAGGAATATTTCATGAAGCATTTGCTCGGAGCCTCCGACGCGCTGCTTGCCCGACCGAACGAAGATCAGAAGCCAGAGGAAATCGTTTGGCGGGAAGATGTAGAAGGAAAGCTTGATTTGATGGTCGCACTTGATTTCCGGATGACCACAACGCCATTGTATGCGGATGTCGTGCTTCCGGCGGCAACCTGGTATGAGAAGACGGATTTGTCCTCAACAGACATGCACCCGTTCGTACATCCATTTAATCCGGCGGTAAATCCGCTTTGGGAATCCCGCTCAGACTGGGATATTTACCGTCAGCTGTCTGAAACCTTCTCGAACATGGCCAAAGTGCATCTGCCGGGAATATATAAAGACCTTGTAACTGCACCGCTTGGACATGATTCTATAGGCGAAATTTCGCAGCCGATGGGTCTTGTCAAGGATTGGACGAAGGGCGAGGTCGCTGCTGTACCGGGTAAAACTATGCCTAATTTCAGCATCGTAGAACGCGATTACACGAAAATCTACGATAAGTATGTCTCGCTCGGTCCCAATTTGGCTACAGGAAAAACGGGCGCGCACGGCGTTAGCTTCTCGGTAGCGGAGGAATATGAGGAATTGAAGAAGCTGAACGGGGTCTATTACGATGAGTCCATCAAAGATGGACTGCCGAAAATCCAGACAGCTCGCCAAGTGGCCGATACGATTCTCCATCTGTCGTCGGCAACCAATGGTCGTGTCTCCCAAAAAGCCTACGAAGAGGCGGAAAAGGATCACGGGGTGAAGCTGATGGACATCTCAGCCGACCGCGCAGCCGAGAAAATCACGTTCCAAAGCATTACAGCGCAGCCGCGTGAAGTTATACCGACACCGGTATTCAGTGGCTCCAACAAACAGGGACGTCGCTACTCGCCATTTACCACAAATATTGAGCGTCTCGTTCCGTTCCGGACTTTGACAGGAAGACAGCATTTCTATATCGATCATGAAATCTTCCAGCAGTTTGGGGAGTCGCTGCCTATCTATAAACCGACTTTGCCACCGATGGTATTCGGCACGCGTGATCGGGAAATCAAGGGTGGTCAGGATTCACTGGTGCTTCGTTATCTGACTCCACACGGGAAATGGAATATACACTCCACCTACCAGGATAATCAGCATATGCTTACGCTATTCCGCGGAGGTCCTACGGTATGGATCAATAACGAAGATGCAGCAACTCATGCTATTGCCGACAATGACTGGCTGGAGGTGTACAACCGTAACGGTGTCGTAACCGCCCGGGCAGTTGTCAGCCACCGGATGCCAAGAGGAACGATGTTTATGTACCATGCTCAAGATAAGCACATTCAAGTGCCAGGCTCCGAAATCACGGATACACGCGGGGGCAGTCATAATGCGCCAACAAGAATTCATCTCAAACCGACCCAGATGGTTGGTGGATACGCTCAGCTTAGCTACGGATTCAACTATTACGGTCCGATCGGCAACCAGCGCGATGTGTACGTAGCGGTACGTAAAATGAAGGAGGTTAACTGGCTTGAAGATTAAAGCTCAAATTGCCATGGTCATGAACCTGGATAAATGTATTGGCTGCCATACGTGCAGCGTGACGTGTAAAACAACTTGGACAAACCGCAAAGGTGCGGAATATATGTGGTTCAACAACGTGGAAACCAAACCTGGTATTGGGTATCCAAAACGCTGGGAAGACCAGGAGCAGTATAAGGGCGGCTGGCAGCTTCGCAAAGGGAAGCTTGAACTGAAGTCAGGGAACAAGCTGTCCAAGATAGCGCTAGGTAAAATTTTCTACAACCCCGATATGCCTGAAATGAAAGATTATTATGAGCCGTGGACCTACAATTATGAACATTTGACCAACGCTAAAGAGCAGAAGCATTCTCCGGTAGCACGTGCACAATCTGCTGTAACAGGCGAAAAAATGGATCTGAATTGGGGACCAAACTGGGAAGACGATTTGGCAGGCACCCATGTGACAGGACCTCTTGATCCCAATATTCAGAAAATCGAAGAAGAGATTAAATTCAATTTCGAAAAGTCGTTCATGTTGTATCTCCCTCGGCTTTGCGAGCACTGTCTGAATCCGAGCTGTGTCGCATCCTGCCCTTCGGGTGCTATGTACAAACGGGACGAGGATGGCATCGTGCTCGTGGATCAGGAAGCATGTCGCGGCTGGCGATATTGCATGACGGGTTGTCCATACAAGAAAGTGTACTTCAACTGGCAGACGAACAAAGCAGAAAAATGTACCTTCTGCTTCCCGCGCGTGGAAGCCGGGTTGCCAACCGTCTGCTCCGAGACATGTACTGGACGAATTCGTTACCTTGGCGTTCTATTGTATGACGCGGATAAGGTGCAAGAGGCTGCTTCTAAAGAGGATGAGAAAGATCTGTATAAAGCACAGTGTGATTTATTCTTGGACCCAAGTGATCCGGCAGTGATTGCGCAGGCCAAAAAAGATGGGATCTCGCAAGACTGGATTGAGGCAGCGCAGAACTCACCGGTCTACAAGCTTGCGATTGAATATAAGCTGGCATTCCCGCTTCATCCGGAATACCGCACGTTGCCGATGGTCTGGTATGTACCACCACTTAGTCCCATCATGAATTACTTTGAAGGGAAAGACTCCATCGAGAATCCGGATATGATCTTTCCAGCTATCGAAGAAATGCGCACGCCTATTCAGTATCTTGCCAATATGTTGACGGCGGGCGACACCCAGACGGTGAAAGAATCGCTGCAGCGGATGGCTATGATGCGCTCCTATATGCGCGCCCAGTCCACAGGACAATCTTTCGATGAAAGCCGTCTGGAACGCACTGGCATGACAGCACGTCAGGCAGAGCAAATGTACCGGCTTCTGGCCATTGCCAAATACGAGGACCGTTTCGTCATTCCGACATCGCATAAAGAGGGTTATGCCAATCCATATCGCGCCCAAGGAGCTGCCGGTTACGGTGATACTTTAGGGACTATGGATAGTTGTGGAACTCAAGGAGCTGGCTGTAGCGGTTGTAGCCTGGGAAGCTCCACAGGAATGGAAGAGCCTTCGAAAACAGGCAAGCAAATGTATGAAGAAAACTTCTACGGGGGTATTTGGCGTGATTAATGTAGCGAAACTGTATGAATTCAAGCCTTCATTCGGGTTTTTCGCCCAACAACTCATGTACCCAGAAAAGCTGGATTTTCATCCGGCTTTTCTGGAAGCATCCTTTAATCCGGATCATCCTGCGTATACGCATGCTAATATGTACTGGTCTTTGATGCAAGAGTTTAGTATGGAAGAAATCCAGGAAATGTATACGGAAACTTTTGATTTTCAAAAAAATTGCGCACTATATATGACTTACTTCAAGTTCGAAGATGCAAAGGAAAGAGGGCAAATGCTGGTCAAGTTAAAGGTCCTCTATGAAATGTATGGTCTTGAAATGCCAGATGGAGAGCTGCCTGATTATCTGCCGCTCATGTGTGAATTTCTATATGCCGCTGAATGGGTGCAGGATGCAAAGACGACAGAAAACTTCCGCATGCCCATCGCGATTTTGGAAGACGGCACCTATCATTTGCTTAAAGCGCTGGAAAAAATGGAAAGCCCGTATTTTCATCTGGTCAAGGGACTGCGCGAAACGCTTAAAGCTTGCGTAGAACAGGAGGCAGCCGCGTTATGATGATGGAGCAGTTTTTATGGGTCATTTTCCCTTATATGTGCGTGGTCATCTTTATCGTAGGTCATATCTTCCGCTATAGAACTGACCAGTTCAATTGGACGGCAAAATCGAGTGAATTTATTGAAAAGAAACAATTGATGATTGGAAGTCTCTTATTCCACTTGGGGATTATTCCTGTTATATTTGGTCATGTGTCTGGTCTGGGCATACCCAAAACCTGGATGCATGCGCTGGGTGTAAACGATCATCTATATCACATTGGAGCGGTCTATATTGGTGGAATATTTGGGGCTATGACGTTCCTGGGGATGTTGATACTTACCTCTCGACGTTTTACAATTCGTAATGTGCGCCGTTTAAGTACAGCTTCTGATTTGATTGTAAATGTATTGCTGTTGGCGCTTGTATGCATGGGGATGTTTGCAACTCTCGTAACGAATGCGGTACAGCCTGAATTCGATTATCGGGAGACGATCTCAATCTGGTTCCGCGGCCTGTTCATATTCCGTGTCGACCCGACACTGATGAGAGATGTACCGATTTCTTTCAAGCTTCATGTACTTATGGGTTTTGCGATTTTTGCGTTCTGGCCGTTTACCCGGCTTGTACATGTGTGGAGCGTTCCGTTGAATTATGTGCGCAGAAGTTATATCCTGTACAGAAGACATAAATCGAACTAGGAAAGCGGGCCCTGCCTTCTTTCCTAGTTTTATTAGGAGAGAGTGATGAATAATAAGATGGATTATCAAAGGGAGCTTGAGCGAATACGCGAACATTTCGGTTATGATTTTATGGCACTTGCTCTGGTTGAACCGGCCGAATATCAATACGTCATTAAATGGAAAAATGCCGCTGGCAATTTAAATGATCGATTTAAGCGGATTGTGCTGCAATCTGGAAAGGGCATAGCAGGAGTCGTGTTTAAAACCGGGAAGTCTGTCTTTATTCCATCTGTTCATCAATATGTTGGGGCAGAGAACCTATTTAACTATCCGATCGTTCAATCCGAAAAGCTCAAGAGTCTCGGGGCTGTGCCTCTGTGGAACGATGCTCGCGTCGCGGGCGTACTATTGGGTGGATTTCGAGAAGAACAACTGATGACCGAAGCCATGATGCGTGATTTGGAAGCCTTGGCACATGAGGGGTTTGGAGAGTTGAACGGGAAGGAAGTGATTTGAATTGACATTGTCTATAGGGACAGACTCTTTGAGTGCGCTAATGGTGAAGATGTTTGAGAACAGCACAGAAGCTATCTTCTTTTTTGATAGGGAAGGGAAAACCCTAGCCATGAATCCGGCGGCTGAGGAGATTGTAGGCGATGACGTTCTCATTCAACTCTATGAAGGACAGGACAGAGCTTTATGCGGAACATGCAGGGGCTACACAAGCGACACAGAGCCCCGCACCTGCCTTGACTGTTATTTCAATGTGCCTGAATCCGACAAATTTGCTTCTTTTCAAGTCTATTTGGAAACAAAAAGCAATGGTATGGTTCCCTATGCCGCTTCTTTCCATACCGTTGATTCTACAAATGGAATCCGGGTGCTGATGCTGAGAGATTTGACCCCGCAATTTCAGACGCAGGAAAAATTGTATCAAAACAAAATGATGAAGCATGTCATTGAAGCACAGGAAAACGAGCGTAAACGGCTTTCTAGAGAGCTGCACGACAGCGTCGCCCAGGAATTGATGAGCGCGGTTGTTGAACTACGAGTGTTAAAATACATGACGAATGATGATCAGCTCATTAAAAACATGAAGCAGACGGAAGCATCCATGACACGCTTGCTGGATGATATCCGTAACCTGTCTGTGGAACTCCGGCCTGCCACCCTTGATGATTTTGGACTTGAAGCGGCATTCCGTTCCCACTTTAAGCGGGTCGAGCAAAGCTTTGGTCTAGTGGTTGAGTTCGCATCTGATCTTCCCCAAAAGCGGTATGGAAGCGAAAAAGAAACAGTCATTTACCGCGTCTGCCAGGAGGCTGTGCTCAATGCGTTGAAGTATGCCCAGGTCGACACCATTAAAGTTTCTTTGTCCGAGCATGAACATTCGCTTCGTTTAACTGTAGAGGATGATGGGATTGGCTTTGATAAAGGGGGCAAACCTATTGGAACGGGACTTGGTCTGTATGGTATGCAGGAGCGAGCAGAGCTGGTAGGTGGAAGTTTTGGCGTCCTTTCTAATGTTGGTCAAGGAACCAAAGTCTTTTTACAAATTCCGATTGGACATGAGGAGGAATAGAAACTTGATCAAAATTGTATTAGCGGATGACCATGCCATTGTACGAAGTGGATTTTCCATGATTCTGAACTTCCAATCGGATATGGAGGTTGTCGGAACGGCTGCGGACGGTATTGAAGCGTATACTATGGTAGCTAAGCATCAGCCGGATATTTTAATTATGGACCTTAGTATGCCACCAGGCGAAAGTGGATTGATCGCTACAGGCAAGATTAAAGAGGACCACCCCGATACTAAAATTCTGATTTTGACCATGCATGACGACGAAGAATATCTATTTCATATTTTGAAGAACGGTGCTTCAGGATATGTTTTGAAAAATGCACCCGATGAGGAGCTATTGCTTGCCATACGCACCATTCATGGGGGTGGGACTTATATCCATCCTAAAATGGCTACTTCTCTTGTGCGTGAGTTCATCAAGAAAGATACAACCTCACAAACCGAAGATCCTTATGAGATCCTGTCCAAGCGTGAGTTGGAGATTCTCCCTCTGGTCGCAAAGGGATACGGTAACAAGGAAGTTGCCGAAAAGCTGTTCATCTCTGTCAAGACCGTGGAAGCGAACAAAGCTAAAATCATGGAGAAATTGAATTTAAAAAGCCGGCCTGAGCTGGTCCAGTATGCTTTAAAGAAAAAAATGCTGGATTTTTAGTTTATGAAGAAGATCATTTTTAGTCCAATAATATATCTAGAATGAATCAAGCAGCTTCTTACGGGAAGCGGCTTTTTTATTTTCAGGGACTCCCCTGACTGGGAAAGGGGAGTCCCCTATATTCGAAAGGAACGGCTAGCGGCTACAATAGGAACAGAAAAATGCAAATCAATCATTCGACAGAAAAAAGTTGAAAAGGTGAGTTAAATGATTAGAAAAATGCAGTTGCCGCTACAAACATTGAACTTGATTCTTGGATTCATGGTGTGGGTCATCATTTCTTCCCTCATGCCGTTCATTACGGAGGATATCGTGATTCCACCCGGAAAACTGGCCATGGTTACGGCGATTCCGGTCGTGCTTGGATCGATTCTGCGCATTCCGCTTGGTTATTATGCCAATATTTTCGGGGCGAGAATCGTTTTCCTCGTTAGCTTTGTTTTGCTTTTGTTTCCGGTCTACTATATCAGTGAAGCTTCTACGATGACGGATTTAATTATCGGTGGCTTATTCCTTGGAATTGGGGGAGCGGTGTTCTCGGTTGGAGTGACTTCACTGCCCAAGTATTATCCGAAGGAAAGACATGGCTTTGTCAACGGGATGTATGGTGTGGGCAACTTGGGGACAGCGGTAACGACTTTCTCTGCTCCAATTGTAGCAACACAGGTAGGATGGGCACTTACAGTCAAGCTGTACCTTATTCTATTGCTTGTTTTTATCGTTTTGAACTTCTTCTTTGGGGACCGTCATGAAGCTAAAGTCAAAACCCCGATTATGGAGCAAATCAAAGGGGTTTACAAAAATGAAAAGCTTTGGTTTTTCTCGCTCTTTTATTTTATTACGTTTGGCTCATTTGTAGCTTTTACGGTGTATCTACCGAATTTTCTCGTATCAAACTTTGAACTGGATAAAGTGGATGCAGGGATGCGTACAGCAGGCTTTATCGCGATTGCCACATTCTTCCGCCCAATCGGTGGCTGGCTGGCGGATCGTTTTCAGCCCTTGTTCCTGCTGGTAGGTACGTTTGCTGTGTATACGGTTGCTGCGATTCTTCTGGCTTTTTCACCAGACATCACCTTGTATACCGTAGGGTGCTTGGCTATCGCTGTGAGTGCAGGAATCGGGAACGGTGTCATTTTCAAGCTAGTTCCATTTTATTTTAATAAACAGGCAGGTATAGTGAACGGAATTGTATCCATGATGGGTGGCCTGGGTGGCTTTTTCCCTCCGATCTTGTTATCGACGATTCATGCCGCTACTGGCCAATATTCCATTGGGTTCATGTTGCTCTCCCAAGTGGCACTGGCTAGTCTGATCCTCGTGATATGGCTGTATTATCAAGCACGCTTCCCTGTAGCTGCCGAAGCACTCGACTCGGTGGGGCAGGGCCGCTTTAAGAAACAAAAGGAACTTCAGCAGTAAGAGAAAAGGTATGGGACATTGTGATGAAGGAACGTTATTCAAGACAGATCTTATTTAGACCCATCGGCAGTGAAGGACAACGTAATCTGTCTGAAGCTGTTGTAACCATTATCGGCTCCGGGGCACTAGGTTCCGCCATTGCTGAAACATTAGTAAGAGCGGGCGTCGGAGAGATTCACCTGGTTGACCGTGATTATGTGGAGACGTCGAATCTGCAACGCCAGCAGTTATTCACGGAGCAGGATGCTGTACAAATGCTCCCCAAGGTTATGGCTGCTGAAAAAAGACTGAAGGCGATACGAGAAGACGTACGCTTGTATACCTATCTCGACAGCCTGGATGCCGGGCTTGCTCAAGAGCTTGCTGGTAAAAGCACATTGCTGATGGATGCAACGGACAATTTTGAAACTCGGTTACTTATAAACGATGCTGCACTAAAGGCTGAAATTCCATGGATTTACGGCGCCTGTGTTGGAAGCACAGGCGTTGTTTTTCCGTTCGTGCCGGGCAAGTCGGCATGTTTTCGCTGCCTTGTGCCCTCGCTGCCAGCGATCAATCAGACCTGTGATACGGCTGGAATCATATCGCCTGCTGTCCAAGTGACGGCCGCCCTCCAATGTACAGAAGCCATGAAGTGGCTGAGCGGCAAACGTGATAAGATGCGCAGCAAGGTTCATCTATTTGATCTATGGGAAAATACGCAAATGGACATAGGGATTTCCCGCATCCGGAATCCAGATTGTCCAACCTGTGGAGAACAGCCTGAGTTTCCTGCACTGACAGCAACCCATCGCTCGGCATATGCGGCGCTGTGCGGGCGGGATGTGGTGCAGGTTCTTCCAGACCCTCATCGTCCGATCACGCTGGACGATGCAGAGAAGATGGGCAGGCTTATGGCGGAACATGTAAAAAGGACCCCTTATTTCGTTGAATTTTATGCCTTTAAGCATCGAATGATTTTATTTAAAAACGGAAGACTCCTCATTCACGGGATCGGAAGTGTTGCCAGAGGTCAAAAGCTATACCATCAGTTATTTGGTTGAACAAGAGATATAGATCCGATAAATGTAAATAATGTATAGAGTTTTTCTAGCAGAGTAGCTTGCAGGATGGCTGGAAGGTGGAAAAAATGAGTGTATTTGAAATCGTGACGGAGCCCATTCTCCCACAGGCCTATGCGGATTATGTCTTAAGACCGGAAGCAGGAGCAGTGACCCTATTTACAGGGCATGTAAGAGAGTGGACCCAAGGCGTACGGACGTTATACCTTGCATACGAAGCTTATGTGCCTATGGCCGAGAAAAAGCTTGCAGAGATTGGCCGCGAAATTGAACAGAAATGGGAAGGGACAAGAGTAGCAATTGCACATCGGATTGGTGAACTTCAGATCGGTGATATTGCCGTTGTCATCGCCGTCTCCTCACCACACCGCTCGGATGCATATCAGGCGAATGAATACGCAATCGAGCGAATCAAGGAAATCGTCCCAATCTGGAAACGAGAGATTTGGGAAGACGGAACGCAATGGATCGGACAACAAAAGAAAAAACCGGAGGAAATCAGTCATGATTAAGCTGTACTATTTTGCAGGACTCCGTGAGGTGACGGGGAAATCTGAAGAAATGGCAGATTTGGCAGGACAAACTGTAGGAGAATTATGCAGTTGGATTACAGATAAATATCCAGATATGCCGATCAAGTCTACACGAATTGCAGTAAACGAAGAGTACGCGTTGCTTACAGATGTACTGCAGGATGGAGATATCGCAGCTTTTATTCCGCCTGTTAGCGGTGGCTAGTGAAAATGCTCGTCATGTGTCCATTTCTGCAACGTCAAATACAGCTAATGAAAAAAAGAAGGTGGTCACATGAGTTCACATTCACTGAAAGACCTATTGCGGCGTCCGATCCGCGATTTACGTATATCTGTTACGGATCGCTGCAATTTCCGCTGTTCCTACTGTATGCCAAAAGAAATTTTCGGCGACGATTTTGCCTTTCTTCCCAAAAGCGAATGCCTATCGTTTGAAGAGATCCATCGCCTTACGGAGCTCTTTGTAGGCCTTGGGGTCAAAAAAATCCGGCTCACAGGCGGTGAGCCATTAATGCGGCCGAATCTTCCCGACCTTGTCTCTCGAATTTTGTCTATCAACGGAGTGGAGGATATGGGGTTGACCACAAATGGCTTGCTACTAGGGCAACAGGCTCAGCACCTCTATGATGCGGGGCTGCGACGACTGAATGTCAGTGTAGATGCTCTGAACCCCGAGCTATTTGGGCGGATGAATGGACGGGGCATTAAGCCTGCTTTTATTTTGAAGCAGATTGATTGTGCAAGAGAAATCGGATTTGAGATCAAGGTCAATATGGTGGTTCAAAAAGGTGTTAATGATTCTGAAATTTTGCCGATGGCCGCTTATTTTAAGGAGCAGGGAATAACCCTTCGTTTTATTGAGTTTATGGATGTAGGTAACGATACCGGGTGGAGCTTCAAAAAGGTTGTAACAAAAGAAGAAATTATTGAGCTTCTTAAGAATGCGTACGAGCTGGAGCCGATAGATCAAAATTACTTTGGAGAAGTGGCAAAACGTTACCGTTATAAAGACAGCGACGCGCAAGTTGGCTTTATTACTTCGGTTTCTGATTCATTTTGCTCATCCTGCACGCGTGCCCGTCTATCTTCTGATGGCAAGTTTTATACGTGTTTATTTGCTTCAGACGGATTCGATTTGCGCCAGATGCTTCGTAACGGGGCGAATAATGAGGAGCTACTCGATGCGATTACTTCAGTATGGGAACAACGCTTAGATCGGTATTCCGATGAACGTACTGAAGAGACTGCAAACAACCGAAAAAAAATTAACATGTCCTATATTGGGGGCTGACATTTTTATCATGGCAATGGGCCGTATTCAAGGTGCTGCCCCCAAAAAGAAAGCGCAAACATTTTTGTTGGCAAAACTTAAATTTGATGTTATTATGATCTTGGGATTGTTACTGAAAAGGCAAAACCCGGGACATGGAACTGGATTTCCATGTGTTGGGTTTTGCCTTTTCTTTTTGTATACAGATTTGCAATAACGCAGAAAGGTGAGTGATGATGTAGGGCTTATCTCTCTTTATGAATGCGCTTTCAATACAATGGAGTTGTAGATCTTTACTGCACTTTATAGTTTGGTTTGCAATGAAAGTTGATCGGCTATTACCGTCTTGTGACCTATCTGAAATATCGCCCAGCATCTAAATCCTTTTTTAAATTATTACGGGATCAGGGGGCAGCCAGAATGATCATAACAAAGATATTTAATAATAACGCCATAATAGCCAAAGATTCAAAAAGGCATGAATTTGTTGTTATGGGTCGTGGAATTGCATTCAAAAAGAATGCAGGAGAACAAGTAGAAGAGCATTTAATTGAAAAGGTGTTTGTGCTTAAACAAAAAGATGCTTCAGAAAAATTTAAATTATTGTTAGAGGATGTCCCTACAGAATATGTTTCGTTATGCTATGACATCATTGAATATGGAAAAAGCATATTGGAAGCACAACTGAGTGACTATGTATATGTTTCGCTTACAGATCACATGAACAATGCATTTAAAATGTTTGATGAAGGGTTTAAAAATGCGAACCCGCTCATCTGGGAAATTAAAAAATTTTATCCTAAAGAATTTGGAGTTGGCTTAAAAGCACTGGAGTTTATTGAAGACGAAACAGGTAAACGATTGTCTGAAGATGAAGCAGGGAATATAGCTCTTCATTTAATCAATGCTCAAGTAAACGGCTCCAACCATAAAGTAACTGATGTCGCTCAGCAAACTCAAAAAATACAGGATATCTTAAATATTATTAAGTACTCTTACAATATTACGCTAGACGAACACTCGACCAGCTATGAACGATTTATTACACATTTAAGGTTTTTCTTTCAGCGGTTAATTCAAAAAGAAAAATTAGCACTGGAAGATGATTTTCTATTAAGGCAAGTGAAAGCAAAGTACAAAAAAGCTTACAGCTGTATGCTAAAGATTGAGAAATACTTGGACACGGTATTATCAGATGAAGAAAAACTGTATATAACGATTCATATTCAGCGCGTAACTCAATGACCAATTGAATAACTCCTTGGATTGTTACTGGTAATGCAGGCGAAACCAACCTAGATCGAATTTGATCTATTTTGGTTTTGCCTTTTTTTATAAATACAAATAAAGGGGCAGTTACAATGAAGTATGAGACATTAGCACAAGACATCATCAGAAATGTCGGCGGCAAAGAAAATGTAAATAGTCTAACTCATTGTATTACACGCTTGCGCTTCAAGCTAAAAGATGAAAATAAGGCCAATACAGAGGTTCTGAAAAACATGGATGGTGTTGTCACTGTGGTAAAAAGCGGCGGGCAATACCAAGTGGTGATCGGTAATCATGTGCCCGAGGTTTATGCGGATGTTGCCACGATAGGTGGTTTCCAGGCAGGTGATTCAGAAGAAGCCTCAGGTGAAAAAGTGAGTTTGTTCAATAGGTTTATTGATACCATTTCAGGTGTATTTACACCCACGCTGGGTGTCTTGAGTGCCACGGGTATGATTAAGGGCTTCACAGCATTGTTTGTAGCCTTGGGCTGGTTGACCGCAACATCAGGTACCTATCAAATTCTCAATGCTTTAGGAGATTGCTTGTTTTACTTCTTCCCTATTTTCCTGGGGTATACGTCGGCCAAAAAGTTCAATGCCAACATTTTTATAGGTATGGCGATCGGGGCGTCACTTGTTTATCCAACCTTTAGCACGATAACAGCCTCGGGTAAACCGCTATACACTCTATTTAGCGGCACTATATTTGAGTCACCAGTATACATCACCTTCTTAGGTATTCCGGTCATTCTGATGAGCTATGCATCAACTGTTCTTCCGATTATCATATCCACCTATGTAGGCTCAAAAATAGAAAATTTCTTTAAAAAGGTCATCCCTAGCGTAGTGAGAACATTCTTGGTACCGTTTTTCACCTTGTTAGTTATTGTTCCATTAGCACTGATTGTGATTGGACCGCTCTCGACTTGGGCAGGTCAACTGCTTGGCGCAGCAACGCTCTTTGTGTATAACTTAAGCCCAATTATAGAAGGTACCATCATGGGTGCTTTCTGGCAAGTATTTGTTATTTTTGGATTACACTGGGGTCTTGTTCCTATCGCTATGAACAACTTGGCGGTGCTCAAATTCGATCCGATCCTCGCTGCGACGCTGGGAGCTTCCTTTGCTCAAACAGGTGTTGTGCTGGCGATTTTGTTCAAAACCAAAAATGTAAAGCTGAGATCCCTTTCCATTCCAGCTGTCATCTCCGGGATCTTTGGTGTGACAGAACCAGCGATTTACGGGATTACACTACCACGTAAGAAACCATTCATTTTAAGCTGTATAGCGTCTGCGGTAGGTGGCGGTATTATAGGCATGATGGGAACGAAAGGCTATATTATTGGCGGCTTGGGCATTTTCGCGATTCCGAGCTATATCAGTCCATCAGGAATAGACAGCGGATTTTATGGGGCTGTTATCGGTATCCTGGTAAGTTTCGTATTAGGCTTCTTGCTTATGTTCTTTGGCGGATTCAGAGATGATGAGGTGAAAGAAACGAAAAAAGAAGCGAGTACAACAGGGGCAGCAAAAGGAGGGGAAGTATTAGTAAGGCAGGAGACGGTGATCAGTCCGTTAATGGGTGACGTAAAGCCTTTATCTGAGGTAACTGATGAAGCCTTTTCCACAGGTGCTTTGGGTAAAGGGATTGCCATTGAGCCTTCCGAAGGCAAGGTTGTTTCACCTGTAGATGGTGTATTAACATCCTTATTTTCGTCAGGTCATGCCATCGGAATTACCAGTGATCAGGGCGTGGAGATCCTCATCCATGTAGGCAAGGATACGGTCAAATTAAAAGGTAAACATTTTTATCCCAAAGTAAAACAAGGGGAAGCCGTCAAAAAAGGGCAATTGCTCATGGAGTTTGATATGGAGGCGATCAAAGAGGCAGGTTACGTTCTGACTACCCCTGTGATCGTTGCCAACACTGCTAGTTACTTGGATGTCATTGAAACGGAGAAAAAGACGATTGGTTATAAAGAGGATTTATTGACGGTCATGGTCTAAGCTACCAATATTTTAGGAGGAATGAACAATGAACAATAATATAACCAAGAAGTTTCCGCAAGGATTTTTATGGGGAGGGGCCACGGCTGCTAACCAATTTGAGGGTGGGTATAACGTTGATGGTAAGGGACTAAGCACTGCTGATGTCATAACAGCCGGGACACATACTGTTTCCCGAAGAATTACGCCTGTGTTGGAAGAAGGCATGAACTATCCAAGTCACGAGGCGATTGATTTCTACCATCATTATAAAGAGGATATCCGATTATTTGCTGAAATGGGTTTCAAGGTCTTTAGAATGTCGATTGCTTGGTCCAGAATATTTCCTAACGGAGATGATACAGAGCCGAATGAGCAAGGCTTGCAGTTCTATGATCGTGTGTTCGCAGAATTGAAAAAGTACAACATTGAGCCTTTGGTTACAATCTCACATTATGAAGCACCGTTCCATTTAGCCCAAAAATATAATGGCTGGTCAGACCGCAGAGTCGTCGATTTTTATGTAAGATATTGTGAAGTTCTTTTTAACAGATACAAAGATGTCGTAAAATACTGGCTCACCTTTAATGAAATCAATATCTTAACCTTGTCTTTCGGAGTGTTCATGGCCGGAGCGATGATGCCAGAGGGAAATGGAGAGCTTGCCCATGCTACAGTGAAGGATGAGCAGGTATTGTATCAAGCTTTGCATCATCAATTTGTAGCCAGCGCAAAGGCGGTAAAGCTAGGACATGAGATCAATAAAGATTTTAAAATTGGCTGTATGATTGCTTATATGTGTTCATATCCACTTACCTGTAACCCTGATGATGTTTTGCTGGCTCAACAAAAGGATAACTTGAGTAATTTCCTATGCTCAGATGTTCAAGTAAGAGGTGCTTATCCGGGATATGCTAAACGATATTTTAAAGAACATAATATCCAAATTACGATGCAGGACAATGATGAGGATGTCTTAAAAGAAGGTTGCGTAGATTTTTATACCTTCAGTTATTATTCATCTACTTGTGTCAGTGCAGACCCCAATCAGGAGAAGGTGGGTGGCAATTTATCCATGGGATTAAAGAATCCCTACTTAAAAGCAAGCGCCTGGGACTGGCAAATCGATCCACAGGGATTGAGATGGTCCCTCAATAACATTTATAACCGATATGAAATTCCGTTAATGGTTGTGGAGAATGGTCTGGGTGCCGTGGATACCGTGGAAGAAGATGGCTCCATTCAGGATGATTATCGAATTGATTATCTGAAGCAACACATTGAGCAAATGAAAGAAGCCATTGCTGATGGAGTAGATTTAATAGGTTATACGCCTTGGGGATGTATTGATCTGGTAAGTGCGGGAACCGGTGAAATGAAAAAACGCTATGGATTCATATACGTCGATAAGGATAATGAAGGTAAAGGAACACTTGCCAGATCCAGAAAGAAGAGCTTCTATTGGTATAAGAGCGTGATCGAAACCAATGGAGAACAGCTGGATTAATGCTTAGTGTGTGTCTTCAAAAAGTTGTACAGTCAGCGCGTGCCTATTCCATAGGTATGCGCTGTTTGGATTTAAAACGACTTCCCTTCAGGAAACTACGGTAAATGTATACAAATTAGGGACTCAACCTAGCCAATAGTATGATAATTCGCTAAACACACGGGATGAAAATGTCGACATAGAGGGTAGGATGGATAACAAAATATAAGGAAGTGGATACATATTATGAATCAAGTAGAAGCTGTTTTGACTGCCATGCCGTTGATTAGAGAAGCTGCACGACAAGATGTTTTAATTTCCGTAATGAATAGGGAAAAATTTCTATTCTTTCAGTCGGGTAAAAGTTTAGTCTATGACTTCAAGGCAGGCGACCCTCTTCCTGATGTACACAAGAACTTCAAAATGCTAGTAGGCGGAGAAAAGACCAGAGTGCGTTATGATGCCGAAGTTTTTGGGTTTGCTGCTGATTCTTACTTTCATCCGATCAAGAATGAACAGAATGAGATCGAGGCAGTAATGTGCATCACCTATAGTATGGATAATCAGGATCAACTGAAGAAGTTGATGAGCCAAGCAGAGGATGTTACAAGCAAGCTAGTGGAAGGGATTCAGCATGTAGCAGCCCATTCGGAGGAGCTTAGTGCGACGGCCGAGGACATTTTAAGCAATACGAAAAAGGCGGTTGAGGATTCTGGTAATGTGACTGAGGTGGCAGGCTACATCAAGGAAATTTCAGAGCAGACAAACTTGCTTGGATTAAATGCAGCCATTGAAGCTGCTCGGGTGGGTGAGGCAGGAGCAGGATTTGGAGTGGTTGCCGCAGAAATCCGCAAGATGTCTACGGGCACCAAGGAAGCCACTGGGCGAATCGAGCAATCCTTGCAAGCTGTCAGACATTCCGTTTATAGTATGGAACAAGAGATTGCGCAGATTACAGTATCCTCCCAAGAGCAGGCCAAGCTTGTGTCAGAGTTTATGAATATTATTGATCAATTAAATGAAACCAACCAAGGCTTGAGAGGTTTAATAGAGAAAATCACGAATGATATTGATGCAAAATAAAGATTGAAAAAAAGTCTCGGTCTGTGAATTGTGCATTCCGTCATGGAAATGTAGATCACAGGGCGAGACTTTTTTTAAGTTTATAGATGAATAACTTGGAGTGGATACATGTATGAATTTGAATGGGTTGAATGAACAGAGTTACACAGAACTAGAGGATTATTGGGTGCGTGTATTTCTAAATGTAGTACAAGATCAGGATAAGGAGAACTGGGTGATTCCTTATTATAACACAGAAAGTCATGGATATGAACCCCATTTTTTCGGCTAAATCAAAATTAAGTCATAAATCCATCAGAATCATTCAAGAAACGGTTAATGAAGAGGATGACGTACACTATTGGTTAGAAACGAATGGGAAAAATGAATTAGTTATTATTTGTTCCCCATCACAGCAACATGTGCACAAGGTAAAGGGGATCATGAAACGCTGGATTTATGAATGAGATCCATTATCCATAATCAAATCTTTTCCGATATAATAGGGAAGAGAAGCCATAGAACAGATACTACCTCAGAGAGGTGATTTACAATGACCGTTGATATTCTCCTACGTAATAATGTAAAAGTGCTGGGCACAGGTAGCCAGACGATTGTGTTTGCTCACGGCTTTGGATGCGACCAGGATATGTGGCGTTATATCGTCCCTAGCTTTATCGACAACTACCAAATCGTCTTATTTGATTACGTTGGTTCCGGAGATTCTCAAATAAAATACTATGATTCCAAAAAGTACAGTGACTTGCAAGGGTATGCCCAAGATGTGCTGGATATTATGGAAGCGTTAGACTTACGAAATACCATATTCGTCGGACACTCCGTTAGCAGCATGATCGGAATGCTCGCATCCATCCGCAGCCCTCAATATTTTGAACGCATTGTCATGCTCGGTCCTTCTCCACGCTATGTGAATGACCTGCCTTCTTATTATGGAGGCTTCGATAAGAGTGATATTGATGAATTACTGGATATGATGCAAATGAACTTTATTGGCTGGGCTAGTTACATGGCGCCCATCGCTATGCAGAATCCCGAGCGAGGGGACTTAACCGAAGAGTTGGAAAAGGCATTTTGCTCCAGAGATCCTCATATTGCACGGCAATTCGCAGAGGTTACATTTTTTTCAGATTGCCGTGTCGATCTTCAGCATGCTTCGGTTCCTACGCTTATTCTCCAGTGCTCAGACGATAGTATTGCTCCAATTGAGGTAGGGGACTATTTGCATACCCATCTTAGAAATAGCAGACTTCAGCAGATGAGAGCAAAGGGGCATTATCCTCATTTAAGCCAACCAGGAGAAACGAGCAATTTAATCAAAGAATATTTAGCCAGCGTGTAGCGTGTAATATCGTATGAAAGGCAGTCATGCAATGGATATTCAATTAGATAAAGCTCCCTGTGGATACTTTTCAATTTCGGACGCTGGGATCATTCAATCGGTAAATCAAACTTTATTGGACATGCTTCTGTATGAACGCGATCAATTGCTCGGGCGGCCGATTGAAACGACAATGTCTGTTACGAACAAGCTATTTTTTCATACTTATTTTTATCCCTACATTCAGTTGTACGGGCGTGTCGATGAGATGTACTTTTCGTTTCGCACAAGTGATCGACAGGATGTGCCTATACTACTAAACGGGGTTCGCCAGGAACGAAATGGGGAAGCAGTGATTGACTGTGTAGTGCTTGTGATGCGTAAGCGTATTGAACACGAGAAAGATATACTACAGACCAAAACCAAGCTTCAGGAATTATATCAGGCTACGAATGAAGCCAACCAGAAGCTTGAACGATTGCACGAAGAATATGAAATCAAGCAGCAGGAATTAGTGAGGATCAATCTCCAGCTAGAAACGATGGCGTCAACCGACCCGTTAACTGGGCTAAAGAATAGAAGATATTTTCAAGATCAATTACTAATCAGCCTAGCCTCTTTTCAAGAGACTGGAATACCTTTTTCGCTGCTGCTCATTGATATTGATCATTTCAAAAGCATTAACGACACTTATGGTCATCCGGTGGGCGACCTGGTGCTCACTCATCTGGCAGAATTACTACAATCCATTTCACGGGAAATGGACATTGTCGCTCGTTACGGTGGCGAGGAATTTGTAATTATCCTTCCCGGCAACAATCAACAGGAAGCCATTCGTACGGCAGAAAGATATCGTTCCATGACGGCCTCAAGGGATTGGGGAGAATACAGCATTACTGTGAGTATCGGTGTGGCAACGGTTACGCAAGCCGATACGGAACAATCGATAGTTCATCAAGCGGATTTGGCACTGTATGCTTCTAAGAGTGGCGGGAGAAACCAAGTCACGCATTCAGCAAGTCTCGTAAAGAAATAAATGAGGCTTCAATAACCGCATGAAGAGTTGGGGAGTGATAAACATGGGGGAAGCGTACAAGCTGGACTGTGATACCTGTGCTTATACTAAGAACATATTTGTAGGGTTTGGTTTTTCATATATGAGTTTGGAATCCATTGCTTCGTTTGTACAGGATACTGTCCTTAAACGACGTATTGGGGAATTCATAGGCAACCCTTCGACGAGATATGCTGCTTATGACGCGATATATGTATGTCCGGTCTGTCAGGCCATCCGCAATGAACTGTTTATTGAGATGATATCGGACTCATCACAGTATAAAATTTCTTATGCTTGTCCTAGATGCGCGAGTGTTATGGAGCAGGAACACATTGAAAACAATGTGCCTGTTCATTTGAGTTGCCCAGCATGTGAAAAGGGGAAATTGAAAGCAATGTTTTATATGGATTGGGATTAATAGATTCCCCGAATATCACGTATCACTACAGCATACTCCAATAAGTCTGGTCAAACCATTCAAATTCAGCTAATATTAATGATAACGATTCTCATTTGAATCATCAAAATGAATGAAAACCTTTGAGGTGGATGCTTGTGAATTCAAATTCGTTATCATTAATATATCAGCATTATTTAGAAAAAACTCCGTTTAGAAAACAAAATGAGCATACCTATATGATGTTACCAGAAGCGGGTAACGGACATATTTACCGAGTTACAACTTACAGCGGAATCGAGATTGTGTATTCGCACATTCAATATCACGAGCCTTACCCGACGAACTTTGCTTCCAGAGGACAAATGATTGAACTTCAATTTGCACTTTCGGGGCAACGTCATGTGAATATAGCTGGTCTGGACTATACACTCCCGTCGGGGCGGGGGGCTCTTATTTTTTTACAGGATTTCAAAGCACGCTTCCATCCTCCGGTTAACGAACAATACCAATCATTTGCACTTGGTATTCCTGTTTCGTTGTTTAATTATGCGGCTTCACAGTTGGCGGCTCGTCGACAGGTAGCTATTGAATTTAATCAAATTCTGAAGGGGGCTGCATTCTATCACCTTGGTTTTGAACTGGATCACAGAAGTATAGTGATGATTGAACATTTGATCAAAGACTTGAAAAGTGTGCATAGATCGCCTTTATTAATGGAAGCAGCAGCACTAGAGATTTTAAATCGACTTATGATTCAATTATTTGATTTAACCCCCATGCCCGAAGGCTTATCTAAAGAAGATGTCAGAAAGTTGCATATGGCTCGGCAAATCCTTGAATCCAGCATGATTGATCCTCCTTCACTGATCGCATTATCCAAAAAAGTAGGATTAAACGATTTTAAATTAAAAAAAGGATTCAAAGCATGTTTTGGAACGACTGTATTTGAATATTTGCGCCAAATTCGTCTCGATTATGCGATGAAGCTGCTTCGAAGCCAGGAGAGCAATGTAACAGAAGCTGCGATGGCTGTAGGGTACAGCAATGTGAGTGCATTTTCAGAGCAATTTTTCCGGGAATACGGAGTGAAACCATCATCCTTGAAGAAAGTATTTTAAAATTTCTTTTTTGACCATTCTAAAGATATCAAGTAAACAAAAAGCTGGAACCCTGTTATAGAAAGGATGCCAGCTTTTTATTTGGTGCTTATTTTACGAAAGTTTCTGTACCCTCTGAATTGATGGTTGAAGTATGGGTACGAGACGCTTCTTCAATATTTTTGAATGCCCAGTAATCTACTGGTACATCCTTCCAAGTAGCCTGAATTGTTCCTTCCAGGGGTCCTCGCTTTAAGATAGTGTTCAAAATGGTAACAGTCTCTACTCGTGTTATATATTTATTGGGTTGGAAGCTGTTGTCGTTATAACCGGTAATCCATCCTGCATTAGCTAGCGCTACAATGGAATCTCTTGCCCAATGCTTTTCGATATCGGTATAGGGAGACGCTGCGGTTTGTGTACCTTTAAGCTGCTTCCAGGATGCGAGTATTGCTGCCATTTCTGCACGGGTAATGGGTTGCTCTGGCCGAAATGTTCCATCTGCATACCCATTCATGAGGTGCTGTGTCGTAAGCGCTATAATCGAATCCTTTGCCCAATACATGTTAGGTACATCTTTGTATGTCGTTGAGCCTTCTTTTGTCTCCAGCTTCATAATTCTAGCCATCATCGCGGCGGTTTCAGCTCGTGTAATGGACTGGTCCGGTCGGAATGTACCATCCTGATAACCCGTTATATATTTTTCATGCGCAACCTCGGATTGCTCTACGGGCATGATTTCCGGAGTCGGTACATCCGTTGTTGAAACCGATGGTGATGAAGATGTGGTTGTTTCACTGGAAAAAGATGAATCACTGCTATCCGCGTTATCCTTCTTATCTTTTTTATTACTACTGCTGCTGTCGTTACCAGTAGTAGCACCGGTTCCGCTCGTACTTCCAGTACCACCAGTGCCTGCATCTCCGTTTACAACCTGTATATACGCTTCAGAGGTACTCGGCGCGAATCGAACATCTCCACTGTATATAGCAGTAATCGGGTGGCTTCCCACACTTAAGTTGCTTGTAGTGTAGTACGCATTGGCATAACCATTCGAAATGCCCACTGGCTCCATCGTCAGCGTATCTAATATATTCGTGCCGTCCATAAGGATGACCGTTCCGGTTAAATCGCCCGAAGTTTGTGGGTTCGAAGTTGTCCTCACGCTAAACCTTACTTCTTGGCCGTGACTAGACGGATTTGGCGAACTCAGTACTGTAGTTACTGTAGGTCTCAGTGAAGGTGTAGTCGTAGGTGTAGATGCATTTACGACCTGAATGTATGGCTCAGATGTGCTGGGAGCAAATCGAGCATCCCCACTATAAATAGCAGTAATCGGATGACTTCCCACACTTAAATCGCTTGTGGTGTAGGTCGCAGTGGCATATCCATTCGCAATGCCATTTGGCCTCATCGTCAGCGTATCTAATATATCCGTACCGTCCATAAGGATAACCGAGCCGGTTAAATCTTTCGTAATTTGTGGGGTTGAGATGGTTTTGATGCTAAACGTTACGGATTGACCTTGTTTAGAAGGATTTGTCCAACTCGTTACCGTGGTTTCAGTAGCATACACAGCATCCGTTACACTAGGTGCTGGTGAGGAGGTTGCATACACAGTACTCTCGGAAAAACTCCATGTCCAGGTTCCAAATAAGACGATAACAGCAAGATAAGTTAAACAAAAAGACTTGAATTTACTCATAAACTTCCTCCATAAATTTCCGGTGTCACGATGAGCTTACTAAGATTCTCCATGATGACTAACCTACGAATATGATTTTCTTACACTACTGAATTACTATACTAAATACCTCTGAACCAATTCTGAACCAAATCAACAAAAACCGTGCCCAATTCACATCGCTAGAAGGGGATCATGATTTGCAAGCCTTTTCAGTAATTCCTCAGAACAATGCAAAAAGGGTCAACCAGAAAGAACCGGTTGACCTCATAATATGAAGAACAGTTTAGAGCGATGTTTTGGAAAGACTTATTTCCGTTAGTATTTAAATTTGACCGTTAGATCTTGTAACTTCTGTGACATATCCGACAAGGTCGTTGCCAGGCTGGTGATCTGCTGCATCGAAGCCAGCTGCTCTTCTGCAGACGCTGCAATATTCTGCGAGTTGTCCGCTGCTTGAAGCGCCAGACTGGATACGTTCTCTCCGCTCGCCGAAATCTCCTGGACACTTGCGGTTATTTGCTCCGTGATGCTCGCGAGCTCTTCCGTTTGCTGTGCGATATGATTGGTGGACGTCACAATTTTGTTAAACTGCTGCTCCGTCTCATTGGCAATTTTAATGCCGGAGTCTACATCCTGTTTTACGCGTTCCATGGTCTTAAGCGAATGCTCCATATCTTTGCGCATATTCTGAATCAACTCGGAAATCTGCCCGGAAGACTGGTTCGATTGTTCGGCCAGCTTTCTTACCTCTGAAGCAACTACGGAGAAGCCGCGGCCTTCTTCGCCTGCACGGGCAGCCTCAATTGAAGCATTTAAGGCAAGCAGATTGGTCTGCTGTGCGATATCCGTAATGGCATGTAGCATCGTGTCGATCTGTTGAGTGCGTTCATCCAGCATTCTCATAACCGCATCGGTTTCATTGACGGAATGGTTAATCAAGTCCATTTGCTTCACCGTATGTTGTACAGCAGTACCGCCAAGGCTCGCCATTTCCATCGCGTCTGCAGACGATTCAGCAATAGTCAAGGAGCTATCCGTGATCCGCTGCATGCCTATTGAAATTTCCTCAAGCGAGCTGGTTGTCTTCTGGAGCATCAGTTGCTGCTCCTTCGCACCGGCCGCCGATTCTTGAATCGCGATGGTGATATGCTCGGTTGCCTGCCCAGTATGCTCTGCACCAAGGGTTAATTCTTTCGAGGAAGCTGCTACCTGCTTTGTGGACAGGTTTACTTCACCGATCAAATATCTAATATTTTTAATCATATGATTGAAATCCTGTGCCAGCTCGCCAACCTCATCTTTTGAATTCATTTTGACTTCTTCGACCGTTAAATCACCGTCCGCAACTGCATTAAGCCGCTTTGCAATCATGATAATAGGCTTCGTAAAACGTCCCGAAACAAAGCTTACGATAATTGCTCCCAGAATAACTGCAATAGTCGTAATAATCAGGACAATATAAAGGACCTTGGTCGCCCCGCTGTTAAATTCGTTAAAATATGCTCCAGAACCGATGATCCATCCCCAATAAGGATCCCTTTCAACGTACGAAATTTTCGTCTCCACTTGATCTGTACCAGGTAAAGCCCATTTATAAGTGACGAATCCCCCGCCGTTTGTACCGGCTTCTACAAACTCTTTTCCCACATGCACACCGTCTTCCGATACGGCATTTATTAAATCCTGGCCTTCATTTGAAGGGTTCATCACTGAAACGGCATCTTGGTTGACTGCCCACGGATAACCTGTTTTACCTACAGTATATTTAATCTTTACCGGTCTTTTGTTATTAGCATCTTTTACACCGAGCAGCTCGATGCGCAGTTTTTCCTGTGCTTCTTCCAATGTTAAATTACCGGCTTCGACTTGCCCATTGAGGAAACTAATCATACCAATTACCATTTGCACACTATTCTTAAGTGCTACTTTGCCTGATTCATTCATTTCATTCTTGGAAACAACATAAGAACTGATTCCAATCACGAATGTGGGTACAATTAAAATAATCAAGCACATTATGGTTAACTTCGTTCTTAACGATCTTACCTTCATGATTGATCCTATTTTTGTTTTCACTGAGATTTCCCCCTTAGACATCGATATACAGACTCAACCCACAGCTACGCTAATTACTAAAGGCAAAAGACTGTACATCATATATCGTAATAACATGCCAGGAAATGAAGCCCTTCCATCCAGTCAGCGATGAAGAGACCGATGTAGTTCATTTCACAACGAAAGAGCGACTCTATAATTAACGACGCCCATTGGGCCATAGAATGCAGGCCATTTTTTACTGTCTGAAGACTGGCTGCTGTTTTATACGCAAAATTAAATCCGTTTAACCGCAAATTTATCCGTCTATAGGCAGTAGCTTTTTGGTATGCCCCGTATACTTCTGCATAGAGAGATTCTATAACAGAGGAGTGTACGAGGATGAATAGAATAAAAGGGAGCATCTTTTTCAGTGTATTTGTGGCTATGCTAGGGCTCATGCTTATTGCTCCGATTATGCCGCCTCTTATTCGTGAGTTAGGCTTAAAAGAAAGCCATTCCGGATTAATAATATTGCTTGGCTCTATAACGATGGCCTTAATGGCTCCAGTATGGGGAAATCTGAGTGATGCAAAGGGACGCAAGCCGGTGATTCTGCTTGGTTTCATAGGGATGTGTGTAAGCTGCCTGTTGTTTACACTTACTCTTTTTGCAGGATTAAATGGTTGGCTCAGTGGGGGGCTACTGTTAGTCCTGCTGATTGTTACACGCGGCTTAATTGGCGGCTTTATCCCGGCGGTGTTGTCATCGTCCCAAGCTTATATGGGAGATGTAACGGAAGGAGAAGAGCGTGGAAGTGGTATGGCTATTATTAGTGCGGCGAATGGGCTTGGGCTGGTATTTGGCCCCGCGATTGCAGGTGCCTTTACTTTAATAGGGCTGTTATGGCCCTTATATTTTGGAATTGTCATTGCCGCTGTTGCATTCGTGGTGTCTCTGCTGGCGATTCCGGCGGCCCATCCCGTTATTCAGCAAAAACCCGCTCGAATTAACCCCCTCCAGCCAGGTCTAAGAATGTATTTGTTTGCAGGCTTGGTTACGATGATAAGTATTGTGACTATTCAGGTTATAGGTGGTTTTTATTTTCAAGATCAGTTAGGTCTTACATCCGAAGAAACAGCAAGAGTCGTGTCCTTTGGACTTATGTTCTCCGGGGCAGCGATGCTGATTGTGCAGATCATCCAGATGAAATGGCTTAAATGGCAGCCTAAGCCGATGATTTTGCTCGGTTCTCTATTTCTGATTGCTGGAATGGCATTATTTCTGATTTCAGCCAGCTTGGTCGTTTACTATGCAGCATTCTTTATGTTTGGCATAGGCACAGGCTTACTGATGCCCGGTTTTATGGCAGGTGCTTCGCTTTCGGTCAGTCAAGAGCAGCAAGGGGGAGCAGCGGGGCTGGTAGCTGCGGTACAGGGAATTTCCGCGATCATTGCTCCTATTTTGACGACCACCTTGTATCGAGTGGACAAATATATTCCCTTTATGCTTATAGCAGTTTTGGTAGCTGTTATGGCTGTTATTATGTTGGGAGTGAGAAAAAGAAACGGGAATAGTGAGCCTGTTCCTCATAAGGCAAAATAAATAAAAGATTGGTTAGATGAATCCATAGGCTTCCAGGGTATACTCACCGGAAGCCTATATCTATTATAATAAGTTATAAGAAATTTCAGGAAAATCAGAAGGAAGTGGGGGGCTTATGGAAATCCAGCAAAAATGGGTGGCACTAAACAAAAGATATAGTTTGTACGCACCCAGTTCCGAGGCTGTACAAGCCATGTACCAATTGAAGGAAGAGCTTGAGGGCTTAGAAAGCGAGCATGCTACAGGGAACATTTCATGACCCTGCTTGCTGTAGGGATGAGGATGGTTTTGTTCTGCTTCAGAATAATTCTGATTGGCCTGAAGCGCTTCAGATTTCAGTGGAAGAGGCAAGAAATATTGAAGGGTTAGAAGATGATGAACCTTATATCTATTGTCTATTTCATATCGGCGGCGGAGATGCGATGAGGTTGAGGGAAGGAATGTGTAGGGCACTGGAAGAAGAGAAATGCGCTGCGGATTGGTTCGAGTTGTAGCCGAAGAGAGGAGTAAGAGAGAGTGACTAAGAAAGGAAAAACAGAGATTCAGACACTAATCTATCGCTATAGTGGTCCAAGAGCCAATATTGGATATACTTTTGAACCGCTGCGCTATGGAGATACAGATGAGCCAAAGCTGGAGGAGATGATCTTCATCTACGCAGATGACTTTGATATCGTGCTGTCTGTGTTAAAGTCCAAATATCCACTTGTCGATTCTGACACGGGGGAAACGTATGAGGCTTTTGATGCCTGCTGGGATAATCCGATTCAGGCGTCGGTATGGCATGAAATATTAACAGAATTGGATGCTTGGCCTGCCAAGGAGCCAGAATTACGCATATTTATCGATTCCTTTACAGCATGGGTCAGAGCGCATTTGAAGCAAGCAGATGGTATTATCGTGACCGGAAATCTGTAGAGGAAGGCAATGCACTGCAATCCGTATTTTCGCTGCTCCTCGCTTCGAGGAGCAACTGGAAAGCGAGCTGCTGGGTCAAATGCCTCGTTCTTTACATTGCATGCGACAGGCTCCTTATGGCAACTGGATTATTGACGTTGCTTCCGAATCCTGAGTAACTTTTGCTCCAATTTGGTATCACTCATAAATTTGCTGACAGATACAGCAAGCTGATATTGAATGGTCCCCATATTGTTAGCGGCAGGTTGAAGAACCCCTTTTATCGTTTGCCATAACGAAGTAGCCTGTCGGCTTTTTGCTCCAAAATGCATGATGATGTGGATACAGGTTGTAATTATATTGCGGCCAAGTCCGTACAGGAACCATTCTTTTTCCTTCGTAATAAGCGGAATGATGGTTGCCATCGTTTCCCAAGCTTCATCCCATCGTCCTGTTTCAATGAGCTTTTCTGCCAAGCTGGATGCAGTAGAACAGTAGTTACTAGAATTTTCTTCTATTTTCTCCATTTCGACCAGCTTTTTGAGAGCTTCAATTTCACCTTCTACATGGTTGCGCCATCTCTCATGATAAACGAGTGCCTGTAAATTTCCTTTGTTCCAATCCGTCTGCTCTCTGATCCACAGATCGATAAATAATGATAGATATACATCTTCCCCGAGTTCACTTGCGATATTGATGCAATCTTCAAGATCAGCTGTATCTTTGCTGAATAAATATGTTTCCAAAATCAACGCAGGGTCAAACCCGGCATATGTATCAAAATTGGCCTTCTTGGCCTGCTGGAACAAAACTTGGTCCTGCTCACGCTCATATTTTTGCAGTAAAAAAACGGCGTAGTATAGAGCATCGCCAATCCCCTGAAAACTGTTCGTTTCCCTGTCTATAATCTCATTAACGAGCAGTCTTCTCACAATCGGTTCATAATGCGGGGCATATCGATCCTCATGATTATACATAGCCAAAAGCACCTTCAAGCGATTCGTATAATTGGCATCACTTTTTCCATATTCCTCACTGTGTTGCTCCAAATAGTCAACCTTCGAAAAATCGGCGTGATCACTTATTAGACTCTGCAGCATTTCATCATAGGGTGCCATCATCTGATCCAGCAGCTTTTTGTAGTTCGTTTCCATTACTGTAATTCTCCTTTCACGGATCGGCTTAATACTACAATCCATATGTACAAAAAACAAGAGTTTACCTTTTGAGTACTGCGCTGTCGTGCGTACATATTTTTCTAATAAACCCATTTTAAGATTCGATATGAGGGATGGACATTCAACACCTGTAAATCAAGCATACAACATGCAGGGATACAACATTGCGCACAACTAATGGAAGCGTTTTAATTTGAGTATAGAAACACAAAAGAAGATCTCAGGGAGGACATAAGATGCTAAAAGTGAAAGCGCTTAGATGTGAACATGTAAACAATCCGATTGGACTGGGTTGTCTAAAGCCTCGATTGAGCTGGCAAATTGAATCTGACAACATATATGTTTTCCAAAAACGCTTCCAATTGCAAGTATCCATAAATCCTGTTTTTGAACCGCTGCTCTGGAATCATTTTTCGTATTCGGAACAATCCATTCTGTTTCCCTATGAAGGTCCTCCACTCGAATCAGGACAAAGATATTATTACCGGGTAAAAGTATGGGCTCAGGGAGCGGGTGACACCGAACCGGAGGAATCGGAATGGAGTGAGATTGGCTTTTGGGAAATGGGGCTGCTCCATGAGCAGGACTGGAAGGCACAATGGATTACAGTGAAGGATCGAAGCATTCATGAAAAGTTTCAGACAAGAGCCCCTTTTGCCGCTTCCAAGTGTTTTTTGGTTGAGGGAAAAGTGAAAAAAGCAGTCATTTATGCCACAAGCCTTGGTCTGTATGAGCTGGAGCTCAATGGACAAAGAGTAGGCGATGCCTACTTTACCCCGGGATGGACAGATTATAACGATCGTGTTCAGGTGCAAGCCTATGATGTGACTTCTACCGTTCGAGAACAACATAACCGCATCACAGCAACGGTGGGAGAAGGCTGGTACAGCGGCTATCTAGGCTGGCAAAAGCGCAAGGATACCTACGGGAACACGAATGCTTTGCTATTTCAAATGAAGATTAGCTATGAAGATGGCCGTTCAGGACTCATTTGCTCTGATTCTTCCTGGGAGGAAACGAGCTGTGCCATTTTGATGTCAGATATTTATAACGGCGAAATCTATGATGCTCGACTGGAGCAGCAGGCAGCCGAACATCGCTTCTTGAACGAACGGAAAATGATGCAGGTCGTCCCGTTTCCGTTAAGTCATCTGGTTGCTCAGGAGAACGAGCCTGTCCGTGTAATGAACCGATTAAAGCCTGTTGAACTGATTCGGACTCCTAAAGGCGAACTAGTACTTAACTTGGGTCAAAATATGGTAGGCTGGCTGGAATTTAAAGTGGAAGCCCCCGAAGGTACGGTTCTGAATCTGGTTCATGGTGAAGTGCTGGATCAGCAAGGGAATTTTTACCGAGATAATATTCGTGATGCAGCGCAGCAGATTACGTACATTTGCAGCGGCAAGGGGACGGAGATATTTAGGCCGCATTTCACTTTTCAAGGCTTCCAGTATGTGAAGCTTGAGGGCTTTCCGGCTGACGTAGCCATTGAAGATTTTACAGGCGTTGTTTTGCATTCAGACATGGCAACAATTGGCTTGTTCGAGACATCCGATCCAAAGCTGAACCAACTCCAGCACAATATTGTATGGGGACAAAAGGGGAACTTCCTGGATGTGCCGACCGATTGCCCGCAGCGTGATGAGCGATTAGGCTGGACCGGCGATGCACAGATTTTTGCCAGAACGGCCAGCTTCAATATGAATAGTGCTTCCTTCTTTCGAAAGTGGCTGAAAGATTTGGCTTACAACCAGCTGGAGAATGGGGCTGTGCCTTTTGTCGTGCCGGATGTCCTCAAAGGAACCTTTGCAGACAATATGGACCAAACGACAGCCGCATGGGGAGATGCAGCGGTTATATGTCCGTGGACGATCTATCAATGTTATGGGGATAAGCAAATTCTAGCTCAGCAGTATGACAGTATGAAAGCATGGGTCGATTATATTCGTGCCCAGGGGACCGAGGAACATCTGTGGGATACTGGTTTGCAGCTGGGAGACTGGCTGGCGCTGGATAGCGAGGAAGGAAGCTATTTTGGAGCGACCGATGGAACGCTGGTAGCGACTGCATACTTTGCGTATTCGACTCATATCTTGGCGCAGACGGCCAAACTGCTGAATCGGTATACCGATTACAACACCTATCAAAGCTTGCATGAGGGGATTAGAAGCGCTTTTGCGAACCGTTATTTTGATGACGCTGGCAAACTGACTTCGAATACCCAGACTGCACAGGTTGTGGCTTTGCACTTCGGATTGGTACCAGAAAAATATAAAAAGCAAGTGGTTCAGGAGCTCGTACGGCTGATAGAAAAAAATGATATGCATCTGGATACTGGCTTTGTAGGCACACCTTATCTATGCCTGGTTTTATCCGACAATGGCTATACAGATATAGCTTATAAAATTTTATTTCAGAAAGATTATCCTTCTTGGCTCTATCAGGTTGAACGGGGAGCAACGACCATGTGGGAGCATTGGGACAGTATCAAAGTGGACGGCTCGTTCTGGAGCACCGATATGAACTCGTTCAATCACTATTCGTACGGTTCAGTTGGAGACTTTATGTACCAAAATATTGCCGGAATCAATGTACTTGAAGCGGGCTACAAAAAGTCGCGGTTAGCACCCAAACCGCCTGTTAATCTTACTTCGGCCCATGGCAAGCTGGAGACACCTTATGGTGAGCTTGCTGTCCATTGGGAAATCGTGAATGAAGAAATGCGGATGACGGTTCACGTACCACATAATACGACAGCTGAGATTACGCTTCCAGGCGTTCTAGAGCCAGATGCATTACAACAGACCATTACTACGCAATACCCGTCGATTCAGTATCCGCCTGGTAATGTGCCACAAGAGCTGGCCGGGAAATTAGGTTCTCCCGGAGAACAGGCGATTTTCCAACTGAGTGGAGATCATGAATTGACGTTTACCGTCGGATCTGGACAGTATACGTTCCAGTACAAATACAACCAGAGGCTAAATAACATAGACTAGAGGTGAGAAGCTTGATGAATATTAAAAACAAAATATGGTTTAAAACAGCATTGTTGTCCATTTCCTTAGTCCTGACATCAGCGAGTGCTATTTCAGCTATCATCCCGATGATGCTGAACCAATTACCGGGAGTCTCCAGTTCACTGATTGAAAGCATAGTTACAATCCCATCTTTCTCGATGATGCTGTTTGTGCTGTTGAGTGGCCCGATCTCTTCCCGCTTGGGTAAAAGAAATACAGTCCTGCTAGGACTTTTGCTCGTGGTCATCGGCGGAATACTTCCTATGCTCACTACGAACATTACATGGATTCTCGCGTTGCGTTTGGTGCTAGGTGCAGGTCTGGGGATGTTCAATTCGCTGGCTGTCAGTTTAATTAGTGATTTTTTTGAAGGGGACGAACGTGCTCAATTGGTAGGCTTTCAAAGCGCTGTACAAGGGCTCGGAAGCAGCTTGGCTACCTTTGTGGCAGGACAGCTTGCCCTAATCGACTGGCCGTTTGCTTTTTTGTGCTATGCGATCACTATTCCTATCGCACTGTTGTTCTTTTTTGTCATTCCTGAACCAGAGCGTGAGGAGCCTACAGCGAGCACGACAGGAACGGGCCACAAGAGCGAGGGAATGTCCCTACCTGTACTTGGATTAGGGGCTGCACTTTTCCTGTTTATGACCTTTATCATGATTGTGTATACCAAAACAGGTATTATGATTGCTGAAAAGAGTATGCCTAACGCAGGGTTTTTAGGGACCGCTTTGACGCTGTTCTCCTTATCAACTATGATTGCAGGCTTCTTGTTCGGTAGAATATATAAATGGTTCAGAAATTACGCACCTTTTATCTCCAGTTTATTAACAGCGACAGGTTTTGTCCTGCTGTGGTTTGCTCAGAATGTGACCATGGTTACGGTTGCCATGCTGATCATTGGCTTTAGCTTTGCGCTGTTTATTCCTTATATTTTTACGATACTAACTAAAATCGTACCTAAAGGCAGTGAGACGATATCTATTTCGATTGCAATGGTAGGCTCCAATTTGGGAGCGTTTGCTTCGCCTTATGTTATCAAGTTAGTTGGGGTGTAGTCTGGGAATGAAACTGCCTCATTTTCCTTTCTCGTCTCTGCGATTGTATTTATGATTGCTGCGCTCCTCTGTCTGGGAATCGCTATTAGAGGAAAGGGAAGCAAAACACAGACGGCAGTTCACAGTTAATGGGAGTCTGAAGGAGGAGTCTGTGTTTATGAACCTTCATGAGCTGGATCAGTTGCTGAGAAGTAAAACTGAAATTGAGCTTTTACAACAGCAAAACAATCAAGTGATTAATGATCTCTCCAAAGAATCGGAAAATGAGCGATTTTTTGATATAAATCAGAATATGTATCGAATGCCTGCTTTATTTTTCTTCGGAGAACATGATATTTATATTAGCAAGCACAACAGGTTTGCTCCGATGCTGGAGCACATGCATGAATTTATTGAATTAAACTATGTTTACTCAGGTAAATGCAACCAAATTATAGCAGGCAAAGAGATTCAGCTTTGTGAAGGCCAAGTGTGTGTCCTCGATAAGGATGTGCCGCACAGCATCGCACCTTTGGGAGAAAACGATATACTGATTAATATCCTCCTGCAAAGAGAAACGATTTCATCCCTATTTCTACAGCGGCTATCTAAGAAAAAAAGTTTGATCGGCGAGTTTCTTGCCAATTCAGTCCTCCAGCATCAGCATCATAATCACTTTATTATTTTTGAGTCACAGCATAATGAAAACCTTCAATATATATTGCGTAGAATCTTGATCGAATATTTTTCCAGGCAAGAGGATTCAATGGAGCTGGTCAAGGCTTATTTGCCCATTGTATTTGGGGAATTGGTCCGTGTATTGGAAAGCGAGCATAATATTCACTTAAACCAGCAGGAAAGTAATATTACTTCTATTCTGAATTACATGGAAGAGCATTATCAGCATTTAAGCCTCCAGCAATTATCTACTCATTTTAATTACAATAGTACGTATTTAAGTAATAAGTTGAAAAAAGTAACCGGTCTTACTTACACGCAGCTTATTGCCAACATTAAACTTAATGCGGCCTATTCTTTGGTAGTGAATACCAACCTGCCATTCGAAATGATCTTTAAGCAGGTCGGATATAACAGCATGAGTTTTTTCTATAAAAAATTTAAAACAGCGTATGGTGCCACCCCGCAGAATATCCGAAACAAACAAATGAGGAAATGAAGGATACACAAGGACGTCCAATTCTAATGGGCGTCTATATTTGTTATAATAACTGCAAATTTATAAGCGGATGTTTAATAGGGAGGATACATTTTGGAAGCGGTATTAAGACGGCACTGGCCGGAGTGGGACGGGATACTACAGAGACGAACCGGAGGTTGGAATAATACGACGTATTTTGTTAAGAGCGGTGGGCGAAGTGGGGTACTGCGCATCTACGATACACACAGGGATCGGAACAAAATCGAATTTGAGCATGCGGTTTTGCAGGAATTGAGCAGGCATTCTCTATCATTCAGGGTTCCAATGCCAATCCGAACGATTACGGGAGAGACACTTGCACAGGTTGAGAAGGATAGTGGCAAATATGTGTGTCTGTTCGAATACATAGAAGGCACATCCCCATCGGAGCAGGATCCTAGCTTTGCCTATTCTTTTGGCGAGACAGCTGGCGAATTATCTGCTGCACTTGCAACACTTAATCTTGATATGACTCCAGTCTATCGGCCGTATTATGCTTTGCAGCAATCCTATCCATTATGTAACCGGGAAGTAATCCAAGGCTTTTGTTTAAACCCGCCGGAGCCTCTAAAAGATTTACATGAGGAGCTGCGTTTGATAGGAAAAGTATATGAAGAGATTATAGATTCACTTCATGCATTGGAAGACTTGCCGCATCAGCTTGTACATGGAGATTTGAACGCTTCCAATTTGTTGGTAAAGGATTCTGATCATAGTCAGGTCGCTGCCCTACTTGATTTTGAATTTTGCACGCTAGACGTTCGGGTAATGGAACCAGCGATCATCTTATCAGGATTTTTGGGACAATCGGAGGAGACAACAGCTGTTCGTGATTTTTGCCGGGGCTTCAGCCGTCAGATCCGTTTAAGCCAACCCGAGATCGACGCTTTGCCTGTGTTAATGCTGCTTAGAAAGGTAGACGTATTTCTTCATTTTGTGAGTCGCTTTCTGGAAGGAACAGATCAGCCACACGTATTGCAAGAACAGGTCAAACAGATCACAGCCGACTTGCTCCGACTGTCTACCAGCAGTAGCTGGATTCAGGAGGAACTGGCCCAAGCTGGAACAATGTATGAATAAACGAGCTACATGCCGTATTATGTTATAATTTCTGGAATAACAGAAATGAAGTCTATTGAATTAAACTCGGAACATGGAACAGGAGGAGCAGATGAATAGTTGGTTAACGAACGCGTTACGACCCTATTTTGGGCTGGAGGCGCTGGAAGAACATTGGGACGTAGTAGAAATTAAAGAAGGATATTTTATTTGTATGGATGGAGATGTTATTCGTAAGCGAATTTCTTCCAAAGAGGATGCTTATGGAGAAGCTGATGTAGAGATTTTTACTCGTGATCGGGCATTTGTTCTGCCTAAAACGGCTCGTGGCAAAGAGAAAAAACTGAATTATACAAGTGTTTCGAGCATCACAGCAGAAGGTGTGTCCTTTTCAGCAGGCATCCGAAGAGATCGTCCTATTAGTTATGTTACTGCTGTGAATAGCAAAACTGGCGTAAGATTGCCCATCACTGGATGTGAGCATTTACATAGTAAAGAAGAGATCATCGATTGGCTTCAACGTTACCCGTCGCTTGTGCCTAACGACTATGATCGTAAGCTGGAACGATTGAAGCATATGAAAAACCTGCGTTATAAAACCATTCCGGGAGACATCTTCCGCGTGGAAATAGACCTTTTTACAGATGGCTATGTACTGGTCGTCGGAGATTTGCGCCAAATGCAAAAGGATCAGTTGTTTGCAAAGGAGAGCATATGGAACAGTGTCATGACGATGCCTTTATTCGTACGTCCGTATTTGTGTACAAGTCGTGACCGTTCAATAACTTTGGAATCCATCACGGCCGCCCCGTTATCTGATACAACCTGGATTGTCATGGATGATTCCTTTATGCGAGGGTCCTACGAGCGGATAGGGCATAAAGCGTTGGCGGAAGAGGATATTGTGTTTCCGATTGGTTATGGCAGTAGCATAGATAGCAGTAAAGAAAGAATATATAGACTCTCCTGGGGAACGGGCACAATTTCCAAACCGGAAGGGAAGACAGTGTTCAAGTCTTCGCGCGAATTGTTAAATAACGGTGTATATTCAGGTGTCATTGCAGACTGTTTTGGTCCTTGGGAAGAGCGGGAGTGGCACCACACGCTGGATAACCCGTTGTATCGGGAAGAGCGCCGAAAAGCACTGGCCGAATTCGGATTCCCGGAAGACATTTCGTACGATGAGTTCAATCGCCAAACAGGAGGACTGACGCGTTCGGAATATCTCGCATATTTGACAAGAATCTATAGCGGAAAAAGAAAGATGAAATGACACGGTTATACATCCTTTTAGGAGGTACGAATGAAATATCTTAAAGATTGTCCAGAACCAGGCATGGGAACCTGGTATTTTGAAATAGACTCAGACGGCGTAGCCTATCGGCAAATTGTGATCCAAGATGACGGTACTTTTATTGCTTCTAATCGTAAGCACGAGAAATATCATTTCTTGTTAGCAGAGAAAGCGATTGATGATACAGAGCCATATTATACGAAAATTACAAAAAAAGAGTTTGAAGAAATCTGGTCCAGCAATCTTCACACCTCCAACAAGGAATGGCATCAAGTCAAAACCGCACTGCCGGTTGGGACTAAGGTAACTGGATATATTGAAGCCTTTTTTCCACACGGAACACTAATTCATATTTTCCAGCACAATGCAGTCGGATTGGCAGACACCCATTCATATGCGGAAAAGGCCCCATCCGAGTGGATGTATCCGAGGCATGAGATCACGGCGATTGTCCAAGGCTACGACGAGCTGAATCAGTGGGTGATTTTAGAGCAAACGCAAGTTTTCGAAAATCAGTTCACAGGTTGAAAGATGGATATTGGAATATAGGAAGGGGAATGGATATGCATACGTTAACGGTTGATGAGCTAATGGATCAGGACAACCATGCATGGGAAGAGGTCAGAAACATTCTGCAAGAAGGGAATAATCCATATCGCATTGTACCGGCAGAATCGGAGTCTGTTAGGGGAGATTCGCTCTACCGTTTGCAAGTGAGCACAAAATCGTACTTGGGAACGGTTGCCTATGAAACAGGAGGGATCATATTTGACCACGGATGGATCACCTTACTGGGTGCAGGTGGGCCTGAAATTTACGGTAGTTTGGCTTCGTGGAACGGGCTGCAAGAGCCAGCGAGCGTTCCTGCACTTGGGGGAATGCTGATTGTGGCCTATGATGCAGCAGGTGGCTTCTTTGGATTGGATACAGGGAAGTTTGGACGTAGCGGCCATATCTACTATTTTGCACCGGATGCATTGGAGTGGGAATCCACTGAGCTGGCCTATTCCGGTTTCTTGAGCTGGTTGGCTGAGGGAGATTTGGGCTTGTTCTACCAGACATTCCGTTGGAATGGTTGGCAGTCGGATATGGAGCAACTTCAGCCAGGAGAGGTATTTGCTTATTATCCGCCGCTATGGGCTCAGGAAGGTGGCGGAGAGACCAGCCACAAATCACCTACAGCAATAACAGAAGCGTGGCAGGCGGTGACGGATCGGGAATAGCCGCGAGTGGGAAGGGGGGACATAGGATCATGAATCATTCCATTCAATCCAAACTGATGCAGCTGAATGAAATACTTTCTCAAAATAACATTGACCATTATTACATTTATGATTATACAAGTCGCCCTAAGCTGGTACTAGCAGGGAGCTTTGACTTTAGCTATTATCACAACATAGAGATTACATTTTACGAGGTCTCGTTTCTTTCCTGTCCGGGCGGTGTATTTTCAATTGAATGCTTTAGACTGGCTAATGACAAGGAACTGGAAATGTTAAAAACTGTCTCTTACGGATTTCTTGAGGGGCCTGTGATTTGTATGGAGGATCAAACGTTTGGTACCCGATTTTTCATTGCTGCGGAAAGCTTAGATTACGAGCTCAAGACCGTTTTTTACTATAAACGTGAGAACCTTCAACCTCATGAAAGTGTGGCTGAATGGGTTGGAAAAGATGGAAAAGTTTTAAAAAGGTAGCAACAACAACTTTTAGAGACGTCAAGGTAGGAGGGTGGTTATTATGTGGAGTATTCACTTTGAACATCAATTTATAAAATGTCCGGAAGCAACTGGTGAACAAATCGCGAATTTTTTGAGCACATGGAACATCAAGCTATCGAAGCAGGAAATTCACGAAATCCAACAAAGACAAGTGAACCCTTTTCCGAAATCGTCTCCATTTTATGATCAATATAAACCGCTAGATCCTGTTAGCTGGCATTTGCCCCAAGGACAATTTCCTGATAGTTACATAGAATTGCTGAAATATTCTAATGGCGGTGAATTTCAGAATGGAGAACGTTATTTCCAGTTTTTCAATACTGAAGATTTGAGAGAAATGAACCTTGCCTACGAGCTGCCAGAATATATGCCGGGTGCCGTGTCGTTTGCGATGGATGGTAGCGGAAACCACTATATGTTTGATATGAGAGAGGAAAAAAGAAACAACGAATATCCCATTCTTTTTGCTCATTCTGGTAGTTTGGGGTATGACGAATGTGAACAGGTTGCCCATTCATTTATAGAGCTGTGTACGGAAAAATGGGCATTATATTGATATCTTGACTAAACATACGCTTTATTTTCCATAGTTCATCCATTAAAAAATGTAAAACCCGCAAGTTGGACCCTTTTTTGCCAGGTCTATCTTGCGGGTTTTTAACGCTACTTATTTTCATTCATCATTTCCATTAACACTTGATATACCATCGGTAAGGTAGTAAAACCGTCACTCTGTAAAAAGTGCCCCCCATGATCTACTTCGTGGAAATCAGCCTGCATATCTTCCGCTAGTTTCTTACTAAGTGCAAAGGGGACAATTGCGTCGTCCTTTGAAGCTATAACTACACGCTCCTTTAGCGAATTCATGATTTGCTGATCATCCAAATGGTCATTTGTAAACTCATCTAATGATGGTAGGCTTGGCACTGGGTCAGCAAAACCGGAAACGAAAATTCCACCACCCAGTGGTTCCGGGATATTTACTTGCTGCAGGTACCTTAATATGGATACACATCCCAAGCTATGTCCAATAAAATAGGTGTCTTTATGTAGAACTTTAATATTTTGTAGTAGATGCTCAATCCACTCGTTGAGTTTGGGCGCTTGCGAGTTGGGCATATCTAGTATATTTACCGAAACCCCGTCTTCCTGTAATTTGTCTTGTAACCAAGGAAACCAATGATCTGTTGGCGAAGCTGTGTATCCGTGGATTATATATACTTGTTTTTGATTTTGTATGTTTGTCACCATACGTTCTCCCCCATCATCCAGTGTTTAGATCTTAGTTTGCATATGTGTCCCACTTCATGTAAAAATCCCTCTCTAGTTTACCAAACATCCAATGCTTATGAGTACCTAAAATTGTTGATTCATGTAGCAAGCCTATGTATGAATTTGCCTATTATAATATTCATTATTTTTGCAGTACTGTAATTTGGCTAATAAATTTAAGCGCTTTCTACCGATATATATAGCATCACGTTTTGTAATCTGCTTCATTTTGTTGTATGGAGGGCAGCATCAAGAGGAAGACCAGAGTACTCGTGAAAGTTGAGAGCAGCGTGAACTATTATCCATAGACGAGCTGGAGGGGTTTGAATGAGTAACCAACTATCGGACAGGACTAAAAAAGGAAAAGGTTTTAGAGATTTAAAGATCACGACAACGATGATCTCCATGATTATGATCAGCTTAGTGGGTTTGCTCATTGTATCGTTGGTAGGAGTTATCGGTATGTATCAAGCTAAAGAGGGTCAAGGTATTTTGTATACAGATCGCTTTCAACACCAGACGAATATTCTTGAGGTCAAAAGTGACTTTTATAACATGCGAGCCAATTATACAAAAATACTCGACAATAAGGAGTATACAGATAAACAGTATAAGCAGGTGCAGAAAGGAAAAAATAGCGTTACAACTGGGCTAAATGAATTTTCACAAAGGACATTGGATACTAAGGAACAGAAATTGTTTGAGGAACTACAGAGGAGTATAGACACGTATTTTCAGGACATCGAACAGATCATGGCCGTCAAAAAGAATACTGGAACCTATGACACAGAAGAGAGAGGCCGGATCAATAAATCTAGTACGGCCATTGTTACGATGCTGACTACGATTTCAGATTATAACAATGAGCAATCCGCCAACCTATATCAAAATACGCAAAACGAGATCAAAATGCGCACAATTGTTTTAATCACAGTTCTTGCTCTCGTGTTGGCTGTTCTGATCATAATCTCCTTTGCAGCCATTCGAAATATCCGTTCCCGGATGAGCACCATTACGAAATATTGTGAAGAGATTACCCAAGGGAATTTAACGGCAGCACTTGATCCTGCCTTGCTCAAAGGAAATAATGAGATCGCTGTTATAGCTCGTGCCATTCAGCAAATGACAGATTCAACCTCAATGGTCATCACAGGGGTGATCAATGAGTCACGTCAAATTAACCAACTGAGTGATCAGACGAATCATAATATGACAGATCTCAATGAGCGGATTCGCGATGTATCAGCCACGGTCGAACAGCTGTCAGCAGCTATGGAAGAGACTTCGGCATACACCGAAAATATGAACCATTCTGCGGAAGAAATGCAGCGGGCAGCAGAGTATATCTCGGTCAAAACTCAAGAAAGAGCTCAGTCTGCCTATGATACGAGTGTAAAAGCTGAAACATTGAAGCAGGCGGCTAGTCAATCCAATAAAGCGGCCAAAGAAATTTACCAAAAAGCTAATGAAAAGATGACGGAAGCGTTAGAGCGAGCCAAGGCAGTAGACCAGATTCGTATACTTTCTCAGTCTATCTTGGAAATTACGGCACAGACCAATTTGCTGGCTCTAAATGCATCCATTGAAGCAGCTCGTGCCGGTGAGTCAGGTCGAGGGTTTGCGGTTGTAGCTAACGAGATTCGTAAGTTGGCAGACGGCTCCAAACACGCGGTAGACCAAATTCAGAGTGTTACTCAAGAGGTTGTGCAGTCTGTAGAAAATCTGACTACCAATGCCGAAGAATTACTGCACTTCTTGCAAGCCCAGGTGGGCAAGGATTATCAGCTGCTTGAGGATACAGCAGGGCAATATTACAATGATGCCGTGGAGCATACGAACACAGTCAATGATTTGAACGCCACCTCTAAGCAGGTAAATGAAACCATCCAAACCATGGTGAGAGCGATCCATGAGATTGCTACCGCCAGCGAACAGTCCGCCATATCTACCCAACACATTGCTGAGAATATGGTGTCTTCAACGGAAAAATCTCGTGAAGTGGCATACCAGTCTGATCAGGTGAAGGAAAGTGCAGCTCGACTAAATGAACTGGTTGCAGGCTTTAAAATTTAATGAGGACCATACGGTGTTGGTATTTAAATGAAGGGAGAAAAAAACGGCTGGGGAGCCGTAAGGAGGCTCCCTTTTGAACTTAATGAATTTATGGATAGTAAAAGAAAAGCCCTTTTTACAATCACAGATTACTTTATTAAGTTAGAAAGTAAAGCATGAAGTATAACACATTCATAGGATTCAAAGATGAATATATCAGTCTTAGAAAGATGGGAGATTATGAAAAATAATTATGATTTTCACGCATTATTAGATGACGTTGAATTTGAGGCGTTGGCAATAGATATTGTTCGAGTTCGAGAAAATTTAGAACCCAATGTATTTCGCAGATATCCTAAAGGTAGGGATGGAGGCATTGATGGGTATAGGTACAGTGATAATACTATTATTCAAGCAAAATGCTATAAAAATGATTTTAACATTTTGAAAGGAAGTTTGAAAAAAGAAGTATTAAAGTTGCGTAATTTGAAGCCGAGTCGATATATTTTAGTAACATCAGTTGGATTGAATAAAGAACAACAAAGGGAAATAATGGATTTATTTAAAGGATACATCCATTCTGATGAAGATATAATTGGTAGAATAGAACTAAATGAGTATCTTGCTGACCCAAAGTTTTCTATTATTCAATTAAAATACAATAATTTATGGACGCCTAGTACAGTAGTTTTTGAATATATTTTAGAAAATATTATTTTGCGTGGACCCAATAATTTTAATCAATTTCACTTAAATGAAATGAAAAATAACGTTGAGTACTACATAAAAACGAAAGCTTATCATGAATCACTTGATATTATGGATTCATATAATTGTTTATTGGTATATGGTGAACCGGGAATTGGGAAAACGATGCTAGGTTTTAATATAGCGCTCCATTATTTGATGCAAAATGAGGAGCTTGATCTTTTTTTTACAGATACTATTGAAGATGTGTATAAATTTTATCGCTCAGATAAAAAGCAATTATTTATAGTAGATGACTTTTTAGGTGTAAATTACGTCAATAATCAGATCCAAAATGGTGAATCTAAAATTTATCGAATGCTTAAGAGCATTATTAGTGGAAATAATCATAAAATTGTATTGATTTCGAGAAAAAATATTCTTTTTGAAGGTATGAAATTATTACATGAGTTAAAGGTAATAATTCAAAATATGAGTGTTGAGTTATCTTCAACTAGCTTAGAAAGCTTAGACAAGATGAGGATATGTTGGAGTATTCTAAAAAAGTCAAACTTACAGTACAGTCTTTTGCACAGCATTGTAATAGTTTCTGACAAAATTATTAATCACGATAATTATAATCCCCGATTTATTAATGATGCGATCCATCTTCTTTCTAAAATAAAGCATGATGGTATGTATCCGGGAAAAATACTGTTGGAAACATTGAAGAATCCCAATGAAATTTATGAGAGAATGTATAATCACCTTCATGAGACTTCAAAAAGTGCAGTTTATCTTGGTGTATGTATGGCGATCTTTGGATATCCGGTTGAATTAAATATTTTAAGAAAATGCTACGGGAACTTACAAGAAAGTCTTCCTTGGGAAGAGTGGCAAAGTTTTGATGATGCTTTAGATCAATTGTCCGCCTCTTTTTGTTTCGTTAGAGATATGAATTTTATCAGAACATTGACAGGTATCGACTTTGAAGCAAAAAAAACAATTATAGGATTTAACAATCATAGCATGATGGAATTTTGGAGGCATTTAATATCGAAAAATCTGTCACTGTATGGGCTAAATATTATTAAGAGTATTAATTTAATGAATCCTATTTTGTTTTTCGCTCACAATTTACTTTTACTAAATTTAATTGATGAACATAATAATATGGAGTTTGAGCAGACAATTATTCCAGGAATTATTGATAGAATCGCTAAAGATTACGAACGTTTAGATTTTATCTACTCCAATGGGCTAGAGGAATACTGTACAGATGATAGATTTACAGACTTTTATTTCTCTTCAGATTATACCAACAGTTACAATCTTAAATTAAGACAAATATTAGATTTGAATGAACAATATAACTCTCAAAAATTAAGGGATGTAATAGAAAAGTTAAAGGCGTTTTTTATTAATAGTTTGTTAAAAGATGACCGTCATGCACTTTCTGATGAAGAGAAGTATGGCGTTCCTAAGATTGTCAATAAGTTATTAAAGCAAGGGTTCGAAATCCCTGCTATGAAAGAGTTATTAGATGGCTACCGTTCTAAAATAAATTTTTTGAAATTTTACATCGTTTTTTATGAATTCGGAGATATATATGGTCAAGACTTTGACTGCTATCTCCAAGAAAACTACAACGAAATTTCTGATAATATTGTTTGGCTTATTGAGGATGATTATGAATTTTATGCATCCGATTATTTGAAAATTGAGATTGAGCAATTGTTATTCGAAGACGTTCCAGAAGTGTTCGAATTATATAACGTAAAGATTGAAAAAAAATCCCTTAAGGCCATGAGAACATTGGAAAAAACTATAAATTGGGACGGATATCCAGTAAAGTGGAATAGAATTCATTCTAACTTTGAAGAAACTTTAAATCGTAATCCTAATAAAAGCCAAGTCGAATTTCATGAAGATGATATTTTTGTGGAAGAAACAAGTGAAAGGGATTTTATGGAGGAGTTGCTTCCCTATATACATAGGGATGATCAAGATAGTTGGGATTCTTTAATTAATTTAGCTGGAATAGTAGGCTGTGAAATTACTATCATGGATCGAGTTCAAGAAGATTTGTTCATGGGAAAATCTAAATGGAAAGGAACATATTATTCTACTGATCCGCTTTTTCTCGCGAAAATTGTTGATGAATATAAACGAGGTAATAGAATAGAGAATCAGATTCGCAATTTCTTCAACAACATGTTTAGTTCAATTGATTGTTCCGAATATGAAATTCTTACCAAGATTGCAGTTGCAGCGCAGGAACATAATGAAATGTATTTTAATCGGGATAATTTGAAACAATGGCTCAATATATCAAATGAAGAATGGAACTTGATTAAAGAGAGTAGCTACTTGGGGCATAATAATGGATGGTTGTATTTTATAGCCTCTGAGATTCAAGTTTATCTATTATGTAAGAATATTAATGACCATTCATATAATAAAGTCAAAATTTTGAGCTTGATTGACTGGATTATTAACGAGTCCGAATTTCATACTTATATTTATAACGTATTTTGTATTCTTGTTGAGTTTTTTGCGGATGAAAGTAAAAATTATTTTTTGGAAAGCATTCAACCTTTTATTGAGCACATGAAGGAACTGAATGGTACAGAACAATTGGCATTTGGTTTATCTTCTGTCTATGCACTTCAAGAGATGAACGATAACCAAGAAGTATCGAGTACAATTAAAAATTGGACTTTACTTAGGTTTTTAGAAATGTTAGAAGTAGAGTTTAATGAAGTGACCTCTGATTTGTCTTATGATTTATTTCAAAGGATCGCCACAAATAAGTACGAGACAGAATGTGCAATTGATTATGAATATTGCATAGCGCACCCAGAAAAGTTAGCTCCATTGCTTACCACTTCTTCAGTTGAACAAATGATAAAGGATGATCTAACAAAGATTGATAGTTTCATCGAACAATATTTTTGAAGAATTTTTTTAAAACAGCCAGCACCTTTGTAATAAGATGTTGGCTGTTTAATCACTATATGTTTTTTTATTTTGTCTATCCCTATTTAAACACGACTGCAGTCATGCGTCCATATCCTGCAACTCTTCCTGTTCAGCCATTTGCATCAGCTTATAAATCTGACGGGTTGTGTTCACATTACGTACCGTCATTTGCTGATACAGCTTAGTGCCTACTAATTTTGTTAACCCGCTTTTTGTGACTTGTTCCTTGCTAACAGAAAACAGAACGGCCCCGGTCGTATATATGACATGCCCAATTCCCGGTTTCAAAGGAAGCTTGTCCAGAACGGTAATATCGTTAATTTCATCCCACAGAAACATTACGTCACTTTTCATCTGTGTATCATTAGCCCATTCATCCGGCAGTGCCTCCATAATGCTCTGAATCTCCTTCATATTACGGACGATGACACGGATGGGTAAGCTAAAATCCTCCAGAATCGCCTGTTCCAGTACGAGCGATAGCTCCTGGTTAGACCGCTCCTGACTGGAAAAAATAATGTTTCCAGAATTGATGTAAGTCGTCACATGCCCCATACCTGCATGTTCAAACGTTTGCTTGAGCTTCTTCATCTCGATCTTGTTGTTGCCGCCAACATTGATGCCCCGCAGTAATGCGATATAGATCATAAAAAGCCCCACCTCTCTTTAACAAATAGGATTTTTAACAGAAGGATAGGTATTTCAGCAAATACGTGGTTTGGTTCTCGCCCAGTAAGTGATGCAGCAATGGTTTTACGTGCTCGATATATGCTGCTTTGGTTTCGTATGTATCTTCATCTACCAATTCTCCCTTAAAGGTACAGGCACCTTCAATCAGGATGGAAAGAGCCGTAAAGAAGTTAGCTAAAGAGTCGGCAACCTGCTGCGCTGCGCCACCTTCAATTGCAGCATATACAGGAGAATCGGGTGCGCTAGTATCGACAATGAGTGGATCGTCATTAAACGTGGCAATTACAACATGATGGGAGGGCCACGAAGAAGACTCTTGGACAAGCTCACCAGACGTAACGAAGCGATACCCCAGCTGTTGGCGATACAGATGTTCTGGTGCGACAAAAAAGAGAACTGCGGCATCCCCAACTTCAACTGCCGCGTTTTTTAATTTGTGTGTTCTCGCTGCCTTGGCATCGATCATTTCATAGTGGCTATACATGTACGCAAGCTCAGGAGATAGAGGAATCCGACTGTCCCAGCAATCTGTTATACTCTCTGAACGGGGCTGGATATCGTGGTCTTGGAACAGCCCGTAGGCTTCATTATACAAGTTTTGCTGGTGTACAAACCGGGTAAGCGCTTCGCTCAGCTGCTTCATAGGTGTTCATTCCTTTCTAATCGGTAGGCTATGGTCTCTGAAATAACGTTTCATTTCTAGTATAAAGATATCATAATATAGAAAAGAAGAACATATGTTTCTGTATTTATGCCGCCTTGCCAGTCGATCCAGATTAATTTTACAATATAGGAGTTCGGATTAATGTGTTATGCCAGGTTCAACATGAAGTTTGTCTTGCTGTGCAAGGAGGAGAGAAATGTCTTTTTCTAAAATATACGATTACAAATTAAGAGCCTATTTTAATGAGCGTATTTCTGATTTAAGTCATGAAGATCTATTTTATTCCTATCCTGATCAAGAGCAAAATTTAAGAATATTAACTCTGAATATAAATGAGCAGGATCATATTTCTTTAGTGCGATGGCATGATTTATTTGACAGGTCGCTATTTACAAAAATGGATCATCCCATTCTAAGCGTAGCAGATGCTGAACGTCTGATTCGATTGCTTTCGCTCATTTTTAACATTTTTGATATACATAAAGATATTGCTTATAGCCAAAAAAACTTATGTTGTGTTTATTATCAATATCAAGTTTCACATCTAGCAGAGAGAGGGAATGAATTCTCGCCTACTCAGGACAGGCTACTTTTTCTTCACCAACTCTTATTTGAACTGGGTTTAGGGGATGACATTTATGATCGTCTAACGATTGAAAATAATAAGCTGATGTACAGCATGGAAGACGCACGGCAGTATGATATGCATATTCTAATTGACATTTTGCATGAGCATATTAACAAAAATGAGATGGATATAGATACCCGAGCAGCGCTAGGAAAAATAAAAATTTTGCAAGGTCAGTTGGTCAGCTTCATCCTAGGCAGTCATGATGTATATGATTTTCCGTATGACGATTTCAACAAGCCGTTTGCAGAAGCAACGATGTTTATACATGCCTATAACTCTAATAAAAATAGGGTATTAGAGGTGCTGATCGACTGTATAAATGAGCATCAATCGCCAACAGAGAAGTTCATCTCCAATTTGATCTTGATGAATTACTCCTATTTTATTCTCAAAAGTAATCCTAGCGAAATTACATATTTTAAATGTTTCTGCAAGAAAAAACCGGGAGTTTTTATGAAAGTATTATCTGCATTGCTTGAAATCAGATTTTTTATCGATAAATCCAGCTTCACAAATACGGGTATAAATTATTATTTATCCAGATTAAAAGGGGTTAAATGATGCCATTTCATCACGTTTCTTTACCTGATTTACCACAGACTATCGGACGTCTTACGGCCATTCATCCACTAAAGGGTGGCTCTCAGGGAAGCATAACCCTGCTAGCACTAAACACACAGGCAGAACTGTGGAGACTAGAACTTCGCTCTGGCAGCGCAGAATTATGCACACATATTTGTATTCCTGATTTTAATCCCCTGCAACCTGTCCAAATGGTTACCAGTCCTGACGGCAAGTATGTGGCGATCTCCAATCGATTTGGCCGACATGCGGCAGTGTATGATTTAGTCCATGCTCAAGAAAAAATGCAATTATCACGGGACGAATACCACTACGATAAAAGTATGTTTCCCCTGGCCTTTGTACATCAAGACGGTGCATGTATCCTTGTTCATGGGACGGAATGGAATCGGCTGGATCTGACGGATGTAGAAACCGGGATGCTTTTGACAGCAAGACCAACCCCTGTTTATAACAGCGAAAGTAGAGATGAGCATTATCTAGATTATTTTCATGGGAGGCTGCTGGTTTCACCAGAGGGAAAGTGGATTGCGGATACGGGATGGGCATGGGCTCCCTTAGGAGTGGTCCGAACCTGGTCATTATCAGATTGGCTGCTGAACCCATGGGAATCGGAGAATGGTTCGTCAGTTCGCCATCTTTGGCAAACCATAGATTGGGATGGGCCAGTATGCTGGACAGGACCCGATACATTGGCGGTATGGGGACAGATGGATGCCGATTTACTGGAGGAGGAAGATTGGGGAGAGGAGGGAGTGGAACCGGCGGTTGTCCTATTCGATATGACTCAGCCTGGGTATCGACGTGTGCTACCTGCGATCCCGCCTCTAAATTGTAAGCCTGAAGAAGACGGGATTTATCCATATCCCCAAGCGGATATGGCCGTTTCCGGCGACCGATTATTCTTGTGGGGAAAAGGAGTACCGCTTCAGGTATGGCGGCTTTCAAACGGTGTGCGTGAATATGTAGATACGGAGCGATTTCCGCTCATTTACCATCATGAGGCAGGGATTTTCATTGAATTAAATCCAGATAGCGGTTGTACAGCCTTAAGCTACGAATAAATGGCGTTACCAGATTTTCTTCCTTCCAGTGTTATGGAAATATACGAATTAGCTATAACAATAATTAAAGGAGTGTACATCAAAATGGCACTGATCAAGGATCGTTTTTTGGGATGCCTGGTTGGGCTGGCTGTGGGTGATGCTTTGGGAACCACAGTAGAGTTTAGCAGTCCAGGCACATTTGAACCTGTAACGGATATCGTAGGCGGCGGTGTATTTGGGTTGAAGGCGGGGCAGTGGACGGACGATACGTCTATGGCGCTCTGTTTAGCCGAGAGTATGGTGCAAAAAGATAGCTTTGATCCAGCAGACCAAATGCGCCGTTACACCAATTGGTACCACATGGGTTATATGAGCAGCACGGGAACGTGCTTTGATATCGGTGGTGCGACGAGAGCAGCACTACATCGCTTCGAGGCCACTAGAGAGCCGTATAGTGGGTCCGTTGACCCCATGACTGCCGGTAATGGCTCGATTATGAGGCTTGCACCTGTTGCCATGGCCTATGCGAACCGTCCGGAAGAGGCAGTGATGTACGCCGAGCTGAGCTCGCGAACCACCCATGGAGCAGTCGAAAGTGTGGAGGCCTGTGCTGTGCTTGCTTCAATCCTTGTGGCAAGTCTGCGGGGAGCGGACAAAGAATCCATGTTATCAGCCGACATCTGCTATAAGTGGCCGCGGCAGGAACAGCCAGCTTATTCGGCAGCCATTGAAGAAATCATTCAGGGATCTTACAAGGATAAGGAGCCGCCCGAAATACAGGGAACCGGCTATGTCATTCGTTCCCTTGAGGCTGCGCTGTGGGCATTTCACCATTCGACTTCGTTTGAAGAGGGGGCACTGCTGGCCGTAAATCTGGGGGATGATGCCGATACGACCGGGGCAGTTTACGGGCAAATTGCAGGGGCTTATTACGGGCAAAGCGGTATCCCGAGTCACTGGCGCGAGAAGCTGGCGATGAAGGAGACGATCGATGAGCTGATTGAGGCTTTATGGCAGAAGGCCGACAAGGGCCAGACATTTTAAGAGGGACATCTATAAAGATCAAGCTGGGTTGCTTTTATTATGAGCAGAACCCGGCTTTTTTTGTTCCCAATATTTTTGCCGATGACTCACTCTTGGGATAACTATCCATATCGCCATACTTCCGCCCTCCTCAGTTACATGTCGTTATGACAAAATGAAGTCCAGTACAAATCATACTTCACTTTACTGATCTTTAGAGGAGGAACTACGTTGTCACATCAATATAGACAGATTCATTCATTTGCTGATATTTCCAACTATACTAAAGGGTTTGAGATCGTTTCAACCCAATTTGGCCCTGATGGGCGCGTGTATATTTTGCTAATTGATAAAGTCCCAGAACGAGTGCGGGGGATGTTCCCGCCTGCCTCTCTTAAAGAGAGACGTACTTACAAGATACTCATTCTAGACGATCATATTGAAGAAGTGTATGTGGAGGGACAGCAGTTTAACTATCATTATGTACAGCCTCTACATCATCATCTACTGCTTGTCGGAGCGCGATGTCATTATTATGGATCCGGCCAATATGATTTAAATGGTAAAATCATTGATTATGAAGGCCGTACTGTGAATGAACTGCTGCTTGGAGACGGTATCCAGAGTGTTCAGGTTACAGGGGAAGGTACGATCTGGACCAGCTATTTTGATGAAGGTATATTTGGGAATTATGGTTGGAATGAGCCTGTGGGATCCTCCGGCCTTGTCGCCTGGAATAAAGAGGGACACAAAATATATGAGAACCAAGCGGCAGATATTCATGATTGCTATGCTTTGAACGTGATCAGCGAACAGGAAATCTGGTTTTATTACTATTCAGACTTTTCATTAGGGTATATTTCCGGTAGCGACCGTACGAATATTACGTTTGTGAATCCGAGGATTTCCGGCTGCTCCGGGGTGGCTACAGATGGGTATCACTTTTTGTTCGACGGCGGGTATGGCAAGAATGGACAATATGTCCTGAAAAAGAATGTGAAGCCAGGCAGCTTGAGCAAAGGACAACACATTCGCTTTTTAAATGACAATCAAAAGTTCCTTCAACCGCATGAACAGGATTTCAGAAAAGATCGCCTGCTGCTCCGTGAAGGTTCTCTGCTGTATCAGGTGGCTGTTGAAGAGATAGTATAAAAACCCACGTCAGACGTGGGTTTTTCCTTAACACCAAAAATACTTATTCATACGTTTTGACAAGCTCATTCAGGGAGGTAATGGTGCTGCCTTCCCCAATAGCACCGAATTTCCACTCCCCTCCATAGCGGTATACTTCACCTACACGGATGCTACACATCCCTTTATAGTCCTCTGTCAAATTGTATCGGAGAATCTCTTCATCTTGCGACGCATCCAATACTCGAATATAAGCATTGTTCACCATACTGAAATCCTTACGTCTACCAAAGCTGAAAAAACGGAATATATTCACAATAAATACGACTCTATGCACTTCAGGTGGTAGTTGTTGAAGGGATACAGTAATGACTTCATCATCACCGTCACCATGACCTGTCAAGTTGTCACCACTATGTACGACGGCCCCGCAAGGGCTATTTTTGTTTCCGAAATATACTAGATTTTTCGTCTGAGTCAGCTTGCCGTTCTCATTAAGAAGCAGTGCTGATGCATCAATATCCATGGATCTGCCCCTCATAGGGTCCCATCCAAGTCCTACTTTGAGCACGGATAAATGTGGATTATTTTTGGTTAGGTCTACCTTCTGCCCTTTAATTAGACTAATACTCAACGTTATGCCTCCCTATCATTATTTTTGTTCTACTCTGAAATTGTAGCATATATATAGAAGGATATAATCTATTCGTAACTTCACAGATTTTTTTCCGTATAAAGATAAAAACATGATCCAAATTCGTTCCCTTAGGGAGAAATGCAACCATGTTTAAACAAAATGAGAAGTTGAGGTAATGCATCATATGAATGAAAAATTTCGAGCCGATACAGGATACCAGCTGGCTGAGCAGAAGGCGCTCCAGTATTTTGCATCACTCTATAATCAGGTCAAGGATAAGACTTATGTGACTTCTCTTACAGAAGATATCCATATATGGAAAAGGAATCATATCCATTCTTCTTCATGGTTATCCTTCTTTTCGCGGAATAAGAGAAAGCCGGATACTCGGGATTATGACAGATATATTCAATGGCTGAGTTACACGGGGAAGTTAGATGAATATCTGAAGCGGAGTGTCTCTTATATTTACATGAGGGATCTAGGCAAGGCTCTAGATTCTGCACACACACAGACCCGGATTCAGCGCGTTATTGCTGACGTGAAAAGATATTTGCTTCACCCTACCCGTGCTAACAGAAGAAATCAACCGGAATTTATGAATATAGCCGGGGTGTATCGGTGGTCTCAAAAGGAAGGGATCGAAGCCACTGTAATCTGGCTAATCAACAAGCTTAACTCTGTATCTTCTCATATTCCTGAGGAAATGGATGCAGAGCACGCTCAGCGCAAACTGATTAAAATCATCATTGGGGTTATTCTGCATGTGATGGAAGAAATGGACGAAGCCGTGCCACCTGTTGAGCGTTCGCGCAGACTGGATGAAGCGATTAGGCTTGGGTACTCCTATGGGCTGACCTACCCTTTTATTGATGATCTTCTCGATTCTCAGCTGTTGACCATTCAGGAGAAAGGGCAATACTCCCATATGATACGTAACGCGCTTCTTACCGGATCTGTGCCAGAGCTGGGCGACTGGACCGGTGAGCATATGAAGTTTATTCGCTATATCCATTCGGAGCTCTCGGATGCTTTTGAGTATATTAAGGCACATCAGCGGTCAGACACACAACAAATCTTTTTCGAGCAGTCCTACGTTTTCTTTCATTCTCAAGATATCGACCGGGATAAGAATCTAGCGAAAGCCAATTACACCAATGAAGAACTTTATATACCCGTGATTTTAAAATCTGCTTCTTCCCGCTTGATTGTCCGTTCCGTCATTAGTGCTCCTGAGGATGAAGGGTTTGAGCAACGAACATTCTATTATGGTATCTATAACCAGCTTGCTGATGATTTTGCAGATATGGCTGACGATATGAGGGATGGTGCGGTAACACCCTATACCTATTATTTAAAATATCATCGTCAGAGATCGGATTTGATCAATCCCTTCGAACTATACTGGGCGGTCATCTCTCACTTGATTCATAACGTGTATGACACGGATGCTATGGCTCGCGAGGTGATACTGGATCGTGCAATAAATGGACTCAAACGTTATAAAGAACGGGTAGGTGCAGAAAAGTACAATGAAATAATGGGGATTTTTGCATCCGGAAATCCTGAATTTAATCGTCTCATCCAGAAGATGGTGGGCAAAGCAGAGGATGTAGATTTCTTCGATAAGCTGCTTCGGGATCAGATGATCAACTGAAAAATGATTCAAGAGAAAAAGAAGACTTTATGAATACGGTCAAAACAGTCCGTGACCAGATTAACAACCAATTGAAAATTACCAAGCCTTCTGGGATCGAGGCCATGAAAGAACAGCTTATTGAGGCTGCCAATTATAGTCTTGAGGGGGATGGGAAAAGGATACGCCCTATATTGACCTGGGTCATGGGTGTGAACGAATATGGCTTAGACGCATTGGCAATCGTGCCTCTTCTAAGATCATTGGAATATATGCATACAGCCTCCCTGATTTTTGATGATTTGCCTTCCCAGGATAACGCGTCTACCCGTAGAGGACGTCAGACATTACATCAGGTGCACAATAGCGCTACTGCGGAATTAACCGGTCTGTATCTGATCCAGAAGGCCATCGGGGAACAAGCATCACTGAACCAGTTCAATACTGAGACTGTACTTGCCTTGATCCAATACTCGGCCCGTAAGGCAGAGGATATGTGTATGGGTCAGGCGATGGATCTGGATTCCAAAGGAAAGGCTTTGACCTTGGAGCAGCTGAATATGATGTGCTTTTACAAAACAGGAGTGGCGTTCGAGGCTTGTCTCGTTATGCCAGCCATGCTCGCACAGGCCGAGGAATCAGAGATTGCCGCTTTGCAGAAATTCGCCTATCATATGGGGATTGCTTTCCAGATCAAAGATGATTTGCTTGATGTGGAAGGAGATACGCTCTTACTTGGAAAACCTGTGGGTCAGGATTCGGATAACAACAATTCGAATTTTGTGTCCATCCTTGGTTACGAAGGTGCCAGTCAAGAGATGTGGGAGCACTACTGTCTTGCCATGGAAGCATTAAAAGAGGTGCCCCGCAATATCGCTTTTCTGAAGCATCTAATGAATTATATTGTGAACCGGGACCGTTAAAAAGAGTTGTGTCCCAGATATGTCTGAATAAACAAGCAAAGATGTGAATATCTGGTGTCTTCATTGCCGTATTTTGTCCGTTACGGCGCATTCTCTATTATAATGTTTTAAAACGGACAAGGAGATGAACTCCAGATGAAAAAAGGAATTTTGGTCGCTTCAGGGTTGGTTGTTGCGGCATTAGGCACGTACCTGATTGCAGGAAATATGTGGAAAGAAGGAGCGGACAAGCTTGGGACAACCGATATCAAGCAATTGGTGCATGATTTCAGCGCAGGCAAGGCAACAGCCCAATCCGCCTCCATTAATTCCAGTCAGTTAATTGTTAACGAAGACCATACACAACCCATAACTTATGATTTGCCTGACAACGAGTTTTTTGTTTCGATAGCGCCATATGTAGAAGAGACCCACCCTTGTGCAACTCATAGTCTTACCGGCTGCCAAGGCGAAATAAAAAACGGAGAATTCAATGTGACCGTTCAAGACTCCGAAGGGAATGTCATTATGGAGAATGCTGCCATGAAATCACAACCCAATGGTTTTATTGATCTGTGGCTGCCAAGGGATAAAACCTACCGCATTAGCGTGAATCATGAAGGCAAAACGGCCCAAACGGAATTCTCTACATATGAGAAAGACGATACATGCATCACAACGATGCAGTTGGGTTAACGATAGAGAATAAAGGTTGAGCTTACGGATCGCTCGAACGCTTTAAGTCTGCAAAACCTCGCGTGTTCATAGCTTTTTTAGTAAAGAGCCTGCGTCTGACGGAGGCTCTTTGTGCTGCTCTAATCTTTTGCTGGAGTTACCGAACAGGTTGGGAAGAAATCTATGAGGAATCAGATAGCAAAACTTTAAATTGTGTATACTAAAAACCTATTCAAACAGCTGCAAACTTCCGACATATTATCTAAGAGCTTTTCGCTCAATATTCCTCGGGGAGATGGCAGCATGTCACAAAATATGAAGAAGCGCGCAATCAGATCATCCAGCATCGCCAACACATTGGCCATGGTCTTGTTAGTTATTATCGTTGTCGTCTTTGCAACCTTGGGGACGTTCATGTATGCGAGCACGCAAAGCATGCTTGTCAAGCAGCAAGAGGCCATGCTCCAGACCAAGACGCAGGCCACCGTCAGTCAATTTGATGCGTTATTTAAGGAAAAGGGCTCACTTGTCAAACAAATGGCAACAAATAATCTTTTTCGGCAGTATATAGAGACCACCGAATCAGCTGAAACGGTAAAAACTTCCCCACACGCTGCGGAAACCGAAGCGACTCTGGCAGCGATTGTAAAGGCAGAGCCATCATTTGCTGATGCTTGGATTGCGGGAATAGCTGGTAAAGGCTTCTTTCTACAAAATGATGGTGCTGTTTCCAAGCCGGATTTCGATATCAATACACGCCCATACTTCAAGCCAGCTGTTGAAGCAGACGGTTTATACTACTCAGAACCCTATAAGGACGTCAATACGGGGAATGTGGTCATGGGCATTTTCTATCCGATCAAGGATAGCGGTAACCAATTAATCGGATTTGCTGCTGTCGATATTGCTTTCAAAGACATCCCTGCTGTTATGCAAAGCTATTCGCTTGGAAGCACAGGCTATTCAATTCTTGCGTCCAAAACAGGTGATATTTTGTATCACCCTGATCAAAATAAAGTGCTGAAAGAAAAGATTAACGAAAGCACAGGTGATCTTGGCGAGATCGGTAAGAAAATGATTGCTGGTGAGTCTGGAGTACAGTTGATTAATGATAATGGCGAGCGTCGTTACATTGGGTATGCAACCAGTAAAGATACGGGGTGGTCCGTAGGCTTAACCATCTCTGAACAAGAGGCACTCTCAGAACTAAGAACCTTTACCTGGATTACGATTGGCGGTTTTGCTGCAGCTACCATCCTGCTGGTTATAATTTGTTATATAACGCTCCGCTATCTGTTGAGATCAATCCCGAAATTGCTTGCCAAAATCAAGCTGATTGAAAATGGGGATTTGACCGTTCAGTTTGATACGCATTCCAACAACGAAATCGGGCAAATTTCTCAAGGAATTTACAATATGGTTCAAAAAATTCAAGGCATGCTCCAAATGGTGGGCGGCTCAGCCCAAGTCTTGAATCAGTCCTCAAATGATTTGCAATCCATTTCTTCCAGAACCGCGATCACGATGAACGATACGGCGACAGCAATTAATGAAATTGCCAATGCGACGAACTACCAGTCCATCGAGACGGATAACATTTTACAAAAAACCGGAGCCTTATCCGGCCAAATTGACGAAATTGCTAATGATGCCAAAACCATCGAAACGATGGTGCAAATCTCTGCTGAGCAAAGCGGACAGGGGCTTGCGGTAGTAGATCAGTTATCCAGATGGGCGGAAGAAAATCACAATTCCACACAAGCGATGTCGGCCATCATTCAGGATATCGATCTGAGCCGTCATGAGATTTCGGGGATCGTGGATACGGTCAACCAAATTGCAACACAGACCAACCTACTGGCGCTCAATGCTTCTATTGAAGCTGCGCGTGCAGGAGAACAGGGCAAAGGGTTTGCTGTGGTTGCCGGGGAGGTTCGCAAATTGGCTGAGCAGACTGCACTGGCAACACAGGAAATCTACAAGAAGGTACGAGTCATCGAAGAAAAAACTAGCGTATCGGTTGAGCATACCGTTCATGGTCTGAAAATTGCAGAAGAAAATGCCAGATCGGTAGAGGACACGAAGCAAGTGTTCTTTAGCATTAACAAGGATTTGGAAGATTTGAAATTACGAATGATCCAGATCAGCACCAACACCTCCAAAGTCCACAAGCACAAAGATGAGATTTTGCAGGCGCTGGAGATCATCTCTTCCACCACCGAAGAGAATTCCGCTTCAACCGAAGAGGTCAGCGCCAGCACGCAGGAACAATTGGAGAGCTTCGAACAGGTTGCTGAACTATCCAAACAATTAAACCAATTGTCCAATAAGCTTCAAGACGAATTAAAACAGTTCAAGGTTGAGTAGCAAGTCTACTAGGCATGATTTTGACTTATATACAGCAAAGCCCGCGATCAGCGCGGGCTTTTTAGCGGCTTATCTTATTTTCTTAATAAAATAATCAGGCTATTCTTTTGTTTTTTCGGTGAGGTGACGGAGGAACTAGGCAAGTAAAGGCAAGACACTTTGTGATGATGAAAATTGGACTTAATGGATCAATAATTCACTCTGAAAGAATCAGGGACTTAAGATGAATATCCATCTTAAGTCCCTTTTTTTGTGTAAAATTAGATTTCCAATTTTTTGAACCGCTGATATACTAAGGAGACAAGGGGGGACAGCAGCAAGACGATTAAAGCATACATATCGCAAACGGAACGTTTTTTTGCAAGATTGCAAGGGACCGAAGCAAGCATAAATGATGCGACGGTGCAAAAATATGCGTTGGCGCTGCTCGAAACACGCTTATGTTAACCAAGCGATCAGCGCGCTGAAATTTTACTTTCGCCATGTGCTAAAGCAGCCCAAATCCGCCGCCTATATTCGTCCGAAAAAGGAGAGTAAACTGCCAGATGTGCTGTCCATGAATGAGGTTATGCATCTGTTGAAAGCGCAGTGAAAAATCCAAAGCATAAGGCTATTCTGTACCTGACGTATACATCCGGGCTGCGGGTAAGCGAAGTGGTGAGGTTGCGTCTTGAAGACTGCGACCGTGAACGGAAAGTACTGAAAATTCGTCAGGGAAAGGGCAGGAAGGATCGGCAAACGCTGCTATCCGAAGCGGCTTTTGCGGTGGTCGAGCAGTATATAGGGGGGGAGCAGCCAGCAGACTGGCTGTTTCCAGGGCAGAGGGAAGGCCGCCACCTGACGGAACATTCAGCGTAGAAAGTGTTTGAAAAAGCGCTGGCTGAAGCGGGCATTCGCAAACAGGTGAGTATCCATTCGCTAAGGCATTCCTTTGCGACCCACTTGCTGGAGAATGGGATTGATCTTCGCTATATTCAGGAACTCTGCTAGGGCATCAGAGTGTACGAACGACGGAGCGGTATACACATGTGAACAGACGGGACATTGGGCGGATTCAAAGTCCGTTGGATCGGATGAGCGGGCTGGAGGATTGAAACGCAGAAAGTGCGGGAATAGGGAGAAAAGTGCAGAATTCACGAAGTTCGTGAATATGACGAAGAGAGTATTCTTTCGGAAGTTCGTAAATAAGACGTTATCTGCAATTTCTCAAATACATTTAGGGAGGGAGAAGTAATGAAAAATCATGATGATGAAAAATCTGCCTTAGAAGAAGCTGCCGTTAGCATCTTTGTAAATTTATATATTTAAATCGCGAAGATCACTTAGAAGTAATAGAGAGACGTGAGCGTCCAGATTATATCTTAAAGAGCATAAAAGATGGATTAGTAGGTCTAGAAGTAACTCACCTATTCTACGATGCCGACGAAGCTAAAATGTTATTTGGAAGATCGGCTGAGGAAATGCATGGATTAGAAAATTCAGCAAGCTATATGCAGGTTCTTAATGAACTACTGAAACAGAAGGAAAAAAAGATAGAGAAGTATGATGCTGCATATCCAATAGTGCTTTTAATTAGGAACGCTTCTCCTATATTCGGAATGAGTGATTTTCTTAGAAATAAAAATGCAATATACAAGCCAGAAAAATACACTCATATTTGGTTTGTTTCAAAAGACGGAAATGATAATGAATGGTCGTTAAAAGACTTGCTTACTGTTTAGTCAAAGAAGTGAGAAACAGCAGATAACATAATATTCATGCATCGGACATTCGTCCTCGGTCCGGCAGTCGCCGGACACCCAGCATGCGCTGGGTCATGAATACAAGAACGTTAGATGAAATCGGCAAAGGAAAGGAAAAAAAGATGACTATTCATGATCTATATTGTGATGAATCCGGTAATAGTGGCGGAAACTACTTGGATCCTCAACAGCCATTTTATGTACTAGCAGGATGGCTTATTCAGAAAGATCAAAGATTTAAAGTAGATAGTATAGTTCAAAGATATTTGAAAGAATACTATCCCGAGAAGACTGAATTAAAGGGAGCAGAAATTCTCAAAAGTAATCAAGGTCAAAAAATCGCAAATCAACTATTTCATGAAGTGGGGAAATTAGGCTGTGTACCGTTTTATATTATTGCTGAAAAAAAATACTGTATCGCTGGAAAAATTGTTGAAACATTTTTAGATTCAGAACATAATGACATTGTTCTTCCAGTCTTTTCTTGGATGAATGGAGTGAAAAAATCAATTGCAGAGATAATCTATAATGTTTGTCCTCAATCAATAGCTAAGTTTGCAAATGTTCATAATAATCTTTTTATTGAAGGGATTAGTGATGTTCAACAGACTATTATTTCAGAATTAAATGATTCTGGTCATTACAAAATAGCTCAAGCTATAAGCGGATCATCTGGATACATGGGGGATATTCTTTGGGAAGAGACTCATTCACTAACAGCGATGAAAAACAAAGCATTACGTAGTCTAAACTTACCTACATTTGCCTCGTTTATTCAATTATCAGAGAGTTTTGCTCGCAAAGTTGGAATGAGAAAGGTTAGATTTTTTCATGATGAGACAAGACAATTTGAGGAAGCATATCCAGAAGCTTTTAACTGGTATAGAAAAGGGGGAAAAGCAACTTTTAGGTTAGAGAATGGGGCTGAGATCATTTCCGGTTTTGACTGTTTGCAAGTATTTAAGATGGTTAAGTCAACTGACAATCCAATGATTCAATTGGCAGACCTATTTGCAAGTTTTACGAATCTTTTTGCAACTAGGGTCTATTTAAATAAGAAAATATCTCATGAGACAATAGAGTTTGGAAAACTTATAATTGGTGGAATGCTCGCAAGTGATAATGAAGTTGAATTAAAAATGAATGACACAGTAACTTCTATAAATTGCCTTGCTACACTACTGAAAAGTGTGGGATTACAGGTTAAAATACCCAGAATTAATAAAAATACAGGAATTGAAAGGTACTTGAGTAAATAGTTTATCGAAGAAGAGCCGACATCATCAAACATAATATTTCTGCATCGTCGCGTTTGCTCCTTGGTCGCGAAGAGGAGTATCAGGGAAGTAATTTAGGCGACACATTCAACTGGCCAAGTCTGACGCCCCGTTCCCTTTGGTCACTTAAGCCACTTGAACGTCAGAAATGCCAAACGTTAGGCGAAATCGACTTAATGTATTGGGGGAGTTCCAATGACAGAAATTAAAGAAAAGATTTTACAAGATATTTTAAAAACAGGCTTCCCCCTTGAAATGGAAGTTGCAAATAAATTTAAAAGAAACCATTGGTCAGTAGACCATAATACTTACTATATTGACAAGGATGAACTTAAAGGTAGAGAGATAGATTTAGTCGTTACATATTTTTTAAGTAATCCTGTTTCTGTCCTTTCAAGTGATTATTTTGAACTACATTTTGTTATGCCGATCGAGATTAAACTTGCAAATAAAAAACCATGGGTGTTTTTCTCAAGCGAAACGACCCCATTTGAGCAACTGATGAATAACCAAATTATTAAGAGCTCTGTAGGTTTTAAAAGCGAACATCATTTATATTATGAATTAATTAAAAATCACGGTACTACACTGAATGAAAATTTAGGAAGATCATTTTATGAAGCTTTCTCGGGAAACGGTTCTAGGGATGACATCTATAAGGCACTTACCGGAACAATCAAAACACTAGAACATCTTATAGAAGATTGTTCCCACGATGAAGAGAAAAGTGAAGAGTATTCGAGTAGATACCTTTATCTCTATGAACCAACTATTCTTGTAAAGGGATCTATGTACGTAGCTAAAATCGAAAATGAAAATATTTTAATTGAAGAAACGGATTATGTACAAGTGGCGTTTAATTACCTGTCACCAAATTATAAGAAAAAAGACTATATTGTACATGTAATAAATCACGAGAAGTTACCGCAATATATCTCTTCTAAGGAAAGTAAAATGAAGCTTTTGTACAAAAAATTAAGTGAACTTGAAGGTATATCATTGGAAGAAGTCGACTTTGCCTAACATTATATTCACGTATTGGGCATACGCCCTCGGTCCGGCAAGAAGGATTTCGGGGAAGCAGGATTAGCCTGCCACACCTGGCATTCGCCAGGCGTCATGAATACAGGAACGTTAGGCGAAAGTGCTTGATAAGTCTAGGAGGTTGAAACGTGGAAGAAAGAATAAAAGAAACATTAAAAAAGATAAATTCCAAAATAACATTTGATATTGATATTGAGTCAGAGATTGTTGTTATTACTGACCCAAGGTGGCCTGATGAAATTGAATTTTCATTTGACAGCTCGAATTTAGATGCTTTTTTTGATGAAGTTAAAGTTTTTTTGTACAGCAAATATATACCTATTACTGGATGCTATAGAGAAGATTACTTTGAAGTTTTGGTAGATATCAAAGATTTAATTTTGGGGAATGGATTAGAAGAAGTTGAACTTTCAGGAATGCAATCAGATGGACAGAAGATATATTATGAAATAAGTGCTTATTCTGGAGAAATTAGAAAGCTAATTAATTTAAACCAAAACTATAGAGAGCTTTTAGAAGAAGATTGGTATTCCAGTCTGAAAATTTATAACTTAAATACAAATTTAAACTTTGATATTGATGATCCTAATGCTATAGAAAGTATGATGTTTATTGCAAAGTCTGTTTTATTTGAATTGTCATATAAATATTCTGTTGAACTTCGAATAATTGAACTGCCGGAATCTGATGAAAATAATGCAGATGATATAGTGTATGAACAAACAGAGGCATTAAATTCAATAAGTAATACAGTAGTGAAAGTAACTTACGATAGCGAAATGTTGAATTACTATTATCGAGCTATGATTATGGATAATAACGAGTTCAAATGCTTAGCGTTTTATCAGATATTAGAATGCATCTTTGATGAAGTATATCAATATGAACTAGTTCAAGATGTTAAGCAGATTCTAAATTCTAACTGGTTTTCAACTCACAATGAAGAACATATTTCAAAAATGATCAGATTGGTAGAGCAATATAACAACAAGAAAACAGATGTAGAAAAATTAAGAATGGTTCTAGAAAGATATTTCAAGGGCGATATACATGATAATGCATTCATTCTAGTTAATAATGAAGTAATAAATGAACTAAAAAGTCTTCATATTATTTCTAAGGAAGAAGAAATCAAAAATATATCAGTAATTGCAAAACACCTATTTGATTTTAGATGCGAATGTACCCACTCCAATAGGAAATTCCCCACAAAAAATAAGGTTTCTTTCGACAAAACCAAGTCGGAGTTGGATAGTTATATTCAATTAATAAAGATGATTTCATCCAGAGTTATTTGCAATTATAAAGTTAAAGAACTATGAATTTATAGATAAGGGTTTGAGGGATTATTCGAAAAAAAGCACCTCCGCCTAACATTATATTCACGCATCGGGCATACGCCCTTGGTCCGGCAGATGGATTTTCGGGGAAGTGGAGGCAGCCGAACACACCTGGCATTCGCCAGGCGTCGTGAATACAGGAACGTTATACAAAAGGCTCTGAAAAAATCTATTGGAGGATTCACACATGTCGTTTGATCCAGTAATTCAAATTGTACAATCTGTAACAGTAGCAGTTCTTGCAGCTTCGGTTCTGCTGAGCGTAAAACAAGCTTTTGATAGGAAACGAAGTAAAGAAGAAGAAAAAGAAGTACAAAAAGAAGTAACAAAAGCAATAGAAAATTTTTCAAATGATGAATCAAATGACATTCTACGGTTAATGAGAAGAAATGTTGGGGAGATAAAAGAATATTATACAATAAACAAACAACAAGCTAGAAATGCGTTTTCTTCAGCCTTAATTATTTGTTTCTTAGGATTTATTATATTTGCTTCAGGATTTATCAGTATCTATTTCATAGAGGACAAGAGCAATATAGTTATCTATACAACAATTTCTGGCTCAATTGTTGAAGTTATTTCAGGCTTATTCTTTTGGTTATATAGTCAATCTCTTAAACAAATCAATCTTTTTCATGATAGTTTAAGGAATACGGAAAAGTTCCTGACCGCTATACAATTAGCAGAGAATTTATCAGAAAAAAATAAAGATTTAATTTATGGATTTATTATTCAAAGTATTTTTAAAAATGACAATTTAAATATAACAAAGAATGAAAGTGATAAATCTTTTTAGCATATTCTAAGAAGTTGAGTCCTTCATATAACATAATATTCAAGATGCTGCTCCGTTGGAGCCTTGGTCTGCTGGATGGATTTCGAAGAGGCATTTTAGCAGATAACCCCTCCGGGGTTCATGAATACAATAACGTTATCTGAAAGTGCAAAGAGATATTTTAAGAGGGTGAGTATGTGTGAAGGAGAATGAAATAATAATTGAAGATTTAAGAATGTATAGGAAAGTAGGAGTGAAAGCTGAAAACGATGATAGATTAATTATTATGCAAGATGTTGAATCTTTTATTCTTGATGGGAAAAGAGTTGAATTTACAAGCCCTAATAACATTGCAATATGTTTAAGTAAAGCGATGAAAGAAACAGACTTAGCGAATAGTATTTTTGATTCCTTGATTAAATCTAAAATAAAAAATAAAGAAGTTAAATTCAACGACTCTGAAACAGTCAGTCTATTTGATTATTTTGAACATCTGGAAGTAGGAATTATATTCTCGTATACGGCAGTAGAAGCATTCGCAAATGTCGCTATCCCAGAAGAGTTTGGTTATGAAATCAAAAATAATAAAGGTATTAAGGAAATCTGGGATAAAGCTGCAATCGAACGATGGATGAAAACAACAGATAAACTCAGATACATTCTCCCCAATATATTACAATGTAGTGATCCTTGTAATAATAAATTTTGGTCAGATTTCAAAAAACTCGAAGATATTCGCAATAAATTAATTCACCAGAAAACATTTGAAATTAAACGTCGTGATGAATCAATTTACAAGAGCTTTTTCAATGAGTCTATCTTCAGAATAATTAAATCTGGATTCTTAGTAATAGATTATTTTGTAAATATGGATATTGACAATATTAACTTTCCAAATGGTTTTGGGGAAGCTAAATTATTTATTGAAGAAATTGATGATTTTCATAAACACTGGTTTCCGATAGAAGATTAGAGTCTGGATTACTCAAAGAAGAATGACCTTCAGATAACATCATATCCACGCTTCGGAGCCTTTTGGCTCCTTGGTCCGCCAGAAGCGATCGGCAGGGATGCATATTAACGTACACATCCGCACCGACTAACCGCATCGCGGCCGCTCCCGTTGGTCGCTTAAGTCGGTGGGACATCGTGGATACAGGACGTTATATGAAAGATCGGTAGACCTTTAAAAAGAGAAAAATTAGAAAAGGGGATAATAAAAATGGATGAAATTTACTTTTTAAGACATTACCTCTCGTCTCTCAAGTATCGATGTTCAAAAGCAATTCTAAATGCTCCAAGTAATTACCCGAATTATGAGCTCGGTAACGGTGTAAGAACTCCAATTGAAATTTTGGCACACATGTCTGATGTCATAAGATATGCCCAATCCGTTTTTGATAACCAAGTACAACTTAAGAAAGAATCAGGAAACTGGAATGACGAAGTACAAACATTTTTTAATGAGCTGCATAACTTAGACAATTTAATGAAATCAAATGGAATACCAAACAAAGATAGAATTATCGAAAAACTGATTCAAGGACCATTATCAGATGCAATGACACATGTTGGTCAATTGTCAATGATAAGAAGAATGGCTGGAGATTCAATACCTGGAGAGAATTTCTTTATTGCTGAAGTAAAGGTTGAATAGTTATTGATAGTAGTTCAAGCAGACCGATCCTTCAGATAACAAAATATTCACGCTTCGGGCCCTTCGGCCCTCAGTTCGCCCGATGAGGCAAAGCTGAAAGTGGATTCAGGCGAACACACCCCCACCACCCAACCGCGTTGCGGCCAGTCACTTCGTTCCTTTAAGGTGGTGGGGCGTCGTGAATACAACAACGTTAGGCGAAATTTACAAACATATAGGATTATCTTATTACCTGTACAAAACCACATGTTCATATAGTGGGTCAATTTAGTATAGAAAGGAGTTCATTATGGAAAAGTATATGATTTTCGAGAACAACTTGGAAATTATGAAAAAGGCATATTCTATCTTGAAAAGTAGCTATGCTTTTCATAATTGTACTGTACGTACACAAATGTCTTTTATTAATGGATTAGACGAGGTGAATTACAAAATATTAGATTATAAACTAAAAGCTATCCGTCAAGATTTTTCTAAAATTCTTGTTATTATGAATAGTATTGATAAAACGTATTCAGCATATCAAAAGCATGAATACGATTTTTCGTATTACTCTATTATGAATGACCAAGCAACCTCTGAGTTAGGCTGTTTTATTGAATACTTATTCGCAAAATATCGTGTGATATTGGAATATATTCAGCAGATTTTAGAAATTTGTATTCCACCAAGGTTTGATGACGGCCAAAAAAATAATTACAATCAGCTTAAAAAATATTATAAAAAGTATAATTTTTTATTGAAATATATTGCGGATAATGTTAATGGGAAAAGTGCTCTCTTGAATATGGAGTGGTTTCAACAGCTTAGAATTGAAAGAGATCTTATAATTCATGACGGTGCTACTTGTGTAGTTTTTGGAGATAAGCAAAACTTAACATTTAGAGTAATGACTACTGATGCAATGGATAAAGAGGATGATGAAGAATCAGATACATTTTTTACTAATGATAGAGGCTTGATAGATTATTCGCGCTATTGGGGATTGCATATTTCAAAATTGATTATTTTTGTTGAAATTGTTTTCGAGTTTTTGTTAATGGATAGTGAAATTACAGATGAAGCAAAATGGGTTTTAGAACATATGTTGGAGCAAGGTAAAAATGAAGTAGTTGATTCTGAGAGGGAAGTACTTCCAGATATGCAAGATGTTCTTGTGAACATGTTACATTCAATAATTGAAGAATGGGATTGCTAATAATGACATTTTATTAAGGAGTATGATAAATGATTCTAGAAGGACTCAGAACCTTAACCAAAGAAATGAGAGTAAATAATCTTGAAAGATATAAAATATCTTTTAAATTTAACAATGTAGCATTTGATGTTTTTTACTTTATAGATGAAGTTCCTTTTATCTTGATGTTCGGAGTAAAGGCATACAACTTTTACTTTGAAATTAAAGTGAAGAAAGGATTTCAAATTAATCCGACACTAAATAATAATGATTATTACAAACTATTAGAGATTTTGAATCTCAATTCATCAAGCAGTAAACCATTTAAACCGCAATATTTCTTTGAAGAATTTAATAAGAAAATTCCATTAAAGATTAATCTTGATGAAAAACCCAAACCGCATGAAATTGCTCAATTCAGAAAGGATGTAGAAGAGAGCGACAGAATCTATTTTTTAGGGTGGAGAGATAATACTCTTAGAAATGAAAACGTAAGTCCTGAAAACCTCAAGAAAACAAAAGTACTACTTGAACGGAGTGCTTATGAGAGATGCAAATTAAAGAATATTAGTAGTAGATGGACAGATGATTTTAAATTAGCTAAAGATTATTATCCACCAGATTAATCAAGTAGATTTAAACCTCGCCTAACATAATATTCACGCATCGGACATTCGTCTTCGGTCCGGCAGTCGCCGGACACTCAGCATAGGCTAGGTCGTGAATACAGGAACGTTAGGCGAAACTCTCGAAAAATAGGAGGAACTAATGAATACAAATACTGAAACCATTGAACTTACAAAAAACGAAAAGAAGAGTTTTGATTATGGTTATTGGTTTGGTCTACTGCTATTTACACATTCAAAATATTCGATGGTAGATAGTTATTTGAAAGACAAAAAAGCATATCAATTTCATGTTGAAAACCAATGGATTCGAACTAATTCCCAAACGAATGAGTCTAGACCAATTTTATATAGTGATTCGGAGGGGAAGTCTTTTATTGAGTCTTTTCAAGAGGATATCAATGAAATGAATAAGTTATTTGCAAATCAGTTTATTGTTTACAACGCTACGTTAGTCGAGTCTTTATTGCAGGAAGCGTTCATCTTTGTATTTTTACAAAAACCTCAGAGGATAAACTACATATATGAACAAATGCCGATTGAAAAAGAAAGACTTGGTTTCTGTTTGAATGAATTTCTCGAATTTGAATCGAAAGAGGTATATTTACAAACTTTGTGCAGTCGTGCAGCTTCAATTTGTATTGGAGGTAAGTTTAAAGATGCTTTAAAACGTTTGGAGAAATTACTTAAAGCTGATATGAACCACGACCACAAAAAAACTATTATTGAACTTACTGTAAAGAGAAACAGTATTGTTCATGAAAATAAAGAATACGAAGTAACTGATAATTATTTCGAGGAAATACAAGAATCGCTACATCATTTATTAGATTTTATTAGAGACAACTTAAAGAGGTTGGGAGTAACTGTGTTTGATCCAATAAATGACTATGGACTCTAATACATCAGCGATAGATTATGTTTGAGCATTCAGAGCAGTCGAGAGAATTGCCTAACAAAGTATTTACGCAACGTCGCCCCCGGCTCCTTGGTCCGGCATGGAAGGAGTTCGGGGAAATGAAGACAGCCGGACACCCAGCATACGCTGGGTCGTGAATACAGAAACGTTATGTGAAACTTAAGAAACGAAGGAGATAGTATAATTGTTCAGCAAAGAAGATATAGTAAAAATGATCAATAGTGAAGAAAATAAAGAAATTGAGTTCAAAGAATCAATTTCAGGCTTAAAAGCAGAAGATATTGTTGCCTTTGCCAATTCTAAAAGCGGCGGAGTAATCCTTATTGGTGTAAGAGATGGAGCTGCTTCTGATGGTAGGCAAATTGGGTCTATTATTGGCTGTAAGGTCAATGACTCTGCAAGACTTACTATTTTAGATAAAGCACAAAGCTGCAGGCCAGCTGTAAATCTTAATATAACTAGTCATGGAATAGACGGAAAAAATATTTATGTGATTGAAATTCCAGGCGGAGAATATAAACCCTATTGTACTGAAGGAGGAACCTATCGTATAAGAGCAGATGGAAGAAAGCGCTCATTGTATCCCAATGAGTTATTATCTTTATTTATGGAAAGTGAAAGAGAAAAATTCATTATGAGTTTTAAAGATGCAACAACTTCAATCGAAACTCAATTAGAAAAAACGAGAACTATAATTGTAGAAGAAACAAGTAAAATGGCATCTACACTCACTAACTTTGAAGAGACAGTTTATCCTACGTTAGATAGCATAGAGAGTAGCGCATCTAGTGCAGAATCGAGTTCAGATAATGTAGAAAATGCTATTACTAGTATTGAAAACAACATTAAAGATATATGGTCAGTTTTATCGCTATCTCTTCATATATTGCCTTCAATTAGATCTAAATTAGATAAAGAGCATAATAAAGATTCTCTTGAATTAATAGTCACTGAAATCACAGAGAAGTATCTGCATAAATATATTGATAATGAAGAGAGTTTAACAGACAAAAAAATAAAAGATCATATTTTCTTTCTTAGAATACTTTTTCCTAGTCTGAGTGAGAAAGTAATTATAGATGTGTGGAATAGGTCTTTGAAGAAAATAATTGGCTCTAGATAACTTGAGGAAGGTTGAAGCATCACATAACAATATATTCACGCATCGGGCATACGCCCGCGGTCCGGCATGGAAGGATTTCGAGGAAGCAGAGTCATCCGGACACCCGGCATTCGCCGGGTCGTGAATACAGGAACGTTATACGACAGAATCAAGAACAATAGAAAAAGAGGGTCATATGACCCTCTAAATACTAGAATTTTACAATTCACTTAATAGTTGTAGAGCATCTTTGAAACCTTGTATGTAGATACTTCTTTCTAGGATGGATTGGAGAGAAATTTGGGCGTCTTCGTAAAGAAAAACCGTATGTTGAAGTTGATCGGGCAAAGCATCACGAAGCGTTTTAAAATATTGATCTGTCTCCGAAGAAAGCTGAGTGTACTCCTTATGACACTCCAGAAGCTCAGTATAGAGTAATTCTAAACGTATTCTTATAAGTGGTTCTGTTAATGATTCTAATGTATTAATCATATGTTATTCCTCCTCTAATTAACTCTATAGAGTTATTATATAACCTTATAAAGTTAATTACAAGGTGAATATTTGACTTTATAGAGTTAAAACCTCGCTTTTCGTTGATGATTGCTGGTATGGGAGATAAGATAGAATTATGGAGGGGAAAAGATGAACGTAATCAAGTGCAATATACGAGAACTCATGGCAGAACATCGAATAGATGATATAACAGAATTGATGGCGAAATCGGGCTTAAGTCGGAATTCAATCAACAAGTTGTATAGGGAAACGAATATAGAAACAACAAAGCTGGAAACTTTATTCAAGCTATGCGATACATTTAACTGCAAATTATCAGATATAATTGAGTATGTACCCGAAGAAAACCAGTAGTGAAGAAGCGATTCCGTCATATAACATAATATTCACGCTGCGGGCATACGCCCTTGGTCCGGCAGTCGCCGGACACCCAGCATGCGCTGGGTCGTGAATACAGAAACGTTACATGAAATCAGCGTGAAGTGGGTGAATAAATGAATAGAGGCGTAAGTTTTGAAATTCCAAATTCTTATGGAAACCATCTTGGAGAGATTTTAAAGCCAATAGATATAACTACTTTCAGTTGGTTTATTGGTGGAGAAGAGTCATATTTTATTGTTGATGATACTTTAGGGGGTAGTCTCTTTCCAGACATGGTTACTGGAATGGATGGAGAAGATCTTAAAAAGATTATTGATTACAACAAGTACTACTTAATATTTGCGAATTTAAAGGCGTATCCAAAAGGAGCAAATATAATAGATGTAATGTCATATGAAGAATATATTGCGAGTGAGTGTCAGATTATTCTTCTTGTGATTGATAGTGTGTACATAACAGTTTACTGCAAAGACCTTGAAAAACTTGAGGACTTATATGATCACATAAAGAGAAAGGGATATAAATCTCTGGAATATATAACTGATGAAAATGATACAAGGACAAGACTATCAGTTTGGTGATTAAAAACAAAAAATGATTGTTGTAAGTAATTCAAGGAAGACGCTGAAATCTGATAACATAATATTCAAGCTGCGGCTCTAATGGAGCCTTGGTCTGCGGAATGAATTTCGGAGAGGCATTTCAGCAGACAACCCCGTTGGGGTTCATGAATATAGAAACGTTATATGAAATGGCCGTGAAATACTTAATTAGAGGTGGATTCAATGAAGCTAGAATTTAGAGACGAGATGCTTATCCCTCAGATCAATGGAGAAATATATTATTCCATTTATGACCTTGAAAATTGGCTTAGAAGAATCTGCTTGACCGTATATATGATTGAATACGGCGCTGATTGGATGAATCATGTTCCAAAGAAAATAAAAGACGGATTGGTACGTAGAATTTCTAAAAGTCAGGAGTTAATTTATTTAGATGCAGATAGTGAGGAGAATATGATATGGTCACTCACACAAGGTGAATTGGCTCAAATGCTATTCAATCCGAAGGTATGGAGTAGGATTCAAGAATTAACGGGGTTTACTCAGGAACGACTCTCTCAAAAGTTGAACGAATTAAGGGAGATTAGAAATCTTTTAGCTCATAATAGGGCACTTTCAGAACGAACATCAATAATTGCTAGAGGAATAATCGAATCACTTCACCTCGTTATTGATCGTTTTAAGAACAACTTCCTATACTCAAGTAACATGGAAATCATTGAAGATAATGCCGATGATGAAGTATGTGTTTACTTTTCGAGCAAGATGAAGGGCAACGATTGGAGTAAGTTTCAGGCGTTTATAGCAGGTGATGAAGTATTATACTCGCTAGTTTGTTTACCTATTGCGCTAGATTGTCGCTATCCAAGTGCATATAAACTTCTAAATAAATTTAATGGTGTAATGGAGAATATTCTTTCAATACAAGTAAATAAAACAGCAGATGAATTTATTATTTTAATTCCAAAAAAAATATCAAAAGATAATTGTGTTAAGATAATTGATATTTTTCTTGAGAAAGATGATTTGTTCACTTATAAGGAATTTGAAAGTCAGCATCCTAAATATATTTGCAATCCGAAGATATGGTTCTATGAGAATAGAAGGCCAATAAACGAGTAGTGGAGATTAATCGGAGAAGACGGCCACATCCTATAACATTATATTCACGCATCGGGCCATACAGCCCTCGGTCCGCCCGAGGCATTTCTGAGTAGCGGAGTCAGGCGAACAACCCTGCGGACCTAACCGCGTCGCGGTCGCCCCGTTGGGGCTTAAGGTTCTCGGATTCGTGAATAAAAAGTACGTTATGTGAAATCGATAAAACGAAAATTAGAGGACAAAAATGATTGAATTACTTGTGAAGTTTTATAAAAAGAAAGTCACATCTTATCGATTGGTATTTCGGTTTATGAGAATGAAATACACATTATTGAGAATTTCGTTTTTTCTTTTTATGGTATCGGTTTTACCAATGATTTATGGTTTGTTGATAGGCTTGGTATGGACAGAGTTTCGCACAGTAGGCATATGGTTTTTAATCCTTTTTATTTTTACATTATTGATATTGATATTCATGTTTTCACTAGTGAACAAGAAAGCTAAGATAATTGTGAAACAGAAATATGACATCAATCCGAGTGGTTGGCCTTGGCGAACACCGGAATTTGAAACAATGCAGATAGATATTCTAAAAGAACACTTAAATAGAAATCATTTGTACACAGAAAATAAAATTAAATTACTGATAGAAGGACTTGAGAAAGATATTGAGAAAAGTAAATTCCCTTCTCTTATTAATCCAGGAATATTTATTTCACTCTTTGTGCCAATTTGGATACAGTATCTCACCTTTAAGTACAAGATGATTACAACTGAAGAACAAGCTATTTCAACGTTAGTCGTTAGTACCTTTTCTATTTTAATGATAATTGTTTTAGTGAATGTTATTAAGAGATTTTCCAATGAATTAAAAGAATTAATTTTTATCGATGACAATATATATAAGAAAATGTTGTTAGAAAAACTTGAAGATACATTATTACGTTACAGAGAAGATCAAGATTTATAAGTAGCGACTTCACATAACATATTATTCAAGCAGCGGCTCCTTTGGAGCCTTGGTCTGCGAGAAGGATTTCAGGAAGCATTTCAGCAGACAACCCCTTCGGGGCTCATGAATACAGGAACGTTAGCCGAAATACTTGTAAATTCATAATTATAGGGGTTGTTTATGTGCTTGTTGTTCATTGGTCACCTGTGAATTACTCAAAAAATATCTTGAAAAACGGAATTAGAAAAAGTCGGAACGGGGTTTACTGCTTTCCTTTAACAGGACAAATTGCATTGGATCGTTGGTGGATGAAAGCATTAAAGAGATTTAGAAGAGATGGAAAGAAATATAATGGATTTGTATTTAGAGTGGAAGAGTCTGATTTTCCTGCTTATTTTGGTCATTTTATAGGACACATGACAAGTGACAGAAGCGAAAAACCTATAAAAACGCTAATTGAATTAGGTATGGAAATACAGAATACAATCATTTGGAGGATCGGAGAAAGAGCTGTATGGAATAATATCGAAGTACATAACCATGATCAGGATTTTTTAAAGCTGGGGAAGGAAGTAATTAAGAAAAACCCAGATGTTTATAAGGAAACTTTAACAGATGCAGCATTCATGGAATACATCCTAGAGGACTGTCAACTTGTTTTGACGAATTCTATAAATGCTATTCGAATCATTCGGGTTATCTCACCAACTAAAGAGTTTGGAAAAGTCTTATACAAGCAAAAGAAAGATGAGTATTTGAGTGAAAACTCGAAGAGGATCATTACTTCGGCTAACATAATATTCAAGCAGCGACTGTGTGAAGCCTTGGTCTGCAAGGTGGATTTCGAAGAGGTATTTCAGCAGACAACCCCTGATGGGGTTCATGAATACAGAAACGTTATGTGAAATATCCGCAAGGCAAACTTAAAAATAGAGGTGTCCGAATGTTAACTTACGAACAGATTACTAGTCAAATAATTAATTCGATGAAGGAAGCAGGACTTAATCCATATATTATAAAACATAACCTTGAATTGGTTACTCTAATGAAAGAATTTGAATGTCTTTGTGTAGTAAAGGATAAAAGATCTCCGTATATTACAAGAGCAGAAATTAGTTTTAGCTGGGATAGTACGATGACGGCTGAGTCTATCTATGGAGGAAATTGTGCATTATTCCATGATGAAACTGAAGAATGTTTCCATGATGAAGAGAATAGGGAAGCAGTGTTGGAACTTGAAATTAAATATAACATAGAGGCTAAAGAAGGGTTTAAAGAAGAGTCGAATTTGATAAATACAGAATTAATAACAGTTATTAATACAATAATGGAACACCAAAATAAACCTCAGATAACATGGGAAATAACACTTAATAATAATGGAGTACACTTTGTAAGATCAATTAATTTGCATCATTACTGGAATATAGATATCAATGATGAAGACTTAGATTTAGATTGGGTTTTTGAAGAAGTACGCGAGATGCTGATAAATATCGATAAACTTCCTTTTATTGAAAATAAATTATAATTAGCTCAGAAAGCGAATACATCACATAACATAATATTCACGCTGCGACTCCTGACGGAGTCTTGGTCTGCACAGGTGGATTTCGGAAAGGGATTTCAGCAGACAACCCCTTTGGGGTTCATGAATACGGGAACGTTATGTGACATACCGGAAACCATTTATTTAAGAGGGTGAAGCCATGCAACAAGTAGATCTAACCAAAACCCTTGAAGAACTTGAAGGAAAATATTGGGGTGAACCGAATTTTGCTTCTTCATTAGTGATCCAAGTACATCGATTAAGGAAGAAGCCTCTTTGTGAATTGAATAATGAAGATTTAAGACTTTTGATTGGGCAACAAATGAATCTAGATTTTCTTTTACCTCTAGCCTTAGAGCAATTAATACAGAACCCATTCGGATCAGGAGATTTATATATCGGAGATTTATTTTGTTCGATACTCAAAGTGGAGAAAGAATATTGGAAAGAACATAAAGAGTTGAAGAACGAATTGGATGAAGTGATTAGAACCTATGAAGAAGCGAGAAAGACATTAGAAGAGCACATAAGTAAATACAGAAGCGATCATTTGTAAGTAGATTCAAGAACCCCGGTACACCACATAACATAATATTCACGCTGCGGGCATTCGCCGGACACCCGACATACGTCGGGTCGTGAGTACGGGGACGTTATGTGAAACCACATAAGTTTTTAAAGGATGGATGATTCAATTGGATAATTTAGCGCTAGAGAGCTGGATTGATACACATAAAATTATGGATAGAACCTTAGAAGGTTTTTGGGTAACATTCAATAACTACATGAAAGAATGCCCAGAAGAAATTAGTTTGTTTTTTGATGAATTGAATCTAGAAGATATTAAGCCTTCAATAGATACAATTGAGTATAAAACTATTTTTCATTCCGATTATCAGATTGTAGACAGTCACTATTCCCAGCAGGTTATATCTACGTTAGACATTTACTACAAAAAAAAGAGAATAGGCTATTATAGAATGTTCTTTTATACCGATGGCGAATGCTTTGACGATAGCCTAGTTACGGAATGGACAGGCTGGTATATAACATTGAAACTTGAAGCGTTAATTGAACTTCAACAAGAAATTAAAAATGAATTGGTAAAAAATAAGATCAAAGAAGATGAAATCGAAAAAATCTATAATTTAATAGATAAACGAATATCTAAAATCAAAGTTCAAATCCATAAATAATTGTAGGTAGAAAGTTCGAAGAAGATGTGGCATCACATAACATCATATTCAAGCTGCGGCTCCTTTGGAGCCTGGGTCTGATAGAAGGGTGTCGGGGAGAAATTTCAGCAGATACTCCCTAACGGGTGCATAAATACAAGAACGTTATAGGAAATACTTGATAAAAGGAGAAAGCAAAATGTTTTAGAAATATCTGCGGATGAAAGGGTATTAAATATAGATGTTTCACCGAAAATGGTTTATGAATCCAAAGAAACATTTTATGAGTTTCCACATTCAAAATTTAATGAAGAGTACCCACAAATTTATCATACAAACCTCTGTTGTAGTTTCAATGGAACAAATGGATATGGAATGTACATTGATGCAAGAGGTAGGAATCAATGGAAAGAAAAAATGGGAGATTCTTGGTTTTGTTGGCTTGATACATTAGACGATGATTATGCAGTAATTAGTAAAAGAGCTGATAGAATTGTAAATGAAGATATAGCGGTTTACATGTCGCATTAGTCCGGCTGAAATGTCGCAAAAGTACATGGTAACGCGATGTGGAGATATATTATACTCGCCTTATATTTCGATAATGAAAATCATTATCATACATAAGGAGGTTTCACCATGAATAAAGGAACAAAGAGGCAAGCTGCCGGAAACATGGCACATGCTGACCATAAATCACGATTTTTAATGATCTGGATGCTGGCCCTTGTTCTTGTACTGACGGCTTGCGGTGCCGGAGCAGGTACAAATGGCGGCAATGAGTCTGCTACAACTCCAACGGACACGCCTTCGAATGGAGCGTCTCAGACTGCCGGAGCCTTCCCGGTTACGATCTCGCATATGAAGGGTCAGTATACGCTTAACGAGAAACCAAAGAAAATTGCTGTGCTTGATGTCAAATTTCTGGATCAATTGCTAGCCGTTGGCGAGCAGCCGGCAGGCAGTGTTATCGCTGAAGGCAATACCACATTTCCAGAATATTTAGGCGATAAGCCGGGTGACGTACAGGTTTTAGGTACACGGGACAAGCCCAATCTGGAAGCGATTGTAGCATTGGACCCGGATCTTATTTTAATGACTGATTTTCAAGAGAAAGAGTATGAGAGTGTAAGCAAAATAGCGCCCACAATCGTACTTGACTTCTACGAGGACTGGCGAGATACGTTAGCTACGGTGGCTGCGATCACAGGTAAGCAGGCAGAGGCAGAAACTGTGCGTAAGGCTTATGAGGACAAAATTGCAGGACTAAAGGAGAAGCTGTCGGAGAAATTGGGAGAGGAAACGGTAGCACTTATTCGTCCGAGAAAAGAAGGCATTCGTGTTCATGGTCTTGAGCATCGAACAGGCGGCATTCTGTATGAGGATTTGGGCTTAAAAATGCCTGCATTAGTCCAGAAGATCAAAGATGATACCTCCGTTGAAATCTCGATGGAGAAAGTTCCTGAGATTGGTGCAGATCATTATTTTGTTCTGTCTGATGAGTTGTTTGCGGCAGAGGCAGAGGCTTTGGATAGCAGTTCAGTATGGAAATCCCTTGATGCAGTTAAAAATAACCGTGCATATGATGTTAATTCTACACTTTGGATCGCTTATTATGGCCCACTTGCAATTAATATTATTGTAGATCAGGCATCGGAAGCACTGTTGGGATCGAATTAAAATGGACCATTATCTATCGACTGACTTATGGCAGCAAACGGTGGAAGAACACTCGATTCGGCTTGGTGAGCCGTCTGAAGATAATGTCCGTATTATTGCTTTGAGTCAACTACATGAAGAAGCTGCATGCCGAGAGTATTTAAGCTGGCTTCAAGAGTATATTGGTGCGCCTGACATGAGGGTAGCTGCTTCGATGTTAGCTAAGCGAATCGGCTACCTGTGGATTGCTCCGTTGCTGACCGCGATGACCGTTCATCATCAGCATGTTTCTTTTCGGCTAGACAACAGCTTTCTCTATCATCCGACGCTCACAGCTAATGAGGGGGGGACGCATTTTCCTCTTCTAGCTATGAACGGGCTTCGGGCAGAAGCACTAACTGGAGACAGGGAAGTGTGGCGGGAAAAGGTGGTAAAGGAGATGTTTGCGTTACACCTTGCACCGCTGTTAAAGACGCTTGCTGCGATTGCTCCTCTTTCGATGAGTATCCTTTGGGAGAATATCATGATACGCATTGTCCCATTATATACTCCTGAAGTAGACAATGCTGAGCAAGAAAGTCAGCACATCCAGGCAGATTTTTCATATCTGACGCAAGGAGCGCCCGGGCATTTGTTCGGTGTAAAAAGAAATCCGTTCACCCGGTTCACAAAAAATAAGGACAGCATTCCAGCCGTGAAAAGCAAGCGTACCACCTGTTGTTTTTATTACCGGATGTCAGGGGAATATTGCAGAAAATGTCCGAAAATTGACAATGAGAATAAATCTCAATTAAAATGACAACAGTAACAATTTTACTTTTGCTAACAGGCCTGGTTGTAGTTAATTGGTTAAGCCTAGTCATGTGAGTCACTCTAGCAAAGGATGCTATTGTCAGGAGATGAGAGAAATGCCGCTACAAGAACAGACAAGTCTATGGAGTGATACAACGATCAAGATGCTTGACGAGTATAGCGGTACTTTGCAGACAGGCAGTGTTCTTCGCGAAACGGAATTAACTTCGAATGTGTTGTTGCTGGCATACGGAGGGGAAGGGGAGCTTGCAATGAATGGTGAGGTTTGCCACATTGGAGCTTCTTTTGCTGGTCATGTTGTTAAGGGGACATCCTTAACGCTGACGGCCAGATCAGACGACATTTATTATATCGTGATCATGTACAAGGCTTCTTCTATGGAGGGAGCCTCTCTTGTTTTGCCTTCATATCGAAAACATCCGTTGCGCACTTCATTTGTGCAAAATTCGGTAACCCAAGCAGAATGGATCGAGAATGCAGAAAAAATCGTTGCCAAATGGCGTCGTGGCGAAGGGATGGAACGTTTTCATGCCAATGCGTTGCTTCAGGGCATGATCTACGAACTGATCATGGATTACGAACGTGATCAGGGAGGAGAAGCGTCTGACATGGTGGATGTTGTCGCTTCATATATAGCGTCGCATTATCGCCAGAATCTGGAGCTTAAAGAGCTGGCAGCCCTTGCTGGATGCAGCTTAAGACAGCTGCAGCGACGATTCAAACAAGAGAAGCAGCTCGGACTGACTGAGTATGTCATTCAGTTGCGCATGGAGAGTGCATCGCGGATGCTGCGTCACACGGATGCTCCCATCGGTGAAATTGCTGACAGAATGGGCTATCGCGACATGTATTATTTCAGTAGGGCGTTTAAGAAATATTATGGCATCCCTCCGCTGCGTTATAGGCTTGATGCCGCTTCGAAAACAGATATAGACTATGCTCATTCCTTGCAGCGGAACCGCACAGCTTCTTCATATGAGTCGGCCCAAGGCTCGGTGATATGCCATATGCGAGGGGAATACTATGTTATCGGATCTCCGAAGCGTATCGCTGTACTCGATGTGCAATATGCTGATCATTTGCTTGCGCTGGGGCTCTCTCCAGCAGGTAGTGTAGGACTAGGCAATGCAGTGTTACATTTCCCTCAAACGATCAGGGCAGGACTTCAGAATACTGAATTACTCGGAACATATGAGTACCCCGACCTGTTTGCAGTGGAGCGACTGTCTCCGGATCTAATTATTTGCACCGAGGTACATGAGCCGCACTATGAACAGTTAAGCCGGATCGCTCCAGTTCTCATGTTTAAGCGCAATGAAAACTGGCAGACTATTTTGACTCTGTTCGGTGAACTGACAGGCAAACGAGAAGAGGCAAAGCGTATTATAACGGATTATCACCGACGAACCACATTGCTGTCCGAAGAACTTGCTCCCGTTCTGGCAGGCAAGAGCGTGGCACTGATCCGTCCGCTGGATTCTCTGGTTCGCGTGCATTCTGCCTCTCATCGTACAGGGGCTGTGCTGTACCATGATCTAGGTCTGCCTGTTCCGTTATTTGTGGCAGATACCTCCGACACGGCCTATCACATCTCAGTTGACAGACTACCGGCTGTACACGCCAGCCATTACTTCTTGCTTAGCCATGAACTCATGCAGGAGGGAATATCCGCAACAGAGCAACGTGTCTGGGGAATGCTTGATACCGTTGAGCGCCAGCACATACACTCGGTCGATGCCGCGACATGGATCGGCTGTTATGGACCCACAGGCATCAATGGCATTGTGGATCAGATCGCTCAGGCTTTGTTGGCTTGATGGGAGAAGAAGTTGCTACTTGTGCGCATAGAGATTTTAACAGGAACTAAAGACAGTTCATCTTTGCCTTATGTCATAGAGGGAAAGTTGAACTGTTTTTTTATGGCCAATCCATCAGATAACATCATATCCACGCATCGGAGCCTGGCGGTTCCTCGGTCCGGCAAAGAGGATTGCCAGGGAGTGGGGGCAGGCGGACACATACGCACGGCGGCCGCTCATTTCGTTCGCATAAGTCAGAGGGACATCGTGAATACAGATAAAATATAGATACAATTGACTCTTGGGTGGGTATGGTTTTCCTTCGAAAAGTGAGACCATGGAAGTAAAAGATGCGATGACTCTAATGTTACTATTTTGGACATCTATTCTTGCATTTTTAACATGCATCAATAACAACAAGAGAAGGTAAAAAATCACCTAAAGGTTAAGAGCCGAAGGGGGAGGGGTTATTACCTGAGACTTAAAAGGGAATAAACCTCCACGCCAATTGTACTGACCAGGTGTTGACCGTACTTGGTCTTTCATTAAGGGTGTACTAACAGATGAAAAAAGATGAATCAAAGAAAAAATTAGATAAGTGAAGTGAAAAGCAAGTTAGTAAGCAAACTCATATGCGAAATACTATGCAACAATTTTAAAAATCTATTAAAACAAAAACAAGAAAATGAGGGATATGCCCAATGACATTACAGGACCTATTTAATGAAAAACCAACTCAATTGTGGAACAAAAGAATGGTTGAATACGGAGATGACCTTTTTACGGAAGAGAAATTATTAATGTGTGATAAAGTCCTGGATAACTATCTAAACCAATTAATATTATTACAAGAAACTAAACATCCTGAAAGTATTATGAAGGCTGTAGAAGAAATTGTAATTTCTTTTAATGAATTGAATGAAAAGAACGACTATTTTATTGAAACGATGGAACGTGAAGAATTGGCTGAATTTATAGATAAGGCAGCAAGACTAGCTGGATTAGAAATTGAGGAGGATCAAGATATTACAGAAGAATGGAGAGAATGGTGTGGTAATTAAGCAGGATATGTAAGTAGATTCAATGAAGTCATGAAACTTTGCATAACATTACATTCATGCATCGGGCCGAGACAAGCCCGACCCTTGATCCAGAAGAGGCATTTCGGAAGAGCAAATTCACCGGACAAACTCAACCAGCTAAGTGGCAGAGCCACCCGGCATTACGTGCCTTAAGCTGTTTGAACTTCGGGAATACCCAACGTTATGTGAAATCAACAAAATTATTTAAGAGGTAAACATGGGTGTGACTGCTTGGCGTTTTTTCTTACTTCACGAGCAAGTTGCAATAAAAATGAACATGAAATAGACGGAACTGAGTGTTTACTTCATGTTCGCCTAAATTTTTGAGAATTGAATTACAGATGGATCAATGGAACTTTGGAGGTTCAGAATTCATCGTATCGTTAAGCTGGGTCACAAAAACACCTTCGTTCGGTCCAGGGTTATTTCGAAACATTTTCGCTTCTTCCACCAGAACTTCGTCTGTATCCTTGCCAAGTATCTTTATTGTTGCATCAATGAATGAATCAAGTGGCATCGCACGCGGTTCAACGTTGTTGCTTTGAACCCATGGGGGCACAATTTCTATTACTTTTACCGATGTGTCTTTAAGCATGTACCTTTGGGACAGCGTATAGGTATGAAGTGCTGCCTTCGTCGCGGAGTATATAGCAGTTGTCGCTAATGGTACAAATCCAAGTATCGAAGTCGTGTTGATGACAACCGCTTCTTCTTTGGCCTTCAAATGCTCGATGAATGCAGAAGTCAACCGAATGGGACCTAGCAAGTTTGTAGTGACAGTCGAAATCAAAACATCCTCATCGATCACGCCCGCCGCGTCATCGGACTGTATGATGCCGGCGTTGTTAATCAAGACATTAACATCCGGGTATTCTTCGATTAACTGCTTGGCGGTCGCCTTTATGCTGGCAGGATCTTGTACATTCAATTCCACTGCGGACATGCCGGGATTCGCTTTAATCGTCTCATCCAGACGCTCTTTACGTCGACCGGAGATAATAACTTTATTTCCAAGATTGTGGAGAGCTTCTGCTAACGCACGTCCAATTCCCGAACCGCCGCCTGTAATAAAAATCGTGTTTCCTGTAAGTTTCAATTTTTAAACCTCCTAATTCAATATGATTTAAATCATTCAAAAGATTGTACAACAATAGATTTCATGATTACAGCTCCTCTAGAATTAAACATATGTTGAATCATCAACATAAATTTTATAAAGTGAATGTATCAGTGCGGTATGTGGGGTTCAATGGTTAAAATAAGCGTGGTTGTTGATTTTTCAACAGAGGACTTCGAAATGTTCATTTTTTCGGATGGTACAAAGGGGAGAAGGATATGGACAGGCGTATTCAAAAATCGAGGCAAGCCATTATTGATGCTTTTATGAGGCTAATGTCAGAAAAGGAATTCGAGAGAATTACGATCAATCAAATTGCGGAGGAAGCGAATGTCAATCGCGGAACGGTTTATTTGCATTTCGCTGACAAGTACGATCTGCGCGATCAATGCATGGAAGCTCAAATTAACGAGTTACTACGTAATTGTATGTCTGAAGATAACTTCTTTCATCTCCCTTCCAAAACCGCACTACTGCGTACGTTTGAATATTTGGAGCAGCATGCTTCATTCTACTCTATAATGCTGACGAACAAGGGAAGTACGGTTTTTCGAAACCAAATAGAGACAATGTTCCGGCAAAGTCTGTGCGAGCATCTAGATTCGATCAACCTCGATCAGGATATGAACAGGGACATTACGGTGCAATTTTTAATTTCAGCGGCAGTGGGGGTATTGGAATGGTGGATTACCCGTTCGATGCCGTATCCAGCATCGGTCATAGTTGAACAATTTTGGAATTTGCTGAACCGTGGTGTCGAGGGAGACGAAGCAACATCGTCCATTTGAGTCTCTAAATTTGGGCTTTTTTGAGGCTGTCACCTATAATATGGATATACTCTTTGCCAATTATGGGATTAATATAATTCGAAGAGATGGGGGAATATTCATTAGTTTTGATACTGGTGGAATAGTGGTTCAAATGATAGAAATAGAAATAACAGAAGAAGAGTCACTAAAAGCTCAGAAAAGTGAAAGAGATGCATATGAACTAATAATCAAACTACAAAATGAAAAAAGACCATATAAGAAAGTTCGCTGATAAAAAATTGCATATTGATTTTGAATGCATAGTGAAGAAGTTCGGTAACTTCTGATAACATAATATTCAAGCATAAGAATCCTCACGAAGCCTTGACCTGCTGGGATGGAGTTCGAGGAGGCGTTTCAACAGACAACCCTGGAAAAAATAAAAAGACAATGGAGGTATGTTGGGTGCTGACATTAGAAAAAGCTAGAAAAAATGATGCTCAAAAACTTGCTGAAATACAAAAGGCCAGTTTTGAGGATGAATCAAAGTATTTTAATATTAACGGAACCGTTGGGCCCATAGGGTATGACTCCATAAGTTGGCAAGAAGAGATGATGCAAAATTGCGAATACTTCAAGGTACTCTTTAATGGAGAAATAATCGGGGGAGCTATGATATTTGTAGAATGTAATCAAGTGCATAATCTAGGAAGGATCTTTATTGATCCAAATTTTAAAAATCAAGGAATCGGAACGAAGATGATGGAGAAAATTGAAAGTGAATTTCCAGATAGCACTGAATGGTGGCTGGATACTCCTAGCTGGAGTGTGAAGAATCATCACTTCTATTCAAAGTGTGGGTTTACTAAAGTTAGAGAAGAAGGCGACTTATACATTTTTAAAAAGACTTTATAAACTTATGTACTGTACAACGTTATGAGACATCAATGCTAAGTGTTACCAAGAAGATATTTAATGAAAAGCGTGAAAGGGAGGATTTACAATGCAGATTGATTTTGCAATTGAATCAGATTGCGAGTATATCTCGTTAAGAGACAAGCACATACATAAAACACTGATAAGACCCAAAATAAAAGAAAATGAAATCCTAATAATCAGAGAATCCAATCAAGAAATAGGTTGGATGAGATACGGATTTTTCTGGGACAACACACCATTTATGAATATGATATGGATAGATGAGGAGTACAGAGGAACAGGTATTGGTAAAAAAGTTGTCCAGTATTGGGAAGAATTAATGAAACAAAAAGGATTTGAAATGGTTATGACCTCAACACAGTCGAATGAAGGAGCTCAACATTTTTATAGGAAGCTTGGGTATAAAGATGCTGGATGCTTAATGCTTGAGAACGAACCTCTGGAAATAATATTGACAAAGGAGTTGAACAAGAATTGACGTTGAGGAAATCAATGTAAAAAGCATTTTAAGAAGAGAGTGCTAATATGTGGTGTATTTCTTCCAATATAGAACTAAAAAAGGAATTGACTTTAGACTACAGAGATTTTTTTTAATAGAGTAATCCAGAATAGACGAGACCAAATAATATTAAACAAGGATTGAAGAATATATTAAATAAGAACTAGAGGTATCACATAACATCGTTTTTCTGAAAGTGAAAGTCAGGTGGACAATCCTGCGAGGCTAAGAACCGAAGCTAGCCAGTCGCTACGCTTCTTTAAGCTTCTCGGGTTCAGGAACACAAGAACGCTATTAGACATAATTGCTGATAAAGTAATGTTGAGGTGAATGATGAAAGTATTTCAAAAAAAAGCAATCCCAATCATTGTTAGACATTATCAATTCATTTGCATTGTTGACGAGAAACCTTATGAGGTATTGTTTAGAGCTTATTCAAGGAAGTATAAAACTTCTTTTATTGAAATTTCGTTCGACTGGAAAGAATGTTATTACATTAACTTATATAGACCTTTAATAAAATCCATATTAATTGAATATTGTATAAAGCTTGGTTGGATATATGATAAACCGAAGCAAATTCTAAGAATAAAGGACAGTAGAAAAATTGTTCAAGAACTATCATTAAGGGATTATGATTACAAATAAATGTTGGCATTTTCATGCGAAGCAATTTTGTCTACGATTAAGAGAATTGCTTATAGATAGTTGATTGAGAATTTTAAACAGCTCGAAGGCGAGGATCATAAAGGGCTGATTTTGTAAGTTGAAAAGTGTTGGAGGATAGTATGGCGAACACCATTTCATTACCAAAACAATTAAATGATGTAGTTGAACCCATAGGTATGTCAAATGGATTAACATCAGTCTTTATTGAAGTTCTAGCTATTAGTGGATCACTACTAGCTAAAACGAATCGAGAAAAAGAATTAATTATTTGGCTAGCACAAAGGGACCAGTCTGTAGTTGGAATAGGAACAGTTGGTTTTGATATTGATGAAATGCCTTGGACTATAGGCTCCTTTGAAAGCGAGAAAGATTTTATACTAGATACTATTTCAAATGCAGCAGATGGTTTAGGGTGGGAGAAATTAAGCTATAAACCACGCCAAGATTGGGTTGTTAATTGTTTGAATCAATTTGGCTTAATGATTAAAGCATTCAATAAAGAAGATGTTGACATGAATAATTATACAGAATGGTCAGAAATTGAAGAGGGGGATGATAACCCTACAATTCCAAGAGGGTATCCCAAATGCGAAAAACATGATATCTATTTAAATTGTCATGGATGTATACTTTGCAATAATGGAAGCTGAATTAAGGACTATAGGTATTTCATGAAGATGGTAACAATCATATAACATAATATTCATGCTTCGGGTCATGCAGAGCTCTTGGTTTGCCAGAGAGATTTTAAAGAAGCCAGAGCAGACAGCAACCCCTGAGGGAGTTCATGAATATAAGAAACATTAGGCGAAATATGGTGGTCATACAACAAGTCAGGGAGAAACCATGAAAATATCCTTAAATAAAGTAGATGAAAATAGACTTGATGTGCTGTCAGTAGATATGGAAATTGACATAAGAAAAGAATTCAAATATTACAAGACATTCTGGGCGAATGGTCCATGTTATTGATTGGAGGAAAGCTTTATATCTAAACGCAATTGCATTACTTGAGAATGGATCATCCAATAGAGTTATTCAAAAAAGTAATTTTAAGTTTGTTGGTGAGATAGAAATAGATGCTGAAAGATATAATCATTATAGAATTCATAAAAAAATTTTTAGCAAACCCCACTTTTGGGGTTCATGAATACAAATACATTATTCTAACTAACTCAAATCTGAAAAGAGGGGTCTGAAACCATGAATGAGAAGTCGCAGTTACTAGAGGAGTTCAAGGAATGGATATGTTTTGTTTCTGAGATTCGTGAAATGGATTGGCAAATAAAGATTGCCGAAGATAAATGGTCAGTTCACGATATCGTAAGTCATATACTGCTGTGGGATAAATATTTTTTTGAAGCATCCATAAATCCGATATTAAACAATACGCCTGTGACATTAACACATATTGATTTTAATCAATTTAATCAGGGTGCTGTTGAATATGGGAAAACAAAAACCAAGGAAGAATTAATTGAAATGACTATTCAGTACCGTAACATGATATTGCAGAGTATAGAGAGTTTTGAAGACGACAAGTTTACTAAAGAATATGCTGACGGGAAGTTTACTATACTATCATATTTAAGAGATTTTATCTGGCATGATCAACATCATATAAGACAGATTGATGAGCTTAAAAGAAGAGCTATGTGAGTATATAGGCAGGTGAATAATATGAGAGATTATTGGAACAAAAGGTTTGCTGAAGAAGGAATGATTTGGGGTTGTGAACCAAGTCAAACTGTAACCCAAGCTATAGATTTGTTCAAAAAGAATAATGCACATAATATTTTGGTTCCTGGTGCTGGGTATGGGAGAAATACCAAGATGTTCTCTTCTTATTTTGAGGTTGATGGAATTGAGATATCTAGTTCAGCTATAAATCTAGCAAAAGAATGGGATTTGAAAACGAATTTTATTCAAGAATCGGTGTTAGAGTTTCGTACAAGCAAAAAGTATGACGGCATATATTGTTATGATTTATTACATTTATTTTTGTTGGAAGACCGAAAAAAACTGATACAGAATTGTGTGATGCATTTGAAGGAACAGGGAGTGATGTATTTTACGTGTTTTTCTGATCGCGATTTTAATAATGGTGTGGGTAGGAACGTTGAGGAAGGAACATATGAATACAAGAAAGGGAAATATGCTCACTTCTTTACTGAAGAAAATTTAATAGAACATTTTAATGATTTGAATATATTAGAAATGGGTTCCATAAGAGAATGTCTGACACATGCAGAAAAACAACAAGAATATGAATTAAGATATATAGTTGTTCAAAATATTGGATAGCTATTTCGGGGAAGTAATTCAACAGACACATCCTACCGCTTAACTGCCGCAAGTGGCAGCCGGACTGTTAGTCCTTAAACGCTAGGACATCGTGAATACAGATCGTTATATGTAATTGGAACCGAAGGGAATAAAAAAATGAGAATGCAAGACAAACCAATAGTAAGTATTATAGGCTTGGGATTATTTAGTCTGACACTAGTGGTGCACATTTATTTTAAATCAATTAGAACAATGGATGATGTAGGGATGGGTATATTATTGTCCCTAGTAAATGCCATATTTCTAGTCTTTCCATTGCTATGGGGAGTATTGGGTGCGGTAGAATTCTCAAGAATAATGAGTTGGAGTGAGGAAATAAAGACAAGAGAAGTGAACGAAGAAGTAGATTTAGATAAATACAAGAAAAAAATTAAGATATATCTATGTATAAACGTAATTTATTTATTGTTAGTTATATGTCAATTGGGTTATGTAATTTATAGGTGGGATGAGGTGAACATATAATAAATATAGCAATGTGACGGCTATTCTATAGATTTTCTGTAAATATATATACATAAACATTATGAGCAAAAACAATAAGGGGAGAGCTAACATGACAAATAGAGAGGAAATGAATCCTAAGGTTGATGTGTATTTAGATAAAGCGAAAAAATGGCAGGCGGAAATGGAGAAGTTGAGAGCGCTCATGCTTGACTGCCAGCTAAACGAAGAATTGAAGTGGGGTAAACCATGTTACATGTTTCAGAATAGTAACATAGCTATAATACAAGGCTTTAAAGAACACTGTGCGCTTATGTTTTTCAAAGGTGCTTTGTTAAAAGATCCCAATGGTATTCTAATCAAACCTGGGGAGGACACGCAGGCGGGGCGCCAGATTCGATTCACGAATGTTGAAGAAATCGTGGAGATGGAAGCCATCTTAAAGGACTATATTAATGAAGCCATTGAAGTGGAAAAAGCCGGGTTGAAAGTGGATTTTAAAAAGAACACAGAACTCATTTTTCCTGAAGAATTTCAAACTAAATTAGATGAAAATCCTGCCTTGAAAACTGCTTTTGCTGCATTGACGCCGGGACGACAAAGAGCATACATTATGCATTTTTCTGCACCCAAACAATCTAAAACTCGGGAATCAAGGATTGAAAAATGTATCCAGGACATTCTCGCTGGAAAGGGATTAAATGATCGATAAATTCGATGAGAGAAAAAACACACTGCCATGAGCTCAATCGCTTAAGGCAGTGTTTTGTCTTTAGAATCAGTATATCTGTTAAAAATGGATCATTCCTGTCCGGTCGCCACCGGATTTTCCTCATAGCTGATCCAATCGCTCCAGCTCCCCGGATAGAGTCTCACATTACTAAATCCTGCCTCATTCAAGGCCAGGACATTTGGACAGGCAGATACGCCTGATCCGCAATATACGATGATCTCAGCGTTCTGATCAAGGTCTGAGAAATGCTGTTTTAACTGCTCTGCGTTTTTAAATGACCCCTTTTCATCTAAAACCTCTTTCCAGAAGAAATTCACTGCACCGGGGATATGCCCCGCTGCTTGATCTATGGGCTCTTCCAGCCCCAGGTAGCGCGGACGCTCTCTGGAGTCGATCAATATAGGTGAAAAACCGATATAGGAGCCAACAGGAACAGAAGCTTCGGATATACGTTGTACTTCTTTCATACTTGTGAGCATTTGTGGCTGAATATTTGCCACAAAGGTCGAGGGAATGCGAATCGGCTGGTCTGCCGTAAACGGGAATTTTGCTTCCTTCCAAGCGCTGTAGCTTTCTTCCAGTACGTATACCTGCTCATGCCCGAGGTAGCGCAGCAGCCACCAGAAGCGGGAGGCCATCATACCGCCTTGGTCATCATAAGCGACGATGCGTGAACCTGCATTGATTCCGGCACGGCTCAGACGTGCAGCAAGTGTATCCACATCAGGTAATGGATGGCGACCCCCATGCTCGCCTAGAGGAGCGGTGAGGTCCTCTTCCAAATCGAAGTGAACCGCCCCAGGAATGTGGTCTTCATTAAATTCGGTCCGTCCAGCCCCGGCTTGTCCGAGCACGGAACGGCAGTCGGCAATAATTATGTCTGGTTCATACAATCGGGCCAGCAGCCAGCGTTTGGATACGATGGATTTCATAGAGGATTCCGCCTTCCTTTTTTTGACAGCAAATTTAATCCATTGAGTATGATTTATGAAAATGGGGTAATAAGCTAAGAGCTAACCTTCAGAGGGTGCTCATTGTCAGGCATTTCACTTTGGTGGACAACTTGCTTTTTAAAATCCGTTCCGTATCGGATGAAAACCCATACTCCAAACAGAATGAAAAAGCCTGCACCAAACTGCAAGGCAGACAGCCTTTCCCCGAGCAGCACCCATGCCAGTAGGGAAGAAATAACAGGCTCACCGAGTACCGCCATCGACACCGCGGTGGCATTTATGTATTTGAGCAGCCAGTTAAACAGGTAATGTCCGAACAGCGTAGGCACAATGGCAAGCAGCAAGAACAGCCCCCATTCGCGTGGCGCATATCCAGTAAAAGGTATAGCATTGACCACATTATACAGCGCAAGCGATGTGGCTGCGATGATAAAAACCCAAAAATTATAGACAAAAGCGCTCAAATGCTCGCGCAGATGTTTGCCCATCAGCATATGGATGGACACGGCGACCATACCCAAAAAGGACAGTGCATCTCCGAGCAGGGCTTGTCCTGAGACATGAAAATCTCCTGCACCGATGGCCAGTGAGCCGACAAAGGCCATACCCATTCCGAAGAGCATAGCGCGATTCGTGCCTGTCCGGAAAAACAAAAAAGAACCGAGCATGACAAGGATCGGTTCCAATGTCATAATAACAGTAGAGCTTGCAACGGTGGTCAGCCGCAGCGAGCCCATCCACAGCAAGAAATGCATCCCTAGCGCGATACCGGACCAGAGGATCAGCATCCACTGCTTGCGAGTAAGGCTGAATAGCTCGGTGCGGTATTTCCAGACCAATGGTAGCATAAGAAGATTGGTCAGGTACAAACGGTACATAGCGATGACGGACACCTCGGCTTCAGACCATCTGACGAAGATCGAGGAGAACGAAATAGCGATAATACCTATGATGTACAATAACTCAAAGGAAAACGACGGTTTGTGTGCTTGATTCATGTGGCAGCTCCATCCATATGAAAGAAATGAAATACGTTTATATTCCTTCTAACCGGTATCTCGAAAATGAGGTTTAATGTAGCCTATTATACCGTACCTGGCATCCCCATGGTATTAGGATTTTGCAAAATCCTGAGAATATAATCAACGGGAGCGAGGGGAAGGATTTTAAGTGAGATGCTGCATAGAACTTTTGCTGCACAAGCTCGTCTAACATCGTGGAGGTGGATTTTATGAAAAAACATAACACATTTTCAATCATACTACTGACTGTCGTGGCAGTGCTGGCTCTATCAGCCTGTGGTACGAAACCACAAACCAATAACAATGCACCTCAAGGGGCAGACCAACCGCAAACACAACAGCCGCAAGCCACTCCGGAGCCGGTCGCTGAGCCGCAGGTTAAAAAAGGCACAGGCGTATACAACGGAGCTGCTGACCCGCATACGGTAGAGATTGAGACCAATGGCGAAGCCCAATCCTTCCAGTTAGGAGAAGGACTGGATACGGTAATAGCTGGACTTAAAGAAGGTGATCCAGTAGCGTTTGAATATAACGAACAAGCAGTAGAGGGCGACGCGACAGCGAAGCAACTGACTTTAACGAAAATACAAAAGACAGAGGCTGCAACAGATGGCAATCCAAACGGAAGTTCTGGTCAGCAAGTAGGCGTAGAACGCGCGAAAACTCAAACTTTTGAGCTTACCCTTGAAGGGAAAAAGGAAAAGCAGACAGCAACCTTGACAAAGGGAGAGGGCTATTCGCTGTATGTGTTTGATCCAATGTCCCTGTTCCCTGATCAAAACCGTGTCGCTTTGGCGGTAGATGATAATTACTACGCCGAAATTAAGAAGCTGCCCTCCGACTTTAATCTAGATGAGCTTCAAAAAGATGGCGAAAAGGACCTAGCTTCCATTGGCAAGGTGCAAAAGCTGGACAAAGCAGACGTGCCTAAAGCGCTGACCAGCAGCCGCCTGTTCTTGCAAGCGAACGGTTCGAAGATTACACGACAATATATTGTTGTAGAAAATACTACGGGCGCTTTCAGCGTGAAAGTGAATATTCCACAAGGGGAGCCTGCTGAAGGATTCGAGTCCTTCATTTATACCTCGCTGGAGAGCCTGCAAGCGAATAAATAATCCTGATTAAAATTAGGATGGTCGCTGGCCTATACTTATGAATTTAAGGCAGTCAAACTGCTGAAGCTTGTTGTTTTAGGTACAAGGTTAGCGCTTCGAAGATCTAATCTGTAATTGCGAGACCTGCACTTTTGTGCTATAAAGGATGAGAGAATAAGATCATTCCGGCTTGCGAAGTCGTATGAAGCGATGAAGGAGTTGTTAGATTTAATATGTCCATCGAAATGAATACACAAGAAGTCATCAACGTGATTAAAAACAGCAAGAAAAAGACGCCTGTTAAAGTATATGTAAAAGGGGCTTTGGCTTCCGCATCTTTTGGCGAGAATGTTCAAGCTTTTATTTCTGGAGACAGCGGTGTGGTATTTGGTGATTGGGCCGATATCAAGCCGGTACTGGATAGCGCAAACGCGAAAGAAGAAGATTATGTGGTGGAAAATGACCGCCGTAACTCCGCTGTTCCTATGCTGGATCTGAAAGGCATTAATGCACGTATTGAGCCAGGCGCCTATATCCGTGATATGGTAGGCATTGGTAACAATGCAGTCATTATGATGGGCGCAGTGATTAACATTGGCGTTACGATTGGTGAAGGCACCATGATTGATATGAATGCTGTACTTGGCGGTCGTGTTAAAGTAGGCAACATGTGCCACATCGGTGCAGGCGTTGTCCTTGCAGGTGTCATTGAGCCACCATCCGCACAGCCTGTAATCGTAGAAGACGAAGTATTGATCGGTGCGAACTCGGTTGTACTGGAAGGCGTACGCATCGGTAAAGGTGCAGTTGTTGCAGCCGGAGCGGTTGTAACTGAAGATGTGCCTCCATACTCTGTAGTAGCTGGTACACCTGCACGTGTAATCAAACAAGTCGATGACAAGACTAAATCCAAAACTGAGATTTTGAAAGAACTGCGCGTTCTGTAAGAAGGCAAAGTTTTTTATGTACCAAAGGTGAACGATTCCTTGTCAGGAGTATGATAGACTGACAGCATAACATAGGGACGAAGCACAACGGACAAGGCTCGGCGGCTGCGCCGGGCTTTTGTCCTTTTGTTCTTTTGCCCGATAAGAGCTGATGAGCTATAAAGAGGAGGCGTAGCAGCATAATGAGCACAGCCGATTATCGTTCTTTTGTTCAAATACGAAGGGATCTGCATCAAATTCCCGAACCAGGGTTTGAGGAATATAAAACACAACGATACTTGCTGAACTACTTGGAAACGCTCCCTCAGGAGCGGCTGGAGATTCGTACATGGCGTACGGGCGTGTTAGTATTCATTCATGGAACGGCTCCTGAGCACCGTTATGGATATCGTTGTGATATGGATGGTTTACCCATCGAGGAAGAGACGGGTTACGATTTCCGTTCGACTCATCCCGGCTACATGCATGCTTGTGGACACGACTTACATATGACGATTGGATTGGGAATTGTGACTCACTTTGCGAGTCATCCGATGAAGGATGATCTGGTCGTGTTGTTTCAACCAGCTGAGGAAGGACCTGGTGGGGCGTTGCCTATGCGGGACAGCACAGAGCTGGCCGACTGGATGCCGGATGAAATTGTCGCATTGCATGTTGCACCAGAATATCCTGTAGGCACGATTGCCACCCGCCCGGGTATCCTATTTGCCAATACGTCGGAGCTTTTCATCGACCTCAAGGGTACGGGGGGACATGCAGCGTATCCACACAAGGCGAATGATATGGTAGTAGCTGCTTGCCAGCTGGTAGGACAATTACAGACGGTGGTAGCCCGTAATGTGAATCCACTGGATGCAGCGGTCATTACCGTTGGCAAGGTTAGTGGAGGTACGAAGCAAAATATCATCGCGGAAACCGCGCGTTTGGAAGGTACGATCCGAACGCTGTCTGCTGATACGATGACGCTGGTTAAATCGCGGATTGAGGCGCTGGTGCGCGGTGTGGAAGCTGGATTTGAATGTCAAGCGGAGATTCATTATGGCTCCAATTATTTGCAAGTGTACAACGAAGCCAAGGTGACTAAGGAATTCATGAACTGGGTCAGTAATCGGCAGGATGTGCAGCTCGTTGAATGCGGAGAAGCGATGACCGGAGAGGATTTCGGGTATTTTCTGGAGCGAATTCCAGGTCTGATGTTCTGGCTTGGGGTGGATACGCCTTATGGCTTGCACCATGCCAAGCTGGAGCCTGCGGAGGAAGCCATCGAGGTGGCCATCCGAGTGTTGACAGACTATTTTACATGCAAGTCTCAAGGGCGAATGATACGGTCTGAATAATTATGTTTAATGAAGAGAATGTAATGGAATGAAGTCGAATTTTTGAAGGAGGGTGTTATGGGAGAGCAAACCATCATCCGATTTGAGCGGGTGACCAAACAATATGACAACGATCCCCCGGTGCTGGCGGATGTCAGCTTTGAGATTGAACGTGGTAAATTCTATACACTGCTGGGTCCTTCTGGCTGTGGTAAAACGACGATTCTGCGTATGATTGCAGGGTTTGCAGAGCCGACAGAAGGCTCTATTTATTTGAATGATAAACTCATTAATCGTGTGCCGGCCAATGAGCGCCAGGTCAATACGGTTTTTCAGGATTATGCGCTATTTCCACATCTGAATGTGTTTGAAAATGTAGCCTTTGGTCTGCGGATCAAAAAGATGAACAAAAAAGACATTCAGGAAAAGGTGACACAGGCGTTGTCCTTTGTCAATCTGGAAGGCTACGGCGAACGGGAAATTTCCGAGATGTCCGGGGGACAGCGTCAGCGCGTGGCGATTGCACGGGCTATCGTCAATGAGCCTGATGTTCTCTTACTGGATGAACCTTTGTCGGCACTGGATTTAAAGCTGCGGACAGAAATGCAGTACATTTTGCGTGAAATGCAGCAGCGCCTGGGAATTACCTTTATATTCGTTACGCATGATCAGGAGGAAGCGCTGGCCATGTCAGACGAAATTTTTGTCATGAACAAAGGCAAGATCGAGCAGAGCGGTACCCCAAATGATATCTATGATGAGCCGATTAATCGGTTTGTGGCTGATTTTATCGGCGAATCGAATATTGTTCCTGGACGTATGATCGCGGATTATCAAGTGGAATTTAACGGTCGACAGTTTGAGTGTGTCGACGGAGGATTGCGTGCGAACGAACCGATTGAAATTGTGATCCGGCCCGAGGATTTGGAGATTACGAGTGTCGCTGAAGGCAAGCTGCGGGTAAAGGTGGATACCCAATTGTTCCGTGGAGTTCACTATGAAATAAGCTGCTATGATGATTCAGGGCAGGAATGGCTCGTGCATTCTACCAAAAAGGCGGAGCTGGGAAGTGAAATCGGTCTGAAATTTGACCCGGAAGCCATTCATGTCATGCGGTTTGGGGAGACAGAGGAAGAATTTGATCGGCGTCTGGAAGCCTATGAAGAGGTAGATCAGCATGTCCGGTAATACAAGAGCAGCGTATCTGCTGCCTTACTATTTATGGATTGTGCTGTTCGTGGCGGCGCCAGTTGTCCTTGTATTTTACTATTCACTGTTTGATGTGGATGGTCATCTCACATTCAGCAACTACGCTCAGTTTCTGACACCTGTTTACTTAAGCATGACGCTTAGCTCGTTTTGGTATGCATTTCTGATTACGGTATGCTCACTGCTCGTGGCGTATCCGGCGGCCTATTTACTTACTCGCACCAAGCATAAGCAGCTGTGGCTGTTGCTCATTATTTTGCCAACCTGGATTAACTTGTTGCTTAAAACGTATGCTTTTATCGGGATTTTCGGAACCTATGGTCCGGTGAATGCGATGCTAGGAATGGTTGGGTTGGGTGGTCAGCAAATATTGTTTACCAGCTCCAGCTTTGTGTTTGTATCTGTTTATATTTTTGTGCCTTTTATGATTTTGCCCATCTATAATGCGTTGGAAGGCTTGAATCCTTCACTGCTGGACGCAGCCCGTGATTTGGGAGCCTCCAAATGGACCGCGTTTCGCAGGGTTATTTTCCCGTTAACACTTTCGGGTGTGCGATCCGGTTGCATGGCTGTGTTTATTCCAGCGCTGTCGCTGTTTATGATTACCCGTCTGATTGCGGGTAACCGTGTGATTACGCTGGGAACGGCGATAGAGCAGCATTTTCTAGTTACTCAGGACTGGGGTATGGGCTCTACAGTTGCTGTGTTCCTGATTTTGGCGATGGCGATCATTATGCTGCTCACCTCGCGAACGAAACGGAGGGTGCGGCATGGCAAATAAAAACCGATTCGGAAATATTTATTTGGTGATTGTTTTTCTCGTGTTGTATGCACCTATCTTGTATTTGATGTACTATTCCTTCAACAGCGGCGGTACCATGCACGAGTTTGAAGGCTTTACACTTCAATATTACAAAGAGGTGTTCGCAGATACCCGGTTGATCATTATTGTCATTAACACTTTGGTGATTGCTTTGCTGTCGTCTGCGTTGGCTACAATAATTGGTATCATGGGTGCGCTGGCTATTCATCAGATGCAGAACCGTCGAGTCAAAAATACGCTGCTGTCGCTCAACAATGTACTAATCGTGAACCCGGACGTCATTATTGGCGCTTCCTTTCTCATTTTGTTCACGATGGTTGGAATTAAGCTGGGTTTTTACTCCGTTTTGTTATCCCATGTTGCGTTTAGTGTGCCGATTGCGGTCATTATGATTTTGCCGCGGCTTCAGGAAATGAGTCCATCTCTGGTCGATGCCGCGCGTGATTTGGGTGCCAGCCGGCTGGATGTGCTGACCAAGGTGATTTTGCCCTTTATCAAGCCAGGAATTTATGCAGGCTTTTTTATGGCGTTAACGTACTCGCTGGATGATTTTGCAGTGACCTTTTTTGTGACAGGCAGTGGCTATTCGACCTTATCAGTGGAAATATACTCACGTGCCCGTCAAGGGGTTTCCTTGTCCATCAATGCACTGTCCACGCTCATATTCCTGTTTACTGTGCTGCTGGTGGTGGGCTACTACTTTATTATGCGCAAGGCGAATCGTAATGGTAAAAAAGAGCCTGCGGCGGAAATGGGGGTGCCTAGATGAAGTCGCTTGTGCGCGTGTTTCTGTCCATTTTCATCATTTCGTTTGGTCTGATGGGCGTGGCAGCCTGGCTGAACTCCAGCCAAGGCTACTCCGGCGGTAACACACTGACGGTGTACAACTGGGGAGACTACATTGATCCTGAGCTGCTGGAACGGTTTCAAAAGGAGACGGGCATTACCGTCATTTATCAGACATTTGATTCCAATGAGGCGATGCTGACGAAAATCGAGCAGGGAGGAACTTCGTTTGATGTAGCGGTTCCCTCGGAATACGCTTTGGCTAAAATGAAGCAAGAACATCTACTGCTCCCATTGGACCATAGCAAGCTGCCGAATTTGAAGCATGTAGATTCTCATTATCTAAACCTTTCGTTTGATCCAAATAATCAATATTCGGTTCCGTATTTTTGGGGGACAGTCGGGATTGTGTTTAACCCGGTGCTGACCAAAGGCATTGATTTTCATAGCTGGGATGGCCTATGGGACCCGAAGCTGCGTAATAACCTGTTGCTGGTTGATGGAGCTAGGGAGATTATGGGCATGTCGCTGAACAGTCTCCACTATTCCTTGAATGATACAAACCAGACGCATTTGCAGCAAGCTTTGACGAAGCTAGAGAAGCTAGCACCTAATGTCAAGGCTGTGGTTGGCGACGAGATTAAAATGCTGCTGGCCAATGAGGAAGCTGCTGCCGGAGTTGTATGGTCCGGTGATGCGTCCGAAATTATGGATCAGAATGATAAGCTGGATTACGTCGTGCCAGATGAAGGGTCCAACCTGTGGTTCGATAATATAGTTATTCCAAAAACGGCCACCCATGTGGACGCGGCTCATAAATTTATCAATTTTATGATGCAGCCCGATGTAGCCGCTCAAAATGCCGAGTTTGTAGGTTACTCCACGCCAAACAAGGATGCAAAGAAATTGCTGCCTGAAGATATTTCTGGCGATGAGCGGTTCTATCCTCCATCTGAAATTACAGATAAGCTGGAAGTATACAACAATCTGGGTAAGCGAATGCTCGCTCACTATAATGAATTGTTCCTGCAATTCAAAATGCATTTAAAGTAGGGGAGTCGGACTAGGGGGTGGTGCTTTAGAGGCCGCTGCGGAGGCGGATGGTGCTTACCATCGCTGTTAAATTCCGATTTTTATGATTGAATATGTAAAGGTGAAAATCGGAATTTAAAGGCGACCGCTTACGCTTGTCCAGCACCATTCCGCCCCCTCCGCTGGGACATGCTTAAAGCAACGTACCTATTAATCCCACGCCGACGGTGAGGGAGTAGTGAGAGCAAAAAGGCCCTTGAACCACCCGTGTAGGGGGTTCAAGGGCCTTTTTTGTTTACTCACCGCGCGAAGCGGTAAGTATAGTTTTTTTCCCCGGCTATTGTCCGAAGAAAATAAAGTTGTAGACTTAGAAAATAAAGTATTAGACTGGTGAGCACTTCATTAAGCCAACTGGCAGAATAGTGAGAGAAAATGAACATTTTTAAAGCGGTGCCACTGAGGGTAAATGAATAACTGTGTTGATATTAAAGCTGGATAGATTACTATACGAAATATAAAGGTCAAATAGCCGGGTTTATTAAAAGGCAGCGATACTCCCGCTCAAACGAGTAAGGGTGTACTACTGCCGTTTCTTTTTCAGATTCGTTTTTAGATTCCTGGGATTATAGTTGCAAACTTATATAATCAATCTAAGTGAAGCACGGCTTTGCCCGAGAATTTCCGTTCCATAAGATTACGGGCAACGGTGTCAATTTCGGTCCAGGGCGCCTCCACTTGGATTCGTGGGATTAACCGCTCATCTATGACCAGCCGGGCCAGCAAACTCAGATCGTCCGCGGCTGATTGACGAGTGAGCTCCTCACCTAAAAAGAAGCTGTACAAGGTTCTTCCTCCGCTGGTCACCATATTCTTCATATCGATCATAGCAGTATTTGAAGAGGAAAACCCTACCGCAACGCAAATCCCTTGGGGCGCTAGCTGCGGCAGCAACGCCGCCAGTGTATTGCCGCCTACTGAATCGATGATCAGATCGTACGGCCCAAATTTGTTGGCTGATGAAATTGCGGAATATCCAATGATCACTTCGTCGGATCCGACCTCCCGAACAAGCTCAGCCTTCTCTTCCGTGCTTGCCGTACCTACAACGTATGCGCCGGATTGGACTGCAAGCTGATGGGCGAATAGCCCAACTCCGCCGCTAGAGCCTGTAATGAAAATTCGTTTGCCAAGCAGCATGCCGCCTTTTCGAAGTGCATAAAGAGCCGTGAGCCCTGCTACGGGGAGGGTAGCCGCCATAGTAAAAGTGAGTTTGTCTGGGATTTCGGCCAACAACGATACGGGAGCAGCCACTTGCTCGCTCCAGGCTCCCATCGGGAGCAAACCAACAACCCTGGCCCCTTTTTGCGGTCCTGCGCCGTTCTCTGCCGGCTCGATGACAATCCCGGCGAGATCCCAGCCAGGACGGCTAGATATTTCCTGATTTTTAGCGTCACTCACTTCACCGCGGTTGAGTGAGACGGCCTTCACTTGCACAAGCGCTTCCCATGGCTTAGGCTGCGGTGCGCCAACTTCCTTGAAGGCCAAATGAGACGGGGCATGCGGATCAACAACAATAGTACGAATCATATCGGTTTTCCTCCATGTTGGTATGGTCATTAGATGACCTTCATTTCAATGAGGAGTATACTTTAAATGAAGGTTCGGCCCAAGTGCAGAACTACACTTCATAAGAGAAGGGAAGAGAAGATGGATATAGATACGGAGAATTCCAGACATAGAATCGTAATGGGAGAAATTGAAGCCCTGCGGATAAAACGCCAGCAAAAGCTTGTCGATCGACCTCAACCGTCCTTGAAACGATTTACTCAACAAGAGCTGAACGACGAGGCTTTTCCTTCGTATAAAAATCTGCTGGTTGGACGTACCCGCCGCATACCGTCCCGCCAGACGATAATAAATATTGCAGAATATCTTGAGTGTACATCCGACGAGCGTAACGATTTGCTTTTGGCAGCCGGTTTTCTTCCAATTCAGACCGAACTGTATGGACGGTCGTTGGAGCGTGCATTAGAGTGGGCTCAGCAAACGATGAGGGGTATTCCTTTTCCCGCCATGGTCGTAACACATACTCAGGACATCAAGGGATTAAATGAGCCTTTTCATCAATTGTTCGAAATCCCTCTCGACCGTTCATATGACGGTTTAATGAATAGGGTCGATTTACATTTTAATTCTGGTTTTCCTATCCGGTCCCGCTCCACGTTTGACAAGGCGTCGTTTAAGCAGTGGGAGGAGCACATCATAAACGGAATACAAGCCTTTAAGAGTGAGCACATACTCTCGCGTTATGATGCGTGGTATCAAAAATTGCTGGATAGAGTTCAGAAATATAACGCGTGCGAATATCTGAGTGTGCCGGATGTAGGGGGAAATGTTGATCAAATACAAACAATTCTAGCCAGAATGGAAAGCTCCGGAGACCTTATTCCCGTACGCTACAGACAGATTTCGATTTCTGCAGGCGGCCGCTTATATCCGCAAATTGAGGTTTTCCTGCCGGTAGATTCCTCCGCGCGCACAGTTTTCGAGAACCTGGGATGTCCAGCTGATTGTGCATTTATCTAATCCGACACTTACAAGAGGATGGAATCGAAAAAGCTATTGGTAGCTGATAATTCAGAATAGGTGGTTTATTAAACTAATGGGGAACGTTAGTTGAATGACAACAGCGGCAGTCTAAGGCTTTATTTATCAAGTCTTGGTCTGCCGCTGCTTTATATTAATTGTTCAGTCTAAAACTTATTTTTCAAAAGCTGGCGATTCTTCAGTTCAAAAACCTCGCTAAATCAACAACTCTAGTCTGATACTTTATTTTCACCGAACAGCTATTCCACACACCTTATAGGATTGAGGGACTTTAAGGCGGGCAGCGAGCGAAGCGGGCCAATTGAATCTGAAGAAGCGGCAGCGTTCGCCTTTGCTGAGGGATTCTTACCTATAAATGTTTTATACAATTAAAGAATCCCCCAGCAACAGCGATCGGAAGATCAAATGGACTGCGTAGCGCCCCTAACCACCTTAACCTCTCACAATTCCTCTAACAAACCTCTCTATTTTATCCAACCCTTGCTCCAGTACATCCTGTCCGTAAGCGTAAGATAAGCGAATATAACCTTCGCCATAGGAAGAAAAAGCATCTCCCGGCACGACGGCTACTCCTTGCTCTTCCAGCAGCTTCAAGGTGAAGTCCATTGAGCTTAATCCAAAATGGGCGATGGAAGGGAAAAGATAGAAGGCTCCCTCAGGCTTCTCCAGCGGAATCCCCATATCTGTCAGTCTTCCGTGTACATAGTCACGGCGTTTGCGGTACTCTTCGCGCATCGGAAGTGCATCATCCACCCCAACGGTCAGGGCTTCCAGTGCTGCATATTGGCTAATTGAGCTAGCACAGGTCACGTTGTACTGATGTACTTTGACCATGTGCTGTGTAATCTCGGCGGGTGCAAGTGTAAAACCAATGCGCCATCCTGTCATGGAATGTGATTTGGAGAGACCGTTAATGACGATGGTACGCTCCCGCATACCTGGAAAAGTTGCAATAGATACGTGCGGTGTATCGTAAATAAGTTCGCTGTATATTTCATCTGAAATGATAAACAGATCGCGTTCCTTGAGTAAATCCGCGACTGCTTCCAGTTCTTGGTGACTCATCACCCGTCCGGTCGGATTCGAAGGATAGCCGAGAATGACTGCTTTTGTCCGCTCAGTCAGATAAGGCTCCAGTACCTCTGCCGTTAGCTTGAATCCGCTGTCGCGGGTGTCAGCCAACACTGGAATGCCACCTGACAAACGGATCAATGGCTCATATCCTGGGTAAATCGGCACAGGTAGAACAACTTCGTCTCCGGGTGACAAAATTGTGCGCAGGGTAATATCCAGCGCTTCACTGGCTCCGTTCGTCACGATAACCTCATCTTGTCCACGGTAATTCAGGCCGTATTTGCGGGCTACAAACGCTGCTGCAGCTTCTCGTAATTCCGGCAGTCCCGGATTAGGTGTATAAGTGGTTCGGCCTTCATCAATCGCCCGATGGGCAGCTTCCATAATATGCGCAGGGGTAGGGAAATCCGGCTGCCCAATCGTTAATGACAGAGTTCCGGGTAATGCGGCAACTTTATTGGCGATTTTGCGGATGCCGCTGATTTGAATATTTTTGACCTGGTCGTTAAGCAAATGCTCCATAGCGTGTGTGCCACCTTTTTCTGTATTAGAACAAGTTTACAATAATATGATCTGATTATGCTACGGCAAGAAGAATTCATTTTTACATAATTCAGGTACTAAATTGGCTAATTTGTGGTATCTTAAATATAGGATATGTTTGTAAGCGCAATCATAATGGTATTGAGATTGGGAGGCGAGAGGCACGACATTCACTTTTTGAAGAACAATAGCATCATATTGAAGATGTTTTATGATGATGAAGGGAAGCAGCTTCAACATTCAATAAATGGATAGTTAAGTGGATAAGGTGAAAAACATCTGAGGTCATTTTAGTGTACAAGACAATTCTTGGTGTAAGGCTAGGAGCTAAAGTAATGGTTGTTAGTTTAGTTACAAATGTCAGATTGATTGACTTTGTGAGATAGTTAAGATATCTTTTGTGGAGAAGTCGTATGATAAAGTAGAAGGAAGAGGTGAAGCGTCGTGGGAGTAACAGCTAAACAAATCTTTGTGAATTTACCAGTTAAAAACCTGCAACACTCCATTGATTTTTTCACTACCATCGGATTTGAATTCAACGCTCAGTTCACGGATGAACATGCAACCTGCATGGTTGTTAGTGAGCATATTTTTGTCATGCTATTGGTTGAAGAACGTTTTAAAGCATTCACTACAAAGGAAATTTCAGATGCCACGAAAAGCACAGAAGCGATTGTTGCTCTTTCGGTGGAGAGCCGAGAAAAGGTAGACGAGATTGTCCGCAAAGCTTTGGAAGCAGGCGGCAAACCCTCAAATGAGCCTCAAGATCATGGTTTTATGTATGGATGGAGCTTTCAGGATTTGGATGGTCATCTGTGGGAGTTCTTTTATATGGCAGAGCAGTAATAGAAGTAAGGGTGATTAAGTAAACGAAGTATGATGGGAAGTAATCTGTCCTAAAAAGATAGTTTACTTTCTTTCTTGTATGTTATCGAACTCATCAGGAGGGATTACAATGTCTAACGAAGTGAGAATATACCCTGTTCAAGTGCTCAGCGAAACATTGTCAGATTCACTAAGCCGGCTATTGATTGACGTGGTTGCTGATGGTGCATCTATAGGTTTCTTACCACCTCTAGGGTATCAGGAGGCAGCAGCTTATTGGAGCAGTGTGCTTGAGGATGGTGTAGTTCTGTGGATTGCCGAGAAGGACGCAGTACCTGTTGGGACGGTTCAGCTTCAGTTGGCTCAAAAAGCGAACGCTACACATCGTGCGGAAATTGCAAAGCTTATGGTACATCCGTCCGGACGAAGGCTTGGGATCGCACGCCAGTTAATGAAGGCAGCCGAAGAAGAGGCAATGCGTCAGAATAGAACTCTACTGGTACTGGATACGCGGGTGGGAGATCCTTCTAATAGATTATACGAGTCGATCGGGTTTGTGGAAGCTGGTGTTATTCCGAACTACGCTCAATCGGCCGATGGTCAGCTGCACGCCACTCGATATTATTATAAGCCTTTAAATCCGTATTACAGTCATTGCTGAGCATTTGCCGAATAACCGTGGTATTTACGGGTAATCATAACTTGTCATAGGATTACATAACCTTTTTCCGCGTTTATTCGACTGGTAAAGCACGGGAATTGGAACGTATAATGAAGAGGAGATCAGAAAAGGTCTTTTTTGTCATTTGACTGTACTGAATTGAAGAACGTAGCAAACACAGCGGAGGAATCAAAGAATATGAGGCTGGAGCATGATTTTTTAGGAACCAAGGAAGTGCCGTCAGATGCTTATTACGGTGTACAAACTCTAAGAGCAAAAGAAAATTTTCCAATTACAGGCCAACGATTGCATCCTGAGTTGATTAAAGCCATGGCGATTGTAAAAAAGGGAGCAGCGACGGTAAACATGGAACTAACCCGTCTACATCGCTCCAAAGCAGAGGCCATTATTCAGGCTGCTGACGAGATTATTCAAGGACAGTTGCATGATCATTTTATCGTCGATCCGATTCAGGGCGGCGCAGGCACGTCCATTAATATGAATACAAATGAAGTGATTGCGAACCGCGCGCTGGAGCTGATTGGCAAGCAGCGAGGAGACTATCAGGAAATCAGTCCTAATAATCACGTTAATATGGCGCAATCGACAAACGATGCTTTTCCTACGGCCGTACATTTGGCTATATTAAGTATGATTGATAAGCTGTTAGTCACCATGAGTGAGCTTCAGGAAGCATTTTCCCGCAAGGCCAATGAGTTTGATAGTGTGATCAAAATGGGTAGAACCCACTTGCAGGATGCAGTACCGATCCGATTAGGGCAGGAGTTTCAGGCTTATGCGCGTGTATTGGGTCGTGATATCGGACGTGTCCGTGCGACCAAGGAGCACCTGCTAACGATTAATATGGGTGCAACAGCGGTGGGTACTGGCTTGAACGCAGACCGCCGATATATTCAGCGTGTCGCTGAGGTACTGGCTGAGGTCAGTGGCTTTCCTGTGGAAGCAGATGAACATCTCGTAGATGCCACACAAAATACGGATGCCTATACCGAAGTGTCTGCTGCCTTAAAGATTTGTATGATGAATATGTCCAAGGTGGCTAATGACATCCGTCTGATGGCTTCTGGACCTCGTGCTGGTCTGGGAGAATTGAGTCTGCCTGCTCGTCAGCCAGGATCATCCATTATGCCGGGCAAGGTAAATCCAGTGATGTGTGAGGTCATTAACCAAATTGCTTTTCAGGTCATTGGTAATGATCATACAATTTGCTTGGCTTCGGAGGCGGGCCAACTGGAGCTGAACGTGATGGAGCCTGTACTTGTCTATAATTTGCTGCAATCGCTGGAAATTATGAAGCAGGGCTTCCACGTTTTCCGTGTTCATTGTGTGGAAGGAATTGAAGCAAATGTGGAACGGTGCCGTGAATATGTAGAGAACAGCGTAGGTATTATTACAGCGCTCAATCCGCACCTCGGATATGAGGTGGTATCACGCATTGCCCGCGAAGCAATTACGACTGGCAAATCGGTACGTGAGCTGTGTCTGCTATATAATGTACTGACTGAGGAAGAATTAGACATTATATTGGACCCGTACCAGATGACTCAGCCTGGTATTGCCGGAGAATCTTTGCTGAATCGTGAATAATATTGCGGAGTTTAGAATGTAGGCAACTTTGAGATAAAATGAAGGCAGCCCCGTCGAATTCGGCGGGGTTGCTTTTGTGTAAAACTGTATCAATGTGATAGGTGGTAACGGTAAGCCTACTAAGGAATATACCGCTTGCATGCCTGCTGTAGAAAAGGGGGAGAGGAATGCTGCTGGAGCAATTATCGGCATATAAGGAATTAGGAATAGGACTTATTGTATTACTATTACTGCTTGTGCTCACCATCAGGGGGATGGTACGTGGTCGTCGGAATCGGATTTTACGTGATCTGGACCCGCGTAAAATTGGAATTCAGGATATAGATCGTATGGAGGACGGCTCGGAATTTGAGCTTTATTTGCAGCGGCTATTATCCGCACTTGGCTATAAGGACATTTATAAAACAACCAGCAGCCGGGATTTTGGAGCAGATCTGGTATTTACAGACCGAGAAGGCGCCAGAGTCGTAATTCAGGCCAAGCGTTATGCTGTACAACATCCAGTCGGCTTGGGGGCTGTACAGGAAATTTACACTTCCATGCGTTATTATGCGGCCGATAAGTCTGTTGTCATCACCTCCGGACGTTACACGGAATCCTGTAAAACACTTGCTGCTGTCAACGGGGTTAAATTATTGGACCGCAATGATTTGGTGGATATGATTGACCTGTTTAAAGCCAAACGTCGTGAGGAGGTCATGGAACGTATAGAAAGTAAAACCGACGTGGTTGCCTCCAAATGGTGGAGCAAGAGCAAATCATAAAAGGGACTGAACTACTAGCCAACGAGATCGATGCCTGGTAGTCAGTCCCTTTTATTTTTAACATGATGATCTTTAAATACCGTTATCATCAGATACCTGTCCAGACATCCTTGGCATAGCGTTTTTCCTGTTGGAGATGATCCAACCATTGCTGCGTTTCTTCTTTACTTGTATGGTGTATATCCGCGTAGGCCGCACAGAGCGTGCCTTCAACGTCGGGGGCCATACGGCTACCATCACCGCATACATACAGATGAGCCCCTTCATCAAGCAAGTGAATCAGAGTGTCTGCATCTTCCTTCATGACATGCTGCACATATCTTTTGGGTTGATCGGGCAGACGTGAAAAGGCTGTATGAATCGTCACGATTCCTTCCTGCTCCCAGGCCTGCAACTCTTGCTTGTATAGATAATCGAGCTTTGGATCACGGCAGCCATAGTATAAATGAGCCTCGCCGAGCTGTTCTCCTCTCTCCTTAAGCACATGGCGTGTTTGGAGAAATCCGCGAAATGGGGCAACGCCAGTACCCGGACCGACCATGATGACAGGCACGGTCGGGTCTTCCGGCAAACGGAAGCCAGACTGAGGCTTTCGCACAAAAATGACAACCGGATCATCTGGTTGGAGCTGTGCCAAATAATTGGAGGCAATACCGAGGTATTCGCCCTGTCCGCTACGGGCTGGTCCACGCACAACGCTCACAGTTATACTCGCTGAATTCTCCGATTCAAGCGGAGAACTGGAAATGGAGTAGTATCTAGGCTTGAGTGGTGGTAACAGCGAGATGAAATTTTCAAATGGCAGCTCACAGGCTGGATACTTCTCCAGAATATCTAGCATCGTGACACGCTTCTTTCGTATCTCTTGATCAAAGGTGGTATCCTCTAGCAAAGCTTCGATTTCTTTCTTGTGCGGAGGACACACTGTAAAGGATGCCAGTTGCCGTAGCTGGGCTCTGGTTGCCGATTCTTGCAGTTCCACACTGAGAGTGAGCAAATCTCCTACGCTGACAGGCCGATCTAAGGGGAGATGCGCCGCATCCCGGTCACTGCCTCTCAATACGATGTAGTTTTGATCCTGCAACTTAAAGCGTTGCATTACCCTATTCACCAGCAAAGCAGGATTACGCGGCAAAACACCCAGATGATCACCCTCGCGATAGGACAATCCGGTTGGTAATTGGATCTCCAGATGCCGAGTACTGCGTTCACTTTCAGCAGCGTGCAGTTCACGATTCACAGTAACAACGGCAGTAGCTGCCTCATAGTTGGCCGCCAGAGGAGCGCTAAGTACGTCGCTTACAAACTCTATGCTCAGACTGCTGGTGTCCTGTGGTTCTGTATCACTGTGCTCTATCCCGAAAGCATTCAGCAATTCCGGCCATAAGCCGTGGTTCCAGACTTCCCAATCCTTCTCGAAGTCACCACTAGCGTCGCCCTCGCCGCGATCATACAGTCGTTTTGCCCCTTTGGCAGCCATCAGTTCATCGATCATCCTTGGAATGCGCTGATACGTGCTGGCCCAATTCCGGTCACCGCAACCAAAGACAGCGTACCTTATGCCTGCCAATTGTCCCTCATCTACCTCCTTCAACCATTCTACGAAGGCATCCGCATTATCCGGCGGATGCCCGTTATAAGATGCGGTCGTAATAAGTACCACGCCTTCTTTAGGCAAATGGTCCACATGATCATTCAGAGTTGCTATGCTGCTGTTGAAACCCCAATTCCGACCTAAATCGGCTAGTTCACCTGCAAGTCCCTCAGCTGTACCTAGATTCGAGCCGTACAAAGATAGCAAAGAAGTATCATGCTTTTCGGCATGGGGGGCTGCAACTTTTTGTTCCTCTTTTTCATGAAGTTCTTGAGCGGCACCTGGCAGCATGACGGTAGTCTGTGTGCTGCGCGGACGTACTTGAATGGTGAAGCCCTCAGGCTTGAGTGTGAGCGTTTCTTTGACCTTCAACTCATAATGAGTATGGTCAATCAGCTCAAAATGTTTCAGTACCATACCCAGCACAAGGGTGGCCTCCTGTAAGGCAAACTGTTGTCCGATACAAGCACGTTGGCCGTTGCCAAACGGTTTGTAGGCATCTTGCGGAATGGCGGATGGGTCTTCAAAGCGTTCCGGTCTAAATTCCTCAACATCTTCGCCCCAAGCCTCGGTATCACGGTGCAGTTTTGGGATGAGAACATTGACGCTGTCGCCTTTTTTTAGCGGATAGGTTCCGTCGAGCAGTGTATCTTCTTTGGCGAAGAGAGAGAAGGCGGGCGCTGTTGGCCATAGCCGCAGGGCTTCATTCAGTATCATCCTTATGTACTTGAGTTCACGCACCTGAGTATAGGAAGGCAACGAGTCGGTGAGCACGCGATCTACTTCTTCATAGGCTTTGGTTAGTGTTCGTGGATTTTTAAGCAAATAGTAAATGGCAAAGGACAAAAGTCCACTGGTCGTTTCATGACCGGCGATGAGAAAGGTAATGATCTGATAGCGGATATTTTCATCATCCAGCGTTTCTCCTGTTTCCGGGTCCTTGCCTTCCAGCATACGTGCCAGTAAATCCTCTTCTCCTTGGTTGCCCGTGGTTTTGCGTTCTTGAATAATACTGTCCACCAGAGAGAACATCGTTTCGATGTCATGTTTAAACTGTTTTTTCTTCGATAACATCAGCTTGTTTTGCAGATTGAGGCGTTGGAGCTGTCCCATCGCTTCATCCAGTGCGCGTGTCATACTGGTCACGAACGGATGGGGCTGATCACGGTAAAAGCTGTTAAAACGATAATTAAAGCCGCATAATCCGATGGTATCCAAAGTCAGCCGGGTCATATCTTCCGGTACCTCTACACTTTCATCTGGATTGAGCCGAGACCATTTCTGCACCAGCTGAACAGCAAGATCAAGCATCATATTGTGGTAACCCTTCATAGCCCGCTGACTGAAGCTTGGTAGCAATATTTGGTGGGCCTTGCGCCAGTTCGGTTCCTCAGTCCAGCTTGTGAATAGTCCGTCACCGGCAAAAGCTCGTACTTTTTGTAAGGGAGCCCATACCTGTTTGTCGAAACGGGATTCATCACAAGCATCTGCGACCAGCTTATGACCGGAAATATAAATGTTCGTTCCTTCAGGCAGATCCATGCGAAAGATGGGACCATGCTCATTAGCAAGCTTAACCAGAGACTGGACAGGGGCATGTGTATCGATCAAGGGCAGATTTCCTAAGGGACCATATGTTTTAGGCTGCGGAATTGAATTTGTTGAAGTCATTCTAAATGTAGCTCCTTTCAGTTTCAACATAGAGTGATAGTTTCAGTTTCAAAATACCTAGGTTTTTCAATGGAAATTACACTTTAATCTTTCGAGATAAACGGAAATAAATGAATTTAGACAGTTCGTATAATAAAAACAATTAAAAATATACATTTTTTACATAATAAATAAAGACATCACACTTATCACACTTCTATTAACAATGAATTTACAGAAACTCTTATGAAAAAATATGCTTTTATAACCGATATAAAGATGTTGGGGATTTGCATTTTATGTTGAGGTGATATGTCATGAAGAAACGAGCTCTATTATTAACTTTTAGGTGGATTCCCATTGTCACGATCTTTGCATTATTGGTAAGTGCATGTGGGCAATCAGACGTACAAACCAAGGCCGAACCCATTAAGGTGGGAATCGTACTGTCAGATATTGGTCTGGGTGACCAATCTTACAGCGACGCGGCTTTTCGAGGTTTGGTCAAGGCACGGGATGAGGGGAAGATTGTTTTTGAATACCGGGAAATAACTGAGACCAAGACGTATGATGCTGCTTTTAATCAGCTTGTTCAAGAAAAAGCAGATTTAATCATTGGGTTGGGTTATATGGTGAAGGACAGTTTGGAGGCCGTTGCCAAAAAGAATCCAGACCGTAAATTTTTAATCGTGGATGAAACATCGGAATTGCCGAATGTGGCCTCCATTACGTTCAAAGCAGAAGAGGGCAGTTTTATGGCCGGAGTTGTTGCCGGTTTGACGAGTCGTACGGAACAGGTGGGTTTTCTTGGAGGTGCGGAATCTCCTCTGCTGAAAAAGTTTGAAATTGGGTATCGTGCAGGGGTGCAGTCAGTCAAACCTAATGCGAAAGTTACGGCAACGTATGCAGGAGATTTTGGCAAGCCGGAGCTGGGTACGAAAATTGCAGATGACATGATCAACCAGAATCAGATTGATGTCATTTTTGCAGCAGCAGGGCTAACCGGTGTAGGTGCATTACAGGAAGCGCAGAAGCAGCATAAATTCGCCATCGGGGTCGATAGCGACCAGTTTTTTATTGCGGAAAAAGCGGTAGTGACCTCAATGATTAAAAATGTAGACACTGCAATTTATACAGTAGTCAAAGGCTTTGCAGATCATCAAAGAAAATTTACGGAGAAGGATATGGTGTTTGGACTTGCGGAAGAAGGTATAGGTTTGGCGCCTATTCGTGTCGTGACACTGAATCCGGATCAGCAAAAGGTGATGGATAATTTAATGGAAAAAATCAAATCCGGCACACTTACTGTACCCACCCAATAAATTTTCGCAAACGGAGGATGAATGCTGATGAAACTGCAAGGTAAACTGGTGCTTAACGCGATGATTTCCCTGATCGCTTGCCTGGCTTTAGTAGCTTATATCATTTTTGAATTGTTACGTATTAACGCTCAAAGCAGTAATCTTGTTCCAGCTATGTTGAATGTACAGCAACTTAATGCCTATTTGATTCAGTCGGGGCAGGCGCTGCAAAATTATTCTACTTCCATGACGGAGAGCAACAAAGCCGATGTGCAAAATCAGCTAACTCAGTCTGAAAAAACGATTACTTTGCTTTCACAGGGCATGATGCAGACCGAAGCACAGCAAAAGCGACTGGATACGATTAAAACAAAATTCAACCAATTGAAAGCAGCAACGGAAAAAGCGATGAGTGCTCAGAACAGCCCAGAATCCAAACGAGAGGCCATGCGTGCCCAGGGGATTCAGAACGATGTATTTATGCTGGATCTACTGACCAAGTCGCGTTACGACCATTACACAGAAGAGTTGACCAAGAGTATTCGTTTTACTTGGCAATTAGCCTTGACAGGCGCAGTTCTACTTCTGGTGGCGGTCGGGCTATATAATACATATACCTCCAGGCAACTTGCCCTTAGAACCCGCAAGTTAACGGATGCAGCGAAGCAAATTGCCGAGGGAAATTTAACCGTTCAACTTCCTCAAACAAAGGGCGCAGATGAGCTAGACGAGCTCAATGAATCTTTCCGTGTTATGATCGGGAACTTGCGCAGCATTGTGCTTTCCATTGATCAGGCGGGTAATCGCGTCGATCTGATGGCTCGGGATATTGATCAGCACAATGAGGCCATGAAGGAAATTGTGACACAAGTCAGCACATCAACAGAGGAACTTGCGATAGGCAGTCAGAAAATAGCTGAGGACCTGTCATCGACAGTTGGCGTGGTGGATGATATGCAGCAGAAGTTTGAATCTAATTTGCTGGAGACTACGCAATCAACCACGTATAGTGAGGATGCTTTGTGTGTCATTGAGCAGGGTGCGCGTGTTATGAGTGATCAAATGCGAATTGTTGCAGAGAATCGTTCAGCAATGTCCGAAGTGGAGCAAACAGTCAAAGAGCTGGAATCTAATGCAGCTGAGATCACGACGATGACCGGTTATGTATCTGAAATTGCCAGCCAAACGTCACTCTTATCCTTGAATGCTTCGATTGAGGCTGCGCGTGCGGGTGAAGCGGGAAAAGGCTTTGCTGTTGTTGCCAATGAAGTGAAAAAGCTGGCGAGCCAATCTGAATCTGCTGTAAAGAAAATTTATACCGCTGTTGAGGGGATCACGCAGGCTATGGATAAGGTGAAGACTTCTGTGACGCAAAGTCAGGAGTTGTTCCGCGAGCAGGAGAAGGCAACCTCCTCCACCGGAGAATCGTTTAGAGAGATTAGTGGCAAAGTGCAGCAAATTGCCGGCCAAGTCAGCAAGTTATCCATAGACATGAATGTATCGCGAGAACTGAGTGTACAGGTGCAGCAAGCTATTGAGAATATTAGCGCAATCACTCAGCAGTCCGCCGCAGGCAGTGAAGAGATTACGGCTTCCACGGTGGAGCAGAAGCGTTCCTTCGAGGAATCGGCTGAGAAGGTAAAGGAGCTTCGCCAGATTCGCGAGGAGATGCAGCGGGAACTGAATCGTTTTCAGGTGGAAAAGACGAGCTGACACTGTAATACGAATACCTATGCTGCTGACAAATGAAGGCAGGCAGCACGTAAGAAGAAGTTCTACCTTGTACAGGGAGACTTCTTCTTTTTATTTTTAATGATGTGACTTCTGTTAAGTTTGATTTGTAAAGGCAGGAAATTCCACTTCATGCGTCAAATAGATGTAGAGGTAATATGTCATCTAATATAGAGTAAGAGGAAGATGGACAACGTAGTCCGGAAGGATGAAGTTACAGGAATGTTGCGACTTAAGCTTCGTTTGATACTGAAAAATAAGCAGACAAGACTGATCCTGCTGCTCACGCTGTGCGTGTCGCTCGTGATCAGCGTGATCGGCTTGCTATCGTATTCAAGATACCGTGAAGGTTTGGATACCGAGCTGAACACACCTAATATAGAATTGTTGCAAATCAATCTGGATGTGACCAATCGGGCTTTCCGTGAGTCGGATAACAAGGCTCTGGATGCGGCTTATCATCCGGATGTAGAGTCTTTTTTACGTATTCATACGGACGGAAAGTCGGTATCTAACAAAGCTTCCGTTATAGATCGGCTTCAGAAATATTTGAAAACCCTTTCTTCGAGCGAAGAAATTTATTCGGTTGAAGTCATTTCTTTGGACAATCATGCTCTCATCTCCAGCAATTATGGTTATTTGCCCGATTGGAACCAGGCACCGGATACAACCTGGGTTCCCTGGATTCAGAACATTCAAAAAAAGCCGCTACTAATTAAACGAAGATGGTATGGCACGGATCAACAGCATGGCACGATAGAACTGCTCTCGCTGGTTAGGCCTATAGTAGAGAATGGACAGGTCATCGGTGCAGTGTTAATCAATTTGGATTACGACCGTTTTTTCTCCAAATTGTATATTCATTTATCCAACTCGCAATACGTCTATGATCTGGAGGGTGAGCTGATCTATCCCAAGCTGAGATCGTCCTTACCCTTAAATGAGATGGGCAGGGTTTTGAAAGAGCTGGATGTGAATCCTTACGCTTATGTAGAAATCGGGGATATGGAATATATGGCGAACCAGACCTTCTCTGATGTCACAGGCTGGCGTCTAGTATCACTCGTGCCGATGGACAAGCTGCTGAAAAATGTCAAGCTGGCGCGCAATATGATGCTGTGGCTGGCCTTGATCTCTATCCTGGCTGGGTGCTCAGCGGTTTACTATTACAGTTATGCCGCTTTTCGCCCCATGAAAAAAATTAATAGCCTCCTGAATTCAGGCAATAAGGGAACACGCCAGGGAGGATTGTATGATTTGGAACCCGTGATTAGCAAGTTGGTTGGAGAATTTCACCGCAAATCTTTGGTGGTAGAGCGAAGCTTGCCGGAGCTGCGATCCAAATATATAGAAGATGTCATCCAGCGTAGAATGGGTATACAGGAAATGCGTACGAAATGGGAACAGTATTTTTCCGATTGGGACCGTAATTCTTTGGTTGTTATGGTCGTGTCGATTGATCGGTATTCTATGTGGACCGCAAGCTTTCCAGAAGAGGACAAAATGCTGCTCAAATATGCGCTGAACAATATTTTGCTGGAGATGCTTGAGCCTCAGTGGAAAGCAGTCAGTGCGCCGGAGGAGGAGAATGGTCTGGTTGTCCTGCTGCAGCTCAGGGAGAGTGTATATGAAGTTGGAGCAGAGGGAGTAGCCAAAGAGAGAACATGGCTTCGTAAGAGCGTTGACAGGCTAATTCAGGTTGTTGGGGAGTATCTTCCCATGACTATTTCGGTAGGGATCGGCCATAAGGTCATAGATATTCAAGAGGTACGGGCGTCTTTTATACAAGGAAAAGAGGCGCTTAATTTACGTTTGTACGAGGGGTATGGACGTTCACATATGAATATGAGCAGCAACATAAATGTGAAATGGGATTGCATAGTGGATGTGCAATCACAGGATCAGGCTCAGGATGCAAGATTACTGGACCATCGGCGTGTGGATCTGACTCGTGCTGTGGAGTCACAGGAGCCTGGTGCAAGTGCAAAGCTAGTCAGCCAGTGGGTAGAAGAACTTCGACACTATAGGACATCTCCAAACCAAGTCTACCTATTTGTTCATGAACTGCTGGAAGATTTGCTAAAATGGTGTGCCACTCAGAGTGTGACACCGCCAGATCAGCTCTCTGATTATCATTGGAATCAGATTCTGACGCTAGACCTTCAAGACATTGAGCTTTTGCTGGCCATTATGTTGACTGATATTGAAGAAAAATGGCATGGACGCCAACAGTCCAAAGATTTTGTACGCGTACAAGAGATGATCGACTATATGGAAAACTATCTGCATTTGAACATCGGGCTTCAGGAAATTGCGGATCATGTTCACATGAGCGTGTCCTCGGTGAGCAGTATGTTCAAGGAGGAAACGGGGACTACCGTTTACGATTATTTGACTGGATTACGTGTAAAAAAGGCATGCATATTGCTATGTGAAACACATTTGAAAATTGGTGAAATTGCAGAACAGGTCGGATACCGAAATGAGAACAGCTTTATTCGTGTATTCCGCAAGTATAAACAAGTGACCCCAGGGAAATTCAGACAAATCAACAAATCTTCTAATGAATATGCAGATCGGTCAAAAGATCGGCGCTTTGGTGAAATCGAAGATAAATACGAGGATTAGGCGATAGATGTGGACCTCTACGGTGCGGTACATTGACTTCATGTAAGCGTGAACAATATGTCCGTAAAGGTTGGAGGTGACAACGGGTGCAAGATGGGCCCAGTTCATTTTTGGAGAAGAGGAAGCGTAATGAAGAAAAAGCCATGGCAAAAATATGTGCTGGTTGCGGCAGGAGTGGCTATGCTTTCTGCCTTGAGTATCAGTGAATATGTGGATCACCGTACCCTGCAGGATCACAGTCGTATATTTCCTGCGAAGCCAGTAACGCTTGTCGTTCCATATGCGGCGGGGGGCGGTACAGATATTACCGCAAGAGCGTTGGCTAAAGCCGCCGAAAAGCATCTCGGGCAGCCGATCATCGTCGTTAATCGAACAGGAGGCGGCGGTTCTGTCGGGCTGATGGAGGGAGCTGAGGCGCAGGCGGACGGTTATACCGTAACGTATCTGGTTGCTGAACTGACTACATTACCACATTTGGGACTGCTACCAATCACCTACGAGCGTTTTAAGCCGCTGCTTCAAACCAATATGGACCCTTCTGCCATTACGGTTCGGGCGGATGCGCCTTGGAAGACAGCGGAGGCATTTCTGGAGGATGCTAGGGTCCATCCAGGCAAGCTGAAAATGGGTAATGCAGGCACAGGAAGCATCTGGCACCTCGCTGCCGCGATGCTGGAGCAGAAAAGCGGAGTCCGCTTTACCCATATTCCTTATGAGGGAGCAGGCCCAGCAGTTTCTGCTTTAATGAGTGGATTCGTGGATGCTGTACCCGTCAGCCCCGCAGAAGTAAAGAAATACGTGGACGATGGGAAGCTTCGCATACTGGCGATCCAAGCAGACACTGTTTCGGAAGCGTTTCCAAAGGTGCCGACACTTCAGCAGGCGACTGGGTTACGTGTCCATTTTATCGGCACTTGGAGAGGGCTGGCTGTACCCAAGGATACACCGAATGAGGTGGCTCGAACGTTAGCGGATGCACTGATCAAGGGGACGAAAGACGAGCAATTCAGGAAGGAAATGCGGAAGCATGGGTTAGGGTTGCGTGTCCAGGATGCAGAGGCATTCGCACGTCAACTGAAGGATAGTCATGATACTTTCGCCAAATTAATTCCTGAACTCGGCTTAAGTCGCAAGTAAAACGGCCTTGTTTTTGCATTGGCAAAAACGAAAGGGTTGAATGAAGTTATGAAAATCAAACAAAATATCGATAAAATTCCTGGGGGCATTATGCTGGTGCCGCTGTTTATTGGCGCACTTTTTCATACATTTACTCCATGGGCAGGCGACTATTTTGGATCTTTTACCAAGGGGTTGATGACCGGTACGGTGCCCATTTTGGCAGTGTGGTTTTTTTGTATGGGTGCTTCCATAGATGTGCGAGCGACAGGCACTGTTTTGCGTAAATCAGGAACGCTCGTATTGACTAAAATTGCGGTCGCCTGGGTCGTGGCGATCATAGCGTCCAGATTGCTGCCCGTTGGTGGCGTAGAAAGTGGGCTATTTGCAGGTTTGTCGGTGTTGGCGCTGATTTCGGCTATGGATATGACGAACGGTGGGCTTTACGCCTCCATTATGCAGCAGTATGGCTCGAAGGAAGAGGCAGGAGCATTTGTGCTGATGTCACTGGAATCGGGCCCGCTGGTGACCATGCTTATTCTAGGTAGTACCGGACTGGCCGTTTTTGAACCGCAAACATTTGTCGGGGCCGTATTACCATTTTTGGTCGGCTTTATGTTGGGCAATCTGGATCATGATTTCCGTAAATATTTTGGAAACGCGACACAAGCCCTTATTCCATTTTTTGGTTTTGCACTAGGGTGTTCCATTGACCTGAGTGTGATTGTCCAGACAGGTATGCTAGGTATTTTATTGGGTATTTTTGTAATTATATTGACGGGAATTCCACTGATTCTGGCGGATAAATATATTGGTGGTGGCAACGGTACGGCAGGGATTGCAGCCTCCAGCACAGCAGGTGCAGCAGTGGCAAATCCAGTCATTGTTGCCAATATCAAGCCTGAGTTTTTGCCTGTTGCGCAATCTGCAACAGCATTAGTAGCCGCTTCGGTCATAGTGACCTCCATTTTGGTGCCAATTCTGACGGCATACTGGGCCAATTATATGAATCGCAAGGGGGAGCCCAAAGGTGCGGGGCCTGTAAATCCACGGGCGAATGTACCTAAATAAAGTTTGAATAATGAGGGCTCAATTCATCGACGTTACCATTACCCGGGAAATGCTGTCACAGTCATAGATACACTTTCCGTCCTAACATGATAAAACTTGTCCTAAAACGCTTCTGCCAACATACATATGTAAGCAGAGGAGCGTGATGGAATTGGAAAACAAGGTGCGTCGCTATTACCAGTTAAAGCAAAAGCAAAAAGAAATGGAAGGCGAACTGGCTGATTTGCGTAATGACATTACCGCTCATTGTGCAGAACAGGAAGTATCCGATTGGGAAATTGGCAACTACAGAGTCAGGATTGTACAGCAGCAGCGCAAGGAATACGATCATGCGAAATTGTATGATGCATTGCCTGATCCTCAATTATGGCGTTTGTTTTCCAAGCCGGACACTTCAAAAATTTCCAGCTTGCTAAAACTTAAGGTTATCGCGGAGGAGCAAATAAAAGATGCTGTTTCTCTTAAAACGGTGACCTTGTTACAAGTGGATAAAAAGTAATAAAAAGAGCTGTCCCCGTTTACGGAGCCAGCTCTTTTTATTAAATGTGGTTAGTAGTCTTCCAACTATTCATTTATTAAGCTATTGATCAGACAAACCTTTTCCCATGCCTTTGAGAAAATGAATACCGAACCCCATTGCCCGGTTTACATCCGGGTCATTCATGGCCTTCATAAGATCACGCAGCCGCGTCTTTTTATTCTGCTTTAGATGCTCTTCGGCTTCATTCAAACCTGTAGTGACGCTGTTTGCCAGTTTTTTCATCAGCCCGGGGTCTACCTCGGACAGCATCCCTGCTGCACCCATCAGATTATTGATCATGTTCGTCACAGGCTTGCGCGTCGCTTGTCCTACAGCGATTTTGGCGATGGCTTCTTTGGCTTTTAGCATAGACTGGGCTGCTTCGAGAAGACCGCTGTCATGCAGCTCCCGTACAATCTCAAGTGTCTTCTGCAATGCCGCCCCATTGTCCGCAAGATCGGCAGTCAGTTGATCCAGGGATTGTTTTTGCCGTTCTTCTGCTGTCAAAATACGTTTTCTCACAATTGAAATAGGCTTAGCCATGGTTTGACCTCCTTATTTTTGATCTACCAAATCGACGTAACCGGGACGATTCCACTTACGGTTCACTTCAACCCCATTTTGCGGATGCCGCTTTTTATAACGTGGATTGATATGAGGCAGTGGATTTTGACCATCGATCTCCAAAATTTGCATCCGTACTTTGGTTTGTTTATAGGCTGGTGTACGGGTGATGACATCAAATGCTCCACCAGTTAATAGATTGACAGCACCCTCATGGCTGGTAGAGTGCATTGGCACATAAATTTCAGTTCCCTGTACCCGGTCCGTCACCAGAACACGTAGCTTGACCGCACCATAGGGAGATTCCAGCCGAACCAGCGATCCGTCTGTAACTCCACGCTCCTCAGCCAACTCAGGGGAAACTTCCACAAATACTTTTGGAAGTTTGAGCTGAAGGCCTGTTGACTTTGTCGTCATATTTCCTTCATGAAATTGTTCGAGCAGTCGACCATTATTTAAGGTCAGATCGAATTCAGAGGGGTACTCTTTTGGTGGTACATATTCGAAAAGTCCCAAGCGTGCTTTTTTATCTGGAAAGTTAAAGCCGTTGGTATGCAAAAGCGGTGTGTTGCTGCCATCTGGCGATCCCCAATGGAAGCTGTTCCAGCCTTCCAATACGTCATAATTACATTGGGAGAAAAATGGAGTGAGCGCCGCCATTTCCTCAAAAATTTCACTCGGATGACTGTAATTCCAATCAAATCCCATGTGCTTGGCAAATTGGCTGAAAATCCACCAATCCGGTTTGCTGTCTCCTACAGGGCGGAGCGCCTCGTATAAACGCTGTACGCGACGTTCGGTGTTTGTGAAGGTTCCGTCTTTTTCGAGTGAAGGTACGGCTGGCAAAATGACATCAGCGAATTCAGCTGTCTTGCTCAGAAATACATCCTGAACGACAAGGAAATCCAAATTCGCCAGCATTTCTTGGGTATGGTTGGAGTCCGCATCCACCCATGCCATTTCTTCTCCAGCGATATACATACCTTTGAGCTTACCCGTCTCAATGGCTTCCAGCATTTGAATGTTGTCCAGTCCGCGTTGGCTTGGAATTTGTACGCCGTAGGCCGCTTCGAACTTGGAACGAATGGCATCGTTCGTTACGGGCTGATAGCCAGGGAAAATATCTGGCATCGTACCCATATCGGCAGCGCCCTGCACATTGTTATGACCACGAAGCGGATATGCGCCTGCACCCGGACGCATAAAGTTGCCAGTCACCAGCAGCAGGTTGGCAATTGCAATCGAAGTGTAGGAGCCTGCGATGTTTTGTGTCACGCCCATACCCCAGCAAATGGCCGTGCCATCCGCTTCGTGAATCATGGTTGCTACCTGAATCAGCGTCTCTTTGGAGATGCCAGTTTCCTGTTCGGCGAATTCCAAGGTGAATTTCTCCAGCAATTTCAAATATTCAGGATAGAAATTTACATGTTCCCCAATGAATTTAGCATCATGCCAGTTTTGCTCAATGATGTATTTGGCTACAGCGGATAACCATACATAATCCGTACCTTGCTTCGGACGCATGAACAGATCTGCGCGTTCTGCCATTTCATGTTTGCGCAGGTCCACCGAGATCAGCTTTTGACCATGCAGCTTATGCGCACGTTTGATGCGGGTAGCCAGCACAGGATGTCCTTCTCCCGGCGCACAGCCGACCAGTATGACCAAACCTGCTGAGGCAATGTCTTTAATCGTACCGCTGTCTCCGCCGATGCCTCCGGTGTATTGTAGACCCCATGATGCAGGAGATTGGCAATACCGTGAGCAGTTATCAACGTTATTCGTTTGGAAGACCTGACGAGCCAGCTTTTGCATCAGATAATTTTCTTCATTGGTAAATTTGGACGAAGAAATAAAGCCGAGTGCCTCGCCGCCGTAGGTTTCTTTAATCGCTCCCATTTTGTTGGCCATCAGGCTCAAGGCTTCTTCCCAGGTTGCTTCCACGAATTCGTCTCCTTGACGAATTAATGGCGAGGTCAAACGCTGATCGCTATTCACAAAATCCCAACCGAATTTCCCTTTGACGCATGTCGAAATGCCGTTAACAGGCCCCTCAGAGGTAGGTTGTACCTTCAAAATTTTGCGGCCTTTGGTCCAAACTTCAAAGCTACAACCTACACCACAAAACGTGCAGACGGTTTTTGTTTTTTTTGTACGGGTTTCACGCATCGCTGCTTCAGCTTCCGAAATTGCAAAAATACCGCTGTAGCCTGGCTCCACTTCCTTAATTAGATCAACCATTGGATTTAATAAATCTTTATTTATGCCGCTCATGAAGCCGGCCTCTCCCAGCATGGATTTTTCCATCAAGGCGTTACATGGGCAGACCGTTACACACTGACCGCAGCTGACGCAGGAGGAATCGTTAATTGCAACTCCTTCATCCCAGATCACGCGAGGGCGTTCAGCCTCCCAGTCGAGGGACAGTGTTTCATTGACCTGAAGGTTCTGACATACCTCTACGCATTGGCCGCATGCAATACATTGATTGGGATCATAACGGTAAAAAGGGTGGGACATATCCACTTCTGTGGGATCAACCTTCGGTCGATATGGATATTTTTGATGTTCAATTTCCATAAGCTCTGCGGTGTTATGCAGTTTACAATTACCGTTGTTGTTATCGCACACTGTACAGTAGAGGAGGTGATTTTCCAGCAAACGATCCATAGCCTCGGTTTGAGCTGCTTTTGCGCGATCTGAATGTAGATGAATATTCATTCCATTCGTAGCAAGTGTTGAACAGGAGCGTACAAGCTTTCCGTCTACTTCCACGATACATGTGTCACAGGTTCGGATCGGATCCACTTCGGGAACGTAACACAGTTGGGGATGGGCAATATTGTTTTCGTTGATTACTTCAAGAATGGTTGCACTGCTATTCGTTTTCAGTTCCTGTCCGTTTAATGTAATTTTGATCGTACTATCCGTCACGGTTCAGGCTCCTTTCAGATTTTGAATTTTAAAATTGGGAACAAAAAAACTCCACCATAAACACAAGTGCTCGTGTTTAAGCACTTGTGTTTATGGTGGAGTAGTGACCAAGCTCTAGGTCCTGGAGGCCAATCCGCCATAGGAGTATGTATTAATACCAGACAGTACGCACCGTCTGTATATCAATAAATTGAATATGTCATTTTCTGCATGTCATCTGGTGTAACTATAGCGTAAAATTTAAGATAGTTCAACGGTGATTTATTAAAATTTTTAATCGATAATGATTATCAATTGAGAAAGCGAAAAATCATTGACAAACGTTCCAGGATTGCTAACAATAGGAATGTATCTATTTGAGAGCATTCGTGAATGGAGTGTACGTGAGAATCGCGTATATTTTATTTGGCGCAGCGCTTGTTAGTTTGATTTTTCTATATCACATGATGTGAGGATTCGTAAAATCCTGATGTAGATAAATTAACCGGCATTTAGCAGATTCTTCGGTATTCATAAGCGAAGAAGTTGTTGTGATGCCGGTTTTTTGGTTCAGTTTAGAGTTTAAAGAGGTTTATTAATGAAGACGGATTGAGGTGAACGGGATGGCGAACCGCAGCGACGATCAATGGAATCGTCCGTTACGGGACTTGAGAATATCCGTCATAGACCGATGTAATTTTCGGTGCCGATATTGTATGCCTGAAGAAATATTTGGCCATGACTATCCGTTTTTGCCAAAAGAAAAAATATTGACCTTTGCGGAAATTACCCGCCTTTCTCGTATCTTTGTCTCGCTGGGTGTTACAAAGCTGCGCATTACTGGTGGTGAGCCTTTGCTGAGAAAAGATCTGTCCTCGCTCATTCATTCGTTAACTCAACTCGATGGGGTTGAAGACATTGCTATGACGACGAACGGTGTCTTTTTGCCTAAGTATGCAGCGTCACTGCGAGAGGCGGGGCTGAATAGAGTGACAGTTAGTCTGGATTCGCTTGATGATGATCGATTCCGCCGAATGAACGGGGGGAGAAGCAGTGTAAAGGCGGTGCTGGAAGGTATTGAGGCTGCAGCTCAAGCGGGAATGCAGGTGAAAATAAATATGGTCGTGCAAAAGGGCTTTAACGATCAGGATATCGTGCCCATGGCCGACTATTTTCAAAAGAAAAAGCATATTTTGCGCTTTGTTGAATTTATGGATGTAGGCAACACCAATGGCTGGAAATTGGATCAGGTTGTTTCCAAGCAACAGATCATCGAAACGATCCACGAGCACATGCCGTTAGAACCTGTTCCACCCCAGTACAAAGGTGAGGTAGCGACGCGCTATAGGTATCTGGACAGAGACGGGGAAATCGGCATTATTTCATCCGTTACGGACGCTTTCTGCTCCACATGTACACGGGCGAGAATTTCTGCTGAGGGCTCCTTGTACACATGCCTGTTTGCGTCTAAAGGGTACAAGCTTCGCACGATGCTGCGGTCCGAGCAATCCGATGATGAGATTAGATCTTACATTGAGCGTGTATGGAGAGGACGTACCGACCGCTATTCAGAGGAACGGTTGACTCATACAAAGCAAGCATCGTCCAAAATTGAAATGTCACATATCGGCGGGTGAACCAAAGAGCCAGCCTGTCAGAAACAAGGGAGTTGAGCACATGGAAAAGCCGGCTGAGGTAAAACGCGAGATCCTACGTTACCGGGACGGTCAGATCAAGCGTTTTGAAGACACAGTGGTGACGGAGTATCCGGTGACCATTAAAATCAATCAGCAGGAATTTGCCACCATGGTTTGTACACCAGAGTATGTAGAGGATATGGCAGTAGGCTTTTTGGCCTCTGAAGGCGTCATTCAACGGTATGATGATATCGAAGATATTTGGGTTCAGGAAAAAGAAGGATTTGTTCATATTAAAACCCGTCGGATGAATGAGTTTTATCAAAACTTTCATTCCAAACGATACATTACCTCCTGCTGCGGAAAAAGTAGACAGGGATTTTACTTTATAAATGATGCCAAAGTGGCAAAAAGAATGAATGATGCCCATGTTACGGTATCTTTTGATGACTGTTTTCGGCTGATGAATTTGATGCAAACCTCGGCACATACGTTTCAGGAGACTGGTGGCGTTCACAATGCTGCGCTGTGTGACAAAGACGGAATAATCCTGTCCAGAATGGATATCGGCCGACACAATGCGCTCGATAAAATCTATGGGTACTGCCTAAAGCATGATATTATATTACAAGATAAAATCATCGTATTCAGTGGGCGCATCTCGTCTGAAATTTTGTTGAAGGTTGCGAAAATTGGTTGTGAGGTTGTTTTGTCCAAGTCAGCTCCCACAGAGCTTGCACTTGAATTGGCAGAGGATCTCGGGATTACTACCGTCGGTTTTATACGAAGTCGTTCTTTGAACGTGTACACGCACACGGAGCGGATTGATGAACTGGTAGAATCTAAAATATAATATAAAAAATAATCAATGTAGACCATCATCGTTAACCAGCATGGAATAAAACCTTTCGAGGTATTAGTTCATGTTGGTTTTTCTTGGTGTATATGCGATGGTCAGTCCTTGTACTGAAAGGGGGGAACCTACTTAATGAACTATCATATTCAAGTATTTGCCGGACTTGCAGAACTGATGGGAAAGCCTATGATCACGGTGTCTGCTGATCAGGAAACGATGACCGTCAACGAATTAAAAGACTTGCTGTCCAAATATTTCCCTGAAGCAGCGGCCCAGTTGCAGGGGGCTTTTGTTGCCAGAAATCAAGCCTACGCCGCTCCTGAGGATCTGGTTAGTATACATGATGAGATTGCGATTATTCCTCCGGTTTCAGGAGGATGAGTTTCAATAACAGACTAGGTGAATTCGATAGATAGGGTGTATTAAAGGGGGGGCAGATGCATAATGCAATATCATATTCAATTATTCGCAGGTATGGCGGAACAATTTGGTGACGTGATCACTGTGGAACTTTCACAGGAAACGGTGACCATTGCAGACATTCGAACAAGGCTGAAGGAGCTGTACCCGGAGATAGCTTCACAACTGTCTAGTTCTTTTTTTACCCATCATAAGAAGTTGGCTTCTCCAGATGAACTTGTGCTTCCATCAGACGCAATTGCTCTTCATCAGTCAGCACCCGGAATGGAGACAGTCGTTTCAAAATGTGGCTTATACGCTATTACCTACGATCCGATTGATGCCGATGAGGTAACCTCCAAGGTACACGACCCTTCACATGGGGCTTCATTGACCTTTAATGGTACGACTCGGGAATTTACACAAGGTCAGCGAACGGTGCTGCTTGAATATGAAGCATATGTGCCGATGGCCATGAACACGATGAAGCAGATAGGTGACGAAATTGCAGATCGTTGGCCGTCAACGCGCACTGCTATTACACATCGGCTTGGTACGGTAAGGATTGGAGAGACCAGCGTCGTGATTGCTGTTTCTGCTGCGCACCGTGATGCTTGCTACGAGGCCAGTCGCCATGCTATTGAACGCTTGAAGCAAATCGTACCGATTTGGAAAAAGGAAGTGTGGGAAGACGGCTCGGAGTGGAAGGGGCACCAGCTAGGTGGCTGGAATCCTCATAACACCCCATAACTTCGAGTTAGACGGGACATCTGGACTTTTATCTTGTCTGATCAACTTGCAGCAATTAATGGATAAGAAGTATGGGGGCGTAAATTAACATGTCTGAAATGAAAAAGGACCCAATAACGGATGCTGATGCAAAAGCACACACGCAGGCGTCTCACGCCCGATATTCAAGGCAGGAATTATTCGGAAAAATCGGGCCGACAGGACAAAAAAATATCCGCAGCAAGCATGTATTAATGGTAGGTGCTGGAGCACTGGGAACTGCGAACGCGGACATGCTGGTGCGAGCGGGCATCGGACGGTTGACGTTGGTAGACCGGGATTATGTAGACTGGAGCAACCTGCAACGCCAGCAGCTCTACGACGAAGCGGATGCCCATGAACAGATACCCAAGGCAGTGGCCGCCCAGAGACGATTGCAGCAAATCAATTCGGACGTGGACATCCGTGCACTAGTCCAAGATGTATCACTGGAGGAAATCGGCGATATTGCCGCAGGGGTAGACCTCATCGTAGATGCCACTGATAATTTCGATACACGTCTGCTTTTGAACGATTACGCTGTAAAGCACCAAATCCCCTGGATTTATGGAGCGTGTGTTGGTAGCTACGGGACAACCTTTACGATCGTTCCAGGACAGACACCCTGTCTGCATTGTCTGCTCGGAACTGTACCGCTCGGCGGTGCCACCTGTGATACGGTCGGTATCATTAGTCCAGCTGTACAAATGGTGGCAGCTTACCAAAGTGCCGAAGCATTGAAGCTGCTGACTGGGGACAATTCAGCCTTACAAGGCAAGCTGATTTCCTTCGATCTATGGAATAATCAACATCAGGCGATCCAGATCAGCGCCATGAAAAAAATAGATTGTCCGACATGTGGTGAGCATCCAGTGTATCCATTTCTACAATCGGAGCATCAGGCTAAAACGGCTGTACTGTGCGGACGTGATACGGTTCAGATCCGACCAGTCACGCGTGCTGTACGTGATCTGAACGAAGCGGCACGCCTGCTATCCCGCCAAGGGGGCAAAGTGGAGCATAATCCATATCTAGTATCCGTTGTCATTGGAGCGCATCGGTTGGTTCTTTTTCAGGATGGACGTGTTCTGATCCATGGCACCAAGGATATCGCCGAGGCAAGATCTATTTATCACAAATATTTGGGTTGACTCAATAGATTTGGACCGTTATGAGATTGTATTGTCAACTCATTTCGGAATTTAGAGGACAGGGGAAAAGCAAATTGAAAAAGAGATTCGGGTACATATTCACGTTTGTTGGATTGTTGGCATGGGTTCTGGCTGGGTGTTCGTCTCCGGCTGCTGTACAGTCGACACCGTCCGCACCCAAAACAGAGTTGATTGTATCTGCCGCTGCGAGTCTTCAAGATAGTCTGAATACGCTCAAGGAACAGTATGAAAAGCAGCACCCAGATATCAAGCTTACCTTTAACTATGCGTCATCCGGTACTTTACAGAAACAAATTGAGCAGGGTGCACCCGCTGACGTATTTATTTCGGCAGGTATAAAGCAAATGAAGGCTTTAACCGATGCATCATTAGTGGAAAAAAATAGCGTACTGCTTCAAAATAAACTGGTTGTGGTTGTTCCGCAAGATAAAGCCAAGAGCACAGACAACAAGGGTATTACGCTCAATGATCTGACAAGTCCTTCTTACATGAAGCTTGCCGTTGGGGAACCTACTACTGTTCCGGCCGGACAGTATTCCAAAGAATCGCTGACAAAGGCCGGATTATGGGACAAGCTGGAACCGAAGATGGTATTCGCCAAAGACGTAAGACAGGTATTAAACTATGTTGAAACAGGCAATGCCGATGCTGGACTCGTTTATTTGACAGATGCCAAATCATCCGATAAAACAGTCGTAGCACTAGAAGTACCTGAGGAATTGCATGCACCTATCCTGTATCCAGAAGGTATTGTAAAAGCAACCAAACACAGCAAGGAAGCAGGCGAGTTTGTCGATTTTCTGCGTACAGATGAAGCCATGAGCGTATTCAGTAAAGATGGATTTTCAGCTCCAACAGAAAAGAAATAGAATTCACAGATAAAGGAGGGGGTCCCGTTGGATTGGTCGGCTTTTCTTCCTCCGGTTATCGTATCTGTCAAAGTCGCTGTCGTTGCCAGCATTATTGTCTTTTTATTAGCTACTGTGGTAGCTCGGATGATGGCGAACTGCTCGCTGCGGAGAGGAACCAGCGTGATTGAGACCGTCCTACTTCTTCCGCTCGTTTTGCCGCCCACTGTTGTCGGCTTTATATTGCTCATCTTGCTGGGAAGGAAAAGCTGGATTGGCACTGCCTTTGAAAGTCTGTTCCAGCAGACCATTGTATTTACGTGGGGAGCCGCAGTGGTGGCGGCCGTAGTTGTTGCTTTTCCACTGGCTTATCGGACGATCAAAGCAGGCTTTGAAGCTGTAGATCCCGAGGTAGAGCAGGCTGCACGTGCGCAAGGTGCCAATGAATGGCAAGTGTTTCGCCATATTACGATGCCCCTTGCCTACCGACCGCTCATTTCAGGATACATTCTCGGATTTGCCCGAGGGTTAGGGGAGTTTGGAGCTACACTGATGCTTGCGGGTAATATTCCTGAACAGACTCAAACCCTGCCTACGGCGATTTACACCGCGTCCGAGGTCGGAAATATGACACTCTCCTGGAGTTGGGTAGCCGTCATTATTTTATTCTCTTTTATCATGTTGATGCTGTCGAATCGATTGGTGAAAGATTAGTCTGTTTGGATTCAGTAATATACGCAGTCTGTCCGATCGGGCGGGCTGTGTTTTCTTTTCTACGCGTCCAATGGTAAGTATGTTCCAAGAATCACTTTCGCTTCATCTCTGTTTTATATGATAGGAATCGGTTATGATGGAAATAGTAACAAGGATTTTAGTAGATTTAGGAGAGCGGTGCGATATGAGAAAGGAAACGGGTTTTAACGAAATCATTCGAAAAGTACGTAAAGAGCTATTTGGAAAAGGCCCGGAACGCATACATACAACCTTTGTAGATAATATGGCCATCACAATGCTATACGGCAATTTAACCCCATCCGAAAAATTTCTTGCACAAGAGGTTGCAGGAAGAGAGATGGTGCATGCAGCTCGAACCAAAATGGTACAAAAAATCTATCCTGTACAGTTCAATAAAGAACTGGAGGAGTATATGGATTCCCGCTTACTGCATCTTTTTTCAGATATTAAAGTGGAGGAGGATATAGCCATCTCCGTTTTTGTGTTCGAGGATAATATTGCTGTGAAATAAATAGAAATTGGAACCCACAATATCCATATTGTTGGAGAATTCGGCTGCACCTTTGATTGATTTCGATGTTTGGATGCAATGAAAAGTGAAGGAGCCACATAGTTTATGAAAAAAGATGATTTTGGAAATAGAATGAAGGATTATGAAAATGCTTATAGGTTAAGTCTGCCCCGCCGTTTACCCGTAATTATCAGAATCGATGGTGCTCGTTTTCATACTTTTACACGTGGGATGACGAAACCTTTTGATGAAAAGCTAATCTTTGCATTATGGGAGACGTGCAAATATTTGGCCTATAATATTATGGGCTGTAAACTGGTGTACCATCAGAGTGATGAAATCTCTCTGCTTCTTACGAATTATGACAAATTAACGACACAATCATGGTTTGAAAATAATCTTCAAAAGATGGTGTCTATATCTGCCTCTTTGGCTACTGCTAAATTTAATGAGGAAATCCAGAAAGTTTATCCGGATAAGCCTCTAGCCACTTTTGATGCAAGAGCATGGGTTTTGCCTCACGATGAGGTTGCCAACTACTTTCTATGGAGACAACAAGATGCTACTAAAAACAGCATTTCTATGGTAGCTCAAGCTCATTTTAAGCATTCAGAACTACAAGGATTGAACGGAAGTCAGCTCCAAGACAAGCTTTTTGTGGAAAAAGGACTGAACTGGAACGACCTTCCGGTCTGGCAAAAGCGGGGAATCTGTATTACCAAACAACAGTATAACAAAGGAGAAGCCGTCAGAAGCAAGTGGGATGTTGATCATGACACGCCAATCTTTTCACAAAATAGAGATTATATTAACCAATATGTATACCTGGACAAGGATGTGTGAGGTTTGGAGTGTGTCATTTTTATAGGAATTCAGGCTTCGGGCAAATCGACTTTTTATAAAGAACGATTCTTCAAAACACATATGCGAATAAATCTGGATATGCTTAAAACACGAAATAGGGAAAATATGTACCTTCAGACCTCCATCGAAACGATGCAGCGTTTTGTAGTGGACAATACAAATCCCACAGTCGAAGAACGAAAGAAATATATAGATGCTTGTAAAAACAAGGGATTTAAAATCATTGGCTACTATTTTGAACCTGATTATGCTGAATCTATTAAGCGTAATGAGCAGCGCACAGGCAAAGAGTATATTCCTGAAATCGGTATTAAAAGTGTAATGAGTAAACTAGAGGTCCCAAGTTACGAAGAAGGATTTGATCAAATTTACAGCGTGATTTCGAGTGAAGGGACGTTTCGGATCGAAAAGCAACCATAGAACCGTACAATTTAGGAGGAGCATCCATGAACATACCAGAGAGATTTATCAAACGTTTTCCAGCATACGAGGACGTATTTGCCAGCGATCTTGAACATCACCGCAAACACTTTCTGCCAATTTGCTCGATTAATCTCCAATTTTTATTTCCAGAGCAGGACGAGTGGCTTCATTTTGTTTCCGTAAAAGAAATCCACGAAGGCTGTGTGGGTGAAAATACTCAGCAATTTCATACCTTATATACCAAGGAAGATATGCTGGGATTCGATGTAATTGACGGCAAATACAAATTCGAAGCAGACTGGAATTATTTTAGTCTTCATCAGAAAGCGCAGCTGGAAGCTACCTATGAAGCGCTGAAATCTACCGGGGATAAAGCGTATCTACGTATGAAGAGAGAAGTCATGGCGTTGGACGGACTGGAGCAGGTGTACACAGCTAATGAACAAGATTACGAAGCTCGCAAAGCATTTTTCTTAGAAAATAATAAAATCTATCCTTATTCCTCCTTTGGAGAGGCCAAAAAGTCTGTGGAAGAGCTCACCCACGATTTTGAGGAAAAGCAATCCAGTGGCTGGGGGCTAAGCTTTCCCGAAGTCAACGGTATTCTGGATGATATCGCATTTCAGTCTGATGAGGCTCAAAGCTACATCAAGGAATATGACGAATCCTTGGAAGAGATGCTTAAGTTCGAGCAAACTAACTTGCTTCATGTGCCTAAACGTACCAATGGTGAGACATTTACATATATCGGTTCTTTCACCGGGTATTATTTTCAAGCGTTTGGAGCTGATACGGTTTACTTATTTTATGATCGAGAATTAAAGAAAGCGGTAATTTGCTTCGAGTATTCCTAGGATATAGAAAAAGCTCCCCAGACGGGAGCTTTAAAATTTATTTCTTATTGATCTTCACGTCGTGCTCTTTGGCAAGTGTGTTAACCTGTTCACCAAAATCTCTGAATAGCTTTTTACCCTCGCTTAGCTTGGTATTACCCTCATTAATTAAGTTCAGATCCCCTTTTTCCAACGCATCGACCATCGTAATGAGTGCTTCCTTTTGAGTGCTAACTGCCTTGATGTAGGTTTCGTGGACAGCTCGTACCTCAGGAGTTTCCGTCTTTACTGCTTCAACCTTATCCAGGTATTTGGTGTATTCTGGGATAATATCATCTCGTAACGTATTGTATAGTGTTTCATCATCTGTAAAGTTATCCCCTGTCACGGATTCATATTTTTCAGTTACTGCTTTTTCATCTTGTGCTAACGGAAGCATTCCGTCATTCACATAGGTAATTAAATCTTTTTTTACTGGATCGGTAGAGCAAGCTGACAAAATTGAAAAGCAACACAATACTAGCATAAATACGGTGAGTTTTTTCATCTGTATTCCCCTTTTTTATGTATGTTTATGGGTAATTCGACGCTCATATAGGCTAAAAGTACTACCCATATCTATTTATTATATCGTATAAACAAGAGATTGGTAGGGTTTTTATGGTAAAATAGTGTCTAAAATAAGTTTATTGTCCCAGAATTATCATATAATCTATTGACTCTAGGGGTTTCTAATTTAGGGAATGAAGACTAAAAAATATTTACACAATATATTCCATTAGAACCAAGAATGTTTTATGATAGAGACAACAGCCTAGAATTGCCCTGGTTCTCCAGGGAATAGCGGGAATTCCTTAAACCATTTGAGAGGGGATTTCAGTATGAAGAGGTTCAGAAAGGCTATTTCAGTTATGCTAAGCTTGATGCTCCTGTTTGCTTTTGGGATGACTGCAAACGCGAGTCAAGGTACAGAGTTGAACAAGGAAAAACAAGCTATTGAAGCTGATTCCAGTTTTCAGCTAACAACGAACAACGAAGATGTTATTGAGCATTTAACCCGGGTGGACAAGCCTGAAGGTATTACATCCTCCGTTTATAACATGCAGGAAAATATCAATTTTAAAGCACCAGAGACATTCTCTTTGAAAAGGGAGACCCTTCCTTCCCTGAAAGCTAGTCCAACGGCAGCCACAGCTTCTTCTGCTACGTATTCAGGTACAATTACGGAAGAGGGAGGCACGCAGTTTTTATATCCGATTTATGTGAAGCCAGGTGAATTGTTGCAGGCACAGTTGGATGGTCCATTTTCAGAGCAGCTTGACTATGACTTATACTTGTACGAATTTGATATGACAACAGGGGATGTCAACCCCAATGCTATTGACGCCTCCACCTATGGAACCTATTTTAACAAGTATGAACAGGGATCGGCATCACTTCCTGAAAACGTAGGAAGCCGCAATGCTACCGGATCTGAGAAAGCTTACGCAGTTGCAGTCCATTCCAAAAAGGGATCGAGCATAAATGATCCTTTCTATTTAACCGTGGATGTAAACTCCCAATATGATGCCTATGAACCGGATGAGAGTGCTTTTCATGCCTATAACTTTACATTTAGTACAGGGGGATCTACCCTTAATTCACGCTCCATTCATTCAGGAATTGACAATGATTGGTATCAAATCACAATTCCTGCGAATCGCAATTATGATGGTTTGAATGTCAAACTGGACAGCACTTCGGAAAGCTACGGTTACAAAGCGGAAGTTTATGGGGCTCTTAGTGGCAACCAAATGGCGCTTCTGCCGCAAACCAATCATAGTGTCACTTTGAATACGGGAACCTACTATGTGCGAGTGTACACCACAAACCAGTATTCACCCGACCATTTATATGCACTCACACTTAAACCAGTACTTCGGGCTGGAAAAATTGTAATTAACGGTTATGATTCTAAAAACGGTCCGAATGACTATCCATCCTACTCTTACGGTCGCCATTATCGGGTTAATGGAAACACCAGCCTGACTGTAAAGGGTGTTGTTACTACAACGGATAATTATCCAGTAGCAAATGCACCAGTTAATGTGACATGGTTGAACCAGAACTGGACTGAAAGCAGCGGGAATCGAACTCGTACAGGTATTGGTTATACGGATCAAAATGGAGCCTTTAGTGTGACCCTTTCCCTGCCGCATTCTACGGGAAGTATTGCAGAATACTTGTCTGGTCCCATAAGCTTTACACATTACTATGATCTTTCAGGTGTAGCTGCCCAGGTGTCAGGTACTTCACTTACAGCTACAGATATTGTATATCACTTTGCTTATAGCATTTATGGCGGTTGATGTACTGTTCTATTAAGCAATGACAACGTCAGATTGTTTATTTTAACAATTTATATTCAGAGTCAGGATCTTGCTTCAAAAATTGTTCATTTTTAGGACAAAGCATATATTCATTCCATATATGCTTTGTCCGATATATATAGCAACAGGGTTACATTACATTGTACATACGCCTTAGATTGCCTGTTACAAACATGACAGGAGGAAGTAGAATGAATTTTGAACCTCTTAAAGCACAACAAGCGGTTCTTAGCTCTGGTAGCTTACGGATCAATCCGACAAGCAAGCAAGTTCCGTCCCCCCAGCTACATGAAGAAAAAGTGTCCAGGTTCGTCGTTCAGGACACCGTGGAGATTAGTGAAGCTGGCAGAAAGCTGGCTGAGGGGGATATCATGTCACATGCTGCCAAGTATTTTGGCACAACTCAGATCAACGATGCATTAAACCGGGTTTTGGAGGGCCAACCGGAAGAAGTATCCGATGCTGTGTACAATATGATTCAATCCAATTTTATCGTCGATGGAACGGTAACGGATGAGAAGCAGCGCGCGGTATTGCTGGAGATGGGAGTTTCCCAGTCCAAGTATATTGCGGATCATTACATGGAAGGCGATAAAGCCAAGGAATTTATGCAAACCATGAACCAGATAGCTGGTATTGCCTTGACACGAACCATTGATTCAGAGACCGGAGATATTAGCTACACGACTCCTACAGATCGTCCGATAGGTGCCCCTGAGGACTACGTCAAGCTGTCGGAAGTGATGAAACAGGTCGATCCTCAAAAATATACTGCGTTCATGAATGACATTAAGGGTGGAGGAAATGGATTAAGCCAGCTGTTGAGTTTTGCACAAAAGGTTCCTAAAAACCCCGATTGGATTAATAAATACAAGGAACGTACAGAACAGACTGAAGAGCTGTTAAATAAACCACAGTTAACGAATAGGTTTGACAAAGCGGATACATCCTCAGCTTCCGCGTTTATGAATAGTATGCAAAATCTTCTTAAGGAATCTTCTGCTCCTGAGGATTCTTACATGCAGAATATGCGGGGATTTTTTCGGAACTTGGGTGTTCAGGCCAATTAAAGTTTCAAAAGGGTCTCTGGGATGAGTGTTTCGAAAATTTATTACAGTTCATTTTGCTGTTCTGTTTACATCCTGTTTGGAACGAAGTATAATAACTTCAAAACATACTCGTGAAATTGAGGAAGCACCTCAAACTTAGGCATTACTGCCTTCGTTTGAGGTGCTTTTTCTATTTTAGCCAAAGCGAGTACGTAGAACTCTTTGAAAATAAAATAAAGTAAGGAGAAGTGTATGTATCGAAAAAATAAACGAAAGGTTAGGAAGCATAGTAAATGGGCGTATGGAGTACTGGCTTTACTCCTCTTATTAATGATCATTCCCATATTCCCGGAAAGGGTATCGGCTGCTACCCAAGAAATCATCGGAGGTCCTTTTTGCCAAAACAATTTGCCAGGTGGGGGCGACAGTTGGGGCTCTTGGTCAGGAAGTGGGATAGGAGCAACGGAAGTATACACTGGCATGGGTTCGGCAAGGTATAAATGTGATGGGACTACACAGCCAACAAATCGTTTTATTGATATTGGAAGATCTATTAAGACTTCTGATTACAGGGTTTTTGTTTACATTGAGGGGTCTTATCATACCGATATATATACATCTAATGCCGCAGCAGGGGACAGTTGGAGACCTAACGGAACGAATTTATATACATGGACTAATGTAACGAAATTCTATGCCAATAGCGATTACCAGGGAAAATGGATAGATATCACCGACTCTATTACATTAAGGGATGTTCGATATTTCAGAGCGATGGGAACTAGTCAACAGACAAGTAATGAAATATCCAGGTTTGGAATCCGTATTATTCCCAAATCAGACTTGATGCCTAAACCACCCCAGATTCACGCAGACGCAGAGGGACAAGCTGTTACAGGGTGGACCAAAAAGCCTGTAACCGTGTGGATCGATGGAGATGTAGCTCCTGAAGGATTAAAATACTATGAATATAGCCTGAATGGAGGAGTATTTCAGCAATATATCGGGCCTTTCACTGTCTATGATCATGGTGTAAATACAATTTATGCTCGTACAGTGGATGTGAATAACCAGTATAGTGGTCTTTCTTCCGCGAATGCCCGGATAGACAGGATGCCACCCACTCCCCCCAATATAGACGTAACAGGAAACAGTAATGAATATGCCGTTTCATTACAACCGGGTGCAGACGATTATTCTGGACTAGCTCATACTCAATTTCGGTTGACCGGCGTTGTGAATCAGGATTGGCAGAATTACGGTGGAGTGTTTCATGTGAATCAAGACGGCAAAAGCACGATATATGCTCGTTCCATTGATAGTGTCGGTAATATGAGCCAGGAGGTAAGCAAAGAAGTCACGATTGATAAAAAAGGGCCGACGGCTCCTCTTATACGGGCTAGCGAAACAAGTCCAACAAACCGTGATGTGAATATTGCCATTGAGTCAGGAAGTGACTCTACAAATGGAATTAAGATGACACAGTATCGTTTGAGTCCAACAGGGGAGTGGCTGACATACAATGGCACTTTTACATTGAATGCAGAAGGGAGTTATGAGCTATCAGCGCGGACGATCAATAATCTTGATGTGTCTAGTCCAATTGTGACTCAATCGGTCCTGATTGATCGTACCAAACCAACCCCTCCGAAAGTTGCGTTTTCTGAGGTAACGAATCCTACCCGATATATCAATAAGCCAGTACAATTTATGCTCTCGGGTGCAACGGATACTACAGCTGTACATTATGAATATCAATTGGGGTCTGGCGCTTATGTGCCTGGTTCATCGGGAATATTAAATAGTTCGGGAATTGTAGAAGTGACTGCCCAAGCTGTAGATGCAGCTGGAAATCGAAGCGTTCCGGTGACCGCAAAAACTTATATCGATTTGGAACGGCCGAGCATCCAACTGACACCCAACTCGCGTGAATGGAAAGATACCCATATTGACGTGAGGATACGATACGCCGACCAGCACTCGGGGATTGAACCATCGACAATGCAGTATAAAATTACGAACAGCCCCGATTCACCCGAAAACTGGGAGGCTGCAGCCGATCCCATAGTCCAGCTGGATCTTTCAAATGAAGGTGAATGGTATGTCCATGCGAGGGTAAAAGACCAGGCAGGAAACATCTACGAAACGGTCAGCAGTGCACTTCGCATTCAAAAGCAACCGCAGTCGGTTGTACTGTCGGCAACATCTGTACGCAACACAGAGGTTGATTTGCAATGGACTCTACCCTCTGGTCTTAACGATGGTTATGTCTATACAGTCCGGAATCTAACAACAAATGAGGTTTGGGATGTTAGCCATCCAACCAATTCTTTTACAGATAGAGGGCTACAAGGAGGACATGAATATGAGTATGAAGTGCGTTGTAGTAATCATGTAGGTGGCAATGCGTATTCCAATCGAGTGCATGTATTAACGTTACCTGATGCCCCAGATCACGTCCAGTTGCGACCGGTCTCTCGTCATTCAGCAGAAATTATGGCCGACTTTACGCCAGTATTTTCAGCTAATAAATATAGTATTACAGCAGCGGACGCAAGTACGGGAGAAATCATATTTAAGGATACGGTTACACAGGATGTGTATAACTCAATTAAGGGAATGGAGCCTGGTAAGTATTACGAAGTTTCTGTATCCGCTATAAACGACACGGGAGAGGGGGCAGCAAAGCATGTATCTTTTTTAAGTCTACCAGACAGCCCAAGCGGATTCCGAAATGTAACCGTAAGAGAAGATGGAATCGACTTGAAGTGGAATTCTGTAATCACTGCCACCTACTACGCCCTTGAGCGAGACGAGGTCTCGGTTTATAACGATGTGTATACAGAATTTACCGATACTGAGCTTCAGGCAGGAACGGAGTATAGCTATCGTATAACTGCCGAAAATGCAACAGGATTTGGAGACTACGCTCATCTCGGCGTTATGACATTGCCAGATCGGGTAACTACACTTTCAAGTGTAACCAAGGATGTATATTCTGTCGGTGTAGCGTGGCAAGATGTACAGGGGGCTGAAGGGTACATCTTGAATGTTAACGATGAACCAAAGGTGCAGATTCCGCGTGGTATCCGTTCATATACTTTTGAGGGCTTGCCAGCAGGCAGATCTGCCAATATTAAAATTCGGGCTTACAATCGAAGTGGCACGGGTCGGGATACATCTATCAACGTATTAACAAAATCTAATTCACCTATACAACTTGCAGCTGTAGATGTTCGCGAGCATAATGCCACATTGATATGGGCTCCGGTTGATGGGGCAACTCAATATAAGGTAACAATCAACGGTCAAAATTATTATAGTACGGAAGCACGGGTAGTTGTATCTGGTTTAGCAGGTGGGAAAAACTACGATTTTCAAGTGAGCAGTAGGAACAGCAGTGGTTACAGCCCACCAGCGTTGGGTCAACTGCTGACGCTTCCGCCTCAGGTACAAAATGTAAAAGTCACGGAACTTGGGAATGGAAGGATTTCACTGACCTGGGATGAAATCAAGAGCACTTCACAATATGCTGTAATCCGCAAAGATACAGGAGAAATTTTTAACACTAGAAAGGCTAATATTATACTTTCAGACATCCAGCCCGGTATAATTTACTCGTTTAGTATACAGGCGATGAATACAACGGGGGAAGGCGACATAACTCCTCTTACGTATCGCGCGTTGCCAGGTCAAATAGCAGATCGTAGCTTGGTTGTGAAAAGCGTAACGGATACCGATCTGCTTATTACGTGGCAAGAAGCTCCAGGTGCAGATGCTTATAATGTCTATAAAAATGAGATGCTTATTGGTCATACGATTGCTCACGAGTTTAAAGTAGACGGTTTAGACAGTTCTACATTGTATCGTATTACTGTTAAGCCAGTGAACACAAGCGGTGAAGGTAAGCGGGCAGAAGGTGAGGTGGAGACGCTACCGTCTCCAGAATTTGCGTTTTCCAAGATAGAAACAACCAATAGAGAATTTATCATCCATTGGGAGTCAGAACATGAAAATGATATTTTCGTCCTCGCCAGTGAAGAAGGAACTGAGCTATATCGTGGCAAGGATCGAGGTTTTATCTGGAGACAACTGAGAGAGAAGCAATTGTATACCGTTCAACTTTGGGCAGAAAATAGTCAAGGAAAACGCACGGAGGCAAAACAAGCAAACGGCAAAACTACAGGGAACACTGTGGATACAGGTGGTGGAGCAGGAGGCGCAGGGAGTGCAAAACCGATTCAGACTGTTGTAGAGGAGCCGACAGAAACAAAAACAGAGTTCTTTCAAGGCTTAACAATCGAGACGAAGCCAAATCATTTTAGTGACATCGAGCGGGTATTTAATAGAGAGAAAATAAATGCGCTTGCCGATTTGGGCGTAGTGAAGGGGACATCCAGCACGCTTTTTGAACCAAACAGACCTGTAACACGTATGGAATTCACTTCGATGCTTGTTCGTTCTCTAAAATTACCGCTCGAAACGGATATGGCTCTAGAATTCGAGGATATTAATCCATCGGCGTGGTACGTTGATCTACTCAAAACAGCAATTAAGGATCAAGTCGCTCGAGGTTTTAGCAGCAAAGTGTTTGGTCCAGATCGGGTCATAAACCGGGAGCAGGCCGCTAAAATGGTGAATAACATTATCAAGGCAACACCACAGCAAGAAAGCAGTGTATACTCAGATTCCTCTCAAATTGTAGAGTGGGCCAGGAAGGATGTACTTGGCCTAACCGAGATTAATTTAGTGCAAGGATATCCAGATGGCAGCTTCCGTGCCAAACAGGAAGTTACGCGTGCGGAAGCTGCTGAGATGATTTATAATATGCTTCAAATGAAATAACCGAAATTAGGGAGGGGGGCTGTGAGTAACGGTAATAATTGAGACTTATTTGGTTGATAACTGAGACATTTTTGGGTATATGTTTGAGACATTTTTAAACCAATAGAAACAAAACCCCTTGTTTCTATTGGTTTTTTTGTGTTTCTATTTACTATATATATTCTATATATGCTAACATATGGTACAAGGTCAGAAATATAATAGGCATTCCGTCTGTACAGTATGTTGGATGGAATACGGGATTGATACCTCAGATAACATGTGGAAATCAATTAATGACTGGGTTGGTATGATTGAGAGAACACGGGAGATTCTAAAGAATACACAATCGGTGAGTGAAATAGCACGTCGACTAGAAAGGTCCAATAATACTGTGTACAAGATCATGGGATATTTAAATAAAAATAAGCTTTTGTCAAGGGAGTTATCTAAAAAATTCGGTCCAACCAGAACATGTAGTAGTGGTTTGGTACAGATTTTTAGAGGGCTTTTAAATTGGGAGGGTAAACTCGGATTACTACAGAACTCAAGAGCGATTTTAGGTTGGAATATTAACGTTCTACTATTATTTATTTGATCCTGCTGTGCAACGGTATTTTATATTTAATGCCCTATTTGATAAAGAACATTATCAAAGGAAAACAATAGAACGTCAGAATTATAACAGTGCTGAACTTGTAGATCAATTGGAGAAAGCTCTTCAAACATTTGTGTATGAAAATCTTAAAATATCTCATAAGGCAATTGCTCGATGTCTAAAAATTCCATTTTATTCCTTTGAAGTAAACAGACTGGGTAATAGAATCTCTAAAGCAATTAGAAAGCAAAACCACAATAAGAAAAAGTTAAAGGAAAAATATCTTTGGTCACTTGCAAATGAGTACATCAAAACACACGATCATGAACAAATTACATTAAGGGATGTACTCACATTTTTAGAGATGTCTTATAGCAATATAATCACGAATTATAACGAATTAAACAATAAAATAACTTCAAAAATAGAAGAAACTAAAGAGAAACTAAGACAGAAAAGAATCAATAAATATAAGGCTGATGTAGACTTCGTGATTTCCGATTTGCTCCAAAAAGCCGGCCGGATAACAGTTTGTACAGTATTAGAATACACGGGGGTATCTTACCATACTTTATATAAATCTATGCACGAAGTATTACTGTATATCCGTAAGGAGAAAGATAGACTAAATTTTAATAAAATCCCCAAGTGCTGTACAAATCTCTTCAACTCGCATAGCAGCCATTGGCAGAAAAAAAGGGTTGTCCCATAAGTCATAAAAATGACTAGGGACGTCCTATTCTCCAATTGTAAAACAATAAGAAACCGTTCCTGGGTAAAATGGAGGTACCACCCGACCATTTGAAAGGATATGGTTTTTTTGTACATTCAATATACCATTATGAGATAAAAAGAGGAGTTACGCAGGACTATCCCTCATCCATGTTATATGGCTTTGTGGCCCCTCAATTAATGTCTATTAGCTCTTAAACCTTCAATAAATATGCGGTGTAATCCATCAAGAACTCGTTGGCTTGTAAAGCCTTCATCTTGGAGATGGTAATCGATATTGTGAAGCACGGCCAGCAGGGCTTCAATAGTATATGAAATGTCCACCCCGGATAGGTCTCCCTGTTCAACGGCCTCATTTAGCAGATTTCTGCTTATATTGCGCATCCATTGACATAACGGAGATTGTAACGGACGATGCCCGGTTGAGGCCCGGCTGACCTCACAGAGCCAAGGAACTTTCGCTTCTAAAAAAGAGACATATCTTACGATTACATGGTAAAGCCGGTCCAAGGCAGCGGTTTCTGGGGATTGACCAAGAAATGCTTGAACTTCATCAAACAAAGGTTGGTATTCTTCATACGCGATCTCCTGACATATGTCGCCCTTATCCGAGTAGCGGCGGTATAGGCTTGCTTGTCCTACTCCAGCAGTCTTCGCAATCTGATGCATATTGACATTGTAAACACCATTTTTGATGAAAAGTTCTCTAGCTGCCGCCAAAATTCGTCTTCGGTTTAACTCCTCTCTGGGAATTTTCAGAGAGACAGATTGCGATTCTGAATTCACCATAAACATCTCCCTTCATCATTAATTTAACTGTTATTTAATACGAAAAACGGACAATATGTCCGTTTTTCGTGTATAGGACATGTTGTCCGTCTTCATAATTATAATACATTTCGTGAACAATTAAAAATACATTCATTTGGGTGACCGATGAGCTTTTTTTATTTCTTGGTATAGTGCTTTTTGTAAATTGGAGGCAAATGTGGTTCAATGCCCGATAGGTCCAGTTCCTTTAAACTTGCGATCGTATGAATAAACTGCTCGTATGCTTTTTTCTTGTCGCTCGTCGTATCTGTTCCGGTTTCGGTTGATGCTTTCCTGCTAACTTCAGAGTTAAATTGCTTTTGATCCATAGATTACCCTCCATCAAATATAGTCAGGCTTACAAATCCGGATGTCTCTTGTGCCAGTCTGTATTCATTTCATAAGTATTGCCGATACCTAGTACTGTCGCTTCTTCGAAGGGGCGGCCAATCAATTGCATATTAATCGGCAGACCGGAAGGTGAGCAGCCGCAAGGCATGCTCAGGCTAGGCAAGCCAGTCAAATTGGTCGGAACCGTAAATGAGTTCAATCTGAATACACTAGCATCATCATCTGCACGTGGCGCAGTGATCGGTGTTGCCGGCGTCAACAAGATGTCGATTCCGGACAATGCATTCAAAAAATCATTGACAATTAGTTGCCGGGCCCGCTGAGACTGAAGGTAAATGGAAGCCGGAATATCTCTACTGCTTTCAAGAAACATTCGGACGTCCGGTCCATACTGTTCCAATTCTGTCTCAAGCCACTTCTCGTGGTACGAGTACATTTCCGTCATCATAATGGCCATCGTCGCACTTCTAACATGTTTGATCAGGGGCAGGCTAACTTCGATGATTTCTGCTCCCAGTTCTCGGAATTTATTGATAGCGGCCTTCATCGCAGCTTCCACTTCCGGCATCAAATCCTCGTAATAGTAGCTTGTCGGCAATCCGATACGCACACCTCTGAGACCATTCGGATACATCTTGATACCTGGCGCAGGCAGATCGACAGTCGATTCATCCTTTGGATCGAAGCCAGACATCACATCCAAGCACAGGGACGCATCCATGACACAGCGGGTCAACGGACCCGGGTGGTCCAATGACCAGGCCATTGGAATGATACCATACCGACTGACCCGACCGTACGTCGGCTTCATCCCTACGACACCGCACAAAGCAGCGGGTATGCGGATCGAACCTCCGGTATCCGAGCCTGTGCCCAGATAAGTAAGTCCAGCCGCTAAAGCAGAAGCCGAACCGCCGCTTGAACCTCCCGTTACAAGTTCAGTGTTCCACGGATTGAGGCAAGGACCGAAGTGCGGGCTAGTTGTTGTCAATCCCGCAGCGAACTCGTGAGTCTGTACTTTGCCTAGCAGAACTGTTCCAGCCTCATGTAGCTTAGCTGCAACCGTCGAATCGTAATCGGGGACGAAGCTGTTCAATATTTTTGAACCGGCAGTTGTTCGGATCCCTTTAGTGTAATATAGATCCTTATGAACGATGGGAATCCCGTGAAGGGACCCTTTGTACCGACCATGCATAATATCGCGTTCCGATTGCTTCGCTTGTTCAATCGCCAGTTCGGACGTTTGGGTAACGAAAACGTTCAGTTTCGGATTCAAACGTTCGATGCGGTGAAGCGCATGTTCTGTAATCTCTACCGGGGATATTTTCCTTGCTCGGATCCCCTCGGCCAGCTCATGAATAGCAGCAAAGGACAGTTGGGAATTTAATTTACTCATCTATTCATCCTCCGTATCTTTCGGATATGTCGTAAGTCTACCAAACTAATTACCATAGCTTCCGTTAGGATTTGCTTTTCTTGCGAATAAGTATGTCAGGATTGCCAACAGGGAAATGGTAAAATAAACAACAAAAAAAGGCATCTTTAGATCAATCATTCGGCCGACCAGCGCAGGGCCGAATGCTCCGCCTAGGAGATAGGCCAGTGTGAAAATACCCATCCCCACACCCAGCTCAGCCGAACGGAGTGTCGTCGAAACTAAATTGCTGCTAGAGGTGAGGACACCGTTGAATCCAATCATAAGGATAATGATCAATAAAGCGTCGATCCATGGCGGCAAATGTACGGATACCCCCAGTAGTATAAATCCGCTGATGACGAGACTTTGCGATATGACAAGCACGCGGGAGCTTCCGAAACGATCTGTCCAACCTCCGATCCGGGATCCGAGCAAGGCTGCACAGACGGCACCGGGAAGCATCAGCAGACCGATTTTACTAGTTGGTAAATGAAAGGAATTCTTCATCATGACAGGAAGAGTAAAGGTTAACCCCGTGTTGCATACGAAGGTAAGGAATCCAATCCCTAGAATTCGTCGGTAAGGAGCATTTTTCATGAAAGATGCATCGATAAATGGATGTTCTTTTTTCTGAATATGAGTACCGAACCATAGAAGAACTGCTGCTCCTGCAATGAGCATAAACCAATAGTTCGTAACCCCTAGCAACACCAACGCCAGTCCCGCGGAGAACAAAACAGCTCCGAGAAAATCGAATGAACCGCGGTCGTGTTTCTTGTCAGGAACATACTTGAATATCAAAGGGATAACAAATAGGCTCAGACTGGACACGATGAACAAAGCACGCCAGCCAAAGTATTGCTCCACGAAACCGCCGAACACAGGCCCGAAGCCGGAAGCAAAGGCAATTGTGGCGGATAAGGTTCCCAGCACCCGTCCCTTGACTGTAGGCTTAAAATACAGGGTTACTGCCGCATAAGACAGGGGAGAGATGGATGAGGCCCCTGCTGCCTGCAGCAGTCTTCCAATGATGACTTGCAAGTATGAAGCTGCAAAAAAGCCGATCATAGAGCCGAAAGCTAAAAGGATTAAACCAATGACATACAGCTGGCGAAAGGAAAAGGACTCCGTTAACTTGCCGTAAGTACCGGCGCCGATAGCCATCAAAATGCTGTAACCGACCATAACCCAGCTCACCTGCGAGGAGGTCAAGGCAAAGTCAGCGGAAATCGAAGGTATAGACAAATTAAACATGGTCATATTGATGTTTCCGAAAATAATGAGCAAGCAAAGTGTCCCCATTAATTTCCGCTCATTGCCAGATAAAGCCATTGATTGAGTATCCATAGCCTATCCCCCCATTACAGGAAGTCAGGAAAGGTGCGGCATTTTTGCGCCTGATCTCTATCGTGTCCCAAGAAAACATAGGACGGCCGAACATCCTGAATTAACTCCTGCATGCGAGTAATCGATTTGGCAGCTATCTCTTGATCGAATGTCAAGAACGGTACGCTATTCTCGAAGTTCTCCCAAGTATAAGCAACATCAATTGTCAGTAGCACTGGACCCGACTTTTCCGTTGTGACAAGGACTGATTGATGGCCAGGGGAATGACCCGGAGTGAATAAAATTTGAACCCCCGGAATCAATTCATGGTCACCCTCAATGATTTGATATTGTAAATCGGGCAGCCTGCACTCTAATGGAGAGTAATCCTCATTGTTTATGGCCGCATCATACTCTGCCCTTTGAATAAGGATCGGCGTATTGCGGAAATGCCCGTTTCCCCCAGAATGATCCAAGTGTAAATGGGAGCTAATGACCATTTGAATATCGTCAGGTCGATAACCGACACGCTTTAACACATTTACGATCGAGTCGCCGTCAGACATGTTGGGGACGACGCGCCCCTCACGTCTAGTCCCCTTGTAGTAATCGGGATTGTTGATAAAAGCGTCGGGCATTCCCGTATCGATGAGTATCGGCCCGCTGGTCGTTTCCAATAGAAAAGACCACACAGGCATTCCGACTAATTTCCCGGGGGCAAGGGTTCGATTAACTGCCGATTGATCTAGGAAACATTCACCTACAGGTAAAAAATACAACTTTTCAATATACATCCCAGTTTCACCCTTCATATTATAAATTCGGACAGTTTGTCCGTTTTGTTTTGATTATATCGGACAAATTGTCCGATGTCAATTTGTCATCGGCGGTTGGGCTTCGGCAAAAGCCTTACACCTGCAACAATACGCCAAGCTAAAGAATGTCGCCTAGGTGGAGTGCAAAGAAACAACGGGGCTGCGTTAAAGCCGCAGTGTACAAAAACCAAGGGGATCGCAATTGATAAGTACTCAGTGGGAAATCGAAACGCTCATCATATTATTGGACAAGAATTTGATAAAGTTGCCGGTGTAATAAACGAGCGTTTTTATTACAACGATTGTGGGCAGCTTTTGTCTACTAGAGAAGCGGGGGCACCTCCCTATCGTATGGACAAAATGCTGTACCAAATGCTAACGAGAGCACGACAGGAGATTACTGTTGTAATCTATAAAAACAAGGATATGCTGAATGCCTGTTTGAAGATAATGGGCTTAAAATGATTGATTGTAGTCAGGAGATAACAATGTTTCGGTTCAGCCATCAATCCAGCGGGAGAAAATTTTTAGAGGTAAAGATTGATTGAATAACTGCTACGGGCTGTGGAGTCGATCAGTTGGACTTAATTAATAAGGAAAGGATGAGTTTTATGAAACTAAGCCTAAGTCGAAAAGCTAATCTTGAAGGTATGCTGATAGTAGATCAAGTTACAATTGGAGGGCCGGCGGTAGAGGAGAACATCCGGTTTGAAGTATGGAGAAATGAATCGGTGAAATTAAGGTTTTTGATCGATTGGTAAAGTTAGATAAAGAACCTTTTTCGACTGTAGATCAAGTAATCAAATATATTGGAACCTATTGAGTTCAATTGATTGAGGACCTGGAAGCGGCTGCGGAGTCAATCAGATCGATTGGGGAAGTGGCCAGCCTGTAGCCGGGTGCAGGTCGATATGTATGCCAATAATTGAGGACTTGAAAAGGGGGATTTTTTATATGTATACCAATACCCGGAAAGATTCTTTCGAAACCTGAGACACAGATATGATATCTTTTTGAATGCCGAAAAGAAGCCTGACCGTCTCATAATGCTCAAGTACCTGGTGGACGAGCTCATGGACAATAAGATAGATATTCATCTATATCATTTTGGTATGTATCTGCTCTACCCTTACGCATCCCGGAAGCAAGAAGAAGATGCAGAGGCAGTTGGCAAAAAGCGATCCGAGTTTATTAGTCATCTGCTACGATTTGAATTGAAAGGCAACGATGAATTTGTATCTGAAGTGTGGTCCGATTTAATCTTACGACGGTACCCCGAAGTAGGAGAGGAAATTGTGACAGTGCCCTCTTTTAGTCAGCTTAGAATACTATTTACAGCGGATAACTTCGGAATCACATCGGAACATATTATTAGGATGCGGATTGGATAGAACCGATCTCCTGGGCTGGAACTGAAAGTCAGGAAGTGGGTTGGGGAGAAGGACCCGATGACTCCGCAGCCGAAAAAAGATGGAATGATTGAAGATCTGATTACACTTGGACACGAAGGCAGCGGCAATGGCCTGCGGCATTTTGTTGCCGGTAAGCCGATCCAAGCGGGTAGCTACATGGAGGTTAAATTTGGGGACGGCTGGATACCAGGGAGATACGAGTGGTCATTTGAGAAAGATAGCCCGATTAGAATTCACTCCTCTCGGCACGAATGGATTTCGGTCCATGAGGGGCATCTAGTCCGGGTGAAAGCTTGAATGTTGTCATGCTGTACACGTTACTGACTTACAGGATCTTGGGGAGTCAGCGGTTATTGTGATCAAATGGTGGAAAAACCACGGCATGGAGACAACTGCAGAGATTTAAGGATTGGTGGGATGAAATGTTTAAGAGATTCAAATTTTGCTTCAGGCTTTATCAAGGGCGTTCGCTTGAAACTGTTTGCATAAGTTTTATATTTAGTTTTCTCGTTGGATTATTCTTGTATTTAGGTCATGCACCAGGTTTCATGGTTGTCAATCGACATTATGGCATTCTTCTTGGATTGCTTAGCTTTAACACGAATAGTCTGGTGGCTACGAGTTCCTGGTAAAGGGACGAATATTTACGGCTATTTTCGGTGGGATAATACGATAGAAATTCATATCGGAAAGGTTAAATCACCAATGGAGTTTCAGCGTCGGATTAGAAACACAATCAAATATGCTCGTGAAAAAGGATATCTTATTGAATACACTTCCGGCATATTGACGTAGGTATGAGTTACGGTAATAGATGAGACGAATTTGGCTATACTTTTTTTGGTATATGTCTGAGACTTTTTTAGCCGGGCAGATCGCCTACAGTTTACTCAAACGGATGTTGTGTCGCTGTTGCGGTTCAGGTAGAACCAGTAGCTAAAAGGAATCTACTGGTTCTCATTTCTCTTCACAGTTATAGAATGACGAGTGATCATATTAGGGTGTGATTATGTTATTGTTGGAGGATAAGTCTCAGTTATAAAGCAAGAAAGTATCACTTATAACTAGAAATTTTAGGAATGTAAGAATAACTTTTGTCTCAAGTATAGCCATTACTCATAGAGGCGTTGTCCAGCCCCCTTTTTGTATTTTGTACTGGCTTATTCCGCAATAGCGGGATTTATATTGGACGCTCTGTAGGCAGGAACGCCATTGATTAGCGCGGTTCTTAGTTGAATGTATCGGATACCATAATAGGTGGTTGTATTATTCAATCCAGAGGAAAGTACAGCTATTTTATAATATGAAAAAGGAATTTCATTACTAAACTGATAGGTTATTTTTGCAGTGCTTGGTACAGCCTCGACTTGTCCTAACCTTTACCGCTTAAGCTGCTCTCCCAATAGAGATTATTATCGATCAAAACATTTTTCGGAAAAGTATTTTTGGTATCTCCATTCGTTGAAACGTTATCTTCAGCTATAACGACAGGTTCCATGGAAAACGAATAACTATCTGGATTTTGACTGAATTTTGTCATGTTGAACTGCCTCCCTTAGTTATTATTTCTAATTTGCTAAATATGTTGTTGTATATGATCTATATGAAACTCTCAATGAATGTATTCCTTAATTAAAAAAGGCATAATCATAAATGAGTGGCCAAGCATTATAATAGCAACCAGTTATTTCATGACATACTAGCAATGGACGGGATAAGAACCTACGTAATTAAAAATTCAAACGATATAGGAGGAAATAAGAAAAGGGTGCTATTTTCGGGTCTTTAACAAGCTCATTCTAAAGGCTAGGCTAATTTATATCGAAAAAGATTGAGAGAAACAATATAAATAACTATTTTAGGTGCGAGAAGGAGAATGTATGGAATATGAAAATATACTCTTATTATTTAGCAGATGGCGTATTCCCTTTGGATTGGGAAGTTTGTTTTAATACTGTTGAGGAATACAAAACCAAATTATTTGAGAAGTATACCGCTTCCCAAGAGTCCAATGATTTTGTAATAGGTGGATTTCATGTGCTTACCGATAAAATAGATGCAATTCTGAATTATGCTTTAGAGGATTTTCGAAAAGAATTTCCTTATAATTATGAGTTGCGTTGTCCCGCTATGATCTTCCCGTTGCCAAGAGGCGATGAGAGTAATGGTGCTGAGTTCGCTATTATTTTAAAACGAGATGAGGATGGAGATACGATAGTCTATTCCCCACTTCCATTGTCATATTTAGAAAAAAGTTAATACTCTACTGAAAGAAAATGGGGAAATCAAGTGATGAATAATGTAAAGCTATCCCGTGTTTCCCTCTGGCTATAGGAGTGCGTTGATTTGTGTCGAAGAGATCTCTAAGTTTCAAATTAAGTATTGGAGATTGCTCCAGAAAGATATCCGGCAAATTGTTACGGAGCAGTTTTCGGAGTACAGGCACGGATGGGCACCTGCCTACATACAATAAACAGACCGCAAGCCCGGTAAGTAACAAAGGCCGGTAAGTTCGCAACTACCTCAGGAGGTGTCATCCGTGCCCGGACTATTTAGTGCTATCGCTCTGTTCATCAAGGAATTGACGCTACTCGTTTCCTACGTGAAAAACAACGCCTTTCCGCAGCCATTGACTGAGAAAGAGGAAGCTCGACACCTAAAGCTGTTTGCCGAAGGCAACGCACATTCCCGTAACACACTTATTGAACATAACCTAAGGCTGGTGGCCCATATTGTAAAAAAATTCGATAACACCGGCGAAGATTTGGAGGATCTTATATCCATCGGCACCATTGGACTGATCAAAGCTATTGAAAGCTTTCAGACCGGAAAAGGAACAAAACTGGCAACATTTGCAGCCCGTTGTATAGAAAATGAGATTCTGATGCATTTAAGGTCCCTGAAAAAGACACGCAAAGACGTATCTCTCCACGATCCTATAGGGACTGACAAGGAAGGCAACGAGATTACTTTAATTGATATCCTTGGTTCCGAGGCGGACGATATTGTAGATAAGGTACAGCTCAAAATCGAGAAGAGCAAAATCTATCGCAATCTGGATATTTTAGATGACCGTGAAAAAGAAGTGGTGATTGGCCGATTTGGTCTGGAAGCTGGAGGAGAAGAACGAACACAGAGGGAAATTGCACGAGAACTGGGAATTTCACGCTCGTATGTGTCACGAATTGAAAAGCGCGCGCTGATGAAGTTGTACCATGAATTTTACAAGCAGAAGGGATAATGGATAAGGAGATATTTGAAGCCGCGTTGCTCTTGTAGAGAACGCGTTGTTTTCTAGTTCATTTATTCAATTCCGAGTCTTTATTCAAATGATCTCCAAAAAGGATCTTCTCCTGACCAGCAAACAGCATACACTTGTCTTTTGTCTTTATCAACATGCTCTGTACTCGTACTACCGTTTTTTTTCGCTTAAATAATAGCTATTTTGCTATGTATTTTCATTTAAAACGCAAATAAAAGCCTGTAGTGGTTTTCTGCACTACAGGCTAAAAATGCTTGATATTATTGGGTATTTTTACTTCGTCAGGACAAGCTTTTTCGCTAGTCGGCTCTCTTGGATTGAATTTATTTTCCTACATGCTCATCCAAAAAGCGATCTACTCTTTTGAAATATTCAGTGGGGTAATGGTTGATGGCATCGATGTGCTCCGTATTTTGCGGGTACCATACTTCTGCTTTTGGGTTATCTTTTAAGGACTCGTAAATAATTTCTGTATTTTTATAACTGATTTGCTGATCTCCAGTACCATGAATGAGCATAACTGGCTTGTCTTGCATCTTTTTTACCGCATTCATAGGAGATATGGAATCAAGATCAACCTTAAAGACCCAATTTGCCATCCATGTCGATGTATAACTGAATGGAAATGCAGGTAGACCTGAAAAGTAGGGCAAACCCTCTCTCAGAAATAGACCAGCATTACGAAAAGGACTATCCGCAATTACGGCTTTGATGTCATCACTTTCACTTGCGGCTAGCAGAGAAGTAGCAGCACCCATTGAAAAGCCGATAACTCCAATGTTATCACCCGTATGGTCTCTGGATTTTAAGTAGCTTACAGCTCCTAGCAAATCGTATTTTTCATTGAGGCCCAGTGTAATCAAGTCACCATCGGATTTACCTTGCGAGCTGAGGTCAAATGCCAATACATTGTAGCCTTTCGGAACGAAATGCTCTACTAACTTTTGGGTCCGCCCTTTGACTAAACGATTGCTCGTATATCCATGGACGACAACAATCGTCTTATCACTTGGTTTACCAGAAAGACCACTTGCAGGAAAGAATGTACCTCTAATCGTATTATCATTTTTCAAACTCTTGAACTCGATCTCTTCGTAGGGTGTTTTATCGATATTCAATTCGTAGCTGACATTAGTGTCTCTAGGATGGTGCAACAAGGTGTCTACTACTTTATAAGATATAAAAAATACAAGAGCCATTACAAGCAGAAGCACGATTCCTAGGCTCCATAAAATTTTCTTCCGTTTTTTCACACGAACGTTAAATGTCAGATCGGGTTGTAATGATGTTTGACTCATTCAGACTCCTCCGGTTTTTCTTTAGGTTGTATGGGTGCGAACAAATAAAAGGCATGCTCCTTCAGATTTTCCCACTCGGGATGCTGAATAATACTTTCTCCAAGAGTTAAGCCCACTCCATTTAAGAAAGAGATATAGGCACGAGAGATCATTGCTGGAGAAAAGCATTTGTTGAATTCTCCCATTAACTGTCCCTTGGCATAGATGCATTCGATCGCATCTGTCATTACCTTTACACTTTCAAGGACCTTCTGTGTAAGTTCAGGGAATCTTATTCGTTGTCCTAAGACAGATTGAACAAGCCGCAATTCATTTATATAGGAGTAGATATGGTTGAATTGTTCTGCCACCATGCTCTTAATCAATACGCCTGGTGTCCCTTCTTTTTTTAGACAAGCAAGCGATTTCACCTGAATATCAGCAAGCGGCTCAAGGACTGCGGCGTAGAATAAAGCTTCTTTGCTAGGAAAATATTGGAAAATGGTTCCAGGAGTCACTCCCACACTCTGCGCAATGATAGCCATTGTGGTATTAGAATATCCACTTTCTGCGAACAGGACAACAGCTTCTTCTAGGATACGTTTACGCCGCTCCAGTCTTTTTTCTTCATTGATGGGTCTTGCCAAATGTATTCCCCTTTCTTTAAACTAAACTTTCATTAATTAAATGATTGATTATTTAATTAATAATATATCTAAAATTATGACTTATAGCAAGAGTTAATTTATTTTACTTACGAGCAGGATGAACCTCAACATATAAAAATAAGCCGGAGTGCTGCCCAATATGCGCCTCAGGCTTGTTTTTATCAGATTATTTTGGATGAGTTAAACGTTCCGCCTTCCTTAAATTCGATAACACCGGCGAAGATTTGAAGGATCTTATATCCATCGGTACCATCGGACTGATCAAGGTCATTAAAAGCTTTCAGAATGGGAAAGGCACCAAGTTAGCAATATTTGCAGCTCGTTGTATAGAAAATGAGATCCTGATGCATTTGCAATCTCTGAAAAAAACACGCAAAGACGTATCACTCCATGATCCTATAGGGACTGAAAGGAAGGCAACGAGATTTGAATACAGGATTATGATTATGTCATCAGCTGGACGAATATCCTGACGGAGCGCGGACGTAGTGGCGAGTCTAAATTTTCGCACGATGACTCTTTGAGAAAATTTGTTTATACTTTAATTACTTAATATGAAAGCAATGGATATGAGGTGAACTAATGATTCTGGTAAGTTCATGTTTGGCAGGCATGAAGGTGCGATATAACGGGACGGATAGCCTGGATGTACATATTCAGAAGTTGGTAGAGGAAAAAAAGGCAATGACGATCTGCCCTGAGCTACTTGGGGGCTTTATGACGCCGAGAGAGCCTGCTGAGATTGTTGGAGGGACAGGGGAGGATGTGCTGAGTGGCACAGCCAAGGTGATCGAGTTTTCAGGCAAGGATGTCAGTGATATGTACATTAGAGGTGCGTACGAAGCTCTGCATATAGCCAGAGAGGTTAACGCGTCACTTATTGTTTTAAAAGAAAATAGTCCGTCCTGTGGGTCGGCAGCGATCTATAATGGGGCATTCGAAAACCGTAAAATCGCAGGCAACGGGGTAACCTCGGCTTTGTTAAAAAGGGAAGGCTTTAAAGTTATTTCAGAAGAACAAATATCGGAAATTTTCTTGCATTAGAATATGTAATGGTAGATCAAGCGTCTTGATCGCTTACTGGCTTATAAACTGCGGGCGCAAGACGCTTGTTTGTGCTGTGTCCGTTTTACACCTGTGTATCAACATTATTTAAGCTTTAACGCCAAAATTCCTAAATACTCTTTGAGGGCTGTCCCGGTTGTAGATATGGCCCCAGCAGACGGTGAGAGCTTGGCAGCATACAGTGACAATTTTTCACTTGCCAGATAGTCGGTTGGATAAGCTGTCGTTTGCATACCTGCGCGCTGAAATTCCAGTGCAGCACGTGGCATATGGAATGCGGAGGTCACCAGAATAGGTTTTGTGAGCTGGTGCTGTTTTAGGATTTTGGAGGTATATACGGCATTTTGCTGTGTATTCAAGGAACGATTTTCAATGAAAATATCCTTTGCCGGAATACCGAGTCCTAATAGCTGCCTCTGCGCAATATTCGCTTCATTACCACTGTCTCCAAACACTTGTCCACCGGAAAAAAGGATAGGTAGACCTGTTACTTCATGCAGTCTAGCCGCAGTGAGCAGTCGGTTGGCCGCAGATCCTAGCAGATTACCCTGTCCATTGATGTCGGGAGTTCCCTCTGTAGCTCCGCCCCCAAGTACGACAATAACATCGCCTTGAACGGTAAGGGGCTGTGGGTACTGCTTTTCCAGGCTACGGATTAACACATCTCCAACCAAATTGGTCGATGAAATATACAGCAGCAATGTGACAAGGAGCAGTACAATCGCAGGTTTACGCGCCCGTTTCCATAGCCAGATTACAAGCCCTGCCATCACGAGGATAAACAAACCGGGAGGAAGCACGAAGCTGTATAGAAATTTGATGAAATAAATCAAGTGCTGATAACCTCCTATCCTTATAAGTTTTATCTATTGGATACATTGTAACATAGGCAATTGACTGGATTCCTCTGTTGATAAAGTTGTCTTGTAGGCGTAATATATAAAATCTAGTGATTTTTTTCATAGAGGAGCGAGAGCATCATGGGAGAGTTAACGACAGCCAAGCGGATAATGATGATCGCGCTACTGGTTGTATTGTGGGGCATTTCTTGGCCCATCTATAAAGTTGCACTGGAATACACGCCGCCCCTTTTGTTTGCAGGGCTACGCACACTGTTGGGTGGTCTGCTATTGGGAGCGATTTTAGCACCGAGATGGAATCGTATTCGCTGGAAAGAAAATTGGCGAGTGTATGCTATTTCAGGTATTTTTAACGTAGTCCTGTTTTATGGTTTGCAAACAGTAGGGCTTATGTATGTTCCATCTGGCTTGTTCTCTGTGCTGGTATATCTTCAGCCGGTGCTGGTCGGCATTTTTGCATGGATGTGGCTGGGAGAATCAATGTCCAAACTCAAGGTGATTGGATTGATCATTGGCTTTCTAGGTGTGGCAGCTGTCAGTGTCGGAGGGTTTTCAGGACATGTGGCTATCGCAGGTGTAATCATCGCCATTATTACAGCAGTGAGCTGGGCGTTGGGAACCGTATATGTGAAAAAGGTCAACCAGCGTGTGGATTCGTTGTGGCTGGTCGCATTTCAATGTACGCTTGGAGGCATCGTGTTAACAGGAGCTGGATCGGTTACGGAAAGCTGGTCGGACATCGTGTGGAATGTTCCGTATGTGTCAGGGCTGGTATTCGGAACTGTGCTGGGAATTTCACTATCCTGGCTGCTGTATTTCACGTTGGTCAATTCGGGGGATGCCAGTAAGGTCGCTTCCTATACGTTTTTGGTGCCTGTGATTTCAGTATTTGTCAGTTCTATGCTGCTTCACGAATCGATTACGGCTTTTCTGCTAATCGGTCTGGTATTAATCGGCTTTAGCATTTATCTGGTTAATCGCAGAGTGAGGGTAGTGCGGCAAGCTTGAAATTAATATCTTAAAAAAGCAACAAGTAAGGACTCTGCTCAGGTAGCAGGGTCCTTTTTTATAGGTGACAGAATGCAGTGAATGATAGTAACAAGGTTCCCTCTCTAGGTAGTTGGTTAAGCTATGGATGACGGTACACTGTCAAAGAAGAAGGGAGATGCGGACGATGGCACGGAAATTGTTGATTACAGGAGCGGCGGGCACAATTGGGAAAGTACTCTATGAAGGGCTAAAAGCGGAAGGAAAATATGAAATAACCGCCGCCGATGTAAGGAGGGATGAAGAAGCAGGGATTGTCGAACTGGATATACATGATGCTGCAAGATTGGCTGAGCTTACACACGGAGTGGATACGGTACTACATTTTGCATGGATTAAGGATGAAGGGGACTTTCTCGGCAAAGTGCTGTCTGGCAATGTAAGCGGAGCTTATAAGCTGTATGAAGCTGCGGTTAAAAATGGGGTGAAACGCATTATTTTTGCCAGTTCCAATCATGCCACGGGGTTTTATAAGGTTGGCGAAACCATAGATGTAGAAGATCCCTACCGACCAGATAGTTTTTATGGATTGAGTAAGTGCTACATTGAACTGCTAGGACGGCTATATGCCGATCAGGGCAAAATATCTTCAATGAATATCCGCATCGGTAATTTTCCTGGGGATGATCGACCGCATTCGGAGCGCGCTGCTCATATTTGGATCTCTGAGCGCGATATGATCCATCTGACCGTCTGCTGTATCGAGGCCCCTTCAGAGATGAATTATCTTAATTTGTATGGGACATCAGCCAATACGGATAATTATTATGATATTGGCTACTTGGAAGAACGAATCGGATATAAGCCGCAGGATAATGCTGCTGAGTTGCTGGAGCAGGCCAAGAAAATTGGATTTCATGTGAAACAAGATGAAACCACTTTTCAGGGTGGACAAAAGGAATAGAGCAGATTGTCCAAATGTGCTTTATAATAGGCTTAAGGCGTCGATCAGGCGCCTCTTATTACACAAAACTTCACAAATATCCGAATTGTTCACTCCTCTAGACACTCCTTTGTTCATGAAGCATGAGAGGCTTCACTTTTCATTTTGAATGCGCTTACATACTATATAGTTATACGGCGGCGATGCTACAAACCTTGCAGTCGGTAATGTATATAGAGGGGGAGTGACTCACATTGAATCAGCCTATGCCCAAAAATTCTGCAATGCTTACGACGGATTCCCGCTTGAACGGTAGGCTGGGAACAGGTAGGAAACACGGTTTCTTCTATGAACTGATCCGCAATCGAGTATTATTTCTGATGTTGTTGCCCACTTTAATCTTTTTCTTCATAAATTCATACATTCCTATGGTCGGCATCTATTATGCATTTACCCAGTTCGACTTCAATACCAGCCTTTTTGAGGCCCAGTTCGTCGGACTCCAGAATTTTCGCTTTCTATGGCAATCCGGCACGCTGACAAAATTGACATTGAATACGGTCGGATACAACGCGGCTTTTATCTTACTCGGCAACGTGTTAGCGATTGTCCTTGCCATTTTACTGAATGAGTTGCGAGGTCGCTACTTTAAAAAGATCACTCAATCTGTGATGTTTCTGCCATATTTTGTTTCCTTCGTTATTCTAAGTGTCATCGTGTATAACATATTTAATTATGATAATGGTTTTCTGAACACGCTGCTGCTGCAATTCGGCGGTGAACGCGTGGATGTGTATAACAAACCATGGGTGTGGATTTTCTTGATTATCCTGTTCTACTTATGGAAAAATCTAGGCTACAGTATGGTAATCTACCTGGCAGCGATTACAGGGATCAGTGACGAATATTATGAGGCAGCTAAAATAGACGGAGCTAACATTTTTCAACGAATCTGGTACATTACCGTTCCTATGCTCAAGTCAACATTCGTTGTGCTGTTGTTATTTGCGCTGGGTAGTATTATGAAAGGACAATTTGATCTATTCTATCAGTTAATTGGTAATAACGGAGTGCTGTACAATACGACAGATATTTTGGACACTTATGTGTATCGTTCCTTGAAAGTGACTTTTGATGTGGGTATGGCTTCGGCGGCAGGCGTGTACCAATCCTTGTTCGGATTTGTACTGATCATGACCGTGAACTATATCATCCGCAAGTTGAACGACGAATATGCCTTATTCTAGAAAGGAGGACCGAAGCGGATGGCGATCAAAGAGGATGTATACACTCGGATTTTTAAAATTATTTCTTATGTGGTTATCATTGTGGCATCCATTGCTTGTTTACTCCCGTTCCTACTTATTATCTCGGCTTCACTAACCAGTAATGAATCGATTATCAGGGATGGCTATCACTTTATTCCACAGCAATTCTCGCTGGAAGGATACCGGACGGTGTTCACCTTTCCTGAAGAGGTGTTGCGGGCATATGGGGTGACGATTTTTACCACGGTTGTAGGTACGACGCTGGGCCTGTTCCTGATGACAATGGCGGGATATGTGCTGGCACGCAAAGATTTTAAATACCGCAATGCGTTTTCATTCTATATTTACTTTACGACGTTGTTTGGAGGCGGCTTGGTACCTTGGTACATCATGCTTACGAAGTATTTAGGATTGCTCGATACGTATACAGTGCTTATTTTTCCGGGATTGATGACTTCATTTCTGATTATTTTGATGAAAAATTTCATTCGTTCCTCCATGCCGGAAGAGCTGTTCGAGTCTGCTAAAATTGATGGTGCGGGTGATTTTAAAATTTATTATCGAATTGTACTGCCTTTATCTACACCGGGTATTGCCACTGTGGGGCTGTTTCTGGCCTTGGCTTACTGGAATGACTGGTTCTCATCCTCACTCTTTATTAATGACCCGCACAAATACCAGTTGCAGTATTATCTGTATAATGTAATTAACTCCATGCAATTTATTGCTCAAATGGGTGCGGGTACCGGAGTGTCCCTTTCCAACGATATGCCGACAGAGTCGACCAAAATGGCAATGGCGATCGTGGTTACGGGTCCTATTTTACTACTGTATCCGTTCATTCAGCGTTACTTTGTCAAGGGATTGACCATTGGTGCGGTAAAAGGATAAAGCGGTACTATAGAGCTGCGATGGCATGACGTGCTGACGGCGTGCCATCCAAGCAGCACTTTTTGTAAGCGTTTTATTAAAACAGACTACCATTTCAAAGGGAGGATTCACATGACATTCACAAAGAAAAGAAAACAACGCATGTCCGTCCTGATTGCAGTAATGGTCATCATGGCGCTCTTAGCTGGATGTGGAGGCGGTAGCGGAAACAGCGCACAAAAAGCAAATGGAGAGGATGATAAATCCCAAAAAGTACAGCTGCAATTTTATATGCTGGGTGATGCTCCTAAGGATCTGCCTACCATTGAGGCAGAGATCAATAAGTTGGCAGAAAAAGATCTGAATGCCACCGTCAAATTTAACTATACGACGTGGACCGACTGGGATCAAAAATATAAGCTGTTATTGTCTTCGGGTCAGCCTATCGACCTCATCTTCACAGCAGATTGGACGCAGTATCAGGCCTATGCCAAGAAGGGCGCATTCCTGCCGTTAGACGATCTGCTGCCTAAGGCCGCACCTGCCTTGCAAAAATTTGTACCTCAGGATATGTGGGATGGGATTAAAATCGGAGGCAAAATTTATACTGTACCTGGCACGTATAAAGAATATGTCACAAACGGTTTTGTATGGCGTGAGGATTTACGCGAAAAGTACAATTTGCCTAAACCGACTGATATCAAAAGTTACGAGGCTTATATGGATGGGATACGTCAGCATGAGCCAAATATGAAAACCGTATCTCTGAACAGCGATATCAAGGGAAATCTGCATGATCGATATACCGAATTAGTAACAAAGAGTGTGGGTGCTTTGCCTTATGGCATTGGTATCAAATATGAAAAACCAACAGAGGTATATAAGTTTTGGGGCTCAGATGAACAAAAAGAAGAGCTGAATACTTACAAACGCTGGGCTGATAAAGGATTCATTCCTAAAAACGTATTAAACGTAAAAGATACGCTTCAGGATCAAGTCACTTCTGGTAAAGCAGCGAGTATTTTCGGCGACAATCCAACCCGCTTTAATGACATGGTCATTAAGCTCAAAGCATCCCACCCGGACTGGAAGCTTGAGTACTATCCATTCCCGCTGACAACGGGCTATGCAACTCCGGTGCATCCGATTCATAATGGTTTTGCAATTCCAAAAAGCAGCCCGAACCCAGCCCGCGCATTGGCCTTTTATGAGAAGCTGGTGACAGACAAACGCTATAACCTGCTTACGCAATATGGTATCGAAGGCAAAAACTACGAAGTCAAAGATGGTTACTATCAAATGATAGGTAGCGGTAGTACGAATGGATTTTCACGGGAAGGTATGAACAGCTGGGCTTGGCGTAACCCGGAATACATGCTATTTGATTCAGGTTTTGACCGTGTGAAGAAGATTTTTGCTGAGCTGGATAAAATCCAGAAGCCTGACCTGTTTACCGGCTTTGCAGAGGATTATACGACCTACCAAGCAGAAAAAGCAGCGTTGGAACAGGTTGAGAAGCAATACCTGTACCCGCTCCAAGCTGGACTGATCGACAATGTTGATCAAGGTCTTGAGACCTTCGTGCAAAAGGCGAACCAAGCTGGCTTAGAGAAAATTCAAACCGAATATACAAAACAATGGGAAGCCTATGTGAAGGAGAAGGGGATCAAGTAAAACATAAGAGCAGTGATACAAAGCAGAAAAGCAAGTCTCCAGAAAATTGGAGGCTTGCTTTTTTGATGTCGCCTATTGCGCATTCGCTTTAGAACGGCGAAAATCTGTGGGCGTCACGCCCAAGCTACGTTTGAACATACGGTGGAAATAAGAGCTACTCGCAAACCCGGTTTGTTCTGCCACGTCAGCCACTGACCAGTCGGTCTGTTCCAGCAGCTCGCAGGCTTTGCGAATACGGAGTTGCTGGATGACGTCTACGATGGTGGACATGGTTTGTTGCTTATAAAGCCTACTTACATAAATTGGAGACAAATCCAACTCTTCCGCAATCTGATTGAGACAGAAATTAGGATCTGTATAGGCCTGTTCCATTCGCTCATTGATCTGTTGCACCAAGCGTTCTTGCTTCGTATTTCGTTTTTCCGCTAGACTGGAGCGAATCTGATCAAAGACCAATTGGTAATGATCAATAAGATCCTCGGCGGTCTCTAATCGATCTGCGGATGGTAATTCAGGTTTAGATTCGATAGCAAATCCATTGAGTTCACTTATATGCCGAACGGCATTATTCACACTCATGATGAGCCGGGATATTGCCACCCGAACAGAGGAAAACGGATATTTCTCCATATGCATCAACAGATCTTTGAACATCCGGTGCGTATCCTCCGTATGACCAGATAGCAGCGTATCCAGCAATTTTTTTTCTTTATCCGATGGATACACATAAGTATTTTGGACATCTTCATCTGTAGTGTTTCGTGCATTAATAATACAGCCATGACCCTGAAAAAAACGGTGCATAGATGCGTTCTCTACCTGACGGTACAGCAGATGTAGCCGTTCTGGTTGATTGGTAATCGCGCTGTAGGTTAGTGATACACTCAGCTTCAAATATTCAAAACAAGCTTCACGTATTTGGCGTAATAGGGTCTCCAGTAGTACCGTGTCTGTATGTTCGGCGGGGTCTAGAATATTGAGCATCAGCAGGACGCTATCCTCATCCATATCAACGGTTTCCACCCGGTATGTCTGCCCGCATATTTCGGAAGCGATATTCATGATTGCAAACTTGTAGGGTAGCAGATCAGGTCCACGCTCGCTTTGCCATCGGGCATATTCATCTATGCGCAGGAGTACAAGGCGATAGTCTTTGTCGAACTGGAACGTAATCCCGAGCTCGCGCAGTCGTTCCGGTTCTTCACCAGCAGGAAGATTTCGGATTCCCCGAATCACATTCCGTAAAATGTTTTGCCGGATCGTATACATACTGTTGCGTTTTTCCGATTCCAGTGAATTCATATGCACAACAATTTGGCCAATAGGCGTATACAACATTTTGGACAGCAGCCAGGAAGCCACAAATCCTGCCATTCCGATGATGGCTGCGATCAGTACCATGGCATTACGAATAACACTCGCCATTTTGATAACGCTTTCATATGGTGTGACACTAATATACTGCCAACCTAGTCCATCCGGGGAAGTATAGGAAATCAGTGATCTTTTACCATGAAATTCTTCTACAAAATAGCCTGTTTCCTGTTTTTTGACTCTGGTATGCAGCCATAGCTGTTCTTTTTCGTTCAAAGCTTCGTCTGTCAACGTCGTCCCAGATAACAGTCTGCCTTGATCGTCTAAAATATAAGCGGTCCCGCCTGAGACGGGGCTCGCTGCCATTTCCTTGTTCATCCAGGCCGCCGATACATTCACAATCACTGCCGAATTTATCGCTTCGTTCGAGTTGATTGCGTCATAACATAAATACGTATAGGCTGCGATGTCTGGGCTTGCTTGCTCTAGGCCAGCTCCGGAGTCTGAGGCAGACAGCAACGGATACGTACGTGGGATAGGCGTAAAGGGTTTGTAGTCCTGATAATGATCGAGCACGCGAATGATATCTGTATCAGCCAGTTCATGTTTGCTGAATAACCCGTTTTGGCCTTGTGATGACGCAATGTAGAAAGTGTCACTTTTAGGGTTATACACATAAATGGATTCAATATACGGCATGGAGTTAAGATAATTATTTAATTCGGTCATGGCAGCGGTTACATCATATACATTGGGTTTGGGATAATACAACAGCTTGGATAGGGTACTGCTGCGGTACATTTGGAATGCCAACGATTGAGCAATAGATGTCATGTTGATGACCTCTTTGCTTCTCAACGTCAAGCTATTGTGATTGGCTTCGAACGCCTGCTCCTTTTCCACGCGGATATAGTAGAAATAATATACAGTGGTGGATACCAGCAATGTTAGTGTTATACATAACGTAATGCTGACCAGCAATTTGCTGTGTAGCTTATGATGCTTTTTGAAATTGCTCATATGAACAGGCCTCCTGTCTGTGTGCACGTAGCTGTAAAGTACACCCTATTTATGTATTCATTATACGTATGATCTTATGAACAGGACAGTGAACAAACCGGTTCTTTGTGAAAAATAATGATTTTTCCGTAAAAAGACCGAGAACACGTTTACGCAAACTAGATTGCGTCGGTTCCCGGTCGGTTTTATTGGTTCAAATGAAAAGAAGCAAAGATGAGGCGGCACTTCAATCAGTCTGGAAATTGAACATTACCTTTAACGATATAGGCTTGGCCTGTGCCATTTTCCGCTAGAGCTGGGATGGTATCGTTCAGTACGACACCACGAATGTCCGTAATCCGTATTTTCAGAGGCTGTTTTCCTAAGTTAGTACCCAGAAAGTGGTTGTAATCCTGTTTTTCGAGATTGAGCCATTGTCCGTTTTGTTGGACTTCCATTTTTAAGACCGGATATTTATGATTACGTACTTGAATGGCTGCCCACCATTGGCTACTGCCTTCTTTAATGCGGTAAGAGACATTGCCGCTAACCGGAGCTTTGACAACTTTCCATGAAATATTGATTTTTCCATCCTTTTGATTGCCGATCAAGTTGAAGGCATTCGGAGATAGATCAAGTGCGCCACTCGGACCCTCAGGATATAAATCTGTTACATAGACGGTCGTTTTTCCTTTGGGGCCTTGAACTTCCAGATAAGCTCCAGCTAATGCGGCTTTGATTCCGTTATAATTCAGTTGTGTGGGGTTAAGCGCTGTAATTTTGGCATCAGAAGGGATAGGGTCAAGCAGTAATGCTCCTCCAGAGTAACCTGATCCTGTATATGTGGCGTACCCGGTGTATGTATCATTCCAAGCAGCTGAAGCGGGCAGGGCGAACAATACGACACTTAGCAACGATGTCAGACCGATAGTTTTGAACTTTCGAAACAGAGATTTTTCTCGCATAATCATTTCCTCCTTGTTCATTTAATAGATTTATATAGTAAATATAAACACTATATTACCTAATATTCCAAATTGTACAATAGGACTTTGAGGCAAAAAGAAAATGTTGGGAATATTTGTCGACCTACCTATGGGCCATATGGTGTGTTTTTTAAGAAATGGCTGTACAGATAAAAAATAAGGGGAGGGTTAAGTAATGAGGGCGAAACTAGGACTTTTGGATGAAGTCTTTTAAATAGAATAAGCGAACTATTGTTCTCGTTTTGATTGTCGTATACAATCGAATCATGCTGATTCAAATAGAGTGATGTCGACTCTGTGTATGCTGCAACGAAAGGATGTTATGCATCATGATGGGAAGAGCCCATTTAATTATTGGAACCGGGGTCTCCCTGTCGGTATTAGCCTTAAGTGGATACGAAGTGACTCCGGCTGCCGTGGCAGCCGCTGTGGTTGGTTCATTGCTACCTGATATTGACGAGCCTAACTCCATGCTTGTTAGCCGTGCGTTACCGAACAAAATGCTTAGACTCGTACAGCTTCTAATGATTGGGGCTGCGGGTTGGGTGTTTTTCACCCGTTTGGCTCCGCCGCCCTGGAATCTTGTTTTGGCTTTGCTGATGATCAGCGCTTCTTTTATGCCTTCACGGTCTATGCGTAAAGTGATCATTTTTCTAATTGGTATCGGCCTAGCCTGGTATGGGGAATCATATGCACCGTGGAATTATATCGCCGGGTGTCTGCTGATCATATGTACGCTTGTTCCGCACCGAGGATTGACGCACACGGTGTATGGCACAGTAGCATGGACCGCGCTGCTTTATGGTACGACACGTTTGCATGGCGATAGTATATGGCTGGCTGGAGGGATAGCGTACTTACTGCATTTATTGGCAGATTCCTTGACGAATAACGGGATTAAGCCTTTGCCACCATTCAAATGGAAGCTACGATTTAGATTAATGAGTACCGGAACCCGGAAGGGAACAAAGGTAGAAAATATCTGTATTACTTTAACAGCTGTACTTGTAGTGATTGCTTTACTTCGGTACAAACATTTAATTTGAGATCTTCTATTTTTTCTTCTATTAAAAAAACAGTCAAGTACACGTTGTATGTGTCTTGACTGTTTTTTATAGCTTCCTATTCTCTGTTACTTCTTAAGCTCGTTCAATAATGGTATTCAGCGTTGTGCGATCCAGATTTTGAACCAGCTTAATGATCAGTTCCTTGGCCGCATCATAATCATCAGTATGAATAATGGACGAGGAAGTATGGATGTACCGTCCACATATGCCGATCACGGTGGATGGCACACCAATTCCGCTCAAGTGCACTTGACCAGCATCCGTTCCCCCAGTGGAGATAAAATATTGGTACTTGATTTTGTGGGTATCCGCCATATCTTGCACATACTCCACAATCCCGCGGTGTGTAATCATACCTGGATCAAATACCCGCAACAGTGCTCCTTTACCAAGCTGTCCGTATGCATTCGGATCTCCACCCATATCGTTGGCAGCACTGCAATCCAGTGCGAAGAAAATATCCGGCTGAATCAGATTGGCAGCTGTGCGCGCACCGCGCAGTCCCACTTCTTCCTGAACAGTAGCTCCTGCATACAATGTATTGGGAAGCTGGTCCTTTTCCTTATGTAATGCCTCCAACAGCTCAAGCGCCAGGCCTACACCATATCGATTGTCCCATGCTTTAGCCATGATTTTTTTGGGATTCGCAAGTGGAGTGAAGTCACAGATCGGGGCAATAGCCGTTCCGGGCACAATCCCCAGATCTTGCGCCTCCTGTCTGCTGTCTACGCCGATATCCAGGTACATATGCTTGATGTCCATCGGCTTGCTGCGTTGCGCTTCATCGAGCAAATGTGGTGAGACAGATCCAACTACACCAATAATTGGACCATTTGGGGTCAATACTTGAAGACGTTGTGACATGATGGCTTGGCTCCACCAGCCTCCAACCGGCTGAAAACGAATCATTCCATTTTCCGTAATGCCATTCACAATAAAACCAACTTCATCCAGATGTCCTGCGACCATTACACGTGGTCCACTTTCTTGCCCGCGTAGCACACCAAAAAGACTGCCCAAACGGTCCTGCACGATTTCATCCGTATAACCGGATATTCGTTCTTTAACCCATGCCCGCAGCTCTCGCTCATGTCCAGGAATAGAAGGGAACTCTGTTAAGGTTTTAAACAATTCCAATGTTTTTGCTTCCATGATGTATACCTCACTCCTTATTAATTAACCAGTGGTCGTCATGTATTCAGTATGAATGGATTTGTACGGAATGTCCACGATATCATTTTCCTGACATAACATTTCCCCTAAAAGCTCATAATGTTAAGGAGCCAAGCAATCTGAACCGCCAAGCGCGGAACTTACGAATAAGGGGTGGTGAATGATGCCAGCTAAGTCAGGACAGCGCGGTTTTCGTACCAATTCGTCGCCGTTGTCCATAAATGAGAAAGACTATCAAAGTGTTTCCCAAAAGCATGAACCTTCCAGAAAAGTATTTGCCAATTGTGTGCGTGCTTTCCTGGTTGGAGGCGTCATCTGTGTGATTGGGCAGGCGATCCAGGAAGCCTTTATGGCAGGTATGCATATTCCCGCCAAAGAGGCTGCGGCACCGACTGCATCCATGATGATCTTGTTGTCTGTTATATTAACCTGCATCGGGGTCTACGATAAGATTGCCCAATGGGCAGGAGCGGGAACCGCTGTACCGATTACAGGTTTTGCGAACTCGATGTGTTCAGCTGCATTGGAGTATCGTTCCGAGGGATTGGTACTTGGAGTGGGCGCAAATATGTTCAAGCTGGCAGGCTCAGTTGTCGTATTCGGTGTTGTGGCCGCATTTATCGTAGGCGTTATATACGCGATCCTCGGTGTGGGGGGCAACCACTTATGAGAAGACAGGGAGGACAAACCTGGAAGTTTGAGTCGAGACCGCGCATCATTGGTAGTGCAACTGTTGTAGGCCCGGATGAAGGAGAGGGGCCGTTGTCCACAGATTTCGATTATATTTATGACAATATCGAAATAAACGAGAAAACATGGGAAAAGGCGGAACGAAGATTAATTGAGCATTCTACAGAGCTTGCGTTAATTAATTCCAATTTAAACAAAGAGGAAGTGCAATTTTTCATCAGTGGTGATCTGATGAATCAGATTGTCAGCAGCTCATTTTCGGCTAGCAAGCTTGCTATTCCCTATTTAGGCGTTTTTGGAGCCTGCTCAACGTCGATGGAAAGCTTGGCTTTAGCAGCACTTATTGTGGATTCAGAGGCGGGCGACTACGTAATGGCGGGTACAACCAGCCATAACTGTACCGTGGAAAAGCAATTCCGCTATCCTAATGAATACGGAGCACAGAAGCCCCCCACAGCTCAGTATACTGTTACCGGTTCCGGTGCGGCTATTGTGGGACATGCGAAGTCAGGAACGGTGGTCGATTGTGCTACCATTGGACGTGTAATGGATATGGGCATTAAAGATCCCTTTAATATGGGCGGAGCCATGGCTCCAGCGGCGGCGGACACGCTTTTGTCTCATTTTCGAGATACAGGCAGGGACCCAGGCTACTATGATCTTATTGTAACAGGGGATTTAGCCTCTGTAGGGCTGCCGATTGCCAAAGAGCTCCTCAAAAAAGATGGATTCGATATGAATCAAACGGAATTTAATGATTGCGGTTTACTGATTTACGACATCAATAAACAAAAGAAGGTCATTGCAGGTGGAAGTGGTTGTGGATGTTCGGCTGTTGTAACCTATGGGCATCTGTTAAAGCGGATCGAAAAGGGAGAACTACAAAAGGTGCTGGTCGTGGCGACCGGGGCGTTATTATCTCCTTTGACTACACAGCAGGGTGAAAGCATTCCTTGTGTTGCACATGCTGTAGCTTTTGAAGCGGGAGGAAAAGTATGATATTTCTATGGGCTTTTTTAGTAGGCGGTGCCATTTGTGTCGTGGGTCAGTTGATGATGGATGTTATCAAAATGACTCCGGCACACACAATGAGTACGTTGGTGGTAGCAGGTGCAATTGCGGACGCTGTCGGAATATATGATCCGCTTATCAAATTTGCCGGAGCGGGTGCGACGATTCCAATTACCAGCTTTGGTAACTCACTCGTACACGGTGCATTAACCGAATTGGAAAAGGACGGATGGCTTGGTGTCATTACAGGGATCTTTAGTCTGACCAGTGCAGGGATTTCCTCGGCGATTATTTTCTCTTTTCTGGCATGCTTGTTTGTTCGTCCAAAAGGAAGCATATAAAAGCAGGGTGCTTTAAATAGGACAAAAGTAAAATAAACTGTATACAATCAACCCTTCGGATTTGATAGCCGAAGGGTTTTTGACTGTTTCGAAAAACATATACGTGCAAGAGAAGATGGAGCTTGAATAATATGGGCAGGGAGTTAAGTGTACTCTATGTCCACCTTCATGTACAATAATAGGAAACATGTTGCTATCTAGGAGGTTTACAGAGTTATGCCCGTGCGTCAAGAATCTGTGCAGATTGTATCTGCAATACGTTGTAATCTGGAATCATGCATATTAGGGAAATCCTTTGAAATAAAATTACTGCTTACGGCTATGCTGGCGGGTGGACACATTCTGATCGAGGACGTTCCGGGTACGGGGAAAACGCAAATGATCAAGGCTCTTGCTAAATCCATGCGTGGTGATTATCGCCGCGTTCAATGTAATCCTGATATTCTACCGAGCGATATTACAGGGGTATCTATATTTCATCCACGGGACGAGCGTTTTTATTTCCGTCCGGGTCCAGTTATGACTAACATTTTACTGGCAGACGAAATTAACCGGGCGACGACGAAAACCCAGTCAGCTCTGCTGGAGGTTATGGAAGAACGAAGTGTGACGGTGGATGGGGACACTCATATGTTGCCTCATCCTTTTATGCTGTGTGCCACTCAAAATCCAATTGATTTTGAAGGTACTTATATGCTGCCGGAAGCACAATTAGATCGTTTTATGCTCAAAATCAGCTTGGGCTATCCTGATTTGGAGACGGAGCGAAACATGCTGCTTCATCATCAGACGGGCCAGCCAGCAGACCGTCTGGAGGCTGTAGCGCATATGGAACAGATTGCTGACATCCAGCAGGAAATCAGAGATATCTATATGGATGAAGCGGTGACGTCCTATTTACTCGATATTGTGCGTGCGACGAGAGAACATCCATCTGTGTTGCTGGGAGCTAGTCCACGCGCCGCACTTGCTTTTGTAATGGCTGCCAAGGCATACGCTTTTCAGGATAACCGTGACTATGTGCTGCCTGATGATGTGAAGGCGCTGGCACCTTATGTGCTGACGCACCGTTTGCTGCTTCGTCCCGAAGCACGCCTCGATAGCTCCAACGCCCAGTCCGTGCTGCAGTCCGTTCTCCGACAGGTTCATGTACCCGTACGAATGGAGCGTTCTTAGGGAATGAACATGGTCAAAAGGAAGCGCAGGCTTCCCCGGCTATCAGGTCGAATCTGGCTTATGTTGCTTATATGGGTGGTGTGCCTGCTTTATTTGTTGTTTCAGGGTGGCAAAACATCGGTCATGCTGTTGTCAATGGTTACGCTGTTAATTGTTTATCTGTGGATGGTTGGTCTGAGTGGAGTTCGTCGCGTTCAGGGCCATCGGCAACTTTCGCAAGGCTCGGAGTTCGGGGAACTACTGCATGCGGGAGATCAGGTACACGTAAAGCTCAGTCTGAGCATTCCGGGCTTTCTTCCGTTACCCTATGTCATTGTTCGCGAGGTGCTCAAGCGGCATACGGGGGAATCCTGGTCGTTTGAAGACAGTGTCATCCCCAGTATGAAAGGGGGCGGCCAGCTTACATTTCAAACCCCTGCTTTAGAACGAGGAAGCTACTATTTTGAGGAAACCGAATGTGTGAGCGAGGACATCTTTGGCCTGTTGGAGCACAAGGGCAGGTTGAATGCACGTGGTGAATTTCGGGTGCTCCCCCGAACGGTATTTATCCCCTACTGGCAGATCAATGATCGCCGTTCAAGGATGTCTGGACCGCAGACCGTTCAAACTCGAACGCGTCGTGAAACGACACAAATCAACGGTGTGCGGGATTATGTATATGGAGATCGGTTTTCACGCATCCATTGGAATGCGACGGCTCGTACAGGTAGTTGGAAATCCAAGGAATTTGAGCATGAGACGGTTCCCAAAACGATGCTTGTGCTCGACGTACAAACAAAGCATTATGTAAACGCCGATCAGTTTGAGCTAGCTGTATCTTCTACCGCTTCATTGCTGGAATATGGTGGACGGGAGCGGATGGGGGTCGGACTGTGTACAGCTGGAGAGAAGGGGACTGTTTTTCAGCCAAGTGAGCAGACGATGGAACGACAACGAATGATGCATCACTTGGTAGACATTCACACTACTTCGCAAGGTAGCTTGATGACCGCTGTAGAGAGCTGTGTGCGCCAGTTTCCGCAAGGTTGCTATTTTATACTGATTAGTCCACTGAAGGATCATCAGGCGCTGGAGCTTCTCCGTTGGGCTGATACGCGGGGGATGACCCCGTGCCACGTCTATATCGGGGAAGGTTCTGCCGAGGGAGAAGCTGAAAAGTGGATGAGCATGCTTCGTGCAAGGGGAATTAAGGGCTACGATGTTGAGAGCCTCGAAGAGCTCCCGGCTGTAATGGGGGGAGGGACACAATGAAAACCTGGTTACAATCGTTAAAGAGCTCCTGGGCCCTCGCCTTTACTTTCTTGTGGATTATTATTATTGCCATGCAATGGGTGTCTTTTGCTTCCGAATTGTGGCTGGAAGAGACAAGAGCACTTGTACTGACGACTATTACAATGCTGGCGCTGGTGAAGATTTTACTACCATTCCGTCCATGGATTGAATTTGTCGTTAAGGCGGTAACGCTGTTTTTTATTTTGTATCGGACATTAGTGTCTTACTCCATCATTATCCCCTTCGGTGGGGTAGCCAATCGTCTGGATCAATTTATATCTAACATGTCTCCTTATGTTTGGTTCTCCCTCATTGCTTGGCTAGTCATTGAAATGGTGCCGCTCATCGTTACAACGAAGCAGCGGATTCTAGTTTTTGTGGGCATCAATATCGCAGCTCTGGCGGTGCTTGATTCCTTCACACCAACTGTGCTGTGGGAGGAGGTTGCCTGGATCGTCTTTGCTGGTATGGGATGGCTAGTGACGCAACATTTGCAGTATTTTCGTCAGCATTATCCTCAAGGATGGAAGCATATTCGGCGTTATCCGTATAAAATTGCGGCCAATATTGCCGTCATTTTTGCGCTAATTATTATGGCAGGTGTGAATATGCCCGAGGTACAGCCTGCTTTGACGGACCCCTATACAGCGTGGACCCAGCGCATCAGCTCAACCACCGCCGGAACCACCAATGGATCTGGGGCGCTGAATCAGCGCATGAACACTGCATCGGGTTATAGTCGCCAGGATAATCGGTTGGGTGGAGGTTTTAATTTTGATTATTCGCCCGTTATGACCATCACAACTAATCAGCGAAGCTATTGGCGGGGAGAAACAAAACGAATCTATTCCGGTACAGGCTGGAGTGACGGTGGGAACGATGATCTAACGCCAAATGAGGTGCCGATGACCGCTGAGCTTGAAAACACACAAGAAACGCGGCATTCTACTGAACAAGTCGTACAGACCGTTACAATGCAAAATGATCAGAGCTACCCGGTTCTGTTTGGTGCCTATTCGGTGCATCGTGTCCAATCGGTGGATAGAGATTCACGGGCAAACGGGTTGCGTTGGAACCCGCAACAGGCAGAACTTCTTTGGAATCCATCCTCACGAAGAACTGCTTATCCTAAAACGTATACCTTGGTATCTCATGTTCCTGTAATCCCTGAGAAAGAACTGCGTACAAAAAGTTTTAATGAGTTGTACGGAAAAAGCAAACAGGAAGCCTATTTGCAAATTCCAGACGAATTGCCGAAGCGGGTTCGTGATTTGGCTCGGAACGTAACGTCAACGGCCAAAACGCCGTATGAAAAAGTCGGATTGCTACAGCAGTATTTACAGCAAAATTATGCCTATACGAATAATCCGGATCTTTCGCGGAAAAGAAGCAGGGATTTCGTGGATGCCTTTCTGTTTGAGATTCGGGAGGGCTACTGCGATTATTATTCCACTTCATTAGTCATGATGGCTCGCTCCGTTGGGGTTCCAGCTCGTTGGGTCAAAGGGTATGCACCTGGTCAGCAGACATTTTCCGATGATGCGACAACGGGCGATGGTGATGAAAGTATGTCCTCTTACTCCGTGACAAATGCGGATGCTCACTCCTGGGCAGAAGTCTATTTAGGAGAATATGGCTGGGTTCCTGTAGAAGCTACGCCCGGCTTTGATATGCCGTTGCTTACGGAGCAGGAGGATTCAAACACTCTAGACGCCCCAGAGGTCAAAGATCAACCAGAACCAGAGCAGCCTGAGCAGGCCCCGCAGATGGATCCAGGGGAAGGATTTAAGATTCATCCTGTAATCATAGGCTCTGCTGTTGCCATTCTTCTGCTGTGGGTAGCTTATATCATCTGGCGTAATCGGGCAGACATTCACTTTTACCTGCTGCGTTTACGGACAGGTAAGCCGCTGACCCCGGATGAGAAGGTGGTCGTCGAAACTGAACACTGGTTACGGTACATGCGAAGGAAAGGCTTTGTCCGTGCCAGCCATGAGACACTGAGGGAATCAGTCGACAGATGGTCACAAGAAGCACCGGAACGCGCTGCGATTTTACATCAGTTGCTAGGACGCTTTGAACAAGCGCGTTATAGTCCTTCGTCGGTAACCGCGGAGGATTGGCGTAGTGTTCGCCAGCAAGCCTCCCTATTGCAGAAGGGACCCTGGATGAAACGATGGGCTGGACGAAGAGCAAAGTCTGATCAGAAGGATGAAGGCTAGTCTGTTTTTACTGGGTTTGATGCCGCAATTTTTAATCTTAATCTATATGTTTAGTAAAAAGCTGTCCGTTTGTTGCGGATAGCTTTTTACTAAGCCATAGTAATATGGTATAGTTTGTCGTATGAAACTGAGGTGACCGACGTTGTTTGAAATGCTGATGCCCAAGCTACGGGTGAATACCGTCTTTGATATTGATCTTGAAGGCTTGTATGCTCAAGGATATCGCGGCATTATTACGGATCTGGATAACACGCTGGTTGGTGCAAAAGCGCCGAACGCAACTCCCGAGCTGGTGGCCTGGTTTGAAAAGGTCAAACAGGCGGGTTTTAAGCTTGTCATCGTGTCTAATAACAATATGGACCGTGTATCCGTGTTTGCTACGCCTTTGGACATTGAATTTATACATGCCGCCCGGAAGCCATCCAACTCGTCCTTTCGTAGAGCCATTCGTATGATGGGGCTTACTCCGGAAGAGACTATTATGGTCGGGGATCAAATGTTGACGGACGTGTTGGGAGGCAACCGAATGGGATTGCATACCGTTCTGGTACTACCGATATCCATTCATGATGAAGGAGTCATGACCCGATTTAATCGACGGTTGGAGCGAATCGCGCTCACAAGGTTACGTAAGAAAGGCTTATGGCTTGAGGAGGAAAAGAAGAATGACTGAAAGACCTGACGGCGGAACTGCCGTCAAATGTAGTGGTTGCGGTATCGTCATGCAGACCACTGGCCCGGACCTTCCGGGATATATTCCGGAAAAATTATTAACTCGCGAACCAGTCATCTGTCAGCGTTGCTTCCGGATCAAAAACTATAATGAAACCTCTTCGGTGACGGTAGATCAAGATGAGTTCTTGAAGCTGCTTAGTCAGATTGGGGACAAGGATGCGCTCGTCATCCACATTGTAGATATTTTTGACTTTGAAGGCAGCTTGATTTCCGGTCTACAGCGTTTTGTAGGCTCGAATCCGGTTGTACTGGCAGTTAATAAGACCGATTTGTTGCCTAAGGTGACAAACTGGAACAAGGTACGTAACTGGGTACAAAAGCAAGCGAAGGAGCAAGGGCTACGCACGGAAGAAATCGTACTGTGCTCAGCTAAAAAAAATCAGGGCTTTGACCGTCTGCTGGATGTGGTATCTGAACTGCGTGGTAACCGCGATGTATATGTGGTCGGAGCCACAAATGTGGGTAAATCCACGCTCATTAACCGCTTGATTCGTGATTACAGCGATATGGAGCAGGAACTCACAACATCCCGTTACCCAGGAACTACACTCGATATGGTGAATATTCCGCTCGACGACGGCAAGCACATTATTGATACTCCGGGTATTGTGTACCCTTGGCGGTTCAGTGAAATCGTCTCCCGCCAGGACCTGAGCGCAATTATGCCGGACAAGCCGCTGAAGCCTGCTGCATATCAGCTTGATGCCGGACAAACATTGTTTTTCGGCGGTATGGCCCGATTTGATTTCGTAGATGGTCAGCACCAATCATTTACCTGCTACATTAACGGTGGTCTTAAAATACATCGTACGAAGCTGGAGCGAGCTGATCAGTTGTTCGCTGATCATGCCGGGGAGTTATTGTCTCCGCCAACACGTGATCAATTGGCAGAGATGCCGGAATGGACCAGACATGAGTTCCGTGTTCCACGCAAATCTCCATCGGACATCTATATATCCGGTTTGGGATGGATTAGGGTAAATAGCGAGAACGGAGCTCTGGTAGCGGTTCATGCTCCTCGGGGAGTCCGTGTGCTTTTGCGGCCTGCGTTGATTTAACAATGCTGTAACCAAGTGATAGGGCGGCAAGGAACACAACCTGGTTCCTGCCGCCATTCATGTATTTGAGCGGCCTAATATTTTGCAATATGGGGGAGAACAACGATGAGCAGCGGGGAGTCTGGAGCGATCGAACGAGATCTTGTACTATTGGGCGTATTGGGTGATCCGATCAAGCACTCCAAATCGCCCCTTATGCATAAAATAGCTTTACAGGCAGCGGGGATTGATGGAGATTTTGTACCTCTTCATGTCACACCGGATCAGCTGGAGGATGCCGTGAAGGGGATTCGTGCTTTGCATTTCCGCGGAGTCAATGTGACGATTCCCCATAAGGTTGAGATTATGAAATATCTGGATGAGATTGATGAAGGGGCCAGGCTCATTGGCGCTGTCAATACGATAGTGAATGACAATGGGCGGCTCAAGGGCTATAATACGGACGGAATTGGCTACGTGCGTTCCCTCAAAGAAGAGACTTCTGTCGAGTTAAAGGGTGCAAGAATTGCTGTTTTAGGAGCCGGGGGGGCTGCTCGGGGCGTGATTCATGCCCTGTTGGAGGAGCAACCTGAATCGGTCATTATTCTGAACCGAACACGTGACAAAGCTGAACAACTGGCATTGGAGTGGACGACAGAAGCAATTCCAGTAATGGGCTATTCCAACGAGGAAGCTAGGAATGTGCTCACGACAGTGGATGTGTTGATTAATACAACCTCGGTGGGAATGTCTCCTTTATCTGATGAGCTTCCAGTGGAAACGAGTCTGATTCCGGAAGGAATCATTGTGAGTGATTTGATCTATAACCCGCTGGAAACGAGACTTTTACGCGAAAGCCGTGAACAGCGCGGCTGCACTGTACATGGAGGTTTGGGCATGTTTGTGTACCAAGGGGCAGTGGCTTTTGAGTATTTTACGGGGGTGGCCCCTGCAGTAGACCAAATGAGAGCGGCTGTGCTGAGAAGCCTGTCGTAAATCGGATTATACATTAAAATTATGGAAATGCCGCATTGCATATGTGGCGACGAAGGGGTTAAATATACATGTTAACAGGTAAACAAAAAAGATATCTGCGCTCGATGGCGCATCATTTGGACCCAGTTTTTCAAGTAGGTAAAAACGGTACGAATGAGCATCTTATGCGTCACATCAATGATGCGATTGAAAAGCGTGAGCTGATGAAAGTACAAATTTTGAACAACTGTTTGGACGACAAACATGAAATTGCGGAAGAACTGGCAGCAGAGACGGGTTCCGAGCTTGTACAGCTTATTGGAAGCACCATTATTTTGTACAAGGAATCTCGTGATCATAAGCAAATTGAGTTGCCTAGAGGATAATACGCGGGGAGAAAATTATGAAAATCGGTATTATGGGTGGTACATTTGACCCGATTCATATTGGACATCTGCTGGCTGGAGAAGCGGCAAGAGATGCCTATGAGCTGGATCAAGTATGGTTTATGCCTTCTCATATTCCTCCGCACAAGCATCAAGCGGGGGCAAGCGGCAAGGAGCGTCTGGAGATGACAAGTGAAGCGGTGGCGGGTCATCCTGCTTTTGAAGTGCTGGATATTGAAGTGCTTCGCGGGGGGGTATCCTATACCATTGACACGATCAAGAAGCTTCAGGAGCTGCATCCTGCTGTAGATTTTTATTTTATTATTGGTGCGGATATGGTGAACTACTTGCCTCATTGGCAGGGAATTGAGGAATTGGCGCAGCGGATTTGTTTTATTGGGGTGCGGCGACCAGGCTTCCAGCTTGCGTTGGATGAGTTGCCACATTATTTGCAGGACAAGGTACTGCTGGCAGATATGCCAGTGGTGGACATTTCTTCGACGGATATACGGGAGCGTGCTGCAGAAGGCCGTACCATTCGTTATCTTGTGCCTGATCGTGTACATGACTATATTACAAGGGGCGGTTTGTATGAAGTACAGCCGTGAGCAGCTAATGGAAGCCGTATCTGGTCAGATGCCTGAAAAACGCTGGAAACACACGCTGGGTGTTATGCATACCTCTGTAGACCTTGCAAAACGTTATGGGGCAGACCCGGATAAGGCAGAACTGGCGGCTATTTTGCATGATGTGGCGAAATATTGGCCTGTTCAACAGATGGAAGAAGTGATTCGTAACTATCCTGAATGTGATCAGGAGCTATTGGAGCATGACAAGCAGCTCTGGCATTCAGAGGTAGGGTACTGCGTTGCGGCAAGAGATTATGGAGTGGATGATCCGGAAATAAGGAACGCAATCCGCTGGCATACATCAGGACGTGTAGGTATGAGCCTGCTGGACAAAGTCGTGTGTTTGGCTGATTACATCGAACCAGGGCGGGATTTCCCCGGGGTTGAACATATCCGCAAACAGGCAAAGAAAAGTTTGGAGCAGGGCCTTATTGCTGGATTTGACTCTACAATTTCATTGTTGCTGGAAAAGCAAAAGGTTATTTTTCCGCTGACGGTCTTGTCGCGCAATGACTTGATTCAACAGCTAAAACAGAAAAAAACGGAGGTTCATGAATGACCCTAACGAATGAGAAATTAATGCAAACGGCGGTTGAGGCCGCTAATGATAAAAAGGCAATGAATATTGTCGCATTGGATTTGCGTGGAGTATCGCTAGTCGCGGATTATTTTGTAATCTGCCACGGTAATTCGGATACACAAGTACAGGCGATTGTAACCGAAATTCGCAAACGCGCTCATGATGAAGGTGTAGCCATCAAAGGGATCGAAGGAATGGATTCTGCTCGCTGGGTTCTAATGGATTTGGGAGATGTTGTAGTGCATGTCTTCCATCGCGACGAACGCGAATATTACAACATTGAACGACTCTGGTCGGATGCTAAGGTTGTGGAGAAGGTATGAGTTTGATCGCTGGTACTTATGTCACCATTATGGTGGATCGTGAAGTATCGCCTTTCGGCTACTTCCTTACCGTCGGCGAGCAGGATGTGCTGCTGCATTATACGGAGCTGACTCGTGAAATCGAGGTGGGTGAACGGCTGGAGGTATTTATCTTCCACGATACAGAGGACCGTTTGGCTGCAACTATGAAAAAACCGTTCTTGTCTTTGGGAGAAATGGCCAAGCTCGAGGTGGCCGATGTGCATCCGCGTTTGGGATGTTTCCTGGAGATGGGACTGGGTCGTCAACTTTTGCTGCCGATTCGTGAGTTGCCAGAAAACCGGGATCTGCATCCTCGTGTGGGTGACTACGTGTATGCCATTATGGAGCATGACAAACAAGGCAGACTGCGAGCTAAGCTGGCAGGGGAGCAGGAACTGGCTCCATTGTGCTTCCATGCTCCTAGTTCGTGGCTTAATACATGGGTGCAGGCGACGGTGTACAAGCCGCTTCAGATGGGCACATTCGTCCTGGTGGACGGGGGTGTGCTTGGTTTTGGTGCAATAGGGATGATTCATTCCTCGGAACGTAACCGCATGCTTCGTTTGGGCGAGGAGGTTAAGGTACGGGTCACGCTTGTTCGCGAAGATGGTCGGGTCAATCTGGCGATGTCGCCACGCAAGGAAGTAGGCCGTGATGAGGATGCGGATCGGTTAATTGCATTTCTGAAGGAACGTCCGGGTGGCGGCATGCCATATTCTGACGCAACGCCGCCGGATATTATCAAACAACGGTTTGGTATCAGTAAATCCGCCTTCAAGCGTGCGATGGGCAAGCTGATGAAGGAAGGACTGGTTACACAAAAAGAAAACTGGACCTACCTGGTGGAGACAATGCCTAAACCGAAGGACGGGAATGGGGAATAAAAGATGGCTTCTTACCGCAAGTTTGCCTATGTGTATGATGAGCTAATGCAGGACATGCCGTACCCGGACTGGTTGCGCTTTGCACGGCAGGCTTGGGATCGATACGGTATGCCACATACAGTGGCCGAGCTGGGCTGCGGAACGGGCTCAATTACGATTCCACTGGTTAACTCGGGCTTCGAGGTGGCTGGCATCGATTTATCCTCTGACATGCTGGCAGTAGCCCGTCGCAAAATGGAAACCACTCCTCAAGGACAGCGATTGTTTCGTGAGGGAAGCGTTCGCTGGATACAGCAGGATATGCGAGAATGGATTTTACCGGAGCCCGTGGATTCTGTCATTTCTTTTTGCGATTGCCTGAATTATTTACTTGAGGAAGAAGATATCATTTCTACTTTCCGCAGAACGTATGCTGGTCTGAAGCCTGGTGGAACCTTTCTGTTTGATGTACATCACCCCCAGACTTTTTTGCGTTATGATGAAGAACAACCATTCGTACTGGATGAACGCTCTATCTCGTATATCTGGACATGCGCATTGGACACTCCACGTTGTGAAATTGAGCATCATCTCAGTATCTTTGCGAAAGCAGAACATGAAGGACGCGATCTGTACCAGCGTTTTGAGGAAATTCATGTACAGCGTGCTTATGATCCAGACTGGATGAAGGCAGAATTGTCCAAAGCGGGTTTTCGTGATGTGAAGGTATATGCAGATTTTGAATGGGTAGAAGCAGCAGATGACGCGGCGAGACTTTTTTATGTCGCTGTAAAATAGCTAGGATTCATTGAGCTAATATAGAAAAAGAAAGACGCTTTTCATGAAGTCATGAAGGGCGTCTTTTTGCACTCATATATTCACTTTATAGTTCAGCTGAAGTTCATCACCCGGTACACCCCGAATGCCCCAATTCTGTTTCGGGGTTTCAAATATAGTAATCTCAAGATCCTGTGGAGAAATACCCAAAAGATCGTTAATTCTTTGAAATAACAGGTTGATGAGTTGCTTCTTAGCTTCTGTCGTTCTGCCTTCAAAGATACTGATCTCAATAATGGTGTACGCCTCGGAGCGATCATCGGCATATATAAAGTCTTCATGATTCATAGGGAAGAAACGATGAAACCTTTTGTTTGGAGGATAGTTGAACGCATCCACCACGGCAGAGTGAATTACCTCTGAAAGTTGCTTTTTGATCGGATTTAGCTTTTCTTTGATCCCGAAAATTTTAATCTGTGCCATGTCTCAGCTCACCTTTCTTATCTCATCTCAACTTGAATCATTGTAACTTGGAGTTATTATAAAACATTCGTATTCATGTGTCATGGACAACTAGTATGAAGATGGGGTTTAGTATCAAATGTAGTCTTTATTTGACTTTTTTCGCGGTTTTCAATATAATAGTGCCATTATTAACGGTTAAACAATCGCTGATGAGGAATAGTAGTTTTGTCTGGACATGTAGAGAGCCGGCGGGTGGTGCAAGCCGGTTGACAGTGCAAAGCGAACTCACCTCGGAGATATGTGTCCAACGCAGGAAAGCACTGTGTAGGTGTTAGCATCCTGTTATTAACACGCATCGGATCACCTCCGTTATCAGGTGCAAAGGGAGTAGAATGCGAAGAACGCTTTCTGCTAACTAGGGTGGTACCACGGGAATATAACCTCTCGTCCCTAGCGCTGACACGCTACGGGATGCAGAGGTTTTTTTGTTGCATACCGTTTGAGGAGGAAAAGACAATGACAGACACACAGCCGAAGCACGGCTATCAACCGCAAAGTATTGAACCAAAATGGCAAAAATATTGGGATGAGAACAAGACGTTCCGCACTGGGGAAGAGCCGGGCAAACCGAAGTTTTATGCTTTGGATATGTTTCCGTACCCGTCTGGAGCTGGTCTGCATGTAGGCCATCCGGAGGGATACACAGCTACAGATATTGTTTCACGTTATAAAAGAATGCGTGGCTACAACGTGCTGCATCCGATGGGTTGGGACGCCTTTGGTCTGCCTGCCGAGCAGCATGCTTTGGATACAGGTGAGCACCCACGCGAAATTACGGTAAAGAACGTAAACAACTTCCGCCGTCAAATCAAATCACTTGGCTTTTCATATGACTGGGATCGTGAAATCAGTACAACTGATCCTGATTATTACAAATGGACACAGTGGATCTTCATCCAGCTGTATAAGCGCGGTCTCGCTTATGTAGCTGAAGTGCCTGTTAACTGGTGTCCAGCACTGGGAACAGTACTGGCGAATGAAGAAGTAATTGACGGTAAGAGTGAGCGTGGCGGCCATCCGGTTATCCGCAAACCAATGCGTCAATGGATGCTGAAAATTACGGAATACGCGGATCGTTTGCTGGATGATTTGGAGGAGCTGGACTGGTCCGAGAGTATTAAGGATATGCAGCGGAACTGGATTGGTAAGTCTACCGGTGCAGAGGTTCATTTCCCAATTGAAGGCTATGACGAGCAACTCACAGTATTTACAACCCGTCCAGATACGCTGTTCGGCGCAAGCTACTGTGTGCTGGCCCCTGAGCAGGAATTGGTGGATATGATTACTACACCTGAGCAAAAGGACGCTGTACAACAGTATCGTGAACAAGCTGCTCGGAAAAGCGACTTGGAGCGCACGGATCTGGCCAAAGACAAAACAGGCGTATTCACAGGAGCTTATGCAGTGAATCCGGTGAACGGCGAAAAGCTGCCAATCTGGATTGCTGACTATGTACTAGCAGGCTACGGAACAGGTGCAATTATGGCAGTACCGGGTCATGATACACGTGACTGGGAATTTGCTAAGAAGTTCGGATTGAAAATTACTGAGGTCGTTCAAGGTGGAGACGTGGACAAAGAGCCATACACCGAGGATGGCCCGCATGTCAATTCAGGCTTGCTGAATGGACTCACCAATGAGGAAGCTATTCCGAAAATGATCGAATGGCTCGAAGCTGAGGGTAAAGGACAGGGCAAAGTTACCTATCGTCTGCGTGACTGGCTGTTCAGCCGCCAACGCTATTGGGGCGAGCCGATTCCAGTAATTCATCTAGAAGATGGAACGATCAAAACGGTTCCTGAGGATCAACTGCCGCTCGTACTGCCAGAGATGGACAATATCAAGCCTTCAGGTACAGGTGAATCCCCGCTGGCGAATGCGACAGATTGGGTAGAAATCGTTGATCCTGAGACAGGTATGAAAGCACGTCGTGAGACAAATACGATGCCGCAATGGGCAGGAAGCTGCTGGTACTACCTGCGCTTTATTGATCCGAAAAATGATAAAGAGCTTGTATCCAAAGAGAAACAGCGCGAATGGATGCCTGTTGATCTGTATATTGGCGGAGCGGAACATGCGGTTCTTCACTTGCTGTATGCCCGTTTCTGGCACAAAGTACTGTATGATATCGGCGTAGTGGAAACTAAAGAGCCTTTCTATAAGCTGGTCAACCAGGGTATGATTTTGGGCAACAACAATGAAAAAATGAGTAAATCACGCGGTAATGTCATCAATCCTGACGATATTGTAAATACGTTTGGCGCCGATACGCTGCGTATTTATGAGATGTTTATGGGGCCGCTGGAAGCAACCAAGCCATGGAATGAGAATGGCGTTGAGGGAGCGCATCGTTTTCTGTCCCGCGTATGGCGCCTGTTTGTTTCCGAGGATGGTAGCCTGAACGAAAAAATTAAAAATGACGGCGGTAGTGACGAGTTCAAACGCACCTGGCATAAAACACTGAAAAAGGTAACTGAGGACCTGGACGCATTGCGTTTCAATACAGCAATCAGCCAGCTGATGATCTTCACCAATGATGCATACAAAGCAGACCTTCTGCCGCGTGCAGCGATGGAAAACTTCGTGCAAATGCTGTCTCCGCTTGCACCGCATCTGGCTGAGGAACTATGGCAGCTGCTGGGACACAACGAGAGCATTACGTACGCGGCTTGGCCTGCCTATGATGAAGCATGGACGGTGGACGCTGAAGTGGAAATTGTCATCCAGATGAATGGTAAAATTGTACAGCGTGCAACGATTGCCAAAGATCTTGATGCCAAAGCGATGGAAGCCTTTGCTTTGTCGCTGGACAGCGTTCAGGAAGCACTGGCTGGTAAAACGGTTCGCAAGGTAATTGCTGTTCCTGGTAAGCTGGTTAATATTGTTGCCGGTTAATCGGCTTTAGGCCGAAGGAGACATCTATCTTTTGCATGTCTTCTTCATACTTGTTGTGCGTGGCCCGTATTAGCTCAGGGAAGACACTATGCAGGCTGATGTCCAACAATGCGAGAGCTTCGGCGGTGATCCCTCCGGGAACCGCTACTCTTGCTTGTAACTCGGCTGGTGTCATCCCGCCTTCCGTGAGCAGCTTTCCAGTACCGATGATCATTTCACCGGCCAATGCGCATAGTTCTGTACGGTCTATACCCGTAGCTTGAACTGCGGCTTGAATCCACTGGTCCATAAAAAAGGCCAAGAAAGCAGGGCCGCAACTCGAAAAATCCGATGTGATCCGTGTATGAGACTCTTTAACCCGAATTGGCCTGCTGATGTGGGACATAAGCTCTTCCAAAAGGGAGCGATCCTCCTCTGTAATCCGGTTTCCATGGATGCATAGTGAGGCTCCGCTTCCAATCTGGTGAGTGATACTCGGAATAATTTTGGACACTTTGGCTTTCAGTGCATGCTCCAAAATACGGATCTGTACTGGACTTGTGATAGAAACGACGATCTGCTCTTCTGTAATGACGTTGCGTATTTCATCCGTTACGGTTTTTGATTCCAGCGGCTTCACGCAGATAAATAGAATATCGCTTTCCGCTGCCGTCTCACGGTTGCTTTGAGCTGCATGCAAACCTGGATAACGACGGGCTAGCTCGACTACCTTGGAATACGTTCGGTTGCTTGCTAATATTTGCTGTGGTTTGAGTGCGTCCGAATGAATAAAAGATTCAATTAGCAGACTTCCCATGCTGCCAGTCCCGATAAATCCAACTTTCATTGTTCAACGTCCTCCTTTCATACTTTGCGGTATAGACGCTGTGCTGTCATTCTTCTTAGTGTATGCACTTGGTCTTGGCCGACATGACGAATTTTATGTCTGAACACATTAGATCATGGTTGGGGCCGCACCACTCTTTGTATAAATGCTCACAGCGAGACCGTATGGAGGTGTTTACAAACCTCCGGTTTGACGGAAATTGGACAGATTTGCTCTGTTAGATTGAGACGTTGGTCTTCAGTCGGTTCAATTCCGAAATCCATGTGGAGTAGGGGACGATACGAAAAATGAAACGCGTATGGACAGGAACGGCAATAACGCTTGCTGTAATCGGGAGTGGACTTATTTTGTTTGCCGGAGGGCAGCGCTCTGAGCCTCAAGAAGAGTGGAGTTTGCTTAACCATAAGGTGGAGCATGCTTTGGCGATAGAGTCGGAGTCAATTGAGTCGCAGCGAAGCAGTGAGTATACCCAAGGAAAGCATGCTGTAAAAGAGGCTTCAGACCAAACTGAACGCAGAGCGAATGTCGAAGCTGTTGACAATGTGAAGCATAATACTAAGCAGAGTTCTACTGGTGTATCTGCTGCTATGAGTGAAAACTCCATGGTGGGGAATTCAAGTACCGTAAAGCAGTCAGATGTTGCGGATTTGAGATCAGACACTGCTGTTGCCAGTTCGGATGCTGCAACGACGAGTAGGACAAATACGGTGAATGATTCGGTTATTCCATCCGTTTCCGGTGAAAAAAAGGTAAACATTAACACAGCGACTGCTGCCGAGTTAATGGAACTTCCGGGGGTTGGGGCTAAAAAGGCCGAGGCTATTTTGAACTATCGTAATCAGCACGGGCTGTTCAAACGCGTGAACGATTTGGATCGTGTAAAAGGAATCGGAGCTAAAATGTTAGCGAAAATGAAGCCGTATGTCAGCTTATAACTTATTTAAGTTTACGGTATAGGCTTTGAGAGAGTGGCTGTAACGGATATGTTTTACGTTTAACTTGTTTATACGGGAGAGATGGAAATGAGTGCAGATGTACGCAAGGACTGGGACACCTACTTCATGGATATCGCTTATATGGTATCCACCCGTTCGCGCTGCGCGCGGCGTCATGTTGGAGCCGTACTTGTACAAGGTAAGAAGCTATTGGGGACGGCCTATAATGGCGCACCATCCGGGGTGCCTGACTGTTCTGAGGCAGGCTGTATGATCTCGGAGGAATATGAGGTCGTTCACCGTGATGGACGGGAGGAAATGGTTAAGAAGCAGCGTTGTATTCGCACTATTCATGCGGAGCAGAACCTGTTGCTGTTTACTGACCGGATTGACCGTGAAGGCTCCTCCGTATATGTCACCGACCAGCCGTGCTGGACGTGTGCCAATATGTTGGCGAACAGCGGTATTGTGGAGATTGTATATCACCGACCTTATCCAAAAGATGCCGACAAGGTTCGTGCTATGATGGAGGAAAAGGGAATCGCCTTTCGTATGCTGGAGACATATCATCCACCACAGGAAACGCTGATGGATGTTAAAGATTAATTAATATACGAGGAAGAACCTCTGACAATGCTATTTTGTCAGGGGTTCTTTTTTTGTTTTGTGATTTGGACAGAAAGCAATGTTTTTGCGAATGGAAGGTGATTGTATTCAAGCCCAACTTGTGTTTACTAGGCCTATACTAAGTCTCACTGTTTGTTGGATTATAGGAAGTGCAGGAGCGTGTCTGTGTTCGGGACGGATACTTTTATTACTGTGGGCGGGAGTTACCCTGATTTCCCCACTTATAGCTTTACTGATGAAAATTCCCATCCGACATATGGTATTGCTATGGATTGCATTAAGTAGTGGTGGATTTCATTGGTTTTGGCATGATACGCATAATGTAAGCAGTATTCCTGGTGCTCTTCATGTATCGTCTTCTGTCATAGAAGACATGCCTGTTCAAGCAGCAGGGTTTATTGCTTCAGAAGTTGAGATTGATGGGGATCGTGCGCAGTTTGAGATGAGAGTTACTTCAATCCATCACTTTGCAAGTCAATCCAATAAGGTTGAACATCAAGGATCTATTTCTGAACAGGTCATTGTTCATATCAAGTTGGCTGCAAAGCAGGAACAGCAACTTGCGGCAGCATGGCAGCGTGGGGATGCAATCCTGCTGCGTGGCAGCTTAAAGGCACCAGCAAAAGCAGGGAACTTTGGTAGTTTTGATTACAGTAAATATCTGCACACGCAGGAAATTCACTGGCTTTTCAAGGGGGCTGGAGCCGCCTCGTTACAGAGGCAGGAGGCTTCACAGTGGAACCGCTACATATTATTCAGATGGAATGATCAGCTTAGAGGGCAGCTAGGTCAAAAAATGGAATCTGCTTTTACATCACTTCTTCAGGCAGGATATATGAAAGGCCTGGTACTTGGGGTTACAGATGAGCTGGACCCAGCAACGTATAATGAATTTACGCAGCTTGGTTTAACGCATATTTTGGCGATATCAGGTATGCATGTGGCGGTATATGCGGCCACATTATTATATTTACTCAAGTTATTACGAGTTAGCCGTGAAACCTCTCTTACGATTGTGATGGTACTGATTCCGGCTTATGTCCTGCTGACAGGTGCTTCTCCCTCTGTTGTAAGAGCGGGAATTATGGCGATGATTGGCTTGTTTGCAGCTCGGCGAGGGCTGCTCAAAGACGGACTTAATATTTTAAGTATATCTGCGTTGCTCATGTTGCTATGGAATCCATACTACCTGCTTAGCGTCAGCTTTCAGCTGTCTTTTTTGGTAACAGGTGGGTTGCTCATATATATGCCGCTTATGAAGCCGTTTTTCGCCAAATGGCCCCTCCTGATCGGTGGTGAAGTTGCGATTACAGTCACGGCACAGCTTGTTTCGTTTCCAATGACGGTATTCTACTTTAATCAATTTTCGTTATTATCATTTGCGGCTAATTTTGTACTTGTCCCCCTAATTACATATATCGTGCTTCCACTGGGTACGGTGGCCATGGGAATGGCCTTTTTATGGGGGGGTGGTGCTCGTATCCTTGCGTGGCCGGCAGAGCAATTGAACGATCTGACCTTTTGGCTTGTGAAATGGCTGAATGTAGATGATGCTTATGTGAGTATTTGGCCGTCTTCTTCTATTCTGTGGGTTCTGGCGTATTATACAGCTTTGTACAGTGTTTTGTACTGGCTCAAAACGTGGTTGATATCCCGAAGGAAAACGGGCGACATTTCCGTTGTGAATTCTACTACCATAACATTACCTATGTATACAGGATTAGAGGCTGCTGCTGAGTGGGCTGCTATTTTGCAAACGGCTCATGAACCCGAGGGTGCAGGGAAATTTGCGCGTCGACAGTGGAATGGATATCGTCATGTGGCACTGGCTTTAAGTGGTATTGCCTGGCTTGGCATACTATGTATAGGGTACCAATCTCCTAGTGAAAGAAACACGGGAGTTGTTCAGTATCTGGATGTGGGCCAAGGTGATAGCATTTTAATTACAACGCCGGGAGGGAAACATATTTTGGTGGATGGCGGGGGTACAATGGACTTTGCAACAGGAAAAAACGTTTGGCGCAAGCGTACAGATCCCTACGAGGTAGGCGCGGATACGATTGTCCCCTTGCTAAAGCAACGTGGGGTGCACCGGCTGGACGCTGTCATTTTGACGCATGGAGATCATGATCATGCCGGAGGTCTACAGGCTGTATTTGACCAAATTCCCGTATCCACCTTATTTTTTAACGGTACTCTAACAGACAAAGCCCCATTCCGGAAGTTGTTAAACTGGCTTTGGACAAGCAGATCAAGCTGTACGGTGCACATCATAGCATGGAGTGGGAACCGGACCGGGATACGAAAATTCGCTTTCTCTATCCGTTTAAGCTGGAGGAGAACGAATCTGAGCAGTTGCCAGTTATGAAGGAACAGAATCATTATTCTGTTGCCATGATTTTAGAGATGGAGGGGGCCTCGTTTTTATTCACAGGAGATATGGATGATGCTGCAGAGTCGCTGCTGCTTTCTGAATTAACCCGTTCTCCATCTCGTGTGAAAGCTCAGGAGGTAATAGGAGCTGCAAGGAAAGCTGTCGACGTTATGAAAGTGGCACATCACGGAAGTAAGTATTCCACCTCGGAAGAGTGGTTGTCCTACTGGCAGCCGAAAGTATCCGTCATTTCAGTTGGTGCAAGCAACACATATGGACATCCGAATAAAGCGGTATTGGAACGTTTGGCCGAAATTGATTCTGCCATATATCGAACAGACACAATGGGAGAGGTACAGATTCGTGCGCAGCAAGGGAAGCTGAGTGTGCGGTATCAACGCAAACGTGAACAAATAGATACAAAATGATTTTGATTATACAAAAAAACAGGCTTATAACAGCTAATAATTTGCCTGCCGTTAAATCAGATAAGGGATATCAATACTCAATCGACAATTTTTATTTTCAAGATCCGATTGCTCTGTCTTATCAATTAGAACTCATATCTGATTTTTTGACTTCCAAGAAGTTACAAAACGTTTCATGCAATTCAATAGGTTCAGTATCTAGATGTATGTAGGGGCTGAGGGAAGGTGACTACCTTCCCTTTTTCTGTTATTCTAAGGGAGGATACAATGGGGATTCTGGGCATTTTGTTATAATTTTTTTTATTAAAAAAATAAAATTAGCGTCAGACGTCTATCCTGCAACAATTTGTAAAAGGGATACGTCTGTAATATTGCAGGGAGAGGGGGATCCTTTGTGGTAGAGCAGGGACTCATCCGAGCCGCTCAATCGGGCGATCGCGACGCTCTCATTACCCTATTAAGAGAGATAGAACAGCATGTGTACCGTACGGCATATTACATTCTAAATAATGAGCAGGACGCCATGGATGCTTCACAAGAAGCCCTCATACGAATATATTCCAAAATTAACTCTTATGAGGAAAAAGCGCAGTTTAAAACCTGGGTCCAACGCATTGTAACGAACATATGCATCGACAAATTCAGAAGAACGAAGCCTTCGGTTTCCATTGACGAGCATGACATGATATTTAACGACCCCCAAAACGTGGAGGTCGAGGTGTTAACCTCTTACATGGCACAGGATGTTCGTGAGGCTATACAACAGCTCCCGGAACACCACCGGACGGTAATTGTCCTGAGATATTTGCAGGATTTCTCTTATAACGAGATTGCCGATTCTCTGGATTTGCCGCTAAATACGGTCAAGTCATACTTGTATCGTGCAAGACAACAATTGCAAGGGCTACTTCAGGAGTATCAGAAAGGTGGTGTATCAGGATGAAGTGTGGAGAAGAGGTGATGGATTGGATGCAGCGTTATGTGGATCATGAACTGGGTGAAGAAGAGACGTCCCAATTAATGAACCATATTGCGACTTGCCCGGACTGTGCGGAAAAATTTCATATTCTTCAGACACTCTCTCGCGAGCTGGAGGAATTGCCTGCGGTTTCCCCGGCGTTCAGCCTGGTGGATTCCATCATGCCTCAGCTTGATGCCATTGACCGCGCACGTGAAGAGCAGGGAAGCGCGCTTCAGGAAATGCAGCCTGTAGCTGCTGATCCTGAGCCTGGAACGGGGCCTAGACAACGTACTCAGCCTGTGCCTTGGTGGAACCGGGTGGGAGGGCGTGCTGCCATGGGCGTGGCTGCCGCTGCCGTTGTACTGGGGATTGTAGTATTCAACTTCGAGCCTAAAACAGTGCAGGATGCGGAAGGCATACTTACATCCCAGTCGCCCGAGGTGACAAGTCAGCAGAATCAGACGGAAATCCCAGGTACGACCAATGGGAGTGGAGGACGTGATGCAACCATTGGAGCGGAATCGACCAAGCCGCCATCTGAACAGGGACAAGGAGCCGATTCCTCTCTGACACCTGCAGATAAGGAACCTGACTTGGGCGACCAGGGAATAAACAGTCCAGATGACAAAAAGAATCCTTCCAAACCGGATGCTGGGAAGGTGGATGATCAGCAAGCTGGCGAGGAACCTTCAACAAAGTCTGCACCGACTAAACATTCTTCCCGTCAGGATGAAAAGCAGGGACAGCCAAACGTCGATCGTCAGGCCTCAAAGGATGACTCGTCTGCAGATGCTCCTCAATCCGATGACAAACAGTTAAAACAGAAAAAATCTGATCAACCCACGATTGCTCCTGATGAACAGCTGGATCCGAAAATGGAAAAGGCACCATTAGCAGATACGGGTACCGCTCAGGAGGATAATAGGGATGATACAAGTACAAATGATGCATCTTCGTCGCTTAGTCAGGAATTGAAGGTACAGAGTCGAATTGCTTCAAATGAAACGTCGAAAGATACGACATCCAAAAGTGTCGCCAAGGATGCGGGTAACTCCTTAGGAGCGGATAGCAGCAATGCAGCTTCTAATGATGAGCAATCATCCGTGTCACAAGACCCGGTTCGTAGAGAAGGCTTTGTATCTAATTCGCTGGTCTCTCCGGACAGCAATAATGCTTCCACCTATGGTGCCCAGTCCGCCTCTACAGATCAGTTCAACTCGCCTGATGGTAGCTATGCAGTGGCTATTGAAGGCAAAAAGCTGAAAGTGTATAAGCTTTCCGATAACGGTGTAGACCGAACAACACTGGAAGTCCGTACTCTGAAGGGTGCTTGGGTCAAAGGAAGCTGGTCAGATGACAGCCAGACCTTTATGTATGAGACGGAGCAGGATGGGACTGCAAGTAAATATACGTACACCGTCCCGCGTAGCACTGGAAAATAGTTTCCGTAAGTTGGCACACTTTTAGAAACAGAGAATAAACTATATGAACCGACGTCGTATCCCGACGGTTGAAAGTTTCTAGAGCTTTCTGCTGCCGTGTTGATATAGATGGTGGTGAAGGGATTCTGCCTAAAGGCGGGGTCCCTTTGTTTGTGTCATGACTTGCCTTCCGGTCGGATGTCAGGTACGATCAGTGGGTGGGGGGAACGGAAAATGGATGTAAAAACAGCCTCTAAGGCTATTCGCAAAGGTGATATTTCGCCAGTGTATCTGCTATATGGCAGTGAAAAATATCAAATGAAGCAGTTTGTTGATATGCTAAAAGAGAAGGTGGTGGAGGAGGAGCATCGTGACTTCGCCATTATTTCTTATGATTTAACCGAGACGCCAATTGAGGTGGTTGTGGAGGATGCGGAGACAGCGCCTTTTCTGGTGCCGAAAAAGCTAATTATTGTACGGGATACCAGTGTATTTGCAGCAGGCAAAGATAATGGAAAAATAGAGCACCGTCTTGAGACTCTGTTGACTTATATGGATAACCCGACTGACTATAGCGTCATCGTTTTTACGGTTCAGGCTGAAAAACTGGATGAACGGAAAAAGATCGTCAAGAAACTGAAAAGTGATGCCTCAGTTATTGCTTTCGCCCCTATGGGTGGAGATGATCTTGTAGCTTGGGTCCATAAGCGTGCAGCAGAAAGAGAAGTGCAGTTGGCAGCAGGAGCGGCTGAGAGACTCATTCAATACACGGGTACTGGGCTTCAATCCTTGGCTGCCGAGATAGATAAGCTGTGCTTATACGCAGGAGCGCAGGGAACGATCTCATCCGCTGACATTGAATCCCTTGTGCCTCGTAATACAGAGCAAAACGTATTTGCGATGGTTGAGGATCTGGCTAATTTGCGGCTGGATAAGGCGCTCAGTATTTTTTATGAATTGCTTAAGCAAAAAGAGGAACCAATCAAGATTGCAGCTTTGATCACACGGCAGTTTCGTATTATGTTGCAGGTCAAAGAGCTGGCAGGTCAAAGCTATTCTCAGCAACAAATTGCGAGTCAGCTCAGCTTGCATCCTTATGGGGTGAAAGTTGCAGGGGATCAAGCGCGACGCTTCCGTCCTGAGCAGCTGCGCCAGCTTCTCTATGAACTGGGCGAGCTGGACTATCATATGAAAACAGGTGTTGTTGACAAGGTGCTGGGACTCGAACTATTTTTGATGAAAATGGGAGCAGGTGCTTCAATCTAATCTCATAAAGTTATAAACTAAAAAATCCTGATCAGCCAAGGCTGGTCAGGATTTTTTCATTAACGTATAAAAGTAGCTCTTGCTTACGCTTGAGCTGTAAGAGCGTTAAGTTTTTTCGCCAAGCGGGATTTCTTGCGAGCAGCTGCATTTTTGTGGATCAGACCTTTAGTTACAGCCTTGTCCAGCTTTTGGGAAGCCACTTTGAAAGCAGCAGCAGCAGCTTCAGCTTCGTTACCTACCAACGCTGTATCGGCAGCTTTTACTGCTGTACGAAGCGCGGATTTTTGGGAAGCGTTCAACGCACGGCGTTTGTCGCTAGTTTTAACGCGTTTGATAGCGGATTTGATGTTTGGCATTACATTCACCTCCTGTAAAGGCATTACTTATGAACACAAACGTTTCACAACTTAAAATATTTTAGCATGCCACACCTCAAATTGCAATAAGAAAACATTCTAAGACGATGCAAATTACAGGATGAAAATGGATGTGCATAAACCTGCTGGGTGTCTCGCACACTATAGCCAGAGATGGTATACAAGGAGGTTTAAAAGATGGATCTGGATTTGCAGAAGTACGCGGTACGCACGGATTTGGCATTAGAGGCAAGAGAGCTGGCAGAACGGAATCAGCCTGTACCGCTGGCGGGTATAAATGAGAGTGTGGAGGAAGATAACGGTATTAAAATTACGCGGCTGGATGTATTAAATGAAGAAGGAGCCAACCGTATTGGGCGGGTACAAGGGCATTACGTTACGCTCGAAGTACCTGGCTTGCGTGAAGGCGACACTGGACTTCAGCAACGGGTAGCTATTGCCTTTGCCAAAGAAATGGAGCATTTTATACAAAAAATAGGGATTTCTAAGGTGGCAAGAGTGCTGGTGGTAGGGCTGGGAAATTGGAATGTTACTCCTGATTCTCTGGGTCCGCTTGTCGTTGAAAATTTAATGGTCACCCGTCAATATTTTGAACTGACACCTGATCAGATCAACCCTGGATATCGGGATGTGAGTGCAATTGCGCCGGGTGTTCTTGGTATCACGGGAATCGAATCCAGTGAGATCGTTCAAGGCATTGTGGATCGCACAAAACCAGAACTGATTATTGCTATTGATGCTTTGGCGTCACGTTCACTGGAGCGTGTCAATACGACTATCCAAGTGGCGGATATCGGAATACATCCAGGTTCAGGTATTGGCAACAAGCGGCGTGGTATCACCAAGGATATTATGGGGGTTCCGTGTATCGCTATCGGCGTTCCAACGGTATGCTATGCTTCGACCATCGTCAACAATGTAATCGAACTGATGAAAACGCATTTTACCAAAGAAAAAGCTTCTACCAAAGTAATTCTCGGAATGTTGGATGAAATATCAGAACCTGAGAGACTTGGGCTAGTGAAAGAGGTGCTCCAACCACTAGGGCATGATTTGATTGTGACTCCAAAAGAGATTGATGAATTCATTGAAGATATCGCGAATATCATTGCGACCGGATTGAACGCTGCTCTACATGAGGCTGTTGATCCCGACAATGTCGCCGCTTATACGCATTAATGAAAGGCTAGCAAAACCATCTTTCTAAGACACGACACAAAAATCTCTATTTAACAGGTAGCCTATCTCCTTCGAAAAGGGGTGGGCTGGACCTGTGATAGAGATTTTTGTGTTCTAGTAATTGTTCTCCGTTCATAGAGTTGAAGTATAAGAGATTTCCGCAACAGATAGGAACCCTGTGTTCTGAATGTAATAAGCGGGTTTCGACGGGACGAAGGAGGACAAGGCTCACATGAAAAAAATTCAGACCTGGAACGTCGGAAGATGGAGAAGAAAAGGTATCGAAATTTTGGCAATGGGACATACGCTTGTGCTGCTTATCATGGGCTCGGCGCTTTTATTTGTCGTTTTGGGACTAGGAGGGTTGGCAGAAAATCGTTTGCAAACCTCTCCTGTTTCTTCGATGAAAGGATTGGCAGGCTCGGTGTCCAGCGGTTTTTTCGCGGATATGCTAGGTATGGAGGTACCTCATTTGGCACAAAAGAAACAGCATTCTTCGTTGTCGGGTGAACAATGGTCGCCATTTGTTTTTCAGATGCTTACAGGTATTAATCCGCAGGATCCCAAAAGTCTCATTTCTCGTGAAATTCCTGGCATGTCTGCTGGTGCGCCTGTCTTGCTGCGCAAGGGTTCGGGGAACGACAAGGTAGAGGGTCCTACGGATTATCAGCCTGATCAGGGAACGACAGATACCCCTGGGGGTTCAGACGCAGCTGAGAACCCGCCGTCTACTACGCCGGGTATTCCGACAACACCGGAAACAGACCCTGCACGTGAGGATGATCCAGGTGATGCCGCCAAAGGGGAGAAGCGTATATTAATCTACCATTCTCATCCCAGAGAAGCATATAATCCATTACTGAGCAAAACCAGTTCTAACCCCAATTCAGGCTCTAAGTCAGCTAATGTATCAAGGGTAGGTGACTTCGTAAAGAAGAGACTGGAAAAGCAAGGGATATCTACACTGCACGTAAACAAGGATTATGCCACCACAGTTCAAAATTACAATTGGAACTACTCCTATAAATATTCACGCGCAACAGTCAAGGAGGCTTTGGCTCAAAATAAAGGTTTGACTTATCTGCTTGATATTCATCGTGATTCGCAACGTCATGGAAAAACAACAGCCACCATTAATGGACTTTCTTATGCCAAAGTGTATTTTATCATCGGACATGACAACAAAAATTGGCGTAAAAATGAAGCTTTTGCTGCTCGTATTCATGAAAAGCTGGAAAAATCCTATCACGGCGTATCACGAGGTGTATGGGGAAAAGATGGCGGCAAAGGAAACAACGGTGAATATAATCAAAGCTTGTCTTCGCATAGCATTTTGATCGAAATCGGAGGAATTGACAACACGGAGGAGGAGTTAAAACGAACTTCTGACGTTTTGGCGGATATGATCAGTGAAGTGTATTGGGAGGATCAGAAAGCCCAGAAGGCGGGCACCAACGTATCTGACACCAAAAAGAGCAATAGCGGCAATTAAATAAGGTAGCAGTTAGGGGGGATATAATGACCGGACATTTTCGTAAAAAAGCGCTTGGATTTGTGCTTCTGATCGGAGCGGGCGTGTTACTTGGCATGCAGCTGGCAGGTTCTGGTCTGCGCTCAGTCTATGGCCCGGAATGGGACGAGAATCCAGTTTCATCAGTAAATCAACAGAAAGTTGAATATGAGCAGACGGTGATTGAGGATACCCCGGCAGCTGATGCCCGAGCGCATAATCGTACGTATAATACAAGTAGAAAGGTCGAGTTTGAGCCACAAACGGACACGAACGAAGGGAATACAAACGAACGAAGTGAGGAACAGACCGCACGCTGGACACATGAATGGGATATGAAGGCTGCACAGGATGACAATACTCGGCAGGGCCTAGAGACTCCTCGTGAGCTGCTAGCCGTAAAGGCGCAGCAGGCTTCGGTGGATACCATGGCTGACAAAACGGCTGGACTGCTTCAAAATCTGTCAAGACAGGGCATTCGCTGGGTTGTATCTGTATTTGACGGGGTAACAGAATAGAAATATTGCTGACCCCCCTTACAACTGCTATAATAAGCTGATTGATACTAGGCATTGTGTGGGGGTAAGGCATGACTGACATTTTGGCAAGACAACGTAAAATTCGGAACTTTAGTATCATTGCACATATAGACCATGGTAAATCTACGCTGGCTGACCGGATCTTGGAGTACACCGGTGCACTCACTTCCCGCGAAATGCAGGAGCAAGTGCTTGACCAGATGGAACTGGAGCGGGAGCGCGGGATTACGATTAAGCTCCAGGCAGTGCGACTCACTTATAAGGCCGATGACGGCGAAGAGTACATTTTGAATTTGATTGATACACCGGGACACGTCGATTTTACCTATGAGGTATCTCGTAGTTTGGCAGCCTGCGAAGGTGCTTTGCTGGTAGTAGACGCAGCGCAGGGGATTGAGGCGCAGACATTGGCTAACGTTTATTTGGCGTTGGACAACAATCTGGAGATTTTGCCAGTGCTTAACAAGATTGATTTGCCAAGTGCTGATCCTGAACGGGTAAAGCAGGAGATCGAGGATGTTATCGGTTTGGACACGAGCGAAACCGTACATGCTTCAGCCAAAGCTGGAATCGGTATCAAGGAAATTTTGGAACAGGTGGTCAGAAGTGTGCCTGCTCCGCAAGGAAATCCGGATAATCCGCTCAAGGCGCTTATTTTCGATTCGCATTATGATCCTTATAAAGGCGTTATCGTATATGTACGTGTTGTAGATGGCAGTATCCGTGCGGGTTCGAAAATTAAGATGATGGCCACTGACAAAACGTTTGAGGTTATCGAGGTTGGAGCTTTCATGCCACGTATGACGATCGTGGATGAGCTAAATATCGGTGATGTTGGTTTTATCGTTGCCGGAATCAAGCATGTGGGCGACACTCGTGTCGGGGATACGGTAACGGATGCCAAAAATCCAACACCAGAACCGATGCCAGGCTATCGGAAAATTAATCCAATGGTGTATTGTGGTCTGTATCCGATTGAAACATCGGAATATAATGATTTGCGTGAGGCGCTTGAAAAGCTGCAACTGAACGATGCTTCGCTCAGCTTTGAACCGGAAACATCCAGTGCGCTGGGCTTCGGCTTCCGTTGCGGTTTCCTTGGTCTGCTTCATATGGACGTTATTCAGGAACGTATTGAACGTGAATTCAATATTCCACTGATTACAACGGCACCAAGCGTAATTTACCGTGTACAATTGACTAACGGGGAAACGATTGAAATTGATAACCCATCCAACTACCCGGAAGTAGGACGTATTGAACATGTTGAAGAGCCATATGTTAAGGCAGGCATCATCGTGCCAAATGATTATGTAGGTACGGTTATGGAGCTTTGTCAGAGCAAGCGTGGTGAATACGTGAACATGGAGTACCTGGATACAACACGGGTAACGATTACGTACCAGATTCCTTTGTCTGAAATCGTATATGATTTCTTTGATCAGCTTAAATCCAGCACCAAAGGTTATGCTTCCTTTGACTATGAGATTTCAGGCTATCGCCAATCTAATCTGGTGAAGATGGATATTCTGTTGAATGGTGAGCAGGTCGATGCATTGTCATTCATCGTGCATAGAGATCGGGCTTACCACCGCGGACGTATCATTTGTGAGAAGCTGCGCGAGTTGATCCCGCGGCAAATGTTCGAGGTGCCAATCCAGGCATCTGTAGGAACAAAGGTTGTTGCGCGTGAAACCGTTAAGGCTATGCGTAAAAACGTCTTGGCCAAATGTTATGGCGGCGATATTTCCCGTAAACGGAAGCTGCTTGAGAAGCAAAAAGAGGGCAAGAAGCGTATGAAGCAGGTCGGTAACGTAGAAGTACCACAGGAAGCATTTATGGCGGTACTGAAGATAGATGAGTAAAGCAGTTTGAAGTATTCGTCCATTCTTTCATGAGGCATTTGCCATGCATGGAGAATGGACGTTCTTTATTTGAGCAAGCTATTCAGGACAGAGGGCTCGTTCAAGTTCTGATTTAGAGTAATATGGCAACTATATCTTTAAATCAATCTTTAGAGTATGTTTAAAGATGTTTTTCTTTTACTGCAACACCTACACCACAAAAAATGACCGATTCGTGGTGGGCAGCAGCGGAGTGGGCCATTTGAATCTGGAGAAGGGTAGCGTTCGCCTTTACTCCCCAATTTTATCCCTAAGAGTGCTTATATAATGGAAAATTGGGGAGTAACAGCGATCAGAAGATCAAATGGAACACGAAGCGGTTGGTCTCGACCTCGGCTCATTTTCTCACTATACCCTGAATCGACAAGGAGGATCGGTATGACCGCATCCATACAAAAACATGAATATTCATCCGCGCCTCAAGCGGTTTATCTGCATATACCTTTTTGCACGAATAAATGCTTTTACTGTGACTTCAACTCTTATGTGCTCAAGGATCAGCCTGTTATGGAATATCTGTATGCCTTAGAACGGGAGATGGAACATACTGTCAAACTTCACCCGCCAGGAGAGATAAAGACCATTTTTGTCGGGGGAGGAACACCAACAACCCTCAATCCGAAGGAAATGGAATATTTTCTGAAGAGCGTTCGTACCTATTTTCCAAACTGGGCGGAAGATATTGAGTTTTCCATGGAAGCCAATCCTGGCACAACTGATTTTGAAAAACTTTCTGTGATGAAAGAGGGCGGCGTCAATCGACTCAGTTTTGGTGTGCAGGCTTTCCAGAATGATCTGCTTACAGGCATAGGTCGTATTCATAGTACAGATGACGTCTATCGTAGTTTGGAAAACGCACGTAAGGCCGGTTTGGACAATCTGTCGATTGACCTGATGTTCGGTTTGCCGAACCAAACGGTCGACATGCTGGATGAAAGCGTCAGTAGAGCGCTGGAGCTGGATCTTCCTCATTACTCTATCTACAGTTTGAAGGTTGAAGAGAACACGCTCTTTCACACGTTATACCAGAAAAATCAGCTGCCACTTCCACATGAAGATGACGAACTGGAAATGTATTTGCTTCTTATGCGTCGCATGAAAGAAGCGGGTTATGAACAGTATGAAATTAGCAATTTCGCTAAACCAGGTTTGGGAAGTAAGCATAATATGACTTATTGGCGTAATGAGGACTATTACGGTCTCGGCGCTGGGGCACACGGTTATGTTGCCAGAGAGCGTCATATGAACATTAAGGGCATTAACCCTTATGTGGAGGCAACTCGGAATGGTTTACCGCGATTGGACAGCTTTGAGGTGCCGACGGCGGAAGCCATGGAGGATTTCCTCATGGTCGGTTTGAGAATGCTGGAGGGTGTGTCCAAATCCCGCTTTGAAGCTCAATTCGGTCAGACATTGGAAGACACGTTTACAGTTCCTCTTAGAAAAATGCTGAATGCAGGATTAATCGAATCAATCGAGGATGGGTATCGTTTGAGCGAGCGCGGTATTTTATTCGGAAATGACGTATTTGCAGAGTTCATCGGTTCGATCACGGTAAATTCATAAGTTGCAAGCTTCAATACAGTACATTTTGACTTCGTAAGCAGGGCCATCATTTTATTACACCATTCTGCCACAGCAGGGTAAATGGAGTATTGCGATTCTATGCGTAATGTTGTATATTTATTCATTATATGCGGCAAGCGGCAGGAGGAGAGCAAAATGGCTTCAGTGTGTAAAGATGTATTGTGCAGAAGTGCGGTTCCTGAGGATGTGGAGCCTTTATATCAAATGATTAGCGGCTATGCAGAGCGGGGGATTATGCTGCCACGTTCAAGGGAAGTGCTTACGCGCCAACTGGAGCTGTTTATTGTTGCAGAGGTGGACGGCGAAGTCGTTGGATGTGGTTCTTTATGCAAATTGGGGGCTGATTTGGTAGAGATTCGCTCCCTTGGTATCTCTGAGGGGCATAAAGGAATGGGAATCGGCTCCAAGCTTGTGGAAGGCCTTATTAGAGAAGCACGGCGGCAACATATTCCTAAAATTATGGCACTGACCTACGAGGTATCCTTTTTTATAAAAAACGGTTTTGATGTAGTTAGCAAAGAGATTTTCCCTGAAAAGGTATGGACTGACTGCATTCATTGCAGTAAACAAAACAATTGTGATGAAATCGCAGTGTTGAAAGTACTGAACTGACCTGTCAATAATGAGGTCAGTTCAGTGTTTTTTTATCAGGACGCAGCCTTGCGTATGTGTTAAAGCTTACATTATTGTGCCCCTGTTCGTTTCTCAAATGTTTGGAGTAACCACCAAATAAATTGATGATGAGGCTCCAGTTCCGAAGGTATATCACTCAGGCTTCTTATGGGATGGTCCTTATGATAATCCGTATCATTATAAAAGTATGTAGTGCCATCTAACGGGACTTGACCTTTGTATTTATACAAGGCGACAATATATTTTTCAGACTCTCCAGTTCGGCTTGGACGATATGTTTACTCTTCCCAATCAGCTGGTGTTAAATCATCATAATGTAATATAGCAGTGACACTATATTTTATTTGCTTGGTAATGCTTGGACTGAATTCTTGTGGGTAAAATAAAATGGTATTCCATATGCTTAACAGTATTGTAGGGATCAAGATTAAGGAACACCACAAGGTTCTTAATTTACGAATTAAATGGATCACTGAAATCATAAGGGCAGCGTTCAGAATAAAAACTAGTGGCAAAGCAAGGATTCTTCCTAGGCCTGTGTACGGAAACAATTCGATTAAAATGTAAAACATACAAATTGTAGGTAAAAGAGCGATTAATGCGTATAAAAGGTTGCGGTGCTGGCTTCTCAGATCCTATTCCTCCTCAAAGACAATAAAGTTACAACAGTTTGGAGACAAAGTCTCAATTTTTTGCATTCTGTATCCCTATACATAAATACGGTTTGGATATGATGAATAATGAGGGTTTATGTGAAAAAGTGTAAACGCTCTGTTTCCATATCAATAATCAAAATGGATGTAATAAATCTCGTTTATTGAAAATACTGATCTGACTTGACAATGATCAGGTCGGTTTGGTATTTTTGTATTATCAGTTAGCACTCATCGCGAACGAGTGCTAATGATTCCATTTAACAATCATGCTATTATGGATAAACGATAAGGGGGGATTCGCTTGTTAACCGAACGTCAGAGACTCATTTTGAATGCGATTATTGATGACTACATTCGTTCGGCTGAACCAGTGGGTTCCCGCAGCATATCCAAAAGGCAGGATGTCGGATTCAGCCCAGCCACAATCCGTAATGAAATGTCGGATTTGGAGGAACAGGGCTATCTGGAGCAACCCCATACTTCTGCGGGACGCATCCCGTCTCATAAAGGTTATCGTTATTATGTGGACCATTTGGTGCCACTAAATACACTGAAGCCTATGGAAATGCGGGAACTAAAAGCCTTTTACGCCGAAAAGCTGAATGTAATGGAGCAAGTGATTCAGCATGCATCAGGCATTTTGTCCCATATGACCAATTATACTTCCATCTTGCTTGGGCCGGAGGTTTTTCATACTTCGTTGCGTCATTTTCAGCTGTTGCCGCTCAACGAAACGACGGCTGTGGCGATTATCGTGACCAATACCGGTCAGGTGGAGAATAAAACGGTGGATATTCCACCTGGAATTTCAATTTCCGAGATGGAAAAGGTTGTGAATTTACTGAACAGCAAGCTGGTCGGTGTGCCGATTTATCAGCTTAAATCACGCCTTTATACCGCGCTTGGTCAGGAAATGGAGAAGCATGTGTCTCATTTTGAGGACGCTATGAAGGTGCTGGATAAAGCACTCGATAATGAATCGGATCAGCGCTTGTATTTGAGCGGTGCGACGAACATGCTGAATCAACCTGAATTTAAAGATGTAGAAAAGGTTAAACATATTCTCGATCTGCTGGAGGAAACACCAACGCTGCTTAAACTGATGACTCCTGTAGCCGGAGCCCCTGAAATTCAAGTCCGCATCGGTACAGAAAATGATCATGAAGCATTTGCCAATTGCAGCCTGATTACTGCTACATATGCAGTAGACGGAGAAGCGTTGGGTACGATAGGTATATTGGGTCCGACGCGGATGGAGTATGCGAGAGTTATTAATATTTTGGGTATCCTGTCTAAGGATTTGACCGCAATGCTAACGCAACGGTTTAAATAGAACAAGATCGCACAGGTTGCGGTCCTACATGTTCCGCGCCGGGATACGGTTTGTATCCTGCGCGGGTGCATTGTTGCGTGCTTTTGTATGGGTAGTTATGACTTGAAGGAGGTGAAACATTTTGAAGGAAGAACAAGCGTTCCAAGATGAAAAACAACAAAATGTAAGCACAGAGGAAGCTGCCGAAACGAGCCAGCAGGAAGAGCCGGTGAATGAAGCGGCAGCACTGGAAGCCGAGGAAGAAAACACAGAGGTGGCAAAACTTCGTGCAGAGGCTGAGGAGCATCAGCAGCGGTTTTTGCGCGCACAGGCGGATTTTGATAATTTTCGCCGCCGTACACTGAAAGAAAAGGAAGACCTTGCTAAATATGCGTCTATGAAGCTTATTACCGAGTTGGTGCCTGTTCTGGATAACTTCGAGCGAGCGCTGGCAACAGCATCGCAAGGAGCGGAGTCTGAGTCATTCACCAAAGGCGTGGAAATGATTTTCCGCCAGTTTGAGAGTGTGCTTCAGGCAGAGGGAGTGACGGCCATGAATTCAGTGGGACAACCGTTTAATCCTGATTTCCACCAGGCTATTATGCAGGTAGAGAGCGAAGAGCATGATGAAGGCATCGTCGTTGAAGAGGTACAAAAAGGATACATGCTGAAGGACAAGGTGCTTCGTCCAGCGATGGTAAAAGTTAGCATGTAACTTTTTCTATATACATTAGAATTACATCATTTTGATTCAACCATTCTGGCCTGAGGGCCTCGTATATACAGAAGGAGGAATTGTCCGATGAGCAAAGTAATCGGTATTGACTTAGGTACAACCAACTCTTGTGTGGCTGTTATGGAGGGCGGCGAAGCCGTCGTTATTCCAAATCCGGAAGGCGCGCGCACAACCCCTTCCGTTGTCGGTTTCAAAAAAGATGGGGAGCGTACTGTAGGGGAAACGGCAAAACGCCAAGCAATTACGAACCCAGATCGTACAATCATGTCCATCAAGCGCCACATGGGTACAAATCATAAAGAAAACATCGATGGTAAGGAATATTCCGCACAGGAAATTTCCGCTATGATTTTGCAAAAGCTGAAATCTGACGCTGAAGCTTACCTGGGCCAAACGGTTTCTCAAGCGGTTATCACTGTTCCAGCTTACTTCAATGATGGTCAACGTCAAGCAACTAAGGACGCAGGCAAAATTGCCGGTCTGGAAGTTCTGCGGATTGTCAATGAGCCAACAGCAGCTGCATTAGCATATGGTATGGAAAAATCCGAAGACCAAACGATCCTCGTATATGACTTGGGCGGCGGTACATTCGACGTATCCATTTTGGAACTGGGCGATGGTTTCTTCGAAGTTAAAGCAACAAGCGGCGATAACAAGCTGGGTGGCGATGACTTTGACCAAGTGATTATTGATTACCTCGTAAATGAGTTCAAGAAAGATCAAGGTATTGACCTGAGCAAAGATAAAGCAGCTGTACAACGTCTGAAAGACGCAGCAGAAAAAGCGAAAAAAGAACTGTCCGGCGTGCTGACAACGACAATTTCCTTGCCGTTTATCACAGTAGCTGATGGCGTTCCACAGCATTTGGAGTTGAACCTGACTCGTGCGAAGTTTGAAGAATTGTCTGCAGGTCTGGTAGAACGTACTTTGGGACCTACTCGTCAAGCGATGAAAGATGCAGGCATGAGTGCTAGCGACATCGATAAGATCGTTTTGGTCGGCGGCTCTACACGTATTCCAGCTGTACAAGAAGCAATCAAAAAGCTGACAGGTAAAGAGCCTCATAAAGGCGTAAACCCTGATGAAGTGGTAGCTTTGGGCGCAGCAGTTCAAGCAGGTGTATTGACAGGTGATGTGAAAGACGTCGTTCTCCTTGACGTAACTCCACTGTCCCTCGGTATTGAAACCGCAGGTGGCGTATTCACCAAAATGATTGATCGTAACACGACAATCCCTACGAGCAAATCGCAGGTATTCTCGACGTATGCTGACAATCAGCCTAGCGTAGAAATTCACGTGCTGCAAGGTGAACGCGAAATGGCAGCAGGCAACAAAACACTGGGCCGTTTCCAATTGGGAGATATCCCTCCAGCACCACGTGGTGTACCGCAAATCGAAGTTACTTTCGACCTCGATGCGAACGGTATCGTGAACGTATCTGCTACAGATAAAGGCACAGGTAAAAGCCAAAAAATTACGATCACATCTTCTAGCGGCTTGAGTGACGAAGAAGTAGAACGTATGATGAAGGATGCCGAGTTGCATGCGGAAGAAGATAAGAAACGCAAAGAGTTGGTAGAAGCGAAAAACGCTGCGGACCAACTGATCTACTCCGTAGACAAAACGATTAAAGATCTGGGCGAAAAAGCGGATGCAGGTGAAGTCGAAAAAGCAAATGCAGCTAAAGAAAATCTGCAAAAAACGCTGGAATCCGACAACCTGGAAGACATCAAAAAAGCTACTGAAGAACTAACTGAAATCGTTCAGCAATTGTCTGTGAAATTGTATGAGCAAGCTGCTCAAGCAGCACAAGCTCAAGACGGAGCAGCAGACAGCAAAGGCCGTGACAATGTTGTTGATGCGGACTATGAAGTTGTTGACGAAGATCAGAAGAAAGACTAAGCAACGGATCGGGTAGTGTAACTTTACGGTATACCGGTACGTTATGATATACTGAACAGTAATTAGCAGCGTAGCTGCCTTGATAAATAACAATTAGCCTAAGGGTAACCGTTATTTCCAAGATAAATAAGCATATTACGGGTTGTACTGCCTTGAAATGATGGGAAGGTCAAAGCCGGGTCATCCCGCGCCTTTGGCTTTCCTTTTATATGTAGTGCAGACACGTTGTAGGCATGGGGGTGGAACATTGGCTGATAAGCGTGATTATTATGAGGTGCTAGGTGTCGCAAAAGGCGCTTCGGATGAAGAAGTCAAAAAGGCTTACCGCAAGCTTGCGCGTCAGTATCATCCGGACGTGAACAAGGCTGCGGACGCAGAAGCTAAATTTAAAGAAGTAAAAGAAGCTTACGATGTTCTCAGCGATGGTCAGAAGCGGGCAAGATACGACCAATACGGTCATGTAGACCCAAATCAGGGCATGGGAGGCGGCTTTGGTGGTGCCGACTTCGGTGGCGGGTTTGGTGATATTTTTGATATGTTCTTTGGTGGCGGCAACGGTCGGCGTGATCCGAATGCACCGCAACGAGGGAACGATCTTCAATATACGATGACGATTGAATTCAAAGAAGCGGTGTTTGGTAAAGAAACCGACATTCAAATTGAACGTACGGAAACATGCGATACGTGTCATGGTACAGGAGCCAAGGCGGGCACTCAACCACAGACCTGTTCCGTCTGCCATGGCAGTGGACAAGAAGAAGTGGTACAGAATACACCGTTTGGCCGCATGGTTAATCGACGCGCTTGCTCCAATTGCGGCGGTTCCGGAAAAATTATCAAGGAAAAATGTACGACTTGTAGCGGATCAGGCCGTGTCCGCAAGAAACGTAAAATTCATATTCGCATTCCGGCGGGTGTGGATGACGGCGCACAAATGCGTATCAACGGGGAAGGCGAAGGCGGTGTCAACGGAGGACCGGCTGGTGACTTGTACGTCGTATTCCGTGTGAAGTCGCACGACTTCTTTGAGCGTGAGGGAGACGATATCTACTGTGAAATTCCGCTGACGTTTTCACAGGCAGCCTTGGGAGATGAAGTTGAGATCCCGACGTTGACCGAGAAAGTGAAGCTGAAAGTTCCAGCAGGCACACAAACAGGCACTTATTTCCGTCTTAAAGGAAAGGGTGTGCCAAAACTGCGCGGCGTAGGTCAAGGTGACCAGCATATTAAGGTAGTTGTGGTAACGCCTAGCAAGCTGAGTGAGGAACAGAAGGATTTGCTGCGTCAGTTCTCTTCGCTTAGTGGAGAGCAGACACATGAGAATGAGCAGTCCTTTTTTGATCGTGTGAAGCGGGCTTTCCGAGGCGACTAAGCCAAAGTCTAAATCGCGGAGCTTCAATCATGAATCCGAGGGGACTATTCCGCAATTGCGGAATAGTCCCTTTTTTTATATTCACGTAAACACATACATAGCCATTTTTGTACAACCAAAGTTAACTATTGAGCTTCTATCAACTAGAAAGGAGTGAGTTCCATCGAAAAAATACGGACAAGTCTGCGTCGAGGTAAGCCGCTTTTAAAGCTCAGAGGTCTAATAACGCTGCTCGTATGTCTGGTTATGGCACTTGTGCTCCTGCCAGTAACACTGTTATTTGCGGAGAGAGTTGAGCTTGAAACGGAGAAGGGGCTTGAGGAAAAGGCAATGTCCATTGCTCGTACACTCGCCCATACACCGCTTATTATCGAGCAATTGCAACAGACGGGTTCTTCTCCTTCCATGCAGGAGTATGTGAAGAAGGTCTCAACAGCGAATCATATCCAATTCGTCGTGGTTATGGATATGAAGGGAATTCGTAAAACGCACCCCGATGCTAGGAGGATCGGCAAAGCCTTTGTCGGAGGAGACGAGTATACTGCACTTCATGGTCAGGAGAGTGTGTCCGTTGCAAAGGGGACATTAGGCATGTCCATGCGTGCCTTTTCCCCCGTGTTCAGTGTGACGGGAAAGCAGGTAGGGGCAATTGTTGTTGGTATATCCATGCAAGATATACAGCGGGCCCAGGAAGGCAACACCCGTCTTATTGCTATCGCCATTGGTATCGGAATGTTGATTGGCACAGGAGGAGCGGTTGTGCTGGCTCGTAAAATCAAAAATATGCTGGTCGGTCTGGAACCGCCGGAAATCGCACGTTTGCTGGAGGAACGCAGCGCGATGTTGCAATCCATCAAGGAAGGAGTCATTGCAGTGGATGAATGCGGTCGTATCATGCTGATGAATGCAGAAGCGATCCGTCTACTGAGGCAAGCGGGGATTGAAGACTTCTCATTCTCTGGACAGGAAATTACTGTTTATTTATCTGCTTTCCGATTACAAGAGGTTTTGGAAGTAAGCACTCCACTGATGGATGAGGAGATGGAGTTGGGTGGGATCACCTTGCTGACCACCAGTGTTCCGATACGGGTCAAAGGAAAAATTGTCGGAGCCATTGTAACCTTTCGGGATAAGACGGAGATGAACCAGCTTGCGGAACGGTTGACCGGAGTTTCTTTGTACACGGAAGCACTACGCGCACAGGCTCATGAATTTATGAACAAGCTGCATGTCATTATGGGGATGGTGCACTTGCGAATGTATGATAAACTGGAGCACTATATTATGGATGCCGTCGAGCATCATCAAGTAGAGATAGGTTCCATTACTCGGCAGCTTAAGGACCCAGTTATGGCGGGGTTTGTATTAGGAAAATTAAGCCGGGCCAGAGAGGCAGGGGTAAGTTTTGAACTGACTCCGGGTAGTCACTTACCTGAATCCAGTCAAACTCAAACGACTCACGAGCTGATTACTATTCTTGGCAATCTGTTTGATAATGCGGTGGAGGCGATGGAATCTCTGGAGCACAAGCGGATTACCCTTTCACTTTATTATGAGGAAAATCAGAAGCATGGCTGTCTGACCTGTATCATGTGCGACAATGGTCCGGGTATACCGGAGGACCTTGTGAAGGCTATTTTTGAAAAAGGTTTTTCCACCAAGGGAGAGTCACGAGGGATGGGACTTTATCTAGTGGCGCAAAGCGTGAAGAGGCTACAAGGTAGTGTAAAGTTGATCCCAGTCGAGCAGGGGTGCTGTTTTCAGATTAAGATTCCATACATTATAGCGGGGAATGATGAACATGATTAATGTCCTGATTGTAGAAGATGATCCGATGGTTGCAGAATTTAACCGCAAATATATGGAGCAGGTCGAGGGATTCCAATGTAGCGGTTGGGCTTCTTCGGTGGAAGAGGCTAAGAAATATTTAGCTGAACAAGCCATTGATCTAATATTGCTGGATGTGTATATGCAAGAAAGTAATGGCCTCGATTTACTGTCATTCATACGGGAGGCTGGAGTGAATGTGGATGTTATTGTCATCTCAGCTGCAAGTGACATGAGCAGTGTCAAAAAGGCGATGAATTTTGGCGCTATGGATTATTTGATCAAGCCTTTCCACTTTAACCGTTTTCTAGAGGCACTTACCGGGTATCGAGAGCACATTAGTATTGTACGTGAGCGCAGTCTACTATCGCAGGAGGAGCTGGATCGACTGATTTATCATAAAAGCTTGATTAAAGACTTGGCACGGTTGCCCAAGGGGATAACGAAATCCACGCTGGCTATGATATGGAATTGTATCCAGCAGCATCATAAGGTTCTATTTTCCACGGAGGATATTGCGGAGAGTGCAGGGATTTCCAGGGTGTCTATGCGCAAGTATTTGGCTTTTATGACAGAGATTGAAGTGCTTTCTATGGAAACTATATATGGTACCATTGGACGCCCTGTTTACCAATATCAGGTTTTGCCGCAGGCAGAAGGAATCATCAATAGTTATATTTAGCCCTATTTCTGATTACTTTAGTTACAAAAGTTAGTTCTTAGTTTTAAAACCAAATAAAGCGTTTTCCAAGGTGTAGAATGGGAACATGATCATCATTCTTCACTTTATGGAGGGAGATTTATGGAAAATGCTACGAACCAGCCTGTCATTCAAAAGGGGCAAAGATGGAGTAAAAATACTGTAGATGGGTTTAGGATGCTGGGGAGGATAAAGGTGGGAGTGATTCCTCTTCCGCTATATGCCGTGATCGCGCTAATTGTTTATGCGGCTGCAATTACAGAAAGACTTCCGAACGATCTATTAGGCGGGTTTGCCGTCATCGTGATTTTAGGTATATTGCTCAGTGACCTGGGAGCCAAACTTCCGCTGCTTAAACATATAGGCGGGCCAGCCATTTTATCCCTTATGGTTCCATCGTTAATGGTATTTTGGAATATGTTCAGTCCATCTGCGATGGGGGCTGTGCACACGCTTATGAAAACCTCGAATTTTCTTTATTTTTACATCGCATGTCTAGTAACCGGCAGTATTCTTGGTATGGATCGCAAAATGCTAATGAATGGAATTGTCAAAATTTTTGCCCCCATTATCATAGGATCTATTGCTGCTGTTGCCGTCGGTATGCTGGTGGGTATGGCTTTTGGCTATAGTGCTTATCATACATTTTTTTTCATCATCATTCCGATTATTTCCGGCGGGATTGGAGAAGGCATTTTACCGTTGTCCATTTCGTATGGAATGGTACTGGGCAAGGATTCTGCAGTATTCGTATCCCAGTTTATCCCGGCTGCAATTATCGGTAACATTGTTGCAATTATAGGGGCAGGCGTCTTGAAGAGATTAGCGGAGAAAAAACCAGAAACTTCCGGTAACGGGAGGTTGTTAAAACTCGAAAAAGACAAAGGTGAGTTATCTCCGGTAAACTTGGGACAATCCGTTTCTTTTCCATTAATGGGTGGTGGTCTGTTGTTGGCTTGTACTTTCTTTATTGTGGGTAAGCTGCTGGAGCCGTATCTCCATATTCCAGGACCGATTCTCATGATTCTGGCGGCGGCATTAATTAAGTGTGTTCAGATCATGCCGAACACATTGGAGCAGGGAGCTTTTCATTTGTACAAATGTATAACCGCTAGTCTGACGTGGCCCTTGATGGTGGGGTTAGGTATTTTGTATGTGCCATTAGATAGTGTAGTTGGGATTCTAACGGTTCCTTATGCGATTACCTGTGCATCTGTAGTGGTTGCATTGATTGTTACTGGATACTTCACAGGAAAATGGATTCACATGTATCCCGTAGAAGCTGCTTTGGTGACCAGTTGTCGCGGCGGATTAGGGGGCACGGGCGATGTAGCCATTCTGTCTGCATCCAATCGGATGGAACTGATGCCTTTTGCCCAAATTGCTACACGGATTGGCGGGGCGGGCACGGTCATTTTAGCCACCTTGTTACTCCAATTATGGAGCTGATGAGATTTATACACAGGACTGAGTTTCATATCCAAATAGAGGCATGAAAGGACGGAGAAAAATATGAGCAGTTTAATAGATGAAATTAGAGAATTACATGCAGGTGGCAAAATGGAGACCTTACCCAAGAAGCCAATTGAAACGATGGAGGGGTTATCCAAAGTTTATACGCCGGGTGTAGCTGAAATTTGCATGGAAATCGCCAATGACCCAGCCAAAGCATATCAATTAACGATCAAAAAAAATACAGTAGCGGTCGTATCAGATGGAACCGCGGTACTTGGATTGGGAGATATCGGGCCAGAGGCTGCTATGCCTGTGATGGAGGGTAAAGCAGTACTGTTTAAACAATTTGCAGGTGTCGATGCATTCCCCATCTGTCTCAATACGAAGGACCCTGATGAGATTGTTCAAATTGTCAAAATGATCGCTCCTGCCTTTGGCGGCATTAACTTGGAAGATATATCTTCGCCACGCTGTTTTGAGATTGAAAGACGGTTGAAGCAGGAACTCGACATCCCAGTATTTCATGATGATCAGCATGGTACGGCAGTTGTTGTATTAGCAGGTTTGGTCAATGCACTAAAGGTATGCGGCAAAAAAATGGAAGATGTCAAAGTCGTATTTGCTGGGATCGGTGCGGCAGGTATGGCCTGCTCCCGTATGCTGCTCAAGGCAGGGGTACGCAATCTGATTGGCGTGGATCGGCAAGGAGCCATTCACCGTGGTGTAGAATACAGTAACCCGCATTGGACAGAGTATGCGAACATGACTAACCCGCATAATTTAAGTGGAAGCTTATCTGAGGTAATTGTGGGAGCTGATGTTTTCATCGGTGTATCAGGTCCAGATATACTGACTGTGGAAGACATACAGAGCATGGCAACTGATCCTATCGTGTTTGCTATGGCGAATCCGAAGCCAGAAATTGATCCGGCTGTAGCCTTACCTTATGTGCGTGTGCTTGCTACCGGCCGCTCCGATTTTCCTAACCAGATTAATAACGTATTGTGCTTCCCGGGAATTTTTCGGGGCGCTCTGGATTGCCATGCCAAGACGATTAACGAGGAGATGAAACTGGCTGCCGGGCTTGCCATCGCTGATGCGATTTGCCCTGAGGAGCTAAGTGAAACTTATATCATACCGAATGTTTTTAATGCGAAGGTGGTTCAGAAGGTACGGGATGCTGTTATTCGCGCAGCCTGGGAGACAGGAGTAGCCATGTCAGGAGAAGCTCCGGCAGCTACTTTACATCCGTAAAAGTTATGTTCTTCACAAACTTTAGTTCACGGTCTTGGTCTGCTGTTCTTGATAATGTCTGTATCCGTTTAGCTTTCGTGGAGAATATAAAGTCTTGCCAATGAGCAGGATATAACAAAGCGTAACGATCTATGTTCTCAACCAAAGTTACGCTCAATACTACACAGGGAGATTTTGGGATGGGCGAAAAAAATATTTTGGCGTATTTCAAAAGTCCTGAGGAAGCACAGGGAGCCGCGAGAAAATTGGAGGCTCTCAGGGTAACGGATATGTCGATAGATCGTTTTAGCCGGTATCCGCGGCAGTCTACGGGCAACGCCGGACTGCCTGTGTTCTCGGGACAGATTAGCAGCTTGTCCTCACTCACACAGGGCGTGGATTTTACAGATGCGTCTCCTGCAATACTGGCTGCGGCTGATCCTGCTGCCAGTGGCATGAGTGATGGAGGACAAGGTGGACCGACCGGCCGCGATATTTTGTTGACTGCGGTGGTGGATGAATCCATTCATCATCAGGCGATGTCTATTGTGGAACAAGCGGGTGGAATGCTGTGACAAGTTTGGAAGGAGCAGTGACCGATGTCTAAAAACAAACGGTTCGATAAAGTGCTGACCAAAACCGAGAAAATCAAACGCATGCAATCTGCCAAAAACGAAGATGTTGAGTTCTCGGCAGAGCAGGCAGATGCTGAGGATTTGGAAGCGATCCGGCGTAGTGAAGTAGCTGACCGCCGTCAGCAACGTATCATAAACGACAACGAGTAGAATACAATAAGGCGGGTATCCCACCAAAAAGGTGATTTGCGGGATAGCCCGTCTTATTTGTGTTTTCCCCTTGTTCTATTCATTATCCGCTATATGCTGTTGCGCTAAAAACTAGAGGGCTAAAGACAAAGGCAGTAGTCGCAGGTGTTTGATTTTCAATAATGAGTCCATCTGCTTTTTTGAACTCCTATGCGAGTATATAGTACAATGTAGTGTATGCATGTGAAATGAGGAGGAAATGTAAACCATGTTGTGGAATGAAATTACAATACATACAAGCGAGGAAGCCGTCGAAATGATTTCGAATTTTCTGCACGAAGCAGGTGCAGGAGGGGTTTCCATTGAAGAATCCGGTTCGCTCAACAAGCCGCGGGATACGTCTTATGGACAGTGGTACGATCGCCCTTTGAACGATATTCCTGAAGGACAAGCGATCATCAAGGGCTATTTTGCTGAAGAAATAGACATGGACAGCGTGCGTGCACAAATTGAGCCGCGGGTTGAACAATTGAGAACATTTGATATTGACCCTGGCGAGGTTCGGTATGAGCTGAAAACGGTCAACGAGGATGACTGGGCTAATGCCTGGAAACAATATTTCAAGCCTTTGCGTGTATCGGATCATTTGACCATCAAACCGACTTGGGAAGAGTATGAGCCTGCGAGTGAAGATGAAAAAATCATTGAGCTTGATCCGGGTATGGCCTTCGGCACTGGTACACATCCGACGACATCCCTTTGCCTAAGAACGCTGGAATCCGTGATTCAGGGTGGAGAAGAAGTCATTGATGTTGGTACAGGCTCCGGTATCTTAGCTATTGGAGCGATAAAGCTGGGAGCAAAGCATGTACTTGCCTTGGATCTCGACCCGGTGGCAGTATCGAGTGCGCGTGAAAATACGCGTTTGAACGGACTGGAGGAACGTATCACCATTAAAGAAAGCGATTTGCTCTCTGTACTCAATGCAAGCGATCCAACGCTGGGGATCCAGCTGCCAGTCAAGCTGGTCGTAGCTAATATTTTAGCTGAGATCATTTTGCTGTTCATTGATGATGTATATAAAGCCTTGGAGCCAGGTGGTATTTATATTGCTTCAGGGATTTGGAAGAACAAAGAAGAGGTTGTCGAATCTGCGTTGAAAGCAGCTGGCTTTGAGATTGCCGAAATCAACCGGGATGAAGATTGGCTGGCGTTTGTAGCGAGAAAGAGGTAAGCATGGATTTTTTACAAAGTATTTTTCGGGTAAATTTAAATGTCCTTCCATTTTACTTGCTGGCGGTGATCATATCGTTTACGGTGCATGAGTTTGCTCATGCGTATTATGCCAATAAATTTGGCGATCCTACGGCCAAGCTACTTGGGCGCGTGACTTTAAATCCGGCAGTGCATATTGATCTGCTGGGTACGCTGTTACTGTTGATCGGAGGCTTTGGCTGGGCCAAGCCAGTCCCGGTCAATCGTGACAATTTTAGCCGTCCGCGCCTCATGGGCATTATTGTATCGGCTGCTGGTCCGCTGAGCAATCTGCTGCTTGCATTTGTGACTACGCTGATCTATGCTGTGCTGCTTCATTTTCAAGTATTGCCGGGAATGGAGAACCAGCGGGTGGCACAGGCAATCTATTTATTTATCAATGCACTGATCAATTTGAATCTGTTTTTGTTTATCTTTAATTTAATTCCACTGCCTCCACTCGATGGCTACCGGATTGTGGAGGATGTGGCTCCCACTCCTGTGCGCCGCAAGCTTCAGCAGTTTGAGCAATGGTCGATCTTTATTTTTCTGCTTATACTGATAATTCCGCAGGTACGAGCTGTAACGATTGAACCTCTTTACACGCTGTCTCAGATGATTTATATACAGTTTTTGCAGTTTTCTTTTTACATTACCGGACTGTTCGGAGCCTAAGGGCTCCCTTTTTTTTACGAGAATCGGTATAACATAAACAGAAGAGGGAACAGACTGGTCATACAGGCGCAAAAGATGATATGATGGTGCTTGGTGATTTTATCGGAATTTGTACGGAACGTTAGTGGATAATAGTTATTTTAGAATAGGTGTGAGAGAATGCAGCGTTATTTTATTCCGGCAGAGCAATTTCTAGAAGATCACGTAATTGTTACGGGTGAGGACGCGCGACATATCGCCAAAGTCATGCGAGGCCGTAGTGGTGACAAAATTATAGTCAGTGACGGGGTATCCAGGGAAGCGCTGGCTGCATTGGATACGATTGAGCAGGACCATGTAAAAGCGACGATCATCGAGCTGCTGGAGATGACCTCTGAACCGTATGTTCAGATCACCATCGCGCAGAGTCTTCCTAAAGGGGACAAGATGGAGACGGTGATGCAAAAATGTACAGAAATCGGAGCCACCGGGTTTGTACCGTTTTTATCCGAGCGTACGGTCGTACAGTATGATGCCAAAAAGGAAGGCAAGCGACTGGAGCGTTGGCGCAAGATTGTGAAGGAAGCGGCTGAGCAAAGCCATCGCAACCGGATTCCGGAAATTAGCGCACCCCTGACGTGGAAAGAACTTCTGGCTTCTTTTGCTGGGTATGATTTGATATGTTATTGTTATGAAAAAGAGCAGGGGCGGCAGCTACGGGATGTAATCCAACTTTTCGCAGGACAATGGGCGTCCACAGACAAGCCGCGTGTGCTGATAGTGGTGGGCCCGGAAGGCGGCTTTACTGAAGCGGAAAGCCTAGAGGCCGAGCAGGCCGGGGCACAGTCTACAGGACTGGGAAGACGTATTTTGCGTGCGGAGACCGCAGGTATGGTTGCATTGGCATGCATTTTATATGAGACAGGAGAAATGGGAGGGGTTTAATATGCCATCAGTGGCATTTTACACATTAGGTTGTAAGGTAAACTTTTATGATACAGAAGCGATCTGGCAGCTGTTCAAAAAAGAAGGTTATGAGCAGGTAGATTTTGACGAGCAGACCGCTGATGTCTATTTAATTAATACATGTACGGTTACGAACACCGGTGATAAAAAAAGTCGTCAGATCATTCGTCGCGCGATTCGCCGAAATCCAGATGCCATTGTGGCAGTGACGGGCTGTTACGCTCAAACTTCTCCAGCTGAAATTATGGATATTCCAGGTGTTGATCTTGTTATTGGTACGCAGGACCGAGATAAGATTATTCCGTTTGTAAAGGAGATCCAAGAGTCGCGTCAACCTGTAAACGCGGTGCGTAATATAATGAAGACCCGTGTGTTTGAGGAAATGGATGTACCTGATTTTGCTCATCATACCCGCGCGTTTCTAAAAATTCAGGATGGCTGTAATAACTTCTGCACCTTCTGTATTATCCCGTGGTCGCGGGGCTTATCCCGCAGCCGTGATGCGGCGAGCATTATCACACAGGCGCGTCAACTGGTGCACGCAGGCTACAAGGAAATCGTACTCACGGGTATCCATACGGGTGGTTATGGCGACGATATGGATAATTATGACCTATCCGATCTGCTGTGGGACCTGGAGAAAGTGGAAGGGCTGGAACGTATTCGTATCAGCTCGATTGAAGCCAGCCAGATTGATGAAAAAATGCTGGACGTGCTGAAACGCTCCAATAAGCTGGTTCGCCATTTCCACATACCGCTTCAAGCAGGGGACGATACCGTGCTGAAACGGATGCGCCGCAAGTACACGACAGAAGAGTTTTATAACAAAATGCTTATGATTCGAAAAGCAATGCCAGATGTAGCGATTACAACAGATATAATTGTCGGCTTCCCTGGAGAAACGGACGAAATGTTCCGCAATGGCTATGAGCTGATGAAAAAAATCGGTTTCTCGGAAATGCACGTGTTCCCGTATTCCAAGCGTACTGGAACGCCTGCGGCGCGTATGGAGGATCAGGTTGACGAGGACGTGAAAAATGCGCGTGTGCGTGAGCTGATTGAACTGTCTGAGCAAATGCAGCTGGCATATGCTGAGAAGTTTGTTGGTCAGGTGCTGGAGGTTATTCCTGAAGTAGCTCCTAAAGGGACAGAAGATAGCGGCATACTCTACGGTTATAGTGACAATTACATTCAACTGGTGTTTGAAGGTAATAAGGATCTGGTTGGTAAGGTGTGCCGCGTGAAGCTGACGAAGGCAGGCGTTAATGAAAGTGAAGGCCAATTGGTCCGCGTATTGGAGAATGGGCTGCAAACAGCTTTGTAAAACAAAAAGAGCCTGAACAGGCAATAGCGATGGCCAACAAGGATTTCGCCTTTCCTTACAGAGAGGACGGAATCCTTGTTGCGCAAGGAAAGGAGATTACAGGATGGCAGCAAAAAAGGAAATTTCCGCAGGTGGCGTAGTGTTCCGCAAACAGGAGGAGCAACTTGAAATTCAGCTGATTACTGACCGATATGGCAAGATATCTTTGGCTAAAGGCAAAATGGAACCAGGTGAAACAATCGAACAAACAGCTCTACGTGAAATTCGTGAGGAAACAGGGCTGAACGGGCGAATTATTCAGCATGTGGATATGATTGCTTATACGTATCAGCACCCTGAATATGGGGAAGTGGACAAGGAAGTTCATTATTATCTCGTAGAGGCACTGGATGGGAATTTACAGGCACAGATTGAAGAAATCAAAGGCGTCGCATGGCATACGCCCGAAGAAGCTTGGCGTCTTCAGCGCCAGGGTGGATATGACAACAATGATGTCATTCTAAGCAAGGCGCTGTCCTTGTTAGGAATTAACGTTTAGTTCTATGGAGGGACATACGCTCCTCTATACGTGTCCATATAGGTAAATAACAGAGAGGCAAGGCAAGCAGAGAACTGATGACGTTAAACAGGGTTTGGGCATGCGCTACCTTGGCCCCAGGTTCAGTAGATATCCAGGCAGCGGCCATATCCAGCCCGGGGATTAACGGCATAAAGAGCAATGCCCCACCTACGTTCAGTAATACGTGGGACCAGGCCACAAATTTGCCTGATACGCTGCCGCCAACAGCGGCAATCAGGGCAGTCACGCAGGTGCCTACATTGGAGCCGATGACGATGGCGATTCCTACATCAACTGGCAAGGCACCCGCAGCAGCCAGGCTGATTGCCATACCGATGACGGCTGCGCTGCTGTGAACCAGTGCGGTCAGGCAGGCTCCAGCAGCGAAGGCCCACCACATGTTGGCTGCAGCATGATCAAGAAACCAGCGGAATAGTCCGGCCTGTTCAATCCAGGGGCCGACGGCTTGCATCACACGGATACCTGCCAGAATCAGCGAAAATCCGGCAAAGACGAGGCTGATAAATTGTACAGCCTGTGGGCGGCTGAGCCCATTAGAGCTGGGTGAAGCTCCGGCAGCTGCATACTGGCGGCCAGCGACCGTTTCTCCCCACAGAACGGCAGTGCCCCAGCAGAGCAGTGAACCGCATAGCAACGGAACAGCCAGCTTGCCAAGCTGAAGCCCCATCAGCTCGGTCGTCAGGCAGGTGCCAATATTGGTGCCGAGAATGATGCCGAGCGTGCGGCCGTAGGTCAACAGCCCGGCGTTGACCAGTCCGATCGTCAGCACCGTTACGGCGGTGCTGCTTTGCAGTAGGGCGGTAATGCCTGAGCTGAACAGCATTCCCCGCCAAGGGGAAACCGTAGCCCGGTTTAGCCAGCGGGTAAGGAAGGGGCCAGCCAAATGCCGGAGGGCAGCTTCCATCAGCTTCATTCCGCCTAAAAAAATAAGCAGCCCACCGCACAGTGGGAGTATAACATGTATGAACACGGCCATAGCCCCCTTTTCTAGGTGAAAATACTTATGTAACAGCCTATGATCTGTCAAGGACAGCCATGACAAGCATGGGTGAGCAGTTTTTTACGGAACAATAATTTTGAAGTATCTTCACAAGCTTTAAAAGCGTGACATCGATATACAGGCGGGCAGTAGCAAAGCGGTTCGTTTGAATCTGGAGAAGCGCCAGCGATCGTACGAACAAATGAACCGCGGAGCTGCGTCCCATCGAACACCACACTTTTAAGGACTTTAAGTAATTCAAGAATAGGAGTGAAGGATTTTGCCTTCAGTAATATTAGAACGTAGCCGCAAAAAAAGGCTGGAGCAAGCACACCCTTGGGTGTTTAAAAATGAAATAGCCAAGATTGAGGGTGATCCAGAAGCAGGTGATTTGGTCAACATCCTTAACCATCAAGGTCGTTATTTGGCGACAGGTTACTATAATCCTGCTTCGCAAATTACAGTGCGTGTGATGTCCTATGAGCCGCTGGAAGTGATGGACCAAAGCTTCTTTGCCCAACGTTTCCGTAATTGCTTGGAGCATCGCGAACGCTTTGTGACTGGGGGGAACGCTTATCGCTTGGTGTACGGCGAGGCTGATTTTTTGCCTGGGCTGATTGTAGACCGTTTTGGTGATGTATTGGTCGTTCAGCTGTTAACGCTTGGCATGGATCGGCGCAGGGAAGAAATCAGAGATGCACTTGTTGAAGTCATGGGGCCAGTTGGTATATATGAGCGTAGTGATGTATCCATCCGCGAGCTGGAAGGGTTGGAACAGACGAAAGGTCCTTTGTACGGCGATTGCCCGCGCCATGTGGTGGTGACGGAAAATGGCTTACAAATCAAGGTCGATATCGAAGAGGGCCAAAAGACTGGCTATTTCTTTGACCAGCGTGAAAATCGCGCAGCCATCGCGCCGTTGATGACAGGTTGGGGAGCGCGTAGCGGAATTACGTTACAAGAAGTAGCTGCAACCCCAGGTGATGACGCCACAACGGTCATGAAGCCTGTGAATAAAAGTGGTAAGGTGGTTGAATTCCCATTCTGGGACGGTGCAACTGTATTGGAATGTTTTTCACATACAGGTAGCTTTACGCTCAATGCGTGTAAACATGGTGCGAAAAAAGTAACTTGTCTGGATATTTCTGAACATGCGATTGAAAGTGCTCGGGATAATGTGAAGCTGAACGGTTTTGAGGATCGCGTCGAGTTTGTCGTCGACGATGCTTTTCAATATTTACGTAATCAGGTGAAAGGTGTAGAGGAGCGCACCGCGCGAGCGGGGGGCAAAGGAGATACATCCAAGCCGCTGATTGCGGGTGGCGGACGCACCTTTGACGTAGTTATTCTGGATCCGCCAGCTTTTGCCAAAACGAAGAGTGCTGTCAAAGGAGCTACACGTGGATATAAAGATATCAACCTTCATGGGATGAAGCTTGTCAATGAGGGCGGTTATTTGGTAACGGCGAGTTGTTCGTTCCATATGCGGCCAGAGCTGTTTTTGGACACGATTAAGGAAGCGGCGGCAGATGCCGGCAAAATCCTCCGACTGGTAGATTGGAGAGCGGCAGGGAAGGACCATCCTCAAATTTTAGGTGTGGAGGAAGGTCATTATTTGAAATTTGCCATCTTTGAAGTGCGCAGCCGGACACGGCTGTAGACTTCATACCCTTGTCAAAGTTAATTTATTTTTAGGCGATAAAGATAACTAGGTGAAACAAACTCATTTTTAGTATAAATCAGTCCTGTAGAGAAGGCTTGCACCAAGCCATCCTGCGGGACTGTTTGTTTTTGAGAAGGGATCAATTGCTACAACATGGCAAACGTACGTTCTTTTCTCCTTTGCCTGATATGCTATACTGTTTAATAGAATGTTTTTGGTTGGAAAGGAGGCCGCATCATGTCGGTCCGCTTATTGATTGGCCGCTCTGGTAGTGGTAAAAGCACGTTAATCCGCAATGAAATGACGTCTATGTTACGTGAGGAGCCGCTAGGTAAACCTATGCTGTTACTTGTGCCCGAGCAATCGTCATTTGCTTCAGAGCATGCGTTGCTTACAGAAGCCGGAAACGGTATTCAGGGGTCGGTGCGCGCCCAGGTGATGGGATTCCATCGTCTTGCCTATTTAGTCATGCAGGAAACAGGGGGTTCAGCCCTGGTGCCTGTAACAGAAGAAGGCAAGAAGATGCTTTTATATAAAATTATTCGTCGTCGCAAGGATGAACTGAGTTTGTTTAAGGATTCGGGAGACCAACTCGGTTTTGTGGATCGGTTGAATACGTTGTTTACAGAGTTAAAGCAGTACGGAAATGATGCTCGGTCTGTACCGGAACAACTGGAGAGAATGCATGCTGCGGGGGAGTCCGCCCCGATATTAAGAGGCAAGCTGAAGGATATCAGTCTAATCTATGAGGATTTTGAACGGGAGCTGACGCTTAAATATATCGATGGTGAAGATACGCTTCGCATGCTAACAGAACAGATTGCACAGTCTTCACTTATACGCGGAGCAGATATTTGGATGGATGGCTACCGAAGGTTTACACCGCATGAATATAAGGTGGTGGAGCAGCTTATGCTGCACGCCTCCTCGCTGACGGTGGCGTTGACCTGTAACCGCAGCTACGAAAGTGGCCAGCTTCCGCATGAGCTGGATTTGTTTCATCCTTCGGCGGCTACCTACGTCAAGCTTAAAGGAATGGCAGACGAGCTGATGATTGAAACGCAGACACAGTTATTACGTCCCGATCCGATACCGAGATTTAAGGAGCGTCCAGCGTTGGCGTATTTGGAGGCTAATTTCGAACATCGTACAGGGCTGCGGAATCAGGAACAGCGGATGCGGCTACAGCAGCTACGAGAGCAATGGGCAGATACACAACCGGAGGGCATAAATCTGTATGCTGCGGCAAATCGCCGTGCCGAGCTGGAAGGAGCCGTACGCGAAATGCGCCGCCTGGCCCGTGAAGAGGGCGCGCGTTATCGGGAGATGGCCTTGTTTGTGCGTCATATTGAAGATTATGAGCCATGGGTGGAACCGATATTCAAGCAATATCAGGTCCCGGTATTTTTGGATCAGCGGAGAAGTATACTTCATCATCCCTTAGTGGAATTGATTCGGGCTTCACTGGATATCGTGCAGCGACGCTGGCGATATGAGGATGTATTTCGTGCGGTCAAAACAGACCTTCTATTGCCGCTGGACGGTCGAGTGAGCCGCGAGCAGATGGACCGTCTGGAAAACTATGTGCTGGCCTGTGGAATACAAGGTAGCCGTTGGACAGATGGCCGACTATGGCAGGCTGTGCCCAGTTTGTCGCTGGAGCTGGAGGAACAGGAACGTAACCGTCAACGGGATGAAACGCTGGATTTGATGGAGTTGTGCCGAGATGTGATTGTGACGCCTTTACATGCTTTTGAGAAGCGTATGGGTAAGGCACGAACGGCGCTCGAGAAGTGTGAAGCCGTGTATCTGTTGCTGGAGGATGCAGAAATTGGTCACAAGCTGGACGCCTTCATTCATCAGGCAGAGGAATCAGGAAATCCTGAGCAGGCGAAGGAGCACCGCCAGGTATGGGATGCGGTGCTTGAATTGCTGGATCAAATCGTCGAAATGATGGGTGATGAGAGACTGGATACTGCTTTGTTTGCGGGTGTGCTGGAAACGGGATTGGCTGAGTTCCGTATGGGGCTTGTTCCACCGGCTCTGGATCAGGTACTGGTCGGAAATACGGACCGTACACGTGTATCCGGTATTCAACATGCCTTTGTGCTAGGGATGAACGAAGGAGTAATGCCGGCTGTGTTCCATGAGGATGGTGTGCTGAATGAGCAGGAACGTACGGCATTGAACGAACAAGGCGTAGACCTGGCACCAGATATGACAAGACGTCTGTTGGACGAACGCTTTCTCGCTTATACGGCCCTTACCTCAGCCGGTAAAAGCCTATGGATGAGCTATGCGGTGACTGATGAAGAAGGCAAGCCATTGCTGCCGTCAGAGTTAGTGCGACATGTGCGGCAACTGCTTCCTGGTCTGGATGAACGTCCACTGGCCGGATACCCTTTGCCTGGAGACGCTTGGACGACGCAATGGGAGTATGCTTCCCATCCGTCCGAGGCTTTGCCGCAGCTCATTGCGCAATTACGGCATTGGCGGCGTGGCGGTGATATTTTATCTCCCTGGTGGGAGGTGTATAACTGGTATGCCAGCCAGCAGGGGCGTGAGAAGGACAAGCTGCGTCAGCTGTTGACCTCACTTTTTTACGAAAATCATGCCGAAATGCAGAAGGAAACGAGTCGCCGTCTATATGGCAGCAAGCTGCGCACCAGCGTATCTCGTATGGAACGTTTTGTCGCATGTCCATTTTCTCACTTTGCCTCTCACGGTCTTCGTTTGAAGGAACGTCAAATGTATCGTCTGAAGGCTCCGGATATCGGACAATTATTCCACGCAGCGCTTGGTGAGATGGCGATCAATCTGCGTGAACGCAATGTCAGCTGGGGAAGTCTCAGCACCGAGGAATGTCGCCAAGAGGCGGAAAGTACGGTTGAGCGTTTGGCACCTCGTCTGCAAGGCGAGATTTTAATGAGCTCCAAGCGGTATGGCTATATTTTGCGCAAGTTAAAAGACATCGTGAGCCGTGCTTCGCTAATTTTGGGTGAACATGCACGGAGAGGTAGCTTTGAGCCGATTGGGCTGGAGTTGGACTTTGGACCAGGTCAGCCGCTTCCTCCGTTAAGCTTCCGACTAGATAACGGCGTTGTGATGGAAATTGTCGGACGGATTGACCGTGTGGATGTGGCAGAAGGAGAAAAAGGATTACTTCTGCGTGTCATTGATTACAAGTCCAGCCAAAAGGATCTTAAGCTACATGAGGTGTATTACGGCTTGTCCCTGCAAATGCTCACGTACCTGGATGTGCTGTTGAATGCGGCGGAGGAATGGTTGGGCGAGACTGCTTATCCGGCGGGTACACTGTATTTTCACGTCCACAATCCGATGCTGCAATCACCTAATGGCCTTAGCGCAGAACAGGCTCGTCAGGAGCTTTTGAAACGCTTTAAGATGAAGGGATTGTTGCTTGCGGATCGGGATGTAGTTGGGCAAATGGATACAGCATTGGACAAGGGATATTCCTCTATTTTACCTGTTGCGGTGAAAGCAGACGGCAGTTTTTATAGCAGTGCTTCCGTTGCTTCGCCTGAACAGTGGGATAGCCTGTTAGCGTCGGTGCGCAATAACATTCGGACGATTGGTACACGGATGACAGAGGGCGATGTTGCCATTGAACCTTATCGCATCCAGCAAGAAACGGCATGTACCTTCTGTTCTTTTAAGCCTGTTTGTCAATTTGATGACAGTTTGGAAGGCAGTGATTACAACCAATGGGGGAAACCGGGTAAGGATCAGGTCTGGGATCTGCTCGGTCATACACAGGAAGGGAAAGGAGGAATGAAGCAATGATAGGCACGTCAAACGCTAAAGGCTTGCCGAAGCCGGAAGGAAGTATGTGGAGTGATGATCAGTGGCGTGCCATTTCGGAGTCTGGTAACAACATGCTGGTCGCGGCAGCGGCGGGTTCTGGTAAAACAGCAGTGCTGGTAGAGCGTATTATTCGCAAAATTGTCGATCCCCAGCTCGGCTTCAGTGTGGATCGGTTACTGGTGGCGACCTTTACGAAGGCTGCAGCCGCTGAAATGCGTCAACGGATACGCGAAGCCCTGGAACGTGTGCTGGAACAGGAACCGGAAAGTGAACATGTGCGCCGACAGCTATCGTTGTTGAATCGGGCTTCAATAACGACGCTTCACTCTTTTTGTATGGAGGTCATCCGCAGGCATTATCAGGCCATTCCTCTTGATCCCGGCTTTCGGATTATGAATGAGCATGAAACAGAATTGCTGCGCCAAGAGCTAATAGAAGAACTGTTTGAGGAGAAATATGAGGCCCATGATGAAGGCAGCACATTCCGCAGACTGGTCGACTGGTTTAGTGGAGAACGCACCGATGATGCCATGTATGTGCTTGTTCAGCGGTTGTATGACTTTTCGCAAAGTCATCCTTGGCCGGAGCATTGGCTGCGGGAGACGGCAGCAGCATTTCGTGTACAGGATGTAGCAGCTTTGGGGGAGACGCCCTGGGTTCGCAGTATTTTGGCGGATGCTGCACTTTCGTTGCGCGGAGCAGCGAGTTTGCTGGAGCAGGCGTATGAAACAGCTATGCAGCCTGGCGGTCCTGCACCCTATGCCATGACGCTGCAAGAAGATGCGGCGATGGTGAAGGAATTGCTGCAGGAGCTGGAGACACAGCCGTGGGCATCCCTGTATGATCATTTTCAGGTAGCGTCCTTTGGTAAGCTCAAGCCAGTCAAAAAAGATCAAACCGAGCCTGCATTGCAGGAACGGGCTAAGACGCTACGCGAGGCTGCCAAGAAAATGATTACAGATATGAAGGCTTCCCTGTTCGGTAGGAGAGCAGAAGCTTATTTGGAGGAACTGCATGCGACGGCTCCTCTGATGGACGAACTGGTGGAGACCGTGATTGCCTTCGGGGAACGATTTCAACAGCACAAGCAGTCAAAAGGACTGGTGGATTTCGGGGATTTGGAGCATTATTGTCTTAAAATATTAAGACATCCCGACTCTACTCCCTACAAGCTGCTACCTTCCGATGCTGCACTTGAATACAAGGCGCAGTTCGACGAGGTGTTGCTGGATGAGTATCAAGATACGAATACCGTACAGGAAGATATCGTTAGACTGGTATCACGCGAGGAACCGGGTAACCGTTTTATGGTGGGAGACGTGAAACAGAGTATTTATCGGTTTCGACTGGCCGAGCCAGGGCTGTTTTTGAATAAGTATCAACGGTACGGTATGCAGGAGCAGGAAGATGGCTTTTTGATTGATCTGGCGCGTAATTTTCGCAGTCGGGAGGAAGTTGTCGATGCGGTTAATTTGGTGTTCCGCCAGATTATGAGTGTGGATGTAGCGGAAATTGAATACGATGAACGAGCATGGCTGGTGCACGGCGCGTCCTATCCCGAGAAGACAGAGCAGGAAGCTGCGTCTGCATACGCACCTGAGCTGCTGTTAGTTGATAAAGGTGGACGTGGTCTTTCCGAGACTTTGGAGCTACCTGAAATGGGGGACGAATCGGCTTTACAGGAAAGTGAGCTGGCCGAGCTTGCGGAGCTCGAAACGGCACAGTTGGAGGCTCGTGCGATCGCGCAACGGATTAAGGAGCTGACTGGAGATACTGGACAACCACTGTTGATTTACGATAGGGGATTAAAAGCCATGCGTCCAGCAGTCTACGGTGATATTGTCATTTTGCTTCGTTCAGCAAGCGTATGGGCTCCCTTAATTGTCGAGGAACTGCGGCTTGAGGGCATTCCAGCCTCTGGAGAGCAGACGACAGGCTTTTTTAAGGCAACGGAAGTTGAAGTGATGTTGTCCCTCCTGCACATTATTGATAATCCGCAGCAGGACATCCCGCTTGCATCCGTGCTTCGTTCGCCAATTGTAGGCTTGACCGAAGATGAACTGGCACAAATTCGGCTAGAGAAGCCGGATGGATTATTTTATGATGCATTGCTGGCGGCAGCAGGGACTGAACAAGTCGAGCAGAGTGTAAAAGGGACTTCTGCTGACGTATTGGAGATGGATCTTTTCACTGAGGACTCGCTATCTCCACCCCACTCTGTCCATAGGGACGACGGCAATACGTTGTCTGCCCGACTACGTTCATTTTTGCGTAATTTGGACGCATGGCGGCAGGAAGCCAGACAAGGCAGCTTAAGCGCATTGATTTGGAATGTGCTGGAGGAAACAGGATATCTGGATTGGGTGAGTGGATTGCCTGGCGGCTCACAGCGTCAAAGCAACCTACGGGCCTTATATGACCGAGCGAGACAGTATGAGATTTCTACGTCCAACCGTGGCTTGTTCCGATTCCTGACCTTTATTTCCCGTCTGCGGGAGCGGGGCGGTGATTTAGGATCGATCAGTGGGGGGACTGAACCCGATCAGGCTGTCCGCATTATGACCATTCATAAAAGTAAAGGACTTGAATTTCCTGTCGTGTTTATTGCGGGGACGGCAAAAATGTTTAATCAGCAGGATCTGAATGCGCCGTTTCTTATGCACAAGGAGTTGGGATTTGGTCCTAAATATGTGGAGGAACAAAACCGTGTCAGCTACCCTACGCTGCCTAATTTAGCGATCCGTCGACGCTCACAGCTGGAGCTGTTGGCTGAAGAAATGCGTGTGCTATACGTAGCGCTTACGCGTCCGCGTGAAAAGCTGATTATGACTGGAACCGTGAAGGATCTCGCTTCCCGCGCAGCGGGTTGGGCACGTGCCAAGGAGCATACGGAAACAGTATTACCAGACTATATAGTGGCGGCAGGTCGCAGCTATCTGGACTGGGTAGGTCCTGCATTGATTCGGCATCCTTCTGCGATTTCGCTGAGGGAAGCGGCAGGTGATCAGGATGGGTATTATCACAGACTGGAACACATGCCGGGGGCAGACTGGTCATTTAAAATCGTAGCCTCAGAAACACTTTCTGGCTCTCGTGTGAACACGGATCAAGAAGAAGAGGTATCGGCCGAAGAGCGCCAAAAGAAAACAGAAGCACTGAGAAATGTCGAGCTAATCGAATTGAACGAAGAGAGTGAGACGGATGTTGCTGCGGCTCTTTCCTGGACCTACCCGTATGAACGGGCGGGCAAGACAGCAGCCAATACATCGGTCACAGAGATGAAAAGATGGCTGGAGATGCAGGAGATTGGATCGGACGATTGGCTGAATCTATCTTCTATCTCCCAACAAGCAGACTTACCAGAAGATCGTGAAAATTCTGACACTAGGGGCAGTCAATTACATTTGCGCAGACCTAAGTTTATGGGAAATCAGCGACTGACTCCTACGGAACGAGGGACGGTCTATCATACGTTGATGCTGCATTTGCCCTTAGATGGAGTCATGAGCGCTGAGGTTATCGAGGAAACAAAAGCTCGTTTGCTGAATCACCGCATCTTATTGGATGTTCATGCAGAGGCGTTGGATACGGATAAAATATTAAGATTTTTCTCAAGTGAGCTGGGGAGCAGAATGTTGCGTTCATCCCGTATTCAGCGTGAGCTTCCGTTTACTTATACCATGCGGGCAACCGATTACTGGAATCACAGTTTACCTGTGATGCTGTCAGAACAGAAGACAGTTACGGAAGGCGGGCAGGACGATAAAGTGCTGATGAACGGGATCATTGATTGTCTGTTCGAAACTCCCGAAGGACTGGTGCTGCTGGATTATAAAACAGACCAGGTCTCCGAATATCGTACGCTTTCACATTTAACGGACCAATATCGTTTTCAATTGGAGCTGTATGCCCGTGTGATTGAAGAGATTACAGGCAATAAGGTTGCTGAGAAATGGTTGTGTTTTATAGAAGCTGAAGAGAGTGTGCGGTTGTAGTTATATATAGATAGGGAGAGGGGGAATAGCATGCGGATTTTGCATACAGGTGATTGGCATTTGGGTCGCACGTTGGAAGGGCGAAGCCGCCTGAAGGAGCAGGAGGCGTTTTTGGAAGAATTGGTGAAAATGGCTGACGACCAGCAGGCTGATTTGATTATGATGGCTGGAGATGTGTACGACTCAGTCAATCCTTCGGCCGCCGCAGAGCAATTGTTTTATGAAGCATCTGCGCGTCTTACGGCTGGAGGAAGACCGCTAGTCGTCATTGCCGGCAATCATGATCAGCCGGAAAGGGTAGCCTCGGTCACCCCGCTGGTGAGCGGGCGTGGAATTACATTGCTGGGACTGCCTCATGGGGAAGCAGTACGCGTTCGTACACCGCGAACGGGCGAAATGGCATGTATTGCAGCCTTGCCATATCCCTCCGAGTCTCGTTTGAATGAGCTATTGTCTGAAGACGGAGATGAAACCATATTACGCGAGGCATATAGCCGCCGTGTAGGGATGCTGATGTCGCAGTTAGGTACAGCGTTTCAGCCCGATACCGTTAATTTGTCGATGAGCCATATTTATGTACTTGGCGGGCTGGAGTCGGATTCGGAACGCCCGATTCAGGTCGGGGGAGCTTATACCGTAGATCCGTCTGCTTTGAGCATTGGAGCGCAGTATACGGCTCTGGGTCATTTGCATCGTCCCCAATATGTGAAGGGCGATGGGCTGATGCGTTATAGTGGCTCTCCGCTGGCTTATAGCTTTTCCGAAGCTGGACAAGCCAAATCGGTTACGTTAATTGACGTGATTGCCGGCAAGCCAGCACAGGTTGAGGAATTGTATATTACCAGTGGACGACCATTAGTGAGGTGGCGAGCACGGGGAGGTCTGGAAGAGGTATATCGCTGGCTGGATGAAGGACTGGATGCTGATGCCTTTATTGACCTGGAAATTATGCTGGATGAAGCGATGTCAATGGGAGATATTCAACGGTTGCGCAAAAGCCGTGAAGGCATCATTCATATTCGTCCCGTGTACCCAGAAATGGCTGCGGCACAGTTGGAACAGCAACGTTCAGAACTGCCGGTTCATGAGCTGTTCCGGGCGTTTTACCAACGACAGACGGGCGGAGCACAGCCGGATGACGGATTAGTACAGTTGTTTCTGGAATTGGTAGAACAGGATGATGCAAGAGACCAAGCTGAGGAGGATGAGGTATGAAGCCGATCCTTCTGAAACTGGCAGGATTGCAAAGCTACCGGGAGTCGCAAGAAATTCGCTTTGACGATTTGACCGAAACGGGACTGTTCGGAATTTTTGGTCCAACGGGTAGTGGTAAATCAACGTTGCTGGATGCCATTACGTTGGCTATGTACGGTAAAGTGGAGCGGGCGGTGAATGGTACACAAGGCATTATGAATCATGCCGAGGATACGTTGTCTGTAGCATTTACGTTTGAATTAATGTCAGCTCAAGGACCTCGCCGTTACCGTGTAGAACGACGTTTCAAACGTGCAGGAGGCGTATCGGTTAATAATACGCTTAGCCGTTTTATTGCGTATACAGAAGACGGCGAGGAAGTGCTTGCCGACAAGGTACAGGATGTGACACGCTGTGTGGAGGAGTATATCGGCCTGAAAATGGACGATTTTACGCGCGCTGTCGTATTACCGCAGGGGAAGTTTGCGGAGTTTTTATCCTTAAAGGGCAGTGAACGCAGACAGATGCTGCAGCGTTTGTTCCATCTGGAGAAGTACGGAGATCAACTTGCACAGAAGCTGAGCCGCCGTGTGAAGGACAACGACATCGCCCTGAAATCGTTGGAAGCGGAGCAGCAAGGGCTGGGAGATGCGAGTGCTGAAGCGCTTGAGCTTGTAAAACTGCGTCTTAAAGAAGCGATTGACCATGCAGAAGCTTCGCGCCGCGAGCTAGAGCGTGTTTCACGGGAAGCGGAGGCGCTGAACAAAACACGGGAACTGGTCATTGAGCTTCGCCAAAGAGTGAACGAGCTGGAGGAGATGGCAAGACAGGAACCAGGCATTGCTTTGCTGGAGCGCAAGCTGCGGCAAGCATCTGCAGCGGAGGCGTTGCTGCCTGCACTGACGGATTGGAAAGAAGCCGTTGTCGAAGCAGAAAAACGACAGAGGAATGCTGAACAAATGGCAGTCCTGGCTGCCTCCGCAGCGGAGGCGGCGCTTGTATCTGTGCAAGCAGACGAGCAGGCTCGGCAAGCACTCAGTGCGGAAGAACCAAAGCTGTTGCTTCGGATCGACCAACTGGAGCAGGCACTTCAACTGGAACGTGATACGGAAGTGCTGCGGACTGAACGGGAACGTTTGGCGGTCGAGCTGGCGCATAGCGAACAAACCCTTGCTGAGCATGCCGCAGGTCTCGTAAAGGAACAAGAGTTACAGACACGAGGTTTGAAGCGGCAGCAGGAGATTCAACAGGAGTTGAAGCAAAATGAAGTGCGGGCAGATGAGCGGCGTATGCTGCAAGAGGCTGTGCAGCGGCTGCAACAGCTGGAGACAGCGAATGAGCAATGGCGTGAAGCTGAACAGGAGTATTCCACTCAGGAGAAACGGCTTGCGCTAGCAGACGAACGTTTAAAGCTAATGGAGCAGGAGTCACAGGAGACGGAGGCACGGCGTTCTATTCTTGCTGCACAAGTGGCTGAAGGCATTGAGGCGTTCCTGGCGCTGGAGGCGGAAATTACAGCCGACGTGTCGGCACTGGCTGCCGAGGAGGAGCAGCTGCGTCACGAGCTCCGTGCCGAGGAGCTCGGACGTCTCGCGCAGCACCTCGCTGCCGAGCTGCGCGAAGGAGAGCCATGCGCAGTGTGTGGCTCTCTGCATCACCCTGCGCCTGCTGCTGTTGTGGCCCATGGGGCGGATTCCTCTGCGCCGGATGAGCTGCATCGCCTGCGGCTCGGCCTACAGGAGCTGCGCCTCACGCTGCGCCAGCAGTTGCACGAGCAGCGCAGCCTGCTTGCGCAGCCCGCCGCTGCAGACAGCGGCGCTGCCGCCACAGGCGAGCCTTTTACGCCTGCGGCTGCTATGCCTCGCGGTGTCGCCGTATGGGCGGAGCGCTGTACAGCGCTGGAGCGTGCTGCGGCTGAGCTGGCAGCTCGTGCGCATACGCTGCCTGCCGAGGCACAGGCACTGCGTGAGGCGGACGCCGCCGGACAGCAGCGGCGTATCCGTGCAGCCGCCGAGCACGAGGCGGCGGTTGCAGCACTGGCGCAGGCGCGCAGCAAGCGTGAGGTATGCACCACACGCAGCGAAGGGCTGCGCGCCAAATGGGCGGCGCAGCTGCCGGATGTCGGCCCGGACCAAGCTGCGGAGCGTTATCGCGCCATGCAGGAGCGCGACCGGCGTGCGGAGGAGCTGCGATCTCGACTGGAGACGAGCGTGACTTTCCTCGAAGAAAAGGCAGCGCGTGTACAGCAGATACAGCAAAGCATTATCGAGGAAGACAAAATCATTATTGCCCGTCGTACAGGGCTGCAAAGTAAAGATGATTTGCTGCGTGAAAAGCTAGAACAGCTACGGAAGTGGGTTGGAGAAGGCCAAGCAGCCTCATTGCTGGAAGAAGCGACCTCACGCTTGTTGGGACTGAAAAACGGAGCCGAAGCCGCTGCACGCCGCCGTACCGAAGCGGAAGAACGTAAGCAGCAGGCCGTTCATGCTTCACTGATAGCGCGACAGGCCTCCGACTCGGCAGAAGAAAGACGGCAGACGGCAGAATCCCGTTGGGGTATCCGTCTGGAAGCTTCCTCTTTTGCTACGGAAGCAGAGGTCATGGAATGCTGCTTGGGACCGGAAGAAGCTGCACGTTATGAGCGTGAAGTAAGTTTGCACCGAGAACGGGAGAAGGAGCTGTCTTCCCGCTTAAAGCATGTCGAAGAGCAGTTGAATGGAGCAACAGTAACAGAGGAACAGTGGGAAACGACCACTGCGAGGCTGCGTGATTGCCGTGCACGCGACGAAGAGGCGCTTCAGAATCGCGCCAAGGCTGAGCGTGATTTAGAGGACTTGCAGCGTCGGCACGTCCGCTGGATGGAGCTGGAGTCCAATCGCTTACACCTGCGTAGCGAGGCGGAAAAAATGTCCAAGCTCCAGTCTGTTTTTCGAGGTAATGCCTTCGTTGAATATATTGCCGAAGAGCAGCTCATGCAGGTCAGCCAATCTGCTTCACGCCGCCTGCGTTTTCTGACTAAGCAGCGCTATGCGCTAGAAGTAGATTCCAGCGGTGGTTTTGTTATTAGTGATGATGCCAACGGTGGAGTCAAACGTCCGGTATCGACCTTGTCCGGCGGCGAAACGTTCCTGACCTCTTTGTCGCTTGCGCTTGCGCTGTCAGCTCAAATTCAATTGCGGGGCCAATACCCTCTTCAATTTTTCTTTCTGGATGAAGGCTTTGGAACGTTGGACCCTGAACTGCTTGACACAGTAATTACCTCGCTAGAAAAGCTGCATCACGATCAATTATCTGTTGGTGTGATTAGTCATGTGCCTGAATTGCGGGCCCGGCTCCCACGCAAGCTAGTTGTTCTTCCCGCAGAGCAGGCTGGTGGAGGCTCTCGTGTGGTTATGGAAACATTTTGAAGCAATGTGATACGGATCACAGATACAGTTTCAAACTGTTGTTATAATACAGCTAAGCCGACAAGTTAATCATACAGCACCCCGGCGGACGTATGCTGCGGAAGAAATCTTCCCGTCATACGTCCGTTCAGAGGGGCTCTGCCAAGAGCTCCCGGGGTGCTTCTTTTTTTTTGTAAGCCGGAATTCGCCCAATTTGATGTAGCACATAGCCCGTTTTTGAATAACATACGGTATACATGCAAGAGCCTAGGAGGAAACAACCATGGAAAAAAGCATGACAACCGAAAATGTTACAGCATCGCAACAGATGGATGCTAAAACACTATGTCAACAGCATATGCATCGTTATGTATGCGTATGGGTAAAGGACGGGACAATGTATGACGGAATTGTAGAGCATGTGGATGATGAAAAGATATACTTAGCTGTTCCTATGGGTGGAGAAGAAATGGAGAATGTTAATCTCCCCTATCCGCCTAACAATTGTGGATGCGGCTCTCGTGCTTATGGCGGCTATGCATCTTATCCTCCGTACCCTCCGTATCCTTATCCGTACCCTTACCCGGTCCCAGTACCCGCCTATGCGTACGGATTCCCATACGGACGTCGCCGCTTTAATCGTTTGATTCTGCCACTTGCTGCGTTGACAGCGATTAGCTTACTGCCTTACTACTAATCCGATCTCCTTCGTTGCCTAACCATCGTATACTCTCTCCCGCCTACAGCTCTTGTAAAGTACAAGTGGCTAGATAGGCGTATCCATACATCATCACTAAGTAAGGCTGTTTCTTCCAGTATGAAGAAACAGCCTCTTTTTCACATCTACCGTCTCTATATACAAATGAGCTATAAGGTTACAGCCTTTGGCGAGGTTACAATGATTTATGGATGACAACTGTATGGGTACAGTTTAATGAAAAGAGGTATCCTGTTTATCTATAAACCATGTTAACATCAAGCATGTACAGAAACATAAGAAGGAATAAGCATGTAAAAGGATGTACAGAACAGGCAGGAGGATATCGTGAAAAAATATGTTTCGATTTTATTAGATATAGAGCTTAAAATTCGCGAGGGACAATATAGATCTGGTTACAAGCTACCATCGGTCCGTGATGCTTCGGAGCTATACAAGTGCAGCAAAAGTACAATTCTGCGAGCTTATGCTGAACTTGAAAGGAAGCATGCCATTTATTCCATACCGCAAAGCGGATACTATGTAGTGGAAAATCCCAGCGACGTACACCATAGCGATATTTCAGACTGCGTTGATTTTGCTTCAGCGTCCCCGGATTTAAATGTTTTTCCCTATCTGGATTTTCAGCATTGTCTAAATCAGGCTATTGATACCTACAAATATCATCTGTTCACTTACGGGGATTCGCAAGGATTGGAAACATTACGACATACGCTCGTCTCCCATTTGGCTGATACTCAGGTATTTGCAAAAACAGATCGGATTATCGTTACTTCAGGTGTTCAACAGGCATTAGAGATACTCGCAAAAATGCCGTTTCCCAATGGCAAAGAAAAGATTTTGGTCGAGCAGCCCAGCTACGATATTTATTTGCGTTTTTTGGAGGAAGAGAGCATACCCGTCAATACGATTGCACGGACAGCGGAAGGTCTGGATTTTCATGAGTTGGAGAATCAATTTAAGCAGGAGAACATCAAATTTTTTTATACGATGTCAAGGCATCATAATCCTCTAGGTATCTCATATAACACGGAGGAACGAAAAACGATAGCTGCCTTGGCCGCCAAATATGATGTGTACATCGTAGAAGATGACTATATGGCTGATTTGGGAGTTGATCATCTTGTTGATCCCATTTATGCATACGATCAGACAGAGCACACTATTTACTTGAAAAGCTTCTCCAAAATCATTTTCCCTGGCTTGCGATTAGGGGTTGCGGTACTGCCAGAAAGCCTATTAAAGGCGTTCAGTAGCTATAAACGATATGTTGACACATCGATTTTGTCTCAGGCAGCACTTGATATCTATATTAAAAATGGAATGTATGAACGCCATAAACACACGATATCCAAACTATATTCGGAGCGCGTTCGTATTTTGAACAAGGCGGTGGAGCGATACAATCAGACTGGGTACATCCAAACTCCAGCTGCAACCTCAGGCGTTTATATGCAGTTTAAGCTGCCGAGGACGGTGAATTTGGAACGTTTGGTACACAGCCTTAACGCCAGAAACATCCAGGTTGTAGCTGGCAAAGGCTTTTATTTATCAAGCTACAGGGAACAAGAAAAATTTTTGCGCATAAGTATCTCGCGTGCACAGCCAGACCAAATTGATCAAGGGGTTAAATCTATAATAGAGGAAGTTAGTAAGGGAAACTGGTATTAAGCCCCATTTTCCGTTATGATACATATAGAAACACAGGCATAACCAATTATGATTGATTATGTTTCTGTTTGGTGTGAAAAATACATAACTTTGAATGCCGACAGCAAGGACTGCTTGTGTATAATTGCTGATGATCGGCTCACTGCCAAAGGAGGGTTTTGAATGGACGATCTGTTTTTGAAAATTGTAGATGGAAGCATCCCCAGCAAAAAGGTGTTGGAAACCGACAATGTGCTCGCATTTCATGACATCCAGCCTGCGGCGCCAGTACACGTGCTCATTATTCCAAAAAAATACATTCCTTCAATGAATGCTGTAACGGAGGAGGATCTTCCTCTTATCGCGGAGATCCATCGTGTTGCGGTTGAGGTTGCGAAAAAGTTAGGAATTGCTGAGTCTGGTTATCGGTTGATTAACAACTGTGGCCCGGATAGTGGACAAGCGGTAGGGCATCTGCATTATCACTTGCTGGGCGGCGCCAAATTAGGTGCCTTGACAGGTATTTCGGACTCGCATTCTTAAAAATGACAGAGCTAGTCTTTTCAGTAATGCGGAACTGACGGGAAAAAAGGTTCCTTCTATGTACTCATTTTTTCTTATAGGTTGACACCTGGTTTCCGTTTCACCTATAATAAAATTTGATGAACCGTGTTATTGCTCTTGGACGGTCTGGTCGGAGGGAGGGAAAACTGGTGTCTGAAACTAAAGTTCGCAAAAACGAGACAATTGATGCTGCACTTCGTCGCTTTAAACGTTCCATTGCTAAGGATGGCGTATTGGCTGAGGTGAAGAAACGCAAGCATTATGAAAAGCCAAGCGTAAAGCGCAAGAAAAAGTCCGAGGCTGCTCGTAAGAGAAAGTTCTAGGAGGATCTAAGTAATCATGAATTTGAGCGAACGATTGAACGAAGATATGAAGCAAGCAATGAAGAGTAAGGACAAGTTCAAACTCTCCACCATTCGAATGGTTCGTTCTACGATTAAAAATCTTGAAATAGATTTGAAACGGAATTTGGACGACAACGAAGTGCTTGATATTCTGAGTCGTGAGATCAAACAGCGAAAAGATGCCCTCCATGAGTTTGAAAAAGCCGGTCGTGATGAACTTGCGACAAGCACTAAAGCAGAAATAGAGATCATCGCTCAGTACCTTCCTGAACAACTTTCTGAAGAAGAAATTAAAGTTATTGTACAGCAGACCATCCAGGAAACCGGTGCTTCTTCGAAAGCCGAGATGGGGAAAGTAATGACGGCCTTAATGCCTAAGGTAAAAGGTCGTGCTGACGGTAAGCTCGTGAACCAGGCGGTTCAGCAATTTCTGCAATAAACCCTGCGACAAACAGGAAAATACAACACCCTCTGTTTACAGAGGGTGTTATTTCTATATGTGTGATGCCTGCCATAAAAGAGAATGGTGAAAACTCCTTTTTTTGAAAGCGCTTCCTGTAATTGTGTGAAACGTGATGCCTGTTAGGGGCGTAAAGTATTTGACAGGCGTCAGGATTAGCAATATACCCAATAATTTCACATTAAATCCTGAAAACTGTATAGTTTGTCTAACAAAGTTTGGTATGCTGTAACAAGGAGAGATTGAAAGGGGGGAAAGAAATGCATAGAGAACATCACCACTCCAGCCGCAAATTGATCTTTTTAACGTTGTGGATTATGATATCAGTTCTGTTGTTACCCTTAGTTTATTCTGGATCAGCGGTGGCTCAAACAAAGGGTGGAGCTGTGTTTGTTATACCAGTTGATCAGGAAATTGAACAGGGTCTGGGCAAATTTATGGAGCGTGGATTTGCAGAAGCAGTTGATTCTAAAGCAGGTCTGATTTTACTGGATATTAACACACCTGGCGGACGGGTAGATACAGCGGAGAAGCTGGGCAAACTGATTAAAGACAGTCCTATTCCGACCGTAGCCTATATAAAAGGTGAAGCGGCCTCAGCGGGTAGCTATATTGCGTTGAGTGCTAACAAGATTGCTATGAAACCGGGGAGTATTATCGGAGCAGCGGCGTTAGTAGACGGCAGGGGGAATGCTATTACAGACCCCAAAACGATAGCTTGGTGGAAGAGTAGCATGGCATCTGCCGCAGAAGCTGGCGGACGCAATCCTGATATCGCTAGAGGCATGGTCGACTCCAAAACGACTGTATCTATCCCGGAGATGAACTTTAATAAGGAAAATGGCCAGATCATTTCTTTAACCAGTGAGGAAGCGCTGAAATTGGGGTACGCGGATCACATCGCGTCTTCGGAACAAGAAGTTATCCAGTGGATGGGCTACAGTACAGATGATGTAATCCATGTGGAGCGCACATGGGCTGAAAAAGCAGCCGAGATATTGACCAACCCGATCGTGCAGACATTGCTTTTATTTGTTGGTATCACGGGTGTAGTTATTGAACTGCTTGTACCTGGCTTTGGTGTACCGGGAATTTTAGGTGTACTTGGATTTGGTTTGTATTTCTTTGGTAATTATATCGCTGGCTTTGCAGGTTCGGAGACGTGGCTGTTGTTCATTATCGGTCTGGCACTGCTTATACTTGAAATGTTCATTCCAAGCTTTGGCATTCTGGGTATTTTGGGTTCCATCAGCCTTGTCGCGGGTGTAGTCCGTGCTGCATACAACATGCAGCATGCGTTTATATCGTTGGGGATTGCTTTTGCAGCGGCTGTTGCCGTGGTGGCGATCATCGCGGTTGTCTTTAAGGACCGAGGGATATGGAACCGTTTTATACTTCAGGAACGTTTAACGGCTGACCAAGGGTTTTCTTCGGTTGTGAATCGGGAAACGTTACTAGGTCAGAGGGGTGTCAGTCTGACCCCATTACGTCCAGCTGGAACGGTGCTAATCGCTGACGAGCGAGTGGATGTCGTAACGAATGGGGAGTTTATCGCCCCGGATATGCCGATTATCGTATCCAAAGTAGAAGGCGGGCGAATTGTAGTCAAGGCAGACGCGAGCGTCTAGCAAGCTAACAACGAAGAATTAGATTAATGGAGGATGATGCGAGTGTTCGAATCGGGTATTGTCAGTATTTTGCTGATTGCCGTAGTAGTGATTATTGTATTGAGTGTGTTTTTTAGTTTCTTCCCGGTGATGCTGTGGATTTCGGCGCTGGCTTCGGGTGTGCGGATCGGTATCATTACGCTAGTAGCTATGCGGTTGCGGCGCGTCACGCCAAGCCGAATTGTCAATCCCCTCATTAAGGCTACCAAAGCTGGTCTGGGCTTGAATATCAATCAGCTGGAAAGTCATTTTCTCGCAGGGGGGAATGTAGACCGAGTGATCAATGCGTTGATTGCCGCGCAGCGCGCTAACATTCCGCTTGAATTTGAACGTGCGGCTGCGATTGATCTTGCGGGACGGGATGTTCTGCAAGCGGTCCAAATGAGCGTTAATCCGCGTGTTATTGAGACGCCTATTGTTGCTGCGGTCGCCAAGGATGGTATCGAAGTAAAGGTTAAAGCTCGTGTTACGGTACGTGCCAACATTGATCGACTCGTCGGCGGTGCAGGAGAAGAAACGATTATTGCTCGGGTTGGTGAAGGTATCGTAACAACGGTTGGTTCCAGTAACTCGCATAAAGACGTGCTGGAAAACCCAGATTCCATTTCGAGAACCGTATTATCCAAAGGTTTGGATGCAGGGACAGCATTTGAGATTCTATCGATTGATATTGCAGATGTTGATGTAGGTAAAAATATCGGTGCCTTCCTGCAAACAGAGCAGGCGGAAGCCGACAAACGTATTGCGCAGGCAAAAGCCGAAGAACGGCGTGCGATGGCTGTAGCGCAAGAACAGGAAATGAAGGCACGTGTTGTAGAAATGAGAGCGCGCGTGGTGGAATCTGAATCCGAAGTGCCTCTGGCAATGGCTGAAGCGCTGCGTAGCGGTAAACTTGGCGTCATGGACTATATGAATTTAAAAAATATTGAGGCAGATACGCAAATGCGTAGTTCCTTAGGCAAACCGAATGAGAACTCGGGGAATGATAACAAGAACCGGGATTAACTAACGGACGGGCCGATGAACTATAGCAGTTAGGCGGTGAGTAATGAATTTTATCAGCTGGATCTTTGACCATTTGTATATCTTGATCGTGATTGGCTTTGCACTGGTGTCCTTTTTGGGGAAAAGCATTCAAGGTGGAGATCGGAAATCTCCCCCGCGGCAAGGTATGCCTACCTTTGGTGGTGATCATGATTCGCGCGGGTCCTCGACGTCGTCCAGACCTTTCACAACGGAACCTGAGATAGAGCGACGTCAGCAAGATGTTACTGGAGAGCTGCAACGTCAATTTCCTAATGAGCGACGGGCGGTGATGGAAGCTCGTCGTATAGAAGAAGTGGGAGACGGGCTGAAAAAGGAAGAACAGATGGACCAAGATTCATTAGATAACGGTACGACTCTAGAGGATCGGATTCGTATTATGGAAGAAGAGCGAAGGATGGTTTTAGCCCGACTCGATCGTATATCCAATGCGAGTGATTCGGAGGAAATTACAGATGGGCTAGAGCAAACTTCGCAAGAGAGTGGTACAGTGAATGCAGCTGACCTACGCAGAGGTGTAATTTGGGCAGAGATATTAGGGCCTCCGCGTTCCAAGCGTTACATGGGTGGAGGAAGACGCTAAAATAATCGTAGATCCGTCACGGCTTTGGCTGTGGCGGATCTTTTTTTACGATGTTTTTAGCGATACATAAACATGCTGGAATAAAAAAAGACTTAACGGCAAATGCTCTAATTACCTGACAGCGAATGTGAAGATCTCATATATGCTACATTTTTCTCACATTTACTGTCATCTAAAAAGACGGCATTTTGTCTAATTTGGAATCCGATTTGTGAAAATATATTCGTGAAAAATGATCAAATGTAACAATGTGAACGAAGCTTACCAAAAGTCGTTTTCATTTTTTCTTTTTTATATATAATGTTCACAACGATAGAACTTATGAAAATTTACCCCATATTTAGCTAAAATTTGATTTATATCGAGGTGATATTACAGGGTTATACAAAAAGTAAAAATTTATGTTTAGGAGGATGGGATGGATGGGGAATAGCTTGTTCAGAAAGAAGAACATTGATCAGCTGATCGCCGCTACACGGGGAGAAAAGGCGCTTAAAAGGGAATTGGGTGCGTTCGATTTAACAATGCTTGGGATTGGAGCCATTATTGGAACGGGGATTTTTGTTTTGACAGGTACGGGAGCAGTTACGGCTGGACCGGGCTTGGTATTGTCTTTTGTGATCGCGGGGCTCGCTTGTTTATTCGCCGCACTGGCTTATGCCGAGTTTGCTTCCACTGTTCCAGTATCCGGTTCTGTTTACACTTTTACATATGCTACGATGGGAGAGCTATTGGCTTTTATAATCGGATGGGATTTAATTTTGGAATATATGTTGGCCGCCAGCGCTGTTTCTGCAGGTTGGTCGGGTTATTTTGTATCCTTTTTGAAAGGAATTGGTCTTCATATCCCGATTGAATTCACTGCTGCGCCAGGAGCTTTAAAAGACCGAGCTACTTATTTTAATCTTCCAGCTTTTTTAATTTTGATGGCTATCACGTTCTTGCTTTATTTTGGGATAAAAGAATCCAAACGAATTAACAATATCATGGTTATTGTTAAAATTGTTGTCGTTTTATTGTTTATCATTGTTGCTATTAAATATGTAAAGCCAGACAACTGGACACCGTTTATGCCATTTGGGTTCAGTGGGGTGTTTGGAGCCGCAGCCCTTGTGTTTTTCGCTTTCATTGGCTTTGATGCCGTTTCATCAGCCGCTGAAGAAACCAAAAATCCAGCTCGTGATTTACCGCGTGGCATTATTTTCTCACTTGCTATCTGTACGCTTTTGTACGTGATCGTTAGCGCGATTATGACAGGTATTGTGCCGTATATGCAATTTGAAGGTATCTCCCATCCTGTGTCATTGGTTTTGCAGGTTGCCGGTCAGAACTGGGTGGCGGGTATTGTGGATATCGGAGCCATCTTGGGGATGACAACGGTCATGCTGGTAATGCTATATGGTCAAACTCGTATTATGTTTGCGATGTCACGTGACGGCTTAGTTCCTAAAGTATTGTCAAAGGTTCATTCCAAATATAAAACGCCCTATATTAACACCTTGTTTTTTGGTACTTTATCTGCATTAATGGGTGGGTTGATCCCGCTGGATGAGTTAGCAAGCTTGGTGAACATTGGAACCTTATCAGCATTTATTCTGATTTCGGTCGCTGTCATAGTGATGAGAAAAACACAACCCGATTTGCCAAGAGCTTTCCGATGTCCTGGGGTTCCATTTATTCCAATTCTGGCTATCATTTCATGTGGGGTGCTTATTCTTAATCTGAATGGTCAAACGTTTATTCGTTTTATCATTTGGCTTGTTATTGGTATTGCCGTTTACTTTTTATACTCCAGAAAAAACTCGCTTTTGAATCAGGATTCCGAAAACTAACCATTTCATACTGTGAAATTAAAAAGACAACCTTGTTTTGATATGAAAACGAGGTTGTCTTTTTTTTATGTGAATTTTAGAAAGTACGGTCTTTTTCCTCTTTAATATTGCAGTTGCTACGAATTGTAAGTTTAGCCTCATAAATGCGATGACTGGATCATAAAATGTACAGTACAGATATCTGTGACGCTGGTACAACAGCATCCAGTGATGATCGAGATATAGGATGAAACCGATTGGTAATAACAAGCGATTAAAAAAAGCAGCATAGCTGCCATCAAAATAATTATTAGCCGTTGGATAACAGTTATTTTGATGACAGGAAAGGAGATTTCGCCGTATGAGCCGGATGAGCCGCAAACTGCGTAAGTGGGCCAGCGAGACGCTGGAGCTTCCGCAGGACATTCTATTTGATCTGCCGCGGTTAACCCTCATCGGCAGCCGCCAGCTTTATGTAGAGAATCACCGGGGTGTGGTGGATTTCACGCCAGATCAACTCGTACTTGCACTTGCGCAAGGCAGGCTAAGGGTGTCAGGCCATAATCTAATCATTACGTCTATCCTGCCAGACCAGGTGAGTGTAGAGGGACATATTACGGATATTCAAATGGAAGGAACGGAGGAAGGCTCGTGAAACATCCCGCTTTAGCAAAGCTGCGTGGCACGGTTACCCTAGCTGTCGAGGGCGAAAGTGTGGAAGCTTTCATTAATTTACTCACTGATCATCATATACCTGTTTGGAACGTGCGGCCAATGGGTACTAGACATGCAGAAATGAACCTTCTGCTGCCGCACGTCTTCCTGTTGCGTCCGCTTTTGAGAAGGACAGGCTGCAAAATGCATGTTCTCAAGCGTCAAGGACTTCCCTTCACTGCAGTACGACTCGCCAAACGCAAATTTTTTCTTGCAGGACTGGCCTTGTTCTGGATAGGCCTCCTGCTGATGTCATCGCTCATCTGGGACATTGAAGTAAAGGGGAATGATAAGCTCCCAACGGAATCCATTCTGAAAGCAGCCCGACAGGAGGGGCTTTATCCGTTTCAATGGAGCTTTCGTCTTTCCAGCCAGGACAAGCTTTCGCGCGCACTCATGCAGAAGCTTCCGGAGGCATCCTGGATCGGTGTGGAAAGGCAGGGGACCTTGGTGACAATTCAGGTTGTTGAAGCTTCACAGCCTACTCCCCCGTCGCTCTACAGTCCACGTCATCTTATCAGCAAGGCGGACGCGGTGGTCACTGAAATTTTTGCCGAACAAGGTCGTCCTGTTGTGCATAAAAATACGCGGGTCAAAAAAGGAGCAATTCTCATTTCAGGAACGCTTGGAGATGAGGAGAATCAGCAACAGGTCGTAGCCAAAGGAGAGATTAAGGGGCTTGTGTGGCATGAATATGAAATTAGTAGTCCCATGGTACGACGCAGCAGCACATATACAGGTAATAGTCACGATCGCTTGTATCTGGTGCTAGGCAACCGTGCGATACAATTGTGGGGCTATGGAAAAATACCTTATTCTACACATAAAACAACCGTTGAGCATGATCCGCTAACATGGCGTTCTTACAAACTTCCGATGGGTTGGATGAATGAAAGTGTGAGGGAGACAAAGATACAAGAGCAGAAGTTAACGGAAACAGAAGCCAAAATGTCAGGAATAGAAGGCGCACGCGCGGATATTTTAGCTAAATACGGCAAAGGAACGAAAATAATGAGCCAAAAAATTTTGCATGAGAAGAGAGAGAATGGTAAAGTTTATATGAAAGTACTTTTTGAAGTGGAACAGGATATTGCGGAAGAACTTCCGTTAGTTCATAACCAAGGAGAATGAGGCTATTTGGCAGAACAACAACGCAGCATACAAATTGCATTGAACAGTGCGGGAGAAGGTCAGGCGTTATTCGGCCCGCAGGATTCCTTTTTAAAATTGATCGAAGCAGCTATTCCTGCAAAAATAGCATCTCGTGAGGCGGAAATTAATGTTTTTGGTGATGCTCACGAAGTAGAAGTGCTCGAACAATTGTTCGATGTTTTGCTCCAGTTAATTCGTAATGGGTATATACTGACCGAAAGGGATGTCCATTATGCGATTGAGCTGGCAAAAGATCTGCGCGCTGATCAGTTGCTTGATTTGTTCAAGGGAGAAATTACGACGACGTTTCGGGGCAAACCGATTCGTGTCAAAACAATTGGACAGAAGCACTATGTAACCACGATTAAGAAACGCGATATTGTATTTGGGATTGGCCCAGCGGGTACTGGTAAAACCTATCTGGCTGTAGTGCTGGCCGTAGCTGCTCTGAAGGAAGGTTCAGTCAAGCGTATTGTACTGACTCGTCCTGCGGTGGAAGCTGGTGAGAACTTGGGCTTTTTGCCTGGGGATTTACAGGAAAAGGTTGATCCATATTTACGCCCGCTGTATGATGCTCTATACGATGTGATGGGGCCAGAACAGACGGCGAAAGCGCTGGAGCGCGGGTTGATAGAAATTGCGCCACTGGCTTATATGCGGGGTCGTACGCTGGATGACTCATTTATTATTTTGGATGAAGCCCAAAACACTACACCGGAGCAAATGAAAATGTTTTTGACTCGACTTGGCTTTGGTTCCAAAATGGTTATTACCGGCGATGTTACGCAAATTGATTTACCTCGTGGCAAGAAATCCGGTTTGATTGAAGCAAATGCGATTTTAAAAGGGATTGACGAAATAGGCTTTGTCCAGTTTGCGGAAGAGGATGTTGTTCGTCATTCCCTGGTTCAAAAAATCATCGTCGCTTATGACCGTGTTGCTGAAAATCAAGCATAAGCCCTTAAGCACGAGTATAGTGTGTATGATCAGAAAACGAATACAATGAGCAGCATAGCTGCCTTGAAAAAGATGATGGAGAGGGATTGTTTTAGATGACCTCGAAGGAATTATCTAAAGGAAAAACGTTCCAGCATAGAATGAATGGATGGAAGTATAGCGTGGCGACACGCTATCTTCTGTTTTTATTTTTGGTGGTTCTTTTTTATGTGGGTTTTGCATCCAAGCTGCTTCCCGAACGCTATGACATCCGGGTGAATCAACCGAGTGAAAAGGAAATTGTCGCTCCAATGCAGCTTCCTAACAGTAAGGCGACTTTGAAGGCCCAAGAGGAATCAGCTGAGCGCGTGCAGCCCATGTATACCATTGTACCGATCCGCAACGATAACCTGATTACCGGTATTTTGGATCGAATTGAACGACTAAATCAGGATGATCAGGTCTCCAGAGCGGACAAGATTTCGATTTATAAGGATGAGATTCCTCAACGTGCACGGGAATTCGTGCAAAATTTTGTGAACAACAGCCGTAATGCGGATGCCTATCCAGATAAGTTGCTGGATGAGGTGCTGGAAAAAACGAAAGAGCAAACGTACCGAATCCCAGAGGAGACATACATCAAAATTCCGCGACTTACATCTGAGGATATTGCCGAAATGCGGCCTGTAGCCCGTGAGATTGTGACAGGGTTGATGAATGATCAAATTACGGATGCCCAGACTGCCCGAGCCAAGGTAGCTGAGCGCGTGAGTACAAGCTCGCTTACCAAACGTACCTCCCGGGAGGTTGTTCAGGAACTTGCACGGCTTGTGATTACAGCCAACAAGTTTTATGATGATACAGCTACGAAGGACGCTAAAGTACAGGCTCGTGAAGATACACCGACAGTTTACATTAAACAGGGTGAAGTGCTCGTTAAAAAGGGTGAGATTATTACCCAGGAAATCTATACACTGCTTGATGAGAACGAGCTGCTCAAGGATAAAATCAACTATTGGCCACAATTCGGCCTGCTGATGTTGTCTATGATGCTGGCATTGGGTCTGTTTATGTATATTCGTCAATTTCAATCACGAACACGAAACTTCAAGTATAATAATGCACAGTTGCTCATGCTGGTGTTAATCTTTGTGATTACAGTGGGGGCGATGCTGTTAATTTCTATACTGCAGACTAGTGAACGATCCTATCTCGGCTATCTGGCGCCTATCGCGCTTGGAGCTATGCTTGTAACGCTGTTGCTTGACATGTCGCTGGCATTCGTATGTGCCGTTATATTCAGTATATTGGCAAGTGTTATTTTGAATGTCCGTCAGGGACAGATTTTTGATTTTAATTTTGGATTTTTTGCCCTTGTGGTCTGTCTGGCGTCGATTTTTTCCACCCACCGGGCCAGCCAGCGTTCAACGCTGTTCAAGGGAGCTATCATGGTATGCCTGTTCGGGGCTCTGGCTGTTTTTTCTCTGGCTCTGATTGACCAAGGGAACTGGACTCAAACAACGACACTCTATGGGGTAGCCTTTGCCTTTGCAGGCGGTCTGGTTACAGCGATCCTTGTTATAGGGCTAATGCCATTTTTTGAATCCACCTTTGGCATCTTGTCTGCACTGAAGCTTGTTGAATTGTCAAATCCCAATCACCCATTGCTCCGCAAGCTGCTTACCGAGACTCCTGGCACATATCATCATAGCGTAATGGTAGGTAATCTGTCGGAGGCTGCAGCGGAGGCTATTGGAGCAAATGGGTTGTTGTGCCGGGTTGGTTCGTATTATCATGATATTGGTAAAACCAAAAGGCCTTCGTACTTCATTGAAAATCAAAATGGGATGGAAAATCCGCATGATACAATAGAGCCGAAGCTGAGTAAATCCATCATTATAGCCCATGCTCGTGACGGTGTGGAAATGCAATTGGATTACAAGCTACCCAAGCCGATTCGTGATATAGCCGAACAACACCACGGAACGACATTCCTGCACTATTTTTACCACAAGGCATTGCGTGAGGCGGAAGAGCGGGGAGTGGAGCCTGACTTCACGGAGGATGATTTCCGTTATCCGGGACCGAAGGCTCAGTCGAAAGAGGCTGCTGTAGTAGGAATTGCTGATAGCGTGGAAGCAGCAGTTCGTTCCTTGCGAAAACCTACGGTGGAGCAGGTAGAATCCATGATTGAGAAAATTATTAAGAGCCGTCTTGATGATCACCAGTTTAACGACTGTGAACTGACCATGAGGGAGCTTGATATCGTGGCCCAAACTCTCAAGGAAACAGTAATGGGGATTTTTCATTCCCGTATTGAATATCCAGAGGAAAGACCTAAGCCCGAAAGTGGAAAAGCTTAGTATTACTTGTGCATGAAGCACAGCTAAAGCATTAGAATTAAAAGGAGCGGTTGGCATGGGCCTTCAATTAGCTTGGAATAATGAACAAAACGATATGGTAATTAACGAATCGTTGATCACGCTGCTGAACACCTTATTAGAGCAGGCTGGCAAAGCGGAAGGGGTTACAGACGGTGAGGTTGCCCTTACTTTCGTGAATGATGATCAAATTCATGAGTTGAACAGGGATTATCGCGGTATTGATCGTCCCACTGATGTGTTGTCTTTTGCTATGAAGGAAACACTGGATGAAGAGCTTGAAATTATCTACGAACCGACGGAAGATAATCCATTAAATGATGTACCGGATGTTCTGGGGGATATTATTATCTCTGTACAGACAGCGCAAGCTCAAAGCGAAGAGTATGGACATTCAATTGAGCGTGAAATCGGGTTTTTGTTTGTCCACGGTTTTCTGCATCTGTTAGGTTATGATCATCAGGACGATGCAAGTGAGGCTGAAATGATGGGTAAGCAGGAAGCTGTGCTGGCTCAAGTGGGGTTGACACGGTAATGAGACGTCAGCCTTGGAGAATGACCTTTCGCTATGCTGCAGAAGGCGTGATATACGCCCTGCGTACGCAAGTAAATATGCGGATACATGTGGTTGTGGCGCTTCTTGTCATTGTAGCAGGTCTAACTCTGCGCATCTCCCGGCTCGACTGGTTATTCGTGTGCTTGGCCATTGCCATAGTCATTGTAGCCGAACTGATCAACACCGCTGTTGAAGCAGCGGTGGATCTAATCTCACCTGATATTCATCCGCTGGCCAAAGCGGCTAAAGACACCGCCGCCGGAGCCGTGCTCCTGGCAGCGGTTTTTGCTGTAATTATTGGCATATTTGTATTTTATAGACCCTTGTTGACGTTAATGAGTCAGCTGCTTTAATGAAAAAATAAAAATTAGGTGCTTAATCGCGCTGGAGGAAATAAAATGGCTAAGAAACACTTTAAATCTGGCTTTGTCGCAATTGTTGGCAGACCCAATGTCGGAAAATCAACATTGATGAACCATGTCATTGGGCAGAAGATTGCCATTATGTCAGACAAGCCCCAAACGACACGGAATAAAATTCACGGCGTATATACCACAGAGGACACACAAATTGTATTTTTGGATACACCGGGGATTCACAAGCGCCAGTCAAAGCTAGGCGATTATATGAATCAGACCGCTTTTAATACGTTGGGTGAAGTAGAGGCGGTACTTTTTCTTATTGATGCTGCTGAAGGTTTAGGCGGAGGCGACCGTTTTATTGCGGAACAGCTTAAACAAGTAAAAACACCAGTTATATTGGTATTGAATAAAATTGACCGTATAGAGCCGGAAGCGTTGTTGCCCCTAATTGAGCAGTATCGCAAGTTGTATGACTTTGCGGAAATTGTACCGATCTCGGCCAAAATGGGTAATAATGTAAATACCCTGTTGGATCAGGTTCAAAAATACTTGCCAGAAGGTCCGCAATATTACCCTGATGACCAAATTACCGACCATCCAGAGCAGTTTGTTATTGCCGAGCTGGTACGGGAAAAGATTTTGCACATGACACGTGAGGAAGTACCCCATTCTATTGCGGTTATGATTGAAGACATGAAAGTGCAGGATAATGGTGTAGTGCATATTATGGCGGTTATTTTTGTAGAGCGTGATTCCCAGAAGGGAATCATTATCGGCAAACAGGGAGCCATGCTCAAAGAGGTAGGCAAACAAGCCCGTCAAGATATCCAAAACTTGCTAGGATCCAAAATTTTCCTGGAACTTTGGGTTAAGGTCAAAAAAGACTGGCGTAACCAGGAACGTGTCCTTCGTGACTTGGGCTTCCATCGCGACGCCTAAAAGTAGATATCATATCTACGATCACTTTGGTCCAAAGGTTTATACAGACTAAAATTGATATCAATCAATATGTATAATTGTTGTATGCATCATAAAAAAAGCCGTCCGACTCTACCACTGACGTATGAATTAAATCTTTCGGTCATTCCAAGCGCCGCTCTTGTGCGGCGCTTAACTTCTCGCTATACCTACCCTTTTCTTCCAGTGATGAAATAAGGAGTGCTTTTAAAAGAGTTATTATAACTGCGGACACGTTGTAGCGGAGCGAAGGATTTGAATCTGAAGAAGCGTCAGCGTTCGCCTTTACCCCTGAATTTACTCCTTTTCTCATTGGATAAAATAAATTCAGGGGTAACAGCGATCGTAAGATCAAATCATTTGCGAAGCGGTGTCCAGACCGTACACAGTAGCCTTTTTCAACGTAATCCATTTATTTCATCGCATACTTCCCCTCTCTTCGCATCATCCTATTTTTGAGATGCAGACGTCATTTCCTAAGAAAGGATGAATACGATTGCGAGATTTTTCGTGGAAGTATTTTGCGATGACTGGAGATGTCGGTGCGTATCTGTTATACAGGGAGAGCGCCGTGACAAGGGAGCAAGACACGGATGAAGGAGAGTCGGACGAGCATGAAGAAGCCCGTGAATAATACGAACCACTGGCTTCTTCGCGAATGTTTGGGGGAAGAAGCATGCTTTACAGGATGGAAGGAATCGTCATCCGCAGCATGGATTACGGTGAGGGGAACAAAATTATTACGCTTTGCACCGAAAGCGGAGGCAAAGTAGGTGTGCTAGTCAGAGGCGCGAAAAAATCCAAAAGCCGTCATGCCGCTTTAACGCAGCCGTTTACGTACGGTGAATTTGTTTTTTTTCGCAACACTGGCTTAGGCACGTTGAATGCCGGTGAAATTATCCAATCCCACCATACACTGCGCGAGGATATTACAAAGGCTGCTTACGCTTCCTATGCTTGTGAATTGCTCGATCGGGTGTTACAGGATGAGGAAACAGGTGCATTTTGGTTTAAGCAGCTTAAAGCCTGCTTGGAGGCACTGGAGAGTGGCAAAGATCCGCTGATCGTCATGAGTATTTATGAATTTAAAATATTGCAGGCGGCCGGATATGCACCTCAGCTTGATGCTTGTATTTCAAGCGGTCAACGATGTGCTGATGAGGATATGTTTATCAGTCCGAGGTTAGGTGGGGTTTTGTGTCGGGGTTACAAGCATTTTGATCCGGCTGCGTTAAGTGTTGCTCCGCGTACATTGAAGTTGCTGCGCTTGTTCGCCCAAATAGATTTGAATCGACTCGGCAATATCGACGTGAAGGACTCCACCAAGCTGGAGATCAAACATGTCATGCGTCAGTTCATGGATATGCAGTTGGAGGTCAAGCTGAAATCCCGTAATTTCCTGGATCAGCTTGACAAGTACGACATGTGAAATGTGGTGTTCTCTTGACTGTATCACTGAAAACGTGTAATATCTTACTATATATCTCCTTTGGGAGCAGATGCATTGAACGAGAAAGTAACGAGACGTATTCTCTGTAGTTAGCGAGTTGGGGATGGTGTAAGCCCGGCGGGAATTGTTCGTGAACATGGCACTCGGGAGCGTCTGAATGGACACGGAAAAGAGGATTACGATCTGACTGGTGATGTAGGGTCGCAATCAAGTAGGGTGGAACCGCGGGAGTTAGCTCTCGTCCCTACGTCTGTACAGGCGTAGAGGCGGGGGCTTTTTGCTGTCTCTAGCAAGGCTTATGGAATAAATTGGCCCTGTACATATGAGTTTAAGGATTAGAAATCACCAACATTTTAGGGAATTGGAAAGGAAGCGTGTGCCCATGAATTTTCAGCAGATGATTTTAACGCTGCAACAATTTTGGTCTGAACACAACTGTATTATTGTACAGCCTTATGATACGGAAAAAGGGGCAGGCACGATGAACCCGATGACGTATTTACGTTCAATTGGACCTGAGCCGTGGAACGTAGCTTACGTTGAGCCTTCTCGCCGTCCGTCTGACGGACGTTATGGTGAGAACCCGAATCGCTTGTATCAGCATCATCAGTTTCAGGTGGTTTTGAAGCCTTCACCTGATAACATTCAGGAGTTGTATCTGGAGAGTTTGAGCCGTTTGGGCATTAACCCACTGGAGCATGATATTCGTTTTGTTGAAGACAACTGGGAAGCACCGACGCTGGGAGCCTGGGGATTAGGTTGGGAAGTATGGCTGGACGGTATGGAAATTACCCAATTCACGTACTTCCAGCAAGTGGGCGGTATTGATGCCAGTCCGGTTGCGGTTGAAATTACGTACGGTATGGAGCGTCTTGCTTCCTACATCCAGGACAAAGAAAATGTGTTTGATTTGGAATGGGTTAATGGAATCTCGTACGGTGATGTTTTCCACCAACCAGAATTTGAGCATTCCAAATATACGTTCGAAGTATCTGATGTCAAAATGCTATTTACTCTTTTTAATATGTATGAAGAAGAGGCGAATAAAGCGATGGCGCAGCATCTTGTATTTCCAGCCTATGATTATGTGCTGAAATGCTCTCACACGTTCAACTTGCTGGACGCTCGCGGAGCCATCAGTGTAACGGAACGGACAGGTTTTATTATACGAGTGCGTAATTTGGCGCGCCAGGTCGCTGCGACCTATCTGGAGGAGCGCGAGAAGCTGGGCTTCCCGCTGTTGAAGAAAGGAGGTGCGGCAAATGTCTAAGGATCTATTGTTTGAGATCGGGCTGGAAGAAGTGCCTGCACGTTTTATCCCGAATGCGATTCAGCAGTTGAAGGAACGTATGACGGCGTGGCTGGACAGCTCGCGTATTGCTTACAGTGCTGTAGAGGCTTATGCTACACCTCGTCGTTTGGCGGTACTTGTTAAGGAAGTAGCGGAGAAGCAGGAAGATATTAACGAAGAAGTTAAAGGACCTTCCCGCAAAATCGCACTTGATGAAGCCGGTAACTGGAGTAAGGCTGCTCTAGGCTTTGCCCGTAGCCAAGGTGTTGATCCTGAACAGTTCACGTTCAAAGAACTTGGAGGCGTGGAATATATTTACGCGACCAAGAGCAGCATAGGTGTACCAACGGCAGATGTGCTGTCCGAAGGGTTACTACACATTTTACATGCCATGACATTCCCTAAATTTATGCGCTGGGCAAGTTATGACTTTAAATTTGTTCGTCCAATCCGCTGGTTGGTAGCCTTGTTTGGTAGCGATATTGTTAATTTGGAGATTGCTGGCGTACACTCAGGGAATGTGACAAGAGGACATCGCTTCCTTGGACAGGAGGCCGTTGTAGAAAGTCCAGCGGACTATGTCGAAGTACTTCGCAAGCAGCATGTCATTGTGGACATTGAGGAACGTCAGTCGCTTATTGTGAAGCAGATTGAAGCACTTGCAGCCGAAAAAGATTGGACGATTGCGGTCAAGGATGATTTGCTGGAAGAAGTGCTGTATTTGGTGGAAACTCCAACAGTACTATTCGGTGGCTTTGACCCTGCGTTCTTGAACATTCCGAAGGATGTACTGATTACTTCCATGCGTGAACACCAACGCTATTTCCCAGTGCTGGATCGCACAGGAAAGCTGCTGCCATACTTTGTTACGGTACGTAATGGTGGCAGTCAATCGCTGGAAGTCATTGCAAAAGGAAACGAAAAAGTATTGCGCGCGCGGTTGTCTGATGCCAAATTCTTCTATGAAGAAGATCAGAAGCTGGAAATTAAGGATGCACTCTCCAAGCTGGAAAGTATCGTTTTCCACGAAGAGCTGGGAACAGTTGGAGACAAAGTGCGTCGAATTCGCCGCATTGCTGATGCTCTGGCAGAGAAGCTACGTATTTCCCCAGATACACAGGAATCGGTTAGCCGAGCAGCAGATATTTGTAAATTTGACCTTGTAACACAAATGGTCTATGAGTTTCCGGAATTGCAAGGGGTTATGGGCGAGGATTATGCCCGTAAGGCTGGAGAGAAGGAAGAAGTGGCAAGAGCGGTGTTTGAGCATTACCAGCCGCGATTCGCAGGAGAAACGGTTCCTTCAACGAACGCTGGAGCGATTGTAAGTATCGCAGACAAGATAGATACCATTACAGGCTGCTTCTCCATCGGTATTATTCCGACAGGTTCACAGGACCCTTACGCGCTTCGTCGCCAGGCAGCAGGTATCGTGCAGATCCTGTTGGATCGTAAGCTTTCGGCTACGTTGTCTGATGTGTTCAATATCGCGCTTGATGTGCACAGCAACTTTGGAAATATGAAACGTTCCGCAGATGAAATACGTAAAGAATTACATGAGTTTTTCGGATTACGCGTGAAGAAACTATTGTCCGAGACACTTCGTTATGACGTTGTAGATGCTGTGCTTTCAGCTGGATATGACGATGTTGCTTCTGTGGTTAACCGCGGGGCTGCATTAATGACTGCTGTACAAACGGGTGATGTCTTCAAGGCAACAGTGGAGTCTTTTAATCGCGTAGGTAATTTGGCTGCTAAAGCAGTTCACAAGTCAGTGAATACGGGTGAATTTACGGAACAGGGCGAGAAAAACTTATACGAAGCATGGTATGGCGCCTATGAGTCTTATTGTACAGCCTTACAGGAAGGTGATGCGACACAAGCATTGGCGCTTGCTTCATCCATTACTCCTGCGGTGACGGCGTTCTTTGACTCCGTTATGGTTATGGCTGAGGATGATGCTGTACGTAATAATCGTTTGGCATTGCTGGCTGCTATTGACTCAGAATTGAAGCGTTTTGCTGATTTTTCCAAGCTTGTAGTTTAAACGTCGGTTGTGGTAGTATGAACAACTTGAAAAAATGGGTATAAATATACGGAACGGTGTAAGAGTGATCTTGCAGCCGTTCCGTATTTTACTCGAATGCGGATACGAGATGGGGGATGATCATGGGAGAGTCTGGAAATTTCCCGGGTGTACGGATCGTTGTTGACGGGGACGCTTGTCCTGTTAAAAGTGAAATTGCAGAGACAGCTTCCCGTTTTCATATTGACGTTATTATGGTATCTTCGTATGATCATCTCATTCAGGGTAGCAAAGGCGTAAGCGTTGTTAAAGTAGACCGAAGCGACCAGAGTGCCGATCTCTATATTGCCAATCATATCCGCCGCGGAGATATTGTAACAACCAACGATTATGGTCTTGCTGCACTCGCCTTGGCAAAAGGTTGTGAAGTGATGTCTTTTCGCGGAACGATTTATCGAAACGATTCGATAGACTTCATGCTTGACCGACGCCACACTTCTGCCAAAGAACGGAAAAAAGGACGTTATGGAAAAGGTCCTAAACCGTTTACATTAGAGGATCGTGAAGTTTTTCAACATAAACTGACAAAACTTTTACTTCGCTTGCAGGAGAATGAGTAACGGTATCGAATTATATTTACGTGCTAAAGAGATGAAGGTGGTTAATATGAGTGCCGGACAAGGTAACATACCGGACGATATCATCGAGTCAGTTTTACAACATCATGATATTGTAGATACGGTAAGCAAGTACGTGCATTTGACCAAGCAGGGGAAATATATGAAAGGCCTCTGTCCTTTTCATTCCGAAAAAACCCCTTCATTCACCGTGACACCGGATCGTCAGATTTTTTACTGCTACGGCTGCGGCGCGGGAGGCAATGCCATCAAGTTTATGATGGAAATCGAAGGACTATCCTTTCCCGAAGCTGTCAGGACAATGGCAGAAGAAAGTCATATTCCGCTCGGCGAATGGCAGGGACGTGATTCATCGCATCAGCATCCTGAGTTGGACAGGCTGTTGCAAGCGTATGAACTAACTTCTAAGATGTACCATTTTTTACTTAAAAATACGGAGCACGGCAAACCAGCCATGGAATATTTGCGTTCACGGGGATTCAGTGACAAGATCATTGACCAATTCCAAATTGGCTATGCACCCAACCGATGGGATACGATCGTTCAGTTTCTAGAGAAGCGTTCTTTTGATCCTGTCGAGATGGAAAAGGGAGGACTCATTTCTCCCCGACATGAGGGTGATGGATATGTAGATCGATTCAGAGATCGTATCATGTTTCCCATTTGGAATCGAAACGGAAAAGTTATTGCCTTTGCAGGCCGTATACTTGGCGAGGGGCAGCCGAAGTATTTGAACTCGCCGGAGACCAAGCTATTTAACAAAAGCCGAACGCTGTACAATCTCCATCATGCTAAGATCTCAATTCGCAAGCTTCGTCAAAGTGTTCTTTTTGAAGGCTATGGCGATGTCATCTCGGCATGGGAAGCTGGCGTACAAAATGGAGTGGCCGCCATGGGGACTGCTCTAACGGAGCATCATGCTACGATGTTAAAGGGACTGTGCGACGAGGTTATTATTTGTTATGATGGTGACCGGGCAGGACAAGCGGCAGCGCTTAAAAATTTTCCGCTGTTGGAAAATGCGGGACTTCACGTAAAAGTAGCGTTGGTTAGCGATGGTATGGACCCGGATGATTTTATCCGGCAATACGGCGCTGAACGTTTCCAGCGCCAAATTATCGAAAGTGCTGTTTCAACGGTGAAATTTAAGCTTATATATCTGAAAAAAAACCATATACTGCAAGAGGAAGAAGGAAGAATCGCGTATTCCCGCGAAGCATTAAATGTCATTGCACCTCTGTCATCCCCGACTGAGCGGGAAGTGTATCTGCGCGAAGTATCTGCCGAAGTCAAGGTGGATTTTGAAACCTTAAAGCAGGAATGCAATTTACTCCGTCAATCCCTGCAAAAAAAACAGAACTTTGGGGATAATAACGAAAATGGGTGGAATAATGGTAGGCATAAAAAAGGGCAGATCTCTACGCCCAATCTGTTGCCGGCTTACCATGTGGCTGAACGCAGGCTGCTTCACTGGATGATGCAGGATTTAGAAGCTGCAGAGTATGTAGAAAAGCATCTGGGGGACGCCTTTAATATTGAGGATCATGCAGCAATTGCTGCTTATCTATATGCCTATTACGCGCAAGGGAAGTTACCGGATACAAGCCGTTTTATTTCATCTTTGCAAGACGACCGACTGGAGAAGAACGTAAGTTCGATCATGATGATGGATGCTCCAGGCGTATGGGCACCGCACATTTTGGATGATTATATTCGTCAAGTGCGAAAATTTCCATTGCAGGAGCAACTGGATTTGAAGAGGGAAGAAATGAGAACCGCTGAGCGCTCAGGTGATTTTTTGCGTGCAGCACAAATTGCAAGCGAGATTATAGCCCTAGAGAGACAATGAACACACAGAGGTCGGATGTTTCTAGGAGGAGGGAGTCGAAAGATGGCGAATGATCAGCATACTGAACTGGAGACGGAATTAACACTGGATCAGGTTAAAGATCAACTGATTGAGTTGGGTAAAAAAAGTTCCTCTCTGAACTACAAAGATATCATGGAAAAACTGTCGCCGTTTGATCAGGACCCCGAGCAAATGGATGAGTTTTATGAGCAGCTGGGTGACTTGGGGATTGAGGTTGTGAATGACAACGACGAAGAAGTTACCAGATTGCGTCAAAATGACGACCCGGAAAACAATGACGGGGATGATTTTAATTTCGATGACGATCTGAGCCTGCCTCCCGGTATTAAAATTAATGACCCGGTCCGGATGTACTTGAAGGAAATTGGTCGTGTACCGCTGCTTTCTGCTGATGATGAGGTGGAGCTTGCCAAACGGATCAATAACGGTGATGAAGAAGCTAAGCGTCGGTTGGCTGAAGCAAACTTGCGTCTGGTTGTAAGTATTGCCAAACGTTATGTTGGTCGCGGCATGCTTTTCCTGGATCTAATTCAAGAAGGTAATATGGGTTTGATTAAGGCAGTAGAAAAATTTGATTACGAAAAAGGCTTTAAATTCAGTACGTACGCAACCTGGTGGATTCGTCAGGCGATTACGCGCGCAATTGCCGATCAGGCAAGAACGATCCGTATTCCAGTGCATATGGTGGAAACGATCAACAAGCTGATTCGCGTATCGCGTCAACTGTTGCAAGAGCTGGGGCGTGAACCTACGCCGGAAGAAGTGGCTGCCGAGATGGAGCTAAGCGTGGAAAAAGTACGGGAAATTATGAAAATTGCCCAAGAACCGGTTTCATTGGAAACACCAATTGGTGAAGAGGATGACTCACATCTAGGGGATTTCATTGAGGATCAGGAAGCGTTGGCGCCTGCAGATGCAGCAGCCTATGAGCTTCTGAAGGAACAACTCGAGGATGTACTGGATACGTTGACCGAACGGGAAGAGAATGTTTTGCGTCTCCGTTTTGGTTTGGACGACGGAAGAACCAGAACTCTTGAAGAAGTGGGTAAAGTGTTCGGTGTTACACGTGAACGTATTCGTCAGATTGAGGCCAAAGCGCTGCGTAAGTTGCGCCATCCAAGCCGCAGTAAGCGACTGAAGGATTTCCTCGAATAGAAGCGTAACATTGCGGACCTTCTGCGGCTTGAAGCGCGCAGAAGGTCTTTTTTTATCTCATGGCAGCCTTGGTGGAGGGGAAGAAGCTTGGACCAGGAGAAAAAACGGACAATACTGTTACATGAAATTGAGCATTGGCGGCAAAGTCGGCTGCTCCCTGAGCAATATTGCGATTTTCTGTCCAACCTGTATCGGGAAGATGAAAACCCGGCACAAAGCCAGAACCGTAACAACACCGGGCTGCTTACATATCTTCGACATGGGCATGGGATCGCCTGGCTTCTTGGTTTTGTCATTATTTCCTTCATTTGTTTGATCGGTTTTTATTTTACCGCTTTTCCGTTGGCAATGCAAATATGCTCGGCAAGTGCAGTTACTGCGATTTGCTATGGGATGGCCGCGGTTTGGCGGTCTTCCGAAAAGAGTATGAGTGCAATGTTGAGCACTTTAGGCAGTGCAATTATGCTGGGTTCAGGTGTCTGGATCATTCAGCTTCACCAAGGTGAAGCTAAGGTTTGGTTTTTAGTGCTGGTGGGTCTATGCGGTTTGATATGGTGTCTTGTGGGATTAACTTTGCGCATCAGCTTGCTTCATTACTGTGGTCTTGCTGGGCTGCTTTTAGTGTATGCGGTCCTTATAGGCCGCTATTGGCCTACAGCTACTTTAGCGATGCTTGAGGTATTTTGGATTTTACACGCAGTATTGTTGATTGGGTTAAGCTGGTGGGTACATCGCCGCTTTCCACGTTTCGCGTTGGTTTATTTTGCTATAGGCTTGACCCTAGTGTTTATGGCGGAAGCAGACACGATCGTCCTGCGCCATCAAGCAGCAGGGGAAGTGATTTTTTTTAGCATATTGAAGTTGGCTTTTGTTGTAGGAATTTTATTTTGGACTCGAAAAAAATGGATTACGTGGGTGACGTCATGAAACTTTCTCAGCGATTACAATATATTTTGGAACAAATTCCTGCCGGTAGCAGACTGGCTGATATTGGCTCTGATCACGGACTACTCCCTGTGGCTGCAGTGCGCTCCGGCAGAGTATCGCAAGCTGTAGCGGGTGAGGTCAACGATGGACCATTGCGTGCGGCTCAAAAGCAGGTGGCTGAAGCAGGTCTTACAGATCGCATTGCGGTTAGAAAAGGGGACGGCTTGGCTGTAATCAAGGCCAATGAGGTAGATGTTATTACGATAGCGGGTATGGGCGGAGCCTTGATCGCTTCTATTTTGGAGCAAGGAAAAGACAAGCTTGTTTCAGTGAAACAGCTTGTTTTACAGCCCAACGTGGGCGAGGATATTTTACGGCGCTGGCTAATCAAGCATCAATGGGTATTAACAAATGAACATATCATGGAAGAAGATGGTAAAATATATGAAGTTCTGACGGCAGTACCTGCTTCGGAAAGTTCACTGAAACAGGATGACCTGTATCGGCCATGGGAACTTCCTGGTAGTTCGCTGGTACTGACAGAGGATTTGCTGATACAACTCGGACCGTTATTGGTCAAAGCACCAAATGAAATCTTTTTTTCGAAATGGCAATTGGAGATTCGCAAGCTTCAGGATGTGCGGGCACAAGTGGCTCGGTCAGATCAGGAATCTGCGCAGCATAAGCAGGAGCAATTGCGCAAGCAAATTGAACAGCTGGAGGAGGTACTTGCATGTTTGCCAAAGGACAGACAGTAATTAGCTACATGGAGCAATTGGCTCCGAAATACTTGGCAGTTCCAGACGATAGAATTGGGCTTCAACTGGGTAGTCTGCAAAAGGAAATAAAAAGCATTTTAGTAGCCCTGGATGTCAATGATGAGGTTGTTGAAGAAGCAATCCGCATAAAAGCTGATCTCATTATTGCGCATCATGCGATTATATTCCGCCCACTAAAAGCTTTGAACACGGACCAGCCTGCAGGCAGATTGTATGAAAAGCTGATCAAGAATGATATTGCTGTCTACATCAGTCATACGAATCTGGATACGGCTGAGGACGGCATGAATGATTGGATGGCAGAAGCACTGGGGATTCAAAGTGAGGGTACGTTGGAGGATGTTCACACCGAGCAATTATTCAAGCTTGTCGTTTTCGTACCCAAAACACATCATCAACGTGTACTGGATGCCATACTGAATGCGGGAGCTGGACATATCGGCAACTACAGCCATTGCAGCTTTAACATTGATGGTTATGGAACTTTTGTACCGGGTGAAGGCACACAGCCGTTTTTGGGTGAGCCAGGTAAAATGGAACGTAGTGAAGAGGTCCGCATTGAGACCATTGTACCGCAGGGTGTACGCAATAAAGTTGTCCAAGCGATGCTGAAGGCTCATCCTTATGAAGAGGTGGCTTATGACCTGTACCCTATGGATTTGAAAGGCCGTACCTTTGGTTTGGGACGAGTAGGCAAGCTCAAGGAAGCCCGCACGTTACGAGAGTTTGTAGATGTTGTGAAAAAAGGTCTCAACGTTGAGCATGTACGTGTGGTGGGTGACTTGGATCGTATGATCAAAAAAGCAGCCGTGCTTGGGGGCTCTGGCAGCCGTTATGTGAATAAGTCGCTTTTTAAAGGCGCTGACGTATTAGTGACGGGGGATATCGACTATCACACGGCTCACGATGCCCTGATGGCAGGCATTGCTATTATTGACCCTGGACATAACGCAGAAAAGATTATGAAGCCTAAAACCGCAGATTGGATGCGCAGACGCTTGGCAGAAGGTCGATACTCAACGGAAGTATACGTATCTGAAGTGGACACTGAGCCATTTCAATTTTTGTAAAACCTTCACATCTATGAGAAAATAAAGGTGAACTATTACATTTTTTCGTAGGGAGAGGTTGTATGCGAAAGTTGATAGCCGATTCTGTGATTCATGCCTATCCAGGGATGGTTGCAGTTGTTACTTCCCGCTATGAGGGAGTAAATAATGTCATGGCCTCAGGCTGGCATACATATATCGGATCATCACCGGGCATGTATGGCATTTCATTGAGGAAGGAAACGTATTCTTACGGACTGATTAAGAAAAGCGGAGGCTTTGGTGTTCAGTTTTTGCCTGCGCACAGATCGGAATGGATTCAGGCTGTAGGTACCTTTAGTGGTAAAGATGTAGATAAATTTCAGCAGTTTGGGATTGCATATGAGGACGGAATTTCAGTGGATGTGCCTATATTGCTGGAAGCGTATCTCGCTTATGAGTGTAAAGTCGTGGATATTCATACCTATGGAGATCATGATTGGATCGTCGGTGAAATACAGCAGACCTACCGGGATGATGAACTATTCCTAGATGAGGACGTTCCTGATTTTAGTAAGCTTTCAATTCCGTTATACGTGGGAAGGTCCGCTTATTACGTGGCAGATAATTCATTACAGAGAAAGGTACATCCGTTTTATTTGAGCAAGTAAAGAGAGAACTCTATAATTTACAATATTTTCAGGGTTGTATCATGCACGCGTTCCCTGTATACTATGTAATGTTGTTCGGAAAGTTTGACAGACAATCGCTGGTGGCATAAGCCACGAGAGGAAAGTCCGGGCTCCATAGGGCAGGATGCTGGATAACGTCCAGTCAGCGCGAGTTGAAGGATAGTGCCACAGAAATGGACCGCCGATGGCCGCTTGCGGCACAGGCAAGGATGGAACCGAGGTGTAAGAGACCCCGAGGAACGCTGGTGACTTCGTTCCTGGTAAACCCCATCTGGAGCAAGACCTAAAGGGACACAGCTTCTTCGCGAAGCAGCCTTAGCCCGAGGCGTGTCTAGGTTGGTCGCTGGAGCTGGATAGCAATGTTCGGCCTAGATAGATGATTGTCGCTTTTAGTGGGAGGGTAGTTCCCGTCTGTACCACGAATAGCACAGAACCCGGCTTACGGAAAACTTTCCCCACTGCAACACCTTAAAATGTATGAATCTATTTTATTAATGACCTGTTTGCATGAGAAATCTTTAATCCAAATGTATTTATTGCATTAAAAAGGGTGCGTCATATTCCTGTGGGAATGATGAAGCACCCTTTTTAATGTACAGCCGGATTGCGCAAAATCCGTACATTTATAGAATGAAGCCCCCAGCATAGCGCTGGAGGCTTCATTCTGTTTTTTTTGACTTACAAATCCTGTGTCGTATAAACGTGCGAGGATGAGACTTGCAATCAGCACTCTATTAACGCGCGTTTCTTACTACATTTTCCTCCATATACATCTTCAACGCCCGATCCAATCGGTCAACTGCTTTTGGAAGCAGGCTTGGATCGGTATGCGTGAAGTTGATTCGCATATGGTTGCTGCCGCTCAGGTCAGCATAGAAAACTTGTCCAGGGACAAATGCGACCCCTTCCTGAATCGCGAGTTGCAGCAACTGATCAGAACGGAAGCCTTCAGGTAAGGTAACCCACATAAACATGCCACCAAGTGCATCATTCCAAGTGATTCCTTCCCATTGACGTTCTCTCATTAACGATGTAAGACGCAACATCCGAGTGTGATACTCAGCGGACACGGTACGTATATGTCCCTCCAAATCAAAGAAGTCCAACAGCTCATTCAAAGCACGCTGGTCAATACTGCTGGAGTGCAGATCGGCAGATTGTTTGGCATTTGCGGTCTTAACGACGATGGCTTGATCGGCTACCAACCATCCAGAGCGAACACCTGGAGCGACAGTTTTAGAGAATGTAGAAGTGTACATTACATGACCGTCGCCACCTAGCTGTTGATCAATAGAAAATAGGGATGGGAAGTTAAGGTTTTCATCAAATTTGAGCCGTCCGTAAGGATCGTCTTCAAAAATCAAAGTCCCGTATTTACGGCATAGCTCAACAACGCCTGTTCTGCGTTCCATACTCCATACACTTCCTGCTGGGTTGGAGAAGGTAGGGATGACATACACGAATTTTGGCTGATGCAGTTTGATTTTGGCCTCAAGATCATCTAATTGCATACCGTTAGCGTCTGTATTTACACTTACAATGTTAGCGCCATAGGAATTGAATACCTGAAGAGCTGCCAAATAAGTAGGGGACTCCACCAATACTGTATCCTGCGGATCAAGCAACACACGTGAAACTAGATCAATGGTCTGCTGCGAGCCTGTTGTCATGAGGATGTTATCTCTGGTGACGGAGATGCCTTGGGATGACATGATTGCTGCCAGACGTTCCCGTAGAGGAATGTATCCCTCGGTTAGGCCGTATTGAAGTGCGGTAGTACCGCCGAGGCGGAATACCCGCTCATAGGCTTTAGCAACCGCTTCGACGGGAAAGAAGGCATCGGCCGGAAGGCCACCTGCGAGAGATAATACATCTGTTCCCTGTGTCAGCTTCAAAATGTCCCTTACCATGGACGAGCCCTGAGTACGAGCCATACCCGAAAATTTGTATTCCAATCCAATCATCTCCTGTGTTCTATACTGTGCTAAGAAATTTGTTGTATTATATCGATAATGAAGTATAACAGTAAACGTCTAAATGTAACAGTTGATTTTTGGAGGGAAGGGTTCCGATGCATATTGATCTCAGCCGCAACAGCAGTGTCAAGTTATATTTACAGATTACCAAAACATTAGCGGATCGCATTCAGTCAGGGCTACTACCTCAGGGTACCAAGCTTCCCTCTATCCGTCATTTGTCCAGTCTGCTTGCGGTGAGTCCTGTAACTGTAAGCAAGGCGTATGCCGAGCTGGAGTCCATGAATCTGGTTACGTGTACACAGGGAAAAGGTTGCTATGTGGCGGAAGCTTCAGTACCGATTTATCATGAGGGGACGCAGGATTTGTCTTGGCAGATGTCGCTAATCGATTATTTGCCGCGCGCGCAGTTATGGAGAAACTTTAACCATAGCCGAAAGGCTACCTATTCTTTTCATATAGCGGCAATACAGCCGGAGCTTCTTCCCACGCGCGAAATCATCGCAGATACTCAACGTTTATCCTCTGGAAATTCCGATGTAATGGCTGCATATGGGACTTTTGAAGGTGATTTAGAACTAAGAGAAGTGTTCGCAGACCACTTGAGTGAACGCGGTATACCTATAGTGGCAGAGCAACTGCTTGTGACCAGCGGAGCTCAACAGGGGATTGACCTGGTGGCGCGTACGTTTGTTGGCCCGGGAGATGTGGTCTACATGGAAGCTCCTACCTATACTGGGGCCATTGATGTGTTCACTAGTCGTGGTGCCAAAGTAATTATGATTCCGATGGACGAGGAGGGTATGCGGATTGATATTTTGACACGTCTCTGTGATACCCATCCCCCAAAATTGATCTATACCATACCTACCTTTCATAATCCTACCGGCGTAACTTTGACGATGGCCAGACGCATGCAATTACTGGATCTGGCTCAAAGTTATCACTGTCTCATTGTTGAGGATGATCCATTTTCCGATCTGTATTACAAAACTAAACCCCCACTCTCTATCAAGGCGCATGATCAGTCCGGGCATGTTGTCTATATCAAAAGTTTCAGCAAAACCGTTGCTCCTGGTTGCCGCATAGCTTGTGTAGCGGCAACTGGGAGTGTAATGGATCGTTTGGTGGCTGCCAAGTCAACTACGGATTTAGGAAGTCCTCTATTAACGCAGAAAACACTGCTACCTTTTCTCAGGAATCGACTTGACCAGCATTTTGTTTCATTGCGAGAACAAATTCGAGATCGTCTAACTGTCGCATTGAATACACTCCAGCGCTATGCTCCGCCAGAAGTTACCTGGTATGCTCCTGAAGGTGGTCTCAATGTATGGATTAAACTTCCCTCTATGGTGGATATTCCAGAATTGGAGCGGGTAGCTGACCGTGAAGGCATTTCCTTTTTGCCTGGTGCGGTGTGCTATGCAGGTGGTATGGATAGTAATCATATCCGTATTTCTTTTTCGTATACGGACAAGGAAACACTTAAATCAGGTCTGCGCAAGCTATGTAATTTGTTGGGCGATATTCTTGATCATTCGGTCATTGTGGAACGAAAGCCTATTTTATAAGGGATAATTGTATTAGGGGTTAAACATCCAAGCACAGCATACGCCTCCTTAATATGCTGTACTAATTCACCGAAAGGAGTTGCACATTATGAGTCATTGTCATTACGACCCGGTCGTGTGCCCGCCGATCCAATTTGTAAATCATCAATTTTACCCACAGGTGGTACCTGTTGTTCATCCGATTGAGATCATCAATCAGGCGCATGTTATACCTGTGCCCCACCACGTATTTCCGGTGGTTGTCAAGGATCCTGGTGACCCATGCTGTCATACACGCAGTCATGGAAAGCGACCTGTCCGTACCAGTTCCAAACGTTAAGAAAGCCTAAAAAAGCAGCCATGGAGCAACATGGCTGCTTTTTCCAAAAGGGGTATCCTAGGCTTCCAGTTTCTTTAATATGGATTTCAACTTGTCACTGAAATGCTGTGGATAGAATTGCAGGGGAACATAGGGACGCTGTGCTGCTTTCAATGCTTTATACACGTCGATTTGACCATACCCAAAATATTTGTCATGCCCTGGTGTGCCCAAATCAATTACGCTGTCTCTCATTAAATCCATTACCTCTTTATTGGTTAGATCAGGGTTAACGGATCGAATCAGGGCAGCTAACGCTGATACATGTGGACTGGCCATTGAAGTACCCGATAGTGCAGCATATTGATTCCCAGGATACGTACTGGCAATACTTGCACCTGGAGCCATGACGTCCACATAATCGCCGTAGTTAGAAAAGGATGCGCGGTGCATAGAAGAGTCTGTAGCGGAAACGGCAAATACTTCAGGGTACGCTGCTGGATAACCAGGTCGCTCCGTATTATCATTGCCTGTGGCTGCAACTAATACAACATCTTTGTCATAGGCATATTTGATCGCATCATGTAAAAATGAAGCTTGTGCATAGTTGCCGAGACTCAAATTGATGACCTTGGCCCCGTGATCAGCTGCCCATATAATACCTTCTGCAACCGAGTAAGTTGTACCGGAGCCAGATTGGTCAAGTACCTTGATCGGCATGACCTTGTTGTACCACGTCATACCGGCGACTCCCTCACCATTATTAACGAGCGCAGAAATGATGCCGGCGACATGCGTTCCGTGACCGACGTCATCATAAGGCTTTTCAGACGGGTTTACCACGTTATGCCCAGAAAGAATTTGGCCTTTTAGATCAGGGTGATCCAAATCCACTCCTGTATCTACAACCGCGACAATTACATCTTTGCTGCCTTTGCTTAGTTTCCAGCCTCTGTTGGTTTCGGTAGCAGGCAGGTTCCATTGATAGCGAGAAAAGAGCAGATCATTAGGAATAGAGCTGTCGGCATTGATAGGTGCTTTCTCATTGGTCAGATACATATAGTGAGGCTCAGCATAAAGCGGGTTCCACTTTTGTGAAAAGTATTGCTTTAGCTCTTTGAAGTTCATTTTATCCGAATGAAATACATAAGTATAACCAAGCTTACGGCCTGGTTCACAGTGCAAATCTGCTGCAATTTCCTTCAATTGTCGTGAATCAGGATTGTGACGGAAGCGAACGACAATTTCGTTTTCAAAATAATGGCTTGCATTTTCGTTGTCGTGACCCGTTTTGACCGTGATATCGTGCAATGTGTCGGGATGTACGGATTCGATTTTGTAGCTACCTTCTTTTGGATAGGGAATTAAACGCAAATTTTTGCGCTGATGCTTCTCCACGTCACGCAATACTTGCTGACTGACCAGGGCAGCAACGCCGCATGTTCCATCAGCCGATGGTTCAGCCATGATGAAATATTTACCGCCCTCAACTTGAAAAGCAGCCGATTCATAGGATTTATTTTGCATGACGGAACGACGAGCCGCAGCCAAGCTGCTTTGAATTTGAGGGTGGTTCAGCAGACTTGTCTGTGCTTTGTTGCCTGTGTAGGTGTTAGTCTTTCCGTCCCTAATGTGAATCCACTGGAGCGTATGAAGATGACTGTGTGATTGCTGCAATGTGTGGGTGAACTGTCTTTTCTGATTGGCAGTTTTACCATTCAGCTCCCGCATTACGTATTGAATATCTTGTCTTGCGTCCATCCGTGTGAGGGTATCCGTAGCGGACAGGTCCAAAGCCAACATTCCTTTTTTAAGCTGCTTCTCCTGCTGTGGTACCATCTTGGTCGTATATTCGGGCTGTGGTGTTTGGCGGTGATCGCGTGAAGGTAGCATCAGTGTGATCAGAAGCACCCCGGCAGCTGCTCCGAGCAGGGGTTTTAACCATTTTGGCCGAGACATGAAACCGTCCTCCTTGAGTATTCATAAATTTATGGTTTAGCGTGAGGAGATTGGCATGTTTTTATACCTTTCAATGCTTATTTGTGGTAGGATAAATACTGAAAATTACAGCTCTTTCGGTTAGAAGGGACTATTTTCGGGTAACCAAATTGATGAACAAGCAACAAATAAGGGGGAGCTGCCTTGATGTCAGCAGTCAACGTACAAAAATTATGTGAGTCGGCGCAGGAAAGACTGAAAACTGCCGTGAAACGTGTGGAAACATTCCTCAATGAGCATGCTCTGCCGCAACTGGCTGTGGATGGTAATGAGGAGTCCGTGCTTTTTTACAAAGGTTTTTTGTCGGATCTCCGCCATGTCCTTGTTTTTTCCGAAGTATCCTATGAAAAGCTGGGTGTGGCTTTGCGCCGTGCCAACTTTGACGTCGATTTTGCGGAAAAGGCATTGTATAACGTATACCATGACTGCGTGAACAGCTTTTTTTATCCCAAAAATGAAACTTACGCAGAGGACGGACGCTATGCTTATACGGGACAAGATGCTATCCGCTTCCGTAAAACGCCAGTGCCAGCCGCCCGCGAAGTGATCATGGACATTACGAAAAACTTTGAAGAATTGCGTGATGATCTGACTTATTATGAAAGTGATTATTTGACACAGCGCCGGATGCAGACTCGTCGTACTCATGCCTAAAGCATTCAATCCAAGAAATTCATTTCTAATCAAAAACTAAAACAAGACAAGCAAGCCGTTTTCTACTTGTTTCCTGCCAGTTTGGAGGAGGCGAAGGGAAGCGGCTTTTTTCGTATGTCACCAACTGCCATATGCCATGAACGCATAGGTGCAGGGGAGCGGGGGGACAATGAATCCGAGGTGATGATCATGAGCCAAGAGGCCAAGCCAATCGTAAAGTGCAGCGTAGCCAATTGCCATTATTGGGGAGAAAACAACTTTTGCAAGGCAGATTTGATCATGATTGAAGTAGATGGTCATGCCGGGAAAAAATTTAAAGAAGAATATGCGGGGGAAAGCTTTAGTTCAGATGAACGTGATAAGGCTGCAACGTCTGCCGCAACCTGTTGCCACACCTTTAAGCCGAAGTCTCTGTAAATGTATAACACGATTCATTTCCATTTGGAGGTGCAGTTATTATGGAAGATCATAAAAACGATAAGCATAAAAATGAAGAGCATGTTAGCCGTGAACGTGTAGATTATCCTCGTCACGTTCAGGAGCGCTCTGCTAAGCGCCGCCATCATCGTGAGGAATATGCCGCAGAGGTTGCTCCTGGCTCGCCAGTGGTGACCAAACATGAGAACAAGGGTGAAGAGCAGGTTATTAACAATAGTGGTCGTATTTCCGGCTATATTGGGCTGGCTGCTGGTATTGCATCATTGTTTATGTGGTCTATTGTGCTGGGACCCATTGCGGCAGTTTTAGGATTTTTTGCTTATGTAAATGGCAGTAAAACAACAGGTATTTGGTCGATTGGTCTTGGCGCATTGGCAACATTGAGTTATTTTGCTTTTATCCCGTTTGTGCGCTAACCCTGTTGGGTAAAGGTCCGTTATCTAAGCTCCGCTGTCTTTTCGACAGAAACGGAGCTTTTTTTCATTAAAAAGTATGGAAGTACATAGTAAAAAGTTGTATCATAGCAATAACGACAAGCTATTTGGGATATAACAACTATAGAAAGTTGGGAACACCACATGCAAATTGATCCGCGCGTGTCCAAATCCATGTTAGACATGCAGCTGTTAAATAATATGAGTGCTACGACCCAGACGGGTACAGCGGATGCTTTTTCTGGATTGCTGGAACAAGTAGGTCAGCTGGAAACAGATGATGCTGTCACTCAAGAAAATTCAGGCGATGTTACCAGAGATGAAAACGGCTTGCTCTGGCTTCAACTGGGACCTTCGAGGGGAACGGCTTCGCCATTGGTAGTCTATCCAGCTTCTCCCAATACGGCAACGGACGGACCTACAAAAGCTACAGCGTATGATAGTTTGATTAATGAGGCAAGTCAGAAATACGGCGTTCCGGTAGCTTTGATTAAGGCAGTTATTGATACGGAATCTTCATTTAATCCATCGGTTACTTCTTCGGCCGGAGCCAAAGGACTTATGCAGTTGATGGATGCTACAGCTCAAGGTCTGGGAGTTAGTGACCCCTATGATCCTGCACAAAATATTGATGCTGGCGTACGCTATTTGTCTTACCAGATTAAACGTTTTAACGGACAGGAAAATATGGCGCTGGCTGCGTACAACGCAGGTCCCGGACGGGTGCAGCGGCTTGGCGTAAGTAGTGATGAGCAGTTGATGTCTGTACTGGACAAGCTTCCGGTAGAAACGCAAAGATATATTTCCAAAATTCAAAATGCACGTGAAAAATATACCATCTAAGCCCTATAGCTTATAGCATAAAAGTGCGTAATTTCAATTCGATTAGGTCCGCAGACAGGATCAATATGGGGAAAGGGTGTCGCTGTAATGAAGCGACCTTTCCCTATTTTGGTCTTTTTTTGTTGTAGCAGTTGTGGGGCAGAAAGGGGAGTTTGATGAAATATTTTGATTATGCTGCGACAACTCCGCCTTTTGAAGAGGTGATTACAACCGTTGCCGAGGTAATGAGACGCCATTATGGCAATCCGTCTTCCATGCATCGGTATGGAGAGGACGCGGATAAGTTGATTAAGCGCTCGCGCGAAGTATGCGCTGCAGCTCTGGGAGTATCTCCTTCGGAGATTGTCTTCACATCCGGGGCAACGGAAAGTAATAATCTTGCCGTTAAGGGAGCAGCTTTGCAGTATCAGACCAGAGGCAAACATATCGTGACTGTATCGACAGAGCACCCGTCTGTGTATGAAGCTTGCAAACAGCTGACAAATTTGGGTTTTGAGGTTACTTTTTTACCTGTGGATGAGGAAGGTCATGTTAGTGCCGAACAGGTTTGCGCAGCTGTTCGTAAAGATACGATTTTAGTCAGTATCATGCATGTCAATAATGAGACAGGAAGGGTGCAACCGTTGCGAGATATCGGAGCTACACTGAAGAAGCGCTTCCCCCGTGTCCTATTTCATGTTGACGGTGTACAGGGGTTTGGAAAGTTGCCGGTTGATATCCGGGGCTGGCAGGCTGACCTGTACAGCCTTTCGGCGCATAAGCTGCGTGGACCCAAAGGTGCTGGATTGTTATTCGTCCGGGAAGGCCTAGAGCTTTTCCCATTGCTTAGTGGTGGCTCTCAGGAGCAAGGGGTTCGTGCGGGCACCGAAAATGTACCACTGCTTGTCGGTATGTCCAAGGCAGTACGGCTGGCGGGCGAACGACAAGCAGAGACTGCACGGCGCATGATCGAGTGGAGAGAACGGGTGGCCGCAGAAGTGAAAACAATCCCACAACTGCGGCTGAACAGTGGGAAAGAAGCGCCGCATATTGTCCACTTTTCGTATCCGGGCATGAAGGCCGAGGTACTGCTGCATACGCTGGAGCAATTGGGTGTGGCGGTGTCCACCAAATCGGCTTGCTCTTCAAAATTAGCCGAGCCCAGCCGGGTACTGTTGGCGATGGGCCGCAATGAGGCAGAAGCAGCTGGCGGCATTCGTATCAGCTTTGGTGATGAACATACGGAACAGGATATCGACGAGCTCATACTTGCGCTTCGACAGGCTGTAGCCAAGCTGGAATCCCTTGAAAGGTGGAAACGTTAAATGCACTATGATATGCTGTTACTTCGCTTCGGCGAATTTACATTAAAAGGGAAGAATCGCGCTCGTTTTGAAAAAGCTGTACTGAAACACGTAAAGCTGCTGCTTAAGCCTTTTCCAGGTGCTTCGTTGCGCAAGGAATTTGGACGGATTTATGTAGTTCTCGGAGGAGAGCCCTATGAACAGATCATTCAAGTGTTGCAAAAGGTGTTTGGCATCACGACGATTAGTCCTGTCAAAATGGCTCCTGTTGAGTTGGATGCTATCATTGAGACGGCTGTAGCTTTAATGCATGAGCTGAACGTAGACGAGGGAACGACATTCAAGGTAAATGCCCGCAGAGTATGGAAGGAGTTTCCCCATTCTTCACAAGAGATGAACCATTTAATTGGTTCTCCTATATTGCGGAGTTTTCCGGCGCTGAGAGTCGATGTACGTCAACCTAATATCGAGCTGCGTGTGGAGGTAAGAGAGCAGGCGGCATATATTTTTAGTGATGTTATTATGGCTGTAGGGGGCTTTCCGTTAGGAACGAACGGCAAAGCTATGCTGCTGCTGTCCGGTGGAATTGACAGTCCGGTAGCAGGATGGTCATCCATGCGTAGAGGCTTGGAAATCGAATGTGTACATTTTTATAGCTATCCATTTACAAGTGAGCGTGCGAAAGAAAAGGTTATTGATTTGGCAAAAGTATTAGCAGGCTACGCGGGCCGAATCAAAATCCACCTTGTACCGTTTACAGAGGTGCAGACGGCCTTTACTCGCACTGGGCAGGATAATTTGATTATTACGCTAATGAGGCGGTCTATGCTGCGAATTGCAACAATGCTGGCAGAGCGTGAAGGAGCACTGGCACTCGTGACGGGCGACAGTCTGGGTCAAGTTGCTAGTCAAACGCTATCCAGCATGAATGTGATTGGTCGTTCGACGGAACTCCCCTTGCTGCGACCTCTCGTTATGATGGATAAGCAGGAGATCACAGAAATCGCTAAGCAAATTGGCACCTACGATTTATCCATTCTCCCGTATGAGGATTGCTGTACATTGTTTGTTCCCAAATCTCCCACGACCAATCCGAACTTGTGGGTAGTGCAGAAGATTGAAGCTTCTATTCGGGATTTAAATGCTTTGATCGATCAGGCTGTAGCTACAACGGAGACGGTTGTCCTTGAGGCAGGTGGAGCTGTAGAGGGGCGTAAAGAGGAAGTTATACAGGAAGATTGGTTTTAATAAAAAAGGCAGACCCGCAACAATGTTGGGGTCTGCCTTTTTATTTGGGTGGGGTCCTTTTGAAACCTCTTTTAGACAGCTTTTTCTCGACGGGATACTGCTCTGCGATTTTGAAGATACCCTGTGAGCAAAATGCCAGCCATAACGGTGGCAATAAACAAGATACGCAGCGCCGGATGCTCCGTAAAGTATGGTGCCAGCTTACGTTCTTCAGTGATCATATTAGAGGCCGTATAACCAAGCACCGCCGATCCTAAATAGATAATCCAGGGGAATTTATTGATCAGCTTGATAAAAAGAGTGCTTCCCCATACAACGATCGGCACACTGATTAACAGGCCCAGCACTACAAGTAGCAAATGCTGCTGGGCCGCGCCAGCAACAGCAATAACGTTGTCCAGACCCATTGCTGCATCGGCGACAATAATGGTGCGGATAGCCCCCCATAGAGTTGTTCCTGCTTTAACTTCGGCATGATCCTCTTGGTCCACGAGCAACTTATACGCGATCCAGACTAGCATTACACCCCCGATGAGTAACAACCACGGTACTTGAAGTAACCAGAGGACTACAATAGTGGCTGCTATGCGGATGAGCAGGGCACCCCCGGTGCCGTATAGTATCGCTTTTTTTTGCGTTGCAGGAGGCAGCTTTCTGGCGGCAAGCCCAATTACAATCGCATTATCTCCTGCGAGCAGAAGGTCAATAAATATCACATTAAGAAGTAGCCAAAAGAACTGAAGTACGGACATGTCAATCGTTCTCATCTCCCTGATTAAACATCCTCAAAACATTGCATGTTGTTTATGTTAATACCCGTTTTTCGGAAATACGATTCATTATATTGCTGTTTGTTATTGAATTCAAGGTTTATACTCAACCAAATTGCCATTAGTTATTACTAAATTATGACTTATTCGAAAAGCTTGCAAGCATAGCCTCGTCCGATTTCGCATACATGTAGGATGGGGGTGTTTGTACATATGGAGCATGTCATTTTGCTATTGAAAATATTAATGATTAATTTGGTACTAAGCGGTGATAATGCAGTTGTTATAGCCATGGCGAGCAAAAACTTGCCTGCAAGGCAAAGAAGTCAAGCGATATGGTGGGGGGCTGTCGGCGCGGTCCTGCTGCGCTGTGTGTTGACTTTTGTAGCTGTCATTTTGCTAGGCATACCCTTTATTCAGGCGGCGGGCGGTTTACTTCTGTTATGGATTGCGTTTAAGCTGCTGTATGAGAATGATGATCATGTGGGAGTAAGAGCGGAAACAACCATATGGAAGGCAATACAAGTGATACTATTAGCAGACTTTGTGATGAGTCTAGATAACGTATTAGCTATTGCAGCTCTAGCCAATGGGGACATTGCTATTATAGTCATTGGTATTGCAATTAGTATTCCGATTGTCGTCTGGGGCAGCAACGTGATAGCAATCTGGCTTCATCGGTTCCCGATCCTTGTTCTGCTGGGATCTGCCATCCTGGCCTTTACGGCGGGAGAAATGCTACTGCGTGATCCCAAATTGGGCCTATGGTTAGCAGACTTGGGTGAGGTTATACATGCATGGTTACCGGTCTTGTTGGCAGCAGCAGTTGTCATTGCAGGAATATATCGGCAGCTACGACCCCGTCATATTTGAACATGGTTTTTTTGGAAAACATCGGCTAAACTAGACATAGGGTTTTGCAGATGCCGAGGATTCAGCTCGGTTTTTGTAAAAATTCTATATTCATAAAAGTGTACTTGAAAACAACTACATTTAATGACTCAAAAACAAATCCAGCAAACAAAGGAGACCACGATGAATTCCGGAAAAGAGCGTATGATCGGAGTAGGCATTGTTGCCGTAGGACTGATTATTTTGTTGGGGAAATTGGGGATGTTCTCCTTCTTGGGACGCAACCTTTGGCCCTTGCTGATTTTAATACCTGGAATCGTGCTACATGCAATGTATATGATGCGTAAAGTATCACCCTTTATGTTGCTGCCGGCAGGGATTTTGTCGGTATATGGCTTCCTCTTTTTTCTCTGCAATACTTGGGGATGGCATTTAATGGGCTACTTATGGCCTTTGTTTCTTCTAGGTGTGGCGATTGGATTATGGGAGTATGCCATTAATGATATTTCGCTTTCTCGTAATGTATATACAGGGAGCGTACTATTAGGCTTGATATCGGTGCTATTATTGATCATTACCTTGCTAAGTACAGGCATCATGTATATTATTGCCGTTTTACTGATCGGAGCTGGAATCTGGTTGGTCATAAACAACCGTAGCAAACGCAACTGGTAAACCGACAAGCTGTGCAGATTTCATGACGGTAAATTACGGAACGGGCAATAATGTCTTGCTTTATGACATATTTCTACTATAATATAATGGATATGAAAAGAGCGTCGGAATGATTTCTGACGCTTATTTTAAGGTTTTCACGCGAATCGGAGAGAGAAGCTGTCTGTATAAAGCCTGAAACATATAGAAGGCTGGCAGGGAGTGGGCCTAAAGAACGATTGTTAGCCTTGAATGAGCATTGCTTCAGGATAGAGACACTATTTTGATATACGGAAAGGATATGGATACAAACCATGCATGCAAGAGAGAACATTCGCAATATTGCGATTATTGCCCACGTCGACCACGGAAAAACGACACTTGTCGATAAGTTGCTTCAACAGTCCGGAACATTTAGAGAACACGAGGCTGTTCAGGAGCGCGCCATGGACTCCAACGATCTGGAACGTGAACGCGGTATTACGATTTTGGCTAAAAATACAGCTATCACTTACAAAGATTACCTGATTAACATTGTAGATACACCGGGACACGCCGACTTTGGTGGTGAAGTGGAACGGATTATGAAAATGGTTGACGGCGTTTTGCTGGTCGTTGATGCTTACGAAGGTTGCATGCCGCAAACGAAATTCGTACTGCGTAAAGCGCTGGAACAAAATCTGACGCCTATCGTTGTAGTAAATAAAATTGACCGTCCGGCAGCTCGTCCGGCAGAAGTCATTGACGAAGTACTGGATCTGTTCATCGAGCTGGGTGCAAATGATGAGCAATTAGAATTCCCTGTTGTGTACGCTTCAGCACTGAACGGAACTTCCAGCATGGATGCTGAAAAGCAAGATGACAACATGCAAGCATTGTATGAAACAGTGGTAGAGCATATTCCAGCTCCAACTGAGAAAGTAGATGAGCCTCTTCAATTCCTCGTAACACTGATGGACTATAACGAATACCTGGGCCGAATTGCAGTAGGTCGGGTGAACCGCGGTATCATCAAGCAGGGACAAGCGGTCACAGTTATCCAGCGTGATGGCAGCAGTAAATCAGCGCGTATTGAGAAGTTGTTCGGCTTCCAAGGACTGAAACGGATTGAAACCGATCAAGCAGGCGCGGGTGACATTGTGGCGATTGCGGGGATTAAGGACATCAACATTGGTGAAACCATTGCCGATCCAAATCATCCTGAAGCATTGCCTGTACTGAAAATTGATGAGCCTACACTGCAAATGACCTTCTTGGTTAACAACAGTCCATTCGCAGGTCGCGATGGTAAGTGGGTAACATCACGTAAATTGCGTGAGCGTCTTCTGAAAGAACTCGAAACAGATGTCAGCTTACGTGTTGATGAAACGGATAGCCCGGATGCCTTTATTGTATCTGGACGTGGTGAATTGCATTTGGGAATCCTGATTGAAAACATGCGTCGTGAAGGTTACGAACTGCAAGTGTCCAAACCGGAAGTTATCGTTAAGGAAATTGACGGTAAAAAAATGGAGCCAATCGAACGTCTTCTCATCGATATTCCAGAAGAAAGCATGGGCGCAGTTATGGAAAGTCTGGGCTCCCGTAAAGCCGAAATGGTCAACATGATTAATAACGGTACTGGACAGGTTCGCTTGGAATTCCTGATCCCTGCACGTGGTTTGATCGGTTACACTACAAACTTCCTGACTTTGACTCGTGGCTACGGTGTAATGAACCATGCATTTGACAGCTATGGACCATTTGTTGGCGGTCAAGTGGGTGGACGTCATCAAGGTGTACTCGTGTCCACGGAAAACGGCACCTCTACATTTTATGGTATGCTGGGCGTAGAAGATCGCGGTATTTTGTTCTTGGAGCCAGGGACTGAAATTTATGAGGGTATGATCGTTGGTGAGCACACACGTGATAACGACATTGTCGTTAACATCTGTAAGGAAAAACAATTGACAAACGTTCGCTCCGCAACAAAAGATGATACGGTTAAATTGAAAACACCTGTTATCTTCTCTCTGGAGCAGGCGCTTGAATACCTGAATGATGATGAGTATTGTGAAATCACTCCAAAATCCATTCGTTTGCGTAAAAAGATCCTGAACAAAGGTGAGCGCGAGCGTGCGGAGAAACAACGTAAAACAGCACAAGCAAATATGTAATTCATAGGATTGGTCTTCGGCCACAGCGGCGACGCCCGGAAACGGGATGCGCCGCTGTATGTGTTTTAGGATTGTAAACTTGGAGAAAGCTATATTTCTCAAAACGCAGGAAAAGGTGTTGAAGCATGAGTAATCTTTCGAATGGATTGCCTCCCCGGACACAAAGCGGGAAAAAATCCGCCAAACCGAAAAAAACGAAAAAGAAAAAAAGCTTTTTCAGATCGTTTATGAAGTTTGTCTTATTTCTACTCATTATAGGTATCTTGGCAGCAGGTGGTTATACCTACTATATTTACAATCAGGTAGAGGAAGTTTTGGATACTGGAATCAACAAGGAAGTGCCCAAAACGCAATTGGCTGAGGCTAAGCCTTTGACTATCTTATTGCTTGGAACCGACTATCGCCCTGACCATCCGACTTATTTGTCAGACGTTATTATGGTAGCTACATTGAACCCTAATACAAAATCGTCTACCATTGTGTCTTTGCCTCGTGATACGCGTCTAGAAATGGATGGGTATAAGCCACGCAAGCTGAATGAGTATTATCCGGTATTTAAGGCTAGAGAGAAAGAATCTGGCGAAGTTGCTGAAGAGCAAATGAAGAAGATGATCGGCAAATATCTAAATATTAATATTGATTATGTAACGGTTATTAACTTCCAGGGCTTCAGAGATGTTGTAGATAATCTAGGTGGCGTAGATGTTACGGTTGATAAAAATATGTGTTACCGAGACCGTGCTGATGGCACCGATATTAACCTGACAGCTGGGGCCAAGCATTTGAATGGTGACCAAGCTCTTGATTTTGTTCGCTACCGCAAGTCGAATTGTCGTCCGAGAACAGCTGAATCTGACGACTTTGATCGCAATCGTCGACAAAATCAGGTGCTTCATTCCCTAATTGACCAAATGCAAACCTTTAACGCTTTGACCAAGTTTAGTGCAATTATTAAATCGGTTGATAAGAATATGATGACTGATATTGAGTCACAGCAAATGAAAAATATCGTACAAACCTATTGGAATATTTCCAAGCAAAATGTAAAATACAATCCTGTAGCAGGAACATGGCGTAGTCCTTATGTGTACATTGATGAGCAACAGCTCGATTTAGCTAAACAAGCGCTACAAGAGGAATTAGCCAAAAAAGCAAGCGACAGCACTGAAGCTTCTTCCAATTCCTGAGTATGTATCTTTTTCCCCGCTTATGTTATACTCGCAGCGAGTAAAGCTCTTATATAGCATAAGGGGGTTGAGGTATGTCTAAATGTAAAGTGAACCCAGTCTAGGTCCAGTGAGCAATCACTGGGCCTTTTGTGTCTAATTTTAAAAATGTACAGGCTCTGAGGCTATCTTCAGCTACACTTTTCGTTGCATTATGCTGCTTTGGGGTTCTTTTTTCAGGGAATCAGCAAGTATTGGGTAGCCGGTGAATAGGTATAGGTATGAAACATGAGATTGTCCACGCCGCTTTGGAGGGGATTTAATGAAGAAAATTTTTGTGCTGGATACGAATGTGCTGCTGCATGATCCGAAAGCCATTTTTACCTTCAAAGAACATGAAGTTGTTATTCCAGCTGTTGTTCTGGAAGAAATCGACTCCAAAAAACGAAACGCGGATGAGATTGGACGGAATGCCCGTAATGTATCGCGATTGTTGGACGGGTTGAGAGAAGTGGGGCATCTTCACAGTGGCGTTCCACTTCCCCAAGGGGGAAGGCTTAAGGTTGAGTTAAACCACCGGAGTTTTTTGAAAGTTCAGGAGATGTTCGGGGAGGTTTCGAACGATAACCGGATTTTGGCAGTCGCCTTAAATTATCATTTGGAAGAGCAGGAGCAATCTGAACCGCGTTCAGTGGTGTTGGTTAGTAAAGACGTATTAGTCAGAATCAAGGCAGATGTATTGGGGCTGCTGACTGAAGACTACCTATCCGATAGAACAGGCGATCCAAGTGAGTTGTACCCTGGATACTCGGCGATACAGGTGCATCCGTCCATCATAGATGAATTTTACTCTAACCGTTTTTTGCCAATCAAACCACTGAAGCTACCTTATACGCTGTATCCACATGAATTTGTTATTTTGAAAGATGAAATGGGCACTGGAAAATCAGCACTGTTGAAAGTAAATCAGGAGGCAGAGCGATTAGAGCCTTTGTACTTAAGTAACGAATCGGTGTGGGGAATCAGCGCGCGTAATGCTCAGCAGCGAATGGCATTGGAACTTTTGCTTAATGACGATATCCCACTTGTGACCATTACTGGAAAAGCAGGTACAGGCAAAACGCTGCTGGCGCTAGCGGCGGGGTTGCTTAAAGTAGAGGATGAGCATCGATTTAAGAAACTGTTAATTGCTCGACCTGTTGTTCCTATGGGCAAGGATATCGGTTATTTGCCGGGAGAAAAAGATGAAAAGCTTCGCCCCTGGATGCAACCAATCTACGACAATCTAGAGTATCTGTTTGATGCCAAAAAATCAGGCGATATCGACAAAATTTTGATGGGCTTGGGCAGTATTCAGGTGGAGGCGCTCACTTATATTCGCGGACGTTCGATACCTGGGCAATTTATTATTGTCGATGAGGCGCAAAACTTATCCCGACATGAGATCAAAACGATTGTGTCTCGGGTAGGTGAGGGGAGTAAAATCATTCTGATGGGAGATCCGGAGCAGATTGATCACCCTTACCTGGATGCAGCCAGTAATGGCTTGACCTATGTGGTGGAGCGTTTTAAGCAAGAAGGGATTAGCGGGCATATTATGCTGGAAAAAGGAGAACGCTCCAAGCTCGCGCAGTTGGCAGCTGATCTGTTATAACTCCTGATCGTTATTACAAATAATTAAGACCTCGGGAACATCCCGAGGTCTTTTGTTTTTACTTAAAGCTTAATTCGAGCTTAACTTCAAGAATACCTTTTAAAGCATGTACTTCTGTGGCTTTGACATATGAAATAAGCTGCTGTGGGTAGAAGCCGAGATCAAAATCTTCTTCCAGCTTGTTGCGAGTCGTGTCCGGCAGTTCCAGCCCGTTAAATATCAGTCGATCTACATGAAATAGAATTGCATTTTTCGGTTCATTCTCTACCGTATAGTGACCTTCTACCCTCAATTTCATCGTTCCTTGTTGACCTTCTACCACAATCCGATCCTGCACAAAGGAGAAATTGAAGTGATTAAACAATTCATTCTCTGACTTTAAAAAGCGGTTAAATTCCTCTTCACGAATGCTTATCGTGATGATTTTTCCATTTGTAACCATGGCCCCTTGCTGTTGTTGAATGAATTGGGGCAGATCCTGCATCGCTTGAGCTAATGCTTTAAAGTGTTTATTTACCTCGTATACCCCTACATTCTCCCAGTAAGCTGTCATTTCGCCAATTAGCTTGCGTAGAGTTTCAGGGTTATCGCTGGCGTTAACGCCGTCATCTACACGCGACTGGAGTTGGAGAATCCGTTTACGTTGTGCCAGTAGGTTTGTTTTAACCGTCTCCAGTTCCGTAGTTGCTTGAGCGACTTGCTGCTCTGTTTTGCGCATAAATTGATAATTGGATTCGTATTCCTGAAGCACATCCTGATCGTGACTAATCAATAATAAGTAATAATCGTACAAAGAGAGAAGTTGCTTTATACTTTTAGCCCCTAGCACTACACTCAGCAGCTTGTCCCTTTCTCCCATATAATAAGATCGCAGTACAGAACCTGCACGCTTCCGTTGTAAGTTCATTTGCTCCTGTTGATCAGCTAGACTACTACGCAGTTCCTGCTGACGCTGTAAAAGAGCCTGCTGCTCCTGACTAATTCGCTCGATTTCATGGTCGATCTCCACGATAGACAGACTATCTTGTAAAATCTGATTTTCTTCAGGAGTGGGAGCGGCCAAAGTAGAACCTACATATATGGTAGTCAGCGTCATAATGAGGGCCAGCAGGGTGCAGATCGCGATTTTTATTCGTTTATTCATTTAGTTTCCCCTTTTATGTATTCCAGAAAAAGACTAATGGTAATGTATATGATCCTTTTTTATTCTTTAACCATTCATTTTATTGTACAGCAGTCAGAGCATGCTTGAAACCCGAAACTGTTTACTTCACGTATGAGTTCTGGCAGAAATGGAAATACAATTTAGTATCAAATAGATTCTATGAACTCTACGAGAGGCATAGGAATGAATAAACAGCTTTTATACCCTATTCAAATACCGGCAAGATCGGTTCATGAAGACGGTTATTTCAGGATGTTGTTAGGAGGGCTAGAGGCATGACTGCAATAAGACAAGATGCATGGAGTGCGGAAGATGACTTGATATTGGCGGAGGTGACATTGCGGCATATCCGGGAAGGTGGAACACAGCTCGCTGCGTTTGAGGAGGTTGGACAAAAAATAGGTAGAACCTCTGCAGCATGCGGCTTTCGTTGGAATAGCTGCGTGCGCAAACGTTACGATGAAGCGATTGGCATTGCCAAAGCACAGCGCCAGAAGCGCAGTTATATTCGTAAGCAGAGCCCGGTAGGTGTATCGCAAGTGGCGGCCTTTGCCACGCTCGATCCAGTCGAAGGGGGATACAGAACAGATGGAACGAGTGAAGATACGTTATCTATTGATGCAGTAATTCGCTTCTTGCGTCAATGGAAGGGATCTATGCAGGAGACGAATCGGCAGGTTAAGATGCTGGAGAAAGATTTGCGGGAAAAGGAAGAAGAATTAAATCAGCTTCGCTCCATTAATGACCGGCTGTCCAAAGAAGTGAATGATGTGCAGACTGACTATCGTGTTGTAAATGATGATTATAAAGCTCTGATTCAGATTATGGACCGTGCCCGGCGATTAGCTTTAATCACTGAAGATGAGGAAGAGCTTAAATCCAGGTTCAAAATGGACGCTAATGGGAATCTGGAGCGCATTGAGTAACAAGATTACAATAGCTATCTAAATAAAACGTCAACTATCGTTTGTCCGTAGTTGGCGTTTTTTGTTATTTCATTGGAGTGCATATGATATAGTAGAAAAAAAGATGGAAGCGAGACGATACAAAGTGATTGATATTATTGGAGCGGGTTCGCTGGGATTGCTGTTTGCCGGGAGATTATCGGCCACGGGTGCTACAGTAAGGCTGTGGACACGAACACTTGAACAGGCACACATCATTGCTCGTGAAGGGATTACTGTGCTTGATAATGAGGGGCAGGTGGTTGTTCATGTGGCGGGGGAGCAATTAAAGGTAGCGCCATTGGCAGATTGGCAACGGTTAAATTCACAGGCTCCGGCACGGTGGATTATGTTTTTGACCAAACAGGGGGCGATAGGAGAAGTACTGGAACAGATCCAGCCTGTGGCTCAAACGGAAACAGATCCAGGGATTATTTGTTTGCAAAATGGAATCGGTCATATAGAACGCATCAGGCAGGCGTGGCCTAAAGCTGTAGTATACCCTGCTGTGACAACCGAAGGAGCCAAGAAACAGGGGGCAGCATCCATTGTACATGCAGGATCGGGCGTGACTGAAATTGGATTTTCGGAGGAAGGAGAGGGGGAGCACAACAATCAATTCAAACAATGTGTGCTAAATCGGCTGCTTGCAGCAGGATTTGACGTTTGCTTGTCGAAAGAAATCGAGAAAGGGATTTATCGCAAGTTGTTGATTAACGCTGTGATCAATCCACTGACAGCCGTATGGCGAGTTCGAAATGGCGAGCTGCTATTGGAGCCTGTTCGAATACATATGATGCGTAAGCTATATGATGAAGGAATTCAAGTGTATGAAGCTCATGGTATCCGCTGGGAAAGTTCATGGTGGGATCAAATTATGGATGTTTGCCGGGCAACGGCAGAGAATCACTCGTCTATGCTAGCTGATGTACTTGCACAGTCCATGACCGAAGTTGCTTCCATTAACGGGCAATTGGTGCAGATGGCAAAGCGAGCTGGGATTAGTGCACCAACTCATGAGGTATTGTGGCAATTAATTGAAGGAATGCGGCTAAAAGAGGGGTGATCAGTTGAGTCTTATACAAGGTACTATTATCACTTTCAGTATTCTTCCCTTTTTTCCGTTTTTGATCGTGTTTGCGGTATGTCGCTACATTCTTAAAATGGAAAAGAAGAAATCATTGCTTACTTCTATGGATATTACCACTTTTTTTCTGATATTTTCCGTCGCAGCACTCTTTAATGTACTATTTACATCCCGATTTGGTTTTTATTTGATTCTACTGCTCTTGTTACTGGCATTGGGTTTAATTGGAGGAGCTCAAAACCGAATAAAAGGAAAGGTTGATGGTAAAAGATTATGTAGAGCGGTCTGGAGATTAACTTTTATGGCTATGACATTGGCGTATACTTTGTTGACTGTTGTTGGTATATTTAAAAATATATTCAACTCTATGTGATGAAATATGACATGGAATGATGAAAAAATATGAATTAATCATGTTTTTTTGAAAAAAAAGCTCAATTTGAAGAAATGTAATGTAGATTTTTTTGACCGCTGGTTGTATAATCTATAAACATATACCACTTTAGAACTAGGGGGAAAACGCTAGATGAAAAGGAAAAGCTTTTTAGTCCTTTTGACACTCGTTCTTGCAGTTGGCGCACTGCTCGCAGGTTGCGGCGGCAAGAATGATACCAATGGTAAGGGCGCACAAGAAAACACCTCGACTACGCCGGCCCCGGCCGACAAGCAAATTTTGCGCGTTAACCTTTCTTCCGAGCCGCCAACCTTCGATCCGGCACAAGCTCAGGATAGTCAAACCAACGCGGTTCTGAAAACTTTGTATGAAGGTCTCGTACGTATGGGTCCTGACGGCAAAGAAATCCCTGGCGTTGCTGAATCTTGGAAAATCTCTGATGACGGCAAAACCTACACGTTCAAGCTTCGTGATACTGCAAAATGGAGTAATGGCGACCCAGTCAAAGCAAGTGACTTCGTATTCGCTTGGCAACGGGTATTGGACCCTTCGACGGCCCCTGCACCTCCATATGCTTACCAATTGTACTATATCAAAAATGCTGAGGGCTACAACCTGAGCACTTCGAAATCTTATAAAGGAACAAAAATTACAGACTTTAAAGATGTAGGTGTCAAAGCTGTTGATGACCATACATTGCAAGTAGAACTGGAACACCCAACTCCTTACTTCCTGGGATTGACTTCTTTCTACACTTTCTATCCTGTAAATCCTTCTATTAAAGGTAATGACAAGTGGGCAGTTCAGAAAGATAGCATGATTACTAACGGACCTTTCACATTAACGGCTTGGGATAGCGGTCAAAAGATCGAAGTTTCCAAGAACGAAAACTACTGGGGTAAAGACGAAATCAAGTTGAGCAAGATTACAATGTCCCTTGTAAATAGTGGTGCAACTGAACTGGCTTCGTACAGAAGTGGACAACTTGATTATTCAGGTATGCCAAACGGCGAAATCCCTACTGATCAAATTACAGCTGTGAAAAACGAATTGCCTAATGAATTTAAGGCTAAAGGAATTGCAAGTACGTACTACTATCTGTTTAATGTAACAGAAAAACCATTTAATAATGCTAAAATCCGTAAAGCGTTTGCGATGGCTATTCAACGCCAACCGATCGTTGAACGTGTAACAATGGGCGGTCAAATTCCTGCTTACGGCTTTGTACCTCCAGGCATCAAAGGAGTTTCTCAAGAATTCCGTAGTGAGCATAAAGATGATTTCTTCAAAGAAGATTTCACTGAAGCGAAAAAATTGCTTCAAGAAGGTATGAAAGAAGAAGGAATGACTACGCTTCCTACAATAACAATGCTGTACAACTCCAGTGAAAGTCACCAAAAGATTGCTTTGGCAGTAGCTGATATGTGGAAGAAAAACCTTGGTGTAGATGTTAAAACTCAAAACCAAGAGTGGGGCGTATTTATCCAAACACGTAACAAGCTGAATTTCCAAATCGCTCGTGGTGGTTGGTCTGCTGACTATAATGATCCGATGACATTCCTGGATATGTGGACAACAGGCAATGGTAACAACAACTCAGGTTACGCTAACCCTGCGTATGATGAATTGATTAAAGCTGCCAAAACAGAAACTGATCCAGCTAAACGCATGGAAGATTTCGCGAAGGCAGAGAAAATTCTGGTTCAAGATGATATGGTAATGCTTCCGATCTATTACTATTCAAATGTTTCTTTAACGAAACAGAATGTAAAAGACATCGCGCTTGACTTTAGTGGAGCAATTGATTTCACAAGAGCGTATATTACACAGTAACTGAAGCTTAATTCTGAAGTTTGATAGTTACTTCGGGATATATATGTGGATTGAACCATATATATCCCGTTTTTTTTGTGTGTCCTAGTCTTTTCCATCATCATGTAACCATGCAAATAAGTAGATTGGACAGTCCAATTCTATTTCGATAAAATCGAATGGTGTCGAAAAAAATTTATGGGGGGTGTAAACGGGCAATGACGCGTTATTTGATCAGTAAATTCTTTTATATGTTGCTGTCTTTGTTCATTCTGATCTCTGCGACGTTTTTTCTCATGAAAGCAATTCCGGGTAACCCCTTCATGAGTGAAAAAGCGACTTCTCCTGAGATTCAAGCCCGGTTAATGGAACAATATGGGCTGGATAAGCCTGTATATGTCCAATATTTTAAATACTTAGGTGATATTGCTTCAGGTGATTTTGGTATTTCTATGAAAAAACTGAATCAAAGTGTAACTGACATTATCGGACAAACGTTTACTGTTTCCCTCAAACTCGGTTTTGTTGCCATAATCGTGTCGATAATTGTCGGTATCTTGCTAGGAATGCTAGCAGCTTTGTATCATCGTAGGCTCATAGATAACGTCGCTATGGTATTAGCTATTATGGGGATTGCGGTTCCCAGCTTCGTTCTGGCATCGTTAATTCAATTTTTCTTTGCTCAACAATTAGGCTGGTTTAATGTTATGGGTTTTGAAGGCCCGATGGATTACTTCTTGCCAGTTGCGGCTTTATCTGCTTCTCCGATTGCATTTATCGCTCGACTAACGCGTTCCAGTATGTTGGAAGTGCTTCATGCAGATTACATTAAGACTGCCAAGGCTAAAGGCTTGAAATCCATTACAATTATGTTCAAACACGTTATACGTAATGCTATTCTGCCGGTTGTTACCTATGTAGGACCAATGACAGCCAATATTATTACGGGTTCGGTTGTTATTGAACGAATCTTCGGGATTGGCGGTATCGGTAAGGTGTTCGTAGATAGTATTACAACCCGTGATTATACGATGATTATGGGAGTTACTATTTTTTACGGTATTTTGCTGATGGTGGCACGTTTTATTACGGATATTGCATATGGATTTATTGATCCGCGGATTAAGCTTACTGGCGGGAAGGAGGGATAACTTTATGTCTGTTAAAGATAATGCTGTGAACTTGGATAAACTTCAGGTGAAACCGGAAGATTTCCAGAGGGTCGGAGCGGATGAAAAGCAGTCTGAAGTTATTCAGCGTGAAAGCTTATCCGCTTGGCGAGATGCTTGGGAACGACTTCGTAAAAATAAATTGGCTATGACGAGCTTAAGCGTTTTGGTTCTCATTGTGCTTGCTTCAATTATTGGTCCGATGCTGTCGCCATACGATGACCGCACGAATGATTTGTTGAGCACCAATCTTCCTCCATCGGCGGAACATTGGTTCGGAACAGATGATCTGGGGCGTGATATGTTTGTACGTACTTGGATGGGCGCACGGATTTCATTGATTATTGGTTTGGCTGCTGCAATGATTGACTTGATGATTGGTGTAATTTATGGTGGAATTATGGGTTACTTTGGTGGCCGCGTTGATGAAATCATGAATAAATTTTCTGAAATCTTGTATTCCATTCCTTACTTGCTTGTTACAATTCTGTTGCTGGTTGTACTGGAGCCAAGTATCACCACAATTATTATTGCGCTCTGTGTAACAGGGTGGATTAACATGTCGTGGATTGTACGTGGTGAAATGCTGCAACTTAAAAACCGAGAATTCGTACTTGCTTCCCGTTCAATGGGTGCTGGTGCAGGTCGTTTGTTGTTCCGTCACTTGTTGCCTAATGCGGTAGGACCAATCATTGTCACATTGACCTTGACGGTTCCAAGTGCTATTTTCTCCGAGGCATTCCTGAGCTTCCTTGGATTAGGGGTACAGGCTCCTCAGGCGTCGCTGGGTTCAATGATTGAATCAGCTCTGACAGGGTGGATGTATTATCCGTGGCGGATGCTTTTCCCAGCAGGTTTGATCAGTTTGATTATGCTTGCGTTCAACCTTTTTGGCGACGGCTTGCGTGATGCGCTTGATCCGAAGTTGAAGAAATAGGAGGTGAGATCATGGTGAGTAGCAACAATTTAATTGAGGTTGAAGGTCTTAAAAAGTATTTTAATGTTGGCAAAAACCGTGTGCTCAAAGCGGTGGACAACCTGAATTTCTATATTCGTGAGGGTGAAACGCTGGGTATGGTTGGCGAATCCGGTTGTGGTAAATCTACAGCGGGACGTACTATTTTGCGCTTGTATGAACCTACAGCAGGTAGCGTACGTTTTAACGGCACAGATATTTACAAATTATCACCGGGTAAAATGAAAGCAATGCGTCGTGATATGCAGATGATCTTTCAAGATCCGTATGCATCATTGAACCCGCGTTTTACTGTGTCTGATATTATTGGTGAGGCACTGGATATTCACAATATGGCAGGTAGCCGTGCAGAACGTAAAAAACGGATTGAGGAGTTACTTGATCTGGTTGGTTTGAACCCTGACCATGCAACACGCTATCCGCATGAGTTTTCTGGTGGCCAACGTCAACGGATCGGTATTGCCCGTGCATTGGCTGTTAATCCTAAGTTCATCATTTGTGATGAGCCGATTTCAGCGCTTGACGTATCCATTCAGGCTCAAGTTGTCAACCTGTTAAAAGAGCTTCAAGAACGTCTGGGCCTGACGTACCTGTTCATTGCGCATGATCTGTCGATGGTCAAGCACATTAGTGATCGGGTAGCTGTAATGTATAGAGGCAGAATGGTGGAGCTTGCTGAAAGCTCTGAATTATATGCCAATCCGATTCATCCATATACGAAAATGCTTTTGTCGGCGATTCCACTTCCTGACCCGGAAGTCGAAGCCAACAAAAAACGAATTATTATGCCTGACGATCAAGGCGGACCGATTCATAACGCGTCCGATAATAAGGCAGGGGCTTATAACCTGGAAAATGCCACGCTTATCGAAGTGTCTAAAGGACATTTTGTAGCTGAACCTTACGCTTAATCTTGTTCTATATACCAACCGCCGAGTTATTCGGCGGTTTTTTTTATAGGAAGCTTTGACGTGGACATGGGCTTTCGGTACAATCAAGCAGTAAGGTTTTGGTGGAGACAGGAGGCAGACCCATGAAAATAGTTCCGGAAACGCTTCGCGGAGGGTCGGCTTTGGCAGAAGACTACATACAGGGTACAGGACGCGCAAGCGATTTGTATGAATATGATATTCTGCACGCCGATGCTTATGCCCAACGGGCGAAGTGGCTGGATAAGACGGAGCATCTGCGATTAAACCGTAAGGATGTCGTAGCATGTCTTCGTATATACAATGAGCAACACAACTCGCATGAGGCGGTTCATGCTTCATTGGACCGTTTGGAAAGTCCAGATGCTTTAGTAGTCGTTGGCGGACAGCAAAGTGGACTATTCACAGGTCCGATGCTGGTCATTTACAAAGCTGCTACGCTTATTAAAGCAGCTAGAGAAGCTGAGGAACGGCTTGGACGTCCGGTTATTCCGATTTTCTGGATTGCTGGTGAAGATCATGACTGGGACGAGGTCAATCATACATACGTAATGGCAAAAGACCCGCAAGCAGTTAAAATCAAGCTGAATAAGCAGCCTGAACGCCGTTCTTCAGTTAGTGGCATTAAAGTCGATACGGTTGAGTGGAAACAAGCGATGGCGGATATAGAGCAAAGCTTGCCAGATTCAGAACATAAGACCGATATTATGCGCATGATTGAGCAGGGTGTGACAGAATCATATGGATTAAGTGAGGCCTTTGCCAGGCTGATGGGCCGTATGTTTGGTGCCTATGGATTGGTGCTCATGGATTCTGCAGATCCTTTACTGCGCAAGCTGGAGGCATCCGTTTTTAGACAGTTGGTTCAGCACAATGATGAGTTGGAGACAGCGTATAAGACAACCGCTACGCGGATCGTGGACTATGGTTATCATTTACAAGCGGATGTGCATGAAGGTGGTGCGAACCTTTTTTACATTCATGAAGAGGAACGCCTGCTACTTTTCAAAAAAGCTGGTTTATTCACAGATCGACGCGGTTTGGTGGCATTTACAGCGGATGAACTGCTTGAAGAAATAGATAGACACCCCGAACGTTTTAGTAACAATGTACTAACCCGTCCGCTCATGCAGGATTCACTGTTCCCGGTACTGGGATCTGTGCTGGGTCTAGGAGAAATTGCCTACTGGGCAATTACACGAGATGCTTTCGGAGTGCTCGGGATGCAGATGCCGATACTGCTGCCCCGTATGTCTTTTACATTACTGGAGCCGGGCGTCGAAAAGCATATGCTTAAGTACGAACTAACTTTTGGTCAAGTTAGAGACGGGCTTGAGGAACGGAAAAAGCAATGGATTGCCACTCAAGATCAGCTTGGAATGCAGGATCAGTTTTCCGAGGCTAAGGATGCTTTTATCCGTATGTATAAACCGCTTATACAGCAGACAGGAATGATAGAGAAAGGTTTGCTACAGCTCGGAGAAACCAACTGCGAGAAAATTCTGGGGCAGATTGACTATCTGGAGGCAAAGGTGCAGGAAGCGCTGCTTCGGCAAAATGGAACAGCACTTCGCCATTGGGATCATATCGAATGGTCGCTTTTCCCATTTGGACAGCCGCAGGAGCGCGCGTATACCATCTATCATTTTCTGAACCGTTACGGTCTCGACCTGATGGATATGATTATGAACGTACCTTTGGATTTGTCGGGGACGCATCGTGTGATTTATGTATAATGATCATAAACGAATTTAACTAATATTTAGGAGGAAATAACGTATGACTTCCCATTCTCTGCAAAATAGCATTATTCACGATCTTAAATTGGCCCCTGAAGGTCATTTGAAAATTGATTGGGTAGAAGCCCATATGCCGGTATTGAACCGTATACGTCAACAATTCGAGCAAGAACAGCCTTTTGCCGGTCTGAAGGTAACGATTTGTTTACATCTGGAGGCCAAAACGGCTTATCTGGCTAAAGTGGTACAAGCAGGTGGGGCACAGGTCACCATTACGGGTAGTAACCCTTTGTCGACACAAGATGATGTTTGCGCCGCATTAGTTGAAGATGGCGTTACGGTATTGGCTAAATACAATCCAGATCCAGAGGAATTCAAGAATTTGCAAATCAAGGCACTGGAAACTAAGCCAGATCTCATTATAGATGACGGTGGCGACCTGGTTACTCTGTTGCAATCTGAACGGCCTGATCTGATTTCAACGATTCGTGGAGGAGCAGAGGAGACCACTACAGGGATTATTCGTTTGAAGGCTTTGGAAAAAGAAGGGCAGCTTCACTTTCCGATGGTGGCTGTAAATGATGCTTACTGTAAATATTTGTTCGACAACCGCTATGGTACGGGTCAGTCAGCTTTCGATGGTATTATTCGTACGACTAATCTGGTTGTGGCAGGAAGTACAGTGGTTGTGGTGGGTTATGGATGGTGTGGCAAAGGGGTTGCAATGCGTGCAAAAGGGCTGGGAGCCAACGTTGTTGTAACTGAAGTTGATCCAATCAAGGCTGTAGAAGCCCATATGGATGGTTTTCATGTATTGCCAATGGTGGAAGCTGCCAAACTGGGTGACTTCTTCATTACAGTAACTGGAAATAAAGCTGTAATTACAGGGGAGCACTTTGATGTTATGAAGGATGGAGCTGTGCTGTGTAACGCAGGGCATTTTGATGTGGAGGTTAGTAAGCCTGAGCTTGCCAAACGCTCCGAATCCATTCGCACGGTGCGTCGCAATATCGAGGAATACCGCTTTAAAGATGGACGTAAAATGTATTTGCTCGCAGAAGGGCGCCTTGTGAATCTGGCTGCCGCTGATGGTCATCCTGCAGAAATTATGGATACCACATTTGCGCTTCAGGCACTCGGCTTGAAATATGTGAATGATCGTTACAACGAGCTGGGCAAAGCCGTGATTAATGTACCTTATGAAATTGATGAGCAAGTGGCTCGATTCAAGCTTGATAGTCTGGGAATCAAGATTGACACATTAACAGAAGACCAAAAGGTCTATCTGGACAGCTGGAACGCGTAATCTATTTTTGGTCACGGTGTCTACTGCAGAAGCGGTACATTTTTAATGCAAGTGCTTGTATAGGTTGACACAATGGATAGAGAATAAGCCCTTTATTCCGTGTTGTTTCGAAACCTGATGCATATTGTCGGGGGTTCGACTTCATGGGATAAGGGGCTTTTTGGCATCTTATGACGCAGGGCTACAATAACAGACATCGTGCCATGTATCTAGAAATTATCACTTTTTCGTCATGAAAAAGAGGTCTTTGATTTTTTAAAGCGAATCTATTATGCTTAGGTGGTGGAAAGTGGGCCAAAGTGGGAGAATGGGGTAAGGGGTGACGAAACCAATGTTTATGGGGGAGTTCCAACATAGCATTGATGATAAGGGACGGCTTACTGTCCCGGCCAAGTTTCGTGAACTTCTTGGTGCCTCGTTCGTGGTTACCCGCGGGCTGGATCAATGCCTCTTCGTGTATCCCATGGATGAGTGGGCTGTTATGGAGAAAAAACTTAAAGCACTGCCTTTGATGAAGGCTGATGCGCGGGCGTTTACCCGTTTTTTTTTCTCGGGGGCGACTGAATGCGAATTGGACAAACAGGGCAGGGTAAATTTACCGGGGAATTTGTGCGAATACGCCAAGCTTACAAAAGAGTGCGTCGTATTGGGAGTGTCCACCCGGGTAGAGATTTGGAGCAAGCACACTTGGGAGCAATATTTCAACCAATCAGAAGAAGCATTTAACGACATTGCTGAGAAATTGGTTGATTTCAACTTTGAATTGTAATTTAGGAGGTCAGCCGTTTGTTTCACCACATTACCGTACTCAAGGAAGAAGCAACACAGGCACTAAACATCAGGCAGGACGGGATTTATGTGGACTGCACGTTGGGAGGGGCAGGACACAGTTCCGTCATTGCGTCACAGCTTGGCCCTGAAGGGAGGCTCATTGCCTTTGATCAGGACGACTGGGCATTGAACAATGCACGAGAGAAGCTGTCAGCCTATGAAGGAAAGATTTCATTAGTGAAATCCAACTTCCGCCACTTGCAGGACAAGCTGGCCGAACTGGGATTGCCCGAAAAAGACGGCGTTCCGCAGGTCCAGGGTATTTTGTTCGACCTGGGTGTATCCTCGCCCCAGTTCGATGAGGGGGAGCGGGGATTCAGTTACAATCATGATGCGCCGCTTGATATGCGGATGGATCAGAGCAGTTCGCTTACGGCATACGAAATTGTTAATGAATGGCCGGAAGCGGAGATTGCGCGGATCCTGTTTCAATATGGAGAAGAGAAGTTCTCCAGGCGGATCGCAAAGATCATGGTTGAACGTAGAATGAACAAGCCTATTCACACAACGGGGGAACTTGTCGATATTATCAAAGAAGGAATTCCGGCTGCGGCACGCAGAACCGGGGGACACCCGGCTAAACGCAGTTTTCAGGCTTTACGGATTGCTGTGAATGATGAGCTGGGTGCACTGGAAGATACTTTGCATCAGGCAGTAAGATGTCTGGCTCCAGGGGGCAGAATTTCGGTTATTACGTTTCATTCCTTGGAGGATCGGATATGCAAGCATATTTTCAAGGAGTATTTGGCGAAAAGCATCTATCCATCTGATTTGCCGATTCTGGATGACAAAATGGTAGGCGATCTAAAGCTGGTGAATCGTAAGCCGATTGTGGCATCAGAACAGGAATTGGAGCTTAATCCACGATCCCGGTCAGCCAAGCTGAGAGTTGCCGAAAAATTGTAAATTTAATGGAGAAGGAGAGGCGACATGGCTTATACACGCGGTAATTTGGCTGTAAAAGAAAGAGCCCGTCAGGAACAGGTTCAGCAACAACGGTATCGTGAGACCACCAAAGTCGTTACACGCCGCAGAGAGCTGCCGATTCGAGAAAAGCTGCTGTATCTATTGACACTTGTAGCATGCATTGTCATTGCGGGGACGTTGATTGGCAGATATGCTCACATTTATCAAATTAATTATGCGATTAATACAGCCAGCAAGGACATTTCCAAATTACAGACCAATATCGCCCAATTGAAGATTCAGAAGGAACGATTGGAGAATCAGATTGTGCCGACTGCGAAGGAACAGGGATATATCGAACCAACAAGAGAGCCCATTCGTGTGGAAAAGCAGGCTGCCAAATAGTTAAGAGCATAGCATCAAGCTATGCTCTGACGTATATTTTTTTGCAGAGAGGTTTGAGCTATGGTCAAAAGAATAAAGCTTCGCACACTGCTGATAGGGGGATGTATTACCCTCTTTTTTCTTGTTCTGCTACTTAAGGTATTTTGGATTCAAGTCGTGAGTGGGGAATACTGGCATAATCAGGTTGTTACACAGATAGAAAGAGACCAGGTGATTCAGCCCAAGCGTGGAACCATAATGGACCGTAAAGGGAATGTACTAGCTACGGATGCACCGGCTTACACTGTGGTTGTCAACCCTAGCATCATTCAGGAGTATGATCTGGAGAATGAGGTTGTAGCCAAGCTGCATCAGCTACTTAAAACGCCCGAGGATGAGCTGAGAAGACATCTATCTGCAAAGGATAAAGAAGGTAACTATTTAAAAAATCGTGAGATTCGTAATGGAGGCTGGAAGGTAGACCCAGAGGTGAAAACACAGGTCGATACGTTCAAAGAGTATTTGAAGGATAAGTATGAGGTAGTTGGAGCTGTGGACACTGTTCAGGAATCCAAACGCTATTATCCGGAAAATAAGCTGGCTTCTCATATCCTTGGCTATCAACGAAAAGATGGTACTGCAGGTATGGGGTTGGAAGCTTATTACAATAAAGAGCTCTCTGGCACGGCTGGAAAGCTTCTGTATCAGCGGGATCGAAAGGGAGTTCCTCTTCAGGGATCGGAAAGTGTCTACGAGCCGGCACAAAATGGTAAAAATTTAAAGCTGACGGTTGACGATACGATTCAGTATTATATAGAGGATGCCATGCAAGAAGCTATTGCAAAATATAATCCCAAAACGATGACTGTGGTAGCGGCCGATCCTAAAACAATGGATGTTCTCGGGATGGCGACTTATCCGAATTTTAATCCCAATACATATGGGAGTACGCCTTTGGAAAATTTCCGTAATAATGCTACTCAGTCTATCTACGAACCGGGCTCCACGTTTAAGATAGTAACCTTGGCTGCTGCGGTTCAAGAAAAGGTGTTTAACCCGAATGAGACCTACCAATCTGGTATGATTCGCGTCGGAGGCTGGGATATTCGTGACGTAAGCCGTAACTGGGGAACGTTAACCTATCTGCAAGGGGTCAAGCGTTCAAGTAACGTCGGTTTCGTCCATTTGGGACTTAATAAGTTGGGTGGCGAGAGGCTGAAGAAATATATCAATAACTTTGGATTCGGTATGAAAACAGGCATCGATCTTCCAAGTGAGTCTACCGGAGCTATTACATTCCATACCCAGTACAAATCCGAAGTCGCGACGGCTGCATATGGACACGGACGTGTTCAGGTAACGCCAATTCAGCAGGTGGCAGCGATCTCGGCAATTGCTAACGGTGGGAAGTTGATGCAGCCTCATCTGGTGAAGGAAATTATAAACCCAGATACAGGCGAAGTGCAGACGATTCAACCGAAGGAAGTCCGCCAAGTGATTACTCAGGAATCTGCAGCTCAGACAAGCAGCTATCTGGAGCAGGTCGTGTCTGACCAAGAAATTGGTACGGGACGTCTTGCTTATATCGACGGGTACCGTGTTGCTGGTAAAACAGGGACGGCGACGAAAGTCGTCGGAAAAGTTTACGATCATTCGAAGGATGTAGTGTCTTTTATTGGTTTTGCACCAGTAAATGATCCGAAAATAGCTGTCTTGGTTGTTATGGATGAACCTAACAAATCGGTAGGCGGCGGTACAGCAGCAGCACCTGTGTTTAAAAAAATCGTGTCCCAATCGCTGCAATATATGGGGGTTCCAAAAACAGGAACCAAAACGAATAAATCAGGTGAATCTGCAGTAAAAACGGTGAATTTGCCAACGATACCACAATTAACAGGCCAAGTGAAGAAGGATGCGCAAAATGCATTGCTCAAACAGGGGATTGCTTACGAAACGGTAGGTAAAGGCTCCAAAATTGTTCGTCAGTATCCTGAAGCAGGCGTCAAAATGAAACCGGGACAGCGCATTTATTTGCTGACTGAGGATAGTGCTAACATGACGATTCCCGATTTTACAGGTGTCTCGTTGCGTGACACACTTCAAGTTCTGACGCTTATGAAGGTTGGTGTTCAGGTAAGCGGTGAAGGGTATGTTGTCTCTCAAAAGGCACAAATGGTAAATGGCAAGCGGGTCGTCAGTGTTACGCTTCAGCCGGCCAAAGAAACAGTGACCGGAGTGAAGCCGGAGGAAACACAGGATTCGACCACTGGAGTTGCAGCTAACGAGACAGGCAATGCAACGAAAACGGAGGCCGATACTAAAACCAAAACCGATACTACTGCGGGTACTGAAACAAATGCGGGAACTCCTAAGGGAGGGATATCTGCTGTAGCAGATGAGAAAAGTGCTGCCGCGATTAAAGGCGAAGATAACTGATAGCTTGTTCTAATGTCCGTTCTTTTGAATATTCATGAGGTAAGACATGTCATGAGTATTTGAGGAACGGAGGGGGCGCGTTTGAAAAAGTCTAACGTGACCATGCGGCGTAGGCTGGTATGGGGGCTACTGGGATTGTTCGTACTGTTTGCGGCCTTGTCGATCCGGCTCGCCTATGTTCAATTGGGTAAAGGAGGCGAGCTCTCAGCCAAGGCTGAGGATTCGTGGCGCCGCAATATTCCTTTTGCCGCCAAGCGTGGCGAAATTTTGGATCGGCAGGGTACTGCGCTGACCTATAATGTCAGTTCACCGACTGTCATGGCGATACCAGTACAGATTAAGGAGCCGGAAGAAACGGCACGCAGGCTGGCGCCCTTGCTAGATATGAGTGAGGATAAAGTGCTCAAGCTGATTACCAAACGAACAGCAAGCCAAAAACTTCAGCCCGGCGGACGAAAAATTACGATGGAGAAAGCCCAGAAAATTCGTGATTTGAAGCTGCCGGGTATCGTTGTTGCTGAAGACAACAAACGTTATTATCCTTATGGTGATCTAGCGGCTCATATTCTTGGATTTACCGGAATTGATAATCAAGGGCTGACAGGTGTAGAGAAGCAGCAAAACAGCAAGCTTCGAGGAATCGATGGAAGCATCGCGTATTTATCAGACGCAGGTGGCCGCCTGATGCCTGGTTCTTCTGAAAAGTACATTGAACCGAAGGATGGACTGAATTTACAATTAACCATTGATAAATCGGTGCAATCCATTATGGAACGGGAGCTTGACCAAGCCATGGTCAAATTTCAGGCGAAGTCCGCGCTGTCTATTGCGATGAACCCCAAGACGGGTGAAATATTAGGCATGGCTGGACGACCAAGCTATGAGCCAGCGCTTTACAAGCAATATGCGCCTGAAATTTATAATCGAAATCTGCCAATTTGGATGACATATGAACCTGGTTCTACTTTTAAAATTATTACACTGGCCGCTGCCTTGGAAGAAAAGAAGGTTAATCTTAAAAATGACCGTTTCTTTGATCCGGGATATATTGAAGTCGGTGGAGCACGCCTGCGTTGTTGGAAAAAAGGTGGGCATGGCAGCCAGACCTTTCTTCAAGTGGTAGAAAATTCATGCAATCCGGGTTTTGTAACGTTGGGACAACGTCTGGGCAAAGAAACACTGTTCAAGTACATTCGCAATTTCGGCTTCGGCAGCAAAACAGGAATTGACATGATCGGTGAGGGCAATGGCATTTTGTTCAAGCTACCTCAGGTCGGACCTGTAGAGCTGGCTACTACGGCCTTTGGTCAAGGGGTATCTGTCACTCCGATTCAGCAGGTTACGGCTGTGTCGGCAGCAATCAATGGTGGCAATCTTTATAAGCCTCACATCACAAAAGGCTGGATTCAGCCCGAAACCGGAAAGGTTCTAGAAAAAGTGGAGCCGGAACTGGTGCGTAGAGTTGTTTCAGAGGATACCTCTCGACAGGTAAGGGAAGCGCTGGAAAGTGTTGTAGCTAAAGGTACAGGTCGTCCTGCCTTTATTGAGGGTTACCGGGTTGGAGGTAAAACGGGTACAGCACAAAAGGTGATTAACGGACGTTATTCTTCCTCGGAGCATATTGTATCCTTTATTGGTTTTGCTCCGGCGGATGATCCGCAAATCGTCGTCTATACTGCTGTCGATAACCCGAAAGGGATTCAATTCGGCGGTGTGGTTGCTGCGCCAATCGTGCAAAATATTTTAAAGGATGCACTGATTGCCTTGAAAATACCACCTCGTACCAATCAAATTGCCAAAGAGTACAAGTATGGGGAAAAACCGATCGAAACGGTACCTGATCTGGTAGGTGCCACTGCAGCTGATTTATACGAAGATATGAATATGAACTTTATGCTCGTGAAATCTGGGTCAGGCAAGACGGTCATAAGTCAGGCACCGAAGCCAGGCTCTCGATTGGAACGAGGATCAACGATCCGTATATATATGGGGGATTGATAGGTTCTTTTTATACCATACTATGAATAACGAGAGAGCAATGGAGGAATGTAAGATGCAGCTTCAACAATTGGCTTCACTGCTGGCCGTCTCCCGAGTGGTGGGTGACGGTACAGTGGATTGCCGAGGAATCGGGGCGGATTCACGTCGTGTACAACCGGGAGACTTATTTCTGTGCTTACCCGGTTTTACAGTAGATGGACATGACTATGCTGGGCAGGCCGTTGCGTCCGGAGCGGCGGCTTTGGTCGTAGAGAGAGAACTGGATGTGCCTGTTCCGCAGCTTGTTGTTAAGGATGCGCGACATGCCATGGCGGTTTTGGCGGATTATATGTTTGATTCACCAAGCCGCCGTATGCGCATGATCGGCATAACCGGAACGAACGGGAAAACAACGATAACGTACCTGATTGAAAAAATTATGCAGGACGCCGGGGTGAACACCGGGCTGATTGGTACCATTCAAATGCGTTACAACGGCCAGTCTTATCCGATGTCCGGCACTACGCCTGAAGCAGTAGAACTGCAACGTTATCTCGGGAATATGGCAGAGCAAGGGGTTCAATGCTGTGTCATGGAGGTATCCTCACATGCTTTGGAGCAGGGCCGTGTCAAAGGAACAGATTTTCGTACCGCTATATTTACAAACCTGACGCAGGACCATCTAGACTATCACAACACGATGGAGGAGTACCGCGCTGCCAAGGGACTTTTGTTCTCCAGACTGGGAAATGCCTTCTCGCGTGATACATCCTATAGTAAATATGCTGTTCTGAATGCAGACGATCCAGCCTCTTCCTATTTGCAGGCTCAAACTGCGGCTCAAGTGATTACCTACGGCGTGGAAAAGGATTCGGATGTACAAGCGTCTCGTATCACTATAAGTGCCAAGGGAACCTCCTTCCATGTATCCACTTTTAAAGGAGAAACTGACATTGAGCTTCGAATGGTAGGCAAGTTTAATGTGTACAACGCACTAGCAGCCATTTCAGCTGCTTTGCTGGAAGGTATCTCACTGGTAGATATCAAGCGGAGCCTGGAATCTATCGCAGGCGTGGATGGGCGCGTAGAGCCTGTTGATGCGGGTCAACCCTTTGCTGTAATTGTTGATTATGCCCATACGCCAGACGGATTGGAAAATGTCCTTCGCACCGTAAAGGAATTTGCGACTGGTAAAGTATGGTGTGTGTTTGGTTGCGGCGGAGATCGAGATCGTACAAAACGTCCGTTGATGGGAAAAATTGCTGCACGATACAGCGATCATTCGTTTATTACTTCCGACAATCCGCGAACAGAAGACCCCATAGTGATTTTGAAAGACATCGAACAAGGGTTGATTGATGAAGGTGTACCTGCCGAACGTTATGAACTGATCGTGGATCGCAGAACTGCAATTCATAAAGCTGTTGAAATGGCAAGCCCTGACGATGTAGTATTGATTGCGGGAAAAGGTCATGAGACTTACCAGTTGATTGGAAAAACGGTGCATGAATTCGATGATCGCATCGTAGCCAAAGAAGCGATAAGGGGTTTATCCAAGTGATGAAAAGAACAATCGGTCAGATTGCATCCATGTGTGGAGGAACACTTCACGCAGAGGCGGACGCCGAACGGATGGTTGAGGGCGTTTTTACAGACTCACGCAGGCCGCAGAGTCTGGGACTGTTCGTTCCACTCGTGGGTGAACGATTTGATGGACATCATTATGTTCAGCAGATCGTAAGCGAGAGAGGGGCAACAGCATATTTATGGCAAAAGGATCATGGAGCACCTCCGACTGTCAATGCTATTGAGGTCGAGGATACATTAGAAGCCCTTCAGCATCTAGCAGCTGTATACTTGCGCGAAACTGGCGTTTCTGTCGTTGGAATCACGGGAAGCAACGGCAAGACGACGACGAAAGATATTGTAAATGCTCTACTCGGCACGACTTTTAAAGTACACAAAACGGAAGGGAATTATAACAATCATATCGGGTTGCCTTTAACAGTACTGTCCATGCCGCAGGATACAGATATCCTGATTCTGGAGATGGGCATGAGTGGAAGAGGGGAAATCCGTCTGCTGGCTAATATTGCCCAACCAGATGTAGCTGTCATAACTAACATTGGCGAATCGCATTTACTTCAGCTTGGTTCTCGCACTGAAATTGCTCGTGCAAAGCTGGAAATCGCAAGTGGGATTAAACCCGGTGGATTGCTTATCTATAATGGGGATGAACCACTACTTCCACAAGTGTTGGCGGAGCCTGAAACGGTCAAGCCTGAAGGATTAAAATTATTCACGTTCGGGTTAGCTGCGGACAATGATGATTATCCGACTGAAATCACTTCGGATGGAGAAGGTAGCTTATTCATAACAGCCCAATCCGGCCAAGAGGCTTTCCGGCTTCCCTTGCTCGGACAGCACAATGTTGTAAACGGATTGGCAGCGCTGGCGGTAGCACGTCATTTCAATGTGGATGCAGACCATATACGTGAAGGGTTGTCGTCTTTAAAGCTGACGGGCATGCGCATTGAGGTCGTGAAGTGTTCGGATGGACTTACCGTGCTAAATGACGCTTACAATGCCAGTCCTGCTTCAATGAAGGCTGCAATTCAGACGTTGTCTGCATATAAAACGGGTGGACGTAAAATTGCCGTGCTTGGTGACATGCTGGAGCTGGGCGCTGAGGAAAAGCAATTTCATGAAGAAATTGGGCGTTTTGCTGCAAAGCATAACATAGAGGCACTGTTTACCTATGGTGCATTAGGCGCTTCGATTGCGCAGGGTGCGCAAGGGACAATGCCAACTGCTAACGTACATGCTTATACAGATAAGCAAAAGCTGATCCAGCATTTGCGATCTTATCTCCATGCCGATGATATTGTGCTGGTTAAGGCATCCAGAGGGATGCGATTAGAAGAAATTGTGGATGCGCTGAAAAACGGTCCGCTACAGAACTGATGTTGACGAGAGGGAGACTCCCATGGATATTCAATTATTACTGCTGACGATCGTCGTATCGTTTATACTGGCGGTCATTGCCGCTCCACTGCTCATTCCGCTGCTGCGGCGAATGAAATTCGGCCAGCAGGTCCGGGATGACGGGCCACAAAGCCATCTTAAAAAGATAGGTACGCCTACAATGGGCGGTATCGTAATCTTGCTGGCTTTTACGCTGACCTTTCTAAAGTTTTCAGCTATTAAAAATACGGACTTTTACGTTCTGCTGGTTGCTACGCTCGGTTTTGGGCTGATCGGCTTTTTGGACGACTATATTAAAATTGTATTCAAACGCTCGCTCGGTCTGACTGCGCGTCAAAAGCTGTTCGGGCAGTTATTGTTTGGCGCGATTATGTGCTGGCTTCTGATTAGCAATGATCACAGCACGGCAATTGGCATCCCGGGCACCTCATGGTCATTTGATTGGGGCGGTTGGTTCTATTATCCGTTCATTATTATCATGATGCTGGCGATCAGCAACGCTGTCAATTTTACAGATGGGCTGGACGGGCTGCTGTCTGGTACAAGTGCGATTGCATTTGCTGCTTATGCCATTGTGGCGATTCAAGCAACCTCGCTTCCAGCTGCAGTTTGCGCAGCGGCCATGATTGGCGCTGTACTTGGTTTTCTCGTATATAATGCTCATCCTGCCAAGGTATTTATGGGTGACACAGGCTCGCTGGGCATCGGCGGAGCCATTGGTGCCATTGCCATCGTTACAAAAAGCGAAATTTTGTTCCTCATCATCGGTGGTGTATTCGTGATTGAAATGCTGTCCGTGGTCTTGCAGGTAGCTTCCTTTAAAACCCGTGGCAAGCGTATTTTCAAAATGAGCCCGATTCATCATCATTTCGAGCTGTCCGGCTGGTCCGAATGGCGCGTAGTTATTACATTCTGGGCTGTAGGACTGCTGTTGGCAGGACTTGGACTTTATCTCAACAAGGGGTTGTAGACAAATGAATCATCCAGACGCATACCGAGATCAGGAAGTTGTCATTATCGGTCTGGCCAAAAGCGGCGTACAAGTTGCCAAGGTGCTACATCAGGCCGGGGCCAAGCTCACAGTCAATGATAAAAAAGATAGGGAACAATGTCCCGAAGCTTCTGAATTAGAGGCTTTGGGAATTTCCGTTTTATGCGGGGGTCACCCGGAAGGGCTGATTCATCCTGGAGTGAAGCTGGTTGTCAAAAATCCAGGAATTCCTTACACGGCCCCTCCCGTACAGAAAGCTGTCGAGCTCGGCATTGAGGTCGTGACCGAGGTTGAGGTCGCCTACCATCTATGCAAAGCTCCGATTATCGGAATTACTGGCTCCAACGGCAAGACGACCACGACCACTTGGGTGGGCAAGTTGTTGGAGGCATCCGGCATGAATCCGATCGTGGCTGGTAATATCGGTACGCCATTATGCGAGGCGGCTGTGGACGCCAAGTCGGACGAGTGGATGGTTGTGGAGCTGAGCAGCTTTCAGTTAAAAGGAACAAAGGATTTCAAGCCCGCAGTAGCCTGCTTGCTCAATGTAGCTGAGACCCATTTGGATTACCACGGAGGCATGGAGGACTACGTTGCATCGAAGGCACGTCTATTTGCCAATCAAACAGCGTCGGATACCGCGGTGGTGAACTGGGATGATCCCGTCTGCCGGGAGCTTGTGCCCTATATTCAAGCGAAGCTGCTTCCTTTCTCAATGACGGAACGTTTGCAGGAAGGGGTGTTTGCTGACCCGCCATACATACCGGATGTGACGGATGATATTGAAAGAAACATCGTATACCGTGATGGAAATGGGGTACTGCATCCCATTATAGGCGTGACCGATATTGGGCTTCCGGGTCGTTTTAACGTAGAAAATGCTCTAGCTGCTTGTGCAATCGCCATTGCCGCAGGAGCAGAACCAGCAAAATTAGCGAAACCATTAAGCGCTTTTCGCGGTGTAGAACATCGGCTTGAATATGTTTTAGAACACGGTGGAGTAGCTTATTACAACAATTCCAAAGCAACCAATTCGAAAGCGACAATGATGGCCTTATCTTCCTTTAAGCAACCCATCGTACTCATTGCCGGAGGATTGGATCGTGGCTCTGATTATGCGGAGCTTGTACCGTCCTTGCAGGAAGGTGTGAAAGCCGTTGTGCTCTTGGGGGAGACACGGCATAAGCTGGCAGATCGGGCTCGTCAGGCTGGAATAGAGCATGTCAAGGTCGTCGATAATGGGGAGGATGCCGCCGCTACGCTCGTGGAGGCTGTAAACAAGGCAGCTGAATTTGCTGAGACGGGAGATGTGGTATTACTCTCACCCGCTTGTGCAAGTTGGGATATGTTCCAATCCTATGAAGAGCGTGGACGTATTTTTAAAGAGGCGGCGCATAAATTGTAAGTAGGGGGGTTGGATAAGCCCCTACTTTTATGCAAGGGGTGGCCTCCTGATGAAACAATCTCGTCCGGCGCCAGATATATGGCTTTTCGTCTGTATTGTAAGCTTGTTAGCCATCGGCATGGTTATGGTATACAGCGCGGGCGCCGTCCTCGCTTTTCACGAGTACGGGGACTCCTACTATTTTGTTAAACGACAATTGCTGTTTGCGGGGCTCGGCCTTGTAGCCATGTACTTTACTGCCCGAACGGACTATCGGATTTGGCAGAAATATGCCAAGGTCGTATTGTTGATCTGTCTGGCTCTACTGGTTGCCGTTTTAATCCCTGGCATTGGTGTAGTAAGAGGCGGAGCACGAAGCTGGCTCGGTATTAGCTCTTTTGGCATTCAGCCTTCCGAGTTTATGAAGCTGGGTATGATTCTTTTTCTCTCTCAATGGCTCAGTCGTCCTGACTATGATATTAGCTCTTTTACGCGCGGGCTGTTGCCTCCGCTTGGGCTCATGGGACTGGCCTTTGGGCTCATCATGCTCCAGCCTGATTTGGGCACAGGCACGGTAATGATGGGAGCATCCATGCTGATCGTATTTACGGCAGGCGCGCGTATGAAGCATCTTGGTCTACTGGCCTTGTCGGGGGCAGCGGGGTTTGCTGCACTGATTGCAGCTGCCCCTTATCGACTCCAGCGTATTACCGCATTTCTGGACCCTTGGTCTGATCCACTTGGCGCGGGTTATCAAATTATTCAATCGCTATATGCTATTGGTCCTGGCGGATTGGCAGGCTTGGGGCTCGGCATGAGTCGGCAAAAATATAGCTACGTTCCTGAGCCACAGACGGACTTTATCTTTTCCATACTGGCGGAGGAGCTTGGTTTTATCGGTGGAATGACGGTGCTGGGGCTTTTTTTGGTCCTTGTTTGGAGAGGGATGCGTGTGGCTATTACCATCCCGGACACCTATGGCAGTTTGCTTGCGGTAGGTATTGTCGGAATGGTGGCGGTACAGGTCGTTATTAATATTGGTGTTGTTATCGGTCTAATGCCGGTGACAGGAATAACACTGCCCTTAATCAGCTATGGAGGTTCTTCATTGACCTTAATGCTAACTGCTCTGGGCATTTTATTAAATTTATCACGTTATGCGAGGTGAACGTTTATGCGCGTCGTGTTGAGCGGCGGCGGTACTGGAGGGCATATTTATCCAGCGCTGGCCGTAGCCAGACAGTGCGAAGAAATAGATCCGGACGCTGAATTTTTATACATTGGCGGTCAACGAGGACTCGAAAGTAAATTAGTTCCTCAGGAAAAAATTCCATTTGAGGCTATTGATATCACAGGATTTCGTCGCAGCTTGTCTGTAGAAAATATAAAAACAATCATGCGCTTTTTCAAAGGAGTTCGCAGGTCCAAAGCATTATTAAAGAAATTTAAGCCAGATATCGTTATTGGCACCGGGGGATATGTATGCGGCCCTGTCGTTTATGCAGCTTCCAAGTTGGGAATACCCAGCATTATTCATGAACAAAATGCGATTCCTGGGTTGACCAATGCATTTCTGAGTCGCTATGTGGATACAGTGGCTGTTAGCTTTGAAGGCTCGGAAGGAGCTTTTCCTAAAGCTAAAAATGTACTTTACACTGGGAACCCGCGTGCTACAACAGTTCGTTTGGCTAACCGGGATCGAGGATTTGCTACGATAGGGGTTCCGATGAACAGCTCGGTGGTCCTGGTGGTTGGCGGCAGCAGAGGGGCGAAGGCCATTAATGATGCCATGATTGCAATGGTTCCGCAACTTTCGCAACTGAAAGACGTCCATTTTGTATATGTGACCGGCGAATCTTACTATGAGCAAACGCTGGACAGCATACGAAATCAGATCGGCTCATTGCCCAATCATCTACACGTGCTTCCCTATATTCACAATATGCCTGAGGTACTGGCTTGTACCTCTTTGATTGTTAATCGCGCAGGTGCGTCCTTCTTGGCAGAGATTACATCGCTCGGCATTCCGTCCATTCTGATTCCATCACCCAATGTGACGAATAACCACCAGGAGGCTAATGCTCGTACACTTGAAAAGGCAGGGGCTTCTGTCATGATCACAGAAAAGGAATTGAGTGGCCCGGCTCTGTTTCAATCTATAGCGGAAATTATGAAGGATGAGGCAAGGCGGAGCCGGATGGCGGAGTTGGCATCTGCGCTTGGTAAGCCTGACTCAGCAGATATTTTAGTAAAAGAAATGGAGCGTCTTGCCCATAAAAGGTAGTACGCAGCGCAGATTTGGGCGGTTGTCACACACCGGACGGTATTTACATAGGATACCCTATAGATTGTGACCATCACCCAGGCTGCCGGTTGTTAGGTGAGAGCCTTATAACGATGCGGGGCAAGCAACAAGGAGGTTTCAGTACAATGCAGCAATGGATGCCATTATTAGCGGAGCATGATATCGGAAAAGTGCTGGAGCATGAACCGCTGTCCAAGTATACGACCTGGAAGATCGGAGGCCCTGCGGATGCTCTTGTGATCCCGGATACCAAAGAGCAATTGGCAAAGATTTTGAAGCTGGCTAGCGAGCACGGAATTCCCTGGATGCAGTTGGGGCGGGGCTCCAACATGCTCGTCTCTGACAAAGGGATTCGGGGACTGGTGATCAAGCTGGGACCAGGATTTGATTATGTTCGTTTTGAGGATGAACAGATCGTTGCTGGTGGAGGCGTTTCACTGGTCAAACTATGTGTTATGGCTAGCAAGCAGGGTCTGTCAGGCCTTGAGTTTGCTGGTGGTATTCCAGGATCGGTCGGTGGGGCTGTCTACATGAACGCCGGTGCCCACGGGTCTGATGTGTCACAAATATTCCAGTCCGCTGAGATTGTGCTGGATACAGGGGAATTGGCTGTGTACAATGCCGAGGATATGCATTTTAGCTATCGTCACTCCGTGCTGCATGAGCAACGTGGAATGGTGACAGAGGCAGTGTTCCAGATGAAGCGGGGGGACCGAGAGGAAATCTCAGCAGCGCTTGCGGCTTTTAAAGACCGCCGTAGGCTGACCCAGCCGCTACAGTTAGCTTGTGCAGGAAGCGTGTTCCGTAATCCACCAGGAGACTATGCTGCCCGGCTTATTGAAAGCGCAGGTCTTAAAGGTTTGAAGGCGGGAGGCGCTGAGGTATCTGTACAGCATGCTAATTTCATTGTAAATACCGGTCAAGCGACAGCAGAGGACGTGCTTACCCTAATGAAGCATATTCAAAGTACAATATCATCTCAAACCGGCATCAAGCTAGTTCCGGAGGTTTTCGTAGTGGGTGAGCGGTAAACTCGGAGGTGATACATTGGACAAATTGGTGATTGAGGGAGGCCGTCCCCTGTCAGGCACCATACGTATCCATGGGGCGAAAAATGCGGCACTACCTATTCTTGCAGCAAGCTTGCTTGCACAAGGTAAGGTGGAAATTCGGAATGTCCCCCATCTTTTAGACATTAAGGTCATGCTGCATATCCTAGAAAGACTTGGTTGCACATGCCGACATGAAGAGGAAACGGTATATGTGGATACATCGTCCGTCCGAACGTTCCAAATTCCTGAGGATTTGATGAAGCAAATGCGGTCATCTATCTTTCTAATGGGGCCGCTGCTCGCCAGATACGGAGAAGTTTCCATTTACCAGCCCGGAGGCTGCGCCATAGGCGAGCGCAAAATAGATCTTCACCTGGAGGGCTTAAAAGCCCTTGGCGCAGAGATCGAGGAGAAAGACGAGCAAATTACGTTTCGAGCCCACAAGCTGATCGGCTCGGACATCCACATGGATTTTCCGAGCGTAGGGGCAACAGAAAATATTATGATGGCTGCCGCGCTGGCCGAAGGACGAACAACGATTACCAATGCAGCGAGGGAACCAGAGATTCAGGATCTTCAAAACTTTCTGAATGCCATGGGAGCCCATATTATTGGTGCAGGAACAGACACAATTACAATTACGGGGGTCAGTCAACTCAATCCTTGTACGTATGAGGTCATTCCTGACCGCATAGTAGCTGGAACGGTTATGATTGCAGCGGCAGCTACACGAGGTAGTGTGTCATTGACACACTGCAATCCTTCCCACTTGTCTGCTCTGATTCACGTCCTTAGGCGGGCTGGTGTTCAAATCGGCATCTTGAATGATATAATGACCGTAAGTTGTATGAGCCGTCCCAAAGCAGTGGAGAGGATCGTTACCTCACCTTATCCGTCATTTCCGACGGATTTGCAATCTCAGGTCATGGTGTTGCTTTCTTTGGCGGACGGCTTCAGTGTCATGAAAGAGACTGTCTTTGAAAGCCGATTTAAGCATGTAGATGAACTGAATGTAATGGGTGCTGATATTACGGTCGATGCGAATGCTGCTTTTATAAGAGGGGTTTCTCGTTTGTACGGGGCTACAGTAGAGGCTACCGATCTGCGGGCAGGGGCTGCACTGGTTATAGCCGGTCTAGCCGCTCAAGGACGTACCATTGTCGAGCAGGTTCACCACATTGACAGAGGGTATGACCGGATCGAACGTCTTTTCCAGGGATTGGGTGCCCGAATGAGCCGTCAGTCTCCGGTGCCCGAGCAACTGGATTTCGTAAATTAATGCCTGTAATGTCCCTCCGTTAACGGGGGGACAAAAGGCTTTTGTGGAGAGAAGCTATGCCAAATGCTCAAATACCTGTTCTTAAAAAGAACAGAACGAAAAAAAGAACAAGCCGGAAGATTGCTATTCTTCTCATTTTGTTGTTTATTGTACTGCTCGCTGTTCTCTTTTTCCGTTCTTCGTTGAGTCAGGTTTCTGAAATTCGTTTTGATGGTAATGTATTTTCGACCCGGGAGCAACTTCTCAATCGAAGTGGTCTCGCTGTCGGAGATCAATATTTCGGAGTCAGTTCATCCGACGTCTCTGAGAAGCTGCGGGAAATTCAGTCAATTCAGCAAGTCACAGTGGACAAGCAGTTTCCGGGTATCATTACGATTCACATTAAAGAGTTTGCTACGGTAGCTTACGAGTTGCAAAGCGACGGTAGCCTGCGTGCTATTCTAGCAAATGGGACAAGCGTGGGCGTAGGAAGCAGTGGAATAGCGGTTGAAAAGCCTATTTTGACTAAATGGAAATCAGATGATCCCTACAAAGCGAAGCTGTGTGATGCTTTATCACGCATTCCGGGAGAATGGACAGCTGATATTTCGGAAATCATTCCCGCACCGATTCCTTCTTTTCCAGACCGTATAAAAATGTACACGCGTTCCCAATTTGAGGTTATTACAACCGTTTCATTGTTGAACTCTAAAATCAGCTATTTGAACCAGGTGCTAGAAACAGAAGATCCTGGTGTGATCACAATGCTGGAGGCGGATTCCTACGTTCCATTCAAACCCGATACGAGCGAAGAGGGCCAAGAAAAAGATACTACTCAGTGATGTGAAAAAATGCTAGAATTGATTTTATGGGTAATAGACTTGCCTCCTTCTTTTTTCTTCAAATTTTTATGTGACTGCAACCATAAATTGGCTTCTAAAAAATTTGTAGAAAAAAGAGGGAAAGCATGGAGTATGTTGAATATGTACAGAGTGTGTTTAAAGAACGAAATTCATTTTGGAGTCAGGAGGTGCCACAGACTTGAGCAACAATGACATCATTGTTAGTTTGGACATCGGTACATCCAAAGTTCGGGCTATTATTGGGGAAATGAATAATGGAACCTTTAATATTATTGGAGTTGGATCTGCCGACTCGGAAGGGATTCGCAAAGGTGCAATTGTAGACATTGATCAAACCGTGCAATCAATCCGTAACGCCGTGGATCACGCAGAACGCATGGTTGGTATTCAAATAACAGAAGTGTATGTGGGGATTTCAGGCAACCATATTGGTCTGCAAAATAGTCATGGCGTAGTAGCCGTGTCCAACGAGGACCGTGAAATCGGCGAGGAGGACATTGAACGTGTACTGAAGGCAGCAGAAGTAATTGCCGTACCACCGGAGAGAGAAATTATTGACGTGGTAGCCAAGCAGTATGTCGTAGATGGCCTTGAAGGAATTCAGGACCCTCGTGGTATGATCGGTGTTCGTCTCGAAGTAGAGGCTACGATTGTTACTGGAGGCAAGACCCCAATACATAATCTGTTGCGCTGCGTTGAGAAAGCCGGCCTGAGGATTAAAGATCTCGTCTTGTTGCCTCTTGGAGCTGGACAGTTGTCTCTTTCGAAGGATGAAAAGGTGATGGGTTCCGTGCTGGTGGATATTGGTGCAGGTTCTACGAATGTGGCCATTTTCCAGGAAGGAACGATTGTTGCTACATCAACACTCCCCATCGGCGGAGAATTTGTAACCAATGATATTGCCTACGGACTGAGAACCCTTACCGATCAAGCTGAAAAAGTAAAACTCAAATACGGCTGCGCTTGGTATGATGATGCAGCAGCCGATGTCGTCTTTAAAGTGACCCGTATCGGCAGTAATGTAGATAAGGAGTTCAACCAACAGGATTTGGCTGCTATTATTGAGCCGAGAGTACAGGAAATTTTTCAACTCATTCAGGCGGAAGTTAAGCGCTTGGGTTACACAGAGCTTCCGGGGGGTTATATACTTACCGGAGGCACCGTCTCCATGCCTGGTGTACTTCAGGTGGCACAAAGCGAACTGGCCGCTTCCGTAAGGATCGCTGTACCTGATTTTATCGGTGTAAGGGATCCGGGATATACGAGCGGAGTTGGTATCTTGCATAATGCTATCCGTTACTATCGCGGGAGATCGACTAGTGTTAGCAACAGTGGCGGTAGTACCAAGAAGCCGACTAGCCGAACCAAGAGCAGCAGTCCCGTTGCGGAAGGCGAGCAAAAGCAGGGGTTGATTGAACGCTTAAAAAATATGTTCAGTGAATTTATATAACGTTCATTGCTAATTATGCCAATCATGGACGGGCCATCCATGCACATTGAGGGGGAGATGGAATAGTATGTTGGAATTTGATTTTGAAATGGAGAGCTTGGCTCAAATTAAAGTGATCGGCGTCGGAGGCGGCGGCAGCAATGCAGTTAACCGAATGATCGAAAATGGAGTTCAGGGTGTAGAGTTCATTACAGTCAATACAGATGCCCAGGCGCTTCACTTGGCGAAGTCTGAGCACAAGCTTCAAATTGGCGATAAGCTCACTCGCGGTCTGGGTGCCGGGGCTAACCCTGATGTGGGTAAAAAAGCGGCTGAAGAGTCGCGTGAGCTTATTATGAATACGCTCAAAGGCGCGGATATGGTATTCGTAACTGCGGGAATGGGTGGCGGTACAGGAACCGGAGCGGCCCCTGTCATTGCTGAAATTGCTAAGGAATGCGGTGCGCTGACTGTAGGCGTGGTAACCCGACCATTCACATTTGAAGGGCGTAAACGCTCCAATCAAGCTGAACTTGGCATTGAGGGATTGAAAGAAAAAGTAGACACCTTGATTGTAATCCCGAATGATCGCTTGCTTGAAATTGTGGACAAGAAAACTCCAATGCTGGAAGCATTCCGTGAAGCGGATAATGTTCTACGTCAGGCCGTACAAGGTATTTCGGATTTGATCGCTGTACCGGGTCTGATCAACCTTGACTTCGCTGACGTAAAAACGATCATGACGGAGCGTGGCTCCGCGTTGATGGGGATTGGCGAAGCTACAGGTGAAAATCGTGCGGCTGAAGCAGCGCGTAAGGCTATCATGAGTCCGTTGCTGGAGACATCCATAGAAGGTGCGCGTGGTGTCATTATGAACATCACTGGCGGCACCAATTTGTCTCTATACGAGGTCAATGAGGCGGCTGAAATTGTAACATCAGCTTCCGATCCGGAAGTGAACATGATTTTCGGTGCTATCATTGATGAAGACTTGAAAGAAGAGATTAAGGTTACCGTGATCGCCACTGGTTTTGAAGGTAAGCCGAGCCAGCCAGCACCGGGACGTAGACCGGCAGCTAACCCAGCGGCTTCCGAAGCAACGGAAAAGTCCTCTCCTAACTTGCGTCCATTCGGTAACACTCAAAGCAGTGACCAATTGGATATTCCGACATTCTTACGTAACCGTTCACGCAATAATAATAACGATAACTAGTTTGAATTTAGAAAGCCCGCATTCTCCTTGGAGATGCGGGCTTCTTTCTGTTTTCTCCCGCATTCCACACGGCCAGTGCTTCTCCTCTTTCCGACAAAATTAGTCGGACACCGTCCCCACCGTTAGACAGACTTTGAACCGTATGACTACTATACTTAAGCCTATCCTGCAAAATGCTGGGCGGGTGAATCCTTGGTTGTTTATATCGATTTGATTTTCTTGGCCAATTTGTTCATTGATGCTGTGTTGCTAATCGTCACCGCCTGGATGAGAAAGATCCGACCCGTGTGGTGGCGATTGATGACTTCAGCTGGAATTGGCGCAATGTACGTGGTCATGATGTTTGTGCCGGAGCTGTCATTTTTGTTTACGTTTCTAATCAAGCTGGTCTTATCGGTCATTATGCTGCTAGTGGCCTTTGGCTTTGGCAGCATGCAAAAGTATCTTCGTACAATGGGTGCCTTTTACATGATCAATTTTGTAGCAGCAGGTGGCATTTTGGGGATGCATTATTTTCTCCAGAATACGGGAGAATTGTTTAATGGTATCTGGTATACCGCTTCAGGTGGAATGTCTTTTGAATTAAAAATCGCATTCTGGTTTATTTTATGCGCATTTGGCGGAGTGATGCTCTTCTTTCGTATTGTGCAGTCCTCAAAGCAGCGTACAGAAAGGATGAGTGGCTTTTTGGGGCAAGTACAGGTGTGGATTGGGCAGGATCATATTGAGTGTACAGGCTTGTTGGATACAGGTAACCAACTGCATGATCCATTGACCCGAACCCCAGTAATGGTGATGGAGGCGGCTTTGTGGGAATCGTATTTACCCGCCTCTTGGCTCCAAAAATGTTCTGAGGGTAATGCTGATCAACTAGTGATGGATCTGGGGGAGGAACCGTTCAGCTGGCAGGATCGTGTTCGTCTCGTTCCCTATCGTGGAATTAACAAAAGTCATTCCTTTATGCTCGCACTCAAACCAGATCGAGTAGAGGTGGTGATGAATGGGGTTCATTTTGTACATCATCGAGTGCTGATTGGCTTAGACGGGGGGAAGTTGTCGGCAGAGGGCAAATATCGTGCCATCATCCACCCAGATGTGACGGCACACGAAGAGGGGGAGGCTGATACAAACCTAAAACGAAAAGCATATGCTAGAGACCATTTTACAGAATCAGGATAATGAAGAAGAGCGTAGGACAAGGTTTAAAGACGAGGAGAAACATTCAATGCTGGAATGGACGGAGCTCAGTAACACTTAACTTGTACTATTTTCAAAAGGGGGAGAATGATATGAGGGAGCAAATGAATTTAAAAATGAAATTTAGGCTAGCATGGCAACTGCAATATTATCGTATTTTATTTTTATTCGGGCTGAAAAGTGAAGAAATTTATTATATTGGCGGTAGCGAGGCGCTCCCCCCTCCATTGACAAGAGACGAGGAAGAGTATTTGCTTGGAAAGCTTTCTTCTGGAGATGCAGCAGTACGGTCGATGCTAATCGAGAGAAATTTGCGGTTAGTTGTGTATATTGCCCGTAAATTTGAGAATACGGGCATCAACATTGAGGATCTCGTATCCATCGGTGCTATCGGGCTGATCAAAGCGGTGAACACTTTTGATCCGGAGAAGAAAATCAAACTTGCCACCTATGCATCCCGATGCATTGAGAATGAGATTTTAATGTATTTGCGTCGCAATAGCAAAACGAGAACGGAGGTTTCTTTTGATGAGCCTCTGAATATCGATTGGGATGGTAATGAGTTGTTGCTTTCCGATGTGATGGGAACGGAAAATGATACCATTTATCGTAATATTGAGGAGCAAGTAGACCGTAAATTATTGCATAAGGCACTGGATAAGCTGACGGATCGAGAGCGTTTGATTATGGAACTTCGCTTCGGTTTACAAGACGGAGAAGAGAAGACACAGAAGGATGTTGCTGACCTGTTGGGTATATCGCAATCGTATATTTCGCGTCTGGAAAAACGAATTATAAAGCGCTTACGAAAGGAATTTAATAAAATGGTATAATGCTTGGAGATATCCGGAAGCGATGGAAACGGCGAATAAAAAAATGCCCTCAGGAGATAATGTACATTAATGTTGCTCCTTGGGAGGTAAGACACGATGACCCGAAACAAAGTGGAAATTTGCGGTGTGGATACTGCTAAACTGCCGGTATTAACCAATGCAGAAATGCGCGAGCTGTTCACATCACTTCAGCAAAATAATGAACGATCAGCCAGAGAAAAATTGGTCAACGGCAATCTCCGGCTCGTCCTGAGTGTAATTCAGCGTTTTAACAATCGGGGGGAGTTTGTGGACGATTTGTTCCAGGTAGGATGCATCGGCCTGATGAAGGCGATTGATAATTTTGACCTTTCGCAAAACGTAAAGTTCTCCACTTATGCGGTGCCGATGATCATCGGAGAGATCCGCCGTTATTTGCGGGATAACAATCCGATCCGTGTGTCCCGTTCGTTGCGGGATATTGCATATAAGGCGCTTCAGGTGCGGGACAGTCTGACAAATCTGAACTCGCGGGAACCAACGATTTTTGAAATATCAGAAGTGCTAAATGTGCCTAAAGAAGATGTTGTGTTCGCATTGGATGCGATTCAGGATCCAGTTTCGCTGTTCGAGCCGATATATCACGACGGGGGCGACCCAATCTATGTGATGGATCAGATCAGTGATGACAGAAATAAAGACGTCTCATGGATTGAGGAAATCGCTCTCCGGGAAGCGATGCATCGCCTGGGCCAGCGTGAAAAGATGATATTGTCTATGCGTTTTTATGAAGGAAAGACGCAAATGGAGGTTGCCGACGAAATCGGTATCTCTCAAGCCCAGGTTTCGAGATTAGAGAAGTCGGCTATACAGCAAATGCAAAAACATGTAAAGTCCTAATGAAATGAACAAAATGTTTGAATGATTCAGTGACAAAAACGATCCCGTGCGGATCGTTTTTGCGTTTGTAGGACATTTTTTGGGCTCTTCCACTCATATAGTGAAATAAAGGATGTGATGCGTGTGAATGCACCGGAAACGTCAGTAAGAGCCATGAAAATTTCCGAGTTTCAAACCAAGGATGTCATTAACATTGTAGATGGACGACGTCTGGGACAAATCAGTGATCTGGAGATTGACGTACGACAAGGGAAAATTGAAGCTATTGTGGTTCCGGGCAGCAGTCGATTCATGGGCTGGTTTGGAGGGGGAAGCGAATTGGTTATTCCGTGGCGCAACATTGTGAAAATTGGTTCGGATGTTGTGCTTGTTCGACTGGAGGGATTGCATGAGCCACCGGATGAAAGGGAGGAAAAGCTGTATATCGAACGTCAGGAGCGGAATGACCGACGGGTCTTTTGAACAGGAGGGACACGTAATTTAGTATGTTGTGAAGACACAGCGGCGGCTTTTTGGTACACTGGGCAGTAGAGGTGAGAACAAAATGGAACCGTTTATAGTGAATACCGAGGCTAAAGGGACTACGCCCATGCAAGATGGCAGACGTCCCGTGCCGGAGTTGTTATATATTCAATCTTGGGAGCGGCAGGTTCAGGGATTAACAGCGGGGTTTACAGGGCGTCATGGCGGTGTCAGTGAAGCGCCATACGATAGTCTGAACTGTGCGTTTCATGTAGGGGATGACCCCGAGAAAGTCATTCGCAACCGCCGATTAATTGCTGAGCAGCTTGGTTTTGCTGCTGAAGCGTGGACGTGCGGCGAGCAGGTCCACGGTAATCATGTTGCTGTTGTCCAGGCTGCTGATCGTGGGCGAGGCTTTATGGATCGTGCATCAGCTTTTCAGGACACAGATGGACTTTTGACGAATATACCAGGCATTTTGCTGACGTCCTTTTATGCGGACTGTGTCCCCCTATATTTTTGTGATCCCGTGCATCGTGTGATTGGGTTGGCGCATGCAGGCTGGAAGGGAACAGTGGCGAAGATTGCGTTGAAAATGGTACAGACCATGCAAATTGAATATGGATCTCAGCCGTCCGATATACTAGCAGCTATTGGTCCTTCCATTAGTCCTGAATCCTATGAGGTAGATGAACATGTGATGAGCCAAATTCGGGTTTTAGAGCATGATTGCCCGGGTAATGATAAATGGGAAGGTTCTGTTTATTTCCCTTTAACGGGCGGAAAAACCCTACTCGACTTGAAACAATGCAATCGACACATTATGATGAAAGCAGGAATATTGCCGAGCCATATCGAATGTACTACCTTGTGCACGAGTAGCCGTAGCGATTTGTTTTTTTCATATCGCAAGGAAGGCGGCGTTACAGGAAGAATGGCGAGTTGGATTGGTCTGGAAGAGAGGTGAGTCCTCCCGTGTCTTTGGAGGAACGAATTAAAGAAGTCAACGCCCGTATCGAAGCGGCATGTGCCCGTAGCGGACGTTCGCGTGATGAAGTAAATGTGATCGCTGTCACGAAATATGTTTCGGCGGCGGCAATGGCATCCGTATTGGATAACGACTTGGAGCATGTGGGCGAAAATCGCTGGCAGGATGCTGCGGATAAATGGAGCAAGTTGGGTGATCGGGGAACGTGGCATTTTATTGGTCATCTCCAAACGAATAAGGTTAAAGATGTAATTGGAAAATTTAAATTTATACATTCGCTTGATCGCTTATCGCTCGCTCAGGAATTGGATAAGAAGGCAGCCGCTTTGGGACTGCGAGTCAAAGCTTTTGTGCAAGTCAATATTTCTGGGGAAATTTCAAAATACGGCTTATCCCCCGAGGCGGTCGCCCCTTTCTTGGAACAAATTCGCGAGTTGGAACATGTGGACGTAATCGGCTTGATGACCATGGCTCCTCATGAGGAAGACCCAGAACATACTCGACCTGTGTTTCGAGGATTGCGTGAACTGCGTGATCGGTTAAATGGACAAGCCTTGACTAGAGAACCTATCGTTCACTTGTCTATGGGGATGTCCAATGATTTTGAAGTGGCGGTTGAAGAAGGAGCGACTTGGTTGCGGCTTGGTTCCGTACTGGTCGGACGAGAGGAGGATTTTCAGTGGGCGTAATGAATAAGTTCATGAACTTTCTGGGCCTTCAGGAAGAAGAGGAAGTTATAGAGCGAGAGGTTATGAATACGCCGGAAGATCAAGAAATTGAAACCCCAAGCTTTGATAAACGTAAGAACCAGAAGGGCACGAATGTTGTCAGCATCCATTCACAAAAAAATGTGAAAGTTGTTCTGTATGAGCCGCGTTCTTACGATGAAGCACAGGAAATCGCCGACCATATCCGTTCCCACCGCACCGTCGTGGTTAACTTGCAACGAATTCGCAAGGATCAGGCGCTACGCATCATTGATTTTTTGAGTGGCACTGTGTATGCACTGAGTGGCGGCATTTCGAAGGTCGGTAACAATATTTTTCTGTGCACACCGGATACGGTTGAAATTCAAGGCTCCATTACGGAGATACTGGCTGACACTGAACAAGAACTTAACAGAATGAGGTGAGCTTTTCTTGATCGAGGTAATTTACTGGCTATTTCAGATTTATTCGTACATGATCATTGCATATGTCCTGCTGTCATGGCTTCCTAATGCCAGAGAGAGTGTGATCGGTGATTTACTTGCCAGGTTTGTGGAGCCATATTTGTCTCCTTTCCGCAGGTTTATACCGCCAATCTTCGGGATGATTGATATTTCACCTATCGTAGCGCTGATTGCTCTGCGTTTCGCATCGTACGGTTTGATTTCTTTAATCGGCAATTTCGTCTAGGAGGATTTATGCGGACTGAGATTTATGAGCATTTTCACCCGGATGAACGGGATTATGTGGATCGTGCTTCCGAATGGATCAGTCATGCGGGAGCTTATCATGAGCAGAAGCTGACTGATTTTTTGGATCCGCGGCAACAGTACATATTGGAGACACTTGCTTCGAAGGAAGACAAGGTCACGATTAGGGTAGATGGCGGATACATGGCTTCGGAACGAAAGCGGGCGCTGATTGCGCCCGATTATTCGTATTTGGATGATGAGGAAATGGGAATTCAGGTCCTTTCCATCTCTTCTGATGATCATAAAATCAATACCCTTGAGCACGGCGATTATCTAGGTGCCATTTTGGGGCTTGGAATCAAGCGTGGAAAAATCGGGGACATTCACGTGCTGGACGATGGGTGTCATGTGTTGGTGGCATCAGAGATCGGAGATTTTATAACCATGCATTTGCAGCAGGTACATCGTATTCATGTTTGGACAGAACTGTTGCCAGTAGCAAGTCTCCGAACGAAGGAAGTTGCATTAGAGGCGATGGATCTGACGGTCGCTTCTTTGCGTCTGGACGGGATTGCCAGTGACGTCTACAAATTGAGTCGCAGTAAAATATTAACACCGATTCGAGCGGGACGATGTCGGGTAAACTGGAAGGTGGAGGAGAATCCATCTACTTCACTTAAGGTTGGGGACGTTATTTCCATGCAGGGATTTGGGCGTTTCAAAGTGCTTGAAACAGACGGGATGACAAAAAAGGGTAGATTCCGTGTCAAAATTGGTAAGTTTGTATAGCTGTAGGCAGGATTCATGAGCTTTCTGTCGAAAGAATTAACCTATAGCGAAGAACTGGAACGATTTTGCTCTGTACAGTATTCACAAAACGGGGTATGATGACCGATAGATGATAATGAGCGTCGTGACGCGGAAAATGAATTTTTTGTCAATCTTATAGGAGGTGGACGGCATGCCATTAACGCCATTGGATATACATAATAAGGAATTTGCCCGCCGGCTTCGCGGTTATGATGAGGATCAGGTTAATGAATTTTTGGATCAGGTGATCAAGGATTACGAGGGCGTTATTCGTGAAAATAAAGAACTGAGCACCCAGTTGCTGAACGTACAGGAGAAGCTCGATCATTTTGCGACGATTGAGGATACACTGAGTAAGACAATTATTGTCGCGCAGGAAGCAGCTGATGAAGTTCGCAACAACGCCAAGAAAGAATCTCAACTGATCGTGAAGGAAGCGGAAAAAAATGCGGATCGTATTGTGAACGAAGCATTGTCCAAATCCCGCAAAATCGCGTTGGAGGTTGAAGAACTGAAGAAACAGGCTTCAATTTACCGAGCACGGTTTCGTACATTGGTGGAAGCACAGCTTGACTTGTTAAGCCAAGATGGCTGGGAAGCACTTGAAAACCGGGAACGCGAAGTGCTGGAGCGCGAGCGTGAAATGAAAGAAATTTACTGATTTTGATTTCTGACAAGCTTTTCATTAGGTCTTGTTAGGGTTGACTTTTATCTTTAAACAGGCTATAACTGTAAATACTATACTGAATTCAACGATTATCCGTCTATTGGTTGATGGTTGTTATTCAAAGGCAACGATGTTGCTGGTTTAATATTCGATGAATTTAACATGTTTAATTCGTTGATGGGAACGAGTACGTCATGATTTGTCCCTCAGAGAGTTGGCCTTCCGGTGCAAGCCAACGTTCAGAACATGACTGAAGATCCTCCCGGAGAAGTGAGCTGAAGCGCTTAAATTTATGGCGTGTGTAAGCAATCACCGTTTGCCATGCGTTATAATGGCGCCCTGCTGAAGTTGAGTAGGGCTCAGAGAGTCGTGACAAGATCGTCTTCTTTAGACTGGTCTAATTACGGAATCAGGGTGGTAACGCGAGCACAGTCTCGTCCCTTTTACAGGGATGGGGCTTTTTTTGTTGCTTTTTTTAAGTGCGCTAGAACAATTAATGATGAGCAGAGAGGAAGTATGACGTTATGAACAGAGTGGATGTTAAAGAAAAAGCACGGTCACGTGACCTACGCATCCTGAGCAAATGGAAACAGGAGGACACGTTCCGTAAATCCATTACCAATCGTGAAGGAAAGCCTAATTTTGTGTTTTATGAGGGCCCACCAACAGCTAACGGCAAACCACACATCGGTCATGTGCTGGGTCGCGTAATTAAGGATTTCGTCGGCCGCTATCAGACCATGAAGGGATATCGTGTTGTACGTAAGGCGGGTTGGGATACGCATGGCCTGCCGGTAGAACTGGGTGTGCAAAAGCAACTGGGGATCTCTCACAAGCCTGAAATTGAAGAATACGGTGTTGAGAAATTTATTAAAAAATGTAAAGCGAGCGTGTTTGAATACGAGCAGCAGTGGCGCGATTTAACCGAAGCGATCGGATACTGGACAGACCTCGATCACCCATACATTACCTTGGACAATAACTATATCGAGAGTGTATGGAACATTTTGGCGACGATTCATGAGAAAGATCTGCTGTATCGTGGTCATCGTGTGAGTCCGTACTGCCCGGATTGTCAGACAACACTAAGTTCCCATGAAGTAGCACAGGGCTACAAAGATGTAAAGGATCTGAGTGCCACGGCCAAATTCAAGCTGCATAGCAGTGGTGAATATGTATTGGCCTGGACGACAACACCTTGGACCTTGCCGAGTCACGTGGCGCTCGCCGTCAACCCTGAGCTGGAATACGTACGTGTGAAGCAGGAAGATGGGGTATACATCGTTGCTAAAAATCTTGTTGAGACCGTAATTAAAGGTGATCATGAAGTGATTGGCACGCTATCGGGTTCAGAACTGGTAGGCCAAACCTATACCCCGCCATTTACTTATTTTCAGGTAGAGAAAGGTAACCAAATTCTGGGTGCCAAGTTCGTAACAGATTCCAGCGGTACAGGTATCGTTCATATGGCCCCGGCACATGGTGAGGATGACTATCGCGTATGTCGTGAAAATGGCGTTGGGTTTATCAACGTAGTGGATCTCCAAGGTAACTATGTAGCTGAAATCACTGATTTTGCAGGCCGTTTTGTGAAAGATTGCGATGTAGATATTGTGAAAATGCTGTCCGAAAAAGGGTTGCTGTACAGCAAGGAAAAATACGAGCATAGCTATCCGTTCTGCTGGCGCTGCGATACTCCCTTATTGTACTATGCGATGGACAGCTGGTTTATCAAAACAACTGCGATCAAGGATCAACTGATTGCCAACAACAGCGAAGTTGAATGGTACCCGGGCCATGTACGCGAAGGACGCTTCGGTAAGTTTTTGGAGGAACTGGTAGATTGGAACATCAGTCGCGATCGCTATTGGGGTACACCGCTCAATATCTGGGTTTGTGAGGAAACTGGAGAACAGTTCGCACCCCATAGTATTGCTGAATTGAGAGAACGTGCAATTGGGGATGTACCAGCGGATATCGAGCTACACAAACCTTATGTAGATGATATCAAGGTTCGTAGCCAATGCGGTAAATACGAAATGACTCGCACACCGGAAGTCATCGATGTATGGTTCGATAGCGGCTCTATGCCGTTTGCGCAGCATCACTATCCTTTTGAGAATAATGAAACGTTTGAGCAGCAATTTCCGGCAGATATGATCTGTGAAGGGATTGACCAGACTCGTGGCTGGTTCTATAGCTTGCTTGCGGTTTCGACGATGTTGACTGGCAAAGCTCCTTACAAAGCTGTCATGGCAACAGGCCATGTACTGGATGAGCAGGGGCAGAAAATGTCCAAATCGAAGGGTAATGTTATTGATCCGTGGGAAGTGATTGATGAGTACGGAACAGATGCTTTCCGCTGGGCATTACTGTCCGATAGTGCACCATGGAATAGCAAACGTTTTTCCAAAGGCATTGTAGGCGAGGCTAAATCGAAACTGGTAGATACGCTTGTCAATACACACGCATTTCTGACTCTGTATGCGGATATTGACGGATTTGATCCGGCACAGTATCCATTCAAGCCATCGGCACACAAGTTGGATCGCTGGATTTTATCCCGTCTAAGCAGCCTAATCTTGGTTGTGGATAAAGCATTGTCTGTAAATGACTTCCTGAACTCATCCAAAGCGATTGAGTCGTTTGTGGATGAGCTGAGTAACTGGTATATCCGTCGTTCACGTGATCGTTTCTGGGGTAACGGGCTTACAGAAGATAAGCTGGATGCGTATCGAACATTGACTGAGGTGTTGTTAACGACGGCGAAGCTGCTGGCACCGTTCACACCGCTGCTTGCTGAGGATATTTACCTCAACCTGAGCAATGGGGAAAGTGTTCATTTGGATGACTATCCGTCTGCCAATGAATCCTTAATTGATCTGGAACTGGAACGAGATATGGAAACAGCACGTCGCGTCGTTGAATTAGCACGTAATGTCCGTAACGAAACGGGTTTGAAAACACGTCAACCGTTGTCTGAATTGATTCTGTCTATGGATCAGGATTTTGACCTGAGCGGCTATGAAGAAATCATCAAAGACGAGATCAATGTAAAGCATATTCATGTTGAGACGGATGATAGCGGATTTGTTGATTTTACATTGAAGCTGAATTTGAAAGTAGCAGGCAAGAAATACGGCAAAAATGTCGGATTCCTACAAAACCTTTTCAAAGGAATGTCTGCTGAGGATACTCGTTCTGTTGTAGAAAAAGGAGTGCTGAACGTGGCTTCTCCAGAAGGCGAAGAGTTGCAAGTTACAGCCGAAGAATTGCTGGTGGAGAAAAAAGCAAAAGAAGGCTTCGCTTCTGCTTCTGGCTATGGCTTAACGGTAGCGCTGAACACAGATATTACACCGGAGCTTGAGCAAGAGGGCTGGGTACGTGAAGTGGTTCGCGCGGTACAAGACTACCGCAAAAAGCTGGATCTGCCGATTGAAAAGTATGTAGCATTGACGTTGGATGTAGACAGCGACTTGCGTCAGGCGATCGAAAGCTTCGACTCTGTGTTGCGTGAGAACGTATTGGTAACCACGGTGACATTTGGTCAAGCTGAACCAGCGGAACATGTAGAAGTGAACGGCAAAACCATCGGCGTTCATATTGGGGAATAATTACAAGCCCCCTGTCCCATAATACAATAACAGGCAGCATATAAAAACGAGCCTAAGCATCGGAAACGGGTTTCCTCCGTTACGTGCTTCGGCTCGTTTGCTGCTTTCGGGGCAGCTATGGGAAAAGGGGGATTGTGCATATGACAGCACGGTCAAGGCGCAGACAGGGAAGGAGTCTCCGAGGGGTGAACGGAGAAGGGGCCGCCATAGCCTCAGAAAAGGGAATAGCAGGTGAACAGGCAGAGAAACTAAGTCGTGTGGAAAAGCTGGTGCAAGCTGTGTCAGAGCAGATGGAACGAACACGTATTGCAGATTACGCTTTGCTGCTGAATAAACCTTGGCGATTGCTTTGGCTAAACCTAATATCAGGTGTTTCCCGAGGGATCGGCATTGCGCTAGGGTTTACTTTTTTTGCTGCTACTATTATTTATGTGCTTCAAGTGCTCGGAGCGTTGAATTTGCCGATTATCGGTGATTATATCGCTGATATTGTACGGATCGTACAGCGACAATTAGAGCTTACTACCTACTAGGCGTTTTACTTTAAAGCCTACGATTCATCCTCGTGCAAATCTGGCTCCAGCAGACCTTCACCCTCGCCATCTTCTATATAACGCTGATAAATAGAACTACGGACAATGGATACATTTCTGCCATAAATGTCAGTAGCGACAAAGCTTTCATATGGCTCTACGAAGCCCATATTATCATCGCCGGCTTCGATTTCCATATCATCATAGCGATGGATTTCTCCACTTTCCGCCATGGCCGGAGTGTTAGAGGTCCCCCAATTTTCAACGATCTGCCAAGCATCTTCACCGTCAAAGCCGTTTTGTTCTTCACGCTCATCCAGGCTTGTTCTACCGAACGCGGGAGCGAGAAATTCTTCCTCCACCGGACGGTTGTTGGATACTTCTGTTTCAGGACTGTATTCTTTGCAATAAATGGTATAGGGAACAGCCAGCAGGCGTTCATAGGGAATGGGCTTACCGCTGGCGGCGCAAATGCCATAGGTCCCCTTGTCCATAGCCATCAAGGCTGATTTGATACGTTCCAATTGAAACTCGTCATGCTCCAGCAAGGAAATATCTTTAGCTCGCTCATAGGTTTCGGTAGCCAGATCGCCTGGATGGTTATCAATGGGAGAAAGCTCACCGGTTTGATCACGTTGAGAATCGCCGAGTCCATAATGGTCGTTGCTTTGCAACCGATGCTCAATTTCCTTTTTGCGTTCCAGCAGTTCATTACGCAAGCCTTGTAATTGTTGCTCCGTCAATGGGGACATGGAATCCTCTCCTTGTTCTAGATTTACGTGCATGCGTTGTGTCAGGTATGCTCCTTGTAGTGTGCACCGGGAAGACCTCTTTTACATAGGAAATTCTAATCAAATGTGATCGAGTTCATTCCATTCAAGGACTGTGCTCGAAAGCCTGCAGGACTCGTGGACGATCTGAGAAGGCTTATGCTACAATAAATGGGTTCGACAACGGATATAAGCGGATCGGAGTGACGAAGGACTGTGATTTATTTTGGTATTGCGCTAATTATTTTTTTGATTGATCAGGGAGTCAAATATTTGGTGGCTACGCGGATGGAATTGTACGAGCAAATACCAGTCATCGGCAATTTCTTTTTAATTACCTCCCATCGTAATCGCGGAGCCGCTTTTGGGATTTTGGAAGGGCAACGCTGGCTTTTTATCGTGATCACAATTGTAGTAGTGATCGGTATCGTATGGTACCTAAGAAAAACAGTCAGAGCTGGGCAAAAACTACTTCCTGTTGCGCTAAGTTTGGTGCTTGGGGGAGCGGTTGGTAATTTTTTGGATCGGGCTATTTCTGGAGAAGTGGTTGATTTTGCACAGTTCAATTTTGGAAGCTACACATTCCCGATTTTTAATGTGGCAGATTCGGCAATTGTCATCGGTGTTGCACTGATTATTTTGGATACATTGTTGGAATCGCGTCGCGAAAAAGGGAATGGCAATGATAGCGTTGAAGGGAAGTCATAGCATGAACGAAGTGAATGAAAACGGCGAAGCCATAGGTCTGTCTTATGAGGACGAACTGGAGGGTGAATCTCTGGAATGGACGGCGGATTCAGGGAATGTCAAAACACGTATAGACAAATACATCGCCGAAGAAATGAAGGAAGTATCTCGTTCTCAAATTCAGCTGTGGATCGGGAATGGTCGCGTACTGGTGAACGGTACGGCGGTCAAAGCGAACTACAAGCTGGCTGAAGGAGATCATATTGTATTATTGGTACCTGAGCCAGAAAGTGTAGATATTATGCCGGAAAATATTCCGCTAGATGTCGTATACGAGGATTCGGACGTGATTGTCATTAACAAGCAACGTGGTCTAGTGGTGCATCCTGCACCAGGACATTCCTCGGGAACACTGGTCAACGCACTGATGTACCACTGCCATGATCTTTCCGGTATTAACGGGGAATTACGTCCCGGTATTGTTCACCGTATTGATAAGGATACATCAGGACTGCTGATGGCGGCTAAAAATGATCAGGCCCACGCATCACTTGCAGCACAGCTTAAGGATCATAGCGTGACTCGGAAATATATTGCATTGGTCCACGGTCATTTGAGCCACGATCAGGGAACCGTAGATGCTCCGATCGGTCGTGATTCAGGTGATCGTAAAATGTTCACGGTGACGGAACGCAACAGCAAGCATGCAGTTACCCATTTTCTCGTTATTGAACGGTTGGGGGATTATACCTTGCTTGAACTTCAATTGGAGACAGGACGCACACACCAAATTCGTGTTCACATGAAATTCATTGGGCATCCATTGGTTGGCGATCCTATGTATGGACGCAGTAAAGGGGTTCGTATGGAGGGCCAAGCCCTGCATGCAGCGGTATTGGGATTTAAGCATCCAACCACGGGAGAATACTTGGAATTTAGCAGACCGATCCCTCCTGATATGGAGGACGTATTAACGTCCTTGCGTAGTCGCTAAAACAACGATGAACTGCTTTTCTATTCAAAAACTTGAATAAATCATTAATTTAGACCGCCTAAATGGCGGTTTTTTTATTGTGAGACAAGGAATGGGTAAAAACAACTATGGATAATTATACAGATATGATGTATATTTATTAAAGTGCTTCCGGTGGTTCCGGTTGAACGGGTGTTGACACGAGATTTTCAATCTGTCATACTTCTTGTAGTTGCGATGAACTTTGTCCAAGAGATGGTTAGCCATCTCACACTATAAGAAGCAGGACAAAGGAAATCCTGAATAGCACCTTTAAATCAGTCCCGTGAGGCTGGCAAGGTAACGTGAATGGATCACTGATCAGTGCATCCGCTGCGGCGGTATGTATTCAGTGTGTCCGACAGATCGGAGAACAGTGGAAGACTGTTCATACGAGACTCCTTGCCAAACTTGGGCAAGGAGTCTTTTTTGTATCCGACACGGGACCAGGTCTGAAGGGAATATCACCTGAGGAGGCTGGAAGCATGAGTAATGAAACACATGTACTGATGGATGAAATTGCGATTCGTCGGGCATTGACACGGATTGCACATGAAATTTTGGAGAAAAACAAGGGTATCGACGATTGCGTGCTAGTAGGTATTCGAACACGCGGAGTTCATCTGGCGCAGCGCTTGGCTGAAAAAATTGCTGAGATTGAAGGCGCACCGATTCCATGGGGAGAGCTGGATGTTACAGCCTACCGGGATGACCGGAGCAGCGTTGCCGAGGCTAAAGGAAATGGAAAAGAGCTTTTGATGAATCCTGCTGACGTATCGGTTCATGATAAGAAAGTCATTCTCTTTGACGATGTGCTGTACACAGGCCGCACCATTCGAGCGGCGATGGATGCATTGATGGACTGCGGACGACCGCAAATGATCCAGCTGGCTGTGCTAGCAGATCGCGGACACCGTGAGCTTCCGATTCGTCCGGATTACATCGGCAAGAACATCCCGACCTCCAAATCTGAGGAAATCGTAGTTGCACTTCAGGAGACGGACGGTAAGGACGAAGTGACGATCATTCAGAACCGGGGGGAATAGGTATGATCACAACAGCCAGTCAACTTAGAGAACGTAGCCTGCTCGGATTAAAAGAACTTAGCCGAAATGAAATTGAGTCGATTCTGGATCGTGCTCATTATTGGGAATCACAGCCGCAAAAGCTGATTCCAGTCCTACAGTCACGCTTCGCGGCCAACATGTTTTTTGAAAATAGTACACGCACACGCTTTTCTTTTGAAATGGCGGAGAAGCGGCTCGGCGCTCAGGTTTTGAACTTTTCCGCTGCGGCTTCCAGTGTGGAAAAAGGGGAGTCCATTTACGATACTGTACGTACGCTCGAATCCATGGGCATTGATGCTGGAGTCATCCGGTTAAAGCCAGCCGGAGTGCTGCAAGAGCTTGCTGAGAAGGTTAGTGTTCCGCTGGTTAATGCGGGAGATGGTAACAATGAGCATCCAACGCAGGCTTTGCTGGACCTCTACACCATGCGCAAAACTTTCGGTGAGCTTAAAGGCTTGAGAGTATCCATCATAGGAGACATTTTGCACAGCCGTGTAGCTCGCTCGAATCTGTGGGCCTTGCAAAAATTCGGAGCCAAGGTTAGCTTCTGTGCACCGGACAATATGCAGGCACCTGAGCTTGCAACGTACGCGCCTTATGTGCCGATGCAAGAAGCTTTGCAGGCAGACGTGGTCATGATGCTGCGAGTCCAGCTTGAACGGCATGCTGAAGGGATGTTGCGCTCAGCGGATGAGTACCGAGAGCAGTACGGTCTGACAGAAGAAAGAGCAGCGAGCCTTAAGTCCGGAACAATTATCATGCACCCGGCTCCAGTGAATCGGAATGTGGAGATCGATAGTGCAGTTGTGGAAAGCGAGCAATCGCGAATTTTTCCGCAAATGGCCAACGGGGTTCCAATCCGCATGGCGGTTATGGAACGGGCAATGAAGCTGTAGCAGCTGTCAGCAGGATCGTAGGAAAAAGCTGCAAAAAACCTGAGCGGAGGAATATTTCAGATGAAACAATTAATTATGAATGCAAGCGTATTGAACGAGCAGGGCGAGACGGAATTAAAATCCATTCTAATCGCTGACGGAAAAATTTTGGCTATCGCAAATGCGGAAGCCGGAGTTAGCCTCATTATGGAAGAAGGGGCATCTGGACAAGAGCTCGAAGTCGAAAAAATCGACGCCCAGGGAAAGCTGGTCATCCCCGGTCTAATCGACATGCATGTGCATCTGAGAGAACCTGGCTTTGAATATAAAGAAACAATTGAAACAGGCAGCCGCGCTGCGGTGAAAGGTGGATTTACCACGATTGCCTGCATGCCAAACACACGTCCAGTGACAGACAATGTAGACACGGTTCAGCTAGTGCTGAAAAAGGGTCAGGAAGCTGGGCTGGCCAAGGTACTTCCTTACGCAGCCATCACGAAAAACGAACTGGGACGTGAGCTGACAGATTTTGAAGCGCTCAAAGCAGCAGGTGCCATCGGATTTACTGATGACGGAGTCGGAGTGCAGAGTGCACAAATGATGAAGGATGCCATGTCACGAGCTAAAGCGCTGGATATGCCAGTCATTGCACACTGTGAAGATAACACACTTGTTGTAGGAGCAGCGGTGACGGACGGTGAATTTGCCAAGCGTCACGGACTCAAAGGTATCCCCAATGAATCCGAGGCGATTCATGTTGGACGTGATATTCTGCTATCCGAGGCAACCGGGGCACATTATCATGTATGCCATGTCAGCACAGAGCAATCGGTGCGATTGATTCGCCATGCCAAATCTTTTGGCATCAAGGTTACTGCAGAGGTATGCCCGCATCACTTGGTATTGTCCGATGAGGACATTCCTGGGCTGGATGCCAACTGGAAAATGAATCCTCCACTACGCTCCCCGCGTGATGTACAGGCATGCATCGAGGGGCTGGAGGACGGAACGATTGATATCATCGTAACGGACCATGCAGCACACAGCGAGGAAGAGAAGGCAAAAGGGATGGAGCTGGCGCCATTTGGAATCGTTGGATTTGAAACAGCCTTTCCGCTGCTGTACACCAAATTCGTAGCTACCGGGCAATGGACGCTGGACTTTCTGGTGCGCCGTATGACGGCTGACCCAGCGCGTGTCTTCCGCCTTGATACGGGACGTCTGGAAGAGGGAGCACCCGCTGACCTGACCATGATTGATCTGGAGCAGGAGCAGGCAGTTGATCCACAAACGTTTGCCAGCAAAGGACGCAACACTCCTTTTACAGGCTGGAAGCTCAAAGGCTGGCCGGTGAAAACTTGGGTAGACGGCAAACTGGTATGGTCTGCTGACGAAGGCAAAATAATACACAACTAATTAAAAAAATAGAACCTTATAGCAGGAAACAAAATAGAGGAGTGAGACGGGATGCAGGCAAGATTGTTACTTCAGGACGGCACGCTGTTTACAGGCACATCATTTGGTGCGGAAGGTGAAAAAACAGGCGAAGTCGTTTTCAACACAGGGATTACAGGCTATCAAGAGGTGCTGACGGATCCCTCTTATTGCGGACAAATCGTAACCATGACTTACCCGCTAATTGGAAATTACGGAATTACTCGTGATGATTTTGAATCAGTACGGCCTTATGTACACGGCTTTGCTGTTCGACATTACGAGCCGGCGCCAAGTAACTGGCGTGCTCAATACAGCGTGGGCGATTTGCTGAAGGAATATGGCATCATTGGTATTAGCGACATCGACACCCGCATGCTCACCCGGATTATTCGCCATCACGGCACAATGAAGGGCATTTTGACGACTGGTTCCCAGCCGTTGGAAGAACTAAAAGAAATGATGTCCGACATGACCATAGAAGAACTGCGTAATCAGGTTCCTTTGACTTCTACTCCTCATCCGTACAGCAGCCCTGGCAACGGAGAACGGATTGTATTGATTGACTATGGTGCTAAAAGCGGCATCCTGCGCGAACTGAATAAACGAGACTGTGATGTGGTTGTCGTTCCACATGATACGACGGCCGAGGAAATTCGCCGCTTGGATCCGGACGGTATTCAGCTGTCCAACGGTCCTGGAGATCCAAAAGACGTACCGCATGCTGTACGTACGGTGGCTGAATTGCTAGGGGAATACCCGATTTTCGGAATTTGCTTGGGACACCAGTTGTTCGCCTTGGCTTCGGGAGCAGATACGGAAAAGCTGAAATTCGGACATCGCGGTGGTAACCACCCGGTGAAAGAACTGGAGAGCGGACGCTGCTTCATCACATCACAAAATCATGGCTACACAGTGAATGAGGAATCGATCCAAGGAACAGAACTTGAAGTGACGCATATTAACAACAACGATAAAACGATTGAGGGTCTTAAACATACTAAGTATCCCGCGTTTTCGGTGCAATACCATCCAGAGGCTGCGCCTGGTCCTTACGATAATGGCTACCTGTTTGACCGCTTCCTGGAAATGATCCGTGAACACAAAAGAAATCAACCAAAGCAACCGCGTCAGGCTGCTATCGCCGCCGCAGTGAGAGGAGAGCGCTAATATGCCGAAAAATACAGAACTTAAAAAAATACTCGTGATCGGTTCCGGTCCTATCGTCATTGGTCAGGCAGCAGAATTCGATTACGCTGGTACACAAGCTTGTCAAGCGCTCAAAGAAGAAGGCGTCGAGGTAGTACTGATCAACAGTAACCCGGCAACCATCATGACAGACACCAATATGGCAGATAAAGTATACATCGAGCCGATTACACTTGATTTTGTAACACAGATTATCCGCCAGGAACGTCCAGATGGTCTGCTTCCTACACTGGGAGGACAGACAGGTCTGAATATGGCAGTGGAACTGGCTCGCGCTGGGGTGTTGGAACGCGAAAATGTTAAGCTGCTGGGAACTCAACTGAATTCAATTGAAAAAGCCGAAGATCGGGACTTGTTCCGCGACCTGATGCGTGAGTTGGAACAGCCAGTACCGGAGAGCGTAATTGTAACGACTTTGGAAGAATCGCTGGAATTTGCTAACGAAATCGGTTATCCCATTATCGTTCGCCCGGCTTATACGCTGGGAGGTACAGGCGGTGGGATTTGCGCCACAGAAGAAGAATTACGTGAAACAGTCAGCTCTGGCTTGCGCTACAGTCCAATCGGGCAATGCTTAGTGGAAAAAAGTATCGCAGGTATGAAGGAAGTCGAGTATGAAGTTATGCGTGACGGCAATGACAACTGCATCGTTGTCTGTAATATGGAGAACTTCGATCCGGTCGGCGTGCACACTGGCGACAGTATCGTCGTAGCGCCAAGTCAAACGCTGTCAGATCGCGAGTATCAGATGCTGCGCTCTGCTTCTCTGAAAATTATTCGCGCCCTCAATATCGAAGGCGGCTGTAATGTACAGTTTGCGCTGGATCCGCACAGCTATCAATACTACGTGATTGAGGTCAACCCACGGGTGAGTCGTTCCTCGGCACTGGCTTCCAAGGCGACAGGATATCCGATTGCCAAAATGGCGGCCAAAATTGCACTAGGCTACACACTGGATGAAATTGTAAATCCAGTAACGGGACAAACGTATGCTTGCTTTGAGCCGACATTGGATTACATCGTGAGTAAAATACCACGCTGGCCATTTGACAAGTTCATTTCTGCCAACCGCAAGCTTGGCACACAAATGAAAGCAACTGGTGAAGTCATGGCCATCGGACGTACATTTGAAGAATCTATCCATAAAGCGGTCCGTTCTCTGGAAATTGGGGTACATCGCCTGCATCTAAAGGGCGCCGATCAACTATCTGATGAGGTACTCAAAGAGCGTCTGGCTAAAGCAGATGATGAGCGCTTGTTCCTGGTAGCCGAGGCATTCCGTCGTGGCTGGAAACAACAAGACATTCAGGATGTAACCAAAATTGATTGGTGGTTCCTCGATAAGGTAGAAGGAATTGTTAAGTTCGAATCCATTATCGCTGGAGAGTCTGAGCTGTCCTCGGAAACACTTTATCAGGCCAAACGAAAAGGTTTTACCGACCGCTCCATTGCCGAGATTCGCAGTATGGGTCAACAGAAGAGTATGACAACCGAGCTTGAGGTTCGTGAATTCCGTCTAAATCAAAACCTGCGTCCTGTCTACAAAATGGTAGATACGTGCGCAGCCGAGTTTGAAGCCACAACTCCGTACTACTACTCCTCTTATGAGGTGGAAAACGAAGTGATTCCATCCAACAAAGAGAAAGTTATCGTACTCGGCTCAGGACCTATTCGGATCGGTCAAGGGATTGAATTTGACTACTCCACCGTGCACGCGGTATGGGCTATCCAAAAAGCAGGTTACGAAGCGGTAATTATCAATAACAATCCGGAGACCGTCTCTACAGACTTCAACACGTCGGACCGTCTCTACTTTGAGCCACTTTTCTTCGAAGATGTAATGAATGTCATTGAGCAGGAAAAACCGATTGGTGTCATCGTCCAGTTCGGCGGTCAAACGGCGATTAACCTTGCAGCTCCACTTAGTGCGGCAGGCGTTAATATTCTGGGTACGAGTCTGGAAAGTATCGATGAAGCAGAAGACCGGAAAAAGTTCGAACAGCTGCTGTCTCGCCTTGCTATCGCCCAGCCTAAAGGCAACACGGTCACGTCGGTAGATGAAGCGGTAGGAACTGCCCAAGCATTGGGGTATCCGGTTCTGGTACGTCCATCCTACGTCCTGGGCGGGCGTGCTATGGAAATTGTGTACTCAGATACGGAATTGCTGCGGTACATGGAAGAAGCGGTTAAAATCAATCCGGAACATCCTGTGCTCATCGACCGTTATATGTTAGGCAAAGAAGTTGAGGTTGACGCCATCTGTGACGGTGAAACGGTCCTGGTACCAGGGATTATGGAACATGTGGAACGGGCAGGGGTTCACTCAGGTGACTCGATCGCAGTATATCCGCCACAACACTTGTCTGACGAGCTGAAGAAAAAAGTCGTGGACATTACGATCAGCATCGCCAAGGAATTGAAAACGATTGGTCTGGTAAACATTCAGTTCGTCATTCATCAAGATGAAGTCTATGTCATCGAGGTTAACCCTCGTTCCTCACGGACGGTTCCTTTCTTGAGTAAAGTAACGAATATTCCGATGGCAAATCTGGCGACACAGGCTATTTTGGGCGGTAAGCTCAAAGATGCAGGCTATACAGATGGACTATGGCCTGAAAGTAATTATGTCTCGGTTAAGGTTCCTGTATTCTCCTTTGCCAAGTTGCGTCGTGTAGAGCCGACACTGGGGCCTGAAATGAAATCTACAGGTGAAGTTATGGGACGCGATATCCAGTACGCCAAAGCATTATACAAAGGACTCGTAGGTGCAGGTATGAAAATTCCATCTACTGGGGCGATCATCATCACAGTGGCGGATAAGGATAAAGAAGAAGCTGTCGAGCTGATGCAGGGCTTTTACAGATTAGGCTACAAAATTATTGCTACAGGTGGAACGGCAGCAGCCTTGGAACAGGCCAACATTCCAGTGAACACTGTTAACAAGCTAAGTGAGGGCAATCCGAATATTCTGGATATGATCCGCACAGGTGAAGCCAACTTCGTCTTCAACACGCTGACCAAAGGAAAAACACCAGAGCGTGACGGATTCCGCATCCGCCGTGAAGCAGTTGAGAACGGTATTGTCTGCATGACCTCGCTGGATACAGTGCGCGCTCTGTTAAAAATGCTGGAGACGATTAACTTCACATCCGAATCGATGCCAGTTCTGAGCAACTAACAAGTTATGAATAGATGAGAAAAATAAGTGGTAATGGGAAGGACATTCATCAGCTTTTGCTGACGGATGTCCTTTATCACGGGCAAATATGCCCGAATTGATGTGAGAAGGGGCGGTAGAACGGTGAACGAAGCATTTCAGCAGATGGCAGGACGGCTGATGGTTGCGCTAGATTACCCGGATGCACAACAGGCAGAGCAGTTAATTCGGCAGCTGGAGGGAATTCCTTGTTATATAAAAGTGGGTATGCAGCTGTTTTATAGCGCAGGACCAGCTTTTGTAGAACAATTAAAATCAAGAGGATACTCCGTATTTCTGGATTTGAAAATGCATGATATCCCTAACACGGTACGGGGAGGGGCAGAGAGCATTACCCGTCTAGGGGTGGATATGTTTAACGTACACGCCGCTGGAGGCCGCAGTATGATGTCGGCAGCCAGAGCCGGGGCCGAAGCAGCGATTTCCGCAGACAGCTCACTTGCCATGCCGTTAATTATTGCAGTCACACAGCTGACCAGTACGGATCAGACGACCATGAATACGGAGTTAGGCATTCCTGGCACAGTACAGGATGCTGTTGTTCGTTATGCACAATTGACGCGTGAGGCTGGATTGGACGGTGTGGTCGCATCTCCATTAGAAGTGCCTGCGATTCGTGCGGTATGCGGATCTGACTTTAAAACCATAACCCCTGGCATACGCCCCGCTGGCAGCGCTACAGGTGATCAGTCGCGTGTCCTAACACCTGGACAAGCCATTGCCCAGGGCAGCAGCTACATTGTTGTTGGACGGCCGATCACGGCAGCATCAGACCCACGCACCGCAGCGAAACATATTATTGAGGAGATGATACAAGTATGACTACATTAAATAATATACCAGAGCAAATTGCATCCCATCTGTTACGCATTCAGGCAGTGGCGCTGCGTCCACAGCAGCCTTTTACATGGACATCAGGCATTAAATCCCCTATCTACTGTGACAATCGCCTGACCATGTCCTACCCGGAGGTGCGTGAACTAATCGCAGACTCTTTTGCGGCTATCATCCGAGAACAATACCCTGAAACCGAGGTTATTGCCGGCACAGCCACAGCAGGGATTCCTCATGCCGCCTGGGTGGCGCAAAAGCTAAATCTGCCGATGGCTTATGTCAGAGATAAAGCCAAAGGACACGGGAAAGAGAATCAAATCGAAGGCCGCATCAGCGCTGGACAAAAGGTTATGGTTATCGAAGACCTCATCTCTACCGGGGGAAGTTCCATTAAAGCAGCACAGGCAGTAGAGCAAGCAGGCGCTCAGCCGTTAGCTGTACTGGCTATTTTCAGCTACCAGCTGGACAAAGCCACTCAAGCCTTTGAAGAAGCAGGAGTGAAGCTGCAGACCTTGTCCAATTACACCGCCTTGATGGAGGTTGCCTTGCGTGAAGGAACCATTCAGGAGGAAGAGATGGAACTGCTACGTTCCTGGCGTCAGGACCCGGCTTCCTTCGGCAAATAAGGCTGAGTAATAGAGACAACGGAGCTAATAAGTAGTGCGTCACAGACTCATTGCGATCCAGTCCAGACTGTTAGAAATCAAGCGTGTAAATCGAATTCGATCCGGTTACACTAACTCCTACTATCATGTGAAAAGAGGGAGTTCGGATGTATTGGGTTTACTACGGCAGACTGTACACGACTAAATTTCAGGCAGGATGTTTGGCAAAAAGGCTGGAGCATGACGGATGGATGTACGGCTACAATGATCCCCGCGCAGTGGAGGTGTACCGCTCGCGCAAAGGTCGTTATGGTGTCCGATTTATTCCATAGGTTTACAAAAATAATTTTTAAAAAGAAAATTTCTAAAAACTATTGACGAAACACAAGAAAATGTTGTATATTAATTAACGTTGCTGTTACGAATATGTAACGTGAATATACATGTTTTTTTGAGGGCCCTTAGCTCAGTTGGTTAGAGCGGTCGGCTCATAACCGATTGGTCGGGGGTTCGAGTCCCTCAGGGCCCATTTCCTCAAAAACCCTTGCTAAGCAAGGGTTTTTTTGTTGTTTACATTCGCTGCTTTCTTCATCGAATTTATTTTGAAGAGGCACATCGTTTATCCTAGTTAAAGGAAATACAAGGAGTGAGGTAATGAAAACATTGGATGGTCTCTAGCTTCCCATAAGGAGATTAGAGGCAAATTGAGTAGAAGTGTGAAAAGGTCACCTGTTAAGAAGGATCAAGCTACACGTTGGGTAAAGCGACAAGCAAGTAAGGCAGTACGCAGATATACTCAAGGAGTATCATCAGGAAGTTGGTACAAAAAAATTTATTGTTCTTGGAATATTTGCGATTATAGAATCCTTGAAACGTACCAGCAAGCCATGCATGATTGGGAAATCAATCATACTTTATGGAACAAACAAATGAGTTATCAAGAGACTGCTAAAGAGTGGGCCAAATATCATAAGTGGAAATAAAAAAAGATCACTGGTCATGGGAAGCACCAGTGATCTTTTTAAAGTTCAAAGAACGGGACATTGAGTAGCAATGAGAAGGGGGGGCCTCAGCCCGTCCGTTTTTCCTAGTTTACCTTAACGGTATACACCATTCTCAATTTACCATTACCGGCGTAAATCTCAACTCTTGCATTCGTTGCAGTGGTGGTGGTTACCACGCCGGAAGCAGAAACGGTGACATTTCCGCTCGCCACTTTATAAGTATCCCCAGGGTAATTTGACAACGCATAGGAATAATTACGTGGCAACGTAGCCGTTCTGTAGTATACTCCGTTTACTTGTACAACAGGTGTAATTTCTGGAGAAGGGCCTACTGCTGCGGACGCACTAGGGACAATAATACTCCCAATGAGTCCCAAAGACATAGCTGTTGATAATAATATTTTCTTAGTATTCATAAAAAAGTCCTCCTTATGTATGATATGGGCTCCTAAAATATACCATGTAAAATTGTCGATTTCACTTCATTCGACAAATGTTGTCAAAATAATACAATAAAAGTAATCCTAAAGTCCTATAAGATACAAAATAGTTAAAATATAACGATTAAAGAAATTAATTTTAGCTTACTCTATTATTGAACTATTCTCTAGAGCTGGGCCATCTTTGCATAACACAAAATAAAAACGGATATCGGAGTAATTCGCCCGAGATCCGTTTTTCTATCTGTATGTTTAACACTTGATATCAGTTGACAAGTTGGTGTGCAACCGTCTCACTGATATTTAGATTTCTATCGATCATACATTGCTTTAATGCAGATAGCTCCGTACTTTGACAAATCGCTTCTGCTACAAGTTGGGCAATTTTCCTTGCTCCTTCGTCAGAAAAATGGGTATTATCTGCTACCCCGGCTGGGTAATTAGGGTGCATTTTTTCAGGCAAATGCATAAATAGAAGTTGGGACTCTTTTTCACCCATGGAACGATAAAGCTGCTGTGATGCTTCGAAAATATCGAGCAACGGTGTTTGGGTTTCCTCGGCTACTTTTCGCATGGCATCGGGATAAGCTCCTACGGCCAGCGGATCAGGTTCACCGTCCGCGGTAAAACGGCGGCGGCTTACAGAGGTCAATAGCACAGGAATCCCGCCACGCTCCCGAGCGGACTGAATGAATTGAATTAAGTTTAAACGGTACTCTCCCTCAGGATCGGTGTAGCGCGTGGGGTCTTCTTTTTTCTCATCGTTATGTCCAAATTGGATAAACAGATAATCGCCAGCTTGAATATCTTTTTCAATATTAGCGAATCGCCCTTCTGCTATAAAGGATTTGGTGCTTCGTCCATTGACGGCACGATTGTCCACATGAACAGTAGAGTTCAAATGAGCTTGCAAATGTTCGCCCCAGCCTGTCATCGGTTTTTCGGTTGCTCCCTTTTGGGCTGCAGTAGAGTCTCCTGCGATAAACAGTCGAGTTGTCATCCGCTGTCTTGTCTGCGCATATCCATGTTTTTCAAGCCATTTTTTCGCCAGGTCGAGCCATTGTCGGCATTCACGGTTGTCCTCACACAGTCCCAATCCGTGTCGTCCTTCCTCAAATACATGCAGTTCAAACGGAATACGTTCTCTGGATAATGAGAAAGCGAACAACAGGCTATTTTCTACCGGTACAGCGCCATCATTGGCCGTTGTCCACATAAAAGTTGGGGGTGTCTGTGCAGTCACTTGCCGATCGGATGAAAAGGCTTGAAGCTGCTCCGAGTTCGGCTGTTCGCCTAAAAAGTGCGTACGGCTTCCCAAATGCGTATAAGGCTCATGGAATGATATTACAGGGTATCCCAACATCAGAAGATTTGGTTTTTCCGCTCCAATCGTGGACACAATGGAGGCCAGGTGACCGCCTGCTGAAAAACCTATGAGACCCACTTGATCAGGGATCACTTGCCAGTCATGCGATGTTTGGCGAATCCATTGCAACGCATGTTCTACATCTTCCAGCAAGGAGGTAACCTCGAAATCGCCGACCTGATACTCCAGCACACCCGCGTGAATACCTAAATCATTTAACCATCGGGCGATCGGCTCTCCTTCATGTGAGGCCAAATGCTCGTAGCCACCGCCAGGTAACACCAATATAAAAGGACGAGCTTCACGGACCGCTACAGGATAGAGGGAGAGAAAGGAAGTGTCTAACGGAAATTCTTCTTTTACAATCTGTTCTTTAGAACTAACGACATGTAACATAAGAGACCTCCAAATTTCTTTTTATCTGCCGCAAACCAAACTAAATCAACTTAAATTGGAATGATACGGATGTAAAAAATAATGCACACGTGAAAAAAATGATTTAAACCTTGTTATGAAAGCGCTATAATTTGGTGTGATACCAAGAACCAAAGGGGGAGCGCAATGAAAAAAGGAAGAATGTTCTACACTATTTTTATTACGATTCTGGTTTTGGGAATAGGATTGGTGGCCAGCTTCGGCAGCTACATCTATTTTACAACAATTAGCTCCGTTGTGGAGAGAGTTTCCAATACCAAGCAAAGCTACATGGCGCAGATTAGAAATAGCCTGGAGCAGAAAATTCAAACGATTGAATACGCTTTTAATACGTATAGCACGACCAGTTCCTTTAATGAAGTTGTCAAAAATCCCATTACAGAAAAAGATTTTGTAGCGTATCGGAATGTGAATACCCAGCTCAATTATATTGCTACGATGGGATTAGAAGGAACCGAGTATTCACTGATCAGCCTAAATCAGAATTGGAGAATCTCCAATGGAAGCCTGTCTTATTTGACGAAAACGGAACGAGAACAGCTGATTAGCACCTATATAGACCACCAGGATAAGGGACTATTCTGGATTAAAACAGATAAAGGAATCCGTTTTGTGAATACCTTGCCTGTGTTTTCCAAAAAGAAGCAGGCCATTGCGCTGTCTGATATTTCGTCGCAGACGTTAAGTCGTACCATTCAAACAGAGGATCATATGCCTGTGATTATTTTGAATAACAAAGGCGACTTAATGTACGAAACGGAGCCTGCTACTCCCTTATTGTCTACTCAGCAGCTTCAGCACATTTCAGAAGTAACTGCTAAATCAGACAACACAGGCATGCTAACGTTGGAGAAAACGGAGCATCAGCCAGCACGGCAAATCATTTATGCTAAATCTGCTTACAACAATTGGACTTACTTAACGGTATTAGATAAAAAAGAGATTGCAAACGCGTTTCAAACGACCAAATTTGGGATTATCATGATGGGCCTTGTATTAACGCTTTTAATAGTGGTGGTGGCCTACATCATTGCCATTTACTTTACCAAGCCATTTCAGCAAATAAAACGCAGCTTGCCGAAAAATCCTAATTTCGCATTCAAAAATGAACCTTCTAAAAATGAAATTGAGTGGATTATTAATTCCATCGACAACATTGTAACTGAGAAGGAAAGCTTAGAAAGTCTCATTCAGTCCGAAATGCCACAGTTGGAAACGCAATTGATTCTCAACCTGTTTCGCAAACGTATTTCCGCAGAGGAATTGGCACGAAAAATGCCACGTCTGGGCTATCCGCAGATCGAGAATCAAATGTATATTACCTTGTTAGTTCAACTGGATAATCTGGGAGATCGAGAACCTTCGGATAAAGATATTTTACTGCTGGCTATTAACAAAATCGTAGAAGAAACGATTCCAGAGCAGCAGCGTATGCTTCCGATCATTTTGAACGATAACACCCAGGCTACCATTTTAATTTTGGCAGGTAAGAGTGCACAGGAAATGAGAAAGCAAGTGCTGGATCGAGCGACCCTTTTGATTCAGCATGTAAAAGAGTATTTGAATGTATCCATCAGCATCGGTATTAGCACAGCGTATGATAACTTGTTAGAAAGCAAAGAAGCTTGTGAGATGAGCAAGCAAGCATTACATCACCGTTTAAATCTAGGTAAAGAGTCGATTATTTTTTATGAGGATATTTCCATGGTCATTTCAGGTCCGGTGCTGCTTCATTATCCTGCGGAATTGGAATCGAAACTGTTTGATGCCATTCGCATAGGGGATGAAGAGCAGGTATATCATACCGTGCACTCTTTATTGGCAGAAATGATGACGAAGAACAATCATTCCATGAACTTTGAAGTGCTATTGGTACGATTTGTGAATAACCTCATCCAATTAGAGCAGCTATTAGGGATTGAAGTGCTGCTGACGCAAGACAATCATGCCTTGTATCACCGTTTGCTGGATATCCGTAACCCGGAGGAGATAGAACGCATGCTGTTAGAACAGGTTATTTTCCCCATGGTAAAAAGCATGAAGGAGAAGACCAACCAGCAATTCCGCTGTCTCTCAGAGAAAATTGCCGCGATTATCCGTGCTGAATATGACCAGGAATTATCATTAGAACTCATTGGAGATCGACTGCATTACAATCCGAATTATTTAAGCAGCATTTTCAAAAAAGAATACGGAACGACGTTTAGTGAATATTTGATGGGCTATCGCCTGCAAATGAGCAAAAAGTGGCTCGTTGAGACAGATATGACAATTAAAGAAATCGCCGAGCGATTGCAATATCATAATTCGCAGAACTTTATTCGCTCTTTTCGAAAAAAGGAACAGGTTACACCAGGGGCTTATCGAAAGATGAAGCAAGCCAATTAACCTTTAACCGCCCCCAGCAAAGCTCCTTTGACAAAGTGCTTTTGCACAAATGGATACACGATTAACATTGGAACGGTCGCTATGACAATGACCGCCATCTTAATCGTCTGCGCAGGCGGGATGACATCTACCGCGGTTCCTTCTGCCTGCATACCACTGGAGACGATAACAATTTGGCGAAGCAGGACTTGAATTGGCCATTTGGCAGAATCATTGATATAGAGAATGGCGTGCATATACGTATTCCAGTAGGCAACAGCATAGAACAAAGAAATAGTTGCAATAGAAGGCAGGGCTAATGGCAACATAATTTTAAAGAAGATTCCAAAATCGTTGCACCCGTCCATCTTAGCCGATTCCTCCAAATCATCCGGCAATGCCTGAAAAAAGTTACGCATGATAATCAGGTTAAATGCATTAATGGCTACGGGCAAAATCAAGGACCAATACGAATTGATCAGCCCCATGCTTTTGACAACGAGGAATGTCGGAATCATCCCCCCGCTAAACAACATAGAGAACACGACAATGAAGTTAATCGTATTACGGCCAAGCAGATATTTCCGGGATAATCCATAAGCCATAAAAGCGGTAAAAATCATACTTACAACTGTACCCACGATCGTTACTCCGACCGAAACCCCAAGTCCTCTAAAAATCGTTGGAGTGGATAGGATATAGCGATAAGCATCCAGAGAAAAAGTAACAGGGAATAAAATAAACTTCTTGGCCACTACTTCCTCAGTTGAGGCAAATGAGCTGGCGATGATATTCAAAAAAGGCAAGAGACAAGTGAGGGCAATGAGAATCAAAAGTGTACTGTTTACAATGTTGAAAATACGACTGCCCAGTGATTCTTTTTTTCGTAATTTTGGTTTGAGTAATGGTTGTTCCAATGTGGTTGACCTCCTTGTAATCGTTTACATTCAAACCTTATCAAGAGGAAAGAATTCCGTATATAATCAAATCTTGAGGTGTTCTCTAAGCGTGGAATAAAGAGGATGATCATTAAGTTGTGTAGTAATCATTAGCTAAGGTGAAGAGGCTATAAAGTAGGCTGTCGGCCTACTTTTGTAAACGCTATCATTTGATGATTATATGCGGAATGCCGAAAATAACGTACTCTTGAAAGCGTATACAGGAACGTTTGAAGGAGGTCGAACTAATGAAAGTTTCAAGTGTCCCCGCACCAAACATGAAGATGAAAATGAAGAAGAACAAAAGAACGACGGAAAGCCTTTTACGAATGCAGAAACACAAGCTGCTCTATCTGATGGTTTTACCCGGATTGGTGTACTTCATTATCTTCAAGTACTTCCCTATGGGGGGATTGGTAATTGCATTTCAGGATTATCAAGCATTTCAGGGAATCACAGGCAGTCCATGGGTAGGAATGAAGCATTTTATTCGTTTGTTTACTGAGCCTACGTTTTTTATGCTGCTTCGCAATACGCTGATTTTATTTGCACTGAATATTGTAATCTTTTTTCCGTTGCCCATCATATTGGCGCTCATGCTGAATGAGGTTAGGAAGATGTTTTTCAAAAACATTATTCAAACCATTATCTACATTCCGCACTTTATGTCATGGGTTATCATTGTTTCGATTTCTTATGTATTCCTGACAGTGGACGGCGGTGTACTGAATGAAATGATTGCCGCGCTGGGCGGTGAGAAGATCAGCTTCTTAACATCTCCGCAGTGGCTGCGAACGGTATATATCGGGCAAGTGATTTGGAAGGAACTCGGCTGGTCTACCATCATTTATTTATCTGCAATTACAGTGGTGGATACGCAATTGTATGAGGCAGCAGAAATGGACGGCGCTGGACGTTTGCGAAAGACATGGCACGTGACGTTGCCAGCGATCCGCCCGGTTATTATTACATTGTTAATTTTGAAAATTGGTAGCACGCTGGATTTGGGCTTTGAGCATATGTATCTGCTATTGAATTCATTAAACCGCGAGGTTGCCGAAATCTTTGACACCTATATTTATACTGCGGGTTTAAAGAATGGACAATTAAGTTTCAGTACGACAGTAGGACTTTTTAAAGGTGTAGTAGGTTTAATTCTGATTATGCTCTCCAATCGACTCGCTAAGAAATTTGGTGAAGACGGCGTTTACTAATGACGACGGGAAGGATGCAAAATGGTACGGTTTGTAGAAAACATGAACAAATGGTGCATGCGCCTGCTACGCCTGGTCTACCTTAACTTGCTGTGGACCATTGCGACGATCCTGGGCTTGGGTTTTATAGGTGTTGGGCCTGCAACCGTTGCTATGCTTAGCATTTTAAGGCAGTGGATTCGGGGCAATGAGGAAGTCACCATTTTCTCGACGTTTGTACGTTACTTTAAAGAAAGCTTTAAAGAAGCAGCCATCATTGGCGGGCTTTACAGCCTTGTGGGTTACGTGCTCTACGTGGATATCGTCAACGTCTCATCCTGGTATATTCGTGTGGTGACGCTGATGGGTGCCTTTTTGTATCTTATCTCTTTGGCATACATTTTTCCGTTGCTGGCTCACTATGATTGGAAAGGAATCAAGCTGAAGATCAAGATGTCGATCGTGATTGGTTTTTCGTATTTACAATATACACTTGTTCTTTTTGTAGCCATTGTCGTGCTTTATGCATTGATTCTAGGCTTGTACCCAGGAATTCTAACTTTTGCCGGAGCGAGCATTATCGGTTATCTCGTGATGTGGATGACGCATCAGGTATTCAGCAAAATAGAGCGAGAGGTTCTGGTGAAAGAGGAAGATATGGCATGAATATACAAACCAAAAAGGAGCAAACACGATGAAAAAAGGAATCAAGATGAAAAAGGGAGTGTCAGGTCTTCTTGCCGCACTTATGGTCATGAGTGTTTTTCTAGCTGCTTGTGGTGACAAGGGAACTGAAGATCAAGGCAGTCAAACCTACGATCCTAACTCCAAACTGGAATTTACCTGGCTAAACGTATTGCATACAGCCTCTCCGCCTACAGAAACGATTAAAAGTAAAATCGAAGAATACACCAATTCCAAAATTACGTTCAACTGGGTACCGGATGCTTCCAAGGAAGAGAGAATTACCACCGCACTGGCTTCTGGTGAATTGGCAGACATGGTGACTTTGACGATGATGACAAATTCTTCAGTGCGTAGTTCATTGAAATCAGGACTATTCTGGGATGTAGGCAAATACTTGGATGATTATGAGAATTTGAAAAAGATCCCGCCTGAAGTGCGCGAAGCCGCTTCCATTGAAGGGGTGCTATATGGTGTTCCGTTCCAGAAGAATCTGGCTCGGGCGGGTCTGGTCATTCGTCAGGATTGGCTCGATCGCTTAGGACTGAAGGTGCCGACCACACTGGATGAGTTGTATGAAGTTGCGAGAGCGTTTACAGAAGATGATCCGGATGGCAATGGAAAAAATGATACGACTGGGTTTGTTGACAGATCGGATCTGCGCTACAGCAGTTTCAAAACGTTAAGTTCCTATTTTGGTACACCTAATGGCTGGAAAGTAGATGAAAACGGAAAGTTTACGCCGGAATTTGATACTCCTCAATATTTGGAGACCTTAAAGTATTCCAATAAATTATACAAAAACGGGTATCTCTCCAAAGACTTTGCTGTAACCGCTAAAACGGACCAGCAACAACAATTTGCACAAGGTAAAGCAGGTATTTATACAGGCATGATCGATATTTCTAACCTCAGAACCTTGTCTCAAGGCTTACAAAAAGGGCTGAAGCTGGTACCTGTCAACAAGATTTCAAATGGAGATGGACAATACCACGTATGGTCTGAGGGAAGCGGGGTAGGAGGCTTGCTGGCATTTCCGAAATCTGAAGTAAAGACAGAAGCTGAGTTGAAGAGACTGCTGCAATTTGTAGATGACTTAATTGACAAAGATGTATACATGTATATGACCGGTGGTCTTGAAGGTACTCATTATAAAATTGAAAAGGATGGTTCCTTCAAAATTACGAATACAGATTTGTGGCAAGCAGACGTTCAGCCGTTTTCAAGCTCCAGACCAAGTGAAGTGACTTATAACTTAAAGGATGCCAATCCAGAAAAGGAACTGGCTAATGAATTAGTGCGAGAAAATAATAAATTTGCTGTTCTAGACCCGACAGTGCCACTGGATTCAGCCACCGCTAATGAACAAGGGACAGAGCTGGAGAAAATCATTACCGACGCCTCCTTCAAATTTATTATGGGTGAAATTGATGAAGCCGGATTTAAGGCAGCTGTAGAAAATTGGAAAAAATCAGGCGGAGCACGAATTACCACTGAGTATGAAGAAGCGTATAAGAAATCGAAAAAATAAAGATATAGGTTGAATATTAGTGTACATGAATTGTCACTACGCAGGCGGATGGTGCTTATCATTGCTGACACTTGTCCAGCACCATTCCGCCTACCCGTTTTCCAGCCCAGTCTATAAATCATTTTCGTATTCACAAAAAATAAAGACAGGAGAGAACGAAATGCAATTGTACAACATTGTAGATTATGGAGCAGTTCAGGATGGTACGAAGATGGCAACAGAGGCGATTGCGGCTGCTATTGAAGCGGCAAGTAATGCTGGTGGAGGCACCGTTTTTGTTCCGGCTGGAACGTACCTAACGGGCGCTATTTTTCTGAAAAGCAACATTGAGCTGCATGTAAGCCCTGGCGCTATTCTTTCCTTCAGTACGGAACTGGCTGATTACCCTGTAGTAGAATCCAGATGGGAGGGCGTTCAGCGGGAAGTACATGCATCGTGTATTTATGGAGAGAACCTTGAGAATATTTCGATTACAGGCAGCGGAACGCTGGATGGAAATGGTCAGCCGTGGTGGGAAAAGCATCGGAATCATCCAGAGGAGTTACAGTATCCGAGACCCAAATTAATCAGCTTTGACCGTTGTCAGCGGGTTACCATTAAAGATGTTATGTTAAAAAATTCCCCCAGTTGGACTGTAAACCCCATTGCTTGCTATAACGTTACGATTGATAATTTGTCCATTCTTAACCCGGCGGACTCTCCCAATACGGATGGTATTAATCCCGAATCCTGTTCCAATGTTCGTATTAGCAACTGCAATATAGATGTAGGCGATGATTGTATTGCGATCAAAGCAGGAACCGAAGATACGCAAGAACGGATTCCTTGTGAAAATATTACAATTACCAACTGTACAATGGTACATGGTCATGGTGCTGTCGTGCTGGGAAGCGAAATGAGCGGAGATATTCGTAATGTTACGATTAGCAATTGCGTGTTCAAGCAAACGGATCGGGGTATACGTCTGAAATCAAGACGGGGACGCGGTGGAATCATCGAGGATATTCGCATCAGCAACATTGTGATGGAGGAGGTCATTTGTCCATTTATTCTAAACCTGTATTATTTCTGCGGACCTCGGGGCAAAGACAAATATGTTTGGGATAAAAATCCCTATCCGATTACTGATGAAACTCCGTGCTTTAGAAGAATCCATTTTTCTGATATTACGGCAAGACAGGTTCATGCGGCGGCTGGCTTCTTGTACGGACTTGCAGAACAATATATTTCTGAAATTACATTTTCCAATATTGATATTTCCATGGCTGAAAATGCGATTCCCGGTCGTCCGGCCATGATGTCAGGGATTGAGGATATGAATAACCGTGGTTTTTATCTAGGTAACGTGAGGGATATTCGTTTCCAACAGGTTACGATTGAGAATCATGAAGGTCCGGCCTTTTATATTGAAAATGGGGAAGATGTTGAAATCAATCGTTGCCATTCGAAGAATACAGCTCAGCCTGAAAAGCTGATAGAACAAGTAACGATACAACCTTCTGAGCAAAATGTGATGAAATAGGAGGGAATGAAAGGAGCATAAAACATGGATAAGTTGCAAGCATTGTTGGGGGATCTTCCGGCAGATCGCCCTATAACGGCAACTCTGCTGAATCAAGAAGAGCGGGAGGGATATCGACTGGAGTGTCTCCTGCTGGACTTGAACGGGATTGAGTCTGTGCCCGCTTATGTAGCTACACCCTTACAAGGGGACGGTCCGTTCCCATTGGTCGTATTTAACCATTCGCACGGGGGCAACTATACGAATGGACGAAAGGAGTTACTCCATAGCAGTCCTTACCTACAGCAGCCCTCGTTTGCTACAGTTCTGACAGACATGGGATATTGCGTGTGTTGTATCGACATGTGGTGCTTCAATGAACGTGGGGGCAAAACCGAGAGCGAGCTGGTAAAAGAAATGCTCTGGCAGGGCCAGGTGCTGTGGGGCATGATGCTGTATGATAACCGTCGTTTGGTAGATTATATGTGCCAGCGTGAGGACATTGATGCTTCCCGCATCGCAACGATCGGCATGTCGATGGGTGGACTTATGGCATGGTGGATGGCTGCTTTAGATGAACGAATACAGGTCACGGTTGATATCTGCGGACAGGTAGATGCCCATACGCTGATCGCCAAAAGGGGATTGGATCATCATGGGTTCTATTCCTATGTTCCCGGCTTGTTGAAGCATTTCACCACGTTGGATATTCAAAAGCGGATCGTACCTCGCCCACGGATGAGTATAACAGGTCAAAATGATCGAATGTGTCCTATAGAAGGAGTCGAGCATTTGGCAAACGGGTTGTTGGAAGCTTATCAGAAAGCAGGTCACCCTGAGCATTGGCAGCCTGTGATTGCGAGCGGTGGTCATATGGAGACATTGGAAATGCGAACGGCTTGGCAGTCATTTTTAGCTGAACACTTGTAAATCAAATGAAAGGATTGGGGTAACCATGCTAGTCGGAAAAGAATCCTTTTGTGATTTCCACACCATTCAGGAGGCGATTAATGTATTGGAGCAATCGCCTTCCAACGAAATGGAAACGCTAACTATTTTATCGGGTACCTATGAGGAAGAGGTGCGGATTTACCGTTCAAATCTACATATCATAGGCATCGGACAGGTAGAAATTCGAATGAATCGGTACGCCAGGGAGCGGAATGAAGCAGGTGAGGAAATAGGAACCTTTGCAACACCCACTTTATTTGTAGGCGGCAGCCATTTGATCTTGGAAAATCTCATCATTTCCAACACGGCCGGACAGGGAGAACACATTGGGCAGGCCGTTGCGGTATACGCTCATTGTGATCAAACCATCTTTAGAAACTGCACCTTTAAAGGGTACCAGGACACGTTATTTACAGGCCCTCTGCCTCCTGCACCCAAAGAACGATTAAAGTTTGGTGGAATTCCTTTGAAAGAACATCACGCATACTATCGCCAGCTCTATCAGCATTGTTACATCGAGGGTACGATAGACTTCATTTTTGGCGGGGCTACCGCTTACTTTGAAGATTGCGAGATTCGTAGTTTGCGTCATCATAAGAACCATACAAGCTACGTTACAGCCGCCTCTACACCGCAAGGACAAACGTACGGCTATGTATTTGATCATTGCTATTTAACCGCAGAGCCTGATATTACCCCTGTTTTTTTGGGTCGTCCATGGCGGGAATATGCCAAAACCGTATTTGTCAATTGTAAAATGGGCGACCATATCGATCCGCGTGGCTGGGACAATTGGGACACTGTAGCGAACGAGAAAACCGTATGCTATCAGGAATATGGCGGATCTGATGAAATAGCTTCATTACGTCAGCAGCGTGTTCCGTGGGCGGATTGTTTTGAAGCGAGGACAGAAGCATGGAGCAAGGAACAGGTTTTTGAGGGAGTCGCATTTTGGAAAGCAAGGAGAAGTGATGTCTCATGATGATCCAAAACCCTATATTAAAAGGCTTTAATCCCGATCCGTGTATTACGCGAGTCGAGGATACTTACTATATTGTAGTGTCATCGTTTGAGTGGCTGCCTGGAGTACGGGTGTACCAGTCCAAAGATTTGGCTCATTGGGAGCACTGCACGGATATTTTGACTGACCAGGTTGACTTGAGGGGGAACCCAAAAAATTGCAGCATTTGGGCACCGCAATTGAGCTACGCGGATAACCTATTTTATCTACTCTATACGGATGTGAAAAGCACCAAGCGTCCGTTCAAGGACGTTCATAATTTTGTGATAACAGCGCCTACGATTCACGGGCCGTGGTCGGAACCCGTTTATCTGAATAGTAGTGGATTTGATCCGTCTTTATTTCATGATGAGGATGGACGCAAATGGCTATTGAACGCCTTATGGGATTACCGCATGTTGGAAAGCAATAAGTCTTCAGGTATCGTCATGCAGGAGTATGACAGCAGTCAACAGTGGCTTGTTGGCGAGCCTGTTAAAATTTTTGATTGCACTCCATTGAAGAAGACAGAAGCGCCCCACATCTACAGGCAGAACGGTTATTACTATCTTATTACAGCGGAAGGTGGAACAGGTACGGGGCATGCAGTTACCGTAGCACGCTCCAAGCAAATATCCGGCCCGTATGAAGTGGACCCGCATAATCCGATGCTTACATCTCGTGATCAGCTGAATTTCCCGTTACAATGCGCAGGACATGGCAGTCTTGTGCAAACACCTGACGGAGAATGGTATATGGCCCATTTATGCACACGTCCAGTGGAGGGGAAATACGCCATTTTAGGGCGCGAGACAGCGTTGCAACAAGTCTATTGGAATGATGAAGGCTGGCTGCGATTAACCGCCGGGGGCCATACACCTCAATTGGAGGTGCCTGCGCCTCAAGGGACAGTTTCGATTAAGCAAGAGCAGCAGGAGTATATTTTCGAAGACTTTTTCGAGGGCCCCACAATTGATGAATCGTGGAACACATTGCGTATCCTGGCGGACGATAGCTGGTGTTCATTAAGTCAGCGCCCAGGCTACCTTCGAATTCATGCTGGAGAATCCATACAAAGTCTATTCAAGCACCACGTGCTTGCCATTCGGCAAACGGATCATCATTTTCGGGTAGAAACAGCACTGGAGTATCAGCCAACAAGCTATTTGCAAATGGCGGGACTTTTGCTGTATCTCAATGAAGAGGACTATTTGTATGCGTATGTCAGCTATGAAGAGGGAGTGGGAAAAGTGCTGCGCATGATGCGCTGTGAAGCTAATTCATTTACGTTAGTTCCGCAAGTGGTTGCACTTCAGAATGATCTTCCTGTACATTTGGCTGTAGAGGTCCATGCCTCCCATGCACAATTTTATTATGGAGTCGGAGATGAGCCTTCCTGGAAGCGACTTTTTGAAATACAGGATATCAGCTTTTTGTCGGGAGGATTTACAGGGAATTTTGTAGGTATTGCTGCTCATGATATGCAACAATTCCAAGGGAGCTACGCTGACTTTTCCCATTTCTTATACTATGGTAAGGACCATCTCTCCTCATAAAAAATATAATACTGACTATATTGCAAGCACCTTAATCGGTGCTTTTTTCTTTTACAGGTTACCTTTTTACATTATAATCTCGCAAAATCTCCAAAAAAGCAGTGGTTGCTTTCGTCTCAAATACCGCAGAAGGGGTCAGAAAGGAGAATTTCCGAATGAACGGGAGATTGAGAATATCCAATACTTCTAATGTTCCCAAAGCAAGTTCCTTTTGAATTACCCATTGGGACAGCAAAGAAATCCCCAGGCCTGCTTCTACAGACTCTTTGATGATCTGTGTACTGCCAAAATTCATCATATGAGAAGGATAAAATCGAAGCCGTGCAAACATCTTTTCAGCCGCCTCCCGGGTTCCAGAGCCTTCTTCCCGCAGAATCCAGATGTCATCATGCAGCTCATTTATATCCACTTGAGATGTACCGGCCAAACGATGATTTTGCGGAACGACAATAACCATTTCATCATCGGCGAAGGATTCAATGTGTAAATGGTCATGCTGAAATTCTCCTTCGATAATGCCCACATCCAGTTGATTATGAATTACGAGCTTTTCAATTTCCAATGTATTGCCGATGGTAATAGAGGGCTGAATGAGCGGGTACTGGATTCTCATTTGCGCAATTACATGTGGTAGTACATATTCACCATACGTGTAGCTTGCACCAATAGACAGGGTACCCTTTGCCGTATGCATTAGTTCGTCCACCAAGTACTGCATACGTGTATGGAGTCGGATAATCTCCTGGGCATGATGATACACAATTTCACCTGCTTTAGTTAAGCGCACATATTTATTACTTCGCTCCAGGAGCCGGGTTCCTACACTGCGTTCCAGTGTTTGAATATATTGACTTACCGCAGGCTGGGTCATATGTAGTGCCTCAGCAGCTCGTGTGAAGTTTTGTTTCTCCGCAACCCTAACAAAGACGATTAAAGATTGATCCAAAGTCTATTCCTCCAAATTTATCATGCATATTTACTTATCATCATTATTATAATGATTTATTTTCCTTATGACAAAATACATATTAAGCTGTATGCATGTAGAATTGGAGGGAATCAGCATGAAGAGTCATATTCAACACGTCAAATTTTTATTGAACAGGGGTCGATTATTTCGGTTTTTATTTGGCATTGTGCTAACGATGATCTTTGCACTGGCAGGATACGTCCTGAACGAAGTGCCGGGCTTTCATTATGTAGGTCCATTGGCATGTGCAATGTTTCTCGCTATACTATACCGACAGTTGTGGGGGTACCCTGAAGCAGTACGCTCAGGGATTGAATTTTCAGCCAAGAAAATACTGCGTGGGGCTATTGTGTTATATGGGCTGAAGCTAAATATGGATGTTGTTATTCATCATGGGCTGGGTTTGCTTTTACGGGATGTAGGCACTGTGGTATTTGCCATTTTTTTTACGGTTTGGCTGGCAAAACGATTCAAGGCAGATGCTTCGCTTTCGCTTCTTCTTGGGATTGGAACAGGAGTTTGCGGTGCAGCAGCAATTGCAGCTGTTTCTCCCTTGTTAAAGTCCGACGATGAGGACACAGCCATAGGAGTTGGACTTATTGCCTTGGTTGGAACGGTATTTGCTATTTTGTTTACAGTGCTTCGACCTTGGCTTCCTCTGACGGATTTGCAATATGGAATCTGGTCGGGCATCAGTTTACATGAAATTGCACATGTGGCCTTAGCGGCAGCACCTGCTGGGCAGGATGCTCTTGCCATGGGTTTATTAGCCAAATTGGGGCGTGTCTTCTTACTCATACCGCTTAGCTTTATTTTAATGTATTGGATGAAACGAACCGGAAAGATTCGTACAGGTACTAAAGTAGAGTTCCCCTGGTTCCTCATGGGCTTTATTGCGGCAAGTATTTTGGGAAGTTATGTTTTTGGAAAATATATTGTAGTTTCACCTAGTCTAATGAACGAACTTTCTCAGCTTACTACCTTTATGTTAACGATGGCTATGGTAGGCATGGGGCTAAATGTGAGCTTTAAGACTTTGCGAGAGAAAGCAATGCTGCCCTTACTGGTACTATCTGTTACTTCGATCATTCTTGTAGGACTAACGTTTGTAACTGTATAAATTGGAAGTATGTGCTTGTAGTGAGATTGCAGCAAATGAGATTAGTAAAACTGGAAAGAGCTCTGCTTGCGTGTAGCTGGCAGAGCTTTTTAGTGCTTTCGTATTACAAGACTGAAATATATAATGAATGAATCGTAACTTTTTACATAGGAGTCGCGTCTATCAAAATGGAGGCTTTAGAGGGGCATAGAATGTAAAATTTACATAGTGAAAAATTAGAGATTGGTAGGGTACATATGAAGAAAATTTGTTTGTTTGCTTTTTTGTTTCTGTTTCTACTAGCATTTCCAAGAGAAAGTCACGCTGCGTCTTCAAATTCACATATTCAGCTGGATGGTAAAGATATAAGTGTCAGCAAGGGGGTGCAGATCCAGGAAGTAAAGGGCAATGTGCTGGTTCCACTCCGTCTTATTGTAGAAGAATTGGGTTATAGTGTGAATTGGGAATCCAAGACAGGGACTATAACTATACATAAAGAAAATCTTAACCTGAGCCTTCAGGTCAACAATCCCATTGCCTCAGTCAATGATCAACCGATGGGGTTGGCTGTAGCTCCTTTGCTTAACGGGGGGACGACTTATGTTCCGCTTCGCTTTGTATCTGAACAGACAGGAGTGGAAGTGGTCTGGAACAACGAACTTAAAACCGTATTCTTGACGACTCCGCCTGCTTCAAGCGGAAATAGCGTGACCACCCGTGATCACTCTGCTACTCAAGTTGCAAGCGATGCTATAGAGAGTGAGCGTACGGCTGTAAACCAAATTAGCTTCAACAATCACCAATTGACGATAACGGTGGATGGAAAAGTAAGCCCCAAAGTCACCAAGTTAACTCAACCAGATCGTATTGTTGTAGATATACCTGATTCGAAGTTTGGTGAGGAATTTCCAGCCTCACAATCATTTAACAATGGTGGACAAGGAAGCTTTCCAGTCACAGAAGATCTAGATGTTTCCAAGGTAAGATACTCCATGTTTAGTACAAACCCAGCCTCGGTACGTATTGTGGTTGATCTTGATCACAGCACACCCTTTCATCTTATTAATGCAGATGATGGTAAAGTGATCGTAGCGTTGGATCAGGCAACGGAGGAGTCAGCATCTACCGATACTGTTATATCTACTATACCTGTTGAGCCTACGATTTCTTCTGACGGACACGCGCAGGGGATTGACGTCTCGCACCATAATGGCAATATTGATTGGCAGCAAGTGGCGGCGGCAGGCAAGACATTTGCTTTTATTAAAGCTACAGAGGGCACCAAGTATCAAGATAATCAATTTTTAGCAAATGTTCAGGGGGCCAGAGATGCTAACATCCTGGTTGGCGCTTACCACTTTTTGAACGCAACTACCGTGGATGGAGCTCGCCAGGAAGCAGCTAATTTTGCTAGGGCTATAGATTCAGCAGGAGGAAGGCTAGATCTGCCCCCTGTGATGGATTATGAAAATAATCCCAAAGGTCTTACTTCCGCACAGATCAGTGAAGTGGCTCATGCATTTTTGGATGAAATGGAGAAGCTTACCGGGCGTGAGCCGATCGTATACACGGGAAACGTCTTTGCTTCCAAGTTTGATCCTACGTTTTCTATGTATAAATTGTGGGTAGCGCGATACAGCACTACGCAAAAGCCGACCGCAGTTCCAGCTTGGAATAGCTGGTGGGCTTGGCAGTACAGTAGTACAGGCAGTGTTCCAGGTATTAGCGGCCAAGTCGATCTAGATGAGTACAATGGAACGATAGATGAACTTCGTGCTTCATTGGCAGGCTCGCTTGATTAGCAGGTTCATGTCATGATTAATCCTCGCGAATCCGAATTAGGATCTGCGAGGATTTTTAATGTCTGATTTGTTTAGTTGGGCATGATCCATACGATTTCGCTGATTCGAACAAAGAATTTTTTACCGTATACATCCAAGATGACATGGTCAGGCTTACTATCTACTACACATCCATCAATTCTGCCACGTGTTGTTTCAAGTACAACGTACTTGCCGATCATCGATTTTAATGTCTCTACGACATACGGATCTACGGGGTGTACCACGACATGGTGGGAGGTAGGATGGTGAGGAAAAGGTTGGTTAACGTTATAATTAAACATTTGATTTGAATTCAATTGCTTCACTCCTTCAGGATTAGTTGTGATATCCTATGCTCCTGCCTAGAAAAGGTGTAGGCTAAAGCCCATCAGCGAGAATATTCATAACATTGCCAAAAAGCCCGGTCCATAGGAAAGCTCAATACATAAGCTATGTTGTACCTTGAATTGAAGGAGGCAATGATCCATGAGTGAATGTGAAAGAGGTTGCGGTGGCGGTTCAGTAGGGGGCTACCCAGGCGTTTGGACATCGACAGGAGCTATTCTGGTGCTGTTCATTCTGCTCGTTATCATTACAAAGTCTTTGTGGGTCTAAATTGAATTGAGTTAGCTTAACCCCCCATTGGGATATAACCGATGGGGGGTTAAGTGTTTTAGAGAATGGATCGTATGATAAAACACCCCAAATAACAGCGTACAGGCCCTACACAAACTGTGCCGGGCTGGGCAGCTGTCACATGAGGTGCTTTGGCATCTATAGACAGGAACGGGCAATGGATTGAGGACTAAATTAAAGCAATCGCCAACAGGGTGAACAGGCTTAAAGTTAAGATTTGATTACCGTACCCGTAAGGATAAAAGGCAGACGTTTGTACACGTCCATTCCGTTCAGTTTTTAAGTACACATTATTACGATCCACATCTGTAATGGTTCCTTCGTACTGTTTTCCATCAATGGTGAGAATACGCACCCTTTTATTCATACAGTTCAAACAGTTGTAGTAAGCGTCCATTCAATCACCCCCTCTTATACACATTGGCATTTTATGAGAGAGAAAGCCTTATGGTAACGGCGAACATACAGGGAAGGGGGATTCCGTCGTACTTAAGGTCTGACTAGGGTTAATCTTACTCTTGATAGGGATTAAAGGAAAAGCCAGGATATCCATGGGTATAGGTGTAGCCTCTTTGGGGGGCGACCTGACGATGTGATGAAGTATCGGTTAGCCTTACGTGAATCCCTGGTTTTCGAGGTGGCTGCTGTTTGCAGTCATTGGAAGGACCGATGATGATAGGTTTTTTTATAGGGGCGAGCGCTTCCTGGACCTTTTTCTCATCCAGACAGTAAGTATGAGCCATAATGTTACTTGGCGTGAGCCGCAAAACATCGGAGCCCAAAATGAATTCAGGGACTGGAGCGTTAAAAATCGCCAACAAGTGAGTGTTGTCCACCGTGGCGACTAGATAATGCCACCATCCCTGAGGGACGTTAGCCACCTGTCCAGGTGTAATCGGAAAATGTCGTAACTCGCGGGTAAAAGGATTAATCAGTGACACGGTCACTGCTCCAGAGATACAGTATATTAGTTCTGTGGCATTTTGATGGTAGTGAGGCTCTACAACATTAGCAGTGCTGAGACGGATATCCAGTAGCGATACATTTGCTAATGTATTCAGCTGCTGGATCGACAGCTCGTTGATTGAGTTCTGAGCATCTTTCTGAAACAAAATATTGTCGCTTAAATCATAGGTGAACTGTACAGTGGGAGAGGTGTAATCCATATATGAATTCACGTTTTCTTTCCTGCCTTTCTGTTACTCGAAATGAATGATCGTACGCTACTCTATGCATTCGCCCATATATATGTGCACAAAAATGTGGTTTAAAAAAGCAGATGTCAGGTTCAGGTCCTGGGTAGATTGAATCGAAAAATAGCGAAAAAAGTCACGTATTCAAGTGTAGTCAAAATGTGATCTATTGCTTCTCATACACGTCATCCCTTGCTGGATAGTGTTTTATTGATTTGGGTATTCTTAGGACCAGAGCCGGATGATACGTAAATGCGGCTTGTGGTATACTGCAACGGACGTGTGAACGCATCAATGTCCGATTCCATATATATCCTCGCGTCATTTCCGCAGCTAGTCATAAGTTATGGCACAAGAAGCATCATCGGATAAACGTCCCTGAGTTGTACAGGCCGGAATGGTTGCACCGGACAGAACATGAAAGAGGAGGTTGTCTGGAATATGAAAAAATTATCTATTTTAATCCTGTCCTGCGCATGCATGTTAGGTACTGTATTATCAGTCGCACCAGGACAAGCACAGGCACAATCGTCAGCTTTAAAGAAAGGGATTCAAAGCGAACGAGTGCTGGAGCTTCAACAGCAGCTTCATTCACTCGGTTACTTCAAAGCTGGTTTTACGGGATACTATGGCTCTTTGACCAGCAAAGCGGTGGCTCGTTTTCAGAGGGATCACGGTCTGGCGCCTGACGGTATTGCCGGAGCGGCAACACAGGCCAAGCTCGATTCGTTCGGAAAGGTCCGCGTAACCGCATTGGATCAACTGGCACGGATCATTTATTCCGAGGCGCGCGGAGAATCGTTTGAAGGACAAGTAGCTGTCGGCGCTGTCGTATTAAACCGTGTACAGTCCGGCGAGTTTCCAAGCTCGATTCCGGACGTTATTTTACAGCCGGGTCAATTCACCGCTGTACAGGATGGTCAATACCGCTTGAAACCCAACAAGACTGCGTACCGAGCAGCCAGACAGGCACTTAATGGTGCTGACCCGACCAATGGGTCTTTGTTTTATTACAACCCAGCCATTGCCACAGCCAAATGGAGTAAAAGCCGTCCGGCTGTCATTTCGCTTGGTCGTCATACATTTACGAATTAATTCCATATGAGAATTTGTGATTTTTTCCATCCGTCAGTAGCTTCTTCTAGAAGCGATGACGGTTTTTTGTGTATTCACAAACTTGTAATATGTTAGGGATGATGTATCTCGTTTCATATTAAAAATTCTACCTATTATTCCGATACTCTTAATAGACAAAAAATGAAATCAAAGGAGTCTTTCTAAAATGAGTCAACATCCTTATACCATCGAAGTGGATCAAGTCATTAAAACGGTACATATGGCAGTGAATGGAGTTTTTAGCCAAGAGGAGTATGACAGCTTTGTAAAGGATTATATAGCCAAAACTTCATCTATTCAGGCATCGAACTTTACACTCAGGGTAGATTGCACCCAAATGGCACTTTTGGGACCAGGTGAAGTAGAGAAACTGAAGGGTTCTTTTGCACGTTATAAAGAAACTGGATTTGCCAAAATAATTTTTGTCATCAGCCTCCAGCAAACGATTATTAAAATGCAGCTTGGTCGCGTAGCACGTGAAGCAGGATTAAACAACGTAGATATTGTAGTACAATAATGCGCTGACGTATGTGTAAGGGGGAAACCTGATGAGCCATATCAGAATAAAAGCACTGGGAGTGCACCATCCGTCCCATTCGTTGGATAACGAATATTATGTTCGCCATTTTGACGAGCGGGGAAAAGATATTCGACGCTTCATGGAGCATATGGGTAGAAAACAGCGTTATATCATTGATGATCCGAACGAAAACGGTCTAACCATGGGAATAGCAGCTGCGCAAAAAGCTCTGGAGCAAGCCGGTATGACAGGTCGTGATGTGGATATGATCGTGTTCTCCAGTCAAGTTCCTGAGTCGCTGTTTCCGATGAATGCCTTGTTTGTACACCAGGCGATTGGGGCCAGACATGATGTGGCAGTGATGGATTCCAATGCAAATTGCGCAGGGATGACAGTAGCTGTCGATCAAGCCAGTCGGTCGATGTTGTCTAATCCCGATGTGCGGACAGCGCTTATTATTGGCTCAGATTATAATTCGCTCATTTCCGATCCCGCGGATGAGATTACGTATGCGAACTATGGCGATGCTGCATGTGCAGCTATTTTGGAGCGTACAGAAGAGGACACTGGATTTATAGATTCCCTGTATTATACGGACCCCATCAATATAGATAAAATATTGTACCCGGCTCAGGGGTTAGCGGCGACACTCCAAAGGAACGCACCCGGCAAATTTATTCAGTGGCTTCCGTTCGACGCCAATATGGCCTTGCCTCCAACCTTTGAGCTGCTTGAACGCATTATAAAAAAGAATGGGCTGACGCCTCAGGATGTACGGGCGTATTGTCTGTCGCAGTTTTCATTGGCCAATGTGTTGAAGATCCAGGATCATTTGGAGCTAGAGGATGACCAAATGATTTATGTGGGTGATCGTTATGGTTATACAGGTACCAGCAGCCCGTTCATTGCTCTATATGAAGGTATCGAATCGGGTCGTATCCGGCGCGGCGATTATGTGCTATTTTGGACGATTGGAGCTGGATATCAACTGGTTGCTATGTTGTTTAAATATTAGGAATACGAAGACCTTGCAGCTGCAAGGTCTTTTTGTATATCCCACCATGATATTTGTAATGATTTGGTTGTGTTAGGTGTGATTATTTTGTAAAATTTAAACAATGAATTCATTAGGGAGAGCTTATATTGCGGACGTTGGATAACATGACAAAGATGACGAAAACATCGTACACAATTCATAATAGGAGCTGAAGAGTCATTAAAATCGAAAATTTATTTTACGGGGAACGAATAAAACTGGCCGCAGTTAGGGAAGAAGATGCTGAACTGATGTTCAAATGGGGTGAGGATGCGAAGTATTTGCGCAATGTAGATACGGATTTGGCACTCCCCTACACGTTGAAACAGATGGAATCAGAAGGATCTCCTAGCTCTAACGAGGTCTATTTTCGCTTAAGAACATTGGCAGACGATGTCCTGATCGGATTTGTTGCTATTCATGGGATTGAGTGGAATAATCGCTGCGGGCAGCTGGCAGTAGGTATAGGTAATACAGACTACCGTGGCAAGGGTTTTGGAGCGGAAGCTATACGTCTCATTCTTCGTTATGCGTTTTATGAGCTGAATTTAAATCGGGTCGGCTTGGATGTGATTGAGTACAATACACAAGCGATCCGTACCTATGAGAAGGCAGGGTTCCAGCTTGAGGGGAGAGTTCGTTCCGCTGTTCTCCGTGATGGCAACAGCTATGATCGCATCATGATGGGCATTCTGTACTCTGAATGGAGCTCGTCTCTTTAAATGTAATAGATACACAATTTGTTCATAATATATTCCATAATAAGCCTTTTAATAATGTGAAAAGAGGTTTATAGTTAAGGGGTCACATGCCCAAATCATTATTAATTTGAGTATGAGTCAAAGCTGAGGAGGAATTTACATGGCAAACGTTGTAAGGTCCGTTACTTCACCCAAGAAATTTATTTCTGGACAAAATCTGCTCTCGTCGTTAAATGACTACATTAAGGATTATGGCGATAAGGCCTATGTTATTTGCGATGAGTTTATCCTTGAAAGAGCCCAAAAGGAGGCAGGTGCTTCGATTGAAGCAGCTGGTAACCAGGTGGTCTTCGAGAAATTCCAATATGAATGTACAAAAGAAGAGATTGATCGTAACCGTGAATTAGTACGCAAACATGGTTCGAACATCATTATAGGGATTGGCGGGGGAAAAACGCTGGATACCGCCAAGGCAACAGCCTATTATGAAAAGCTGCCTGTCGTTATTTTTCCAACCATTGCTTCTACAGATGCTCCTTGTACCGCGCTTGCGGTTATTTACAAGAAGGATGGCTCCTTTGATGAATATTTGTTCCTGCCTACGAATCCAGATGTAGTACTTGCAGATACAGGTATTTTGGCAGCGGCGCCTGCACGTTTCTTTGCAGCTGGTATTGGTGATGCACTGGCAACTTATTTTGAAGCTCGTGCCTGCTATCAGGCCAATGGGGACAATCTGGTGCTGAACAAGCCTTCCACTACAGGTCTGGGACTTGCTCGCCTTTGTTATGATACATTGCTGGAAAATGCCGTGAAGGCAAAACGTGCAGTGGATCGTAAAGTATATACTCGTGCAGTTGAGGATACGATTGAAGCGACCATTTATCTGAGTGGTGTCGGAGCAGAATCGGGCGGATTGGCAGCAGCACATGCTATTCATAATGGCATGACGGCTGTTCCTTCTCTTCACAAAGCACAACATGGTGAGAAAGTTACATTCGGCTTGTTAACTCAGCTGGTGCTGGAAAACGCACCAAAAGAAGAGCTAGAGACCGTGATTAAGCTGGTTAAGGATGTAGGTCTTCCTTTAACGCTTCGTGATCTGGGTGTAGAGGAATTTGTTGAGGCTGAATGGCGTCAGGTGGCTGAAGATGCTTGTGCAGCAAATGATACAATGGTCAACATGCCGTTCCCAGTTAGTCCTGATGATGTGTATAACGCAATCATCGCAGCAAATGCGATTGCAGAATCCTATCAAGAATAGTTTCTTTCTAGCTAGAAAAATGGATTTACAAAGACGGGTCTGTCATATCACTGACAGACCCGTTTCGTTTACGTGCACGATCTTGTGAAAGAAAAGAAGGGTATCAGGGACTTATATCCTATCTTGTTCTGACCGATATAGATGTAACAGGGAAAATAGGTTGGTCACACAGCAGGAGGAGATTTGATGTTGGTACATGGTAAAACGCGTAGGGGCAACTTGTACATCCATATGTCCAGCGGTTTTCACAAGATCGGGGATTTTCGGGAAGAATATTCCGTAACACCAGGTGATCGGCTGATGTCTAGATTAACCAAGCGGATCTACACCATTGTATCTGTACATCTTGGTGAAGAGGCATATGCCGATCTTGATCTTGAAGAGGTAATTAGAAATAGTTAGGGAGTTTCATTTGGATTGGGTATAAAAAAGCTTGCACTTCGCTCTAGGAGCAAAGTGCAAGCTTTTTTCTTTCAGCGGAGGGACTCATGGAGAAGATCGCGTGTGATAATATTATTTTGGTTCATAAAATGTCTGATGGCTGCCTGCGAATTGGTTGCCGACAGTTCCTTTCCCCATGTCATGGCATAGGCCCAGGCTGGCTGATTCTGTAGCACCTTCGCACTCGGCAGAATATCACTTTCTCCGATTCCCATAGGCTTGCCCTGCGCAAGCTTTAGCAATTCAGTGTAGTAGGAGGACCTGTAATCATTATTATAGATATCGGCTGCAAGCACATCTACCCGGTTAATGCCTGGAAAGGACAGACTATAGGGAGTGCTATAAGCGTTCGGGGCATTGGGACTCCAGACCCACAACAGGTTATCTAAATGATGGACATGTACGAACCGATCATACATTAGATCCCACAGCTTAGCGTAATTTTGTTTGTTCCCCCACCAAAACCAGTTACCATTCATTTCATGATAGGGTCTCCATAAAACTGGCACATCCGCATCCCGTAAGGTCTTAAGGGACAGAGCCGCCTCGTCCAAATCAGCGATGAGTTGCTTATATTGTGGGGTACCCGGCGTGACGTAACGATTAAATTCAGCTTCAGTAATTTTTGCTTGTACGTTTTTCCACGTTTTTGGTTTGCCCGGTAACGCCTGATGAAAGGTGATAGCTACGATTCCGCCGTCCTGACTCCATTGAATAGCGCTATTCACAACACGCTGACGTTGCTCTCGTAAGGCAGTACGGGATTGATTAGCCAACCCTCCAAACTCATAGCCGTGAAGTCCCGCGTATTGTCCGCTGATTTGTTGCAGCTTGTTATTTTGTTCATCCGGTGCCTCTAAGTAATCGTGCTGTCCGGAAATTAGCATATCATCCGGCACATTAGTTAGGTAGGCAAGTAATTGCCTGGCTTTGGCAGAGGCATGAGCATTAATTGGCGGGGCGGCATCAGCAACAATGAACGATTGTTGAGAGCCGCTAAAGAGTAAAACAAGCATTAGCAGTAGCACCCTCTGTAACCAAAAGCGTGTTGAGTGAGATTTCATGGCGCTCCTCCTTTGATGCTGGTAATGGGGTTAGTTAGTATTTTTCTTTTTGTTTTCTAAGCTGTATGTAGGCACTAATCATGATCACTACTAGACTAATCATGGTCCACCCATTGAGTTCCTGCAAGTGTATCCAGTTGTCCCACACAAGGAAGCCTGATATAAAGACAAGCAAACCTACTGTAAGGTACATTTTGGTTTGTGCTGGACGCTTGGTACGTTTAGAAACCCAATGTATGATGCCTAGAATAAGGGCTGCCTGAAATAAAAATATACCCATTATCATTAAACTAGCTATAAAAATAGGGGACATCCGTTTCCTCCTCCTAGATCTACAAACAGAATATGCAGGTTTTAAGCGGATGTGGATTCTTGGATGTAAGTTTCATTATAAATGGAGTAACCAGTTGCGCCCTGATACGATCCTGAACAAGTTGACTAAATTATACCATAACTACCGTCCTGCAATGAAAGGCGTCTAAATACCCACTCTTCCTTAATTCGTCATCATACTTTATATTCAGTGATATATCGACATTTTGGTTTGTACACTACATACATATGAAGCTTCATTCGGCAGTTGCATTGAATTATAGGCATAATTGCAACGCGAAATCGACGGAAAAGTTTGGTATGATTAAAGTGGATTGCAAAGGAGGCCTTCATATGAATGAAGAACACAGACCATTTTCTAGTCCGGTAGATGCTGAGGGAACCAAAGCAAACTTTGATGCCAATCAGCGGAAGCTTCACTCCGAGGGAGCTTCAAGCCTTTGGCGTCAGGTCAGTAATCTGCTTATTCTGGTTGGCATAATTGCATTAATTATTATTATAGGTCGATTACTATAATGAGATGACTGAAAAGTAAGAAAGATTAGGACGTGATACGTTGTTAAAGGCAGCTTTACTTTTTATTTTGGCAGGCATCGCTGAAATCGGAGGTGGATATCTGATCTGGCGATGGCTGCGAGAAGGCAAGACATGGTATGTCGGACTTTGCGGCGGAGTGATTTTAGCTGTCTATGGAGTCATTGCTACCTTTCAGGTTTTCTCCTCCTTTGGGCGTGTATATGCAGCATACGGAGGTGTCTTTATTGTTCTTTCCATTGCATGGGGCTGGTGGATTGATAAAAAGACACCTGACTTGTACGATTTCATTGGTGGATTGATTTGTTTGGTAGGTATAGCTGTAATTCTGTTGCCGCGCTCAGGGTGATAGGACAAAAACCCCTTTTTTATTTTCAAAAACATGACTATAGGTCTACAAAAATAAGCTTCATATTCCGAAATAGAACTTAAGGAGGGGGTTCTATGAACTGGAATCAAATGAAGCTTAGATTGAAATTTGGCAGTGCTATGCCGAATAGTGAAGGTAATTTCTCTTTTGGTCTCTTGTGTGGACTCTTCATCAGCATTGTATTGTGGATCTCGATTATTGGCTGGATCATGCTTATCTTCAAGTGATACTTAATAACCTGTGACCTATAATTCATGCTTTATTTGGTAAAGTCATTACGTAGCTTATCTATTCCACGGTCCACGGCTTCATCAATCATATCAGTAGCTGCAGGTGAATCGGCATCAGGGTCAGGAATCCGATCAAATCCTGGTTCACGCTTATCCAGAGAATGTTTATATTCGATTTGATCGTCAGTAAGACTCTTTTTTTCGGAGTTATGTTTTTTCATAGCACATTACACGCTCCTTCTTAGGCATGATTCAGTTCTACACTTTACATAAACGCTTATGCTCCATATTAAACGCTTATAAAATAAACCGGGAAGGATAAATCCCGCCCGGTACTTTCCAAACAACTAGCGATGCTCAATCAAATCAATCGCTCCCAGAACAACATGAGCCAGTCCGAAACCGAGAATGCCTGTAGCTGCAAGTTTGTACTTACTGCTCAGCAACACAGCGCCTGAAGCCGATACTACCGTCCCAAGAACAGTTGGAATCATACCTTCACGCATTCGTAACACCCCTTCTGGTGGTTTGGAAAGACATTTATTAGTGTAGTTCAAATGTGCACAAGTTATACAAAAAGAGATTTTTTATTATTTTTTTAAAAAAACACTTTACAATTTGATAAAATTGTCGTATTATAAGTTGGTGCCCGGTTGAACGACATTTACATATCGAGAACACTTCTTAATAAGTAAGCTTCTCAGATACTTGTAAGACAAGAACAAGTAAGTGTAAAAATAGCGTTCCTAAATACTTGCCGGGGTGGCGGAATTGGCAGACGCACAGGACTTAAAATCCTGCGGTAGGTGACTACCGTACCGGTTCGATCCCGGTCCTCGGCATCACAACGTTTTACATCGGTCACATCAGCGTTAAATGGACGAAAATAACGCGAGGTCCTGTGTAGCTGTAACGGAGCAATCCGCAGGTACACAGGACCAACGAAACGCCTCACCGTTAATATGCGGAGGAGGCGTTTTTGTTTTGGCAAGATTACGAAGTATAAAACCCACGGCGGGCAACCGGACAGACTGGCGTCAGCTTCTCACGGAGTTTCTGGCGTATAAAAAGCTAGAGGACGGAGTTGGCGAATATACGCTACACGACTACGATCGGACCGTTAAGCTGCTATTCAAGCGGTTTCCCAATGCGTGGGACACGGAGCAAGCGCTAAGGGACGCGGTAATGGAGCATCTAGCGGAGGACATCGCGCCGCCAACGTTTAACAATCGACTCGTTTACTTACGCACATTCTTTAACTACTGTATGAGAGAGGGCGAGCTATCCACGAATCCGCTCGCAAGTGTAAAGAAACGCAAGACAGAAAACCGAGCCGTTGCGGTCGAGGTAGACGTGCTTAATGCGTTGTTGGCCGCGCCTAACCAAAACACATTTGTCGGTCTACGCGACTATACGCTCATCCTTTTAACGCTGGATACAGGCATCCGTCCATCGGAGGGTACGAAGCTAATACCGCAGGATTTTAACGCATCTTTGCGGGAAATTTACGTACCGGCAAAGGTGGCGAAGGGTCGCGTTGCCCGGACGCTTCCTATATCGGAGACTACAACGAAGGCACTGCGGAAATTGATATCAGTGCGTGCGCCTGAATGGGGCGATGACGTTCCGATATTCTGCTCGTATGAGGGACGGCCGCTTAACCGCCATACGTGGGGCGACCGAATGGAGATATACTGCAAAAAGATCGGAACGCATATTCGACCGTATGATTTGCGGCATGTATTCGCGTTGGAGTTCTTGCGTAACGGGGCGAATGCTTTCGCGGCACAGCGGGCCCTCGGTCACGCTACTATGGAAATGACACGGCGCTACGTGGCGCTTGTAAACGATGATTTGAAAACGGAACACGCGAAGGCGAGTCCGGTGGATCGGCTGTTTAAGAGTACGAAGGCGAAACGGAATACAAAAATATAAAACGTATGAGTAACGCTCATCTCTTCGGAGGTGGCGTTATTTATACTAAAAATTATAGCGAGAGCTAGCAATATGGTGTATACTCAAGGGAGGTATGTAAAACACAAAAAGACCTACCTAAAAGGAGGTTTAGTAAATGCACGCAAGTTTATACGAAGTTTTAAATCTTATGATTCTAATTGCAATTTATGCTAAATTATCTGCAACTAAAAAGTAAACACAAGGGTCGCTATGTTTCTGTAGCGATCTTTTGTTTTATTATACACTAAGCGTTGACTATAGGCAATATTTAATTATTTTTGTATATTAAATTCACCTCACGAGGTATTTGTATTCATATTGTTGAATGTAGGTACGAAATCAGTGTTATATAAACATAATTAGTATTCGCATCCGTCGTCGGCCTCGCGTACCAAATCCTCGAAAAGTACGGAGTTGCACCAGACTTCGGCATGTGGCAAATCGGAGTCAACATCGTTTCGTACGCGTTGATCGGGACAGGCGTGTACTCAACGTTCAAGACGGAGCAGAAGAGACAACGAAGTAAGGCGGGTATGTGCGGACTCATTTGCGCGATATTGCGTAGGTGGGTCCGTTTTTACATAGTTCTATAGACTTGGTAAAAAAGATTCATTTAGAACATTTGTTCCGAAGGTATATCCTCCCATTTTGTCGAAATAGTGAGCAATTTGGGGGAGGTGTCTATATGGCTAAAGGAAAGAAGAATGTTCAGCAGGTTTCGTATGATCTTACAGGAAGAAATGAACTCATCCTCACGGAGAGTAAGTCTATGCGGGATGACTTAGTTTTTAAGGACGAGGTTCTGGATAAGGTAAAGTTTGTGGCCTGTCTTGAAGGTACTACTGAGGTAACGGTAGAAATGGCAGCCTCTTATTACGAGGTTCCGATTGATACCATACAATCAGTAATAAGACGGAATCGTAGCGAACTCAATGAATATGCAGAGGTTCGTGTCTTGAAAGGAAAGACATTGGGGGATTTTAAGACGCGTGTGCAAGATGAACATGCGTTTAAAGGTATAAGTTCTTTAACGCTAATCACCCGCCGCGGCCTTCTCCGTATTGGTATGCTCCTTACGGAATCGGAAGTCGCCAAATCTATCCGTAACTACCTCCTCAACGTGGAAGAAATTGCGGACGCAGATCAACGTCAATGGGCGATCGAACGCGAAATCTCTAAACGAGAACGTCGCCGACTCACGGATTCGATTCAAGCGTTTTATAACGGCAGTCTCAAGAATGATAGGGGACTTGAGTACGCAACGTTCACGAATCTCGTATATAAGGTCTTGTGGGATACGGACACAGTCGGGCTCCGCGAGATGTACGGATTGGAGAAAGGCGAGGCAACCCGCGACGCTCTGAGTACCGAGGATTTACGAAAGGTCGTAGACGTAGAGACTGCAATTAGCTCGCTCATACGTCTTAGGAAGGATTACCGAGAAATACGTGACGAATTAATCGCCGGGAAAGACAATTTCCGGTGAGATCGGCGGACTTGCCTTCGGGTGGGTCCGTTTTTCTTTTAGTGACAGCGGCCTAGTCCGATGGTATTATTTAGGTAAACGTGAGATGACGGAGGAGATTCGGTTTGAAAGATCAAGAATCCGCAGTGTCAGCGAAAGCGGCCGAAGAGGAAGTCGATAACGATCCGAGTTTTTGGGATATGTTTCCGGTAGATAAACAAGTTGCGAGATTAATTTCCGGTCTCATAATCGGCGGCGTCGTGTTGTGGTTTTTGTACGGACTATTACGCTACGGCCTCGTATTTAACATAACGATAAACTAGCTAGTTTTACCCTTCTTTCACCGTATATCAGCGTTGTTTAGCATCTTGAATACATACGTAAGCAACACGAATAGAAAGCCTAATTTCACGTTAAAAGCCTGTGTCCCTCCACGTAGAGGATTGCCGGCTTTTTCGTCGTTATAGCTTTTAGCATATCGCACAAGAGTGCGTAACACTTCTCTATCTAGTTGGGGATACCTAAATATGGTAGGATGAGGACAGAACTATAATTCGAAAGAGGCTAAAATATGAGTGATACCCAATTATTGAGAGGTAGCTTTTTAGATTTCTACGAGCCATACTTTTCAAATAGACAGACAGCACAATCTTTTATCGAATCTTGTTATGCTAGAGAAAATCCCTTACCAAGAAGAATTCTGAATTATACGGAGAGACTCGTCAGATTAGGTGAGGAAGCGGGGGAAGGCAGAGGAGGACATGGGATTCAAGTTACACATTTTGTTATATGTATAGAATCACTATTCCATCTTCTTAATCCCGATGAGAATGTTGAGAGTGTTAATCGCTTAGGAAGAATTAAATATTTCTTTGAAGAATATACATCAAAACAAGATAAGAATCTGCTCCGTAAGGGTGTTGCAAGATCTATTGCAGACTCACGAGGTCTTGATGGAAGCCTAGATATGGAGCATATTGCAAGAATCTTCTGCGAAGTACGAAATAAGTACATTCATGAAGGCGTATTCTATGAATTTTCATTTCCTACTGATGAGAAGGAAATGGATGAGGAAGGCGTAAGCTACGAAGTCTCACTATTAAATGATTTGGTACTTAAAGAATATCGTAAAGATAGCAAGGAACGGCGGCTTTATAGAATCACTATTACTTACAGGGAAATAAGGGATATTATGGTACGTTCCTGTCTATGTTTCTTAGATAAGCAGATAAAAATCCTAGATCAAACACCTTAGGGTTAATATACAAGTTAACGGATATAGACAGCGACCAATTTATAGGGACTGCTGTTTTTTTTTTGTTTAAATTTGGATTAGAGCCTTCACTTAGGTAGTCTTCCTAGGTCTCGTCATATAACCTCAACGTAAAACCACCGTGAAATAGCCTGTTTAAGCCTACGCTAAGGGGTACGTAAGGGTACAAGTGGAGGGGCTAATTTAGCGTTGATTTTACGTCATTACAAAGCGAATTGATTTCGCGTATTTCATCGCTTATTGAGTCTATACGTGCGTTAACGTTGTCGATCTTATCTATCGTTACGCGTTGCTTGCGATCCAGTTCGAGGACGAGTGCGCCAATTTCATCGTTCATTTTCACAATAATAGCCTCCTACGTAAAGAAGACCGCGAGATTAACGGTCTTCTTTTTTTGGTTCGGTACTTTCTTTGGCACTCGTTATGTATTTAATCAAGTCCCCCGGTTGACAGTCTAATACGGAGCAAACCCGATCAAGAGTCTCAATAGTTATAGACTTTACGTCAACGCCCTCGTTTGTTACCCATTGGCTTATGGTATTTGGACGGATACCTGAGCTTTTAGACAATGCATACATACTCATTTCTCTTTTTTTGAGCATCTCTTCAAGTGTAAAACGAATCATCCGCGACCCTCCTTGTAATTAATTTTATTTTATCATAAAAGGGGCTTGACTCTAATAACTCGTTGGGTTATTATCGTATCAGGTTATTAACGTATTGAGTTAATAAAAAGTTCCAGCTTTATCCCAAGAAACATCGTGCTGTTCCGAAGCATCAACGCAATTCATCCTATAATCCCGCTTGGAGGCGAATCACATGTCAATAACGTTAGGTTTCATCCGTAATCGTCGCGACAGTCTCGTAATCATCACGGTCGGAAGCGGCCGCACTCGCCAAGAACTCCGCATTACATCGGAATTATTCTTCACTATTATACCGCAAGCTAATCCGTATCTCTACGGTGACATTGTTGAGGCTACTCCGGCACAGCTCGTTGAACTCGGTTTTGAGTTGGACGCAGAAATGAAACGGGAAGTCTTCCGTGTTGTTCGTCCGCTAGTTACTCCGGCTCAAATCCGCTACGTACTTGATCCGATCACAGGGAACTACATAGTTCGGTACGTCGGCACACGTCAGGAGCTCGTAATACAGGCGCGGGCGTTCTGGCGGATAACCGGAGTCAATCAACGGTCGCCGCTCGGTAGTCTAACGCTATCAATGGACGTTATGAAGGAACTCGGATTCATCGTCGGGAAGGGAGGCGTGCAGATTGAACGCAGTAAGCAATTTATCAACTACGCGTAACATCGTATTATCACGTAAAGCTCGTAAACGTATCGTCGCTGTACTTAGATTCGTCTATGCAGTCGTATTGATTGCGCGTGAGGTGTTGGCGTAATGTCTTACTTGGAAATATTCACGGATTATCGGCTTGGTTCCGAAACGTCGGGCGAGGCGCTAATGATCGCGTTTCGGTTCTATGTTCTGGCGGTCGGCAACGTATTAGAAAGTCCGCACTTCACTGATGCGGAGCGGATTGAAACGTTAAAAGAATTAGATACAGCATTTAACAACGTATTTCCGAACGGAGGCATTTGAGTATGGATGAATCAACCGTATTAGAACGGGCGGCGCTTGCTTACGGACCTTACGATTTGCCGCATATGTATGAAGTCGTAGAGGGCGTTTTATACGCGGATCACTACTTTTTCCACCTTGAAAACGGTATTTTATGGCTTCGTCACGTCCGCAAAGTCGACCATCCAGAACACACGCACTTATTTATCGACGGAGACTCCGGCGGCCTTCAACTCGGGAAGAACGTTCAGCGCGACTTGTTCGAAGTAGTTACGGAAGTCCTCGATCATATCCGCGCCATGAACGGCTTAACGTTTCTAGTCGACGAACTCCTCTGGTTGGATGATCGAGGTGATATCGAATTAAATCTCGTTAAGAAAAAAGGATGACGCATTCTCCGATGAACCTAAACGCCATAACGGGGAGGAGACGCGCGTGTATTATCAGGCTGCCTTTGCGCCAACATTGGCGGCTAAATGTCTGTACTTTCCGACGCCAATCGGAGGGATCGCTATGCGGATGAAACTAACGATGTCCCGAGTAATATTCCCACGTGGGAACAACGTTCGAACGTTCGAACAATGTCTTGCTGACAAGACACACCTTTGGCCGTCCGTAGACTGCGCGCCAACGCATGTACTGCGGTTCGGCCAGCTTCGATAATTCCTACGTCCGGATACGGCAATATCCGTCAGGCAGGCGTAGTTCACATAAATCCGGAAGTGTAGCGGCAACTGCAATTCCATCCTCGGACGATCGGCCGGTAAATCCGGTTCAGGCACTGGTCGTCTGCTTGTTATATCGAGTAATACGAACGTGAGTTCCATTTGGTCGCAAAAAAGATCGTTTGTTCACGAATTAGACACAATTGGAGTGTGCGGGGATATTCGCGTGTCCCATTTTCGCGATTTCGTGTCCTATTTATATATAGGGGGAAATTTTTTACGGCCCTGTGCGGAGTCAAAATTCGCTGTAGATAATACAGTATCTGATGTGCGAAACGGGCATCGACAGGCGTGTTATCTGTGACGGACGAAAATAAATTTCCGCAAAAGTGTGCTAGCCGCATTTCTCATCCGTTGAAGTAGATGAAAGGCGGATGTGCGAAAACGAGAAAAGCGTCGTCAATATGCGGAGAAAATAATGCGACGATGTGCGAAACGCGTGTGACCGGCAGCAAGTTAGTGTAAGGCGGAAAACACTGCGTAAATGTGTGCATAACGACGCCGCGCATTCGGTTAAGTAGGTAGACCGCGAGAAACCGCATCTCATATAAACCAAACTAAAAGGAGCGATTTTATTATGACAAACGCATTGTTGACACGGGAACAGTACGTAGCTAAGAAAGCCGGAGAGTGGGCGGAGAAGGGGGCGCGTTTTAAGGAGCGGCGAGAAACACATCGCCTTACGCTCACGAAGGTTGCGGAAGCCCTCGGCATTAGTCCAAGCACACTTCGACGGTTTGAGTTAGGTCAGCCGGTACGTTCTTCCAACATCATTGAAAAAGCATACGAGATGTACTTTGACCTCAGAGTTCACGCTTTTATGTGTGCGCAAGATAACGCGGAGTTGGTTGCGGATTATTTAGTCGATCAAGAAATCGGAGGTACTGGGAAGATTGAGATTAGGAAAAAGGAATATACGAAGGTAGCAGAAATTGACACGGGTAATCCCGATCTTAACGTGGATATAGCTATTGAATTATGCGAGAAGTCGGGAGGTAAATATTTCTTCACGTATTAATCGGTGCAACAACGCGGTGGCTCCGATGTGGGCTGCCGCTCAATAAAAATGACCTTCCATTAAGGAAGGCCACTTTTACTCTCATCAGATGAACTGACGCCTTGTGTAGGGGAGTTGGTATAGAACTCCACCGAAAAGGGCCCAGCCTGTCCTTTAACAACAGGGGTATACCCCATATGTATAGCGTATACAACGCAGACAGCCAGAATGAGAATTAGGGACAAGATACCTATAAGTGTGTTTTTGTTTCGCATGAAACTTCTCCTCTCCTGCGACCCAAGCCCACCATATAAAACCACCCACAGGAGAAGATAGGTCATTGTATACTTCATGCGAACCCTTGCTGACAAGGGATATATGTTTTCACCCCAGTTCAGCTACTTTTCCGGATGACCAAGCCGAATGCGATCAAATGGTATCTTGTCCCTAGTTAATTGTTACCACAGAACCTAGCAGTTGTAAATAATAGATAGAAAGTCTCTATTAGATAATTCTATTAACGGGAGGGAACGTGATGACGAATAAAGACGCTTTGTTCACGCAAATTCCGCTCATTATATACCGGCTTTATCCGCAGCTTGACGGGTTCGACCTCGGAACAGCGGGTTTTTATGGCTACCTTAAGTCTATGTGTCAACATAGCTCACGTCATGCGTTGTACGGTAAGACGTGGCTCAAGCAGGAGACTATGACCACGTATACAGGGCTATCTCCGTACAAAATCCGCCAGCACACGGCCATGCTTTGTCGTTACGGTTTGCTCAACGTCACAAAGTCCGATCGCATTCCGAACAAGCTCATATACGAGCCGCTTGAACCGCTGACGTATGCGGAATTTCACGAAAAATACGGTATAGAGGAGATGACGAAATGACCGAAAGAAGTCGCAATCCGCTTCCCAACGATAAGGTATCTCTTCTTGATGATCCCCGCGGGTTTGAGGTTTACAACCGCGACCTTGTACGTAAGGTATTCCCGCGAATTATTAATGAAACGCTCGATATCGTGTACGCAGGTAGGCAACGTAAACCGGAAATTAGGGATATCGTGGCCTTCTACTTTACATTGCAATCGTATATTGATGGAAACCATCTCCGTAGCGACGGAACGCTTAACGACAGATTCGGGGCGTGCTTTATATCGTATGAGACCTTGGTGTCTACGCTTAGGATTGACCGATCACGTATCAAATTGCTTGCGGATATTCTGGAGACCAATGGAATCATTCGTACAGCCACCCGATACGAGGGTACACGGCGTTTTAAGTGGTATTTTCCGTCGTATTGTCCGCGCATCACTGATGACGGATACATCGTTGACGAGGAAGGAACGGTAATTGAGCCGGACTTGAATGTGTATAGTTCGGTAACACGTCGAAACGCCCGCCACTCCGCTTAGTACGATCAGATCACACTACGGTAAGTACGGTCAGATCGTATCACGCCTAGTACGATCAGGTCACACGGTAAAAAGAGAAAGGTGTAAAAGAGAAATACGTAAAAGAGAAACAAATAATACCGAGCCAAACCTGTTTCGGGATAGAAGACCACTATCCCTCACGCGTCGTCATTCGCTTACGCTCATTCCTAGCGAAGTATCATGCGCGCATTAGGGTAGTCACATATAGATTTTTGCGTGAAAACTTCCACTAAGGAAGAACAACAGATACGCAGACATCAAAATATTAAGTTTCCATATAGGGGGGGGCACGTTTGAACATCACCACATTTTGGGATGCACACTACCGGATAGAGGATGACGAGTTACGCGTTATGATCGCCGACATCGTCACATCCGCGCTCCTAGCGGCCGGATGGTCACGTAACAAGCTCGCAGCACAGACGTACAGGCATCCGATGACAAGGCGTAAAAACTACTTGTCGCGGTTTTCAATCCTCGAAATCTTAGCGGACTTCATTATAAAAGCGGATATGCTTGCCGAGCGTACTGCATCTCATCCGGTAAAGAATGCTGACGCGGAGTTTTACCGCGAGCAGCAGAGGAAGAAACGCGAGATATCACTAGAAGCGTTCATCGAGGGCGGCGGTCAGGTTGATTTAACGGGGCAGATATACCTTCCAAGAGAAGATGTGACAAATTTGTGAATGTTACATAATATACCTGATATTTTGAGCGCTGGTTTCCCATGTATATATGAGGAGATAAGACCGTAATTGTGCCGGGTGCTTGGCGGCATGATCGGTCTTTATTTATAACTATGTATGAACAAGACACCACCACAAAAGGAGGAATATGAAGTGCAGCTAACGCCAGAAATCATACGTACTTGCCGTATCAACTTGGGGATGTCGCAGGGAAAACTCGCGAAAGAGGCGAGTGTATCAGTACCCTTACTCGGCGCTATTGAGCGGGACGAACGTCCTTTGCTACCTCATGTTGCGCAAAGAATCCGTGCAGCCATTCCCTATACAGACGAGCAAATCGTTGAATTAGTGAGTACCGTTCGTCGGCTTAACCAGTGAGGAGGCGATAACGTGCAAACAGAGTTAAAGGCGTTTTCGGTCGAGTATGGAGCAAAAAGGCCGTTAACATTCCGGCCGCCTAATATTGACACACTGGAAAAACAGTTCTTGTTTGATGGTATGGATGAGTACGTCAGTAAACGCGTAACCAAAAAGCAACTTGAGAGCTTGAGTGATGAGAGCGTGTATCGGTTGGTTGAGAAGTTCGCAATTGAAGTGTGCAAGGCTGAGTCTCCAACGAAAAACTACGGAATCAAGAAAGCAGAGGTAAGATACGCTATTCTCTACCGACTTCAAGAAATAATGAAATCCGAATAGATTTTACGGTAATCTACCGGGCGATTTCTGTCGGCCGGCTATTTGCCGTGCCTAAAAATAACAAAAGGAGTTGGTCGGATGAAGATTTCGGTGTATCAACAGGTTTACGTTTCTGGAGACGCCACGAAAACACTCGTCATATTGGTCGCGGAGGACGGCAGCGTCATAGACCGCCATAACGTAACTTACGAAGCTTATCCGCTTATTGACGTTGCTTGGTCTAACTTTGAGCATGTGACACGCATAGTTCATCGGTGCCTTGGAGCAGACATTGTTGACTATCACTGCAATGTACTCGGCCATTATCACCTTACCAAACGAGGGAGCGGATATGGTCGCAAGCTTGTACAAAATCGGCTGACGGGAAAGCAGAGTACAAAGATATCATGGTCAAACGCGACGGAGGAAGAACAAGAGGAGGAATCAGCGTGAGCAAATTCATTAACTCAAAAACGTGGACAGGCGGCATCGGTACAGGAGAGGAGATCGCCAGCATCGGCCCGTCACTCGTTATCAGTCGGAAGGAGTCGGATAAGCCGGCGAGAGTAAAGCGTAAATCCGGTGTAGTTTCGTACTTTAGCAATCGGGGCTACGGGTTCATCTCGTCCGGTGATAACCGCGTATTCTTCCATCTATCCGACTGCGAATCGTTCGATACGGCGGAAGTACCGGTCGGCTTGCGCGTGAGTTACGTGCTAACGGAAGGTAGGGGCGGCAAGCCTGCGGCGGCGGACGTACAAGCAAACTAAACTAAAAGGGGAAATGAACAATGACAACTTACAACGATACTATCCAAAAAGTAAAAGATTTGATTTATGGAGATGGCTCCATCATAGCCTCTCATGATATCTTCACCCGTGTAAAAAAAGAGGTTAAAGAAGCGCAAGAAGACCCGACTTTATCGGGCATAGGCATCGCACAAAAGGCGCGCGGAATACGCGAAAAAGGGGCTGTCGAACTGGCAAAGATTATCCGCGCCAATAAAGCCGCTATAGATGCCGAGTTGGACGTAGCGGAAAAGAGCGTTCGCGCTGTGATTAGCGCTCCGAATCCCCAACCGTCCGCCGAGCAATTACGGGAGTTCACCGATAAGTACGGCTCTCTAAAAACGGAATTGCTCGTATTCAATAACAAACGCGCTGCCCAACAGCTCCTAGAATTTATGGAGGACATCCGCGATCCGTACATTGCCAAAATCATCGTAGACGACTTTGCAACTACCGGGGTCGAGCTGAACAAACACATAACCGACCCGTTACGATTGCGGACTTCATATGAGCAAATAAAGGCTACGGCAGAGACAGACGCGAAGACACAGGCAAGACAGAATCTTGACGAGATTGCTCGACTTAGGGCTGCGCAGCCTGTTAACTCAATGGTCCGATTAGGAGCCGCCCCTACGTTGGGCGAAGAACTCACGGACAAGGTGTTGCGGGATCACGAGTCGTTTTTACAAGTACATGGAGAGTGACCGGATAGTAGAGAGGATGGTTTAAATGGTTAAATTACCGCAGAAAGTACAGGACGCAATTAAAGCGTATCACGACGTCAAGGCACAAATAGACAGGGTGGTGGAGGCTCATTATTCCCATGCCGTCGAGCTGTCTACAGAACTCGAAAAAACCAACGAAGAACTTCGGAAAGCGGGGGATGCAACGCTAGACGATCCGACACCCAAAAATGTACATCGTGAGGCCGAGTTGCAACGTAAGGTTGCCGAACTCACCAGCGATCTGGAGGCGGCCAAAGCACGAGCGTCAAAGGCATCCGTACGATCATCCGAGGAGAGGAGCGCACTTGCGGAAGTGGCAATGCGTACCGGGCGGGCTGAGGCGCTGGACTATTTCCAACGGCATTATGACGATAAATTGAGGGCAATTGAGGATGCCAAGCATGTGTATTTGAGGGCGGTCTTAGATTTGCATACTCTGAAAAAAGATGCGTCTGATATCTACAGGAATGCCGTAGAGGCGACAGAGCCCGGTCGAGAGAAATGGGAAAACCGGCCCTGCTTTCCGGAAACGGCGTGGCACTGGCGCGGAGGCGGACGCCAGGTGTGGGGGATTTCCGATATGGAGATCACGAGGGCATACAAGTACGGCAGGATACTGCGTACAAGCGTAGCGCCCGGACGAGAAATCGAATAGCGATAGCACGGAGGTCCTTCGGGGCCTCTTTTTGTTATATCCAAAAGGGGGAGTACGAATGAGCAAGTCTAAACTACCGGACAGCGTCCTCGCAGATATGGAGCGCGTGACGCCCGTTATCCGACTGGTTGAATCGGTCTTAACGCACAAGCGCCCCGGTTCGTATGATTTCGCAGAAAGCTTTCCTGAGCAGGCAGCGGTATGGAACGAAGTGGCCGCAAAATTTGAAGCTTCAGACATGGCGCGTGTACAAGCAATGGGATTCCGTATGAAGAAGCTACTTCCCGCGATCGACGACGTAGACGAAGCTGTCCGGACTGGAAAGAACATAGTAGGACCGGCAATGGCGGTTTACAAGGCGTTGGGACTCCTGGTGCGTGCGATCGAAAGGACGGCGATTTAAATTTCATTCGATCTGATAGGACACTTACGCCTAGTCGACGATATGAGCCGTCCCATGCGCAAGGCTTTTAGCAGCATAACGAAGTTCGGTGTAGCGGCGACAGGACTCGGCGTAGCGGTAACGGGCGTCGGATTCGCGGCAGACTCCGTCAAGAAGGCGATGGATTTCGAGTCGCAAATGTCTACGATTCAGGCGTTAACGGGCGCAACGGATGAGCAGACGAAGGCTATGCAACAACTCGCACTCGAACAAGGCGCATTAACGAAATATAGCGCGCTTGAGGCCGCACAAGGGATCGAGGAGCTTCTCAAAGCGGGAATGACTACCGCGCAAGTCCAAGCGGGCGGTCTGAACGCGGCTTTGAATCTCGCAACAGCGGGCAGTCTTGGCCTAGCGGAATCTGCGGAAATCATGTCGACCGCGCTTAACTCGTTTAAGAAAGACGGCTTAACTGCGGCGCAAGCTGCGGACATTCTCGCCGGTACCGCGAACGCATCCGCGACTGACGTACACGACTTACGCTACTCGCTTGCTGCTGTTGGTTCCGTTGCAGACGGCGTAGGGATGTCGTTTAAGGATGCGAATACAGCGCTAGGCTTGTTTGCAAATAACGGGTTAAAGGGCTCCGATGCGGGTACGTCGCTGAAGACGATGTTATCGAACCTCGTGCCAATGACGGACAAGGCGTACGGCATGTTCGAAGACTTCAACCTCTTGACGGTTAATACGACGGATGCGCTCGCTTTTATGTCTAAGAAAGGCATCAAGTCAACGGGTACTTCCGTTCAAGCAGTTACGAAGGACATCGAAAAATACGTCGCAGCGCAGACGGGACTCAAGGTGGGTACGTCTAAGGCCGCGAAGGAAACGAAGAAGTTCCTGACTGCGAGTAATCTCATCCATTCCGCTTTCTACGATAATAAAGGCGAGATTAAGGACCTGGCGCAGGTAGCGGATTTGCTGAAGAACCGTTTCGGCAAGCTTACGAATGAGCAACGCCAATACTACTTGCATCAGATATTCGGGTCCGACGCGATTCGTGCTGGTAACATCCTCTTTAAAGAAGGCGCGGCTGGCGTTAAGAAGTTTCAGCAGGAAATGGCGAACGTAACGGCGCTTTCAGTAGCAACCAAGAAGATGGACAGCGCAGCGGGTGCCGTCGAGCAGTTCCAAGGCGCAATCGAAACGTTGCAGATTTCCGCGTTGCTTCCGACGATGCCGATCCTGAAGAAGCTTGCGCAAGCTGCCGCAGACTTCGTCGTTAAGTATACTCCGCAGATTACCGCAGCCGTACAGAGCGCAGTAACAACCGCTAAGACGTTCCTCAAGGATAACTTTATTAATAACCCTGAGTTTACGAAGCTTCCAGACATTAAAAGTAAAGTCGCGTTCGCCTTCGAAAAGATAGAAAAGGCGTTCTCCAATTGGTGGAATGGTGGGGGACGAGACGCTGTAGAGAAATTGACAGCACAGGTCGTTCAGTTCATGGCATCGTCTCTCGAAGCAGCCGTACCAACGTTTGTGAGTGTCGGGTTAAAACTTGGGTCTGGATTAATTGACGGGATACAGAAAGCGATCGCTAATGACCCTATCGCTAGTGCGGTGCTTAACGGCGGTGGCGGTGCGATAGTCGGAGGTTTGTTTGGTCCTGGTGGTGCGCTCGCAGGGGCGGCAATAGGAGCAGGCGGCGGTGCATCTAACGTCTACATTGGTCAGGGAGCGAAGTCTCTTGGATCGAGCGATGCTGTAAATGGATTCTTTGACTGGACGAATAAGCACTTGCCTACGTGGATGGGCGGTGTTCCAGACGACCAGTTGGCGGCACATAACGCGGAGCGGCGGAAAAAGCTTGGCAATAAGCACGCCGGCGGACTCGACACCGTACCTTATAACGGTTATCCCGCTACACTCCATCGTGATGAAGCGGTCCTCACGAAGCACGAAGCATCCGAATGGCGCGATCAACAACGCGGCAAGGGCAGCAACGGAGGTATCGTAGTCAATATGTACGGTACGACCATACGTGAAGACGCGGACATCGAAAAGATCGCGCGCGCGTTCGTTAAAGCATGGGCGAATTAAACTTACGGGCGGGCTGCGGCTCGCTCTTTTTACATACGGAAGGAGTTGCGTTACAATGACGAATAAGAAGCGTAAAAGACGCGCACGGCCACCGTTGGACGAGCGTCATAGGCTTGCAATCGAAATGCTAGCGCGCAAGGGCATACATGACACAATGGATGAAATTGCGTCACTATGCGGAGTTGATAGGCGGACACTGTACCGCTGGAGGCAGCGTGAGGATTTTAATAAAGAATACGAGAAGGTACACCGAGGGTTTATATCCGCAATACGTCGACGACATAAGAGTACGGTAGATTGGCTCGCGCTTTCATCGGATGAACTAACGGAGAGATGCCGAATGCTCGGCCTTATTTAAGCTGCGAGTCGGTTCGGATTCATACCGTATGCGAAATCGGTTGAAATGGCGTTATATCAGCGATATATAAGGCTTTAGCGGCTATTTATCGCGTCCCAAAAGTGTACTTTATAGCGAATTTTCCTACACGAAGCTCCTGACGCGTGGCCCCTTCGGAATTTTTCGGATACGAAAGCGTGCTAATAGCTGAGGGTCCAGTTGGGGCGCGGAGTCTCGCAGTTTTATAGCTACGGAAACTTTCGGGTATGGCGGATTTACGCTATACATTCCGGCTGCATACGTTATGCATAATGGCCGAAAGAACCAGCGCATTTCACTGCATACGCTACCAGCGGGTAGGTGGCCGGACATGGCGTAAAGCCGCGTAGCTGCGGGATTTATACGGAGTATACGCTGGTAATGTATATACAGTGCATAGGGTACGTTTATGCAGCGCGGCATCAACCGCATAACGGCGCGGGTTCCGAGCGCAGACATATTCGCATAATATGGATTTTGTGCACATGTCCGTGAATATCCGATGCATAAAAGGCGACTGGGTGGTACGTATGGCTGCGTGTGTCCGATCGAAATTAACGCTTATTTACGCTATCAAAAGCGAATGAATAAGCGTATTTTTGCGTGGAGATTGCGAGGGCCGTACCCCCAAGCGCCCCCCTCGCGCGGCCCGGAATCTGGTGCGAAAACAATCCGCGTATCAAAATAAACCTCCGAAAATTATAAAGCGCTCGTCTACGGTTATGATCCGTGGGCGGGCGCTTTTTCTTCGTTTAAGGGCGCTTGTATACCGGAAATATTTACCGTATAATATAATGGTAGCAACCGCACAGGAGCGGGAGCCTACGAAATCACATCACGCATAAATGAACGGTGAGGTCCTCGGGTACTTGTCGTCAATTTAACGTATATAATCGGTCTAAAACGTTGATACAGCGCGGTTTTCATACGCTTACTATTCGTATGTGACTTAAAATCCTGCGGTAGGTGACTACCGTACCGGTTCGATCCCGGTCCTCGGCATACTAGTTTTATTGCATGAAACCCTTGATACTCAAGGGTTTTTTGATTTTTTTGGGGTTGAGACCATAACACTCATATCACAGGGAGCGAGCGTCTTTTTCGCTTTTGGGGACGGATTGGGGACGAACTTTTGGATCGAAGATGTCAAGGTGCGCTATCGTTTTACGACTGAGCTTCTTGGTGACGTGAGCATAGGTATCTGAAGTCACCTGAGATGTGGAGTGGAATGTCGCGATCGATGTTGAAGCTCCTTGATGGATGTTCCCTGACCCAGCAAATACGTTGCATTTGTATGGCGGAGACCATGAAGTGATGCATTACGGAAATCGTTCCCCTCACACTAGTTTTTCCACTGCTGGGACGGCGTTTTATGGTAATAGGTTTCCCTGTACCTGAGTGAAAAATAAAGTTCCGATCCCTGCCTTTCCATATCCCATTTGCCTTTGCCTCAAACCTTAGTTTACGCATGTTTTTAACATGGACGACCAGTTCCTCCATATACCATTAAGGCATATCTACATAATCGTTAGGTGCTTTATTCTTAGTATCTGTAATGTCCGCCTGGCCATTTTTGGTGCTTGAAATGCTCTCGTCAATCCTCAATCTGCTGTTTTCAAAATCGCAATCGTCTTCGTCTAAAGCAATTAACTCACCGCGTCGGAATCCTCTCCATTATCGCTCCTAAGAAAAAGAGTTTCCATTTAGAGTCTGTATAAAGTAACTTATCAATTACCTCGACTGCCTCATCTTCTTCAAAGTAATTTTTGCGGTCTTTCCTGGCCTTTTTATCCTCTTTGCTAATTTGTGAACGTTTAACGCCTCCCAGGGGATTTTTGATCAGTACACGCCATTCTGTAGCTCGTTGGAATATGCTATTTGTTACATCGTAAGCATACTGGATTGTACGCGATGCAAGAGTAAACTTTTTATCTTTTTTATCAACACGGGCGCCAGGCTTTCTCATATCAGCGAATAATTTCACTAAAATCATGATTGTAATTTCATCAATAGGCATATGGCCAATTTTCGGCAGAACATGATTGTTGATTTTGGAGCAGTGAGATTCCAAAGTGGTTCCGTTCTTTAATTCTATTACGGCGTACTTCGGAACCCACTCATTTTCAATCATACAGCAAGGTATCAGCATAAAGGCAGAGAGCGTTGCGGTATAATCATTAATTCAAAACCACTAAAAAGGATCTACCCAGTTATTCGGATGAGCCTTTTTGTCGTTGAAGTAATTATCACACCATTCACCGAATGAATGATCGAGGTGATCAACATGAACTAACATATTTTGTTTACAAAATCATCCGAATAATTATGCTGACAACAACACATAAGGAAGCACTGTTGTGCAATCCGAAAGCATTGGCAACACCCCACTAGCTAAGCTAGTGGGGTGTTATTGCATTTCTACAATTAAATTCAATAAATAAAATGCAAAAATATGTTAGAATTTCAAGTGTAAAAAAAGAACATAATTGTATAATAATTCAAGTTGTACTATTATTGTAAATATTGGTTGGCCAACCATACTTGTTAAAAATAAAACATAGAAGTGCTAACTTGAAGAGAATAGCTAAGTATTCTTCCGTAATTTTATCCGTTATTTTATTATTTAATATTTTTGGTTTGACTGCAACTTCAGCTTCAGCTGAAGAAATCACTCATCAGTCTGAAGAAGTTACTGAAGAATATGACAGACAATTGGATAAAGTGTATGAAGAATACAAGGAAAATCAGTCTGGCATTCAATCTGAATTTAGTCAAAATCATATTACTCCGTTTGCAGCTCAACCAGCATCAATTGGTCATATAATTAAGTTTACAATACAACAACTTTTCAAAAAAAGGTAGTTCTGTTGCTGTTCAAACCACAACAAGAAATGTTATTACAAACTTAACTAAACATGCCATTGAGGAGGCTATCAAAGACGGAATTACTACTCTTATGATTGACAACCTGCTTGAAGGTAAAGCATCAGGTATGAGAGCAGTTGAAAAATATGTTGATATCCAAACAGGAGCTCGTGTTGTTTATGACCCTAATAATAGAGTAATAGCCATTTTGGATAATGGTGCGAATGATGTAATCACAATTTATAGCGATAACGGTAAGGACACTATTAATTACCGAGTAATTGTGAAAAAGCGTTGGTTTAAGTCTATGTGGAATTTTAAATAAAGAGGAGAAAACAATGGCTATTCTTAAAGACAAAAATGAAGAAGGAACATGGGTTGAATTTACATTCAAATATCTTATCCCGGGTGAACGTGAAGGGTGTCAGCTCAATTTCAAATACTTTAAAACAAATAGAAAGGTATATGATTTGGATTTTGGGTGGACCAATATCACACTTAAGAATTATATTGAAGCAACCTCGCAATTTCTCGTAGAAAGTTTGAATGGATTCTACTCCTCATTCGAGAAAGACCTTTATGAGTTAAGCTGGGAAGAACTTGACTCGGGTACTCTATATCAGCTGAATTTTTACGGTTCCCAACAAGACTTCTGCCTTTTTGCTACTAAAGAAGCAATAAGACAGTTTGGCGCCGATTTACAGACGGATTGGGATCTGGCTCCGTTGCATTAAACTTAAAATTAAGGTTCGCTGGATAAGTGGCAAGTCTTTTTCTGTCGTTAAAGGAATACTACACCAATTCAGCAAATGCCTATTTTGAGGTGAATAGCATGAACCATACATATAAAGTGTTAAAGTCGGATATAGAACTATTCGCTGCTGCATTAAGCCATTAAGAGTATACGTTGTTCAGTGAAGGTAATGGCTTGTGGGAAAGCAGTCGGATTATCATACCAGAACACAAGGAAGTGTACTTAAAACTCATGAAAGACCGTCAGCGGGGAGGCAAGCCGGAACTTGACGATCAGGAAGCCCAGTTGATCGAGCAAGCGCTTATAGAGTCCTACAACACATGTCAACCTATAACATTGGTGATTTTTAGCCCGTTCGATGACGAAGAACTCACAGGTGTAATCACGTCTATAAATACTGCTCGTAGGGAAGTAAAACTGTTTCGTGGCGAGGATAATTTTAGTTTGATCAAGTTGGAGGGTATCATTTCAGCAAGTATCTAGCAAAAATCTAAGAGGAGTAAATATTCTACTGACGTTATCCAACAAACAAGAAATGTTTTCAACCCCTTACCTGCGACAATCCAAGTCGAAGTCTTTCTAGGAGCATTTGATGCTAGTGTTTTAGCTGATTAACTAAAAAAGAAGAATCCTATATGTGTCTGGAAAATAACAAAAGAGGCAGGGGGATCCCTGCCTTCGGCGTTTTATAATTCTACGTCTGAGAAAAGCGGAGTGGACAAATAACGCTCACCTGTATCAGGTAATATGACCACGATCATCTTGCCTTTGTTTTCTGGAAGTTTCGCAATTTGTGTTGCTGCATAAACCGCAGCCCCAGAAGAAATACCAACAAGCAGCCCTTCTGTTTTGGCAAGCAGGCGAGCAGTTTCAAACGCATCTTCGTTTTTAACTTTTAAAACCTCATCTACATATTCTTCATTAAAGTTATTTGGAATAAAACCAGCACCGAGTCCTTGTAGTTGATGTGAACCTGGAGTACCGCCAGACAGCACTGGTGAATCGAACGGTTCGACGGCTATCACTTTTACAGAAGGTTTTCGTTCCTTCAATGCCTGTCCAACGCCCGAAATAGTTCCACCTGTACCTACGCCCGCGATAAAAATATCTACACCGCCGTCCGTATCATCCCAGATTTCCACAGCTGTAGTTTTGCGATGAATTTCTGGATTGGCAGGATTGCTAAACTGCTGTGGTATGAAAGAGTTTGGTGTTTCGGCAGCCAAGAGCTCAGCACGCTTGATAGCGCCTCTCATCCCCTCGGATCCCGGTGTTAACACAAGCTCAGCACCGAACGCAGTCAAAAGCTTGCGACGTTCGATACTAAACGTTTCAGGAAGTGTAATTATAAGTTTGTATCCAAGAGCCGCAGCCGCAAATGCAAGTCCGATTCCAGTATTGCCACTTGTCGGCTCGATAATAATGGAGTCTTTATTGATTAAGCCTTTCTCCTCAGCGTCTTTAATCATAGCATATCCAATGCGGTCCTTAACGCTACCAGCCGGATTGAGATATTCCAACTTTGCTACCACGTTTGCCTCAATATTTTGGATTTGGCTGTAGTTTAACAGTGCTAACAAAGGAGTATTTCCAATTAACTCTGTCAATTTTTGATGAATTTTAGTCAAAATTATCCCTCCAAACAATTAATTCATATCTACTTACTGTGACATACATATTATCACGAATTTTTATTCATAACCATGTCCTGTTAATTCATAGTGAGGAGCAGGAACGGATGGAACAGTTTAAGCCTAAGGTGCTATTCATAAAAAAATAGACCAAGTTTATTCAGAACCAAGAGAGTCATTAAGAATGTATACGGTGTATCATTTTTTAATTTCAGAATAATTATCACGGTTCATAATCAACTGGATTTTTCCCAGGATTTTGTATTTAATAGAAGGCAAAAAGAGCAGTAAGGAATTAATCCTTCTGCTCTTTTTATTGGGGACAGACTCTAGTGTTTTGTATAGATTACAGTCCAAATGAGAACATATACGGACATATAAAAGCCTTGAGAATACTGGCTTGTGGAACTGTGTGCCACTACAGTGTATTAAAAACTCATAACATAAAATCCTGCGATAGGTGATTACCGTACCGGTTCAATCCTGGTCCTCGGCATTTCATGTTTTATCTCGATCTCATCAGTGTTAATCGGATGAAAATAACGCTAGGTCCTGTGTAGCTGTAATGGAGCAATCCGTAAGTACACAGGACCAACGAAGCGCCTTACCGTTAGTATGCGGAGGAGGCGTTGTTATTTTGATAAATTACATGCTATAAAAATCCAGTTTAGTTTTGTGTTTTGTAAGGATAATTATGCCACCAAGTGATTTGTTATCTTAATCTGGATATTGATACATCATCCAAAAGAATGGTGGCAAAAGCATCCTGCGCTGTAACACGGAACACTAAATCTCTAGAGACTGTCCCCGAATTCCCTGAGATTGAGAAGGTACGGGAGACTCTCTCATATTGTGATGAAGGTAGCGAGTTTAGCTGAATTGTGTAGGTTTGCTCTCCTAGACTAATTTGAAGCCGACCGCCGAAAGGCCTGATCAAATTACGTACCCAGAAGGTCACACGGTATCTTCTTCCTCTACTCAGATCGGAAATCGTTTGTCTAAGCGAGACGCTGTGCCCCGGGTTAGCTGAGATTCTGACGGCTTGATTGCCACTGTGCGGGTTGGTTCTGGTAATAAAGATTTGACCTGTCACGTTGCTGACGTTTGCAATCCAAGGTGTCAAATCCTGATCTTCAAAGCCACCGTTTCTAACAACAGCCTGGGTAGGCAAAATTTTTTTCTTCTTCAATGTGTGAGGTTGTATAGGGGATCTATTCATCCCTCTACGGACAGTAGTTGTACTTTTTCCAGCTTTTTTAGGTTTCATTTAAGCCAACTCTCTTTCTGTAAAAAATGTATTTTGTATTAGTAGTTTATGAAAGTGTGAATAATAGTGTTCATATTAAGAGAAACCAAAAATACCGTCGTAGGGCGGTATTTTTTTGGTTACGTAATTACAGCGAAGAAAGGGTGTGATATTTACACAAAGCGACTCGTATTGCTTTTGAATCTATCAAGCTCGAACGTGAGTTGGGGATCTATAAGAACTGTTAATTAGACTGGGCCTTACGACCTTTTCAGTGCAGCTTTTTCGACTTTATAGTGCAAAATCTTGTAACAGAGAGTCAAAGCCCTTCTATTGCATAAGTTGCTATAATCGTTGGTACAGCAACTTTTTACAGAAAGACCATCGGAGACAAGAATGATCCCGAAAATCGCAGGAATGCTTGTTATTCAGGAACTCTTAGCAAAGATTGCAGCATAGGAAACGCGTAGTGATGCAGATCAATTCAGCCGCATTTGAACAGTGAATTTTACGCACAAATTTTGATTTGGCCATGGAAGGTGGGTTCAGTAAAGCTGATATGAGTCTGACATACCATATGGAACAGTTAAGAGTCCGTTTTATGAATTTTATTAACTATGTATATATTGTAATGGATAAAAAAACAGGAGACATTGCCATTGTCGATCCGTCATGGGATATATTAAAAATAGAGTCATTTCTTCGACAGTTGAATGGTAATCTAAGAGCCATTTTATTAACCCATTCACATTTAGATCATGTTAATTTGGTAAATCCGCTCCTGGAAAAGTATAGACCGCACGTATTCATGTCAATACAAGAAATCGATTATTACCATTTTAGATGTAAAAATTTACATCCTATTAAAGATGGGGACTTTATCAAACTTGGAGAAACAGAAATTATAAGTCTTCTGACCCCTGGGCATACCATGGGAAGTGTGTGCTATCTTTTATCCAATCACTTATTTACGGGGGATACCATTTTCATTGAAGGTTGTGGATTTTGTGATCCGAATGGAGGAGATCCGAAAGACTTATATCATAGCGTTCAAAAAATAAAGCGAGAGGTTGATAGCTCCATTCAAATTTATCCTGCTCATTCATATGGTAAAGCACCTGGTTTCCCACTCAGTCACCTTATGGATGAAAATATTTATTTTCAATTTACGAGTATGAAACCGTTTATTAATTTCAGAATGCGTCCCAACCAAAAAGGTCTATTCAATTTCAAATGAGTTGGTAAAAAGGGTGAGTTCTAAAGGGGGATATGGCATCCCCCCCTAAAGATAGACTGGGGTGTTGCCAAAATGGCAATTGACACTGTTTGGGCAGAGGATTATAATGGAAATATACTATTCCATTTATATGATTATATGAAAAATAAAGGAACTTGTTTGCGGTTAATCGCTGGCGGGTCACGTTAACCACTGATGAGGGACATATCGTGAGAGATTGTAGCTTATCAATCAGGATAAGTGAAAGGGCGAAGCTATGCATATACTGGCAGCGGACATTATAGGAGTTGATTTTGGCAGTATGTTTTGTTAGGAGATGAGCGGAGTGAATTGGTATGTGCTTTTTGTGCGAACGGGTAGGGAAGAAAGGGTTAAACAACTTTTTAATAAGTGGTTTGATTCTGAAGTTTACAAACCATTTATACCGATCCAAGAGAGACTTTTTAAAGTAGCAGGAACAGTCAAGAAAGAATTAGCACCTTTGTTCCCCAGTTATGTATTTATTGAGTCCAACTTACCTGACTTACAGTTCGTAACAAGTACAAATTCAATGATTTATACTTCCAGTGATATCATTCGTTTATTGAGATATTCGAAGTTAGAAGCCTCCATGCGAGATTGCGAGAGACAAGTTTTAGAGAGTTTATGCAATGATAGATATTGTATAGAATGCTCAACTGGAATTATTGAAGGAGACAATATACGTATCATAGAAGGACCACTTAAAGGAAGAAGCAGCATAGTTAAGAAGATAGACAGGCATAAAAGACAGGCGGTTATTCAGTTAGAATTTATGGGTGATATCAGACTAGTGAACGTAGCTTTAGAAATTATTAGTAAAGTTTAAATAGAACAATTGTGAGAATATTTTTCTCCATGTGGAAGCTTTCAGAGCCCTTAAGGGATTTGAAGGTTTTTTTGGTTTGGGCTTGCCTGTTCATAGGGGGATATGCATGTGGTTTTGTATACGGAACAGCTCATATTGACGCGGGAAGATACTGTGATGAAGGCGGCTGTAAGTTTTGTACATGCAGTTTGTCATGCCGGTGCTTCTCTCGATCCAGAGATTTTTCATTCAGATGAATGTAGCTACTTTGAGAGCCTGCTATTCCAGCGCCGAAAATCCAACTTTCTGCTCGGCAGGCTAAGTGCTAAACAAGCAGCATCGTTGCTGTTGAGTGAGTCGAACCTGAGCAACATAAGCGTGGAGACAGGTGTTTTCGGCCAGCCCTTGCTTCGAACTACCGGCGCCCCTGGATACCAAGTGAGCATCGCCCACTGTGATGATATTGGGACCGCTGTTGTTTTTCCAGAAGCGCATCCTATGGGGATTGATATTGAGAGAATAAGTCCTAACCGAAATAAGACCATGGAAAGCCAGTTGACGATGGAAGAAAGAGAAAGAATCGCAGCCGTTCGGGGAGTAGAGGAGTACTCTGTTTTATTGACGGTTTCTTGGACGGTAAAGGAGGCGATTTCGAAAATATTGCGCACCGGTTTTACAGCATCATTGCAAGTGCTTGAAATTAACGAGATCAGATTTAAAAGTGGATGCTTTCAGAGTACATTTTCGCACTTTCCACAATATGCTGCCCAGTCGTATCGGTTGGGTAACTACATCTTTACTATTGCAGCACCAAGGAAGACAGAATGGAATATGAACATGTCTCGATTGTATGAGCAATTTAATCCGCTTTTTCATCAAAGTTATTTGTAGATAGTCCAATTTTAGGAGGGTAAACATGCGTAAAGAAGAAGTGTTTGAACTCGTTAAAGGTTGTATTTGTGAAGTGCTCCCGGAATTAAATGATCACCAGTTCCAGTATGAGGATCGTTTGGTAGACTTGGGTGCGGATTCGGTAGATCGAGCCGATATTGTAATGAAGACCATGGAAGCATTATCTCTTAATATTCCGCGCGTTGAGTTATCTGGCGTGAAAAATATAGGAGAATTGGCAGATGCGCTCTATGCCAAATTATAAACAGTCTGAGTTAGTTATTACGGGCATTGGTGTTACTTCGGCGATTGGCCAGGGGAAGGCTGCCTTTGCTTCCGCATTATTCAAAGGGCAACATGCATTTGGAGTCATGCAACGTCCCGGCAGAGGAGGAGAAGCTTCATTTATAGGTGCGGAGCTACCAACCCTATCTTATCCGGAGTCCATATCCAAACGAATGTTACGAACCGCATCATTTTCAGGACAGGTGGCAATGGTTACCCTTCAAGAAGCCTGGGATGATGCTAAACTGGATCACGTCGACCCTAGCCGCATTGGGCTCGTGATTGGAGGATCTAATTTTCAGCAACGGGAATTATTTCAGACCTATGAGGCTTATCGGGAAAAAATGCACTTTGTACCTCCAACCTATGGGCTTTCCTTTATGGATACTGATTTATGCGGACTATGTACCGAGCAATTCGGCATTCAAGGGTTAGCGTATACTGTCGGAGGGGCTTCTGCAAGTGGACAAGTCGCCATCATTCAAGCGATTGAGGCAATTCAAGCAAATCGGGTTGATGTATGCATTGCGATGGGGGCGATGATGGATATTTCGTATTTGGAATGCCAGGCGTTGCGATCCTTGGGGGCCATGGGAAGCGACCGATACGCTAATGAACCGGCAAAGGCTTGTCGCCCCTTTGATCAGATGCGCGACGGGTTCATATATGGGGAATCTTGCGGAGTTATCGTTATTGAGCGGTCAGATTTTGCAATGAAGCGTCAGGAGAAATCCTATGCAAAGCTTACAGGCTGGGACATGGGGATGGATCGGAATCGAAATCCCAATCCCTCTTATGAAGGTGAGGTTCAGGTGATTAAAAGGGCCTTGAAGAAAGCGAAGCTGCAGCCAGAAAAGATTGATTATATTAATCCCCACGGGACAGGCTCAGTCGTTGGGGACGAGATCGAAATAAAGGCAATACAGGATTGTAATTTATCGCACGCTTACATCAATGCAACCAAATCCATTATCGGTCATGGCCTGAGCGCGGCTGGAACGGTTGAAATTATTGCTACTCTTTTACAAATGAAGGAGTCGAAACTTCATCCTACACGTAATTTGGAGAAGCCTATCGGAGTGGATTGCAACTGGGTGAAAAATGAGCCCATTCCAGCAGTTATTCATAATACTATGAACCTAAGCATGGGGTTTGGCGGAATCAATACTGCCATTTGTATGCAAAAGTGTGAGTCGGGTATTTAAGAAAGGGGGAGCGTTATGGTATTGGTAGGAATAGAGGCGATGAACGTTTTTGGGGGCTCAGCCTATCTGGATGTCATGCAATTAGCGCAGCACAGACAGTTGGACCCTGCGAGATTTGAAAATTTATTAATGAAAGAAAAGGCTGTTGCTCTGCCTTATGAAGATCCGGTTACCTTCGGAGTCAATGCGGCAAAACCGCTGGTGGACGCCCTCTCTGAAGCGGAAAAAAACCGCATCGAAATGCTTATAACCTGTACAGAATCAGGGATTGATTTTGGCAAATCAATCAGTACATATATTCACCACTATTTGGGACTGAATCGGAATTGCAGGCTATTTGAACTCAAGCAAGCCTGTTATTCGGGGACTGCCGGATTCCAAATGGCGGTGAATTTTATTTTATCCCAGGTTTCTCCAGGGGCCAAAGCGCTTGTCATTGCCAGTGATATCTCACGATTTATTGCCGCTGAAGGCGGGGATGTTTTGAGTGAGGATTGGTCTTACGCTGAACCAAGCGGAGGGGCAGGAGCTGTGGCTATGCTCATTAGTGAAAATCCTCATATATTCCAAGTTGATGCGGGTGCTAATGGATATTATGGCTATGAGGTGATGGATACTTGCCGGCCGATACCAGATAGCGAGGCCGGAGATGCGGACTTGTCTTTAATGTCCTATCTGGACTGTTGCGAGCAAGCATTTCTGGAATACCAGAAACGGGTAAAAGGGGTGGATTATAAAGATACCTTCCAGTATCTTTCCTTCCATACCCCATTCGGTGGAATGGTAAAAGGAGCGCATCGAACAATGATGCGAAGGATGACTCAGGCCAAACCGAATGAGATTGAGGCGGATTATTTACAACGTGTCAAGCCAGGATTGGAGTATTGCCAACGAGTCGGCAATATTATGGGTGCGACCTTGTACCTGTCCTTGGCAGGTACGATTGATAAGGGCACATTTGATTCTCCGAAGCGGATTGGCTGCTTTTCCTATGGATCAGGCTGCTGCTCAGAATTTTATAGCGGTGTGGTCATGCCGCAAGGCCAAGAGTATCTGCGTCGTTTTGAGATCGAGCGTAATTTGGATGATCGCTATCAATTATCCATGGATGAATATGAATCCTTGCTGAAAGGCAGCGATGCTGTACGCTTTGGAACCCGCAACACCAAACTGGATTTTCAATTGGTTTCGGGAGTGATTGATTCCGGGAAAGGGAGACAGCGGTTATATCTGGAAGAAATTTATGAATTCCACCGCAAATATCGGTGGGAATCATGAATTATCAAACGATTCAGGTTCGGTTCCAAGATTCGATTTGTTATTTACGGTTTTACCGACCGGAGGCAAATAACACGATTAATAACATCCTCATTGAGGAATGCATGCACGTGCTTGCACTGTGTGAGGAATCGGTTACGATCGTCGTTTTGGAAGGTCTGCCGGAGGTGTTCTGTCTTGGAGCGGATTTTCAAGGAATGTACGAAAACATGGCAAATAAACATGAGCATGCCCAGAATCCCGAACCTCTGTATGATCTGTGGTTAAAACTGGCGACGGGGCCCTATATCACGATTTCTCATGTGCGAGGAAAGGCAAACGCTGGCGGTATCGGATTTATTGCTGCCAGCGACATTGTGATAGCAGATCAGACAGCACAGTTTAGTCTGTCGGAATTGTTATTTGGGCTTTTCCCTGCTTGTGTTCTGCCCTTTTTAGTACGCAGAATTGGATTCCAAAAAGCGAATTATTTGACATTAATGACACAACCAGTTATGGTTCAACAGGCCCTTTCATGGGGATTGGTTGATGTGTATGATGCACAGAGCGATACGGTGCTGCGCAAGCATTTATTACGTCTTAGACGATTGTCCAAAACGGGTATTTTACGCTACAAGCGCTTTATGGACGAACTCAGCGATTTACGTCAGTGCAAACCACTGGCGTTGGCTTCCAATCAAGAGGTGTTTTCAGACGCTCAAAATCTTAAGGGCATTTTCCGCTATGTCGAAACAGGTCAATTTCCGTGGATGGACTGATGGGCGTTTGCCACAAGACGGGATGCTTAGGGGGAAGTAGATCATCATGTCACAATCTGTGGTTGAGTTACTTGAGATCGAGCGAGGGATTATTCAAGTAACAATGCAAGATAGAGTTCATAAAAATACATTTACACTTGAAATGACTCATGGACTTAGAGAAGCGTTCCGAACGATCCAGGATGACTCGACCTGCAAAGTCGTAATTCTAACAGGGTATGACAACTACTTTGCCACTGGTGGGACGCAAGAAGGACTATTGGCTATACATGAAGGAACATCGAAGTTTACTGATGAAAATATTTACTCTCTGGCATTGAACTGCAAAGTTCCAGTGATAGCTGCCATGCAGGGCCATGCGGTTGGTGGGGGCTTTGTCATGGGGCTATTTTCTGATTTCGTAATCCTGAGCAAGGAAAGTATGTACACGACTAATTTTATGAGATATGGATTCACACCGGGAATGGGTGCGACGTTCATTATTCCCCAAAAACTGGGGTTCAGCCTGGGAGAAGAATTACTGTTAAATGGGGGGAATTACCGAGGTGCAGAACTGGAGAAGCGGGGAGTGCCGTTTCCAGTTCTGCCTCGCAAAGAAGTGATGAGCTATGGGTTGGACCTTGCTAGACAGCTTGCCGAGAAACCCAGATTTTCATTAATCACGTTAAAGGATCATCTGGTTGCTCCACTCCGAGCTCAGCTTCCCAAAATCGTAGAACAAGAGCTGATTATGCATGAAAAGACTTTTCATCAAGCCGAGGTTAAAGAACGAATTATCAACCTGTTTGGAAAATAACAATTTTTTATAGATTAATTTATCGAGATTTGTTGAACGCCTTTTACGGTTGTTCATGGGAATCTGGAAACGAGTGTGAAAGGGGCACATAGCCTTTCTCATCACTCGTTTTTTCTTTGCTACTTTCGATTAGGCAACGCTTCAAACGTGAAACAGCAGCTCAAAATAGACATCGTGATAAGCATTTAGCTCATGTTGTATTTAAATTTTGTGTTTTGAGGAGTTGGTGGATGAATGACACGTAAACATGATCAAAGATCAGACCTTAATATCCCGATCGTTTCTTTTATGGAAACTTGCCGGCAATTTCCTGAAACAGAGTTGTTTACTTTTGAGAATGAAGGAGAGCATCCTCAAGTTCTTACGGGAACCACGCTTTTGCTGCAAGTACAAACTTTGGGCAACATTCTAATGAAAGAACTGGCCGCGCAGGAAAGAGCGCTTCTTGTATTTCCACAGGGTCTGGGATATATCAGCAGCATGCTGGCATGTTTTTATGCAAACATCGTAGCCATCCCTACACCCATTACAGCAGCAGAGCCAGATGAAAAAATGCTTGAGAAAATAAAGCCTATTCAAACAGATTCCGAGGCTGTATGTATCATAACAAATACTGCATTCAAAGCCTTTCTCCAAACACAACCAGAGTATAGAACGTTTCGTATCCTAAATATTGATGAGATTCTTCAGAAGAGCGCCGCCCACGTAGATATGAAGATGAGAATGCCAGCACCTGAAGATATGGCCCTTTTGCTGTACACATCAGGCTCTACATCCCTGCCTAAAGGCGTAATTCTCAGCCATAGATGTTTGATGAATCAGGTTAAGGCTAAGCAATGGAGAATTGACCAAAATAGCCGTATCGTGTCCTGGATGCCGCAATTCCATGCTTTTGGACTGCAAAACAATATTTTGGTACCGCTATTCAATGGTGCCTCAAGCATTCTTCTCCCACCAGAAAGCTTTGCTAAAAATCCGGAGCACTGGATTCAGATGATTGACAAGTATCAGGCTACCCATACGGCTGCGCCAAACTTTGCATTCGATTACTGCTGCTCCACCTTGGACATAGCTTCACTACAGGAATATTCTCTACACCATCTCCAAGCTATTATATGTGCAGGTGAGCCCATTCGGAAGGAGAGTTACGAAAACTTCATTCATAATTTCCGGGCATTAGGGCTTAAAGAAGATATATTTTGTCCTCTTCTGGGCTTGTCTGAGCTGTGTCCTGTTACCAGTGTAAAACCGGGCCAGTCGATGAGATTTCTTAATTTGGATATTCCTAGCTTGGAGCAAAGAAGAGTCCAATACACAGATGAGAAGAATCCATCAAAGACCGTTGTCAGCTGCGGGGAAATCGAAGCTCCAACAGAAATACGGATTGTTCATCCTGAAAGTCATATGCAATGCCTACCAGGGGAAATCGGCGAGATTTGGATTAAATCCGATCGGACGGCAGAGGGCTATCTAAACAGGAAGGAAGAAACGGACAGCACTTTTGAGGCGGTACTTTCCAATACACAAGAAGACGGTTTTTTCCGTACAGGAGACCTTGGTTTTATTGCAGACAATCATATCTATGTCATCGGCAGAGAGAAGGAAGTCATCATCATTCATGGTAAAAATCATCATGCTGTCGATATTGAATGGACCATCCAAAAGAATATGCCGGAGTTGACCTTGCCTATCGCTGTATTTTCCGCCGAAATCAATGGTCAGGAAAAGGTAATCGTCGTACAGGAGATTGAAGCACCTCTTCATGAGCAGGAATATAAACGACTGGTTGAAAACATGCTGAACGCTGTATCTGGGACACATCAACTTGAGATATATGATATATATTTGCTGCCAAAGGGTAGTATTCCCAAAACGGGGAGCGGGAAAATTCAAAGAAAGGTCTGCCGTAATGCCTATATCAAACAAGAGCTTAGGGCGCTTTATCAATATCGGAGTACCCTCTCAACAGCGCATTCAGATATAGGAGAAACGGATGTTACTATAAACGCTGTTTCGTTGATACAGCTGAAGATTCAGGAATATATGGTGCATTTTTTGCATGGGGAACTGAATCTGGAGTCCGAGACAATAGATTTGAATAAAAATATTCACGGCTACGGCATCGATTCCATTCTTGTCATGAAGCTCATACGCGGTATCGAAAAATCTTATCCGATCAAGGTTAATGCAAGAGAAATTCTAGAATACCCGACGATTCAACTGCTATCGGCTTATTTAGCCAAAAAGATTGAAAAAGATAAACCGGTTGTAGAGGCCAAGACCGAGACAATCCTGCACGGTTTGCAAAGGAATCCACTTTCTGAAGTTCAAAAAGGACTGTGGTTATTACATAAAATGTCTCCTGAAATCAATGCTTACAATGTACCGATATGTCTCCGATTTAATACGAAAGTGGAGATAGAGAACGTTAAACAGGCTTTCCACACCGTTTTAGAACAATATCCTATTTTAAATAGTGTGATTGAAGAAGAAAACGGGACACCTTATCAAAAGCTGAATCCTGCTCAGCCGTTCAATATGCAGGTAGAGGATATTTCAAGCTTGAAAGCGGATGAAATCATGCCCTTTATTCGGAGCAAAGCAAAGCAGCCATTCGCGCTGGAACAGGACTCTATGATGCGTGTGTATCTGATGTCCAGGTCCGAACAAGAACATTTCATACTAGTGGTCATCCATCATATTATTTTTGATGGTAGTTCTTTCGTCCTTTTTATTCAAAGTTTTTTAGATGCATATAAAGACTTGGTACGAGGAAATAGACCGATCGTTTTACCACCTGCCGCGAGCTATAACGATTTTGTGGAATGGGAACAAACGATGCTGGCCAGTGCAGAAGGGGAGAAGCATTTTTCCTATTGGAAGCAACAGTTGTCGGGTGCTTTACCGACTCTAGAGCTTCCATATAGCCGCTCAGGTTTTCTGACTCCGAGCATGGAAGGACAAACATACACCAAGCGGCTTCCAGTTGATTGGGTCAATCGGGTAAAATCTTTTGCTCGTACGCAATATATGAGCTTGTCTACCGTCTTGTTAGGTATGTATGTGATATTGCTTAACCAGTATTCGAGACAGGAAGATATCATTGTTGGAATGCCAGTTATGGTACGACCAGAGGAGCGTTTTGACCAACTAATCGGATATTTTGTCAACATGCTTCCAATACGCAGCCAAGTGTCGGAAACAGAGACATTCCTGGATTTCATAAAAAAATTGCAAATGAACGTAGTCAATGGAATGGATCATGCTCCTTATCCTTTTCCGGCTCTGGTTCGAGCATTAAATGTGCCGCGTCTGCTGGCGAGCTCGCCTGTGTTTCAAACCGTTTTTTCTTACCAAAATTACCTGCAAACTTCAAGCTTGCAGCAGCTTTGTGCGCCGTATAGCGATAGCTTTACCGTTGAGTTGGTAGAAGAAATTCACCAGGAAGGTGAATATGAGCTGGTATTGGAGCTGCTGGAGCAGGAAGAAGAGATGACATTAAATATCAAATACCGTTCCGGTTTGTTCGATGAATCAACTATTGTACAGATGGCTGAGCGTTATATCGGATTAGCGGAAGCACTAATGAGCAATCCTACAGGGGCCCTGCAGGACTATTCAGTACTATTGCAAGAGGAAAAGAACAGCATCCTTTATGACTGGAATGCAACCGAAGTGAGTTATCCGGATAAATGCTTTCCCGAATTATTCATAAAACAGGCAAGAAAAACGCCTGAGGCTATTGCAGTCGTGTATGAAGAACAATCGCTTACCTATCGGGAATTAAAAGAAAAGAGCACTTTGCTCGCCATATATTTGCAAAATCAGGGCGTGACTCCTGATACGCTGGTAGGAATTTGCATGGAACGGTCTTTAGAAATGGTCATTGGGCTGTTGGGAATCCTTCTGGCAGGAGGATCCTATGTACCACTTGATCCGGACTATCCGGAGGATCGATTGGAGTATATGCTTCAGGATTCCAATGCAGCCCTTGTCATTACGCAATCGGGATTGTTGGAAAAAGTGTCTCGGCTGGCAGGGAGTAATGTGAATTGCATTGTTCTTGATAACGATTGGGATCTTCTGACAAGTAGTATAAAGGGGAGAAAGACACTCAAACGGGAAGTGCAGCCTAGCCATTTGGCATATGTGATATATACCTCTGGAAGTACAGGAAAACCCAAAGGGGTCATGATCCCGCACAAAGCGTTAACCAACTTTCTTCTTTCCATGGCAGAAAAGCCAGGCATAACAGAGCAGGACAAACTGCTCGCAGTGACAACGTATTGCTTTGACATCGCAGGACTGGAATTATACCTGCCTTTGATTAAAGGCGCTCAATGCTATGTTTGCAGTTCTGAAAAAGTCAAGGATGCCGAAAGACTCAAGCAGGAGATACAAAAAATAAAACCGACAATAATGCAGGCTACCCCTGTGACTTGGACCATGCTCTTTCAAGCTGGCTGGAAGAACGAAGAGAACATGAAAATGCTCTGTGGCGGAGAAGCACTTTCAGAAATATTGAAATCTTATTTTGTTCATAACAACGGTGACGCATGGAATATGTTTGGTCCGACTGAGACGACGATTTGGTCTACAATTCAAACGATTACCGCCGACAAGCCGCTTTCGATCGGTAAGCCTATTGCCAACACTCAGATTTATATTTTGGATCAGCACCTTAGACCTGTGCCTATTGGACTTCCGGGTGAGCTTTTCATTTCGGGCAGTGGCTTGGCCAGAGGTTATTTGAATCAGCCGGTGCTTACGGATGAAAAGTTTATTGACAACCCATTCAAGCCCGGAACTAAGCTCTATAGAACTGGAGATTTATGCAAGTGGCTTTCTGACGGCTCTATTGAGTATTTGGGTCGGATGGATTATCAAGTGAAAATCCGCGGGTTTCGAATTGAGCTAAGTGAAGTTGAAGGTCAGATCAGAACATATCCGGGAATTGATGAATGTGTCGTGATCGCCAAGGAACAAGGAGGGGATAAGCAGCTTGTCGCCTACTATTTACGCAACAACTCTCAGTTCGGGGAATCCTCACTTGATCCGAAAGAAGTACGAAATTATTTAAAAGCATTCTTGCCTTATTATATGATTCCAGCATTCTTTATCGAACTGGACAAGCTGCCATTGACCCCGAATGGCAAAATAGATCGGAAGGAATTAATGGGTCGTAGGGTCGAGCTGGCGACAGCAACAAGAAAAATCCATTTGCCGCAATCGGATGTTGAACAACAAGTTTTAACAATATGGAAAAAGCTTCTGGATATCGATCATCTAAGTACGGATGATGCTTTTTTCGACGTGGGCGGAAATTCTTTTTCAGCCGCAGAGATGATTAGAAGGATCAAGGACAAGCTGGAATGTGATATTTCGGTGACAGCATTGTTCAAGTATCCAACGGTTAGGGAACTTAGTGCCTATATTACGAAAGTAAAAGGCGAGGCACCAGCTTCTGCAACAGAACAAACAGATACCGCTAAAAATACCATTTCACAGGGATTAGACTCGGAGGAAGATGAACATAAACCCTCCTACCCTGATTATTATGAGGATAGTATCGCAATTATAGGAATTTCGTCCCATTTCCCGGGTGCAAAAAACCACATTGAGTTTTGGAGCAATTTGAGGGCAGGGGTGGAAAGTGTCCGGTACTTTTCCCAAGAAGAGCTCGCCCAGTTAGGGCTGGAGAGAGAGATTGTCGAGCATCCACACTATGTGCCCGGACATTGCACGATTGAGGGGAAAGAGTATTTCGACCCTGAGTTTTTTAATTTATCCCAGAAAAATGCAGAATTTATGGACCCTCAGATGAAATTACTGCTACAGCATGCATGGAAGGCTGTCGAAGATGCTGGTTATGTCTCCAAGGAAATTCCTGAGACCAGTGTGTATATGTCGGCGAGCAGCAGCTTTTATCAAGCCTTTATTCCTAATTTGGCATCGCAATCACCTAATGTCCTGAGGAATGCGGATGAATATGTAACCTGGATTTTGGCACAAGGCGGGACCATTCCTACTATGATCTCTCATAAATTGGGATTTAAAGGTCCCAGCTTATTTGTGCATTCCAACTGTTCTTCTTCGTTAGTCGGACTTCGTCTAGCTTCGCAAAGCCTGTTGTCTGGTGAAGCAAAATACGCCTTGGTTGGAGCGTCAACAATCTTTCCTTTCAACAGCTTAGGTTATGTGTATCAGCCTGGCTTGAACTTTTCTAGTGATGGCCATATTAGAGCTTTTGACGATTCGGCAGACGGAATGATTGGCGGAGAAGGGGTTGGAGTTGTTCTACTGAAAAAAACGCTGGATGCCATTAGAGACGGTGACCATATTTATACGATTTTACGAGGGGTTAGCGTGAACAACGATGGGACTGACAAACTAGGGTTTTATGCTCCAAGTGTTAAGGGTCAATCTGAAGTTATTCAGAAGACGATCGAATCAACCGGAATTCATCCCGAAACGATCAGTTATATTGAGACACATGGAACCGGAACCAAATTGGGCGATCCGGTTGAATTTGCTGCCTTGAATGATACATTCAGGCAGTATACAGCCAAAAAACAGTTTTGTGGTATTGGATCGGTCAAAACCAATATCGGACATTTGGACACTGCAGCAGGTTTGGCGGGGTGTATTAAAGTCGCTTTAAGCTTATACCATAATGAGATTCCTCCTACGCTTAATTATGATACACCCAATACCGATATCCATTTGTCTGAATCGCCTTTTTATGTTGTTGATAAACTGCGGAAATGGGAACAAGCGTCGGCTCCCCATCGAGCGGCGCTGAGCTCTTTTGGCATAGGCGGAACGAATGCTCATGCTATTTTCGAACAATTTGTAGCTAATGATGAACCCGAACGTTCTAAATCCAGTTTGGTGAACGATGCTGCTGAGTATCTTATTCCTTTGTCTGCCAAAAATGATCAGCGCCTTAAGGCATATGCTGGGGACCTCTCGGCTTTCTTGACAGCTTCTCAAGAAATCAATTTGTCGGATGTATCTTTTACGCTTCAAACAGGACGAATGACAATGAAATGTCGGGTAGCGTTTATCGTCAAGAATACGAGCGAGCTGGTGCAAAAATTGGATTCGTTCGCGAATGGACAAGAACATATCGAGAATTGCTGGAGGGGAGAAAATAACCAGCAAGATTCAATGCAATGGTTTGAACAGGAAGAAGTGTTCAAGGAATTAGTGAGCAAATGGATCTCAAATCGTGAAATGAACAAGCTGGCAGAGCTATGGGCCAAAGGCTTCCATATCGATTGGAAATTGCTGTATTACGATATGCGACCGAAAAGAATCAGTCTGCCTACGTATCCTTTTGCTCAACAACGCTGCTGGGCTCCTGAGGTTGAGGCTGGAGCAGCAAGGGTCAGAGCAGTGGCGGAAGCACCTGCGACTGCAGCCAGCCAAACTCTGATGTTTGAGCCAGTCTGGAAGGAGCAGGACGTACCTCCAGAGGTCGAAGCCCCTGCCTACGACCGCCGTATCATCTTACTGTGTGAGCCGGACGAGGCTTTACCTGAACGGCTTGAAGCGCGAGTGAACGGAGCGGCACAGGTCTTGGCCTTCTCATCTGGGAAGAGCCGGGTGGATGAGCGGTTTCAGGCCTATGCAGTTCAGGCCTTTGAGAGCATCCAAAGCCTACTCAAAGACAAGCCTGCAGGAAGGGTGCTGGTTCAGCTTGTCGTGACGGCGGCTGGAGAAGGGCGGCTCTTTTCAGGACTTGCGGGTCTGCTGAAGACCGCCCGACTGGAAAATCCGAAACTCATCGGGCAATTGATCGAAGTGGAACAGGGAGAACTTGCGGAAAACCTGCTGGCGAAGCTGGAAGAAAACAGTCGCAGTCCGGTGGATGGATGGATTCGCTATGAAGGCAGTCAACGCAAAACCGCTTGCTGGAACAGGTTCGAGTCGTCTCGGTCAGATGTGGAGCTGCCATGGAGAGATGGGGGCGTGTATCTCATCACCGGCGGCTCTGGCGGCCTGGGGCTGCTTGTTGCCGAAGAACTGGTTCGACACACCCAAGCAGCGACCTTGATCCTGACAGGGCGGTCGACACTGGACGGAAACAGACAAACCCGGCTGAAGGAACTGGGGTCCTCAGGAGCCACAGTAGTGTACAAGCAGGGGGATATCACTGACAGGAACACGGTTACCAGCTTGCTGGAAAGCATTCAGGAAGAATTCGGGCGTGTTCATGGGATTATCCACTGCGCTGGGTTCATTCACGATAACTTCATTCTCAAGAAAAGCAGGGAAGAATTTATCGAGGTGCTGGGGCCGAAGGTCCAAGGGCTGGTCCATCTGGATGAGGCAAGCAGCGGCCAGGATCTGGACTTCTTCGTGCTCTTTTCCTCCATCTCGGGCAGTCTGGGAAATCCGGGACAGGCCGATTATGCCACCGCCAACGCCTTTATGGATGCGTACGCAGCATATCGGAATACCCTGGTGGAAGCCCAGCAACGGCGGGGCCGGACGCTATCCATCCGCTGGCCGCTGTGGAAAGAGGGCGGGATGAGGATTGACGCGGACACGGAAAAGCTCATGAGACAAAATATGGGCCTCACGCCTCTACAGACCGAGTCGGGCATTCAGGCGTTGTACCAATGCCTGACCTCAAGCAAGGATCAGGTGATGGTCTTGGAAGGAGAGCCTGAGAAAATCGAGGCCTATCTGGCGAAAGCCGTCTCGCAGACCGATGTTCGAGCGGTAGAGGCAGCTGGATTGAAGCTGGATGCGGGTTTACTGTACGATAAAACCTTGTATCATCTCAAGGCAGTATTGGGAGAGGTGACCCGGCTGAGCGTCGGTAGCATTGAAGCCCAAGAACCGCTAGAGCGTTATGGGATTGATTCGATTATGATTACCCAGCTCAATGCCAAGCTGGCAGAGTCTTTTGGCGAGCTGTCCAAGACGCTATTTTATGAGTACCAGACCCTGCGTGCCCTGGCAGAACATTTAGTGGCGGAATATGCACCGGAGTGCATGCAATGGGTTGGAATGAGCACGGACAAGGAACGGGTAGAGGAAACGGCTGCGACAGCCCGGTACGCTGAAGAAGAAAGCACGCAAATTGCGGAGCAGACGATAGCGGAGGAGGCGGCAGCGAAGTCCAGCCGAAGCTACGTGGAGCCGATTCGAAGCTACGCGGAACTTGGCGCAGAGGAAACACGAGAACCGATCGCCATCATTGGCATGGCAGGAAAGTATCCAGGTTCGAGGGACATGAACGAATATTGGGAAAATCTCAAGGCAGGAAAGGATTGTGTCAGCGAAATCCCGCAGGAACGCTGGAAACTGGAAGGATTCTTCCAGCCTGACAAACAGGAAGCGGTAGCTGATGGCAAAAGCTACAGCAAGTGGGGCGGCTTTATCGAAGGCTTTGCGGAATTCGACCCATTGTTTTTCAATATTGCACCGCGAGAAGCCCTCAGCATGGATCCTCAGGAAAGGCTATTTATTGAAGCTTGCTGGGAAGCGATGGAGGACGCAGGCTATACCAGAGAACAGCTTGCGGTACGACATAACAGCCGTGTAGGTGTGTTTGCGGGAATTACCAAAACGGGCTACGAGCTTTATGGGCCGGAATTATGGAAGATGGGGGCCAAAATATTCCCCCAAATATCCTTTAGCTCGGTAGCCAACCGGATTTCGTACCTGTTTAATTTGCAGGGGCCGAGCATGCCGGTGGATACGATGTGTTCTTCCTCGTTGACTGCGATTCATGAAGCGTGTGAGCATCTGTACCGCGGAGAATGCGAGCTGGCTATGGCAGGAGGAGTGAACCTGTATCTGCATCCGCTGAGTTATGTCGGACTATGTGCGAATCAGATGCTGTCCGTAGACGGACAGTGCAAGAGCTTCGGAAAGGGAGGCAACGGCTTTGTCCCAGGAGAAGGTGTGGGGGTCGTGCTATTGAAGCCGTTGTCGAAGGCGATAGCAGATGGGGACCCGATCCATGCGGTCATCCGGGGAACGAGCATCAACCATGGAGGCAAGACCAACGGGTATACCGTGCCTAACCCGATTGCTCAAGGGGAGCTGATCCGGTCGGCTCTGGAACGAGCCGGGGCACATGCCCGGACCATCAGCTATATCGAAGCTCACGGAACCGGCACAGAATTGGGAGATCCCATTGAAGTGACCGGTTTGACCCAGGCCTTCAGAAAGGACACGGCAGACAAGGGATTTTGCGCCGTGGGCTCTGTGAAGTCCAACATCGGACATTTGGAGGCGGCAGCGGGCATCGCAGGGATTGGGAAAATTGTCCTGCAGATGAAAAACCGGACGCTGGTTCCCAGTCTGCATGCCCAGGAACTGAATCCGAACATTCCTTTTGAGCAGACGCCGTTTGTTGTCCAGCAGGAGCTGGAGGAATGGAAGCGGCCGGTGGTTGAGCTCGATGGAGAGACACGGGAATACCCGAGAATGGCGGGGATTTCATCGTTTGGAGCAGGAGGCGCCAATGCCCATGTCATCATTGAAGAGTACGTTTCAGAAGAGAAGGCGCCCATCCGTGTGACAGCTCACCATCCCGTGATCATCGTATTGTCGGCCAAAAATGAGGATCGGCTGAAACAGCAGGTCGAGAGATTGCTGTCCGTGATCGGGAAAGGAGAGGTCACAGAAAGCAATCTGGCTGATGCAGCCTACACGCTCCAGGTAGGACGTGAAGCGATGGAAGAACGCCTGGCGGTAATTGCCGAGTCGATGCCAGCACTGGTGGAGAAGCTGGAAGGATTCCTGGAAGGTCACGACGGGATATCCGAGCTGTACCGAGGACAGGTCAAGCGAAACAAAGAGGCACTGTCCGCACTGCTAGAAGATGAAGATATGGAAAAAATGATCGCTGCTTGGATAGGAAAACGGAAATACGCGAAGATAGTAGATCTTTGGGTAAAGGGACTGGCGATGGATTGGAGCATGCTTTATGGAGATGTCAAGCCGCAGAGAATGAGTCTGCCAGCCTATCCTTTTGCAAAGGAGCGGTATTGGATCACGGATATTAAAACCAAGCAGGCTTCCTTTGAATCTACCAAATCTGTACAGCCAACGAATATATTTATCGATCAAAAAGCATCTACGGTAGCGGCAAATATTTCGCAAATGAATGGAAAAGAAAGCGACGATCCAAATTCCGAAGCTATTCCTTCGTATATCCAGAATATTCAGAGCCACATTTCCACCAGTGTCAAAATGAAGAAGATGCCAGATATTTCTTATCTAGCGGCTGAATACGAAAGAATTCCTTCGACTATGGTCGACAACCAAGCTTACTCGGAACAGGATGGGGCGACGCGAGGGACTAATCGGATGAGGAGGCTTACAGATGAAGGAAATGAATGATGTCTTATGCAAATTGCTATGGGGGTATTTGCAGTTGATGGGATTATGCCCTTATGCACATATGAATAAGAAAGCTATGATTGATGATTTTAAAACTAAAACAGCATTGCTGAGTTTATACGATCGCTGGCTTGAAGAAAGCATAGAGGTATTGGCACGGAATCATTATTTTTATCGTAAAGGAGACTCTTATAGCGTAACGGATACCGCTTCGGTTGATGTGCAGGCTGTATGGAAGGAATGGGAATTGAAGAAAAGTGAATGGCTGAAAAATCCGGATCTCTCGGCCTGGGTTGTACTCGTAGAATCAACATTGCGTAAGTTGCCGGAAATTTTGACCGGAAACATACCTGCCACCGACATTGTTTTTCCTCAGTCCTCCATGAAGCTGGTGGAAGGCATATATAAAAATAGTCCTGCAGCAGATTACTTTAATGAAGTGCTGGGGGATATTGTGGTTTCCTACTTGAATGAACGGCTTAAGCATGACCCGACAGGGTCGATTCGAATCATTGAAATTGGTGCAGGCACCGGAGGAACCAGTGCTATGCTCTTCCATAAGCTTCGACCTTATCAGGAACATATTCATGAATACTGCTATACCGATAAATCCAGAGCATTTTTATTGCATGCACAAAAAGAGTATGGCCCGCAAAATCCTTACCTGACTTATAAAATTTTTAATGTGGAAGAGTCGGCTGTGGGACAAGATATCGAAACGGGCGGTTATGATATTGCGATTGCCACCAATGTCCTGCACGCCACGAGGAACATTCGGCATACGTTATGCAATGTCAAAGCAGCGCTGCGAAAAAACGGCCTGATTCTTATCAATGAAATCAGTGGCAACTCGCTGTTAAACCACTTAACCTTTGGCTTGTTGGAGGGATGGTGGCTTTATAATGACCCTGAACTGCGTATTCCGGGCTCTCCCGGTTTATACCCTGAACGTTGGCAGGAGGTATTGGAAAACGAGGGATTCCGGTCCGTCTTTTTCCCTGCTCAGGAAGCGCATGAAGTAGGCCAACAAATTATTGTGGCTGAAAGTGATGGTATGCTTCGGCATCAACAGGAGCTTGAACATGACAAGCTTCCATTGAAACAGCGTGACACAGGGATTCAACCAGCTACTGATGTAACCGATGAAATGGCTGAAGAGCATGTCAGGGAGCTTATTGTAGAGAAGTTGGCAGAGGCCTTGAATGTGGACTTTTCAATGATTGATGTCCATGAGTCATTCGCAGATTATGGCTTGGACTCTATTCTTGGCGTCAACTTTGTACAGGATGTCAATCAGGGACTGGGCATTCATTTGCAGACTACAGACATCTTTGATTACAGTTCGGTAAAACAACTGACGGTATACATTTTAAGCCAATTTGGCGATACCGTTTTACAGGCTTTGGGACACAATGCTGATTCAATAGAGGATAGAAAAGATGCAAGCCGTGAAATCCAAGCGACTGAGGATAAGGATAAAGATTATATGTTTAATCCGGTTCAAACGGCACGTGCATCCATTGAGCCAGAGAGACCTAAACAGGAGAATAAAGGGAAGGATTTAGCGCAAAGAGAGCCGATTGCGATTATTGGAATGAGCGGGCGATTTGCCGGGTCTGACAATGTAGATGAGCTTTGGAATCACCTTAAGAATGGCGACGATTTAGTAAAAGAGGTGACTCGGTGGGATCTTTCAAAATATCAGGAAAAAAATGCGAGCTACTGCAATTATGGAAGCTTTTTGGAGGATATTGATAAGTTCGATCCGCTTTTTTTCAATATTTCGGGGCTGGAAGCGACTTACATGGACCCACAACAGAGGTTGTTTCTGGAGGAAGCATGGCATGCTCTAGAGGATGCGGGCTATGCGGGCACAGGAATGGAGGGATGCCGATGCGGAGTTTATGTAGGCTGTGCCGAAGGAGACTACCAGCGATTGCTGGGTGAAGACCTGCCTCCGCAAGCACTATGGGGCCATATGGGTTCCGTGATTCCCGCCAGAATCTCCTACTACTTGAATCTTCACGGACCAGCTATAGCTGTAGATACAGCTTGTTCCAGTTCGTTAGTTGCTGCCCATCTTGCTTGCCAAAGCTTATGGTCCGGGGAAACGGATATGGCTTTAGCTGGTGGGGTGTATATTCATACTACCCCTCGCTGCTATTTATATGGTGATAGGGCAGGAATGCTGTCTCACACAGGGCACTGTTATACCTTTGATGACAGGGCAGACGGTATGGTTCCGGGAGAGGCTGTTGGCGCGGTTGTGCTCAAACGGCTTGACGAAGCAGTTGCCGATGGTGACCACATCTATGGGGTGATTTTAGGTTCAGCGATCAATCAGGACGGCACCACGAATGGACTTACTGCACCAAGCCAGAAGTCTCAGGAGCGACTGGAGCAATATGTGTACGATACTTTTCATATTCATCCAGAGCAAATCCAATTGGTGGAAGCACATGGGACAGGTACCAAATTGGGAGACCCAATTGAATATCAGGCATTGACGCGAACATTTAGAAAGTATACGGACAAGAAGGAATATTGCGCGATCGGGTCCATTAAAACGAATATCGGCCATACGCAAATTGCGGCAGGAATTACAGGAGTAATTAAGCTGTTATTGTCATTAAAACATGAGCAGATTCCGCCTTCACTTCATTTCCAATCAGGCAATTCCAATATTCAGTTTGCGGATAGCCCTTTTTATGTCAATACGCAACTGCAGAATTGGTTGATTGAGCCTGAAGCCAGACGTTGTGCTGCGGTTAGCTCCTTTGGTGCCAGTGGAACTAATGCCCACATGGTCATCGAAGAGGCTCCACATACAAAACGAAGACATTCCGAAAAGCCGGCTTATTTCATTCCGCTGTCCGCCCGGACTTCACAACAATTACGCCGCCAGGTGGAGCAACTGATTGCATATTGCGAACAGGAGCCTGAGGCAGACTGCGGTAACATGAGCTATACATTATTGCTTGGGAGAAAGCACTGCAATCATCGGTTTGCATGTGTTGCCCGCAATCAAGGTGAGCTTGTCATGTCCCTTAAAAGGTGGCTGGAAAAAGGCAGTTCTTCTCAAGTTTATTATTCTGAACTACACGAAAAAGACCAACGCATTCAATCGTCCTTGAAAAGATATGGAAATGAATGTATCCAAAACTGTAAAAATGCAGGTGATGCCCGCGAGTATTTGGAGTTTTTAACTACGATTGCGGATTTATATGTTCAGGGATATCCGTTAGACTTTGAGCGTTTGTTTTCAAATGAACAGTACTCCAGAATTCCGCTACCAACTTATCCTTTTGCAAAAGAGCGGTATTGGGCGCCTGGGAATGAAGCTCAAATGGCTAAGAGAATAGGTATAGAAAGTGAAATCGAATTAACGGTTTCTAGAGCAGAGGAAAAGCCAGTGGCTACAGCTAGCCATACCCTGATGTTTGAGCCAGCCTGGAAGGAGCAGAACGTACCGCCGGAGGTCAAAGCCCCTGCTTATGACCGCCGTATCATCTTGCTGTGCGAGCCGGACGAGACTTTGCCTGAACAGCTTGAAGCGAGAGTGAACGGAGCGGCGCAGGTCTTGGCCTTCTCATCCGGGAAAAGCCGGGTGGATGAGCGGTTTCAGGCCTATGCAGTTCAGACCTTTGAGAGCATCCAAAGCATTCTTAAAGACAAGCCTGCTGGAAGGGTGCTGGTTCAGCTTGTCGTGGCGGCGGCTGGAGAAGGGCAGCTCTTTTCGGGACTTTCGGGTCTGCTGAAGACCGCCCGGCTGGAAAATCCGAAACTCATCGGCCAATTGATCGAAGTGGAACAGGGAGAATCTGAGGAAAGCCTGCGGGCGAAGCTGGAGGAAAACAGCCGCAGTCCGGTGGATGGATGGATTCGCTATGAAGGTGGTCAACGGAAAACCGCTTGCTGGAGCAGGTTCGAGCCATCTCGGCCGGATGAGAAGTTGCCATGGAAAGACGGTGGCGTTTATCTTATTACCGGCGGCTTTGGCGGCCTGGGGCTGCTTGTTGCAGAAGAGCTGGTTCAGCATACCCGAGCAGCGACTGTGATCCTGACAGGCCGGTCGTCGCTGGATGGAAACAAACAGACGCGGCTAAAGGAGCTGGAGTCCTTAGGGGCCAAAGTGGTGTATAAGCAGGGGGATATCACCGACAGGAACACGGTGACTGGCTTGCTGGAAAGCATCCAGGAGGAATTTGGGCGTGTCCACGGTATTATTCACTGTGCAGGGGTGATTCACGATAACTTCATTCTCAAGAAAAGCAGGGAAGAATTTATCGAGGTGCTGGGACCGAAGGTCCAAGGGCTGGCCCATCTGGATGAGGCAAGCAGCGGTCAGGATCTGGACTTCTTCGTGCTCTTTTCCTCCATCTCGGGCAGCCTGGGCAATCCAGGACAGGCCGATTATGCCACCGCCAACGCCTTTATGGACGCGTATGCGGCATACCGAAATACCCTGGTGGAGACCCAGCAACGGCAGGGACGGACGCTATCCATCCGCTGGCCGCTATGGAAAGAGGGCGGGATGCGGATCGATGCGGACACGGAAAAGCTCATGAGACAAAATATGGGCATTACGGCTCTACAGACCGAGTCGGGCATTCAGGCGTTGTACCAATGCCTGTCCTCAAGCAAAGAGCAGGTGATGGTCCTAGAAGGAGAGCCTGAAAAAATCGAGGCCTATCTGACGAAATCCGTTCCGCATATCAGTATCCGTGCGATACAGGCATCTGCGCCAAAGCTGGATGCGGCCTTACTTTACGATAAAACTTTGTTTCATCTCAAGGCGCTGTTGGGAGAGGTGACCCGGCTGAGCGTTGGTAGCATTGAAGCTCATGAACCGCTAGAGCGCTATGGCATTGATTCCATCATGATTACCCAACTGAATGCCAAGCTGGCAGGATCTTTTGGCGAGCTGTCCAAGACGCTGTTTTATGAGTACCAGACCTTGCGTGCCTTGGCAGAACATTTAGTGGCGGAATACGCACCGGAGTGCATGCAGTGGGTCGGAATGAGTCCAGACATGCAGCTGGTGGAGGAAACGACTGCGGCAACCCAGTGTGCCGAAGAAGAAAGCGCGCCAGTTGCGGAACAAACGATTGCGGAAGAGGCGACAGCGAAGCTTACCCGAAGCTACGTGAAGCCAGTTCGAAGCTATGTGCAGTCTGGCGCAGAGGAAACACGTGAACCGATCGCCATCATTGGTATGGCAGGCAAGTATCCAGGTTCGAAGGACATGAACGAATATTGGGAAAATCTCAAAGCAGGGAAGGATTGTATCGGCGAAATCCCGCAGGAACGCTGGTCGCTGGAAGGATTCTTCCAGCCTGACAAAGAAGAAGCGGCTGCGCATGGCAAAAGTTACAGCAAGTGGGGCGGTTTTATCGAAGGCTTTGCGGAATTCGATCCACTGTTTTTTAATATTGCACCGCGGGAAGCACTTAGTATGGACCCTCAGGAAAGGCTGTTCATTGAAGCCTGCTGGGAAGCGATGGAGGATGCAGGCTACACCAGAGAACAGCTTGCAGTAAGACATAACAGCCGGGTAGGTGTATTTGCGGGAATTACCAAAACAGGATTTGATCTGTACGGTCTTGATCTATGGAGAAAGGGAGCGCAAATATTCCCTCATACTTCTTTTAGCTCGGTAGCCAACCGAATTTCGTACCTGTTCAATTTGCAGGGCCCGAGCATGCCGGTGGATACGATGTGTTCGTCTTCGTTGACTGCGATTCATGAAGCGTGTGAGCATCTGTACCGCGGAGAATGCGAGCTGGCTATGGCAGGAGGAGTGAACCTGTATCTGCATCCGCTGAGCTATGTCGGACTTTGCGCCAACCAGATGCTGTCCATAGACGGGCAGTGCAAGAGCTTCGGAAAGGGAGGCAACGGGTTTGTCCCAGGAGAAGGCGTGGGGGTCGTCTTATTGAAGCCGCTGTCCAAGGCGATAGCAGATGGAGACCCGATCCATGCGCTCATCCGCGGAACGAGTATCAACCATGGAGGCAAGACTAACGGGTATACCGTGCCTAACCCGACTGCTCAAGGGGAGCTGATCCGGTCAGCACTAGAGCGAGCCGGGGTACATGCCCGGACCATCAGCTATATTGAAGCTCACGGAACCGGTACAGAACTGGGAGATCCTATTGAAGTAACCGGTCTGACCCAGGCCTTCAAGATGGATACGGCGGATAAGGGATTTTGCGCCGTGGGCTCTGTAAAATCCAACATCGGACATTTGGAGGCGGCAGCGGGCATCGCAGGGATTGGGAAAATTGTCCTGCAGATGAAAAACCGGACGCTGGTTCCCAGCCTGCACGCCCAGGAATTGAATCCGAACATTCCTTTTGAGCAGACGCCGTTTATCGTCCAGCAGGAGCTGGAGGAATGGAAGCGGCCGGTGGTTGAGCTCAATGGAGAGACACGGGAATACCCAAGGATGGCGGGGATTTCATCGTTTGGAGCAGGAGGCGCCAATGCTCACGTCATCATCGAAGAGTACATTCCGGAAGAGAAGGTGCCCATCCGTGTGACAGCTCACAACCCCGTTATTATTGTGTTGTCGGCCAAAAATGAGGAACGGCTGAAACAGCAGGTCGAGAGATTGCTGTCCGTGATCGGGAAAGGAGAGGTCACAGAAAGCAATCTGGCTGATGCAGCCTACACACTCCAGGTAGGACGTGAAGCGATGGAAGAACGCCTGGCGGTAATTGCCGAATCGATGCCAGCACTGGTGGAAAAACTGGAAGGATTTCTAGAAGGCCACGATGGGATATCCGAACTGTACCGAGGACAGGTCAAGCGAAATAAAGAGGCACTGTCCGCACTGATAGAAGATGAAGATATGGAAAAAACGATCACTGCCTGGATCGGGAAACGGAAATATGCGAAGATTGTGGATCTTTGGGTGAAGGGACTGGCGATGGACTGGAGCATGCTTTATGGAGATGCCAAGCCGCAGAGAATAAGCTTGCCAGCCTATCCTTTTGCAAAGGAGCGATATTGGATCACGGATATTACGATCCCATCTGTAGAAAGAATCCCTATGGAATCTCAGGAAAAAGCAGTTCTTGTTCAGTCTCAAGTAATGCAGTCTGCTCCTCCTGAAGCTTTAATGCGATCCAGTTTTTCCAGTAGTTCTGAAAAACCAAGCGGGATTTCCTTACGGAATTTGTCGGACAGTCAGCCGCAGCTTAGTAAGTCTGCCAACCAGCAGGGGTCTCCGATTATTTTAACTTCTCCGGAAGGGGTAATGCCTACATCAGAAAAGGACAAAAAGACGGAAGAACAGACGCCTGTGGCTCCTGCCCTATCCATTTCGTCAGAAATATTGCAGGAGGAGCTGACAACAAGTCTGGCGCAAGCTTTATATATAGATCGGGACGAGATCGATGAGGATAAAAACTTTGTTGATCTTGGATTGGACTCCATTATAGGCGTAGAGTGGATTCGAAACATTAATAAACACTACCACACATCCATAACAGCGACAAAAGTCTACGATTATCCGACCATACGGGAGTTCAGTAAATTTTTAGAAAAGGAATTGGGCGATCGTGTGGCCGAATTAATCATGCCGTCTTCTGCTGCGTCTATTCCAGATCAGGCACCTGCGAAGCATTTACCGCCGCTCGTATCATTGGAAATGGATAAGCAGGCAGAGACTTCACTTCAGATCCATTTGATGCCGATATCGCCTGAAAAGCAGCCGCAATTCGGCACAACTCCGTCTGGTGTCTCTACAGAGCAATTACAGGAAGAACTGACGGCAAGCCTAGCTGAAGCCTTATACATGGAACAGAGCGAGATTGAGGCAGATAGAAACTTTATAGACATCGGATTGGATTCCATTATAGGCGTAGAATGGATTCGAAATATGAATAAGCGTTACGGCACATCCATTGCAGCTACCAAGGTCTACGACTATCCGACTATTCTGCAATTTACCGAGTTTTTGGCACAAGAAATCAATAAGCATGGGGGTAAGAAAAGCTTCGTTCAGCAGCCCTTGGACACAGTCACAGGCACGGACAAACCTATAGCAGAAGTCCATTTGCCGCGAACAGACACGATCCAATGCTCTCCAGCGCAGTTGCCTAAAGCGGAAACGGTGCCATTGCGTCGGGTAAAAGCAGAAGAGGAATCAGTGTCAGCAACTTCGGAAAATCAAGATGCAATTGCAATTGTCGGGATTTCCGGAAGATATCCTGGTGCCGAAGATGTACAGCAATATTGGAAAAATCTCGCTCAAGGCCAAAACTCCATTGTTGAAATCCCGAAGAACCGCTGGGACGTAGACCCGTTGTATGATCCGCGTCCGGCACAAGAGGGGAAAGTAAATTGCAAGTGGCTGGGTGCCCTGGAGGATATAGAATATTTTGACCCGTTATTTTTTAATATATCTCCTACCGAGGCGGAAGGGATGGACCCGCAGCAGCGCATCTTTTTGCAAGAAGCCTATAAAGCCTTTGAGGATGCAGGTTATAGCGGCTCGCAGTTGGGAAATAAAAAATGCGGCGTTTATCTTGGCATTTTAAATAATGAGTATAGTATGATGCGCTACAAGAATGAAGCACAGTTCAGCAATACTACCGGGAATAGCAACGCTATTGCAGCGGCTCGTATTTCCTATTTTCTTAATCTGAAAGGACCTGCCATATCTGTGGATACGGCATGCTCCTCATCGCTGGTGGCTACTCACCTTGCTTGCCAGGCTTTATCAAATAAAGAGATTGAAATGGCGCTGGTCGGCGGTGTGTCCTTATACCTGACCCCGGAATCCTATATAGGTATGTCTGCATCGGGAATGTTATCACCAGATGGTCAGTGTAAGACATTTGACAACAGTGCCAACGGCTTTGTTCCAGGCGAAGGAGCAGGGGTGCTGGTTCTGAAGCGGCTAAAGGATGCGGAAGCTGACCGGGATCACATCTATGGGGTTATTATCGGAACTGGGATCAATCAGGATGGAAAAACCAACGGAATTACCGCGCCAAGCGCAAACAGCCAAATAGAGCTTGAGCAGGAGATATACAATAAGTATCAGATTGAACCCGAAAGTATTAGCTATGTTGAAATGCATGGGACAGGCACTAAGCTGGGCGATCCTATTGAATTGGAGGCTTTATCCACAGCTTTCAAAGAAAAAACAGATCAGAAGAAGTTCTGTGCTATAGGCTCGGTAAAGAGTAATATCGGGCATACTTCGGCAGCAGCAGGCGTAGCAAGTATACAAAAAGTGCTATTATGCATGAAGCATAAGAAACTGGTACCGACACTGAATTTCAAAAACCCGAATGAACATTTTGATTTTGATGGTTCTCCATTTTATGTAAACACACAATTAAAGGACTGGGAACCTTCTCGCGGGAACAAAAGACGTGCCGCTGTGAGCTCTTTTGGTTTTAGCGGTACCAATGCCCATCTTATTATTGAAGAATATCGTCCTGAGGTTGGAAAATTACCAGCAGACGACGAACCGCATAGTCCCGTTCTTTTCGTATTGTCTGCCAAAAATGAGAAGCAATTAGTAACCTATGCCGAAAACATGAGAAACTTTATTGCATCTCAGCCAAATCTTAATTTGGCAGATATGGGGTATACGCTACAGGTGAGCCGTGAGCCGCTGAACCATCGTCTGGCTTTTGTGGCAGATTCAAAAGAGAATCTGCTAAAAGCGCTGGATGGATTGATTCATCATCATCTGCCAGCTGGAGTCCTGACGGCTCAGGTGAAAAAGGGCAAAGACGGGATCGGGCTCTTTGAGGCAGATGAAGATGCCAAATCCTTGCTTGAAACCTGGATCAAGAAGAAAAAATTAGAAAAAATTGCGGAGCTGTGGGTACAGGGTCTAACGATGGATTGGAACAAGCTGTATGGGGACATCAAGCCTCGCCGGATTAGTCTACCCACCTATCCTTTTGCAAAAGAACGGTGCTGGGCGCCCGAGCTAGACAATAAGGCAGGCAAAGGCACGACTTCTGTCATTGCGGCTGCACTTCATCCTTTGCTGCACCAAAACACTTCCGATTTTTCGGAACAGCGGTTCAGCTCGACTTTTACAGGTCAGGAGTTTTTCCTGAAGGATCATGTGGTAAATGGTCGCAAGGTGCTATCTGGGGCCGCATCCCTTGAAATGGCGCGGGCGGCAGTGGAGCAGTCACTAGGGACAGATGAGGGCGACCTGGTCGGAATGTGCCTTAAAAACGTGGTTTGGGCACGGCCTATTACCCTAGAGGATGGCCCAATACAGTTGCATATCGGGCTTTTCCAGAATGAAGATCAAGAGATTTCATATGAGATTTATGGAAATAACGGAGCTGATGATACAGAGCTTATGATATATAGCTACGGCAGTGCAGTACGGAGATCAGCGGTGGAGGTTCCTGCATTGAATATTAAAGATTTGCAGGATACATGCAGCAGAAGCTTCCATCCGGCAGCATTGTATAACCTTTTCAGAGAGCTGGGGATTGATTATGGTCCTGGGCATCAGGGGATTGAGATGGTATATGCCGGAGATGGCCAAGTGCTGGCGAAGCTATCCTTGCCCTCCTCAGTCTCTGACAATCAAGGCCAATTTGTCCTGCATCCAAGCATGATTGATTCAGCTTTCCAGGCATCCATAGGCTTGACGCTGGGCTCTCGCGAGATTAAGCCCGCTCTGCCGTATGCCATTCAGGAAGTTGAAATTATAAAACATTGCAGTTCCACCATGTGGGCGCTGATTCGATACAGTGCAGATGGTACAGCAGGAGATAAGGCACAGAAACTAGATATTGACCTGAGCGACGAAACCGGAGAGATCTGCGTGAGGATAAAGGGTTATTCATCAAGAATTCTGGATATAGACTCTATTCCCACAGACGCGCAGTCCAATTCTGGTACCTTGATGCTTGAACCCGTGTGGAAAGAGCAGGGAGTTAGCATAGAGGGTGATTTACCTGTATATGATCGCCATGTCGTGATCCTTTGCCAGCCGTCCGGGATTTCCTGTGAACAAGTAGAAGCTCAAATAAGCGGCGCACAATGTATATTATTGCAACCTGATCAAAACAGAATCGGGGAACAGTTCCAGCGTTACGCCGTTCAGGTACTTGAGCTGATGCAAAGAATTTTTAGCGAAAAAAACCATGGCAAGGTGTTAATCCAAATTGTCACTAACGACCAAGAGGAGCAGCAGCTTGTATCAGGGCTCTCGGGTCTTTTAAAAACCTCCAGAATAGAACATCCAAAACTGGTGGGGCAGTTGATAGAACTTGAACAGGATGAGGCCCCGAGTACAATCATAGATATTTTAAAAGAAAACAGCTGGAGTCCTGAAGACATCCAGATCCGGTATGGGAAAGGCAAACGGTGGATTTACGGTTGGAACGAGGTTCCGTTTTCTCCGGAAATGGCAGACATCCCGTGGAAGGAGAACGGAGTATACCTCATTACCGGTGGTGCTGGTGGCTTGGGACTTATTTTTGCCAAAGAGATTGTAAATAAAGTTCATAATGTTGCGTTGATTTTAACGGGGCGTTCCGTGCTGGATGAGGGCAAGCGGGCAGAGATAAAGAAATTGGAGTCATTAGGAGCACGAATAGCATATAAGCAGGCCGATGTGTCCCGGGAGCAGGCGGTGGCTGATTTAATTCGGGAAATTGAGGCAGAATTCGGAAGCTTGAATGGCATCATTCACAGCGCAGGAGTAATTCGTGACAACCGTATACTCAAAAAAAATAGCGGGGAAATGCTGGAGGTTCTCGCTCCCAAAGTATTAGGGGTAGTGAACTTGGATCAGGCGAGCAAGAACCTGCCTCTTGACTTCTTCATTCTGTTTTCGTCGGTAGCCGGAGGACTGGGCAATCAGGGACAGGCGGACTATTCTACCGCTAATGCCTTTATGGATGCTTACGCCAGATACCGGAACGCTTTGACAGGATCGCAGCAGCGCCAGGGCCAAACGATATCTATCAATTGGCCACTATGGAAAGAAGGCGGGATGCATATTGATGAGGAGACGGAGAAGCTGGTAAAACAGCACACAGGCATGGGAAGTATTTCAACTTCTTCCGGCATTCAGGCCTTGTACCGTGCCATGCTTACGGGTGCTGATCAGGTTATGGTGATGGAAGGCAATCTCGAAAAAATGAAAAGAGCAGTAGGTTTAATAGCAATTCGGGAAACCAGACAGCTTGAAAAGGTGGCGGATACTTCAGCAACTATTTCAGCAATTTCTACTGAAAGTAATGCCGCACCGGACCTGCTGGACAAGGTGCAGACCGCCATGATGCAGGCGGTATCGAAATTGCTGAAAGTCAAACTTGAAGATATTGATGCCTATGTCGAACTGAGTGAGTATGGCTTTGATTCCATCTTGCTCACGCAATTTGCCAACAACATCAATCACTTGTACCGACTTGAGCTGACACCTGCCGTATTCTTTGAATACACTACACTTCATGACTTCTGCAGGTATTTAGTGGACGAATATGCCACCTTGCTTGGTGAGCAGTTTGTCGTCCAGACCCGGACTGAGCCTTCTGTGCAGAATGAAGAGGAGGATAGGGAAGACTGCATCCGCAGTAGACGCCAGCGTTTTCGATTTGCAAACAAGAATGTGCTAGCTATGCCGCAACAGACCCAGGCGGGTTCTGAACCTATTGCAATTGTAGGCATAAGCGGTGTCTTTCCCATGGCCCGGGATGTAGATGAGTTTTGGAAAAATCTTGAGGAAGGCAGGGATTGTATCACTGAAATACCTGAGGATCGCTGGGATTGGAAGGCATATTACGGTGACCCTGCGGATGAGAGCAATAAAACAAACATCAAGTGGGGCGGGTTTATTGACGGGATATATGAGTTTGACCCTTTATTTTTTGGAATTTCACCGAGGGAAGCCGCACTCATGGACCCGCAGCAGCGCCTGTTGATGACTTATATTTGGAAGGCGATTGAAGATGCTGGGATTCAAGCAGCAGGGCTATCTGGAACCCGTACAGGCATCTTTACAGGAACCGCAAATAGCGGCTATAGCGGAATGATCTATCAGGGAAATGTGGGTGTCGAGGCATACTCCTCCAGTGGAATGGCGCCGTCGGTGGGACCCAATCGTATGAGCTATTTCCTTAATATTCATGGTCCGAGCGAGCCTGTCGAAACAGCTTGCTCCAGTTCACTGGTGGCCATTCACCGGGCAGTAAAGGCTATAGAAGATGGAAGCTGCGAAATGGCAATTGCAGGTGGTGTCAATGTAATTATCACACCTGAGCTTCATATCAGCTTCAATAAAGCAGGGATGCTGTGTGAGGATGGCCGATGCAAAACCTTCTCTGATCAAGCCAACGGTTACGTGCGCGGTGAAGGGGCGGGCATGCTTTTCCTGAAAAAGCTGAAGGATGCAGAAAAGGCCGGAGACCATATTTACGGCATAATTCGGGGCACAGCCGTTAATCACGGAGGCCGGGCGAATTCTCTGACAGCCCCCAATCCGAGGGCACAGGCGAATTTACTGGTAAATGCATATACAAAAGCTGGTATCGACCCAAGGACAGTCTCTTACATTGAGGCCCATGGAACAGGCACCGAATTAGGCGATCCAATTGAAATTAACGGACTGAAAGCAGCCTTTAAAGAGCTTTATGAGACTATAAAGGGACCTAGGATCAAAGATCCTCATTGTGGTCTAGGTTCGGTGAAGACCAATATCGGACATCTGGAATTGGCTGCTGGGATCGCCGGTGTCATCAAAGTGCTGCTTCAGTTGAAGCATAAAAAGCTTGTTAAAAGCCTTCATTGCCATGCCATTAATCCCTATATCAAACTTGAAGACAGTCCTTTCTATATCGTCCAGGAGACGAGTGAATGGAAGCAGCAGCAAGATGCTTCTGGGCACAATATTCCTCGGAGAGCAGGTGTCAGCTCTTTTGGATTCGGCGGCGTCAATGCTCATTTGATCATCGAGGAATATGTTCCGGAAAATCAGGAGAAAGATCCAGTTACCTTCAGTGCCCAAAAGCCGGCTATTGTTGTACTGTCAGCCAAGACTGAAGGACAGCTGCAAGATCAGGCACGGCAATTGTTGTCTGCAATCCGGGAGCGCCAGTTCACAGACGGCAGTCTGGGAGATATAGCATATACCCTGCAGATGGGGCGCGAAGCGATGGAAGAACGTTTGGCCTTCACTGCAGTTTCGCTCTTCGAGCTTGAAGAGAAGCTAAAGGGATTTGTGGAAGGCCGGAATGGTATTCATAGTTTATATGTGGGGCAGGCAAAACGCTATAGAGAAGAAAATAGAGACCGGGGAACACGAGAGGAAGTAGGCACGACGATTGAGGCGTTGGTTAGTGAAAACGACTACGCCCAAATCGCACATCTTTGGGTAAAAGGCGCGGTTTTTGACTGGGAAGTGCTATACGGAAAGAATAAGCCGAACCGTATTAGCCTGCCTACCTATCCTTTTGCCAAAGAACGATATTGCGTAACCGATACCAATAACCTGAGTGGAGCAAACGATGTTGGGCTAAAGCAGGAGAAGTCAGCCATCATTCATCCTTTGCTTCAGCGCAATACGTCCGATATTTATGGACTTCAGTTCAGCTCCACATTTACGGGAAGAGAATTTTTCCTCGCTGACCATGTGATCAAGGGACAGAAGCTTTTGCCTGGAGTGGCCTTCCTTGAAATGGCGCGAGCGGCAGTAGAGCAAGTCGCTACATCTTTGGAAGAAAGTCGGATTTGTGTTCGTTTAAAGGATGTATTATGGCTCCGGCCTGTGGTAGCTGGGGAGCGGCCGATTGCTATAAATATCGGGCTCTACCCGCAAGACGGAGAAATTGCCTATGAAATCTACAGCAAGTCTGAATCAGTGGATACAGAGTTAGTTGTGCATAGCGAAGGCAGCGCAGCAATTGCTCCGTTGGCTGAGATTCCTGCCATAGATATTGAAGCACTGCTGGAGCAGTGCAATCTGGGTACCTATTCATCCCAGCAGTGTTATGAGGCGTTTGCAGCCATGCAGGTTTCCTATGGGCCAGGGCATCAAGCAATTGAAAAGATCTACACTGGCGTGGACCAGGTACTTGCCAAATTGTCCTTGCCTACCTCTGTTTACCAGACCATGGGACAGTTTGTGATGCATCCTAGCTTGATGGATTCCGCTTTGCAGGCGTCCATAGGCCTGATGATGGACACATACGGCGCTGCCATGTCTGACGGTAAAGCTTCTATAAAGTCAAAGCCGGCTTTACCGTTTGCTGTGGAAGAGCTTGAGGTGTTTAGTGGCTGCACATCAGAGATGTGGGCTTGGGTCCGTAATCGTGAAGGCAGCAGACAGGATGGTCCAGTGCAAAAGCTGGATATTGATTTGTGCGACATGCAGGGGAATGTTTGTGTAAGCATGAAGGGCTTCTCATCACGAATTGCAGAAGGAGGAACAGGGGAATCAGATGAATGGACGATACCTGAGACTTTGATGCTTGAGCCTGTATGGGAGGAACAAGCCCTTGTCCCGGGAGGAACAGCACCTGAATATCGGCAGCATTTGGTCATTTTATGTGAACCAGCTCATATTTCCGGGGAAATGATTGAATCACAGATGAACGGGGTGCATTGTCTTATCCTGCAATCCGACGAGGAAAGCATGGATGCACGCTTTAGAACTTATGCAGCACAAGTGTTTGAGCAAATTCAACAGGTGCTTAAAACCCAATCCAAACACAAAACATTGATTCAACTTGTCATTCCGGTACAGGATCACAGACAGGTATTCTCTGGACTTTACGGACTCTTACAAACAGCACAGCTTGAGAATCCCACACTAGTGGGCCAACTGATCGAAGTGGATATGGAGGAAGATGCAGCAGGTATTATAAATATCCTGCAAGAAAATAGCCGCAACTTCATGAGTTCACATATCCGCTACCAGTGGGGCAGACGATATGCTGCCGCATGGACGGAAATCAAATCCTCGCAGGAAGTGAACCGTATTCCTTGGAAGGACAAAGGGGTTTATTTGATTACTGGCGGAACCGGCAGCCTTGGTTTGATTCTGGCTGAAGAAATGGCACGACAGGCTAAAGATGTCGCGTTAATTCTCGTCGGACGATCTATGCTCCGTGGTCACACCAAAGCAAGGGTTGAGGAAATAGAGGCTCTAGGAGCAAGAGTCGTATTTCGACAGGCCGATGTCGCCGATAAAAGAGCGGTTGAGGATTTGATCCGGGATATTCAGGAAGAGTTTGGGAAGCTGGACGGAATTGTTCACGGCGCTGGGGTGACCAGCGATAATTTCATTATAAAAAAAACAGGGGAGGAATTGCAGAAAGTATTGGCGCCAAAAGTTACAGGATTGATGAATCTGGATCAGGCCTGCAAGGATCTTCCGCTAGACTTTTTTGTCCTGTATTCATCTGTTGCCGGCAGCCTTGGGAATATAGGACAGGCTGACTATGCTGCTGCCAATGCCTTTATGGATGCCTATGCCAGATATCGCAATACGCTTGTAGAACAGAAGCAACGTCAGGGGCAGACGCTTTCTATCAACTGGCCGCTGTGGAAAGAAGGCGGAATGCGTATTGATAGAGAAACGGAACAAATCATGGAGGAAATGGGGATGTTTGCTATGGAGACCGATACAGGAATGAGGGCTTTGTACCAAAGTCTGGCTTCCGGAAAAGATCAAGTCATGGTATTGGAAGGGCGTGCCAATCAGCTCAGAGAAACGCTCTTGCAGCAGCCATCCCTGAATCAGGCTGAAGATGCCTCCTCTATGATTATGGAGAGCAGAAAGGAGTCAGGAATCGGACAAGATCTTCTTGCCGAAAAAGCGGCAAATTATTTAAAGCAACTGCTTGCTGCATCGATCAGACTGCCGGCAAGGCAAATTGAAGTCGATGCCCCTATGGAGAAGTATGGAATTGACTCTATTATGATCAGACAGCTGACACGTGAACTGGAGAAAACATTCGGAACACTACCCAAAACGTTGTTTTTTGAATACCAAAGTATTCGGGAGCTGACCCAATATTTTCTTGAAGTTCACCAGAAGCAGCTGATTCAACTGCTTGGAATGGAGGAAGAGGTTAACGCCGTCCAAGCGTTTACGTCTTCTACTGTGAAGGATAGCCCAGGAAGGCCACTTTCCAGTAGCCGAAGAGAAGCTCGTGAAATGCCGGCTCAGACACAATTACTGGATCAGAAAAAATTCCAACCGCAGCCGGAAACAGTAGGCGGTACGGGGGATATTGCCATTATCGGCTTGTCGGGCATGTATCCTGAGGCGGAGAATGTTGGGGAATTCTGGAACAATCTGCGCAATGGAAAGGACTGCATTACGGAAATTCCCAAAGAGCGTTGGGATCACAGCATACACTTTGACGAGGAAGCGGACAAATCCGGAAAAGCTTACAGCAAGTGGGGTGGCTTTATCAAAGGCGTGGATCAATTTGATCCGAAGTTTTTCAACATCTCTCCTAGAGAAGCAGAAATCATCGATCCACAGGAGCGCTTGTTCCTAAAATGCGTCTATGAAACGATCGAGGATGCAGGTTATACACGAGAAGGGCTTGGTTTGGAAAGGAATGTAGGCGTTTTTGTCGGAGTTATGTATGAAGAATACCAGCTTTATGGGGCGCAGGAGCAGGCTAGAGGCAAAATGATTGCCGTACCAGGGAATCCGGCCTCCATTGCAAACCGAGTTTCTTATTTCTGTAATTTCCACGGGCCAAGCATGGCCGTGGATACGATGTGCTCATCCTCATTGACGACCATTCATCTAGCCTGCCAGAGCTTACAGCAAGATGAGTGTGAGCTTGCCATTGCTGGCGGTGTCAATGTCTCCATTCATCCGAACAAATACCTGATGCTTGGGCAGGGAAGATTCGTATCAAGCAAGGGTCGGTGCGAAAGCTTCGGAGAAGGTGGAGATGGGTATGTGCCGGGTGAAGGCGTAGGGGCCGTATTGCTCAAACCGCTGACCAAAGCAATTGCAGACGGCGATCACATATACGGGGTCATCAAGGGAACCGCTGTGAATCACGGCGGGAAGACCAATGGCTTTTCGGTTCCGAACCCCAAGGCGCAGGCCAGTGTGATTGGGAGGGTATTTAAGAAAGCCGGAATAAACCCCAGAACAATCAGTTACATTGAAGCACACGGCACGGGGACATCTTTAGGTGATCCTATTGAAATCGCTGGATTGCAAAAGGTTTTCCGGGAATATACGGAAGACACGCAGTTCTGCGCCATTGGATCGGCAAAATCTAATATAGGGCATTGTGAGAGTGCGGCAGGGATTGCTGGAGTGACTAAGGTGCTCCTTCAGCTCAAATACGGACAAATCGCACCTTCGCTGCATTCAAACATACTCAACCCGAACATCGACTTTAGCAATAGCCCTTTTATAGTTCAGCAGGAGCTTGAAGAGTGGAAAAGACCGATCGTCACTATAAATGGAAAGACCGTTGAATACCCGAGAATTGCAGGTATTTCTTCTTTCGGCGCCGGAGGCTCCAACGCACATGTGCTTATTGAGGAATACATCCCTAAGATGCAGGAGACTAGACAAGCTGCCGTGATATTGCAAAACCCGGCCATGGTCGTGCTGTCGGCCAAAAATCAAGAGCGTTTGTACGAGCAGGTACAAAGATTGCTTTCTGCACTCAGAGCACCGGAATACGCAGAAGCCAGTTTGGAGGATATAGCATTTACCCTTCAGGTAGGACGGGAAGCTATGGAAGAACGGTTAGTAGTCTTAGCTAAGTCTACGAGGGAGCTTGAAGGAAAGCTGGAGAGCTTCCTGGCGGGGAATGAGGATATCGACGGACTCTATTCGGGTCAGGTAAAGAAAAATAAAGATATTCTGACTGTTCTTGAAGCAGACGAGGACATGGAACAGTTGGTGGATGTCTGGATAAGCAAGGGCAAGTATACAAAGCTGGCAGAGCTTTGGGTTCAGGGCTTGTTGTTCGATTGGAACAGGCTTTACGGAAAGGTCAGACCTCGTCGGATGAGTCTGCCAACCTATCCATTTGCTCAGGAGAGCTATTGGATCTCTACGTTCGGAAGCCAGTCCAAGGAGACCAAGATGGAACCTCTTGAAGTTGATATCCCGGCACAAAAGCCTGTTTTCAGTCCTCCTGCTGTCGATGATAATGTGCAGGTACAGACATTGGCGAAAGTACCTGAAAAACCGCAGGGTATTTTGCTGCGCTCAGTTTCTGACATCGAGAAGGTAGCCGATACACCGAAAAAGGCAGCCAAGCCCGCAGAAGTGAAGCCGGCTCCGCCGCAACCTAAACCTATCATTTCCTCACCGCAACTGGCTGTCAAGGATGAGGTCAAGCGATCTGCTAATGGGCCTGCGGCTGTACGGGTTGATGCCTTGGAGAAGGAACTAATTGAAAGTCTTGCAAAATCCTTGAGTATGGACGAAAAGGACATCGGCCGGGACGATAAATTTATCGACATGGGACTGGATTCTATTATAGGCGTAGAGTGGGTACAGGACGTGAACAAACGGTTTGGAACTTCTATTTCAGCAACCAGAGTGTATGACTATCCTAACATTAAAGAATTTTCCAGATATTTAGCAAAGGAATTAAGCAAATCGGCGGAAGCCTCAAATCAAGTGCCTGTAGAGTCAACTTCTACGCAGCCCATGCAAGCGTTGATCCAGAAGGTGCTGCAAGGTGAATTAAATGTTGAGCAGGCCGATCAGTTGTTCAAGCAATTACACTCGTAAATTGCCGACACGATATTCGTCCTATTTCATACAGCTAGGAGGGCATTTTTATGGATCCAAAAGATATTTTTCGTGCGGTACAAACAGGGGAAATAAATTCTGAAGATGCCGAAAAACAATTGCTCCAATTTATGGGCGGGCTCTCGGATGAATCTTTGGAAGAATCATTGGCAGCTCGATCAGAGGAATCATCATTAGAGGAATTGTCTCTTTCGCTACAGCCATTGGACAGTTTTCACGGACCGGAAAAGGAGAGCAATGGCGAAACGGAAGTGCCGCCTGTGGTTCAACTGCAGGAATTTGAGCATGGCATTGTCCTGTTAACAATGAAGGATACAGTGCACAAAAATACATTTTCCAATGAACTGATTATAGGCCTGAATCAGGCGTTCGAAACGGTGCAGGCTAACGAAAATTATAAAGTTGTGATTCTGACGGGGTACGACACCTACTTTGCCACAGGAGGTACACAGGAGGGACTGCTAGCAATTCATGAGGGAAAGGCGAAATATAGCGATACCAATGTTTACAAGATTGCACTGGATTGCAAGCTACCGGTCATTGCCGCTATGCAGGGACATGGGATTGGCGCAGGCTGGTGCATGGGGATGTTTTGCGATTTTATCGTGATGAGTAGAGAAAGCATCTACACCACTAATTTTATGAAATACGGCTTTACTCCTGGTGCGGGCTCAACTCTCATTTTTCCTGAAAAATTCGGAGTTAGCATGGCGCAGGAAATTTTATTCACAGGTACTAGATATAGCGGTTCAGAACTGGAGTCCAAAGGGACTCCTTTTCCTGTTCTGCCGAGAAACGAAGTGGTACCGTACGCTATGCAGCTGGCAAGAAAATTGTCCGAATCGCCAAGAGAATCATTGATTGAGCTGAAAAACCATATGGCTCAGCCGATAAGAGAAAAGCTGGCGGCTACGATTGAAAAAGAAATAAAAATGCAGGACAAAACGTTTGTGAATCAGCAAGAGGTCAAGGAACGGATTCAAACGGCCTACGGACAGCTGCCGAATAGCGATGATACGCACAAACCGCTCAAGCAGGCTGATCTGAAAAAAAACGTGTCCCGTATACCGCATGGTCAGGAGAAGGATTCGATCGCAATTATTGGCATGGCGGGGCAGTTCCCCAAATCCAAAACATTGACTGAATTCTGGGATAACTTGGCTCAGGGCAGGGATTGTATATCGGAAATTCCTTCAACACGCTGGTCCATTGATGATTATTATGATACTGATCCCAAGGTTGAGGGGAAAACCTATAGCAAGTGGATGGGTGTGCTAGAGGATATAGATCGATTTGACCCGTTGTTCTTTAATATATCTCCTGCGGAAGCAGAGATGATGGACCCTCAACAGCGTCTATTTCTGGAAAGTAGCTGGAAATGCATTGAAGATGCAGGTTTAAATCCTGCCTCACTGTCGGGGAGCCGTTGCGGTGTTTTTGTAGGTTGTGCAGCTAGTGATTATGGAAGGTCCATGAGCGGACAGGGGTTGAACGCGCAGGTTCTTATGGGAGGAGCGCCTTCCATTTTATCGGCCCGGATTTCGTATTTACTGAATTTGAAGGGCCCTTCTCTGGCGATTGATACCGCATGCTCTTCCTCTCTGGTAGCTATTGCTGAAGCTTGCAACAGCCTTGTTTTAGAAACAAGCGATCTTGCTTTAGCGGGCGGAGTAATGGTTATGGCAGGACCGGGGATGCATGTTATGACCAGCAAAGCAGGAATGTTGTCCAAGGATGGACGATGCTTTACTTTTGATGCCCGTGCAAACGGGTTTGTCCCCGGAGAAGGGGTTGGCGTTGTTTTATTAAAACGGCTCTCTGATGCAATCAGGGACAAGGACTCCATCCATGGGGTTATCCGGGGCTGGGGAATGAATCAGGATGGGAAAACCAACGGCATTACCGCTCCAAGTGTAAATTCACAGATTTCGCTCGAAAGAGAGGTTTACCAGCGGTTTAATATTAATCCTGAAACTATCTCTCTGGTAGAGGCCCATGGGACAGGCACCAAGCTGGGCGATCCTATCGAAGTGGAAGGACTTACCGAATCTTTCCGATCCTATACGAGCAAAAAGGGCTATTGCGCGCTGGGATCGCTGAAAAGCAATATGGGACATATGCTGACTGCGGCCGGAGTGGCCGGGGTAATGAAAGTACTCCTGGCTATGAAACACCAGCAATTGCCGCCAACGATCAATTTTGAAGCCTTAAATGAACATATTTCTTTGGAGGAAAGCCCGTTTTACATTAACACCGGGCTACAAAAGTGGGAGTCCAAACCGGGGACACCCCGGCGTGCAAGCGTAAGTGCTTTTGGGTTTAGCGGCACTAACGCACATATGGTTATTGAAGAATATGTGCCTGTAGCCTCTGAGATGAAGCTGGACCCAGTCGATCAAGACAACCCAGTGCTATTTGTACTGTCTGCCAAAAGCGAACAAGCCTTGAAAGCCTATGCAGCTGACATGATGGACTTTGTTAAATTGCACGAAAATGCTAATTTGTCGGACCTGACTTATACCCTTCAAGTGGGCAGAGATGCCATGAACTGGCGTCTCGCGTTTTTGACAGATTCAAGAGGAAATCTGATCGATGAGCTGGAGCATTTTGTGAATGGAAACTCATCGGATAAGGTGTTAACTGGACAGGTAGACGATGCTAGAGACGGAATTGAACTTTTTGATTCTGACGAAGACACCGGGACCCTCGTTCGGGCCTGGCTTCAGAATAGAAGACTTGATAAGGTGGCCAAATTATGGGCCAATGGCGCAAGTATTGAATGGGATGCACTTTATGGAGAAATTAAGCCTCAGCGAATCAGTCTACCGACCTATCCTTTCGAGAGGGAACGCTATTGGTTGTCTGAGACAGACATGGGGCAGGAGAATATAAACCCGGCTATGGCCGCCCAAATTCACCCTTTGCTGCATCAAAATACTTCCGATCTCTCTGGGCAGCGCTACGACTCCACCTTTACAGGCCGGGAATTTTTCCTAGCGGATCACCGAATCCTAGGCCAACCGACATTACCCGGGGTGGCTTACCTTGAAATGGTGCGAGCGGCCGTAGAAGAAGCAGCGGGGGATGTTATGGAGGGTGGGACCCGTATTCGACTGAAAAATGTAGTATGGGCTCAGCCCATCGTTGTAGCTAACAAACCAGTCAGGGTGCACACCAGCCTATATCCTCAGGAAGATGGAGCGATTGCGTTTGAAATATACAGCAGAGTGGAAGAAGACGCCGAAGGTATTATACACAGCCAGGGGATAGCTGTGTTGGAGAGAAGCGGTGAGTCGCAGTATCTGGACCTGAATGTCTTACAGGCAGAATGTATCCGCAGTTCACTAGCTTCAAGCCAATGCTATGAAGCTTTCAGAGCTATGGGAATAGACTATGGCCCGGGACAGAGAGGAATAGAGACCATCTTTCAGGGAAAGGATTACGTGCTGGCAAAGCTGTCCCTTCCATCCAATGTATCTCATACCCAAAGTGAATTTGTATTGCATCCGGCTTTGATGGATTCAGCCTTGCAGGCCACAATCGGCTTGGTGATGGATCGGGAAGAACATGTGCCTGAGGGCAAGCTCTCAGTACCCTTTGCCTTGCAGGAACTGAAAATATTCGAAAAATGCACTTCTGTGATGTGGGCCCGGATTTCCAGACAAGCGAATGAGGAGACACTAAATGGATTGAGCATGGTACATATCGATCTCTGTGACGAGACCGGAAAGATTTGTGTGCAGCTCAAAGGGCTCTCATCCAGAGAGCTGGAAGAAGGAGTAGGGCAAGCAGACTTCGTTGAGCATGTGGGCACACTCATGCTGGAGCCGGTCTGGGAGGAGAAGGAAGTCCCCGCAGGAGAGAACGCGTTCGACGATATACGGCACATTGTGATCCTGTGCGAATTTGAAGGTATCGCCGGGGAGGATATTGCAGCTCGCATGGACGGTACTCGCTGCATTGTTTTACAGTCCTCAAGTACTGACTTGGATGCGCGGTTTGAAGACTACACTATTCAGATATTTGAAGAATTGCAAACTATGATGCTGGACATACACAAACCAAAAACTTTGCTGCAAATTGCAGTCCCTGCCCGAAATGATCAACAGGTCTATTCCGGGTTCTTTGCCATGCTGCAAACCGCCCAAAAAGAAAACCCGAGTATCATGGGTCAACTGCTAGAGCTTGATGCCAAAGATGGCCCTAAGGGGATTATTGCAAAATTACAAGAGAACCGATACAGCCAGTACAGCGAACGGATACGATATCATGGCGACAAGCGACAGGCTTTAAAGTGGCAAGAAATTGAAACCTTGTGTGAAGATCCAGTCCGGCCATGGAAAGATGGAGGGATCTATCTCATCACTGGCGGTCTAGGCGGTCTGGGACTGATTTTTGCCAGAGACATCGTGTGCAATGTGAAAAACTCCACCGTCGTACTGGCAGGACGATCACCTCTGTCAGCGGATAAACAGTCCTTGTTAAGTGAATTGGAAGCGCGGGAAGGTCATATAGAGTACAGACAGGTGGACGTGGGTCAAAAGGAAGCGGTCACCGAGTTAATTCATGGCATCGTCGAGCAATTTGGCGGTCTTAACGGTATTTTACACACAGCAGGAGTGATACGGGACAACTTCATCATCAAAAAGACGATAGAAGAAGTTAGAGAAGTGCTGACTCCCAAAGTCTCAGGGTTGATCCATCTGGATCAGGCCAGCAGAGCCCTGCCTCTCGATTTCTTTATCCTGTTTTCTTCCGGCGCCGGAAGTCTTGGTAATGTAGGACAGATTGATTACTCTGCTGCCAATGGTTTTATGGATGCTTATGCTTCTTATCGAAATGCCTTGGTGGCAGGCAAGCAGCGCCATGGGCACACGCTGTCGATCAACTGGCCGTTGTGGAAAGACGGGGGCATGCATGTCGATGGGGAAACGGAAAAGGCGATGCAAGGTCTGGGCATGATCGCCATGGAAACAGAGAATGGAATAAAGGCTTTGTATCAAGGCTTATCTTCCGGTAAAAGCCAGGTCATGGTTATCGAAGGGTATCCTCAAACGATTAAGGCGGCCATGCTGGGACAGTCTTCAGGAACAGAAATTTCAGACCGTTCCGGATTGGAAGACGGGGAAGCCGCTGTTATCGGCGAAGAATGGCTAAAAGAAAAAGCTGAAGACTATTTGAAAACATTGCTTTCGGCTGTAATCAAGCTGCCAGCTGAAAGTATAAATGTAAACGCGCCTATGGACAGGTATGGGATTGATTCCATATTGGTCATGCAGCTCACGAATGAATTGGAAAAAACGTTTGGCTCACTGCCGAAGACATTATTTTTTGAATACCATAATCTCCGCTCATTAACTGGCTATTTCCTGGAATCGCATCGCGGCCGGCTGGTAGACGTTTTAAAAGCGCAGGAGAAAAATACGGCTCCTCACAAAGTAGCGAACGAACCTGCAAAAGCAGCAATAGAGCCTTTGGTTTCGTTAGCTGCGGGTCGCAAACGTACATGGCCTCTCCCGACAGGTACGCAGCCCCGTCAGGAAAAGAAGGGCTTGGACATTGCCATTATCGGGGTATCGGGAAGATATCCGGGGGCAGCAGGTATCGACGAGTTCTGGAAAAATCTAAGGGATGGGAAGGATTCCATCACTGAGATTCCCAAGGAGCGTTGGGACCACAGCCTGTACTTTAATGAAACTAAAGGTAAGCCCGGGAAAACCTACAGCAAGTGGGGAGGGTTTATCGACGGAGTGGACTGGTTTGACCCGTTGTTTTTCAACATTTCGCCAAGAGAAGCGGAAACGATGGACCCTCAGGAGCGCCTATTCCTAGAATGCGTATATGAAACCATAGAGGATGCGGGCTATACGCGCGAAACTCTTGGTGCAGACCGGGGACTTGGCGGCATGGAAGGCAATGTTGGCGTTTATGTCGGAGTGATGTATCACGAATATCAGCTTTATGGAGCCCAGGAACAAGCCAAAGGGAATATGCTCGGGCTTCTCGGGAATGCTTCGGCGGTTGCCAACCGTGTATCGTATTTTTGTAATTTTCATGGACCAAGTATCGCTGTGGATACCATGTGCTCTTCGTCACTGACAGCAATCCATATGGCTTGTCACGGGTTGCAGCATGGAGAATGTGAACTGGCGGTTGCAGGGGGAGTTAACGTTTCTGTACATCCCAACAAATATCTACTACTCGGACAGGGAAGCTTTGCATCAAGCAATGGGCGGTGTGAAAGCTTCGGACAGGGTGACGGATATGTGCCAGGAGAAGGGGTCGGGGCTTTGCTGCTCAAGCCGCTGGCCAAAGCTATAGCAGATGGAGACCGGGTATATGGCATCATAAAAGGTACTGCAGTGAATCACGGAGGTAAGACCAATGGATATACCGTACCCAACCCCAACGCACAGGCTAGCGTGATTGGGCAGGCCATTCAGGAGGCTGGAATCAACCCTAGAACCATTAGCTATATAGAGGCGCATGGGACAGGAACTCCTCTGGGTGATCCGATTGAAATTGCGGGCTTACAAAAGGTGTTCCGGGAATATACCAGAGACAAGCAGTTCTGTTCAATCGGGTCTGCCAAGTCTAATATCGGACATTGTGAGAGCGCAGCTGGTATTGCCGCGGTGACAAAGGTACTGTTGCAGTTGAAAAATAAACAATTGGTGCCTTCGCTGCATTCAAGCAAGTTAAATCCCAATATCGATTTTAGTGATAGCCCTTTTAAAGTTCAGCAGGAATTAGAGGAATGGAAAAGACCTGTCGTATCCATCGATGGCGAAATCAGGGAATACCCAAGGCTGGCAGGAGTCTCGGCCTTCGGGGCAGGCGGATCTAACGCGCATGTGGTAATCGAAGAATACATTCCAGCAGAGACTGCTCAGCTGCAAGCTACTCCTGCGTCGCTTAATCCTGCCATGATTGTGCTATCGGCCAAGAACAAGGAAAGACTGAACGAGCAGGCCCAAAGATTGCTATCTGCCATCAGAGAGCTGAATGACCCGCGTATAGGTCTCGCAGATATCGCCTACACGTTGCAGATCGGACGAGAAGCGATGGAAGAACGGCTTGCGATCATTGCCACTTCCATCCAAGAGCTGGATTGGAAATTGGAAAGCTTCCTGCTGGAAAAGGAAGGTATAGAAGAGCTGTATAGAGGACAGGTAAAGCGCAACAAAGGAGTATTGGTCACTCAGGAAATCGATGAGGATATGGCTAAAATGGTGGGTGCATGGGTGAGCAAAGGTAAATATGGAAAACTCGCCGAGCTTTGGGTGACGGGATTGCTGTTGGACTGGAACAGGCTTTATGGGGAAGTGAAGCCTCGCAGGATTAGTTTGCCAACCTATCCTTTTGCCAGAGAAAGCTATTGGGTGCCCGTAAACCAGGTAAAGATCGATGGCATGACAGCCGCTCTCGGTCAGTCTACATTTTTGTCACCTTTACTGCATCACAACACTTCAAACTTCTTGAAGCAGCGGTTCAGCTCAACGTTTACAGGCGAGGAGTTTTTCCTCAGGGATCATACGGTAAAAGGCCAACGGGTTCTACCAGGGGTCGCTTATCTTGAGATGGTACGGGCGGCTGTGGAACGCTCTATAGGAGATGAGGACAACTGCGCAACAGGAGTCCGGTTGAAAAATGTAAACTGGATTCGGCCAATTGTGGTGGAAGATCGGCCATTCTCAGTACACACCGGACTATTCTTGGAAGACGCCGGAAAAATCAGCTTTGAAGTGTATAGTGAGCAAGAAGGAAGCAATATCGGACATACCGTGCACAGCCAGGGCAATGCGGTGCAGTTTAAGGTGGAACAAAAGCTAGTGCTTAACCTTGAGGCATTACAGGCAGAATTTGATCCACACGGATTTGAGGGGGCGCGCTGCTACGATTTCTTCCAAAAAATCGGGATGGATTACGGCCCAGCCTTCAAATGTGTGGAGAAAGTGTACACACGTCCGGGCAAGGTACTGGTCAAGCTGGCACTGCCCTCCATGCTCTCTGATTCGGCTGACAGCTTTGTTCTTCACCCTAGCTTAATGGATGCGGCTTTGCATGCATCGATCGGATTAATCATGGGGCAAGATGGAGGGCTGCCGGACAGCACGGTACCCAATACCCCTTCTATGCCATTCGCTCTTCAAGAGGTCGAAATCCATGGGGGATGCACCCAGAATATGTGGTCGTTGATTCAATACAGCGAGGGCAGCAAGAGAGAGGACAAGGTACAGAAGCTCAATATCGACTTATGTGATGAGGAAGGGAACGTTTGTGTCAGAATAACGGGACTATCCACCCGGGCGCTGGACGGAGATATCCGCACTGAGCATGCACAAGGTGTAGTCGCAGGAGATCATGCCGCCGATCTGCTTGTAGGAGCCGTTATGCTCATCCCCAAATGGGACCCGGTTGCGCTTAAAAAAGATACAGCTTTCCCATCGTCGATAGACCGAATGGTCATTGCAGGTGGTACAGACAAAGATAGACAGGCTATCCGGGAATACTATCCGAAGGCGCATTTTTTGGAGCTACAGGCGCAGGATTCCATAGAAACGGTTGCCTCAAAGGTCGAAGAATATGGAGCAGTTGACCACATTTTGTGGATCGCACCTTGTAGTTCCGTCGAATCGGTCACTGCTGAATCCTTGATTGAGGAACAGAAGCCAGGAGTCTTACTCTTCTTTAGATTGGTCAAGGCGCTACTCCTACTGGGGTATGGAACGAAAAAGCTAGGCTGGACAACTATAACCACCCAGGCTCAGTCGATCGATCAGGACGATACAGTCCACCCGGCCCACGCAAGTTTCCATGGGTTGGTAGGCACGATGGCCAAAGAATATCCGAACTGGAAGGTTCGTATTATAGACCTGCAATCCGACTATGACTGGCCGTTATCCGAACTATTTACGCTGCCTTCAGACCGTCAGGGACGGATGTGGGTTTTCAGAGGCGGACAGTGGTACCGACAGCAGCTAATTCCGTTCAAGCAGACTCCAGGCGCAAAAGGACAGACACTGTACAAAACCGGAGGCGTCTATGTGGTTATCGGTGGTGCAGGCAACATCGGAGTGGCCTGGAGCAAGTATATGGCCTCGACTTATCAGGCCCAGATGGTGTGGATAGGCAGAAGGCCAAAGGATGCATCCATCCAGGCTAAATTGGACGAATTTAAAGGCCACGGGCCTGTTCCATGCTATATTACGGCAGATGCAGCAGATGAAAGGTCGCTGCAGGGAGCATATGAGGAGATAAAGCAGCGTTACTCCAAGATCAACGGCGTAGTTCACTCTGCCATTGCCTTTTTGGAGAAGGGATTGGAAGACTTGACGGAGGAAGGGCTCCGGTCCGGGCTTTCGGCAAAGGTCGATGTCAGTGTACGCATGGCTCAGGTCTTCCAAAATGAACCGCTGGATTTCGTGTTGTTTTTCTCTTCCATTATTGCCTATGTAAAAAATCCAGGACAAAGCAGCTATGCTGCTGGATGTACCTTTAAGGATTCATTTGCGCAGCGGCTCTCACAGGAATGGCGTTGTCCGGTGAAAGTCATGAACTGGGGATACTGGGGGAACGACGAGAACAATGCTTCCCAAGACAGGCAGCAAGAGGTGGAAAATTACTCAAGACTAGCGCAGATCGGTGTTGGACTTATTGAGCCTCAAGAGGGGATGGAGGCACTTGAGACGTTGCTTGCTTCCCCGCTGAATCAAGTAGGGCTGATGAAAACAACAAAACATCTAGATTTGGAAGGGACTAATCCGGCGGAAGCCATTGACCTGTACCCGCACAACACGGATCCCGATCTTCGGGATATACAAGAAAGTATTGCTGCAGTGATCAAATCAAAAGTCCAGTTTGCCGAGGACTATGCGGCAGAGGATGCTGGCAGCCTGCAGGAAAGGGAATTGGAACACCTATTGTGCAAACTAATGCAGGAGCAACTTTTGTCTATGGGGCTGACAGGGACAGATCGTCAGTCTGTCGACGAGTTTAAACATAAGCATGGGTTGCCTGAGTTATATGGAAAATGGCTAGGTGAGAGCGTGAAGATTTTGGCACGACTGAATGAAGCCCTTACAGATGGAAATGCTTCCAGCCCGGCTTATGAAGAGGATGTCTGGCGGGAATGGGAAGAGCACAAGCATACATGGCTGAAATATCCGCAGATGCGAGCAAGGGTACATTTGGCTGAGACAACGCTGCGGGCTTTGCCTGAAATTATCACCGGTCAATGTCCTGCCACGGAAATCATGTTCCCTAATTCCTCGATGGAATTAGTGGAAGGGGTTTATAAGAATAGCTTGGTAGCTGACTATTTTAATGAAGTTCTTTCCGATACGATCGCCGCCTATGTTCAGCAGAGAATTATGAACAACTCCGCTGCAGAAATCAGAATTCTCGAAATCGGAGCAGGCACCGGAGGAACCAGCAGCACCGTATTTCTCAAATTACGGCCATATTGCAAACACATTCAGGAATATTGTTATACCGATATTTCAAAGGCCTTTTTGATGCACGCAGAAAAAGAGTATGGGCCAGACAATCCGTATCTTAGTTATCGAATATTTAATGTGGAAGAACCTATTGCTGGACAAGGTATTGATGCGGGTAAATATGATATTGTCATTGCTGCCAATGTACTTCATACGGCAAAAGATATTCGCCAGGCATTGCGCAATGCGAAAGCGGTTTTGAAAAGCAACGGCCTGCTTCTGTTAAATGAACTCATGGGCAGCAGCGTGTTTACCCATCTTACCTTCGGATTGCTGGATGGCTGGTGGGCTTATGAGGATTCGGAATTGCGTATTCCCGGCTGCCCTGGGCTGTATCCTCACGTATGGAAAAGCGTATTGGCCAAAGAAGGCTTTCACACAGCGTTCTTCCCAGCGCAGGAGGCGCATGATTGGGGCCAGCAGATCGTTGCAGCCCAAAGCGATGGCTTGGTTCGGCAAAAGCGACAGCCAAAGCAGAAAACCATATCGATAGAGAATAGGACTGTTGAAGCAGGATCAATGAAACAATCAGCTCAGCCCAAAAGAGAGGCAGTACAGGCAGAATCAGAAAATGTGCTGCGCAGCAAAAGTACGGCCTACTTTAAAAATTTACTTGGCGAAACACTAAAAATGGAACCGGGAAGCATCGACTCTACGGTTGCCCTGGAAGAGTACGGGATCGACTCGATATTGGTTGTGCAAATCACCAATGTTTTGCGTGAGGTCATCGAGGATTTTGCCAGCACCCTGTTTTTTGAGTACAACACCATAGATGATCTGGTAGCGTACCTGCTTCAAACGCAAATGGATTCGTTGAAGAAGCTGGTAGGTATGAAGGAGACAGAGATGAGCGAAGAAACTTCCAGAGTGGAAGAGGTACCTGCTCCACAGGTAATCGATATGGCCCCAATGAGCTTTGTACGGGAAGGACGCTTCCTTAAGCCGTCTGTCAGCAAAGGTGAGAAGCCAAAGGAGCACTCCTCTAATATCAGAGATATTGCGATTGTGGGCTTGTCAGGGCGCTATCCAGGAGCTCGTAATGTAGAGGAATATTGGAACAACCTAAAAGAGGGTAAAAACTGCATCACTGAAATTCCGAAAGACCGTTGGGATTGGAAGACCTACTTTGACGAAGAAAAAGGAAAACGAGGCACCATCTATACGAAATCAGGCGGTTTTATCGATGGAATCGATTTATTTGATCCGCTATTTTTCAAGATTTCTCCTGCAGAAGCTGAAACTATGGACCCGCAGGAACGGCTCTTTCTGGAAGCCGCATACGCAAGTATTGAGGATGCCGGATATACCCCTGCCAATCTTTGTGAGAGTCGAAAAGTGGGCGTATTTGCGGGCGTAATGAATGGGAATTACGGTTTGGGACCTCAATACAATTCCATTTCCAATCGGATATCCTATCATTTGGATTTCCAAGGTCCAAGTATGACCATCGATACCGCTTGTTCTTCCTCATTGACGGCGATCCATCTAGCTTTGGAAAGTCTGTATAGCGGTATCAGCGAGTGCGCTATTGTCGGGGGGGTCAATTTGATCGTAGACCCAATCCACTATATTAAGCTGTCAGCAATGACGATGCTTTCCAAAAATGGCGAATGTAAGTCGTTTGGAGACCAAGCGGATGGATTCGTTGATGGGGAGGGCGTTGGCGCTATCGTGTTAAAGCCGCTGGAGAAAGCTATTGCAGACGGTGACCATATTTATGGTGTCATCAAAGGGAGCATGCTCAATGCTTCAGGTAAAACCAGTGGTTATACAGTACCTAGCCCTCAAGCTCAATCTCAGCTGATCGAGGCGGCGCTCCAGCGTTCGAATGTTGATGCAAGAACCATCAGTTATATTGAAGCCCATGGAACCGGCACGGCTTTGGGAGATCCTATTGAAATTGCAGGATTGACCAGGGCTTTTGAGAAATTCACACAAGACAAGCAGTTCTGCGCCATAGGGTCGGTCAAATCCAATATTGGTCACACTGAGAGCGCAGCAGGCATTGCAGGAGTAACTAAAATATTGTTGCAGCTTAAGCATCGCCAGTTAGTACCATCTTTACATTCTAGGAAGTTGAATCCTGAAATTCATTTCACCAATACTCCTTTTGTCGTTCAGCAGAGCCTAGAAGAATGGAAGAGACCGGTAATTACAACGGATGGAATCACTGAAGAGTATCCGAGACGGGCTGGAATATCGTCTTTCGGTGCAGGAGGGGCCAACGCTCATATCGTGATTGAAGAGTATATTCCCGAGGCCCAGGAGCCATCAGGAATAGAATCTGCTTCTCAGGGACCTGCCATGATCGTGCTATCAGCCAAGAGTGAGGAGCAGCTTAAGGAAAAAGGACGACAGCTGCTTGAGGCTCTTCAAGGTCAGTTATCCTCTGTTAGCATATTGGATATTGCCTATACGCTCCAGGTGGGACGCGAACCGATGGAGGAGCGTCTAGCCATGCTTGTGGATTCGATCACAGATCTTGAGGAGAAATTAAAGGAATTTGTGGCCGGACGCCACCACATGCTCAACCTGTATAGAGGCCAGGTGAAGCGCAACAAAGAAGCGTTGTCCATTTTTACGGGGGACGAAGACCTGCAGCAACTGATTGAACATTGGATTTCCAAAAGGAAATATACAAAGCTTCTGGAGCTGTGGGCCAAAGGGCTAAATTTGGATTGGAACAAACTTTATACTGGCAAGGTACCTCGCCGTATCAGCTTGCCAACCTATCCATTTGCAAAAGAGCATTACTGGACTTCTGAAAGCAAGGATCAATTAAAAGCCCATGCATTACTGCCGCAAAATGAAAGCAATGTAGATTTTGATGATCAATTGTGCGGCAGACTCTTGGATGAAATGATGAACGACGCCATGTCTGTTGATGAGGCCGCCAATGAAATCTTCAATATATTCATACGTAAATGAGAAGTTTCTACATGCTGGGAGGCAATCGAAGATGAAGGACTTTTTTCAAACTATTCTGGGCGAGGTAAAAAGCGGACGGATGCAGAAAGAGGAGGCTCTCCTCAGAATACGCCAAATTCAAGCTCAAATGGCTTCATACGGACCCCTGCAAAGCAAAGCAGGGACCGAGGCGGGAACCCTGGCGGATACAGGAGTGCTTATGCTTGAGCCTTCATGGAAAGAGCAAGCTGCACTCCAAAAAGCGGCTCTTCATGAATGTAGCCAGCATCTGGTGGTGCTTTGTGAACTTGATCATATCTCGGAGCGAAGTATTGAAGCGCTCATGAAAGGAACCCGATGCATCAAGCTCCATGCCGGTCAAACCGGCATGGATGAACGCTTTCAGGGCTATGCCCTTCAACTGCTTGCGGAAGTGCAAATGCTCCTCAAAGAGAACTTGAGGGGCAGCGTACTGATACAGATTGCTGCTTCCTCACAAAGCGGACAGCAGCTCTTTGCTGGGCTTTTTGGATTGCTGCAAACAGCCGAAAAGGAAAACCCAAAAATCGTAGGGCAATTCGTTGAATTGGAAGCTACAGGTTTGGAAGAGATCGTTGAGAAATTAAAAGAGAACAGCCAATACCCCAAAGACAAAAGGATACAGTATGAGAACGGTAAACGGCTGGTTCTCAGCTGGAATGAAATGAAGACCCCTGAAACTCCGGGAAGAGTCCCCTGGAAGGATCGGGGGATTTATTTGATTACGGGCGGTGCAGGAGGTTTAGGGCTTGTTTTTGCGAGAGATATCGCCCGGCGAGTCCAAGAAGCTACGCTAGTCCTGGTAGGGCGTTCAATATTTGACGAAGGCAAGCAGGCCATATTGGAGGGATTGAAAGCACTGGGAGCCCGCGTAGAGTACAAACGAGCGGACGTATCCCGAAAGAAAGAGGTCTCGCAACTGGTCCTAAAGATCCGAGAGGAGCATGGGGGGCTTGATGGAATCCTCCATAGTGCAGGGGTGATACAGGATCGTTTTATTATTCATAAGACGCAGGAAGAGTTCAAGGAAGTAATGGCGCCCAAAGTAGCCGGATTGGTCAACCTGGATCAGGCGACGAAGGAGCTAGACCTTGATTTCTTCATTTTCTTCTCATCCATCGCAGGGATTATGGGTAACCCTGGTCAGGCCGATTATGCCGCAGCAAATGCGTTTATGGATGCCTATGCCTTATATCGAAACAGCCTCGTCTCTTCTAAGGAGCGCAAAGGGCAGACGCTGTCTGTCAATTGGCCTCTCTGGAAGGATGGAGGAATGCATGCGGATGCTGAAACAGAAAGGGTTTGGCAAAGTATTGGCATGGTGGCCATGCAAACTTCAAACGGCGTTAAGGCTTTATATGATAGTCTGGCCTCTGGCCAGAAGCAGGTGCTGGTGATAGAGGGGGATTTGTCCAGATTGCGGAAGCATCTATTGGAGCCTCAGCCACAGGAAAACGTGTACGTTGAAGAGACAGCTTCCTCACCGATAAATCCTGAGCTGCTTCTGGAAAAAACCTTGCACCAGCTTAAAGTGTTGTTTGGAGAAGTGACTAAGCTGAGCGTTGAAAAGATTGATGTCAGTGAGCCTTTGGAGAGCTACGGCATAGACTCCATCATGATTACAAGGCTCAATCAAAAGCTTCAGGGAGTTTTTGGTGAAATCTCGATGACCCTGTTTTTTGAATATCAGACGTTGGAAGCAGTAGCGGAATATTTTATTGCTGACTACTATGAGGAATGCGTACGGTGGACAGGACTTGGAAGACGGCTGGAGCCGGAAGAAAACTTCATCCCCGCATCTTTGCATACTGATAGCGAATTATCATTGCCGACTCTACCAAAGGAAGAAAACCATCATGCCAGTAGGACAGTTATAGACACAGGCAGTGTAAAACACGAACAAATAGCCATTATTGGCATGAGCGGACGATTTCCACAAGCAAAAAATATGGAGGAATACTGGAGCAATTTACAACAGGGCAAAGATTGTATTACAGAAATCCCCGCAGATCGCTGGAAGAGGGAAGGATTTTACTCTCCTAACATAAAGGAAGCTGTGGAGAAGGGCAAAAGCTATAGCAAATCTGGGGGATTTGTGGAGGATTTTGCAGATTTTGATCCTCTTTTCTTCAATATATCTCCTCGGGAAGCTATGAGTATGGACCCTCAAGAGCGGATATTCCTGGAAGAATGTTGGAAGACCTTCGAGGATGCTGGATACAGCAGAGATCAGCTTGCAGCGCAATATAATGGGCGAATTGGCGTCTTTGCAGGCATTACCGCAACAGGCTTCAATTTATACGGACCCAAGCTGTGGGAGCAAGGCAAACCAATCTTTCCTCGCACATCTTTCAGTTCGGTAGCAAATCGAATATCGTATCTCTTGAATCTGAAGGGACCTAGCTTTTCGGTCGATACCATGTGCTCATCGTCATTAACTGCAATCCATGAGGCCTGTGAGCATATCCATAACGGAGAATGCGAGATTGCTATTGCAGGGGGAGTTAACTTATATCTTCATCCTTCCAACTATGTTTTTCTAAGCACAATGCGAATGCTATCGCCAGAGGGACGGTGCAAGAGCTTTGGTGAAGGAGGAAATGGATTTGTCCCTGGTGAAGGTGCGGGTGTTGTGCTGCTCAAACCTTTATCTCGTGCCATTGCCGATAAGGACCATATTTATGCGGTTATTCGGGCAACTAGTATCAATCATGGCGGAAAAACAAACGGGTATACCGTGCCTAATCCGGTAGCACAGGCAGAATTGATCCGAGAAACCTTGGATAAAGCAGGCGTCAATGCTCGAACAGTCAGTTATATTGAAGCTCACGGTACAGGGACAGAACTCGGTGATCCTATTGAAATTACCGGACTTACCCAGGCTTTCAAGAAGGATACACAGGATACAGGGTTCTGTGCGATTGGCTCGGTAAAATCAAACATAGGCCATTTAGAGGCGGCCGCAGGGATTGCAGGAATCGCTAAAATTATTCTGCAAATGAAAAACCGAAAAATTGTCCCAAGCCTGCATGCCAAAGAATTGAACCCCAATATAAACTTTGCAAAAACGCCATTTACAGTTCAGCAGGGACTTGCTGAATGGAAACGTCCGATTTTTGAGAAAAACGGCGAGCAACGGGAATACCCTAGAATTGCAGGCATATCTTCCTTCGGAGCCGGAGGGTCTAATGCCCATATCGTTCTAGAAGAATACATTCCGGCAGAACAGGCTGTCTCTACTCCGCAAAAGCCGGTTGTCATTATATTGTCGGCCAAAAGTGATGAAGCATTGAAAGAGCAGGCTGTTCAGTTGACTGCTGCAATTGATAAAAATGTCTTCACAGATAACGACCTGGTGAATGCGGCTTACACCTTGCAAATGGGGCGTGAGGCGATGGATGAGCGTCTTGCCGTGGTCGTTCAGTCAGTAGAGGAACTTAGGAACAAACTGCGGGAATTCAATGGGGGAAGACGGGATATTGCACAGCTTTATCGGGGACAGGCCAAGCGGGACAAAGAGAACTTGGATGTAGTTAAGCAGGAAGAAGCGCTGGATGAATCCTTTGATGTCTGGAATCTAGCAGAGAAATACGGCAGACTTTCGGAATTGTGGGTCAAGGGTGTGCACGTTGACTGGAACAGACTCTACAGTGATATCCAACCTTTCCGCATCAGTTTGCCCACATATCCCTTTGCTAGGGAACGCTACTGGATATCAGTAGATGAAGAAAAGCCCGCTGGTGTCGCTCCAGCATATCTGCACCCCTTGCTGCATCACAACACCTCCGTTCTTTCTGAGCAAAGATTTAGCTCAACCTTTAACGGTCAGGAGTTTTATCTGAATAGCTCCGGCGTTGACGGAAGACTCGTCCTGTCAGATGGAGCATGTCTTGAAATGGCACGGGCAGCGGTTGAACAGTCGTTAACAGTACAGGAGAAGGGTCAGGCAGGCATCACACTCACAGACATGGTATGGACACATGCTCCTGTCATAGGAGATCGGCCGGAAATACATATAGGACTCTTTCCGGGAGATCAAGGTAGAATTGATTTCAAGATTTACAGCACACGAGCCGAAGCAGGCGATCCTGTCATATACAGCGAGGGAAGTGCCGAGCTGGGGGCTTTAAGTAGAACGGAAACATTAGATATTCAGGCTTTGCAGATGGAGTGCATTGATCATATTTCACATGGGGGAGACGATGAAGCACTGCGGACGATTGAAGTTAACTACGGTTCGGAATTCCAGTCCGCTGAGCAAGTTTATATAGGTCAGGACTTGGTACTGGCCAAGCTATCACTGCCTTCCGGTATGGCGAATACTGGGGGCCTATTTGTTGTGCACCCCTTCATAACAAGTGCTGCCCTGCAAATGCCCTTATACCTGCTTTCAAATAATGAAAATATTATGCGGTTCACCGGCATTGACTCTCGGAAAAAAATACTGCCGACTGCGATAGATAGGCTTCAAATATTTCGGGAGTGTCCGAGCGACTTGTGGGCGTTGGTACGGCATGAAAGAGGAAACCAGATTGATCATAGGGCGCACAAGTATGACATTGATTTGTGCGACGAGGCAGGCAGAATCTGTGTGCGCATGAAAGGGGTCTCCTACAAGGAAGCGGAGACTTGTGAGCAACCGCTCGGTGCAATGATGCTGCAGCCATTCTGGAAAGAACAGGCGGTTGGGGAGGAAACCATAACAACCGACTACGAACGACATGTGGTCATACTTTGTGAGACAGATGCCATAGCTGCGTTACATGTCGAGGCTTCCTTGACAGGCGTGGAATGTATCACCCTACAAGCCCGCATGGAGGAGGTCGACCGACGCTTTGAAACATATGCCGTTCAGGTCTTTGAGAAAATACAAGGTATCCTGATTAACAAGCCTAAAGGCAAAGTGTTGGTACAAATTGTAACGATGTCTGGAAATGAAAAGCTACTTTTCTCCGGGCTGTGCGGCTTACTCAAAACAGCTCATAAGGAGAATCCAAAGTTCTATGGGCAACTGATTGAAGTAGGGGAAATAGAGAAAAATGAAAGACTCATTGAAATATTAAGATCGAGCAGTCGGCGTCCAGAGGACAGCCGCATCCGGTTTGTAGAAGGCAAACGTTGGATTCCTGCCTGGAACAAGGTCGAAATGCCGTCGATACCACAAATTCCATGGAAAGATCATGGAGTTTATCTGGTTACTGGAGGTGCCAAAGGCCTGGGTCTTATTTTTGCCAAAGAAATTGCGCGTCAGACCAGGGAAGCAACCCTGATTCTGACTGGGCGGTCCCTGCTGACCGAGGACAAGCTGGCGCCATTGGAAGAATTGAAGCGTTTGGGCGCCAAGGTGGAATATAGACAGGTGGATGTTACGCAGAAGGAAGCGGTGGTTGGCCTGATTGAGGACATCCAAACGGCATACGGCGGAATTAACGGCATTCTGCACAGTGCTGGAATTATCAAAGATAACTATATCATCAAAAAGACGAGCGCAGAATTTAGGGAAGTACTGGCGCCAAAGGTGGCCGGCCTAGCCCATTTGGATCAGGCCAGTAAGGACATGCCCCTAGATTTCTTTATCCTTTTTTCATCAGCTGCGGGAGTGGGCGGAAATGCGGGTCAGTCTGACTATGCTACCGCGAATGCGTTCATGGATGCATATGCTTGGTATCGTAATACCTTGGTATCCTCCTGGGAGCGTATGGGCAAAACGCTGTCGATCAATTGGCCGCTATGGAAAGAAGGCGGAATGCGGCCTGACCAGGAGACGGAGAAGGCCTTGCAGAATGTAGGTATGTTTGCGATGAGGACAGAGACTGGTATTAGTGCATTGTATCAAAGCATAGCCTGCATATCGAATCAAGCGATGGTGGTAGAAGGAGACATTGAGCTGATCAGCAGAATGATGATTATGGAAGGACAGCTTGAAGAAAGCGGAGAAGCAGCCCGAGATCAGAGACTCGGATCAGAGGACGACAACGTTCTCTTCTCAGCAAATAAGGTAGTGTCCGTCCAAGATGAACATCTGCTGCGTGAAAAGACGACCCATTACTTGAAGACTTTGCTGTCTTCGTCAATCGAACTGCCTGCATATCGAATTGAAGAGGATACGCCGTTGGAAAATTACGGGGTGGATTCTATTAAGTCTATGGAACTGACTGACCAGTTGGAGAAGACGTTCGATCAGGTGTCGAAGACGATATTTTTTGAATATCCGAATATTCGGAGCTTAACCGAGTATTTTTTGGAATCTCATCGAGACGAATTAATCGCTCTGTTTGGTCTGGAGCAGGCAGTAACTGTAGGTGTAAAAGCCGCCACCGCCACGGCAGCAATGGGTACAGAACTTCGACCAGGAGAAGAACAGCTGCGTGATCAGGTGACAAGTTATCTAAAAGGCTTGCTTTCTTCATCTACCGGACTGCCGGAACAACGCATTGAAGAGGATAAAAACCTAAAAAACTATGGGGTTGACTCCATAAAGTCTATGGAAATAACCGATCAGCTGGAAGAAACGTTTGGATCACTGTCCAGAACCTTACTGTTTGAATATCCGAATATCCGAAGCTTAACCGAATATTTTCTGGAATCTCACCGAGACGAATTAAGCACTTTGTTTGGTCTGGATCAGGTAGCGACTGTAAGTGCAATAGCTGACACGGTTTCTATAGCCAATGAGACAAAATCCCTGTCTAGAGAAGGGCGGCTGCGTGATCAGACGACAGGGTATCTAAAGGGCTTACTTTCCTCGTCCATCGGACTGCCGGAACAACGCATTGAAGAGGATAAAAACCTAGAGAACTATGGAGTTGACTCCATAAAGTCTATGGAAATAACCGATCAACTGGAAGAAACGTTTGGATCACTGTCCAGAACCTTACTGTTTGAATATCCAAATATCCAGAGTTTAACGGATTACTTCCTGGAATCACACTGGGATGAATTGAACGCTTTGTTTGGTGCTGAACAAGAGCTAGTTGCGGGAGCCAGCACGAAATCCATTGGCATCGTAGAACATGCAAAAGCTCCCTCTCCAATATTTCGGCACTCACCCATTTCGTCAGTGCGAGTAGAGCCTAAGGAGGCGGTCACAGGAAAAGGAGCGATGGACATTGCTGTCATCGGGGTGTCCGGAAAATATCCTGGAGCGGAAAATATTCAAGAATTCTGGAGAAATCTCCAAGAGGGTAAGGACTGCATTACCGAAGTTCCCACAGATCGCTGGGATCACGATCTTTACTTTGATAAAGAAAGAAATAAACCGGGAAAAACCTACTGCAAATGGGGGGGCTTCCTAAACCGAATAAATCCGTTGGATTCTTCTTTCTTTCACCTGACCCCTCATGAGGTGAGTTTGATGGACCCAATGGAACAGCTTTTCCTGGAAATGATATGGAGCCTGCTGGAAAGTGCGGGATATACGCGAGAGGTGCTACAGAAAAAACACCAGTCCAAGGTGGGGGTCTACGTCGGTGCTACGTATCATAAATACTGCGACTGTGATACAAATACGGATGCCCCTCGGATCACATCCTTTGGTTCTGTTGCTGTCGCCAACCCCATGTCGCATTATTTCAATTTCCAGGGTCCGAGCATATCCATTGATACGATGAGCTCTTCCTCTGCTGTGGCTGTCCATATGGCATGTGAAAGCCTGATCAGAGGAGAGTGCCAAATCGCAGTAGCTGGCGGGGGGAATCTGTTGACAAGCCCAAAAAAATATATCGAATCCAGCCAGAACAATTTGATCGGAAGCCATGAAGATAGTCGAAGCTTTGCGGATGGAGACGGATATCTTCCGGCGGAGGGAGTTGGGGCAGTTCTCTTAAAGCCGCTTCATAAGGCAGAACAGGATGGAGACTGTATTTTAGCAGTCATCAAATCTACGGCAACTAATCATGGAGGACACAGCAATGGGTATACGATCCCTAATCCCAATGCACAGGCACAACTTGTTGAAGAGAACTTTTTGAAAGCCGGCATTCACCCCCGGACAGTCAGCTATGTAGAGGCAGCAGCCAATGGATCTACATTGGGAGACCCAATTGAGCTAGTCGCCTTGAAAAAATCATTCCAGAAATTTACGGACGAGCAGCACTTTTGTGCCATAGGATCGGTTAAATCCAATATAGGCCATGCAGAAGCAGCCTCGGGGATATCGCAGCTAACCAAGACCATATTGCAATTGTGGCATCGAAAACTGGTTCCCACCATTAAAGCGGAGAAGCTGAATCCCAATCTTACTTTCAGCAATACTCCATTTTATCTGCAGCGGGAGCTTCAGGAATGGAAGCGGCCTGTAATAGAGCTGGAAGGAGAAGCGCGGGAATTTCCGTTGCGGGCAACAGTAAGCTCCTTCGGTGCTGGGGGATCTAACGTCCATTTTATTCTGGAAGAATACATTCCTTCGCCAAAAGAAGCTGTTCAGTTGAAAGGGGCAGATCAGACAGAAGTAGTGGTTCTCTCGGACGTAAACTGGGAGCGATTGAAGGCTCTTGCGAGTCAATTGCTTGAATATGTGGAGCAGCAGAACGAGCTTTGCTTACATGATGTGGCTTTCACACTTCAGACAGGCCGCGAAGCGATGAAGTGCCGAACGGCAATCGTAGCGAGCTCGCGAGAGGAACTGCTCACTGGTCTGAGAGAGCTTATCGAATCCGTCGGCAAAGGCAACGAGCCAGAGGGAGCGTCTATTCCGATATTTATTGGGGAAGGCGGAGAAGATTCGAATACAAGTGCACTCCTTTTAGGAAAAGTAGGCGAGAAAGTTTCCCAAATTCTTTTAGAGGAGAGGAACCTGGAAAATATTGCAATGTATTGGACCCAGGGAGGCAGAATTACGTGGGAGGCGCTCCATGAGGGACAAGCTGTTCGCAGAATTCCCTTACCGACCTCTCCGTTCTGAGCACAAATTGGGGAACTGGGCACTGTCTGACGAAAAATACGAATAATCCGGAGGTACAAATGAGGGAGTTCAAAGATAAGGTAGCTGTGATTACGGGAGCTGCCAGCGGAATTGGCCGAGCTATTGCAGACCGATGTGTCAAAGAAGGAATGAAGGTCGTTTTGGCGGATATTGAAGAGGGGGCTCTTCTAAGGACTGAACGAGAATTGAAAGCAATGGGTGCAGCTACCCTCTCCGTTGTGACCGATATTTCCAAAGAAGCTGATATTCGTTTATTAGCACAAAAAACAGTTCAGACCTTTGGCGCTGTGCATCTTTTGTTCAATAATGCAGGCGTGGATGCTGGCACAGGCCGCTTATTATGGGAGAATACTGTGGCAGATTGGCAGTGGGTAATCAACGTAAACATTTGGGGAATTCTGTTTGCCACCGAAATTTTTGTTCCTATTATGGTGAAACAAAAAACTCCATGCCATATTGTAAATACAGCATCTATTGCCGGTCTGCTGTCCGGTCCTGGAAATGGAATATACAGCGCGTCAAAGCATGCCGTTTTAAGCCTGTCTGAAACGTTATATCAGGAGCTCAGATTGATCGGTTCTAATGTGGGAGTGTCGGTTGTATGTCCGGGATTCGTTCGTACTCAAATCATGGATGCAGAGCGGAACCGCCCGACAGAGCTGCGTAAGCCAGATGGGAGCGGCAATCTTCCACCTGAAAGACAAGTTATTACCGAATTGGCTCGCAAGGCTGTCCAAAATGGAATACTTCCGGAGGATGTGGCCAATCAGATTTTTGAGGGCATCCGAAAAGGGCAGCTATATATCATCACAGAACCGAAATTCAAACCTGCAATCAGGCAGCATATGGAGAATGTTCTTAACGAAAGCAATCCTACGGCATCCCAAATGCAATTAGTGCGCAATTTGTTGTGAACTTTGAATGATAGAGGAACTGCTTAGGAGAGTCTGATCAATACGTTGTGGGGGTTACTCGGATGGACAGATCAGTGGTTTTTATGTTTTCAGGCCAGGGTTCGCAATACTACGGCATGGGAAAGGAATTATATATGTCCAACCCGGTTTTCCGAACATGGATGACCAGGTTGGATGAGATTCATACGGATATTACAGGCAGCTCTGTATTAAAAACGCTGTACGATGATACGCGTCGCAGGGGAGAAGAATTTGATACCTTGCTATATACTCACCCTGCAATTTTCATGGTTGAATATGCGCTCACACAGGTGTTATTGGAAAAGGGAATTTATCCTGATTATGTTTTAGGCTCTAGTCTGGGTGAGTCTGTTTCTGTTGCTGTGGCTGACTGCATGAGCTATGAGGATACGCTTCAATGTATTATCAAGCAAGCACAGTTGGTGAAGGCCTATTGTCCGAAAGGGGGCATGCTGGCCGTCATTGGCAATCCCGGTCTGTACGACGAAGCACCCATATTGAATACCAACTCAGAACTGGCATCCATCAACTTTGACTCACATTTTGTCATTTCAGGCAGCTGCGAGGGTCTGACAGAGATTGAACATTATTTGAAAGCAAATGAAATGATCTATCAAAGGTTGCCAGTACATTATGCTTTTCATGCTTCCTTAATGGACCCTATTGCATTGGAATATACGGCGTTCTTAAAGCTCAAGACCCTAAGAAGTCCTAAAATAAATATGGTTTCATCTATGTACGGCGGGAAGACGACATGGCTTGACAACCGTTTTCTTTGGGACGTCACTAGGAAGCCTATCCAATTTCAGAGCGCTCTAAAGTGTCTGGGAGATAGTGACGGGGTTGTTTATATTGATCTCGGTCCCTCGGGCACGCTTGCTAATTTTGTAAAGTATAATTTTGGTCCCAAGAAAAAGGCAAGTGTTTGTTCCATTCTCTCCCCTTTTCAACAGGATATAAAAAATTTGGATCGTCTGTTCGAAATATTTGACTAATATGCATCCATTACTAACAAGGAGGAAATCAATGATCGCATATCTGTTCCCTGGACAAGGAGCTCAAGTGAAAGGTATGGGCGAAGGACTGTTTGATGAATTTCCAGAATTGGTTGCCCAAGCGGATGCAGTTCTTGGTTATTCTATTCAGAAGCTGTGCCTTGAGGACCCTGCCAACCAGCTCGGACAAACGGATTTTACCCAGCCAGCACTATTTGTCGTAAACGCTTTAAGCTACCTAAAAAAAATACGAGAGACCGGAATAAAACCCGACTATGTTGCAGGACATAGCTTGGGTGAATATAATGCTTTATTTGCCGCGGAAGCGTTTGACTTTGAAACCGGTTTGAAGCTGGTCCAAAAAAGAGGAGAGCTGATGGCTCGGGCTACTGGTGGCGGAATGGCGGCAGTTTTAGGCTTGAAAGAAGAAGTGTTTCGGGAAGTAATGGAAAAAAATAAATTAGTAGAGCTCGATGTTGCCAACTATAATTCGCCCAGCCAGATTGTCATTTCAGGGCCAAAGGAACTGATTGAGCAGGCGAAACCGATTTTTGAGGATGCTGGAGCCAGAAATTATGTGGTTTTGAATGTAAGTGGAGCATTTCACTCCAGATATATGGAAAATGCCAAACAGAAATTTGAGGCCTATGCGGCGCCATTCGAATTCTCGAACATCAAAATACCCGTTATTTCAAATGTCCATGCCAGACCCTACAAGCAGCAGGACTTAAGAAGCACGCTGATCAACCAGATTGTAAGCCCGGTCAAATGGTCGGAAAGTATACGCTATCTGATGGGTAAAAGTGTAACCCAGTTTATCCAGATCGGGCCTGGAAATGTCGTGGCAGGATTGGTTAATGCCATACAACGAGAAGCAGAGCCATTGATCGTGACGGAGGTTGAAGACCGGAGCGAGCAGGTACAGGAGGGGATGTCGAAGGATACGTTGAGAAATGATGAAGCGATATCCGAAAAGCGACAGGCTCCCAGAACAAAATCCGGTCATGACGTACTGGAATCCAGCAAACGATTTACGGCGGAGTCTCTTGGGCATAGCGAATTTAAACAAGATTACGGCATTAAGTATGCGTATCTTATAGGCTCTATGTACAAGGGCATCTCTTCAAAAGAGATGGTCGTAAAAGCAGGAAAGGCAGGAATGATGGGATTTTTTGGAGCTGGGGGAGTGAAGATGGATGCTCTGGAGGAAACCATAAAGTATATTCAAAAGGAATTGAACCATGGCGAAGCCTATGGAATGAATCTTATTCATGTGCCAGACCACCCAGACATAGAAAATAACATCGTTGATTTGTACATAAAATACGGTGTTAGAAATATTGAAGCCTCTGCGTTTATGAGTATCACGCCTTCTTTGGTTAGGTACAGGCTGAAGGGACTGAGACGGAATGCAAAGGGAAACGTAACGCTACAGAACAGAATTATAGCGAAAGTATCCAGACCCGAGGTTGTTGAAGCCTTCCTGAGTCCTGCGCCTCAGAATATTATAAATAAGCTGCTGGCGGAAAATAGGATCAGCCGGGAAGAGGCGATGATGGGAATGGAAATTCCCATGGTTGATGATTTATGCGTCGAGGCTGATTCAGGCGGGCATACCGACCATGCAGTTGCATATGTATTGGTTCCGCTAATGCTTCAGATGAGGGATGAAGCGATTCGAAAGTATAAATACAATAAAAGCATAAGGGTAGGGGCAGCGGGGGGAATAGGGACTCCACAAGCTGCAGCGGCAGCGTTTATATTAGGTGCTGATTTTATCATGACGGGTTCTATCAATCAGTGTACGGTTGAAGCAGGGACGAGTGATGAAGTAAAAGATTTGCTCCAGCAATTAAACATTCAGGATACGGACTACGCTCCAGCAGGGGATATGTTTGAAATGGGGGCAAAAGTTCAGGTTATGAAAAAAGGAGTGTTTTTCCCGGCCAGGGCGAATAAATTATATGATCTTTACCGGAATTATAATTCCATAGATGAAATTGATAGAGAAACCAAACATTATATTGAAGAAAAATATTTTAAGAAGAGTATCGAACAAATCTATGAAGATATTAAAGCTTATTACCCGGCTGAAATCATTGAAAAAGCTGAAAGAATCCCAAAACGTAAGATGGCCTTGATATTTAGATGGTACTTTACTTATTCTACCCGACTTGCCATTAATGGGGACAAAAACAACAGGGTCGATTATCAAGTACACTGCGGACCAGCCCTTGGTGCTTTTAATCAATGGGTTAAGGGGACAGCCCTTGAGGATTGGAAGAATAGACATGTTGACGATATAGGACAAAAAATAATGGTTGAGACTGCAGAACACCTGAATGAAAGATTTAAAGCTTTAACTGCTAGTCTACTTACAATCTAGTTGGATTCAAGCAATGGCGAGAAGCTACGAGAAGCTAATAGTGAAGTGCAGTACGTTCTAGCTGAATAATCCCATGGCCGGATACATGCAGGATAGAGTGACAATCTCTGCAATCAGACCATGGGTTACATCATTAAAACCATTTAGATACTAGGGTAAAAGAAAGAGGGTGTTTTCGTGCATAGGTATAGAACTCATAACTGTGGAGAACTGGATCAAACGCATGTCGGGGAAATCGTGAGAATTGCAGGTTGGATTAAAAATATTCGTAACCTTGGCGGGATTGTTTTTATTGACCTTAGGGACCATTATGGGGTTACGCAAATCGTTGTCTCTGATTCTAATGAATTAAAGGATTTTGTATCCAAGATCAGCAGGGAATCAACCATCTCTGTCATAGGAGCTGTATGTCACAGATCCGAAAGTACGATCAGTCCCCATATGAAAACTGGATATATTGAGGTCGTTGCCAAGGAGATAGAAGTGTTAGGAAAGGTCATGAATCCATTGCCTTTTGAAGTATCTTCAGCACATGAAGCTCGGGAAGATATAAGATTAAAGTATCGTTTTCTGGATCTGCGCAATGAAAAACTGCATGATAATATTGTACTTCGTTCTAGAGTAATTCAAAGTATCCGAAAAAAGATGATTGATTTGGATTTTTTAGAGATTCAGACACCGATTCTGACAAGTTCATCTCCAGAGGGCGCCAGAGACTATTTAGTTCCTAGTAGAGTGCATCCAGGCCAATTTTATGCCTTGCCTCAGGCACCTCAGCAATTTAAACAACTATTAATGGTCTCCGGCTTTGATAAATATTTTCAAATTGCACCGTGCTTTAGAGATGAAGATGCAAGGGCAGACAGATCGCCTGGCGAGTTTTATCAGCTGGATTTGGAAATGGCATTTGCTACACAGGAAGATGTTTTTAATGTAGTTGAAAATATGCTGTATGAAGTTTTTTCCGAATTTACAAATTATAAAATTTCAAAGCCTTTTAGTAGAATTCCCTATCAAGAAGCCATGCTCAAATATGGGAGCGATAAACCTGACTTAAGAAATCCATTAATTATCCATGATGTTACAGAGCTTTTTACAGAGACTGATTTTAAAGTGTTTAAAAATAAAACGATAAGAGTTATTGCAACTCCTGGTTGTGGAGGGCGGCCAAGAAGCTTTTACGATGATATAGTGAACTTTGCTATGGAGGCTGGAGCGAAGGGCCTTTCATGGATTAAGTTCAATGATGATATGTCTCTCAGCGGCTCAATTGCAAAATTTATTCCGGAGAAGGTAAAAAACGAATTAATGAATGTAACGCAAGCTGGTCCGGGATATGCACTGTTTTTTGCTGCCGATGAGCTTAAAAATGTCGAAAAAATAGCTGGTGCTGTCCGAAATCAATTAGGCAAACGGCTGGATTTATTGGAAAAGGATACGTTTAAGTTTTGCTGGATTGTTGATTTCCCCATGTTTGAATTGGATCCTGATACCCATAAAATAGAGTTCAGTCATAACCCGTTTTCGATGCCGCAAGGTGGTATGGATGCGCTGCTGAATATGAATCCTCTGGATATCCTGGCGTACCAATATGATATTGTATGTAATGGGATTGAGCTGTCCTCGGGTGCTGTCCGTAACCACGATACAGAGATTATGGTAAAAGCCTTTGAGATCGCGGGTTATACATATGAAGAGATCAAGAGTAGATTTCCTGCACTCTTTAATGCTTTTCAATTTGGGCCACCTCCTCACGCAGGTATAGCACCTGGAATTGATAGGATTGTGATGATCCTTGCAAATGAATCGAATATTCGAGAGGTTATTGCTTTTCCGATGAATAGCAAAGCACAGGACGTATTAATGGGAGCTCCTTCGGAGGTTACTGACAAACAATTGAGAGATGTTCATATCAAATTGGCAAATGCTCAGCCACAAACAGAATAAACGGATTTAACAAGATACTGCAAGCAAAGCTGAATCCAGCACGCAATTAAATCCGATGGAGTGAGCTATAAACTCTCCCTGCTAGAAGCAGAGGAGAGTTTTTTTATTTAGCTTAGATCGTTCACTTTAGGTTAGTAGCGTCTGCTGCAACCTTTCTAGCTTGAACCACGTCAAGAAGTTGTTAATGGCCAAGCGGCCTAATTCAACTACAAGGTGGAACTTAACATGCGCATGAGAAAAAATGCAATCGCAGCCCTTGCGACTGTAGCTCTGCTGTCCTTCTCGATTGGAGGTCATTTGTCTGCGGCAGATAGTCAATTCAGGGATTTGGACCATGTAAACGGCAAAGAAAAAATCATCTCCCTTAAAGAGCGGGGATTGCTTAAAGGTGCCTCAGACATGCAGTTTCTCCCCTCATCTAAAGTGACCGTTGCCCAAGGCATTCAGTTGATCTCGGGTGGACTTCAGCTCAGTTTGGCTGCCATTGATTTGAACCAGGCGCCACAGGCGAGTGGATTGTTTACCCAGGTTAAAGATACCGCATGGTACGCTGAAGCTTTTATTAACGCGTATTATAATGGCGTAGACATTCCAAAAGATATCAATCCTGCCAAAGCTCTGACCAAGGAAGAGTTCACCCACATGTTGATTCAGGGCATGGAAAAAGCAGGTGCTCTTCCCTTGATTAAAATCGCACCTGCAAATATTGCGGATGACAGCGAACTGGAGCCTTCTTACCAAGGTAGCATTCAACGCTCACTAGTGTACAAGGTCAATGTCCTGGATGGGAAGGGAAATTTTCATCCCAAAAGTGCGATTACACGTGCCGAGGCTGCTGTTATGTTATACAATGCATTGGAATACCTGAATGCACATCCAAAGTCGTAACCAATACAGCAACAAAGCGCTTTTCTTCTGAGGAATTTAAGCTTTCAGTTACTTGACATCAATACCGTGAATGCTATAATAAGGAAATCGAATTTAGACCCCGCGGTAGTTGACTATCGTAAGAATACTTTTCTGGTCCTTCGGCATAGAACACAAGTAACGAATAAATAAGCTGGCTCCGGATGAGGGGTCAGCTTTATTTGTTTGGACAAAAGTTTACAGCTTTCACAGATTTACATATTGAGAGGAGACAGCGGTATGTTTGGGAATGACTGGGATGATGTACTACGAGAAGAGGTCGAAAAGCCTTACTTTAATGAATTAAGGTATACGTTAGCTCGAGAGTACAAGTTACATAAGGTATATCCTCCAAAAGAAGACTTGTTTTCAGCACTCAAATTAACGCCATATCATCTGACCAAAGCGGTTATATTGGGACAGGACCCATATCATGGAGAGGGACAAGCTCACGGCTTGAGCTTTTCTGTTAGACCTGGTGTGCGTACACCGCCGTCTCTACAAAATATATATAAGGAGTTACGCGATGATGTCGGCACTCCCATTCCGAATCAGGGATACCTCGTTCCTTGGGCTGAGCAAGGTGTGCTGCTGCTGAACAACGTGTTGACCGTGCGTGAAGGACAACCGCAATCTCATCAGGGAATAGGTTGGGAACGTTTCACGGATGCTGTCATTGAAGCGATTAATGAACGTGAACAGCCGGTAGTGTTCATTTTGTGGGGGAGTCATGCTCAGAAAAAGGCCAGTTTTGTGAATACCAGCAAGCATTTGGTGCTGAAATCTGTCCATCCGAGTCCATTGGCGGCTCACAGAGGTTTTTTTGGCAGCAAGCCTTTTTCACGTACCAATGCATTTTTGCAGGAGCATGGAATGGAACCGATTCAGTGGGAGATTCCTAACCGCTAGCACGGGAGGTGAGGACATGCGTCAATGGAAGGGACGTCAGGTCATTTTATATCACGGCAACAACGGTCATACCCAGAAGGTGCGCGGCACACTTGAAAAATGGGATGATATACGAAAATGCGTTATTTTGGGCCCGAAAATGCTGGCTATTCCTTTTGAAAATATTACGCATATTACCATGCTTCCTCCGGGACGTGAGCGTAAAAGCCGCCATCCAGCTAGGCTGAACACTTTCGGTTATGTAATGAACGTTCCGTTACAGTTTGATAATGCCATTCATTTTCAGTCGGCGGTGACGATTTGGAGAGATGATCAACTGATTGCTTACAATGTAAAGCTGGTTAGTCACTCGGCAGACCATGTGACTCTTGAGGATGGACAAACCTTATCCAAGGAAGAGCATTTATTTGTAGTGAGGTCACTGCGTGGAGAACTTTAACTGTAATAATTCACCTTTTTTTGATGAAGGGTTCAATTTAGTTAGCTGCTTACCGATAAAAGATATTGGGATTGTTAATAATATCCTGTTTTATAGAATGAAACCAAGGGAGAGAAACGAATGGAGCGTATGAAACGTATGAGCAAACGGAGTACCTTCTTACTTGCTTTGCTGATGTTTGTATTCGCAGCATGGCCAGCAGGTTTGATCCGGGCTGAGGAGAAAACGACCTCCACAGTACAGTGGGACAATCAAAATCCAACCACAGTTAATCTGGGTGGAAGCCCCGCTCAATTAAAAGTGTGGTCTGTGACGCAGACTGGTAAAACGGATGTAACCGAAAGAGCTGAATGGATCTCCGGAGATTCAAGTATTTTAAAGGTAGAAAAGGGACTCATTACTCCAGTGTCCAAAGGGCAGATTAAGATTGTTGCCACATATGATCAGAAAACAGTAAGTACGACGATTACGGTAAAATCGCCTTACAGCAAGCTGCAATTCAATCCGACGGGTCCTCTGAATCTGACCATTGGCGGAGAATCGAAGCAACTGACTGCTCAAGGTGTGCTTAGCGGAGGCGGCACGGAAAATGTGTCTGGCGTGGAATGGACATCTACGAATGAAGCTGTTGCTACCGTAGAAAATGGACTTGTACGTCCTCTTGCCAAAGGCGTGACTTACATTAAAGCCACCAAAGATGGACTTAATGCACAATTGATCGTGTATGTGCGTTCTTCATCCCAGGCATTGGTACTGAGTGCATCTGGCTCCAAATCGGTCTATCTGGGTAGCTCCCCGTTTCAGGTTACTGCAACCGATGTGAATCTGACTGGCGGTAAAACAGATGTGACCAACACAGCAGAATGGACTTCCTCTAATTCATTGGTTGCTACGGTGGAGCAAGGTAAAATCACATCGATGGATGTAGGGAATTCGACGATTACAGCCTCCTATCATGGTTTGAGTAAGACTCTGAAGATTAATGTACTTCCAACTGTTGAAAAACTGGTCTCAAGCAAAGCCAGTCTGACTCTCGAAACTGGAAGCAAAACTTCTCTTCCAAGTATATCTGCTTATTTGGTCAATGGAGCCAAAAAAGCAGTTCAATCCGATGTAAAATGGAGCTTAAGCAGTGAGAGTGCAGTCAAGATTGCAAATGGTAAGCTGGTTGCAGTAAACCCAGGTAGTGCGACATTGACAGCGACAGTAGGTGCGCTCAAGCTGGACATTCCAGTGACCGTACAATATAAAGTTCTCAAGCTGACGGCTTCTGAGAAAAAGTATGTATTGGTTGCAGGCCAAGAAACAAGTATTCCGACCGTAAAAGCACATATGGCTGGTGGTGGAGTACTGGATGTTACCAACCAGGTAAGCTGGGTAGCTACAACAGCCGCAGTGACTGTAGGAAATGGAAAAGTAAAAGCGGTGAGTGGTGGCAACTCGGGAATCAAGGCAATGTATATGAATAAATACGTGAAAGTGCCTGTCATTGTGGAGGGAGCCATTTCTACATTGACACCAAGCTTTTCGAATGCTGAGATGAATTTGAAGGGAAGTAAGTCCATCAAAGTCGTCGGCAATTATACAGATGGTAAAAAAGTTACCCTGAGCAGTAAAGTGAAATGGACAACATCAAATGCTTCTGTAGTGGTCGTAAAAGGGTCTTCCATTAAAGCTGTTGGAATTGGAACAGCAACCATTACGGGTACGTACCAGGATAAGTCGTTTAACGTGGAGATAAAGGTTACACCTAAGTTGCTTAAGCTGGTATTGAGCAATAAAAACCTGAAGCTGCCTAAAGGCTCGTCTCAAGTGCTTAGCGTAAGTGCTGTTTATGATTCAGGCGCGACTGCAAATGTGACCAATTCAGCGGTATGGACATCCTCCAAACCGTCGATCGTACAGGTTACAGCTGGTCAGGTGAAGGCATTGGATAGCGGAAGCTCCAGTATTAAAGTAGTCTATGGTGGTAAGAAGGTAACGACATCTGCCAAAGTTTTAAAATAGTCAACGCACATTACCACACCTGGCGTATGTCAAATAAACCCCCGGTCCAAAGACCGGGGGTTTATTTTTAGCTTATTCTACGCCGTCCTGATAATGATTTTTCCAGTGCTTATCGCCTTTATGTGCGAAATCTTCAACTGTTTTCTCCAGCGTAGCTACCAGTTGGGCTTTAATCTCAGCAATTGTGTCGCGAAATAATCTTTCTTCCGTACCATTGATTTTTTCACCATATAAAGCTTGAGCGGCTACAAATTGACGATGTTGTTCTACAAAACTGTCAATCGAATGCAGTGCATGCTCCACGTATTGTGAAATGCTATGATGCTCGTTAGGCAGTTGTAATTTTAATTCCTTAACTCTGTTTAATAATGCCATGATGATCACCTCGTGCGTTTTCTTATGTCAATAATTATACATCATTTTCGGAAAATTTTCATTAAATTTCGATTAAATTGTGACTTTTATTATGTCATGATTGCATTTTCATTGGTGATCAGGCATAATTTCGGAATTTTGCGCTTTTCCCTTGGTATCGTGATTTCAAAATTTGAAATATATGATACAAAGACAATGTAAGAGCGAGCTGCGACAGCTGTCTTTCTGACATGTTATAATGGGGAAAAAGCCCAGTCGGAAAGGTTGTCAGTATGGTATGAAGCTTTTTAAAGGTTTATTTTGGGGAATTCTGATCAGTCTTCTCCTGTGGTGCGCCTTGTTTGGGCTTGTCCGCTGGATGACTCATTAAGTGCTTCCTGTATCTTATACAATAACTCTTGCGACTGTATCCACGTCATTAACGGAAATCGTATATACGTGTTCGTCATCGTAGAGCTTGAATTGCTGAGTTTCTTGGTCAGATAGGAGCTTAGGCCAGCCAATTACGGTATTTCCATTCAGTAACCGGATTACAACAGCTTGCATTTGGCTCACGGCCAGTTGGATCTCATCGTTCATTCGTACAACCTCCTCTCTATACTATTTGTCGTCGGATATTTAATCTTTTTTTATAGTCGGTAAGGGGTTACAAAAAATAAAATCTGGGGATTGCCTTAGCTGAAGGTCATTTACTGGAATAGCTTGAAAGGAAGAGGGAAATTGAAGAAAAAGTTACTAAGTTTTATAGCCTTAGTGCTGCTAGCTGTGGGCGCTTACTGGGTTGAAGGAGACAATCTTTTTACAAAAATAACAGGAGAGAACCCGCCTTCATCAGCTCAGGTAACGCTGCAATTTCCGTCAGGTCGTTATCCTGAAACGGCGCAGCATATTAAGGAAGCCATTCAAGCGGGAAAATCACCAGTATGCACAATTGACCGGGAAGGAGCCGAGCAAAATCGTAAGCATTCGCTTGCGGGTGTTCCTACTCGTAAAGGGTTTGATCGTGATGAATGGCCGATGGCTATGTGCTCAGAAGGGGGCAAGGGTGCAAATGTCAAATACATAGCTCCTAAGGATAACCGTGGGGCAGGATCATGGGTCAGTCACCAGTTAGATCAGTATGAGGATGGAACTCGTGTAAAATTCGTTATTAAATAGTTTTTGATTTCGTGTTTTTACCTTTTAGCTCCTTAGATGTTTCCTGTTTGGCTTTAATCAGCGCCAGAAAATCAAAAAAATCACCTAGTGTATTGAAGCCGGCAGCTAAAATGGCCAGGTCTTCAGCAGATAGTTGGTCTAACCATTCCATTTGCTTAGCGTCAAACATATTATCACCGCCAACCCTTAATAATGTATAGTATGTAGTGGCGGCAACGAAGGTCAGGGCTCTGGCATACCTTTTAAGTATGCCTGTTTTTTGTGCAGAGGATGTGTGAAACTCATGTTTAAATTTAATTTTTATACTAAAATCGTGTCCATCGTTATCGTATTGCTGATACCTGTGCTGCTTCTGTATGTCTACTCTAATCAGACAACGACAGGTGTATTACGTGAGGAACTGAATCAATCCAATTATAATCAGCTGACTTTTTTTCAAAACCAGGTGAATACGAATATTGAAATGATTTCCTCCTGGCCGCATCTGCTGATTCATGATCCTGATGTAGCCAGTTTTCAAGCGATTTTTTTAAAGGACAAGACTCTCAATCTGGATGGAATTAACCTGGTCAAGCGGATTCAAACCAAGCTTGGGCTTCAGGAAAGCTCTTCTAACTGGAGAACAGGGCTGAGTATATATTCCCCTTCACTTGGACGAGTTGTATCGGAGAATGGAGCCAGTTATTATGATCAGAAGGTATTAAATCAATCGATTACAAACGGCTGGCAGGTATCTAAGAAAAGAGTGTACGGTAAGGATCAATTTATATTTTCATTGTATACCTTATCCCCGTTTTCCTCTCTAGCTAAACCGGAAACCGCTAACACGATTATTAAAGTGGAATTCGATAGCAGCAATATTCAGGACATGCTTGACCGCTTTAAAGGCGATGGACGAAAGGAGCCTTTTTATTATAAAAAAGGCGTAGGAGTGATTTATAATCGCTCTGCAAATGAAGAATTGTCAAGCCAGCTGATTGCGAAACTGGAGAAATTGGGATTACATGAAGTTGATAATTTGACCGTGAAAATTGGAGAAGAGAGTTACCTTGTTCACGCCGTTCTTTCGCAAACGACAGGCTGGTATTTGATTGACTACATGCCTTTGTCCGATATGATGTCTCCGATTTACTCATCTAACCGACTATTTTATATAACCGTTGTTGGCTCACTACTGGTAGGCATCATTGGTGCTTATCTCCTTCATTCACAGGTACAAGTCCCGATTCTCCAGCTTGTGCGGGCATTTCGGAGATTAAAGGATGGAGACTACGCTGTTCGTTTGAGTCCTAAGGGCAGTCACGAGTTTGCATTTCTGTCACGTCAATTCAACCTGATGGTCGAACAGATTCAGGAGCTGTTTGAGAAAGTTTACGTTGAGAAGCTGCATGTGAAGGAAGCACGTCTAAAGCAGCTCCAGTCTCAAATCAATCCCCATTTTTTTTATAATTGTTTTTCCTTTATCACGAGTATGGCAAAGCTACGCAATCATGAGGCAGTCGTGGCCATGGCTCATAATTTATCCAAATATTATCGCTATACGACAAGACAGGAAAGAGATTTGGTTCCTTTATCAGATGAAGTCGAGTTTGTGCAATATTATTTGAAAATTCAGCAGATGCGTATGCCACGGTTAACGTTCACTATTGATATTTCTTCACAGGCCAATCATCTGCTGGTTCCACCGCTTGTATTGCAACCCCTGGTGGAAAATGCGGTGTTGCACGGAATAGAACCTCAGGCGGAGGAGGGTATAATCCGTATTATGACTGAGTGTGTCGGCTCATCCATGTACTTGATTGTAGATGATAACGGGCTCGGTTTGAATGATGAAGGTATAACGTCCCTTACATTAGCACTAGAGAAACCTGTAGAAGAAAAAAGTGGTTATGGTTTATGGAATGTGCATCAACGAATGCGATTACATTTTGGTGAAAACGCCGGGCTGGAATTCTCGTTGTCTCCGTTGGGAGGGTTGAGAGTGATATTAAAATGGCCACTGTCAATTGAAGAAGGGCAGGAAGACGGTTTGATCCATTCTTCGTCAAATTCAAGAAATAGTAAATTGGAGGATACTGATGGTTCAGATATTACTAGTGGATGATGAAAGCTATGTTACTGAAAGCCTGGCGACTACTATACCGTGGGAGACGTTGGGAATCGAGAAGGTTCATCAAGCAGCTTCTGCCTTGGCAGCAATAGATGTGCTGGAAGCATACGACATTGATATTCTGGTTACGGATATTCGTATGCCCGGCATGACGGGATTGGAGTTGATTGTTGAAGTAAACGAGCGTTGGCCGCATATCCGTAGTTTATTACTGACAGGCTATGCTGATTTTGAATACGCTAAAAAAGCGCTCCAGCTTAAGGCTTTTGATTACATTTTAAAGCCGGTGGATGATGAAGAGTTTATCAAATGTGTGTCAGCTGCCATGGATTCGCTAAAGGAAGAATGGGAAGCATTCGACAAGGTTCATCAATTACAATACAGTCGTAGGAACGATTACGGTGTGCTGCGCACTCATTTGATGCACGATTTGTTACTCGGGCGTGATTTAACTTTACAAAAAATAAAGGACAAAATGTCCGAGTATGAAATCAAGCTACGCACAGAACATCCTGCCAGTATGCTGCTTATTCAGCTGGGCAAGCAATTTTCTGACATGGATTATCACTCAGTGTCCTTAATTGAGTATGCGATTGGGAATATTGCAGAAGAAGTGTTTGCTCCTGATTTTCATGTTTGGCATTGCAAAGCGCCACATGATTGCCTAATCGTATTAATAGAAGGGAATTGGCATTTGTTTCCTGAACGGACTGTGGATGAGCAGAATCATTTTTTGCGAGCAGCGATTGAAACCTTTCGGAGAAATGTGAGCAATTACTTGAAAGGGGAAATTTACGTCACATTAACCAATTGGTTTAATTTCCCAGATGAGCTGCCTAAGCTATATCAGACAGCGATTAGATCCGTATATTGGAACCAACAGGAGGAGACGAATCCACTCCTATTCATAGAAGAGCAGACAGAACAGTCACACAACTCAGTGAAGTCGCTGGAGGGGCTTTATACGCACCCTACGCTTACTCATCTGCTAGAGTCCAGGCAATGGGAAGAGGCCGAAGCAAAAGTAAGCCGTGTATTTGGCAAAATGGAAGAGGCGGGATATACACGCGAGCATTTATATGAACTGTTTATTTCGGTAACGAGCGCCTTTATGTATACAGCTCACAAACAAGGACGTTTCATTACACAGATGGACCAAGTAGGCTTTGATCCGTTACATGCGCAGAAATTGGTTCATTCGTTCCCACACCTCAAAGAGTGGATATTTTCCATGATGAACAAGCTTAAAGCCGAGTGGTCTGCAAGCGAGCAAAGCGCCAAAAGCTATGTGGTCAAGCAGGTCCAGGAGCTGATCACCCAGGATAAAGGACAGGAGCTGTCTGTTAAGACGATTGCCGACCAAGTTTATCTTCATCCCGTCTATTTGTCTAAAATCTATAAAGCTGAAACTGGAGAAGGTCTGGGAGATTATATTATCCGAATGAGAATGGAACGGGCTCTTTATTTGCTCAAATATTCCAACAAAAAAATATATGAAATAACCACTGAACTCGGCTATCAGAATCCCCAATATTTCAGCAAGATGTTCAAAAAGCATTATGGAATGACTCCGCATGAATTTCGGGACCAGTAAAGACAAATGAGTAAAGATCAGTTGGGAAAGGTGCAGAAATATTTATTTTGTGACATAGGCTGCTAAGAAAAGCCCTCTTATAATAAAAGAGTAGAAAATGATTTTTAGAGGGGGAACAAGATGCGAGTTCATTCGAAAAAAAAGCTATTGTCGTTGCTCGCCGCAACTATGGTATTAGGGGTTGGCCTTGTGGGCTGCTCAGGTGCAGGAAATGATGGGAATGCGGACAGCACAGCTAAAACTGAAAACGTATACAAAGAAAAATACAACCCAGAAGTTACAATATCCACGGTATGGGGTGTAGATCCCGCCTTAAAATTTAAAAATGGCGAATCTATCGAAAATAACGTTGCGACAAAATGGGCCAAAGAGAAATTTGGTATTAATGTAAAATCACTCTGGTCTGTCACGGATACAAATGGTGCTTTTGCGACCAAGCTGCGGTTGGCGATGTCCTCCGGTCAGGAGATGCCTGATGTCGTTGTACTGGGGACAGAGAATGAGCAGCTGGCCCAGGATATGATCGATTCCGGTATGTTCGCTGAAGTTGGCCCATTATTTGATAAGTATGCTTCGGACTCTTGGAAGCAGGCCATGAGTCAGGATACGAACGTATGGAATCAGTATAGCCGAGATGGTAAAAAAATGGGTATCCCTGTGCTTGATTTCGCTTATAACCATGATTATGTATTGTGGGTACGACAAGATTGGTTGGATAAGCTGGGGATGAAGGCTCCGGAGACGATAGATGATCTGGAAAAAGTGATGGATGCCTTTAAAAACAAAAATCCAGACGGACTGGCTCCGGACAAAGTGACCTCGCTCAGCATCGGTTTCAAAACATCCATGAACACATGGATGGGTGATCCGTCCTGGATTTTCGGAGCTTTTGGCACACTACCCCAACAGTGGAACAAAGGTGCAAACGGTAGCTTGGAATATGGCTCTGTTCAGCCTGGCATGAAACCGGGTCTGCAAAAGCTGAGCGAGTGGCTCAAAAAAGGATATATTCCTCAGGAAGCAGCATTGTGGGATGAAAATAAAACGGCAGAACCTACAGTTGCAGGGACAGCCGGGATGATTCCAGGACCATATTGGATGAGCGGTTGGCCGCTCCAGGATACGGTTAAAAATGCGCCGAGTGCTGTATGGAAGCCGATCAAGATTCCAGCGGGACCTGACAACAAAGCTATGCGCCATGGAACGCAGTACACCAATGGTGTCGTACTCATCAACAAACAAATGCAGCATCCTGAAGCTTTCTTCACGTATCAAAATTACTTGTTTGACCATTATGCAAATGCCAAACCGGACGGTGACTTGTCGAATGGGCTGTTTAAGGGCTACGATTATGATTTAGATGCCAATGGAAAGCTGATGTCTATTGATAAAATACCAGGCGGTTATGTAAACTCTATTCGTTATTTGCTGGTTCGTGATGGTGCACGTATCCCTGATGCCCAAATGAAGGCTTTGTTAAGCTTGGCTGACGGTGCAGAACCGAAAACCAGACTGGAGAAAGATGTAATGGTGAATTACGGGAAAGACACTCCCGCAGCGGCCAAAGTGCTTATGGAACAAAAGGATATCTCTATGAAAGATCAGTTCACAGGACCAACTACACCAACCATGAAGGCTAAAAAGGATTACCTGGATAAGATTGAAAGCCAGACCTTCAATGAAATTATTTATGGCAAACAGCCGATTTCTGCTTTTGATACCTTTGTACAGACGTGGAAAGCCGCTGGTGGCGAACAAATTACAAATGAAGTAAACGAATGGTATAAGAGCGTAGAAAAGTAAAAGTTGTCGATGTTGTAAAACAAATTAGGAGGGCTGTCCCAAGGTGGACAGCCTTTTTACTTAAGCTTCACACGGATTAATTAAAATGATTGCTTTTGTGCCATGTATGTTGGTTTTTTGAACTGTTGAGACTGCGAAAACGCTTTTATAATTGAGGTATACCATGAGAGTTACAGGAGGAACTGCAATGAGAAGTCTGCAACGTACGTGGCCATTTCATATCATGCTGCTGCCAGCCATCATTTTCTTAATTGTATTCAGCTACATTCCGATGGGCGGCATCGTGATGGCCTTTCAAAATTACAAGCCTTGGCTAGGCATAACTGGTTCCGAATGGGTTGGACTGGATAATTTCCGCTTTTTGTTTCAACGGGAGGACAGTCTTCAGGTCGTATGGAACACGCTGATTATTGCTGTGTTAAAGATGTTTTTCAATCTGTTGGTTCCGTTTGTTTTTGCTATACTGCTGAATGAAATTCGCAAGGTCGGACTTCAGCGCTCCATTCAGACATTGGTGTATCTGCCACATTTTTTGTCATGGGTTATCTTGGGCGGAATTCTGATTGATCTGTTGGCTACTGATGGATTTATGAATCGGATTCTTGGAAGTATAGGAATCCAGCCTATCTTCTTTCTGGGAGATAACAACTGGTTTCGTTTTACCGTCATTGTATCGGACATATGGAAAGAGTTTGGCTACAATACCATCGTATTCCTCGCTGCACTGGCGGGTATCAATCCTTCGTTGTATGAGGCTTCTGAAATGGATGGAGCGAGCCGATGGAGACAGACACTGCACATTACTGTACCTTCATTGATTCCGATGGTGGTCGTTGTTGGAACGCTCGCCCTTGGTAATGTTCTGAATGCCGGTTTTGACCAGATTTTCAACCTTTATAATCCGTTGGTATACCAAAAAGGCGATATTATTGACACATTCGTCTATCGGACAGCATTGATCAATGGGGAGATGGGCTTTGCTACCGCCATTGGGTTGTTCAAATCCGTTATCAGTATGATTCTCATTCTGATATCTTATCGGCTTGCTTACAAATGGGCAGGTTACCGCATATTCTGATTCCACGAGGCTGAAAGAGGGAGAGTCATGTATCATAAAACAACGCCATACCGCATTTTCAATGTGTTCAATATTTGCTTACTAGTGATTTTGTCTATCATGTGTATCGTTCCATTGATTCATGTGTTGGCAGTATCATTTAGTGCTAAATCAGCAGCAGATGCCAATCTGGTTGGCCTGTGGCCAGTGCAGTTTTCATTAGAAGCCTATAAGAAGACGATGAATAACCCGATTTTTCTCCACTCCATCTGGATTTCTGTCTGTCGGACTGTATTGGGAACCGGCTTGACGCTACTTATTACCTTTTTAGCTGCTTATCCGCTTTCGAAGGAAACAACGGTGTTCCGCAGTCGCAACATTTATTCATGGCTGTTTGTATTTAGTATGATTTTTAACGGTGGTCTGGTTCCATTCTATATGGTTATTCAAAAGATCCATCTTATGGACAGCTTCTGGGTACTTGTTTTGCCAGGAGCGGTCAATACATTTCTGGTCATTCTTATGCTGAACTTTTTTAGAGGAATTCCCAAAGAGATGGAAGAGGCCGCATTGATCGACGGAGCAGGGCATTTTCGGACATTGTTTAGTATTTTCTTACCAATATCCATGCCTTCCATTGCAACGATTGCGCTGTTCAGTATGGTATTTCATTGGAACTCATGGTTTGACGGTCTGCTCTATTTGAGCAATGCAAAGGATTATCCGCTGGCGACGTTCCTGCAAACTGTAATTATACAGAAGGACATGAGTTCCATGAGCATGAGTCCCAAAGAGATGGAATTACTGTCACAAACGACGGTTAATGCAGCACAAATTTTCATTGGTGCAGCGCCTATTCTTGTTGTATATCCTTTTTTACAAAAGTATTTTGTTAAAGGTATGACACTAGGTTCCGTCAAAGAGTAATAGAACTAATACAAGGAGATGATTTGTAATGACCTATTCAAACATAACCAAGTACCCACCCATTAGTGAGCGAGTTCCACGTATGCTGCATGGAGCGGACTATAACCCGGAGCAATGGCAGCAATATCCCGAGGTATTAGCGGAGGATATCCGCTTGATGAAACTAGCCAAATGTAACGTGATGTCTGTCGGCATTTTCTCATGGGTTTCATTAGAGCCTGAGGAGGGCGTATTTACGTTTGAATGGCTGGATCGTATTCTGGATTCGTTTGCTGAAAACGGAATTTATGCGTTTTTGGCTACTCCTAGCGGAGCAAGACCAGCCTGGATGTCGCAAAAATATCCCGAGGTGCTGCGAGTGGGGGCTAACCGTGTCCGTAACTTACATGGGTTTAGACACAACCACTGTTATACGTTGCCTGTTTACCGGGAAAAAGTACGTATCATGAATACGAAGCTGGCTGAGCGTTACGCTAATCATCCTGCTGTTATTGGCTGGCACATTTCCAATGAATTTGGTGGAGACTGCCACTGTGATCACTGTCAGGAGGCATTTCGCGCTTGGGTGCAGGATAAATATGGTACGTTAGATAAACTTAATCATGCATGGTGGACGACATTTTGGAGTCATACAGTTACGGACTGGAGCCAAGTTGAATCTCCGGCACCTCATGGTGAAACGCAGGTTCATGCCATGAATTTGGACTGGAGACGATTTGTAACCGAACAGACCGCAGATTTTATCAAACATGAGATTGTGCCGCTCAAGGCTGCGAATCCGGACATTCCAGTCACAACCAATTTAATGGAGTTTTTTGAAGGATTGAATTACTGGAAGTTTGCTGATCTGCTCGATGTTATATCCTGGGACAGTTATCCGACGTGGCATGACCGTGAAGGGGATGACAGCCGTCAGGCTGCGAGAGTGGCTATGATGCACGATATTATTCGCTCCATTAAAGGTGGGAAACCCTGGATGCTCATGGAAAGTACGCCAAGCTTAACGAACTGGCAAGACGTTAGCAAGCTGAAGCGACCAGGTATGCATCTGCTATCGTCTTTACAGGCTGTGGCGCACGGTTCAGACACCGTTCAATATTTTCAGTGGCGGAAAAGCCGCGGTTCAAGTGAAAAGCTGCATGGTGCAGTCGTCGATCATGTCGGACACGAGCATACTCGGGTATTCGGGGATGTGACAGATGTCGGCCATGCACTGGAAAAACTGGAAGAGGTTATCGGTACATCCGTACCGGCTGAGGCCGCAGTCATTTTTGACTGGGAGAACCGTTGGGGAATCAACGATTCACAGGGACCGCGGAACAAAGGCGTGAAATATGAGGAGACAGCTGAAGCACATTATTTGGCATTGTGGGAGCAGGGAGTGCCAGTAGATGTCATTCATATGGATGCAGATTTCTCCAAATATAAGCTTTTGGTAGCTCCGATGTTGTATATGGTTCGCAGCGGTGTAGGAGAGCGCATACAGAAGTTTGTTGAAAACGGGGGCATATTCGTAGCAACCTATTGGTCCGGCATCGTGGATGAACATGATTTATGCTTTCTTGGAGGCTTTCCAGGACCGCTTCGTAAGACGCTGGGGATCTGGTCGGAAGAGATTGATGGATTGCATGATCATGATCGTAATTACATTATACCGGTTGAAGGCAATGAGCTGGATCTACAAGGGGAATATGAAGCTGTAGAATTGTGTGATCTCATTCATACGGAGGATGCAGAGGTACTGGCTGAGTACGGAGCAGACTTTTATGCAGGCCGTCCGGCTTTGACGGTGAACCGTTTGGGACAGGGAAAAGCTTATTACATTGCTTCACGCAACACTGGACTATTCCATAGTCATTTTTACAAAAGTTTAATTGACGATGCAGGTCTCAGTAAAGCACTCGATGTGCAGTTGCCACATGGGGTGAATACAGCGATTCGTACTGATGGAGTTCATGACTATATTTTTGTAATGAATTTTACGCATGAGCCGCAAAAGCTTACACTGGATGGACGAACTTATTCGGATATGCTTGAAAATCATGTGATAGCAGATAGCAGCGTTCAACTGGGTGCCTATGCTGTTAAGGTTTTAAAGGCAGAGCGCAATAATTAGAACACGTTATACATGTGATCGCCGCCGTTTCCCGAGTGAGGGAGCAAGTGGATTGGCCAGAGGCAATGTGAGTATATAATTTAGATAGGGGATGACTTATGAAAACAGGTAAACGTACTATGGTATTTGCGATGTTGATCTTGTTATCCAGCTTTTTGTACCCATTGGGCTCTGTGGGAGTGAGTGCGGCTTCGGCCGCCCCTGCTTTCGCCAAAGGAGCAGATATAAGCTGGGTTGCAGGGATGGAAGCCCAAGGTATGACCTGGAAGGATAAAAAAGGGGTTCGCCGGGACGTGCTGCAAATTTTACGGGACGATTATCAGATCAATTCGGTTCGTATTCGCGTCTGGGTAAATCCTGACATGAAGGATTATGCAAGCGGATACATGAATGCTGAGAAGGCGGCAGAACTTGCGCAGCGAGCCCAAAAGTTAGGCATGAGCGTTATGCTGACCCTGCATTATAGCGATTCCTGGGCTGATCCAGGCCAGCAGAATAAGCCTTACGCATGGCGCAATTTTACATTTACGCAACTTATGGATGCGGTCTGGTCCCATACTGTCTATGTAATGAACACGATGAAGAGCAAGGGTGTGACACCGGATTGGGTGCAAATCGGCAATGAGACGAACAATGGAATGCTCTGGGATGATGGCAAAGCCTCGGTGAATATGAAAAACTATGCGTGGCTCATCAATACAGGGAATAACGCTGTTAAATCCGTAAGCAGCAGTACCAAGACGATCGTGCATTTAGCTAATGGGGATAACAGTTCCGTTTTAAACTGGAACATTGGTGGACTGATTGAAAACGGAGCTCAGTTCGACCTTATTGGCCTGTCTTTATATCCGTCTTCCTCTGACTGGCAGGGTAAGGTGGATCAGACGATTACCAATGCCAATAGTCTCATTGCAAAATATGGTAAAGGCATTGTCATCAGTGAAATCGGAATGGAGTATAATGAACCTGCTGCTTCCAAGGCATTTATTTCTGCAATCAAAACGAAGGTTCGGAGTATCGGAGGGGGCAAAGGCGTGGGCGTATTTTATTGGGAGCCGGCTGCAACCCCAGGTTATAATCAAGGTTATAACAAAGGTGCTTGGCAGGCTGACGGCAAGCCAACCTCAGCGTTGGAAGGCTTTTTAAACTAAAGAAGTATGTAAGAACATATCAAAGAACCTCTAATGCGCATTTTATGCAGATTAGAGGTTCTTTGTTGTTATGAGGATTGGATAGTTATAGTTTTAGACTTCACGGTTTACCTTGAAGAATGAAATAAGCTCTTCCAGCTCCCCGGACATCAATGTAAGCTTGTCCGAAGCTTGGACAATTGAAGCCATAGACTCGGTTTGTTCCCCAATGGTTTGTTCAATTTGTTTGCTGCTGTTGACTGTTTTGCTGACTGTGGAAGACAACTCGTCCGAGGTAGCTGACATTTCCTGCGTGCTGGCCGAGATTTGCTCAGTTGCACTGGATACCTCCTGGATTTGTGACGACACTTTATTGGACGCTTCTAAAATTTCAGAGAACATTTCGCCTGTCTGCTTCGTAACTTCCAGTCCGACGTGAACTTCTTTTGTACCCAGGCTAATGCCTTTTACAGTTTGTTCAATCTCTTTTTGAATTTCTTCAATAAGCTCTGCAATTTGTTTGGCGGACTCTTGAGATTGCTCAGCCAAATTACGCACTTCTCCCGCTACGACTGCAAAACCCTTGCCTTCTTCACCCACTCTGGCAGCTTCGATCGAAGCGTTGAGAGCAAGCAGATTCGTTTGGCTGGCAATGCCGGTAATGATGCTTACAATATTACTGATTTCGTTAGAACGGTTCTGCAGTGCATTAACCGAATCAACTGTACTGCCCATTGTAGTGGAGATAGAGTCCATTTGAGTGGATAGCTTTTGTGCTACCTGATTGCCTTCAACGGAGCGTTTTTCCATGGAATAAGCTTGATCCGCTACAGAAGAGGAGCTTTCAGCAATGGTTTGGATTACTGTAGACATTTCATTCATAGCCCTGGAGCTTTCAAGTGCTGCGTGATCCTGAGCTTCAAGTCCCTGAGTTATTTCCCGAATATTGCTGTTAATGATGTTTGTATTCGTACTATTTTTCTCGCTAATGCTTAACAATTCCTGAGCTGATCCTGTTACTTCTTGCGTCGTATCCTGTACTTTCACCATCGTATCGTTAAGGCGCTTGAGCATTGAATTAAATTTTTGATTGATAATACCAAGATCGTCTAGGCCTGTCTTGATTTTTACATTCAGATTACCCTCGCTGACTTCTTCAATCCCCTTCATCAAGGAACGAATCGGGGAGAGCGTGCGTTTTACCAGCAAGTATTGAATTGTCAAGAAGATAGCAAGAAACAGAATGAGCAGTGAAACACCATATACAAGCAACTTATGAAGACCCGTAGGTACAGAGCTCGCATCTACGTCAAAGTAAATTGCACTTGTGACTTTACCGCTTGCATCTGTAATCGGATAAACAATAGTAGTCCATGTGCCATATTCGTCCGTATAAAAGCTGCTCAATGCTGATTCATTGGATTGAAGCATTTTATTTACGGCGTCTGCATTTTCGTCAGGCAACGTGTACATATCCCCAATATTCATCTTCGAGTTTTGGAAAGCTTGAACCAAATTAGTGGGAACGCCAATAATGGAGGTTTGATTTCCTTCTTTTAGTTCTGTCCCAAATATGTAAGCTTGGGCGACATTAGGATAAAATGTGTGAATGGAATCTAGAAATTTGCGTATTTCTTGTTGAGCAGAACCGTTATAATCTTTTTCGCTTAATGCTTGTTGTACTTTTGTTTTGTCAACATCTTCTGCCCATTTTTTGGTCAGCACTTTTACCTGATCTTGCAGTTGCGTGGTGAGAATGTTCTTTTGAAGTATATAGCTAGATGTGATAAGAATAGCACCTATTAATACGATGTTAAGAAAAGATATTAATAGATTTTTACCAAAAAAGGACATAGTGCTCCACTTCAAGTTTTTCACAAGTTTCTTCTCCTTTAAATTTTAATTTAATGCTACAGTACAGCTATCCCTTATATATTTCGTCAATTTCCTTTATAAATGTTAGCGAATTATTACAATTGGGATATACTTACTGATGGATAGTGAAAAAATAATGATAAGAACCAACAAAAGGTATGGAAGCTTACCAAAAATAAAAAGCGGCAACCCACATGGAATAAATGTAGGTTGCCGCTTGCTAGCAAAACGGGATATCATACTGGTTTTCAGCTCAAATATGACTAAGTCACTTTATTGTTTGGACAATATTTAAAAAATAAGATAAATGAGAGCGAACGAATGCCCTTAACCATTATATATAACAGTCTTTCGCTGAACGTTGAAAGCTTTCTGTCATTATACAAGTAGTGAAATGAGCAGAGGGAGCGAAATGAGCGATAATACTGAGCTTATAACAAATGCAGATGCCGCTTCTGTTTCCAGTGATTCATAGCGGGTCGCGATCATAGCGGCTACAGCAGATCCGGGAAATGCGACAAGCAGTACGGCTTTAGTTACATCCTCTGGGGACAGTCCGATCAGAACAGCAATACCGAGCATAACCATAGGCATCACGATCGCTTTCAGTACAGCGATACTAAGTGCTTTTGGACTGAACGTAATCTTTTTAATTCCAATAGTTACCCCGATGGCAAATAGAGCCGTACCAGCAGTAATATTGCCGATTTGATCAAACATAGATTGCAAAAGCTTCGGAGCTTGGAATCCGCATAAAGTCAATACAACACCAATCAAGGGTACGCAAGCCAGCGGCTCGCTGAGTCCATGAAGGACAGATTTTATAGTGACTGTAAATAAATTGCCTTTAGTGTCGTCAGATTCTGTTGATTTACGCTGGCCGACCGTTCCCAAAATACTTGCAAGCGGATCAAGAATCGCATTAACGACGATGCCGGTAATCGCAATAGGAATGGCGACCGCCGCACTTCCGAACAAGCTTCCCAAAACCGGAATCCCCATGAATGCGAAAGAAGGCTGTGTTGAATTCAATGCGAACATGGAGGATTCTGTCAGACCTTTTTTTGCAATTAAGCGATATAAGATGAGCAATACAATGTAAAAGCCGATCACTCCAAGCAGCAATGCAACAAGAAAGGGCCACTTTTGGATTAACGTCTCTCTTGGTGTCGTCGTAATACCAATAAACAAGTGTGCAGGTAAAGCGAATTTGGTTACCAGTGTATTTAATCCCTTAGATGAAGCTGGGTTAAAAGCCTTAAAAAAACCTGCAAAATAACCAATTAAAATGACAAAGAAAATAGGAATTAAGATAATAAAGATATGACCTGTAGCCATGATGTCGCCTCCAATAAAGATGTCCGCCAAAAATGGCGGACATCAGTTAAATAATCACTTTGCTTACAGCAAGTATAAATTTTGATGTTGTTCGCTATTTTTAAACCAGAACGGCTTCCTGTCCATACTGTTTGATGGGTTTATATTTGCATTCCCACATGGATTCCCGAACCGCTTGTACGATATCATCCGGCTGATGACGCGCAACTCCATCTTGAACGGCTGCCTTGGCGACTGCCACTGCTACAGCTTCAGATACTTCTCGCAGTTCGTTGATTTTTGGCAGCAGGGAAGCACCAGGCTGTGACAAATCAACCATTTGAGCTACTGCATGGGCAGCTGCTGCAAACATGCTATCTGTTATAATTTTGGATTTTACTACGATTGCTCCAAGACCAAGGCCTGGGAATACGAAAGCATTATTGGATTGTCCAATTTCAAACTTAATATTGTTGTAGATTACTGGTTCAAAAGGACTTCCTGTTGCAATAAGGGCTTTTCCTTCCGTCCAGTGGATCAGGTCTTCAGGAGTTGCCTCTGCCAGAGGAGTCGGATTGGACATTGGCATAATAATAGGGCGTTCTGTATGCTTGGCCATCTCTTTCACGATTTCCTCACTAAATGCTCCAGCAACACCGGAAGTTCCGATCATAATCGTCGGTTTCACACGGCGAATGACTTCAAGCAGAGGGATTTTGCCATCTTCAGCATGCTCCCAGTCACGGCATTCGGCAGCATCACGCACATAAGGTACCTGGAATGGCAAAAGTCCTTCCGTTTCATTGGTAAGCAGACCACGGTAATCATATGCCCAGAAGTTACGTCTTGCTTCAGTTTCTGACAATCCTTCCAGCATCATAGCCGCACTAATTTGGTCTGCATTGCCGATTCCGGCAGCTCCTGGACCAAACACTAGAACCCGATGCTTGCTCAGTGGGATTCCGGACAATTGGACACCAGACATCACACCTGCGAGTGTAACCGCGCCAGTACCTTGAATGTCATCATTAAACGTTAAAATATTATTTCCGTACTTATTAATAATATTCCGAGCATTGACGTTACCTAGATCTTCCCAGTGCAGCAGTGCGTTCGGGAAAGAAGAAAGTGCAGCTTGAACATAAGTATCAATAAATTGATCATATTGTTCTCCACGTACACGCTTATGACGATTCCCCATGTATAAAGGATCTTCTAACAGCTTTTCGTTGTTTGTACCTGCATCAAGCACAACGGCCAGCACCCGGCTAGGATCAATTCCAGCAGCAGCTGTATATACAGCAAGCTTACCGATAGAGATGTTAATACCGCCAACTCCCCAGTCCCCGATTCCCAAAATACTTTCGGAATCTGTGGCTACAATCAGGTCGATATCATCAGGGCCCAAGTTCAAATTTTTAAAAGCTTCTTTGATGCCAGCAAGGTTATCAATAGATAGATACATACCACCTGGTTTATGATATTCATGACTGTATTCCTGAATAGCCTGACCGACTGTTGGTGTATAAACAATCGGAAGCATCTCGCTCAGGTGCTCGGAAAGCAAACGATAATAAAGGACGGTATTCCGATTAAAAAGATCATTTAATGCAACGTTTTTACGCAAATTATCTGGTTGGCTTTGAAATTGCTCGTATACCCGTTGAACCTGTTCCTCAATAGTTAATATGGTAGGAGGAAGGAGGCCGTCAAGTCCAAGTTGCTGACGCTCTTCCAGCGTAAAAGCCACTCCTTTGTTCAGCAGTGGGTTGGCAAGAAGATCCTTTCCGGTTAATTTGGTTTCGATAGTTCCATCTTCCGTAACATGAAAAGCACGCATTTCCAATTCCCTCTTTCCTGAAAAATACATTTGGTTAACCCTTGAACAATTCGTGAACAAGTATACGCCTTATTTTAAACCAAGTGAACAAGTATGTTGTGTGAAAAATGGTTATATAAGTGTTTACATAAGAAAAAATATGAAAATGAAAGCGATTTTCAATGATTTTCAACTGAAAAATTCATTAAATTTTCATAATGTTTTCGGTAAATATTCATTAAATGTGACTTTTTTCATGGAATTTATAATTTGATTAAATATGTATGAGGAAATAGCTTAACTTCATTTTCTATAAACGAAGTTAAGCTATTTTTGATTATAAGGGATAATTGAGGCTTAAAATCTAACGGCTTCATTAGCAACTGGAGCAGAACGTCGCATCCAGCTGTTGCGCCATTTCAATTGCATGATGATCACGAGGACAAGAGCACAGAATGTGATCAGGCTTAGGCAGATGAAGCCTGGCATGTAAGAACCCGTTAATTTGTACAGATGTCCCAGAATCAGGGGAAGAAAGTACCCGCCTATGCCGCCAGCAGCACCGACGATGCCGGTCATGAGCCCGATTTCGTTGCCGAATCGCTGCGGCACGAGCTGGAATACGGAGCCGTTGCCAGCACCAAGGCACATCATACCTACGAACAGCAGGACTACGACCACGGCAAGGGGTGGTAAAAATGCAATACTGGCGAGCATAATCCCGGCCCCGGCATACAAGTACATTAACATGCGTGAACCACCAATCCGGTCAGACAAAAAACCGCCTACAGGACGAAAGAAACTTCCGGCAATGACACAAACGGTTGCAAAATCAGCAGCATGGACCGCGGAGAGACCGTATTGGGTATTGAAGAAAATGGTCAAATAATTAGAAAGGCCAACGAACCCGCCGAACGTCACGCAATAAAAGGCACAGAACACCCAGGCATCCCTCTGTTTGAGCACCGAAGCATATTGCGAGAGACTTTTTGGTGCTGGGCGATGAGGGCTGTTGCGGGCAAAAATACTAAACAGAACAAAAACGATGAAAATCGGGATGATGGCTAAGCCAAAAACGACCTCCCAACTGCCAAAATGTTGGGCAATGCGGTTGGCAAACAAAGTTGCGAGGACGGTCCCACTGTTGCCGGCACCGGCAATTCCCATGGCCAGCCCTTGATGCTCTTTGGGGTACCATTGGCCAGCCAACGGCAGTGCAGCTGCAAATGAGGCTCCGGCCACACCCAGAAGCAGGGCGACAGCGTATAACTGCTCCAGCGAATCAACCCACAGCCAGCCAAGCAGGAGAGGGATGATTGTGACAAGCATACCGATCTGTCCCGTGAGCTTCGGACCGAAATAATCTGACATGAATCCAAGCACGAGTCGCAGCAGGGAACCACTAAGTATTGGGAGAGCGACAAGGTTGGCTTTTTGTACAGGGTCCATTGGATAGTCATTAGCAATGACAACGACCAACGGTCCGATCATTCCCCATATCATAAAGCTAATATCAAAATACAGAAAGGAGCCCAATAGGGTGGGCTTGTGCCCGCTGTGCCAGAAACTTTTTTTCTTCATTCTCGATCTCTCCTCTTCTTATTGTGGTTTGTAGAGCTCAGTCCTCAATCTTCTGTTGAACATAAAAAAACCGCAAATCGTCCCGACATCGTATCTGGGAAACGCTTTGCGGCTTCATTGCCGTGTTTGACACACCTCATTGTGCATCGCTTTGATATGATCACATCGTAGTGATTTTAATTCAAATTATAAAAAGACATTCTATCTATGTCAATATACATAACATTAAAATTATAATAAATTTAAAATAAGGTTTAAATACAGGTTTCATGTATTAAATATTGACATGACGCTCACAATTCAGTAATCTTAAGTACATATCGGTACAACGATGTGCCGACATTTACGGCAACGGTGCCCTTTTCCATCGAATGGAGAAGGGCTTTTTCTGTCTTATTTTAGTACGGAGAATGGGGCTGGATTTATTATGATAAAAAGACTGGTCGTCATCGGTAATGGTATGGCAGGCATCAAATGTGTGGAGGAAATTATCAGTCTGGAGCCGGAGCGGTTCCAAATCACAATATTTGGTGCTGAACCGCGGCCCGGATACAACCGTGTGCTCCTGTCCAAAATGCTTCAGGAGGAGAGTACGTTCCAACATATCGTTACCCATAGCTGGGACTGGTACGAAGAAAATGGGGTAAAGTTGCAAGCTGGTGAACGTGTGTGTCGTATTGATGTGGCAACTGGTATGGTGGAAACGGAATCCGGTATTCAAGAGCCCTATGACATTCTCGTACTGGCAACTGGCTCATTGCCTTTCATGCCACCCATTCCCGGAGTTAGAAAAGAGGGAGTAATTGCTTTTCGTGATGTAAATGACTGTGAAACCATGGCGAGATATGCTAAGACGTACCGCAAGGCCACTGTCATCGGAGGAGGGTTATTGGGGCTTGAGGCTGCTCAAGGCTTGCTGAATCTGGGGATGGAAACTGACGTTGTTCATAATGCGCAGTATCTGATGAATCGTCAGCTTGACCGTACTGCGGCTGTACTTTTACAACGACGGTTGGAGCAACAGGGCATGCGGTTTCATTTGGCGAAAGATACAGTCAACATTATAGGTCGCAACCGGGCACGAGGATTGGTGTTTGCAGACGGGAACAGATTGGAAACGGACTTGGTTGTGCTGGCGGTTGGTATCCGGCCGAATATCGCTTTGGCTCAGGACAGTGGTCTGACAGTAAACCGTGCTATTGTCGTGGACGATTATATGCGCACGAGTATTCCTGGTATTTACGCAGTTGGCGAATGTGCTGAGCACCGCGGGATTTCATATGGGCTGGTAGCGCCGCTATATGAGCAGGCCAAAGTGCTGGCAAAGGTGATTTGTGGTCGTGAAACGGCTCCCTATGAAGGGACGGTCCCGTATGCACAGCTCAAGGTGGCGGGAATTCATGTGTTTTCGGCAGGAAACATTCGTGAAGAGGGCAGCGAGATCGCGATCATGGAATATAACGGTATGCAGGAGATTTACAAAAAAGTGATGATGCGCGCCGGCAATATCACTGGAGCAATTTTGTTTGGGGATACGGCGGAAAGCACCTCGCTGCTTGGAATGGTACGGCGCGGCGCGCCAACTACAGAGCTTACATCCCAGAATAATAGCAAAAGCAAAGCGGAGGATGCTGCGGAAGCATTGCCCGAAGGAGAGACGGTATGCGCATGCAATGGTGTGAGCAAGGGGGATATTTTGCGAGCGATTGCCACGGATAAGTTGAAAACAGTTGAAGAGGTGAAGAGCCGTACCAAAGCGTCCGGTTCCTGCGGAGGCTGCCGGCCGCTAGTGGCTGCACTGGTCAAAAATGGTTTGTCCCGAGCGACAGCTTCTGGACCTGTGGTAACTCCGACTGCTCAAGAAGTTGTTTCTGTGTGTGGTTGTACGCATTATGATCATGATTCGCTTAAGACAGCGATGGTGGACGCAGTTTGTCGAACTCCAGAGGAAGTAGTATCCCGTCTTGGTTGGACCAGACAGCAGGGGTGTGAATTATGTCGTCCAGCTGTACTTTATTATCTGGAATCTCTAGGTTTGCGGAACGGATCTGCAACAAATCAACTGGGAATAGACGTTGCGGTTCAGTCCACCGTACCGTACGAAGGGGAAGTGGGTTCTGTGGGCCTGAGTTTTACAAATTTGAATGCTGGACGTCGGGATTGTGTTGATCCTGCCCCGATCGATCAGGCTTGTGGTGGAGTGATCTGGCTAAGAGAGCGGCTGGCGGCAGTATGGGGCAGTCTTTCATTACCGTCACCAGTTGCGGTTGCTGTCAGTCCGGGTTCAGAGTATCCCGGTGGCGTGCTTGTCCATGACATTGGAATATCCCGATCACCAGCAGGTTGGGAGGTTTATGCCGGTGGGCATGCAGGGCACCCGGTTCGTCAGGGGTTGCTGCTTGGATTGGAGGAGAATCCAGAAGAAGTAGTGCTGATGGCTGTAACCTGCTTGCAAATATACAGGCATAGTGCTAGGTATGGGGAGAAAATGTGGGAATGGATTGAACGGACTGGCGTTCTGGCGCTGCGGGAAAGTGTGCTCGACGCTACTCTGCGAAGTGAACTGACCGGTAGCCTGCGGTCCACCATGCTGACAGGTTAACGAATTGTGGGAGTTGTAGTGATAGATTCGTGTGCGAGGACAGTAACATTGCAGCGAATGGAGAGAGAAGGTGACTTTTATGTGTCAGTCAGGAGAAAACAAACTGGAAGCCGGTCAATTCGTCCTCCCTGTGGTGGAGACACAATGCCCATTTTGCAGCGTGCAATGTAAGATGACCGTTAGTACGGAAACGGAGACACTCGCGGGTATCATTCGAACGGTGTATAAAGCGGAAGGCAAACCTAACGCAGCCTCACAAGGCAGGTTATGCATCAAGGGTATGAATGCGCATCAGCATGCAACTCATGCAGAAAGGCTGACACAGCCCTTACTGCGCAAAGAGGGCAAGCTTGTTCCCGTTCAATGGGGGGAAGCAATGGATGCTGTAGGTAGCAGTTTCTCTTCGCTGCTGTCCACGCAGGGCCCTGACGGAATCGGCATTTACGGCGGAGGCTCGCTATCGAATGAAACGGCTTATTTACTCGGGAAATTTGCGCGGGTGGCTATTGGTACGCGCTATATCGATTATAACGGGCGCTTTTGCATGTCGGCAGCAGCATCTGCTGGCAGCAAAGTGTTTGGTATTGACCGCGGACTGACCTGCAGGCTGGCTGATATTCCGTTGGCTCGTTGTATTGTGCTTGCAGGTACGAATATCGCTGAATGTCAGCCGACGTTAATGCCTTATTTTCACCAAGCGAAGGAAAATGGTGCGTTTGTCATCGTAATTGACCCGCGCGCGACACCCACAGCGGCAATAGCCGATCTGCACCTGCAAATCAGACCGGGTACGGATGCTGTACTGGCCAATGCCATGCTAAAGGTCATCGTGGATGAGGGATTGGTAAATGAAGAATTTATCCGCAAGCGGACCAACGGGTATGAACAGTTGTTGACTCATTTGAATGGGGTGGATCTGAACGAATCGGCTGCGCTGTGCGGAGTTGAGGCAGAGATGATCCGGCAGGCAGCGCGTGCCTTTGGCAGTGTGGAAACGGGTATCGTTTTTACTGCCAGGGGTGTCGAACAGCAGACGGATGGGCACATGGCAGTGCGTGCATTTCTTAATCTTGTGCTGGCCACCGGAAAGATTGGAAGAGAAGGGTGTGGGTATGGGGCCATCACAGGTCAGGGAAACGGGCAAGGGGGACGAGAGCACGGTCAAAAGGCTGACCAGCTTCCTGGCTACAGATCGATTGAGAATGAAGAAGATCGAGCCTATGTTGCGTCCATGTGGGGAGTTGAACCAAGCAGTTTACCGGGAAAAGGAGTGTCGGCCTATGAAATGATGGAACTGGTTCATCGGAGAGAAATCCAAGCTCTGTTCGTGATGGGCTCTAATCCTGTTGTATCTAACCCGAATGCCCGGTTGGTCGAGGAGGCGCTGAAAAAGCTGGATTTGTTGATTGTGGCGGATATGTTTCTCACTGAAACGGCGCGAATGGCCGACGTTGTTTTGCCTGTGACGTCTTATTTGGAGAATACGGGGACGATGACTAATCTAGAAGGCCGCGTTTTGCTGCGGGAAGCGGTGCGGATTGCACCGGGCGAAGCTAGAGATGACTGGAGCATTTTATGCCAGATAGCTTCAAGACTGAACAAGGGTGGATATTTCGCGTACAAGGATACAGAGGATATCTTTGAAGAACTGCGCCTCGCTAGCCGGGGAGGGGTTGCTGATTATTACGGGATCACTTATGACAGGCTGCGTCGCGAGGAAGGAGTATATTGGCCATGCCCATCTACGGATGAAGCTGGTATGGATACGATGTTTCGGGAAAGCTTTGCTCTTTCCGACCGAAGGGCTGTTTTTACAGTGGTTGAAAGCTGTGTAGCAGGAGAGGAAATATCCGAGGAATACCCGCTTACTTTGACGAATGGCCGCGTGCTGGCTCACTATTTGACCGGCGCACAAACACGCAGAAGTCCTTCGCTGGCCGCGCGTGAGATTGAGAATTATGTAGAAATTCATCCGCGTACAGCACAGCGCTGGTATATCAAGGACGGGGAGTGGGTAGAAATAGTATCCCAGCGCGGTAGCTTTTCTGTCCGCAGCCGGATCAGGCCACATATTCGCGAAGATACGCTTTTCGTACCTATGCATTGGGGCGGGGCGCAAAATGTAAATCGGGTGACCCGCCCCGACCTTGATCCGTTCTGCCGGATGCCTGGCTTTAAAACGGCTGCTGTACGCATCCGTCCCCTTCGTCTAGCTGTATCTGCGACCAGTGGACATAATGGGGAGTGGTCTCAATTCTAGAGCACGACTGTATGAGACTGATATTATAAATACGAACGGGTTTCGGATGTGCCGACTCCCGTTTTTATTTCTTTTCTCAACATAACTTCACGCCAACGGCAGTACAAATCCCAGGCTTCCCCGTTTTCAAGCAGTGGTTTGCAGGTATATAAGCCTTCCTCAATGGAGTCTACTCGCCCTGCAACGAACAGTCGGACCGCGCCGTTGAGCAACACTTGGTTCGAGAAGGCAGTAGGAGCTGTACCTTGCAGCACTTCCTCTGATATGCGCAGTTGTTCAGCGGGGGTCCAGTTGTGTTCTGGTACTACCGAATCCAGCCCGTACATTTCGGGATCTATAACCTGGAGTGACACTTCACCGTTAGCAAACAGGTAAGTCCGGGTCGGTCGATCAATGAACAGGTCCTCCGATCCTTCGCTCCCCTGAATGATCAAAGCCCTGCGATAATTCAGATTCTGCATAACTTTCGCCGTCTTGTCGAATACGGTGTTGTGGAAAACGCCGAATACAATGTACGGGGAAGAACCGTAATCAACTAGTTTCTCGGCTGTGTTCAGTACTGTGCGAAGCCCCAACTCTTCGCGAATAGGCCGCAGATCTCGCAGGGGCGTGCACCATTGTTCGGAAACGACGAAAAGCACGCCTGTCTGCTTCGCAGCATGAATGGCGGTTTCGTGTGTTATGTCCGCAGTTGCTACCCCCATCTCCTGCAACAAAAGTGGGAGTGTAACCCCCCATTTGGGAGGGAGAGGTGCACTGCCATGCATCGTTACAGGTATTCCGTAGGAGGAAAGCAGAAAGGCAGTTGCGAAGGTGGCAATAAATGATGACTTTCTACCGTCGTACGGACCAGCGAAATCAATACCTTCCTCCATGGGAAAGTGGTGGGAATATTTACGACAGACATTAACGAATGCTTCTAGCTCGTCAACACTCTCCATTTTGATGCGTTCCGCGGCAAAGAAGGCTCCGATTTGAGCAGGGGTTGCCGACCGGGTCATAATCAGTTCGGCGGCAGCTTCGGCTTCGGCGTAGTTCAGATCACGGGCGCCTCTTTTGCCGCGCCCAACTTCTTTTAATATTTCAATGATATTCATGTTCAGGCCCCTTTCAGATTTATGCTTTTAGCATTTGCTGTGCTTTCACAATGGAGATGGCCACATCAACGATTCGTTTGCGTTCATTCATCGCTTTTTTACGCAGTAGATCATATGCCTCCGCTTCCGGGATGCCGTTTACTTCGCCAAGTATCCCCTTCGCCATATCAATCCATTTGCGTTCTTCCAGCCGAGCGGTCAGTTGTTTGCGTTCACTTTGCCAATGCTGGCGTTCAAAAAAGTGTTTGGCGCTAAAATGAAGAGCCCAATTCAGCTCATGAGCTGCCATGGAAGGGGTTAGAATACCGTCGACAATCACATCTGCTTCGCAAGCCTCCGTCGATGACAGCGCTGATATCGGGCTGCACCACCAGAGCAACGGAATTGCTTTGGTTTGCTCTAACCTGCTGCTCCACATGCTGATTGTACCGACAGGTATGTTAAGTACTGCCGCATCTGCATTATGGATGAGCTGTTTGATTTCAGATTCATTGCGGCAGGGCAAAGGTAGGTATCCGTTGGATTCTAAAAGGTGCTCAGGTCCTGCCTGCCATGAGGGAATGGCGTTTGCCTGCTCGGGTGCAGGGTCAGGGTGTAAGTGGATTACCAACAAGGAACGCAAGCGGGCTCCTCCTCTCTTTAACTCAAGGGTAAATAAGCATGAGGATTGTATGTCTTGATAAGAAATGTGACATAGAACTTTGCGAGATGGTTTTACTTTTCCATCATAATGAAGTGGAAACAGACTTTTAAACCATTTTGGCGTGTTTTGGACTGAAAATCAATCCTAATTTTGCAGAAGAGTGATATTTTATACGTCATGGATATGTTACTTAGTGATAAAATATAATTTTTTATAAGATAATGCGTAAGGAATATTGACATGTGATTTGAATCGTTATATATTGGCTACAGTACTTTAAATTCATACTCTGATGGATACAACGGCGTATTCGATGAAACGGCAATGGAGCCTGTTTTTACATGTGGAGGGATGTTTTTCATCCCCGTATGTGAAGCAGGCTTTTTATGTTTTAAGGATAGAAATGGAGAGGGAGTGACCTAATGAACTACATCCAAAAATTAGTGCTGGTCGGCAACGGAATGGCGGGGATACGCACTCTCGAACATTTGCTGAAGATCGCACCAGGTGCTTATGAGATTACGGTATTTGGGGCCGAGCCCCATCCCAACTATAATCGGATCATGCTGTCCTCTGTTCTGGCTGGAGGAGCAGGTTTGCAGGATATTATCATCAACGATTGGAGTTGGTATGAAAAGAATAATATCCGATTGTATACCGATGATCCTGTCACAGCTATCGATACGGAAAATCGGCAGGTGACTTCACGATCCGGTGTATGCGTCTCTTATGATTTACTGTTGTTGGCAACAGGTTCTAAAGCCTTCATTCTGCCGCTTCCAGGAGCCGACAAGGATGGTGTGATTGGTTTCCGGGATATCCGTGACTGCGAGACGATGATAGAGACGGCGAAGACGCACAAAAAAGCAGCCGTTATCGGCGGCGGATTGCTTGGGCTAGAGGCAGCCAGGGGGCTGCTTAATTTGGGGATGGACGTTACAGTTATTCATATCAATGGATATATTATGGACCGACAGCTGGATGAGGCAGCTTCCTTTATGTTACGGCGCGAGCTGGAGGAACAGGGAATGACTTTTCTGGTCAATAAGCGGACGGCGGCTATCACCGGGCGTCGTCGCGTGGAAGGGCTGAAATTTGCTGATGGCAGCGAACTGGAAGCGGATTTGATCGTTATGGCGGTAGGTATCAAACCAGATATTGAACTGGCGGTTTCGGCGGGAATTCCCGTAAACCGCGGCATCATCGTAAATGATAACATGGAAACGAACATTCCTGGCATATACGCCGTTGGAGAATGTGCAGAACACCGGGGAATCACTTACGGTCTGGTTGCCCCATTATATGAGCAGGGGGGTATCCTGGCTCAGCGACTCGCGGGAATGGAGACTCCCGGCTACAGTGGTTCCGTTACTTCGACAAGGTTGAAGGTATCGGGCGTCGATGTGTTTTCAGCAGGCAATTACAAGGATGAGCCAGAAACGCGATCTCTGCGGTATCAGGATGATATTGGTGGCGTCTACAAAAAAATCGTCATCAAGGAAGAAAAACTGCTCGGAGCCGTTCTGTTTGGGGATACATCTGATGGAGCCATGTTGTTTTCTCTGATCAAAAGTGGTGATTCGGTGGTTGGTCGAGAGAAAGAGTTGTTACTTGGTTTTAACCCTGGCCAACCAGAAGGTAGTGGCACCATGATGCTGGAGCAGATGCCTGAGGATGAAATTGTATGCGGATGTAATGGTGTATCCAAGGGTGACATTGGAGAGGCGGTTGCGGCAGGCTACAGGAGTCTTGGGGAGATTAAGGCCTGTACGAAGGCATCGGCATCATGCGGCGGCTGTAAGCCAATAGTGGAGGGGCTCTTACAGCTGTACGCAGGTGCAGAAACCGGAGAACCGATTAAAGAAGGGATATGTGGTTGTACAACGCTTGATCGGGAAGCGATTATTGATGGTATCCGGGAAATGGGGCTGAAGAGCGTCAAAGAAGTGATGAACGTGCTGGGCTGGAACGAACCTGAAGGATGTACCAAATGCCGGCCAGCCCTCAACTATTATCTAGGTATGCTGTGGCCACTGGATTATGAGGATGAGAAGGAATCCAGATTCACGAATGAAAGGTACCATGCCAATATCCAGAAGGATGGTACCTACTCTGTGGTGCCCCGCATTTATGGAGGAGTTACTTCACCTGCCGACCTGAAGAAGATTGCCGCTGTCGCGGAGAAATACAACGTGCCTTTGGTTAAATTTACGGGTGGCCAACGTCTCGACTTGCTTGGTGTGAAAAAGGAAGATCTACCGGGAATCTGGTCTGAATTGGATATGCCGTCAGGGTATGCATATGGAAAGACATTGCGAACGGTCAAGACGTGCGTTGGTAACACCTTTTGTCGCTTCGGCACACAGGATGCTATGGGTATGGGCATCCGGTTGGAAAAGGCATTCGAGCGTCTGAATGCACCATCCAAAGTCAAACTGGCTGTGTCGGGCTGTCCGCGTAACTGCGCAGAAGCGACGATTAAGGATTTGGGCGTTGTCGCTATTGATGGTGGCTGGGGGATCTACATTGGAGGTAATGGCGGTATTAAGGTGCGGGCAGCAGAACTGCTGTGTACTGTAAAAACCGAGGATGAAGTGATGGAATGGACTGGTGCCTATTTACAGTATTACCGTGAGCAGGCGAATTGGAACGAGCGAACAGCTCATTGGGTAGAACGGGTAGGCGTAGACTCGATCAAACAGGTACTAGCAAATGCGGAGATGAGGCAGCGACTGGTAAGCAGAATTGAGGAGACGTTAAGTACAACGACGGATCCGTGGCACGAAATCATTCATAACGAAGAGCTGCGCAAAAATTTTGTGCAGCTGCCAGAGCTTAAGGCAGTAATGGAATAGGGGGATGACCAAATGGAGAGCAATACGATAACCAGCAGAATCAGGATTGCAGATCTGAACGAAATTGACCAACGTGGAGCAAGAACAGTTCGCATTCAAAACACAGAGATAGCCGTATTCCGCCTTAGTGACGGCAGCGTGCGTGCGCTTGAGAACCGTTGTCCGCACAAAGGGGGACGGTTATCTGAAGGAATGATCTGTGGATCGGTAGTCCATTGTCCGCTCCATGACTGGAAAGTCGACCTATCCACCGGCCAGGTGCGAGATCCGGATACTGGATGTGTGACCACTTACCCGACGGAGATTGATAGTGAGAGTGGAGCTGTTTTTATTATAATCTAGAGGCTTTGAGTTTATTGTGCTTGGGGTGCTGGGCTTAGTTGTTCTTCTATATAATAGAAGAGATATGTATTGCCCAACGATTCTCTAGAATTCAATCTTACTGAATAAAGAGATATTACAGCTTAAGTGTAGTGGTAAAGTATATAAAAAAGTCAACCTTATTTCAGGTTGGCTTTTTTATGCTCAAATCTTGAACAATGGACAGTTTCTCTTTTTAGCAAAATTCGCTGTATCTCCAAATAAAAAAAGCCTTGAATATCAAGGCTTTAGACGAATAGGACGGATGGGGATCGAACCCATGACCCTTACCCTGTCAAGATAATGCTCTCCCGCTGAGCTACCGTCCTGTAGTTACTAGATAATATCATGTATTAACCATATATGTAAAGTGAAAAAATACAAATCAGCCTGTACTTCATAACCATTTATATATATAATTCAAATTTAGCGAGTTTACATTTGAAATTAGAGATGGAGGAACAGATGATGGCCGCAGAAATTATAACTGTAACCACAGAAGAGCAACTGCAGAAGGCAATATTAATCCGGACCAAAGTGTTTGTCGAAGAGCAAAAGGTTCCTCTAGATCTTGAAATTGATCATTATGACAAGCTGGGAGATACCGCCCATCATTTACTAATTTGTGAACATGGGGAAATGGTGGCTACTGGTCGGTTGACATATTATGATGAGGATACAGCTAAAATGCAACGTATTGCCGTTCTCAAGGAGCATCGTGCAGCAGGTTATGGACGCGTATTACTGCTAGCACTGGAGGAACGTGCACGTGAACTGGGGCTGAGATACTCGTTGCTAGATGCTCAATGTCAAGTTGAGAAGTTTTACGAAAAGCTAGGCTATGAAACGATCTCTGATGAACCTTTTGACGATGCGGGAATACCGCACGTACGTATGCGTAAAAAGTTGTAATTGAGGCACGGGGTGTATACAAAGCTGTACAATGCGCATGCTAGTAAAAGTTCCTCCACTATACTATGGATAAGGAGCGATGCAGCATGGCGAATACAGAACGAGAACAAATTACGGCAGTACGTAAAAACGGGGATGGCGATCTTACGTCATTTCAGACATCTACTGGACGGATTTTGGATTATAGCCAAGCGTTGAACGAGATTGAAGCAGGCTCCATTGCAGGCGTCAACGTGTTCAAGGCCAAGGATGGAAGCAAACGAATTCGAGGGGATGCCGATGGAGATCCTTCTAATAACCTGGATCAACTGCCGTTGTTCTGACCTTGACTCGCAACATTAACGTCCAAGCTTATCATTGTATACAAAAAATATGCAGCAAGCCGCCCGGCTATCCTTTGTAGGAAAGCCGGGCGGCTTTTTGTTAATTGTTTAAGCTCTCATTAGCTCGGCTACTCTGCACGTTCCAAATCTGCTAGCGGATAAACTCGCTGCTGCTCCAGAAAGGACATAATCCCTGCCTTATCTCTAAATTGTTCCATATCATCACTATAGTGCATCAGATGAATTTGCTCTTGCAGAGGTGTTGGCAAGCTTAGCAGCTCATCTAACGTTGTATGTACTTCTCCAGCGCCTTGTAACTGAACCTCATGTAAAATGCTCCGGCATCCTCGTTCATGCACCAGATGATGAAGTAAATCGGGATCAAAAACCATGTCCGCACTATAAAAAAGACGATCATTTATGAACAAAGAGTAACTGTGTTTACCAGGAATATGCTGTGTAGGGATCAGCTCTACCTGGATACCGGGTACTAATGTGGTGGATACGCCAGGCGTTATGACATTTACCTCAAATACATCCTCAAGCTTGTCAATCATACCTTGCTGGGACATGCCGCCCTTGAGCGTATGCTCCCATAAAGGGTGGATTAATGGTTCGGCGATATAAAGTAGAGGTTTGCGACGATGGAGGATATTCATTTGAAAACCAAATTCCTCTAAGCCTCCGACATGATCTGCGTGAATATGTGTGATTAAAATAGCGTCAATATCAGGCAAAGGGACACCCATCTGGTGTAATGCCAGCGATGCGGTTGTACCGCAATCGATCAGCAGCTTGCCTTCCCCGCTATCCAGCAGCGCGTTGTTGTTGTAATAATGCTTGGCAAAGGCGCTGCCTGTACCAAGCATCTGTATCGTTAGGCCCATTATGGATTCACCCTCCAGACGATGTGTTATAAGACATTCTACAATCGTATTTTAACATCTAGGCTGCGAGAACTAAAGATTTGGCTCCTCATGTAAAAACTTTGGACAATTTGTGAAACACAGCGCAACTTGTGCGGCTGAGCTAGGTATAAATGTACGACAGATGGTTTTTAACAGATAACGATGGAGGGATATGTAGTATGAAATGGAGAAAAGTGATGGCCCTAGTGATGGCCTTTTCAATAATGGGAGGGACCGTCATTTCGGCGGAGTCCGCCAAGGACCAAGTGCAGTTGATTATTAACGGAGAAGTGTCAAAAGATGGCGCAGTTGTCATTGATGGGAAAACTTATGTGCCTATCCGTGATTTTAATGGGCTTGTAAATTTTGATCCCTCTGGTGGAAAAGTTGTTTTCGACCAGCCAAACGTGCATATGTTCCTGTTCAAGGGGGATACTGTGTTTGGTAACGTGAATAAAGGTAACAAAGTGAAGTTTAATGTTTTCAGTCAAATTGATACCCTGAAAACAGATATTTCCGGAGTGAAAGTAGCAATTACCGACCCTTCGGGCAATGTAAAGGATATTCAGTCCCAAGATATCAAAGGAGCGCAAAAGGATAACTTCTGGTTCCGTACAAACGACTTTACGTATGATTTCAAAACAGCAGGAAACTATCGGGTCGGTTTCTACATTAAAGAAAGTAAAGATGGCAGTTATACCCTCGTGTCCGAAAAAGTCATTACAGCGATAAATTAGGCATACCACAAATTGACCTGCACTCTTGATCATGTTACGATACGAGGGAAAATAAAACAATTTGAAGGTAGGTATTTCCATGAGTGATCACAAACATGAACACGGTGAAGCCTGCAACCACGATCATGACCACGAACATGAAGAAATGGTTCTTACGCTAACTGATGAAAATGGCAAAGATGTAGAAATGGTGCTGGTAGAGACCTTTGACGTAGAAGATCACGTGTATGCTCTTTTGCTTGAGCGAGGCAATCCCGAAGCGGATGGTATCATTCTTCGTATGGAAGAAGAAAACGAAGAAATGGTGCTTTACAATATTGAGGACGAAGATGAGTGGAAGCGTGTAGAAGCTGCATATAGCGAGCTTGTTGCCCAATACGAATAGGATTGGATACAGTAGCTGTTCTTGCTCATCACACAATAGAAAAGCCCCCAAATGGGGGCTTTTTTTGTTGACTATCAACATTTTTTGCAAGCAGGTGTTAACAGATCATGTTTAAGAAATAGCGTCAGTTTCAACGATAACCTTCACCTGATGTACCGTTCGATCCTCAGGTCCTTTAACAGGCAGGCCTACTTCCACATGATCTACAATATAATCAATATTGTCCTGTGAAATAACTTCTCCCGGCAATAGGATCGGGATGCCCGGTGGGTATACATAAATGAATTCTGCAATGATACGGCCAGCAGATTCCTTGAAGGGCACGATTTCTGTATCTCCGTAAAAAGCGTCTCTCGGAATGAGGGAGAGCTGCGGTATATCCGGTATCTTTACAACCAGCTCATGCTGCTGACCTGTGGAATAGTGCAGTGCAGCCAGCTCTCGCAAAGCTTTTAATAAAATGTCAATTTCCTCTTTGGTATCACCAGGGGTCACCAAACAGAGAATATTATACATATCGCTAAGCTCAACCTCGATATTGTAGTGATCTCTCAGCCAATTTTCCACATCATAACCGGTAAGGCCTAAATGGCGAATATGAACTGTAACTTTGGTCGGATCATAATCATAGGTAGCTTCTGTGCCAAGAATTTCGCTGCCAAAGCAATATAGCCCTTCGATTTTGTTGACCTCTGCGCGGCAATATTCAGCTAATTCCAGAGCACGTTGTGCTATTTCATGGCCGTTAAGGGCCAGGTTGCGTCGGGATGTGTCCAACGAAGCCAGCAGGATATACGAAGTGGACGTCGTTGTCAGCATGCTGAAAATAGTTTGTACACGCTGCGGATTAACGAATCCGTTTTTTGTATTGACATTCAGTATCGAGCTTTGAGTCAAGGAACCACCCAGTTTGTGGACGCTTGTAGCTGACATGTCTGCCCCCGCCTCCATAGCGGACATCGGCAAATCAGCGTGAAAATGAATCAGTACTCCGTGAGCCTCATCGACCAGGACCGGCACATTATAGCTGTGAGCGAGATCTACAATTTCCTTCAAATCGGCGCACACACCGTAATATGTCGGGTTGATGACAAGGACGCCCTTGGCGTCAGGGTGACGTTCCAATGCCCGGCGTACGGACTTAGTTGTAACCCCGTGGTGAATACCGAGATTTTCATCACTGACCGGAGAAATGAATACCGGCTTCGCACCAGCGAAGATAATGGCAGACATTATGGATTTGTGTATATTTCGGGGTACAATAATTTTATCACCTGGCATGCAAATGGACATAATCATGGTGATAATAGCTCCACTTGTTCCCTGTACACTGTAATAAGTATAATCAGCTCCGAAGGCTTCTGCTGCAAGCTTTTGAGCTTCTTCAATTACGCCTGATGGCTGATGCAGATCGTCCAATGGAGCGATGTTAATCATATCTATGGAAAAAGCATTATCCCCCATAAATTCGCGAAATTCCCGATCTGCGCCCACTCCCTTTTTATGACCTGGGATGTGAAATTGAACCGGGTTGCTCTGAGCATGCTTTTTCAAAGCAGTAAAAAGCGGGGTGTTGCTTTGATTCATTAGTGTTGTCACAACCTTTCATGCAGGATTTCGACAATCCTGTGCAATTGATAATAGAACAAAATTGAGTATAGCAGTTTGAAGTAGGAATGCAAGCGATTGAGGGCGCATTTATTTGCGAAAGAGCGGAGTAGGCGGAGAACCCCGAATGTACAGACAATAAACGAAGGCGGAGGATGTGGGATAAATGAAGCAAATAAGACGAAAAAAAGCTTCGCAGCGGCTGTGGACTCCTTTTTTCGCTAAATTATGGATACTGGTGTTTCTGGTCGAATTCATGAAGGGATCTCTTCTGGTATCCATCCTGCCGGTATATATGGGAGAAACGTTAGGGCTGTCGGCCGGAATTATCGGTTTAGCCTTTTCGCTTCAGTATTTTGGAGACAATGCATTCCGGGCACCGGCGGGCTGGATGGCTGAACGGCTCGGTTATCGTGGAACGATGTCAACCGCGTTGTTGTTTACCCTTGTAGCGATCATTATGCTAAGCACCCTGACAGAACCTGTCTGGCTCGTCATCGCGTGTCTGCTGCTAGGACTGGGGACATCTCCGCTCTGGCCTTGTGTGATGACTGGAACGACCGAAATGTCTGGTCCTAATAACAATAACGGTGCAGCGATGGGGACACTGGAAATTGCGTCCATGGGCGGAACGGGCTTCGGTCCACTCATTATGAATTTCGCCATATCCCATTACGGACACTCTTACGGTATGGTGTTCATGATTTTGATAGGATGCAGTATTGTATTACTGCTGGTTGCTCTTATGCTGCCTGGAACGAACAGGTCTGCTGGCAAAGACGACCTCGAACAGAGCGCTCTCATATCTTCTGGTGGGAACTCCAAGCAGAAGCGGCAAGTGTTGAGAGGTATCAAGGAGACGATCAACACGCTCAAAACAAAGCTTAATGTAAATCCGTTAATTTATCCTGCGCTGTTTTTGCAGTCCTTTGTCATCGGCTTGATCAGCCCTGTGCTAACGCTGTACGCGCGCACGGATCTCGGAATTTCACCGAACCTGTATAGCGTGCTTCTGATTGCCGGTGGTGGGGTGACTGTGCTGGCATTGATCCCTTGTGGCAAGCTGGTGGATCGCCTTGGAACCAAGTACTTTTTGCACATCGGTTTTTTGCTTGCCGGGACCACGCTATTTTTCTTTTCAACAGTACAGACCATTCCACTTGTGTTTGTATCTGTAGCCATTATTGGCTTGGGATATGCGCTCATTTTGCCTGCATGGAACACGTTTCTTGCCCAACTGATTCCGGAAAGCGAGCGTGCAACAGTATGGGGCTTTTTTTTAACACTCCAAGGATCTGGCATGGTTATTGGCCCGCTCGTTTCAGGAGTGCTATGGGACCGTGCTGGACACACAGCTCCCTTTATCATCAGTGGGATCGTGATGCTGCTCATGTTTGGCTGCCATCTGGCTTTGGCGCGCAATCCACGGAGAAAAACCGTTGTTAAGACTTGAACGGTACTCTTAGTAGCGGATCAGGGACGCATTTATCTGAAACTAGTCCTTTGGAAAAGACATCCGGTACAGTGGCAGTAAATGCTCAAAGGTAGAACGCACCGTCTGCAGTAACGCAGCTCCGTCACTGGCAAGAGGGTCATTACGATCAATACGGAGCCCACACATGACCTCGGCTTTTTTCACCTGCTGTAGCTTGTTAATAATGGTTTGAAACTCTTCCGTGTCCATTTGCTGCTGTTCTGTACCTTTTGGATCCATATGATCCATGGACCAGTAGAAATGACCTGGTATGTTAGAGCGCACATCGCTCAGGTTGGCTTCAAGCGCCTGGGCAAACGTGATTTTATTCGGACTTTCATAAATGACTGCGAATATGACGAATATATGGGAAGCGAACATACCTACCTCAAAATGCGGCAACGCCTTATACCCGCGTTTATTTGCCGCCCAAGCTACCCATGTATCGATCGGGGGATTGACCTTGCGTCGTGCATGCTTGGCCACGTGAACGTGCATAGGCTCCCCGCATAAGTCCGTCAGGAAGGGGGCTAACTCCTCGCCAATCGCCTCCAACTTGGGCCGAACCTGCTGAATCAGCACCTCCATGCGAGGCTCCAATCCTGGTATTTCAAAGACATCAAAGTCCTTTGCAGTAAATCCACTGAATGTCATTCCTATTCCTCCTGTATCTAGGCTAAGCCATATCGTGTGACGTAATATGTCCGATTATAGCATAATGTCAGCGGGCTTGGCCGACTTTAGGCCGGGCTCGGTACAAGCATATAAGGCAAAAGTAGGATTGTGCGTTGTTACTCATAAAAATAGGTCAAATAACCAAGTACCCTTACATAAAATGAAGTATAAAATAGAGCAAGGGAAGATCAAGCGGGAAAGCCGCAGGCTTGCTGTAGCCGGACTTCTTGAATCGGACTTGAAAAAGGAGGGAATGCCGTGAACAAGGGCTGTGAGGTAGAATATTGCAATCTAGAGCTCCGGTTTAGCCGTCGGCATATCCATAATCTGATCAAGGATTTGATATCGGAAGGGTATTCGCTGTACTGGAGCGAGGATGAGTCGTATCTGGTTTTGTCGGTGAGAACCGGGCGCAAGCTGGTGAAGCTCCGTTTTCAACTATTGCGCACAGGACACTACAAGCTGGCTGGAGATTATGTAATCCGCGATGCCAAGCTGGCTGAGTGGTTGGAGAAGCTGATTGGAAGCACCCGAGGTCATGCCATTGTCAAAAGAGTCAAGGATCATCATATTTTGGTGGAAAATATTTTGTTCGGCGAGGTCATTCGTCTGGTCGAGGTTACTGGCTTTAAGCAGCGTGTTATTTATCAGAAGGGACCGGTGCTGTCCGCTCAGGAAATGGAAGATATGTACGCTTCCAATGAAGGGGAAACCCGGCTGCTGCTGCTTAAGGTGGAAGTAGACGATGAATTGGAGAAGCTGTTCAAGGCGATGACGGAGAAAGATACGATCAAAATCGAGAATAGCCATAAACGCCTGCAAACGCTATCTCACCAACTGCTGATGATGGAAGCGTAGTACATCGGAACACCTCATGCAAAATGAGGTGTTTTGATCTGCGATCAGACAGGGGTTCACTTCTGACACTAAAAACGTTAAAATAGAAGTGCACGTGTTCCGATTCACATAAAGTGTAATGCGGTAAAGCGGCGATATAGAATACAAAATATGTTGCAAAGGATGAGGAACCAGATGGCAAAACAGCAAATTGGTGTGATCGGCCTGGCGGTAATGGGTAAAAACTTGGCCCTTAATATTGAGAGCAGAGGCTTCACCGTTTCGGTTTTTAACCGCTCTCCAGAAAAAACGCACGATCTTATCAAAGAAGCAGAAGGTAAAAAACTGACGGGTACTTTCTCCATTGAAGAATTTGTGAACTCACTGGAATCACCCCGTAAAATCCTGATCATGGTTCAAGCTGGTAAAGCTACAGATGCCACGATTGAACAGCTTGTGCCTCATCTGGACAAGGGCGACATTATTATAGACGGAGGCAATGCCTACTTCCCTGATACACAGCGCCGCAGCAAGGAGCTGGAGGAAAAAGGACTTCGCTTTATTGGTACAGGCGTATCCGGTGGTGAAGAAGGTGCCTTGAATGGTCCTGCCATTATGCCAGGTGGACAAGAAAGTGCCTACAAACTGGTAGAGCCGATTCTGACTGCAATCTCTGCTAAAGTGGACGGCGACCCATGCTGTACATATATCGGTCCCGATGGTGCTGGTCACTATGTAAAAATGGTGCATAACGGTATCGAGTACGGCGACATGCAATTGATTGGTGAAGCATATCACTTGCTGAAATCAGTTCTGAATGTGAGTGCAGAAGAGCTTCATGAAATCTTTACAGAATGGAATAAAGGTGAATTGGACAGCTACCTGATCGAAATTACAGCTGACATCTTCTCCCAATATGATGCTGAAACAGGCAAGCCTATGGTAGATGTGATCTTGGACGCTGCAGGTCAAAAAGGGACTGGTAAATGGACAAGCCAAAGCGCGCTGGATCTGGGTGTGCCATTGTCCATGATTACTGAGTCCGTATTCTCCCGTTTCTTGTCTGCTATGAAAGACGAGCGTATTGCGGCAAGCAAAGTGCTGAGCGGTCCTAAAGCTGAATCCTTCAGCGGCGACAAAAAAGAATTTATCGAAAGCGTACGTAAAGCACTGTTCGCAAGTAAAATTGTGTCTTATGCTCAAGGTTTTGCTCAAATGCGTGCAGCTTCCGATGAATATGATTGGGATTTGAAATACGGAAAAATTGCAATGATCTTCCGCGGTGGTTGCATTATCCGTTCGCAATTCCTGCAAAACATCAAGGATGCGTATGACCGTGATCCTGCTCTGAAAAACCTGTTGCTGGACTCTTATTTCAAAAATGTAGTAGAATCGTATCAAGATGCATGGCGTCAAGTGATTTCCGTGGCTGTATCTCAAGGTATTCCAGTGCCTGGCTTCTCCAGCGCGCTTGCTTACTATGACAGCTATCGCACTGAGCGTTTGCCAGCAAATCTGTTGCAAGCGCAACGTGACTACTTTGGTGCACATACGTTCAAGCGTGTGGACAAAGAAGGCGTATTCCATCATCAATGGTTCTAATGAACTGACGAATATGTAAGGATGTAGTATGTAACACAACGGAAGCTTTTTTGCCCTTGGGGTAGAAGAAGCTTCCGTTTTTTTATTTGGTATTTTAGATACGAATTTGGATGTGCTAAAGGATTGTGTAATCTTTTGACGCTATGGTATGATAGAAGCATAATAGTTTAATGCTTTACCGCGTCTAAGCCTGAGCCTAAATAAAAGAGACGGAAAGTTTCCGTCTCTTTTATAGACTAGCTGTTTTACTGCTCCTGTGACCATTGCAGCATGCCACCAGTCATGTTGGTGCATCCCTCGTAACCTAGCTGCTGCAAATATTCGCAGGCACGTTCACTGCGATAACCGCTCCGGCAAATAAAGATAATTTCACCGGTGCGTTCAATTTCCTCAAGGCGGCCCGGAATCTGTCCGAGCGGAATGTGTTTGGCACCTTCAATCATACCTTCCGCTACTTCTTCCGCCTCACGGACGTCGATCAATTGCAATTGCTCTCCTGCTTGCAGGCGTGCGCGAAGCTCAGAAGGTTCAATCAGAGCGATTTGCGTCATGGCTGGACCTCTTTTCTAATGTAAATGGGTACTACTTGTATTGTTGGCGTGTGAGAAACGTCACACTCTCTATGTATGATAGCGAAGCGATCTCTAAGCTGTCAATTAGCCTAAATCTAAAAATTAAATAAAGATTAGTCAACCAGGTTGCTAAACCTCGACAGACCTAGATGAATATTCCTTATTTTTTAGGTGGAGAAATGAACGTTACAACTTGTATAATTAACGTAAACTAGGATGGTTTGAATCGAAAAGGAGCATGTATAATATGGATGTTATCGTTAGACCTACCCCTTCCTTGCAAGGAGAGATTGGGGCTTTGTCCTCCAAAAACTACACGACTCGTTATCTGCTTACGGCTGCACTAGCCGATGGACAAAGTACTATTTATTATCCAGCTCATAGTGAGGACAGTGACGCTATGCGTCGTTGTATCACCGATCTGGGAGCAGTGCTGGAAGAGGATGATGAAAAAATAGTGATTACAGGTTTTGGTAGCCATCCTCAAGCTGTGAAGGAACTGAACGTAGGCAATGCAGGAGCGGTGCTCCGTTTTTTGATGGGAATTGCGTCCCTATGTCCGGATGTTACATTTGTGAATACATATCCCGACTCATTAGGGAAAAGGCCCCATGACGATCTAATTGATGCATTGGGCCAACTAGGTGTTAAAGTAGATCATCGTGAAGGCAAGTTGCCAATACGTATTCAGGGTGGTCAGGCGAAGGGCGGTAAAATTCAGGTGTCCGGCTCGGTTAGCTCACAGTATTTAAGCGCTCTGTTGTTCCTTACACCTTTACTGGAGGAAGATAGTGAAATTGAAGTACTGCATGATTTGAAATCCAAAGTGGTCATTGGGCAGACTCTAGAGGTATTGCAAGAGGCTGGTATTACCATTCATGCAAGTGATGACTACATGTCTTTCCGCGTCCCGGGTCGGCAATCCTATCAGCCACGTACGTATACTGTACAGGGGGATTATCCAGGGAGTGCTGCGGTGCTGGCGGCGGCTGCAGTAACGAATTCCGATGTTACCATCCATCGTCTTAAAGAGCAGAGCAAACAGGGAGAACGCGCTATTGTAGATGTACTGCGTATGATGGAAGTACCACTGACACATGAGAACGATACCGTTGTTGTAAAGGGGAACGGCCGATTGAAGGCCATCGAGTTTGATGGTGATGCCGCGACAGATGCTGTACTTGCCATGGTAGCTGCGGCTGTATTTGCCGAAGGTACATCTCGTTTTTATAACGTGGAAAATTTACGGTATAAGGAATGTGACCGAATTACGGATTATTTGAATGAGTTGAGCAAGGCTGGGGCTCGGGTAGAAGAACGTCAAGCGGAAATCATTGTGCATGGTAGACCGGAGGGTGTCGAAGGTGGAGTGGAAATTAACGCGCATTATGATCACCGTGTCATTATGGCATTGACGGTTGTAGGTTTGCGCGCGCAGAAGCCGCTAGTGATCAAGGATGCGCATCATGTCGCCAAATCGTATCCACAGTATTTCGACCATCTGACGACGCTTGGTGCTTCCGTAGAATGGGTAAAATAAAGGTAAGTTAAGATACAGACAGGAGGAGATAGAATGGCTTTTGAAAATCCGTCCAGAGAAGAGATTAAGAATATTTTGGAACAAGTAGGCAATATTGCGGTTGTAGGTTTGTCTGATAAATCAGACCGCACCTCATACATGGTTTCTTATGCTATGCAGAAGCGGGGATACCGGATTATTCCGGTTAATCCTACGGCCGCAGGGCAAACAATTCTTGGAGAGACTTGCTATGCCAGTCTTGCTGAAGTACCAGAGCCCGTTGAATTGGTTAATGTATTCCGTCGTAGCGAATACTGCGCAGAGGTTGCGCGTGAAGCCGCTGCTATTGGAGCTAAGATATTGTGGCTGCAACAGGGAATTATAAGCCAGGAAGCCGCTGACATTGCGCAGGAACATGGAATGACGGTTATTATGGATCGTTGCATTAAGGTGGAGGATTCAGTGACCCAAGCTGTTCGTAAAGGATAACCACACCTTTGACCCATGCTATATGCACATGAAGAAAACCTTCTTCCCTTGTTTCATAGGGTTGAAGGTTTTTGGTGTGAAATCAGAATCATGATACAGTATATTATACTTTCAGGAATCCATATAATGTATATATGCTTGGAATATGATAATGGTCTAGTTAAATTCATAGGGTTATCGTTGAGTAATAAGTTATATGACCTGTAAAAGCGTAAATAAATATTTTTGGCTGACGGAACCATGGCTTTGACAAAAGTATTTATTCGGCTTACCATCAGGGATAGAAGGGAGAGGAATGCCATGAATTGGCTCGGATCCTTACAACAGCTTGGTCGTGCTGTCATGCTCCCGACGATGGTGCTACCGGCAGCTGCAATATTGCTAAGTCTCGGCAGCCTTCCTTGGGCCACGTGGGGATTTCCTATGGTGTCCGATATGGCAAATGCGGCGGGACACGGGATTTTTTATTTTTTGCCGTATTTGTTTGCGGTTGGTGTTGCACTGGGTATGTCGAATCAAGCAGGTCAGGCGGGACTGGCTGCATTGGCTGGTATGGCTATATATGATCAGGTCACATTGAGATTTGGAAACGGACTCATTCAGCCAGCGACGCTTATTGGTATCATTTTGGGGATCATTTCAGGGTTGGCCTATAATCGCTTCAAAAGCATTAAGTTGCCTGAAGTGCTTCAGTTTTTTGGGGGAACCCGATTTGTTCTGCTGCTTATTGGTCTGTTCTCTGCTGTATTTGCAGGGCTCATGTTGATTATTGCTCCGCTGATTCAACGAGGACTGGAATTTATTGTTGGCCTGGAATCGAGCTTGGGCGGTTTTGGACTGCTTATTTACGGCATTCTATACCGGCTGTTGGCAGCTTTTGGTCTTCACCATCTGCTTAACAATATATTTTGGTTTCAACTGGGTACATACAAAACTCCGTCTGGCAACGTTGTGCAGGGGGATCTACCCCGGTTTTTTGCTGGCGATCCGACAGCGGGCTATTTCATGTCTGGGTTGTTTCCCATTATGATGTTTGCGATCCCTGCGATTGCGTTAGCGATCATTCAGGAAGCTCGTGAAGATTTGAAGCCAAAGGTGCAAAAAACGTTTCTGACGGCCGCATTGGTCTGTTTTTTTACCGGAGTGTCGGAACAGATTGAGTTTGCCTTTTTGTTTGCTGCTCCTTATTTGTTCCTCGTTCATGCGGTTATGTCCGGTCTGGCCATGTGGATTACCTTTGAGCTGGACATTCATCATGGCTTTTCATATTCTGCGGGTTTTATAGATTATGTCCTTAATTTCCATCTATCACATAACGCCTGGTTGTTAATTCCAGTCGGAGTGGCATACGGGCTTGTGTATTATGTACTGTTTCGATGGGCAATCCGTCGCTTCCGGATTCCAACTCCTGGACGTGAGGAAGGCTCGGTTCTGGAGGATTGGGCCGGTAATATTCCTTACAGTGCTCCACTTATTTTGGAAGCACTCGGTGGGAAAGAGAATATTGTGCAGGTAGAGGCCTGCATCACCCGTTTACGGCTGACTGTCCATAATGACAGGCTGATTGATACCGGAGCGATGAAGGCATTGGGATCGGCCGGGCTTATTAATCTGGGCGGAGGTAATTTACAAGTCGTATTTGGAACCTATTCAGAACTGATTCGTGAGGAAATTGCAAAGCTGATGGAGCGTGATCTCCCTCAAATTTTGTTCAATGCTCCTGTACATGGAAAAATGCTACCGATTCATGAAGTGCCTGACAAAATTTTTGCAACGAAGCTGGTTGGGGACGGTGTTGCTTTTGTTCCTGAACGCGGTGAACTTGTGTCTCCGGTGTATGGTACTGTGATGCACTTGTATCCGACCATGCACGCTTTAGGCATCTCCACACGAGAAGGACTTGAGGTTCTGCTTCACATCGGGATTGATACTTCACAGCTAAAAGGGAATTTTACTGCTATGGTAGAAGCAGGCGATACGGTGGAACCGGGGCAATTGCTGATCAAATTTGATTTGCAGGCGCTACGAGAGCAAGCTCCATCGCTGGTGACTCCTATGGTCATCACGAATCCGGATCGCGTCAAGTCGTGGAGCTTTGCTCCGTTTAAAACAGTGAAAAAAGGTCAGGCCTCGGTAATGTCCGTTGTGCTGCATGACAGGAATGTTGGAGGGGTAGAAACATGATAGAAGGCATCGGCGCCGCAGCAGGTGTGGCCATCGGGAAGGCATTTGTCCTGCCGAGCTGGGAATGGGATTTACCTGATCAAAAAATGGATACGGTAGATCTAGCGAAGGAATTTGAACGTTTGTATGAAGGGATACGTACATCTAAAAGTGAAATCCAGTTTATTAAGGATGAGTTCCGAGAGATGGTGGGAGCGGAGGAATCCAGCATTTTTGATGCTCATCTAGCGATATTGGAAGATCCGGAGTTCATGAATGAAATTAGCGGCATTATTCAGCGTCAGTATAAGGCGGCCGAGGTGGCTGTGAAAGAAGCTATTGATCATTTTGTGACAATGTTTGATTTGCTGGATGATGAATATATGAAGGAGCGGGCAATCGACATCAAGGATGTGGGGAACCGACTGCTCAAGCATTTGCTGGGTGCACCGGAAGTGACTCTTCCCAAGGACACTCAGCCCTATATCCTGGTAGCCAAAGAGCTCTCACCATCCCAATCGGCACACTTGAATCCCAGCTATGTGTTAGGGATTGTGACTATGAATGGTGGTAAAACATCGCATTCCGCGATTATGGCCCGTGCGCTTGGCATTCCACTCGTTTCTGGATTGGAGAGCAATATGAATTTGCCCGTTCAAACTGGAGATATGATGGTTGTGGACGGAGACCTGGGTAGAGTGTATGTGAATCCGGAAAAATCCGTAACAGACCACTATATCATTTTGCGTGACGAGCAGCGACGTAGAAAAGAGCAGCTTCAGGTACTCGCTTCGGTAGAAGCTGTGACCAAGGATGGAACCACGCTGAGACTGGCGGCCAATATTAGCTCCGTTAAAGAACTGGAGGCTGCTTTGAAGCATGGAGCTCAAGGTGTGGGGCTGTTCCGCACGGAATTTTTATATATGGATCGTAAATCTGCTCCTAATGAAGAGGAGCAGTATCAAGTATATCGACTAATAGCGGAAAAGGCAGGCGATCACTCCGTAGTCATCCGTACATTGGATATCGGCGGCGATAAGCCGTTGGATTATCTTGAGCTCCCAGAGGAAGAAAATCCTTTTCTAGGTTATCGTGCTATACGGATTAGTCTGGATTGGAAGGAAATGTTTAAAACTCAGTTGACTGCAATTTTGCGAGCCAGTGCAACGGGGAATATCAAGGTCATGTATCCGATGATCTCATCCGTGGAGGAAGTCCGTCAGGCAGATGCTCTTTTGAAAGAAGCTATGGCGGATTTGGATGCAAGAGGGCTTGCCTATAATCCTAAAATTCAGCGAGGGATTATGATTGAGGTTCCAGCTGCAGCGATGATCGCGGATCTATTAGCAGCTGAAACCGACTTTTTTAGTATCGGAACGAATGATCTAGTTCAGTATGTGCTGGCTGTAGACCGTATGAATGAGCAGATTGCGCATATGTACCATCCATACCACCCGGCTGTACTTCGAATGCTGCGCATGACTGCACAAGCGGCACTTCAAGCCGGAATTGATGTGAGTGTCTGCGGTGAGATGGCTGGAGATGAACGATCCGTTCCACTTTGGCTAGAACTGGGAATACATCAGCTCAGTATGTCCCCCCAATCTTTGTTGCGGGTCAAGCATCGTGTGCTGAATACGACTGCATCTGAAGCAATGGCAATCGCTCGTGCTTGCTTTGGCATGTCCACTGGTGTAGCGATCGAAGACAAGCTGACTGCAGCTAATATCAGCTGTACCCCGGCCGGACCCGGGCGGCCGTAATATTTAATATCCGCAATGCTTAGATAGCTCGGACGAAAAAGCACCTTCAAAACCATGAATAAAGTGGTTTTGAAGGTGCTTTTTCGATATAGCCATAGATAAGGTTACTCAAGTCCTGAATGTGCGGACTACATATCTTATTTCCGAGCGCTATTAGCTAATACATCGCAGAACGCTTTTCCGTAAGGTGGAAGATCGGGCGGTCGACGAGCGGATACAATGTGTCCGTCTGTCACAACAGCTTCATCCTTCCAGATTGCTCCTGCATTTTCCATATCATCACGGATACCTGGCGTGGAGGTGACTGTGACACCATCCAATATTTTAGCAGAAATCAGTACCCAGCCTGCATGACAGATTTGTCCGATGGGTTTATGTGCGGCATGAAACTCCTGTACAAGTTGAATAACCTTGGGGTAGCGGCGCAGTTTATCGGGCGCCCAACCACCTGGGACAAGAATACCGTCATAATCGCTACTATTGAGTTCTTCAAAGGCATATTCTGCTTCAGCAGGTACGCCGTATTTTCCAATATATTTTTTCCCCTTTTCAGCACCGGCTAAATGTACCTCTGCGCCTTCTTCACGAACACGATACACCGGGTACCATAATTCCAGATCCTCGAATTCCTCATCTACGAGGGCAATGACCTTTTTTCCGGTAAGTCTTGACATCTAACCATCCTTTCATGGGTCACATATGACACCTTTGTTTTGTAATCTGTACTTTTACATCTTAAGAAAAAGTAAGCCCGAAGTCCATTCCTTCGCAGATTCTCAGGTTAGGAGTCGCTCTTTTACAACAATCGCCGTCATTTTTTGACCCTCTAATGCCTTGGTAATTTGTTCATTGCTGCAATCTGTGGAAGGATTTGAGACCCCAAAGTCGAAATAAAAAAAGGTATGATAGATTTTATAGAGTTAACAAATATTTTATAGACTAGTAGATAGATATATCTGGATGCTGAAGAGATCCTTATATAGTTTGATCCTATGTAATGAGGTGGTAAAAGTGCAAAAGCAATGCCAATGCGGTGAACCGATGGGACTGGAATTGCGAAAGGTAATATATGCGAGTAAGGTTGAAATTTTGCATGTTCCTGTATTTTCATGCCCGTCATGCTTTTCCAGTGAGGTTCTGCAACATGTGACGAAGGACATTAAGGAACTTTTACAAAGTCTAGGGAGCAAACCTGCGCCCCGGCGAATATCTTTTGCTCGCAACAATGAACTGGCAGAAATTATTCGCAAGCTTGTACTGGAGGAAGCGGACAATCCCAATGTCGATTGGCAATCTGCTTTGGAGGAGCGAATGGAGCTTCGAATTAATCTCTTGCTGGATCTTTATCGCTATGCGAGAAGCCTAGGAGATGAAGACTGGATGAATGATGTAGAGAAAAGATTGGTTCAATTATCCGGTTTTACCAGTAAATCGGTGTTCACGAATACAAAAAACTAAAAAATATGAAAATTTTCATGGTCACCATTGGATTTTACATGTTCTTTTTGTTACGATGAGAATAGGCCATACGACAAGACACAGAAAGGAATGTATATCCAATGGCGACGATGACGAAAATGACTACTATTCAACAATTAAATACGGCTCTGGAAGCGTCATCAGACAAACCGTTACTCCTCTTTAAGCACAGCACACGTTGTCCGATAAGTGCAGGCGCATACCAGGAAGTGGAGTCTTATTTGGAAGGTGTTCCCGACGAAAATATTGAATACGGTATCATTTACGTAGTAGAAGATCGGCCGGTGTCCAATGCGGCTTCGGACAAGCTTCAGGTGAAACATGAATCGCCGCAAGCCATTTTAGTCAAGGACGGGGAGGCTGTCTGGCATACATCCCATTCGAATATTACAGTCCGTGCGCTCCACGATCATCTCACATAGATAGAATGAGTGCTGTCGTTGCATAAAGTAGTATTTTGTCGTATCATGGTTCTAATTAGTTGATCTAGGATTCGGTTGAAAATTTATTGGCAATGGAGAGAAGGAATGTGACGGTAACGATCTATGATGTAGCTCGCGAAGCTGGGGTCTCAATGGCGACGGTGTCCCGCGTAGTTAACAATAATCCTAATGTAAAACCTCAAACTCGCAAGAAGGTGTACGAAGCGATTGAACAATTGGGATATCGCCCAAATGCGGTAGCTAGAGGTCTGGCCAGCAAGAAGACAACGACTGTTGGCGTTGTTATTCCGGATATATCGAACTCAATTTTTGCAGAAATTGCGCGCGGTATTGAGGATATTGCAAATATGTATCACTATAACATCATTTTATGTAATGCCGACAAACGGAAAGAAAAAGAGATCCGTGTTATCAATACGTTACTTGAAAAGCAAGTCGACGGGCTTCTGTTCATGGGCGGCACAGTAACGGACGAGCATATTCAAGCGTTCCACACAGCTGCTGTCCCTATTGTTCTATGTGCAACGAGTGATGAAAAAGGTAGCTATCCTTCGGTCGATATTGACCATGAAGCCGCTGCTTTCGATGCGGTTAACACATTGATCCGCCATGGACACCGTCAAATCGCAATGATCAGTGGTACGCTTCAAGACCCTGCAAATGGTTATGCACGTTTCCAAGGTTACAAGAGAGCATTGGAAACAGCCGGAATTGATTATCAGGAAGATCTCGTGCGAATCGGGAATTACCGCTATGAATCCGGTGTTGAAGCCATGAAATACTTCCTCGGTCTGAAGAAGAAACCAAGTGCTATTTTTGCCGCTACAGATGAAATGGCAATTGGTGCGATTCATAGCATTCAGGATGAGGGATTGAAAGTACCTGATGATTTTTCGGTCATCAGTGTTGACAATATTCGCATGGCCTCCATGGTTCGTCCTCAGCTGACAACCGTCGCACAACCGATGTACGATTTGGGTGCGGTGGCAATGCGTTTGCTAACCAAGCTGATGAAGAAGGAAAACGTGGAGAACTCTCGCGTTATTTTGCCGCACGAAACTATTTTACGGTTATCAGTTAATTATTTAGACTAGCGGCAGTGCTGAATTAGGATATACCTTCGATGAAAGCTCCTTTGACGGAGCTTTTTTCGTAGATACATATTCTCTTGTGAAATCATCATCAAACTAAGAAACGAGGGATGCGTAATGAGCCGACTTTATGGATTAATGGGTGCTATGGATGAAGAAATTGAATTGCTGCTCTCGGCGATGACGGAAGCAAGTAAGACGACCAAGGCGGGAATCACATACACTACAGGAATGATTCACGGACAAAGGGTGGTTGTCTGCAAGTCCGGTGTGGGCAAAGTCAATGCTGCGGTAACAACACAAATCCTGATTGATCATTTTGGCGTAGAACAAATTATATTCACGGGAGTGGCAGGGGCGGTACACCCGGATTTAAACATTGGGGATATTGTCATTTCATCAACATGTATGCAGCATGACATGGATGTAACGCCTTTGGGTTATGCCAGAGGGGTCATTCCTTATCAGGACACCTCAGAGTTCGCGGCCGATCCCGAACTTGTCCGTCTGGCTGAACAAGCCTGCAAATCGTTTGGAGATCGATATATTGTCGGAAAAGTACTTTCCGGCGATCAATTTGTCGCAAGCCGTGAGATAGTAACAGCATTGCATCAAGAAATGGACGGTGCTTGTACCGAGATGGAAGGCGCCGCAGTGGCTCAGACAGCTCATATGAATGCTGTGCCTTATGTTGTCCTACGATCTATGTCAGATAAGGCTGATGGATCGGCTCACGTGAATTATGCTGAGTTTACAGTGGAAGCTTCACATCGTTCACACCGTATTGTGGAGTTCATGCTCAAGCATTTGGATTAAGGGTGTAATTTTTTTAATACATGAATCTTCGGACAAACCGGATGCGGTCAAACTGTTCTCGTGATTCGAGGGGTACATCATCTCCCATTCGTACCATCAGACAGTTCGCAGGATGTGAGCATATTTCAGGATCATCCGTGGCGTACCATACCATATTTACGGTTTTCATTAGGCGTTCCATCATGCGGCGGTATTCCCATACGGAAAGACCGCTGCCTTTTAAATCCCAGTGCCAGTAATATTCGGTTGTAAAAATAATATAGGATTCGAGCTGTCCGTCTTCAAAGGCAATCCGAATCATTCGGCTACCTAGGCCCAATCCGCGATAGTCATCGGCTACCTCGACAGCTCCGAGTTCCAGTAAATTCTTCATGCCAGCTTCCGACCAGCGTTCCATCTCATCTGGATAGTGAAAAGTAACGTATCCCAGAAGGGTTTCTCCGTCATGGGCAATGATAATTCTGCCTTCTGGCAGTTCTGAAATTTCCACCAGCGCCTCGAATTGCTCCTTTGGTTTACGAAAGGCGTCCAATTGCGTATGCATTTGAAATGAACGCAATCGATCAGCGGATACCGGTCCTTCTACATGGATGGTTTGTCCGTTGTGATCCAGCGTGTCCAAGTGGTACAATTTTAAATGCTGCATGGGTGCGACCTCCTTGTTTGCCATCAGTAGCTCTTCATATCCCCTACTTATAACAAAAAAACAAATAAATGAAAAGGATGGTCGTCACATCCTTACCTATGATATACTGATTTAGACACGAATTGTTCACAATTAAGGCTTTAAATCAAACCACAAATCAAAAGAAATAATTTGCACCATTAATTTTGTAAGCGTTATTTTGTTCTGTGTAATTCTCATTATTCCATTGTGAGGAGGCTGAACGCATGAAGATTGAAGAACTCCAGGCTGTAGTTCCCACATCCAACATGGGCTCTTATGAACAAGCTTACAACAACTTTCAGTGGGAAGATGTAGAACGTCATTTTACGTGGTATGAAACAGGCAAAGTGAATATGGCACATGAAGCGATTGATCGACATGTAGAGGAAGGTCGGGGGGATAAAGCAGCACTTTTGTATTGTGATGCAAACCGTCATGAAACCTACACCTTTTCTCAGCTCCGTGCCAGCTCGAACAGGTTCGGAAATGTGCTGCGCAAATACGGTATTGGTAAAGGGGAACGGGTGTTTATATTCATGCCGCGTTCACCTGAACTGGTCATTAGTATGCTTGGGGTTTTAAAGGTAGGCGCTGTTGTCGGTCCACTGTTTGAGGCGTTTATGGAAACGGCGGTTAAAGATCGCTTGGAGGATAGCGGGGCGGTGGCATTAGTAACCACACCTGCGCTTCTTTCACGGGTAAAACGTGAGGAGCTTCCTGCATTGCGTCATATTTTTGTGGTCGGTGATATGGACGAACGGGAGCAGGGAATTATTGATTTCGAAACGGAAATGCTCACATCCTCAGAAGAGCTTGAGCCCGAATGGCTGAGTCGTGAAGATGGATTAATTATTCACTATACATCAGGCTCAACGGGCAAGCCCAAAGGCGTGTATCATGTACAAAATGCAATGATTCAGCATTACTATACGGGTAAAACGGTGCTGGATCTGCGGGAAGATGATGTATATTGGTGTACTGCGGACCCTGGCTGGGTTACGGGAACGTCATATGGCATTTTTGCTCCTTGGCTAAATGGAGCAACAAATGTCATCCGTGGAGGCCGTTTCAGCCCAGAGGACTGGTACCGTACGATTGAACGTCACGAAGTGACTATTTGGTATAGTGCTCCTACGGCGTTTCGGATGTTGATGAGCGCAGGGGAGCAGGTAGTTTCCAACTATGATCTCAGCAGCTTGCGGCATGTATTATCCGTTGGGGAGCCACTGAATCCCGAGGTAGTGAGATGGGGGTGGCAAGTATACACACAGCGTATTCATGATACTTGGTGGATGACGGAAACAGGAGGACAGTTGATCTGTAATTACCCAGAGCTGCCGATTAAGCCAGGTTCGATGGGAAAGCCACTTCCAGGTATTCAAGCTGCTATTTTGGACGACAGAGGCCAGGTGTTGCCTCCTAATAGGATGGGACATTTGGCGATTCGTACACCATGGCCATCCATGATGAACCGTATATGGAACAACCCAAATAAGTTTCAGGAATATTTCCGCTTTCCCGGTTGGTATGTATCCGGTGATTCAGCTTACATGGATGAGGACGGATATTTCTGGTTTCAGGGAAGAATTGATGATGTTATTAACTCCTCCGGAGAGCGCATCGGACCTTTTGAGGTGGAGAGCAAGCTTCTGGAGCATCCTGCTGTAGCGGAAGCTGGAGTCATTGGGAAACCAGATACTGTTCGAGGAGAGATCATTAAAGCATTTGTCGCCCTGCGTGATGGCTATACCGCGTCGGAAGCGTTACAACAGGACATTTACCGCTTCGTCAAGGAAGGGCTGTCTGCTCATGCTGCTCCGCGTGAAATTGAATTTAAGGAAAAGTTACCCAAAACCCGTTCCGGCAAAATTATGAGACGTGTGCTGAAAGCCTGGGAGCTTAACCTTCCTACAGGTGACCTGTCTACCATTGAGGATTGAATTGATGCATGTTTGCACTAAAAAGGGAGTCTCCATAGCCATTATAGCTATGAAGACTCCCTTTTTTATTAGGGTGAACTCATTCATCTCACCCAAACTATTGCTTCTTGTTTTTGTCTTGAACTATGGACGAACGGCTCCAGAAGGAGCCGATTCCCCCATGGTATTCATGGAAGTAACACGGAACCAGCCTTTGGGCTTGCGGCCTGGTTTATACTCAAAGTTGGTGTTTGCGGTAGAGCCTATGTTTTTAAAAGGCTCCGCACCGCTTTCACTGTAATATACGTTATAGCCTGTTATAGCGTCCGCAGGCTTTCCTGCACTCCATTGGAGCACTACGGACGTGCCTGCCGCTTTAGCTTGGGGCTGTCCAGGAGCAGTAGGAACTTCTGTAGGCTGCGCACCTGTTCCATCTCCCTCGCCCGGAATATCTGGTGACTCAGAATCTGCAGGTGGCACTACAGGCACTGTACTTGCTTTGGTACTTGGCCCAGATTCATGTCCTCCCACATCAACGGCAGTCACATAGTAACTTGCACTGCCTCCATCAGGGCTGTCAGAGAATACCTTGGAGCCATCAGCCATGACAACCTTGCCAAGCCGTTGGAAGCTGCCTCCATCTGTAGAACGATATAGACGGTAACCTACAACATCACTGTTTCCGCTTGGGCTAAAGCTAATTATGGCCTTGCCGTCACTATAGCTTACGCTGACGCTAGTTGGAGCGTTAGGAGCTGCCCCATCGTCCCTGCGTGGATCAATCTGAGTAGGAGCTTCTTTATCTGCATCTTGAGGCAGATAGTAGGACAACGAATTGTGCCGTCTCATCACTGTAAAGGCTTGCTGAAGCTCTTTAATCAATTCTGAGATTGGCTTTTCCCGTTTTCTAACGGTCCGTTCATACAACATATCATCTGGCGTACCATCACGTGGAATGTAATTTACACCCTGATAGGTAATATATTTCGCACGGGTAACGCCATTTTCACTGTTTTTGGGTAAATATTTACTGTTATAAATGTCTGAACCATAAGCGGATGCTGTCCGGCTTACAATACCGTCAGGTCTCTCGAAACTATCCGTTTGGAATAACTGAGAATCTTTAGCCGTTACTTCATTCATGATTAGAGCCCATAGACGACGAGCCCGCTCTTTTTGTGCTTTCGTTTCAAGCTTATTGACAGGTTGCTTGTAACCAACCCACACTCCCAGCGTGACGTCAGGTGTAAAGCCCTCGAACCACACATCGGTGTAGGATTGCGTAGTGCCTGTCTTACCGGCAATCGGAATCTTGCCGGATTGATTAAAGTTACGTTTCACCAGTTTGCCTGTGCCTTCCGATACGGCTGTACGTAACATATCCGTCATCAGGTAGGCGGTTTGTGGTGTGAAGGCTTGCACAGGATTAGGCTGATGCTTGTATACAATATTGCCTTGCGAATCCACGATCTTTTCGATCATGTAGGCATCATTAAACACACCGCCATTTGGGATGGCTCCATATGCATTGGTGAGCTCCTCAACGGTTACCCCGTGGGCCAAGCCACCGAGTACACCGGTTTGGGCGTTGTTATCGCTTGGTTCCAAGGTGGTGATACCCAGTTTTTTAGCAAAAGCCCAAGCTTTATTGATCCCTACCTTTTCGTTAAACAGCTTGAGTGCTATCGTATTTAGCGATTGATTCAGTGCATAACGCGCTGTGACCAATCCTTGGTAGCGGTTGTTGGAATTTTTCGGGATGTGATATCCATTACTGCCATCCTTCAAAATAATAGGAGCATCATCCACAATCGTGCCAGGCTGTACGAGACCGCTATCCAAAGCAGGCAGGTAAGCAGCAATCGGTTTCATGGCTGAACCCGGCTGGCGTACCATCTGGGTAGCATAGTTCATTTGCTCTTTTTGGAAGTCCCGACCTTCCATCATGCCGAGAATGGCACCGGTTTTATGCTGAATCAGAATGGCTGCCGCTTGCTCGTCACCTTTGGTTTTGCTAGTAGCAGAAAAGTTGTCCTTATTTTCTGCAATTTGACGCATAGATTTGTACACGCTCTTATCAATGGTGGTATATACCATATAGCCGCCTGTGCGAAGCTGCTGTTCGGCTTCTTTGAGCAAGTCGTTATCATCCTTGGTTTTGGTATCTGCACTGGCATTAGCCGCTTGACTCGGATTGGTGACAGACATGAGTGCCTGCGCAGCTTGCCGCTCTGTTTCCATCATAAGATATGGATAGGTGTTATAAGCCTTAACAGTGCGTGGTGCGAGAGATTTTTTAATATCAAAAGCCATCGCTTCATCATATTGTGCTTTATTGATTTTGTTCTCCTCCAGCATTCGGCTGAGCACCAGGTGCTGGCGGTTGATCGCTCTTTTAAAACCAGCTTCATTAAATTCGCCTTTACCGTTGTAAGCAGAATAAGAAGAAGGGAGTTGTGGCAAACCTGCCAGATAGGCAGCTTGGGCTACATTAAGCTTGCCCAAATCATTCTCATTAAAAATACCTTTGGCCGCTGCTTTAATACCAAAGACGTTGTAACCGCTTGATCCGTTACCGAAAGGTACCTTATTGAGATAGGCTGTAATTATTTGCTGCTTGCTCAGGAAGCGCTCAAGGCGCAGAGATAGCAAAATTTCTTTGACCTTGCGGTCATCCGTACGATCAAGATTTAAAAAGACACGACGTGCAAGCTGCTGGGTAAGAGTACTCCCTCCAGTTTGTACGGATTCATGTAGTGCCTTTTGCTTCACAGCACGCAGCGTTCCCGACAAATCGACACCTTTATGCTCGTAAAAATGGTTATCTTCAATGGCAATGACTGCGTCAATGACGAGCTGAGGAATCTCCTTAAATGTAACAGGTCTTCGATCTTCCTCGGTCCGAAGCTGCCCGATGGGAGAGCCATCATTGAAATAAGCGAAGCCTGTAATTGCATTTTTATCTACTTCCTGTAGAATCGTAGATCTGGAACGCACGGGCTCGTTTTTTACAATAGAAGCAATATAGCCGGCGGCGGTTCCTCCTGCGAATAGTGCTCCCATAAAACCGATGATGACGACCCACTTTATGACACGGCCGAGCCTTCGCATGGTTCTCCGTAAGCGGGAAGGCTTTGGCTCTGATACATTGTTTTTTTCTTCAACCATTAAGTCTTCCTCCTTTATAACAGCCATTATTATAGCATAAAATTACAAAATGAACCCATATGCTAAAAAGCCTGTCTTTTGGTGTCGTTGACTACATAAAAACAGTGTGTTATAAATAGGTCAAAGTAAATATCGTGAAAAGCAGAGAAAGACTTCAGTAGAAGGCGGAATCACGTTGTGCAGAGAGCCGATGGGTGGTGTGAATCGGTAGCGTCCCTCCTTTGAATTACCGTCTGGAGCTGTCTGGATGAATGGAAGGCTTTTGCAGGTTTGCGAAGCTCCCATAGTAATCCGGTACCGGGTGTAGACCCGTTATAGGAATGAAGTGAAAGAAACGTTTGTTTTTGCATACGTTTCTTTAATTAGGGTGGTAACGCGAGCAGCTCCTTCTCGTCCCTTGGGATGAAAGGGGCTTTTTGGTTTGTTTAAATAGTAATTTTTGGATGAAAAATAGGAGGGATTCAGGATGAAGTGGGAAGAATTGAAGCCTGAGCAACAGGCAGAGGTAGAACGACAACTAGAAGTGATACGTCGTGGAGTAGCGGAAATTGTACCTGAAGATGAGCTGAGGCGTAAGGTTATTAAATCGGTTGTTAGCGGCGAGCCACTCAAAATTAAGCTGGGCTTGGATCCGTCTGCGCCCGACATTCACATCGGACATACGGTTGTTATGCACAAACTGCGCCAGTTTCAGGAATTAGGGCACCAAGTGCAACTGATTATCGGAGATTTTACAGGCAGAATTGGTGATCCGACAGGTAAATCGGAGACCCGCAAGCAACTGACTGAGGAAGATGTACAGCGCAATGCACAAACATACAAGGAACAAATCTTTAAGATTCTCGATCCTGAAAAGACAAAGGTATACTACAATTCCGAATGGTTAGGACCGATGTCTTTTGCGGATGTGGTAACCCTGTCTGCCAAAGTAACGGTTGCCCGTATGTTGGAGCGGGATGATTTTACAAAAAGATACCAAAACGGCTTGCCGATCAGCATCCATGAGTTCTTTTACCCGCTGATGCAGGGCATGGACTCCGTGGCTCTCCAAAGCGATATAGAATTGGGAGGGACAGATCAAAAGTTTAATCTGCTGATGGGCAGAACCCTGCAAAAGGAATACGGAGTAGAGCCGCAGGCAACTATTACATTGCCACTGCTTGAGGGGCTTGATGGCGTTCAGAAGATGAGCAAAAGTTTGGGGAACTATATTGGTGTGGATGAGGAGCCAAACGAAATTTACGGTAAATCGATGTCCGTTCCTGACGAGTTGATGCTGAAATATTTTGAGCTTGCAACGGATATTACCAATGAGGAGCTGGCAGAGCTGGCGAAAGGTGTTAAAGAGGGTTCTGTGCATCCACGTGATGCCAAAATGAAACTGGCAGGAACATTAGTCCGCATGTACCACGGTGAAGAAGCGGCGGAAGCAGCCAAGCAGCATTTTGTGACCGTATTCCAACAACGTGCGCTTCCTGATGATATTGAAGAATTCACCTTGACAGCAGATCAGCTAGAAGGAGGCGGCATTCGTGTGATACAGTTGCTGACTCATCTAGGCTTTGCAGCATCTAACGGTGAGGCCAAGCGTAGTATTCAGCAGGGTTCGGTTAAAATTAATGAAGAGAAGTGGACCGATGTGAACGAAGCATACAAGCCGCAAGAAGGCGACATTGTACAGGTGGGTAAACGGAAATTTGCTAAAATCAAGCTTGGATAATTAAAATACATTCACTAGCAGCGTTGAGATTAATTTTACATCTCAGTGCTGCTTTTTTTATTTCTGCCAAGTGAAAAGCCGTGGTAAACTTAGCACAAATAATCAAACAAGTAGGTAAAGAGTTATACATAATGAATATGTGGGTTACCCAATGTGGATGTAGGCTAGATAAATTACAAGTGCGGGGAAGGATTATATGGACTACTTTAAACGAATTCAGTGTGCGATTGAGTTTATTGAATTGAATCTCCGGGAGGATTTAAAAATTGCCGAGGTTGCTTCACAGGCATACTTTTCAGCTTTTCATTTCCAGCGGGTTTTTCAGGCCATTTCGGGTTTTACAGTGCAACAATATATAAGAAGGAGAAGATTGTCCGAGGCGGCTAAACGGCTAAAGCAATCCAATCAAAAGGTATTGGACATTGCTATTGAGTATCAGTACAACTCGCAAGAAGCTTTTACTCGTGCTTTTGAAAAAAGTTTTGGGATCACCCCTGGGAAATATCGTAACTGTGACATTGAGCTTTCTGGTCAAAGCAAAATCAATTTTTTGGATTACCAAAAAAACGCAACGGAGGAATTAGAGATGAACAAGCCTGTAATATTGCAACTCGAAACGACCAAAATTGTAGGATATGAATATAAAACAAATCTGAATAATGAGCAGCACTATAAAGAAATCCCAGGATTTTATGAACACTTTGGCGCACATGAATATTTTATGTGTATTCCGAATAAAATCGCTCCGGGAATGTCATATGGGATTGCCTGTCGATTTGAAGATAACGGTGCATTTTCATTTGTGGTCGGTGAGGAAGTTGAAAAAGAGTCAAAAGAACTGGCAGAGGGTTTCATATATATGGAGATTCCAGCAGGCAAGTATGCTGAGTTTGACGCTTCAGGTTCAAAAGGACGAGTTCAGAATATACGAGATTTTATCTATGGCACATGGCTTCCTAATTCTAATTTTGAACGGAGGGAGGGGCCTGATTTTGAAATTACAGACGTGATGAATTCCTATCCTGATCATTTGAATATGAAAGTGTACATCCCCATTGAATAAAAATCTCAGGCTTAATATGTGGGGAATATAAAAAGCACCCGAATGAATTCGGGTGCTTTTTGGTGCTAATGCAAGGATTAGCGGTTGTAGAACTCGACGATTTGTTTTTCATCGATATCTTGGGACAATTCAGCACGCTCAGGCAAACGAATGTATTTACCTTCCAGAGCTGCGTCATTGTACTCCAGGTAAGCTACCAAGTGGTTACGGTTTTCCAAAGCTTCTTTGATGGAAGACAGGGAACGACTTCTTTCACGAAGACCGATCACGTCGCCAGGGCTTACTTGGTAAGAAGCGATGTCAACTTTTTTGCCGTTCACAGTAACGTGACCATGAGCTACCAATTGACGTGCGCCTGCACGGGAATTAGCAAAGCCAAGACGGAATACAAGGTTGTCCAGGCGGCTTTCCAGCAAGAACATAAAGTTTTCACCAGCGATACCGTGCATGTGTTGAGCTTTGTTGAACAGGGTACGGAATTGTTTTTCACCCAAACCGTACATGTGGCGCAGCTTTTGTTTTTCTTGAAGCTGCATACCGTAGTTACTGATTTTTCTCCGTTGGTTTGCACCATGTTGTCCCGGAGGGAAAGGGCGTTTCAATTCTTTACCTGTGCCGCTCAGGGAAATACCGAGACGACGGCTCAATTTAAATTTAGGACCAGTGTAACGTGCCATTATAGAGTTAACTCCTTCATAATTAAAATTTGAGTTGGGGCTCTCTTTGCGCTCCAATTTGTTCGGCGCTACCTAGAAGGTGAGACGCACTACTGACAGAAAAGTTCAGCCGCTGTCCTGTCAGCAACAAATAAGATGAGGGTGACACAAACTGTTACGCCCAAAATTTAAGATCCGCACAGTAGATAGTTCTGCCGTACAGTCTTTTTCAATAATATATATTATATGGTATAGTGGGTCAATGTCAAGTAGAGAAAAAGAATGAAAACGTCAAAATTTGTCGATAGGGCTTAAGAACTAAAAAGGTGGGACGAATTTCTGGAAAATGGATGCAAATTTCTAAAGTTGAGAGTAAAATAGATCATATTATGAGCTATAGTGGTGTATAGCCGCTGTCTTGGTACAGCTAATTTTGCTGTGAAGGAGCGCCTTAATATGTCGGAATTTTCAACAACGGATCAGCAAACGCTTGACAGTAAAACAGTGCAGGCTAGCGGTGCTCCGCTGTTTGATGATAAAGGATATACGTCTTTTGCCTGGCTCCAGAACATGGATATGACACCCTATGATTACCCCTATATTAATCAGCTTCTCGTCCAAGGATATCGGAATTGGTTACAGCAGAGCAATGGTATATCCTGGATCAGTGAAGAGTATACTGCTGTCTTTAATTTTACAGGTGTTCGGGTTGCTGGTAGGGAAGAGGATGATGACGAGGATTTAGAGTTGGTCGAGCGTTGTTGCATATCTAGAGAGATGGAAGTGAGCCAGCGTAAACTTCGAGATGGGAGCCTTGCATTTGTATACATGGTTCCCATACTATGCCGCAATTACAAGAGAGAGCCTTTCGCCGCTCTTCGTTTTACACGGCCTGCTCAACATTTTGTCTCGAATCAGGACGCATTGTTAGTGGCTTCTTTGCATTTTAGATCCTGCTTTTACTCGAAGTTTGAGTATATATTTATGGAAGATATCCTAGGGATGCAGAATCGGAGTGAACGTGAAGGCAGACGCCGCTCTATTTTATTTCAGATTGTAAAACGGATGCATGACAAGATTGATGTAGAAGGCGTGCTGGATGAAGTATTTGGAAGTATCGCCTATTTGTTTCCCCATGTGGATATCACGTTGTATATGAGTCAGGATCGGCACAGTCGAAATCATCAGGTCAAGCCTTTGTTGCTACATGAACGGGACGAGGATGTATGTGTCCGTGCATTTATGAAAGGGCAAATGGCTGTGAATGAGCCTGCCAGTCCACAAGATGAAATAACTGAAATCGGTATCCCGTTACGTGGCAAACAGGGCGTATATGGTGTTTTCCATATGATTCTTCCGGCAGGTGCGGATAGTATGGAAAAAGTGGACGTAGAGCTGATTGCGATGATGGCAGATACAGCTGGCACCGCATTTGAAAATGCGAAGCTGCTGGAGCAATCGAATGTACTTATCCATGAATTACGGCTCATTAATGAGTTGGTTCAGCGTTTGAATCAGAGCCTGAAATTAAATGAAATATTTGAGTTTGCCGTGCAGGAATTATTAAAAATGTTCATTGCCGACTTTTGTTGTATTGTGCAGCTGGATCAGGATGGAAGTTGTTTTAGGGTGATGTCAAGCAATGTGGATAGTTTAAAGCTGGAGAGTTACCCTCGTGAAGGTGGATTTGCTGGACTGATATGCAAAACAGGAGAACCCGTGATTGTGTCTGACTATAGAAAGGATGGGAAGATATCCTCTCGGTTTATGGATACGACGGACTCTCAGTCTTTGATGGCTGTGCCTATGAAGAACAGGGGGACTCCTAGAGGGGTTATATTATTGTCGAGCAAGCTTCCACATTTTTTTTCTTACGATAATTACAAGATGCTGCAAATGCTAGCTCCTCATATCGGACTGGCCGTAACCAATGCTATGCTACATGCCGAGGTGCGGCGTCTGGCTAATATGGACATGTTAACAGGTTTATATGTACGTCATTATGTAGACCGAATTATTCAGGAACATCAGGAAAAGGATTTCTGTGGCTCTCTTATTTTGGTTGATATTGATCAATTCAAGCAGGTGAATGATACGTATGGCCATCAGACGGGTGACGAAATTCTGAAAAGCGTCAGCAATATTGTTCGCTCGGCGACCCGTGATGAGGATGTATGTGCCAGATGGGGCGGAGAGGAGCTTGCCATTTATTTGCCGCAGTTGGGGGTTCAACAGGCACTGGGATATGCAGAAAAAATACGTAGCCGTGTACAGCATGAAACTAATCCTCAGGTGACTGTTTCTTGCGGGATTGCCGAATGGAACTGGCTGGACGAGCAAATCAGCATCGAATCTTTATTTTATAGGGCTGATATGGCCTTGTATGAAGCGAAAAATGAAGGACGTAATCGTATAGTTATTGATCATGTAGGCGATATGTAGAGAATATTCCTTAGGGAATGTTCTCTTTTTGTTTTGCATAACCGATTGTAGACAGGTAATCCTAAGCATAGCTATAACCTGGATGTTCTGAAACAGAATTTTTATCATGATTTATAGTCATGTTTAGGATAGGACGGATGATGGTATGCAGTGGAGAAAGCAATGGGTAATGCGGGGCTGTATGTTTCTGATTATATGTGTGTTAAGCGGTTGTGCACTGGATCGGCAATATACTCCTGAGCAGATTTTTAGAAGAGCTGTTGCAGGAATGGCTGGCAGAGAGAGGATAACGTTTATCGGACAGACTAGAATCAGAACTGACGGCCTGCCTACGACTAAACAGTTTGAATATCGCGGGAAGCTAAAAAATCACGATGAACTGATTATGCACTGGGGATCTGCAGAGGCTTTGCGTAAGCAAGGCGACTATGTAGCACTGAAAGAAGATAAGTCCGAGCCTGGTGTTACACATGAACGGTTTCTTCGTCAAAATGGAAAATGGATTGCGCTGGCATCTGGGGATACTTCTATGGTTCAAAATGGCATGTTAAATCGCTTCAATCCGATTCAGGAGCTTGAGGAATTAAACACACTGAATAAGAGCATTCGTATGGAAAAGGGAGCTGCCCGGGGAACTTGGGTGGTGAGGATTGAACCAGAACCTGCCTCGGCAAAGCGTTGGTTGAAAGAACGTTTAATGGAAGAAATGAATACGTTAAATCCTCAAATCAGGATTTTAAAAACGCAGCAAACAGAAACGAACCAAGAGCTGCAACAAAAGCTAAGCCAAGTATGGAAGGAAAGTTGTGAGGATATGAACAACCAGCTGGAGCACTCCGATGTGCGGACTGTGTACCATTTAACTATAGATCGCCAAACGGGTTTGCCCTTAAAGCTGTCATCGGAATGCCGAATTTCCCGACAGGTTGCGAATGAAGAGCTGCACCAAGAGGCTCTGATAACCAGAGTTGCTTTTGAGGACTACAAGTAACGGAGCGGGCATGATACAATGGAATTTGAATTAACCGTTGTTCAAAAAGAGCGAAATAAAGAAGGAGAGACACTACATGAAAGATCCTAGAATACTTAAGCTGGCGGAAAATCTGGTAGGTTACTCTGTTGAAGTGCAGCCTGGAGAAAATGTATTGATTGAAATGATTGGTACAGAGCGTGACTTGCTTAACGCCATCATTCATGAAGTTGGTAAAAAAGGCGGAAATGTTTTTGTTCAGCTTACAGATCGTAAGGTGCAGAGCGCTATGCTTCGTAATGCGACAAAGGAAATGCTGGAAACTTGGGCTGAAATTGACCTCAACCGGATGAAACAAATGCACTGTTACATCGGAATTCGTGCAGGCGAAAATGTAAATGATCTGTCAGATGTACCGGAAGATAAAATGAAAATGTATAATTCCATTTATCAGCATGCGGTACATAGCGAACAACGAGTGAAACACACAAAATGGGTAGTGCTGCGTTATCCGAATGACAGCATGGCTCAACTGGCCAATATTAGCACTGAAGCATTCGAAGATTTTTATTTCGATGTATGTAACCTGGATTACGCGAAAATGGACAAGGCTCAAGATGCATTGGCAGACCTGATGAACCGGACAGACAAAGTACGGATCAGCGGTCCAGGTACTGATCTGAGCTTCTCTATCAAGCAAATTGGAGCCATTAAGTGTTCGGGTCAATGCAATATTCCGGATGGCGAAGTATATAGCGCGCCTGTACGTGATTCAGTTAACGGAACCATTAGCTATAATGCACAAACCCTATATAATGGAATTACCTTTGAGAATGTTAAATTCCGTTTTGAAAATGGTAAAATCGTGGAAGCGACAAGCAACGATACCAAGCGGTTAAATGATATTCTCGATTCCGATGAGGGAGCACGCTATATTGGCGAGTTTGCCATCGGGTTTAACCCACACATTTTACACCCAATGAAGGATATTCTGTTTGACGAGAAGATTGCAGGTAGCTTGCACTTTACACCAGGTCAAGCTTATGAAACGGCGGATAACGGTAACCGTTCTTCGATTCATTGGGATTTGGTATTGATTCAGCGTCCGGAATATGGTGGCGGTGAAATTTATTTTGATGATGTTTTAATCCGTAAGGACGGTATTTTTGTGCTGCCTGAGCTGGAGCCGTTAAATCCTGAAAACTTGAAATAACGATATCTGTTCTTGCTGAGAAAGCGATTTCAATGTATCATAATGAATGAGCATTGATATATGAAAATCCAGTAAAGCGAGGGATCTCACTATGTCCAACAATAATGCGGCGGTTGTTGAAATTGCACAGACGGCGAGCAAATTCACTTCTTCCATCGTCCTTCATTCCGAAAATAAGTATATTGATGTGAAAAGTATACTGGGCTTGTTTACGACCTTGGTCAGCAGTCACAGTTATGAGCTGCATGTTCACGGGCCTGATGCCGAGGAAGCCAAAAAAGCGATTATTGAGGTGTTCCAGAAGCACGGGCTGCACATTTCAGTAGCCACCTAACTTATTGAGGAAGCAAAAGCATCCCTACCTGTAACTGTAGGGATGCTTTTTTTGTCAGGTTCTTGTATTAGCCTGCAATTTGGTCTAATATTAAGGTTAGGACGTCTTGTGCGACATTGAGACATAGGGGGGAAGAATCCATGACTTCATCTGATTTGCAGGAACAATTGAATATCAAGGCCATTAATCTGCTTCAGGAAGATGCAGATAAAATAAAGAAGCTTATTGAAGTACAGATGGAGAATCTGGCAACCCGTTATTGCCCTCTCTATGAGGAAGTGCTGGATACTCAGATGTACGGATTTTCCAAGGAAGTGGATTTTGCGGTTCGCGCCGGACTTCTTCCGGAAATGGTAGGTAAACAGCTGGTCAGTGAGCTGGAACGCAATCTGGCTATTCTATATGAGGCCATGAATAATAAGGCTAATTAGGAAGACGGTTGAATTGATGAGAGCATGCGAAGTTTGAGAGCATGCTTTTTTTGATGCCGTTTTTTAAAAAGAGGATGAGAGGTTGCTTTTTAGCGTTCACCTTTGCCCTTGAATTTTAACAGCTTACAGGATTATATCGTCTTAAAAATTCAAGGGCAATAGTGATCAGGAGATTAAATAAAACGCGAAGCAATCACTACAATTTAATCTACATTTTAAAACTTTGGAAGCTACACAAGGAAGAAGGATACACCTAACAATACATACACTACCAGCAGCATAAGTCCCTCATACCAGTTGGTTGATCCGTCCTGGGTGATGGATTTGGCGATAAATACAGCGACGGCAATGGCTACCAATTCAATGGTTGTGAAAACAATATTCATCGTGTTTCCCATAAAGTAACTGACAAAAATCAGCACAGGGGCAACGAATAGGGCAATTTGCAAACTGCTGCCGACAGCAATTTCAACAGATGCACCGATTTTGTTCTTCATAGCCAGTAAAATGGCAGCGCTATGTTCGGCCGCATTACCAATAATAGCGACAAGAAATGCACCCACGAACAATTCGCTGAGTCCAAATTGAGTCGTAAATACTTCCAGTGTACCTACCAGCCATTCGCTGACAAAAGCGACCATAACGGTAGCGAGTACCAAATAGGCAATGGATTTATTTCTAGACCATACAGGGGCATGCTCATGCGGCAATTCTTCATCTTTTTGTTCGGTCACGTCAGCTAAATAGTCCTTATGCGTAATCATAGAAAAAATAAGCCAAGCAATATACGCGACAATAAGCGTGCCTGCAACGATAAGACTGAGTGTATCTGACTCGCTATCCGTGATCACATGCGTGTTCAGAAAGACAGCTGGAACGAACAAGGCAATAACAGCCACAATCATCAGGGAGCCACTTAATCCAGCTAGCGATATATTGAAATTTTGTACTTTATATTTCAAACCGCCAGCGAACAGACTCGCTCCGAGCACCAGCAGCAGATTGCCGATGATCGAACCGGTAAGACTGGCCTTTACCATATCGTAAAGACCTTCTTTGACGAGGAAAATGGCGATGATCAGTTCGGCTGCGTTACCAAAGGTGGCATTTAAGAATCCACCTAAACGTTGACCAGCATAATGAGCAACACTTTCAGTCGCTCTACCGAGAAAACCGGCTACGAATACAACAGAAATCGCACAAATAACAAATTGGGCTATGGCATTCCAATGTGTGTAATGAGCGACTGTACTAAGAGCAAATGTCGCTATAAGCAAAGCGGGAGATAACCATTTTTTCAATGAAGAGCACCTCGATATCAATAGTTGTGTACAAGTTTGGTGAATACTGTCACTTGTATGGATTTTCTAAATTAATATACCCAAAATGATATAGGTTGTAAACGAACGATGTTTTTATACGTAAGGTTTGCATTTGGAGTGGCTGAGGCTTTACAATACAAATAAAGGATGGATGAAGGGGGACATAGGTCATGGCAGAGCAAATTCAACAACTGGAAGCAGGAAACATCAAGATTTCCAACGATGTCGTAGGAAAAATTGCCGGGATGGCCGCATTAGAGACACCAGGCATTGCTGCAATGTCAGGCGGCTTATCGGAAGGCTGGGCCAAAAGGCTGAGCGGTAAAAATGTACAAAAGGGCGTATCAGTGGAGGTTGGACAACTGGAAGCTGCCATTGATCTACGTATTATCGTGCTCTACGAAACACCTATTCATGAGGTGTCCCGAATTCTTCAGCAAAATGTGCGAGAAGCCGTCGAAAGTATGACGGGATTGCGGGTCGTGGAAGTGAACGTAAAAGTGGAAGGTGTCGCCTTCAAGGACGATGCAGTGTAATAGACTCATCACATGCTAAATGGACATTTTTCACCAATGGTATAGATGCCGGGAATTCCCTGCGACAATCCGAATAAGAACACGAAAACTGGTGGTTATAAAACGCCAGTTTTCGTTTTGTGAATCTGCTGGATAACATTTTGCAGACGGACCTGTAGTTATATACATATACAAAAAAAGAACTTCCAATGCCACCGTGGTTAGTGGCCATATGGAAGTTCTTTTTTTAGCGGTAACGGTTGGTTCTACGAGTTTGAAAGCGAGTAGGGACTTCATTACGGACAGTTACCCCTGTAGTGCGTTCTTGCACTGCTTGTTTGGTGTTCTCACGAGAAATACTGAGCATGATGCCCATGGAGAACATCATAACAAGCAGGGAGGAACCACCAAAGCTAATAAACGGAAGGGTTACGCCAGTGATTGGAATGGTTTGGGTTACTCCGCCGATATTAATGAAGGCCTGAATGGCGATCAAACCCATGATGCCAGTGCCCACCAACGTTCCGAACGGGTCATGGCAACGCAGAGCAATGAGCATGCCTCGCCAAATGAAATACAAATATAGCATTAGGAAAATGGCTGTTCCGATAAATCCAAACTCTTCACCAATGACAGAAAAGATAAAATCATTAAATGAATTGGGCAAATAATGAAGCTTGATAATGCCTTTACCAAATCCTGATCCGTTTAAGCCGCCTTCGCCAATAGCTTGCAAAGACTGCACCAGATTGTATCCCGTTCCTTGTCTATACTTCTCAGGATCAAGAAAGGCTTGAAAGCGTCCGATTTTATAATCTTGCTTGGCAGCAGTAGCTTGTCCATTTGCGCTTTCGGAATCTCCTCCAAACAATGACCCAATACCAAATACGATGGAAGCGCCTAGCACGAGCAGGATGATTGATGCGGTAATGTGTTTGACGCTGGCTCCCCCGGCATAAATAATCAGGCCACTGGTGGCTACCAAAATAAAGCAGGAGCCTAAATCTGGTTGAAGCATGATGAGTCCTGCGACAGAGCCTACAATGACAGTTACAGGTATGTAGCCAGTCCGCAAATCTCTAAATCGATCTCCTTTTTTGACAATCAGCGCGGATAAGTAAAGAATGATGGAGATTTTTGCAAGTTCCGTTGGCTGGAAGCCAATACTACCAAATCTGAGCCAGCTTTTTGCACCATTCAGAGAGCCTGTAAAAAGAACGATGATTAGCAGTAATATGGTTATGAAAAATAAAGGCACAAAAAGCTTTTTATATTTTTCCATCTTAATATTCATAGCTACCAACATAATGAAGAGTCCAAGTACAGCAAATGCGGCTTGGCGCTTCACAAAATATAAAGAGTCAAAATTGTATTCTTTATTCAGCAGAGCTACGCTGGAGCTGGAGCTAAATACCATGATTACACCGAATCCAACCAGCAATAAAGTGAGGATCAGCAATTGGAAATCCGGTGTCCCTCTTCTTCGAGTCTCCGGCTTCGTATTTCTCATATCAGCTTCCCCCGGTATTCGCCGCAAGGTACATTCCTCGCAGACGTTTATCATTTTATCGTTTATCCATTTTATCATAGTATGTTTGATAGGCTTCTGCAACCATCTGGAGCAACAGATATCACAACAATTCCATATCTGCTACAATAGGATAAAAATAAAGACTTGAGAGAAACGGCGCATACGTGGTAAAGCTGTATGATTTATCGGAAACTTGCCCGATGTTTTAAAAGGAGAGGTGGAACATAATGACACAACAGGCGATGGACCAAACCTGGTTCGATCAATTACAAGAAAACATGGTAGAGTGGCGTAGACATTTACATAAGAATCCCGAAATTTCTTTTCAGGAAAGTAAAACTGCCGCTTTTGTAGCGGATAAGCTAGAAAGCTGGGGATTAGATGTTCGTCGACAGGTAGGGGGACACGGTGTTGTAGGTACCATTCGTGGTGCCAAACCTGGACCTGTTGTTATGTTGCGCGCCGATATGGACGCTCTTCCTATTCAGGATGAAAAGGAGTGTGAATATCGCTCCAGCGTGGATGGGGCCATGCATGCTTGCGGACATGACGGGCATACGTCCGTATTGCTTGGGACAGCTTACTATTACAGTCTGAACCGCGATGAGCTGGAAGGAGAAATCCGATTTTTGTTCCAACCTGCGGAGGAATTGTTGCCTGGAGGTGCAGTCAATGTAATCAAAGATGGTGTACTGGAAGGTGTGGATGTTATTTATGGCATCCATTTATGGACACCATTCTCGGTCGGGACCGCTGCGAGTTGTGCAGGGCCGTTGATGGCGGCGGCCGACGATTTTTATATTGAAATTGCAGGTAAGGGTGGGCATGGTGGTATGCCCCAATCTACAAATGATAGTGTGGTGGCAGGCTCAGCTCTTGTTATGCAACTGCAGAGTATCGTAAGCCGTTCAGTCGACCCGTTAAGGCCTGCTGTGTTGACGGTGGGAACCATCGAAGGGGGCTCTGCGCAAAATATAATTGCGGAAACCTGTCGCTTGAGTGGAACCATTCGTACGTTTGATGAGCAGACCCGGACGGTCATGAAGGAGCGACTGCATGAGGTAACTGAGCTTACAGCAGCAACATATGGGACATCAGCAAAGATTCGTTACATTATGGGATACCCGCCAGTTGTTAATGATGCCCGAGAAGCAGCTCGCTTTTTTAAGGAAGCCAAGCCTGTGTTCGGCGAGGGGAATGTACAGGAAGCGCCGAAGTTGATGCCAGCAGAAGATTTTGCGTATTATTTGGAACGTGTACCAGGTTGTTTTATGTTCATAGGGGCGGGTAATCCGGCCAAAGGAGCAATTTATCCGCACCACCATCCAAAATTTGATTTTGATGAGGATGCCATGATCAACGCAGTTCGTCTGTTTATTTCCATGTCTACCGGGTATGCTGCTGAATGCAAAGAAGGGGCAATTAACGGCTAATACGAGCTAAATTGGGAACGGTCCAATCTGGAGTATGAGCTGAATGAAATGGGGTACCCTACTCTTGAAAAGGAGGGAGTACCCATGAAAAAGGTTCAGGAAGTTATGACTAAAAAATGTGTAACGGTTACCCCGCAGGACAATATTTACGAAATAGCGGTCAAAATGAAAGACAATGATACTGGCTTTATCCCAGTTGTGGAAAGCGAAGGCAGTGATAAGTTGATCGGTGTAGTAACAGACCGTGACCTTGTAATTCGCGGTTACGCAGCTAAAAATTCTGGTTCTGGTTCGGTGGATACGGTAATGACAACAGGTATTCGTACAGCCAGTGCTGACATGTCAGTGGACCAAGCAGCTGAACTGATGGCAGAGCAGCAAATCCGTCGTTTGCCCGTGACGGAAGGAGATCGTCTGATCGGGATTGTTTCGATCGGGGATTTGGCTGTTCGAAATATTTTTGCAGACAATGCTGGAGAGGCGCTTAGCCAAATTTCCGAGCAGGTTCACTAGAAGGATAATAAAGTAGGCACCAGTTTGGGACGGTTTTAATCCCGAGCTTCTGATCAGGAGTTCAACCCGAGTGTGGGTTGGACTCCTTGCTATTCCGGTTGATCTGCGAATAAACGGATAAGCTATTATTATAGAACTTTTGAGTGTCAGGAGGTAGTCATGAATCCAGATCATCCTTGTATTGTACAACGTGATTTTACCGTTTTGCTGGAAATGGGTTTGCCTGATTCGGAATGGGCTCGTTCACAGTTGCAGATTTATGCGGAGCTGGTGAAAAGTCCGTCCGCTTTTCATACATATCACATCACTCCATTGTCGCTCTGGAACGCAGCCGCTCTCGGGTGGAGTGCTGAGGACATTCAAAATAGTTTGCACTCTATGTCCCGTTGGGATATTCCGCGTGATTTGTTGAAGGATATTGAACAGCTTGTTTCTCGTTATGGGACGTTGACGCTGTCACGGGCGAGTGCAAAAGAAGAACAAACTTACGACACAGATACGATTGACGCGCATCGTGATGAGCAAGAGTCAGACAGAGATACAAAGGCGAGGAAAGCCAACACATACACAATAGGTGATCACTTGATCTTGGCAGTAGAGACTCCAACTTTACTGGATGAGCTATTGAACAAGAAAGAGCTAAAACAGCTTGGTTTGCTTCGCACCAATGAGACAAGCGCATCCGTACCGCCCAAAAATCGTGGCTTGCTCAAGCAGGAATTAACTCGCTTGGGATATCCCGTTGTGGATACGGCAGGTTATCTTGAGGGGAATCTGCTTCGTTTTACCTTGGGGAAGGGACAAACGGAGTTGCAGCTTCGTGATTACCAGCTGAAAGCTGCTGATGCATTTGAAGGCACAGACGGCTTAGGGGGGAGTGGTGTACTAGTGCTCCCATGCGGAGCCGGAAAAACAGTGATCGGTATGGCAGTGATGAATCGACTTCAGTGCGAGGTGCTTATTTTAACTTCTAATACTATTTCTGTGCGGCAATGGATCGAGGAACTGAAGCAAAAGACAAATATTCCTGTCGATTCTATTGGGGAATATAGTGGTCAGAAAAAGGAGGTGCGACCGATAACGGTGGCAACCTACCAGATTTTGACGCATCGGCGCACCAAAGACGGAGAGTTTGAACATATGAAACTGCTGAGTGAGCGGAAGTGGGGACTCATTATATATGATGAGGTACATTTGCTGCCTGCGCCAGTATTTCGAGCCACGGCCGATATTCAGGCTACCCGTCGTTTGGGATTAACAGCTACGTTAGTTCGAGAGGATGGGTGTGAGCGGGACGTGTTCTCTTTAATTGGACCCAAACGGTACGATATGCCGTGGAAGGAACTGGAGCGACAGGGTTGGATTGCACAGGTCGATTGTGTAGAACTGCGTTTACCCATGACCGCTGACCTTTTGGAGCAAAGTATGCGTGCTGAAGGCAGACAGCAATACCGAATTGCAGCCGAAAATCCGGCTAAGCTGGAGGCAGTACGCAGTCTGGTGGAGAAACACAAGGGGATACCAACACTTATTATTGGTCAATATTTAGACCAGTTACGTAAATTGGCTCAGGAGCTGGACGTCCCACTGATTACGGGTTCCATGACTCAGAGCGAGCGGGTGCGTTGGTTCGATGCGTTTCGCAAGGGTAATATTCAAACCTTATTAGTATCCAAGGTAGCAAACTTTGCAGTCGATTTGCCGGATGCAGCAGTAGCGATAGAGGTATCGGGTAGCTTTGGCTCCCGTCAGGAAGAGGCGCAGCGACTTGGCCGCATTTTACGACCAAAGCCAGGCGACAATAAAGCTTATTTTTATGCATTAGTGACGGAGAACAGTAAAGAGATGGATTTTGCAGCACGTCGTCAGCTGTTTCTGATTGAACAGGGCTATGAATATGCGATTCGTAGGTTTGATGGGACGATGGCTGGCAGAAGCCAGGAGGATGAGATTGAAGATGGCGGAAAGAAAAAGGAGGCCTAACCAAGGATGGACGTAACGAGTACGCAAGGCAACTGGAATGAGCTTTCAGCGGATGAGCTGCTGGTGCTTAGACGATGCTTTGTCCGGTATGCGGCACAGCCTATGAAGGAAGAGGAGCTTATGCAGCTTACCCAAGGTGCCTTAAGCGGAGTCGAAACAAAACTGGCACTGCATGGGCTTCGCTCTCGGGGGTGGCTGGAGGCAGTCACCAAATCGTGGGGCGAACGGATTTTATATATTCCGGTTGATCGGCTACCCGCTCTGTACGATATGTTGTTAGAGCAAACTCCAATGAATGGGATACATACAGATCATCCGATAACGGTACATGAAGCAATGACAGGACTGGAGTCAGAGTTACTGCATGTGTTGTCACGTATTGCGATACAGGGAGTTCCTTTGACGGCCAAAGGAACCATACATAAACGGTCATTGCAAAAATTGAATGAACTGACCCCCTTTCGTCCGGAGGACCTGGAGGGACTTGGGTTGCATTATGCGCATGCCGAGCTATATCCAGTACAAACGGTGGTAATGATCGATTTACTACTCAGTTTGGGGCTGTTAGTGAAAGAAACAGTGTCTTTTCGCATTCAGGAGGCGGAACTGGCGACATGGATTCGTTTGTCTGTTGGGCAAATGCGGAAGCATATTTTTGACACCCTCATGGAGAGGTACGGCAAGACTAAAGCGCCTATGCAGCATTTTCGCTATATGCTGTGTGCCGTCTCGCAGTATGGAGGAACAGATGGATGGATATCTATTCAGTATCTGCTGCAATGGATGCTTCAGGTAGGATTAATACCGCAGAATAGTTTAAGTGGAGATGATTCTACGAACAGTGCCTTTATAGATATTGTTCCTACAATCGCAAATCTCAAAGGGCTTGCGGACGAGACGGTATCTGATTTTAATTTCAATGGATCTTTTATGGAAGATATAATGGGTTGGTTGAAGGCCCTGACGGCTTTTGGAATGGGGGATTGGGGTCAGACTACATCAGGCGAAATCTGTTTTCGCTGGAATGTCTCTGTGACAGATCTGCTTCGTCCCTATAATGACGAGGATACACATCAAGAACAAGGTGCCTTTTATGTGCAGCCTGATTTTGAAATACTGGTGCCGCCAGATGTCGCATATGATGTGCGCTGGCGATTGGAATGCTGCTGTGAACGTGTGACAGGAGACCGGATGGTAGTGTATCGGATTACCAGAGAGAGTATTACAGAGGCAATCGAGCTGGGCATGGAGGCCAAGGAGATTCCTGCTCTTTTGGACAAGTACAGTCGGACAGGGGTGCCAGAACATGTACGGCTGGCAGTAGAGCAGTGGGCAGGCAATGTCGGACGAACGGCTTTTGCGACGGTAACACTTTTGCGATGCGGTACTCAGGAGGATGCGGACATGGTTGCGCGTCATCCTGCACTTGAAGGATTACTGGAGCGACTCGGCGACAAAGATTTTATGATCCCGGTACACTCTGCTGACAGAATACGAAAAGCGCTTGCTGCAATTGGATTAAGTCCGCGTCTTGAACCGAAAAGTGCGGATGAGCCAGCTCACCATTATCCACTTTTGACGGAGATAGAGAACCTAGATGCAGGCCGTTCCCTATTTTCACAAGAGGGAAGGGCTGGTCTGGTTTACACAGGGCGCACGTTGCATTTTTATGAACAAGAGCACACCCTGCCTGACCCGTCTGGCTATTTTCCAGAAAGGTCTACAGTACCCTCTTCATGGACAAAAGAATGGAGGAGTTACCATACGTCCACTTCCAGGCAGTTGATGGAGCAAGCGATCCGTTGGCAGGCGGCGGTGGGATTGCGAATCAGTGGGAAAGAGGTTAAATGGATACCGGAATCGGTGGTTTCCGGCGATCCCTGGAGTGTCACAGGCTGGTACGCCTCAGGAATGGATGATGAAACGCCTTCTCGTGCGACCTTGCAGCCAAGTGATTGGTCTGATATGAGGCTGTTGGTTCCTTTTACATAGTCGTGTCAGGAAGTGCATGAAACTCCTTCTTCTCAAAAGAAGGATGTGGTATGATAAATGAGTCTACTTTTATTGGGTAGAACTTTATATAAAGTGAGATGACATTCATGAGCGTAGCCGAATTGAACACGGTCAATATGGCAGAAGTGCTTATTAACGCCTATGAATTGGGCGATATGGTCAACCGGTCCTTTGAGGTATCGGATTATTTATATTGGAAGCAGCGTGTGGAATTGAACCCGTCTATTCAGGCGTGTGTACGCAAGCTGGATGCCAAAAAGGAGCTTTTCGCTGAAACGGAGCGTTTTGGGCATTTTCATCCCAACTATCATGAAGCGAAGGACGCAGTGCAGGCCGTTGAACTGGAGCTGGAACAATTTGAGGCTGTTAAGGAGTTCAAGCGGGCCGAAAAGGCGTTGGATGATATGCTTCATGCCATGTCTGAAACGATTGCATATTCCGTGTCCGAGACCATTAAGGTGCCGAGCAACGACCCAAATGTGAAAAAGGGCGGATGCGGCAGCGGAGGGAAATGCTCCTGCGGATAGGCCATAGGAATGATACGGAGGGGAGATGAAGCGAATGTTTGCCGAGCGGACAGGGTACATCATTTGGGTAAGCGATATCAAGGCTGCCCGCAATCTGGAGAAATACGGAAATGTCCACTATATTTCAAAGCGTATGCATTATGTAGTTATATATATGAATGCGGATCGGGCAGAGGACACCGTTAAAAATATTCGCAGACTTTCCTATGTACGTAAGGTTGAGCGCTCTTTCCGAAATGAGATTAGGACGGAGTACAACGACGATAAGGAAAAGATGAAAGAATATGAAATATAAGCTTTGATTGTCTGTACATTCAAATTTCTTGAAAAAGGTCAGCCTACGGGCTGGCTTTTTTTTGTGAAGCCAGGACTTTTGCATACTAATCTTAATGCTGTTAGACCTAAAAATTCTTTAAAAAACACCCATAAACTTCAATTTTGTAACTTGTAGTCCCGGGTCTGTTGAGGTAACATATGAATATATTGGTAGATATAAAGACCTATCTGGTGGGGAGAGTGATCCCGTGCGTGACAAGGCAATGCAGCGATGGAGTACATACGAACCGTTCTACGTGGAGATGGGCGATAAGAAAGTCGCCGATATCGTGATTACAAATCATGCGAAAACACGTTATTTAGATCGGGTAGAGCAGAAACAGTCCGAGACGAATCATATCGCCGCCTGGCTTTGGGAGTGCCTGAAGCAAAACAGGATGGAGTCCTACTATCATAATGAAGAGGATGTATATTTAATTGATGGTGATCTGGTCGTTGTCGCCGAATTTGGTGAGTTGCCAGGTGAGATGGACATTGCGGGGAATCCGCTTCATAAGATGATTATTATTACCTTTTTGGGTCGGATGTCAGAGACTATCGAATTAAGGGACTTGAAGTCCTACTATTCATGGCTACGCCATTCACGGCGCATGACACTGATGAAAAGCACTCGTAAGCAAAAATAGACGGTGATTTGACGGACGGTTCCATTAGAAAGCGTGCTCATTGACACCGTCGAGTTTGAGTAGAAGTATGCAGTTATCAGCTGCATGCTTTTTTATTTTGCAAGCATATAACTCCCCATTTCGGTAAGTTTACTCGGTAATTGTTCGCCAGACGTTTTTCTTATGTTAAAATAAGAAGATCAGAGGGAGAGGGCTGGTCAGTATGAACTTTCATCAGCTGCACATTTTTTATACCGTAGCGGAGCGCGGAAGCTTCTCGGCGGCGGCGCAAGCGCTGCATATGACGCAACCTGCGGTGACGATGCAAATTCAGTCTTTGGAAGATTATTTTGGTACGAAGCTGTTGCACCGATCGACTAAAAAAATTGAGCTTTCGGAGGCAGGAGCGACATTACTGCCTTTTGCAAAAAGAAGTATGCAACTGATCAGGGAAGCTGACGAAGCGATGTCTGCTTTTACTCACATGCTGGAGGGAAGATTGCATATTGGTGCCAGCCTAACGATTGGTGAATACATTGTGCCAAGAATGTTGGGACCGTTTGGTCAGGAGTACCCTCACATACGTATGGCAATGAATGTAATGAATACGACTCAAATTATGGATGATATACTAAAGCACCAGTTGAATTTAGGGCTGATTGAGGCCCCGGTTCAACACCCGGATATTGTGGTAGAATCTGTGATGCAGGACGAACTGAAGCTGATTGTTCCTTCGAGGCATGTGCTGGCCAAGGCCAAAAAAGTAGTTTTAGAAGATGTATTCAAGCATCCCTTTGTAGCCAGAGAAAAAGGTTCTGGTACACGCCAAGTCATAGAAGACGGGCTGAAAAATCGTGGTGCGGATGCCTCTCGACTTGATATTGTAATGGAGATGGGCAGCACTGGAGCGGTCAAATCAGCGGTAGAGGCAGGACTGGGGATTACTATGCTGTCACCTTCTTCAGTCAAACATGAGGTTGCGCTCGGGTTATTGAAAATTGTAAATATTTCAGATATTACCTTCAAACGAGAATTTTATGCAATTCATTTGAAATCAGCGTTGTTGCCGATCCCGGTAGTAACTTTTCTGTCTTACTTGCGTCGTCATGATCAGGGAATGGACGTATTCGAGGACTCGTAGGACAAGCTTTAGAGATGAAGAGGAGGAGAATCTGCATGATGAAGGAACAGAATAATTTGCAACGATATGATCTACATACACACACCCAAGCATCTGACGGTATGCAATCACCTGCTGATAATGTGCGCTGGGCGAAGGAAAAAGGGCTGGCCGGTGTGGCTATTACAGATCATGATACGGTGGCCGGTTTGGAGGAAGCCTTGGAGGAGGGAAGACGCATTGGGATGACCGTGGTGCCGGGTGTGGAAATCAGTACACGTGCTGGCGGCAAAGATATTCATATATTAGGTTATTTTATGGATTACCGTAATAAAATGTTTTTGGAACGGTTGGAAAAGCTGAGACAGGCGCGGGATACCCGTAATGATTTGATTTTGAGTCAATTGCGTAGCTTGGGCGTGGAAATCACGCTAGATGAGGTGGTGGCTACAATGGGCAGACCACTAGCGCCGGATGAAAGCATTGGACGTCCGCATATGGCAGATACCCTGGTTCAAAAAGGTTACGCGAAGGACATGCGGGATGCGTTTGATCGTTACTTGGCAGAAGGTGCGCCCGGATACGTGTCTGTACCCCGTATAGAGCCTGCGGAGGCTATAAACTGGATTCGTGAAGCAGGAGGAGTGCCTGTAGTGGCCCACCCTGGCTTGTATGGAAATGACGAACTGGTGTGCTCCATTATAGAGGCAGCGAAGCCTGTAGGGTTGGAGGTGCGCCATTCGGATCATGATGCTGAGGCCGAGAGACGATATACTGCAATGGCGCTGCATTATGGGCTTATCGCAACGGGCGGCTCGGATTTTCACGGTGCACGCCAAGGTGTGATTTTCCACGGCGATCTGGGTAGCCGTAGTGTGGACGGTCAGGTCGTCGAGGAGTTGAGAAAGGCTGCTGTTGGACAAAAGTAATGAAAAAGCCCCTTGCCTACCGCATGAAAACACAGAAGTGTACCGTGCAAAGGACAAAGGGCTTTTTATGTGGATTCCATATGCTAGTGGAACCTAGCCGTTTTTGATGCGATTCGGCAGCTTTTTGACCAGTTCCTCATCAGGTGTGATAAAGAGCGTACGCTGATGATCGTAGATGACAAAGCCGGGCTTCGCTCCGCTGGGCTTGCGTACATGTCGAATCAAGGTGGCGTCTACAGGTACGCTGCTGGACTGCTTGGCTTGGCTGAAATAGGCAGCCAGCTGAGCTGCTTCCTCCAACGTCGCGTCTCCGAATTTCTCGGCACGAATAACGACGTGTGACCCTGGGATATCCTTTGTATGCAACCACGTGTCATTGGGTCCGGCCAGTCGGTTGGTCACATATTCATTCTGCAAGTTATTTTTGCCAACCAGTAGCTCGATGCCTTCGGATGATGTATATACATGCAAGGTCGGACGGTCATTTTTCTTCTTTTTCTTTCCTTTTTTAACCCGATCTCTAAGATAGCCCTGCTGAACCAGTTCTTCACGTATTTCCTCAATGTCGTTGATAGAGGCATGGGCTAGCTGCTGAAGAAGATTGTCCATATAACGAATTTCATCGTGCGTCTTCTCTAGTTGCTCGTCAATAACAGCCAGGCTGTTTTTATATTTGTTGTACTTTTTAAAATAACGCTGTGCATTATCTGAAGGGTTGAGCAGCGGGTCCAATGGAATGGTGATCGCACTTTGTTCCTCGTCATAAAAGTTAGTGAGTGTTACTTCCTTGTCACCCTTTTTTACCTCATGAAGTGAAGCGAACAGCAGCTCTCCGTAAATCCGAAATTGATCGGCATCTTCTGCTTCGGCCAAATCTTGATGGAGATGATCGAGTTTTTTTACGTTTTTGCTCCGCTCGTTTTGCAGAAACCGCAGTAGGTCGCTAACCTTTTGCTTAACCGTGTCCCTTTCTGCCTTTTCACCGAAAAAGTCCTCCATACACTCACTGATGGAAGCGTATTCCTTACGTTCTCCTTGGATCAACGTCAGTGGGATGGCTGAAAATATTACTTTATCTTGTGCGTTCAGTCCAGATACCGGCTGAAAATGATGATTCCGCACGTCATCCATGATGTCACTGAATGCCCTCCACAGTCGACGATCCTTGTCACCAGAAGCTTCTTCACTAGATGCTCGGATTAGTATCTCTTCAGCAATGAGGGGACTAAGTCCGGTAAAAGTGTTCACGATCCAGCGTTTGGGAGCTTCTTCCGCCTCAATGGCTGCTTGATACGAGGAAAAGAAGGCTGCTTCTTCGACTTCTAGTGGATCTAGCTTGTTTTGTTCAGGAGGCTCTGTGTATTGAAAGCCTGGCATAACGACCCGATAGCTGCTGATAGAGGGTGTGACATGATGAATGCCATCCAGCATCACACCTGTTTCCGGGTCAAGCAAAATAATGTTGCTATGTCTACCCATTACTTCAATAATAATGCGCTTAAATGAAATATCCCCCAGTTCATCACGCTGACGTATATCCATATGAATTATGCGCTCCATGCCCACCTGCGTGATGTTCTCAATAATGCCTCCTTCGCAATGTTTGCGAAGAAGCATACAAAACATGGGAGCTTCTGTCGGATTGAGAAAGCTTTGTTCTGTAAAATGTACACGCGGAAATGTCGGATTAGCCGACAGCAACAGTTTTACACTCCCACCTTGTACCCGCAGGTTCAGCACGATATCGCGTTCGTTTGGCTGATGTATTTTATTAATGCGCCCGCCCCGGATGGCTTGCAGTTCGTGTACGATAGCGCGGGTTACGATTCCGTCCAATGCCATAATGTATGTTCTCCTTTGAAGCAAATGTATTTTCGCCTTCCTTCTATGATACATAACTTTGGGACAAAACTTAAGCGGCTTTGTGATATTTCGAGTCCTGTCCGAATAGATTGAATCAAGAAAGTCTGTCCAGCATATCAGCAATCGTGGCACAAAAATATAATAACGGGCAGCCATCCTACGCACAACCGACGGAAACGGACTATCTGACCGGGAGGGAATTGGGGAGAATGGAACAAGCACACTGGCACCAATTAAGCAATGAACAGCTTTCAACTAGTCTGGAAGTCGACCCGAAGCAGGGTCTTTCGGAGGAGCAGATTGCGGAACGAAGAGAAAGGACGGGATGGAATGAGCTGAGCGAGGGCAAGCGTGTTTCGGCAATTTTGCTGCTGCTCAACCAGTTCAAGGATTTTATGATGCTTGTATTGATGGGAGCGACCCTGATATCTGGCCTACTCGGTGAGTATTTGGACGCGATTACCATTATTGCTATCGTTGTGCTAAATGGAATTCTCGGCTTTGTGCAGGAATTCAGAGCTGAACGTTCATTGCGAGCTTTAAGACAGCTTTCTGCTCCAACCGCCAAAGTGTTGCGAGGCGGTAAACGAGTACATGTTCAGGCCAGAGAGCTGGTTGTGGGCGATATCGTGCTGCTGGAAAGTGGTGATCGTATCCCTGCAGATGTAAGGTGGTTGAGTACAAATGGCTGTGATGTCGAGGAGTCTGCCCTGACAGGTGAATCGGTTCCGGTGAGTAAGCATTGCCGCCCTATTCATGCGGCTGAAGTACCTCTTGGGGACCAAAAGAACATCGGTTTTATGGGTACCATGATGACCAGAGGCACCGCACAAGGCGTGGTCATTCGCACAGGCATGACTACCGAAATGGGGAAGATCGCAGACTTGATCGAAAATACGGAGTCGCAAGAGACACCGTTGCAGCACAGACTGGAGCAATTGGGAAAAATCTTGATTATCGTGGCGTTAGCGCTAACCGTGCTCGTGGTGGTAGCGGGCATTTTGCATGGTCAGCCAGCTATGAATATGTTTTTGGCCGGCGTGAGCTTGGCTGTGGCAGCTATACCAGAAGGATTGCCAGCGATTGTAACCATTGCCCTCGCTTTGGGTGTACAGCGTATGATCAAACGCAAGGCCATTGTGCGCAAGCTGCCTTCCGTTGAGACGCTCGGCTGTGCGTCTGTCATTTGCTCTGACAAAACGGGCACACTGACCCAAAATAAAATGACAGTCACCAAGCTTTGGCTGGATGGTCGTTTCTGGGGAGTTACAGGGGAAGGTTATGATCCACACGGTCATATTATGGACAGGGATCTTCCGGCCGACCTAAAAAACGGACAATCCTTGCGTAGATTGCTGCAAGCCAGTGTACTTTGTAACAATGCGGAAATTGTTCAAGCTGACATAGATGAGCTGCGTTCGAAAAAGAAAACCAAAGAGCCGACGCCTTCCGCTGTGTGGGAGCTAAAAGGTGATCCGACAGAAGGAGCGCTGGTCACGTTAGCTGCCAAGGGCGGAGTCACGCGACAAGGCCTATATGAACTGTATACACGGGAGCGAGAATTCCCTTTTGACTCGGATCGGAAGCGGATGTCGGTACTCGTACGCCACCAGGGAGGACATATTGTATTTGCCAAAGGAGCGCCGGACGTGCTACTGGGTCAGTGCTCTTACATTTTATGGGAAGGGAATGTCGTTCCGCTAACGGGTACGCTGCGCCAAAAGGTATTGGCAGCCAACGAAGGTATGGCATCAGAGGCGCTGCGTGTACTTGGTGTCGCTTACCGTGACATCCGCTCGCATGAACGTGTCTCTACGGCTGAGGAGGCTGAAGAACAGCTGGTTTTTATCGGCCTGACCGGCATGATTGATCCGCCACGCCGCGAGGTTCGCGAGGCCATCGGCAAGTGCCGTCGTGCTGGCATTCGCACCGTGATGATTACGGGTGATCATGGCACAACTGCGGAGGCCATTGCACAGCAGCTGGGCATTCTCCAACGCGGCTCACATGTGTTGACGGGACAGCAATTGACTCTCATGGATGATGCGGCGTTGGATAACGTTGTGGATACCGTCTCCGTGTATGCGCGGGTGTCGCCGGAACACAAGCTGAGAATCGTCAAGTCGCTGCAAAGACGCGGACATGTCGTAGCTATGACCGGAGATGGCGTCAATGACGCACCAGCGATTAAGGCATCGGATATCGGTATTGCCATGGGCATTACAGGAACAGACGTGACCAAAGAAGCAGCTGCACTTGTACTGAGTGACGATAATTTCTCAACGATTGTAGCGGCAATTGAGGAAGGCCGAAATATTTACGAGAATATCCGTAAATTCATCCGTTATTTACTCGCCTCCAATGTTGGTGAAATTTTGACGATGTTCTTTGCCATGATGGCTGGGCTGCCGCTGCCTTTGCTGCCTATTCAGATTTTATGGGTAAATCTGGTGACTGACGGTTTGCCGGCGATGGCTCTGGGTGTGGATCAGCCGGAAAAGGATCTTATGGAGCATAAGCCTCGTGGCGCAAAGGAAAATATTTTTGCTCGTCGACTGGGCTGGAAAATCATTAGTCGCGGTCTGTTGATCGGCTTATGTACACTTGCGGCCTTTTGGCTGACATTACGGATTGCTCCGAATGATGCAGGGCAATTGATCAAAGCACAGTCGGTTGCATTTGCTACGTTAGTGCTGGCGCAGTTAATTCATGTATTTGATTGCCGCAGCTCCCGTTCCGTTTTCCACCGTAATCCGTTTCAAAATAGTTATCTCGTGCTTGCCGTACTGTCCTCCGTCGTACTGATGCTGGTTGTAATGTATGTGCCTGTGCTGCAGCCTATTTTCAAAACGGTACCCCTTGGTTTACGTGAATGGGCACTATCTATTGTCGCAGCTGGAATTCCAACGTTCCTGATGGGAGCGGGAAGTGTATGGGGCGGTCGACGTAACCGTCGGCACGGCGGAAATACACACTTTTCAGCGGGACGTACAAAGTTTTCAGCCTAGAATTTGAGTCATGTATATCACATCGCTTTCCCGCTTTTGCCCTGTATGATATTATGGGATCAAAGCTTCAAGAGGAGCATGAGATCAGCAGCAACGGCGGGGGGAAGCTATGGAATTCACTAAAATGAATGGTCTGGGTAATGATTTTATCGTTTGGTACGGGCATCAGGAATTGCCGTCTGACGCCTCGGAATTAGCTGTTCGGCTATGTGATCGACATTTTGGTATTGGCGCCGATGGATTGGTATATATATTGCCGTCTGACAAGGCAGATTTTCGCATGCGTATCATTAACTCGGACGGCTCGGAGGCCGAGCAATGCGGTAACGCTATTCGTTGTGCTGCCAAATACGTGTATGACCGTAAGCATATCAACCGTGAACAGATTACGATCGAGACGCTGGGTGCAGGTGTGCAGCAGGTTGAACTGACTGTTGAAAACGGAACTGTACGAATGGTGAAGGTAGATATGGGAGAGCCAATTCTGGAAGGGTTGAAAATTCCAACTACACTCGATCTGACTAACGTAATTGATGAGCCCATTGAAGCTGGAGGAAGTGGTTTTCGCTTTACGGCTGTATCTATGGGAAATCCGCACTGTGTCATTTATGTTGAGGATGCGCCTAGCTTTGATCTGGAGGCCTGGGGGCCGAAGCTGGAGTGTCATCCATTGTTCCCTAAAAAAACAAATGTTGAATTCGCCACGGTACGAAGTCGGAAGCATATAGATATGAGGGTATGGGAGAGGGGAGCTGGACCTACGCTAGCCTGTGGAACCGGAGCCTGTGCTACGCTTGTTGCTTCTGTACTAAATGGATACAGCGACCGCCGCGCCATGGTAAGCCTAAAGGGCGGCGATCTGGATATCGAATGGAGCGAGGATGATAATCACATTTATATGACAGGGCCGGCTGAGATTGTGTTCGAAGGTCGTATATAGAAGTGAGGGTGAAGAAGACCTTAGCAGGTCTTCTTTTTTTGCCCTTTTATGCCGCTGTTTACTGGGAAAATGGTGAACAGAGCGATATTCTGTCTTTTTTTGACGCCTGAACGATGTATAATATAGAAAATGAGAAAACGATAAGGAGGCCGTTCATAGTGCGGAAATTTCGTTGGGTATCAGCAATTGCAATCCTCATTCTTATAGCCACCGCGCTTCCGGTTCAAGCGGCGGCTATTCCTGCTGCCACAGAAACGACGGACAAGCAGGTTGGTTCGCTAACTCCGACAGTCGTAAGCCGTTTAGAAAAAGCAGTGCAAGAACTTATCGGTTCAAAAACTGCATTTCAATTTGACGATGTAACGGATATGGGGAAAACCTGGATTGTCGAGGGTGAATTGGAAGATGGAACAGCTACGTTACAGACAGAATATAATAAAGAGAAAAACAGAGTAGATTCTACAACCATACGATATAAAATAAGTAGTTTGGGAAAGGCGATGAACGCGCCACTCAAGGCAAAAGTATTAAACAGTGCCAAAGCGTTTGACAGCAAGCGTCCCTTGCAATTTGAAGCATTCTGGCGGGTCAAATCCCCTTATCAGACCAACAAGCCTTCAAATTACTGGGTATTCTGGGGTGCAGGAGAAAAAGCCTCCTCATTGTATGTAGATGTGGATCAAGGTAATGCTATTACTGTCAATGCGGACTATGCACTGAAGCAGGTGGATCCTGTGTTACTGAACCGTGCAATGAACACATTTAAGCGAGTGAGTGGACAGCGAATCACAGTGCAGCATGTCTCACGGTACAAGGATGAGAAAAAGGGGCTTTCTTATTGGTCGTTCGAGGATGCAAGCGAGGCGAATGAGGTCAAAATTGGTGCGGTAACGGGCAAAGTACTGACTGTGTCCACCCCTGGGATGGACTGGGATGATGACGCAGATTTCAAAAAATCTTTTGCAAGTCCAAAATATACTGCCGCCGAAGCATTGAAGTTGGTCAAGCCTAAGGTTCAGTTGTTGTTTAATATCAATGTGTCCGGCTATAAAGTGAAAGTTCAAGGAAATCAATATACGTTCTCCAAGCAGCAAAAGGGGACGGATTCTATTGTGGCTAAAGTAAATAAAAAAGGGACTTTTTACGAGTTTTCTCTCCATTCTTCTGATGGGAAAATGCAATGAAAATGTAGTGGGAAATAGAAAATGATCAATCAAGTTGCTTCACTCCTGATATCATATTGTCGGGACGTGAGGCGGCTTTTTTTGTTTTTGGCTTATGTTTGTAGTCTCTTTATGTTACATTAGTATGAAAATAAAGAGCGGGGTGGAGCAGAGGACATGAAACCGGATTTGCGTACTGTGCTGAATCGTGAAATTATTGTCGGAGACGGCGCTATGGGGACTTTTTTGTCCCAGCTAGGATTTCCAGTAAATACGTCTTACGAAGAACTGAACATTACTTCGCCTGGCGTCATATCAGACGTGCATGGTCAGTATTTAAATGCAGGAGCACGATTGCTGGAGACGAATACATTCTCTGCAAATGATTATAAATTAGCCCGCTTTGGATTGGAATCTAAGGTAGAAGAAATCAATCGTGCTGGTGTGAGGATTGCCAGGGCTGCGGCTGGACCCGAACATTATGTAGTAGGTGCGGTCGGTTCCATATGCGGAGGCAAACGCCTCAGCATATCCAAGCTAGAGCTGTCAAGAAACTACGAACAGCAGATTGATGCTCTTCTGTCCGAAGGGGTTGACGGCATTTTATGCGAAACGTTTTATTCACTAGACGAAATGCGCATTGCGCTTCACAGTGTACGTAAATACAGTGACATTCCGGTAATTTGTCAATTTGCGGTTGACCAAGTTGGTCGTACCCAAGATGGGTTTTTAGTGGCACAAGCCTTTTCAACACTGCGTAGTGAAGGAGCTGACATCCTCGGGTTTAACTGTCACTCCGGTCCGCAGGGAATTATGAGTGTAATGGAGCAACTGGACGGTCCCTTGTCTGTACCACTGTCTGTATATCCGAATGCGGGATTGGCAGATTATGTGGACGGTCACTATGTATACGGTGCATCACCTGAATATTTCGGAGAATGTGCCACGTCCTTTGTAGATCTCGGTACGAGGTTGATTGGTGGTTGCTGCGGAACGACACCAGACCATATTGCTGCTATTTCCAAAGCTTTAAACAATTTGAAACCACCCCCGTTGGCTCCAAAAGAAACCTTTTCGACGGAAGTCATTCATGTGGTGGAGCAGACAGCAGATGAAGGGGGACGAGGAAATGGCAGACATACCAGCGAACCCAACATTGTGGATCTGGTTAAGGAACGGCATACGGTCATTGTAGAGCTGGACCCTCCGCGAGATCTCGACATTACCCGGTTTATGCAAGGTGCGCATGCCTTGAAGAAAGCCGGAGCCGATGCACTTACACTTGCTGACAATTCGCTTGCAGTCACTCGTATGAGCAATATGGCGCTTGGGCATCTGGTTAGTATTGAAACAGGCTTGCGTCCATTAATTCATATCGCATGTCGTGACCGTAATCTGATTGGTACGCAATCCCACATGATGGGTTTTGACGCACTGGGTATTGACCATGTACTGGCGGTTACTGGAGATCCAGCGCGGTTCGGTGATTTACCAGGCGCCAGTTCGGTGTATGATATGACATCGTTTGAAATCATACGCATGATCAAGCAACTAAATGATGGTGTCGCATTTTCTGGTAAGCCACTCAAGCAGAAAGCTAATTTTGTGGTGGGAGCTGCTTTTAATCCAAATGTTAAGCATTTGGGGAAAGCCGTACAGCGGTTGGAAAAGAAAATTGCCTCCGGGGCCGATTATATTATGACCCAGCCTGTTTACGATCCCGAGCTGATTACAGCCATCGCAGAACAGACACGGCATTTGGAGATACCGATTTTTATCGGTATTATGCCGCTGGCTAGTGGCCGCAATGCAGAATACTTGCACAATGAAGTCCCAGGCATTCAGCTATCCGATGAGGTGCGTGCACGCATGTCGGGGCTGGAAGGCCCGGAAGGACGAGCTATGGGCGTGTCTATTGCCAAGGAGCTGCTTGATACGGCCATGGAACATTTTAATGGGATCTATTTCATGACTCCTTTCATGTTCTATGAAATGACAGCTGAGCTGACTTCATATGTGTGGCAAAAATCAGGCCGAGCACAGGCCCCCTTGTTTCGACTATAATAATCAATTACAATAGTATAATGGATGTGATGCCGATGTCATTGAGTATGACCGGATACGGTCAAGCCATCCTTCATCATGAGGGGTATAAAGTGCGCTTGGAATTGAAATCGGTCAATCACCGCTATTGCGAAGTGATGATGAGAATTCCACGTGAATGGACTCGATATGAAGATGGCTTGAGAAGAACGGTTCAACAGCAAATTAAACGCGGTCGTATCGATGTTTTCATCCACAGGGAACGTGATGAAGAACAGATACCCGCCGCACGGTTGAATGACACTGTCGTGCAGGCTTACCTGCGTGCAGCGGAGCAGCTGGCGGATCGTTATGGCGTGAAAGGAACGTTAGGTATAAGTGATATCCTTGCTTTGCCTGATGTTCTGGGTGAGCCTGGAGAGGCTTGCAATGGAGACGAAGAGGACTGGGAAGAGCATTTACAGCGAGCTTTGAACGAAGCTTTGCAAGGATTGCTGGAGATGAGAAGGCGAGAAGGCGGGCATTTGGCACAAGATGTGGAATCTCGTATCTTACGTCTGGAATCCTTTCATCATGAAATGACGGTGTTGGCTCCTCATGTTGTGAGCGACTACCGTAACAGGCTGAAGCACAGGCTTAAAGAGCTTCAGGACGGTTCATTTACGCTTGATGAACATAAGTTCGGAATGGAGATTGCGTTATTCGCGGATCGCAGCAATATTGATGAGGAGCTTACCCGGCTTCAAAGTCATTTTGGACAGTGCAAAAGGTTGCTGCTGTCGGACGAGCCGGCCGGTCGCAAATTAGATTTTTTAATCCAGGAAATGAACAGGGAAGTCAACACGATCGGCTCTAAGGCTAATCATCTCACATTAGTTAATTTGGTCGTTGAGATGAAAGCAGAGCTCGAAAAAATTCGTGAGCAGGCTGCAAATATTGAGTAGCTACCTGGTAGCGGCACGGCTGCAATAGTCACATGTATAGGGGGAAAGACCTGAATATGGCAATCAAATTGATCAATATTGGCTTTGGCAATATCGTGTCGGCCAACCGAATAATCTCCATCGTCAGTCCGGAGTCTGCTCCGATCAAGCGGATTATACAGGAAGCCAGGGACCGTCATATGTTAATTGATGCTACCTATGGCCGCCGGACACGGGCTGTTATTATTACAGACAGTGATCATGTAATCCTGTCTGCGGTGCAGCCGGAGACGGTCGCTCATCGCCTATCCACTAAAGATGATGACAATGACGAATAAAAATGGAGTGTACTATGGCTAAGGGATTATTATTTGTAATATCCGGACCTTCGGGGGTCGGTAAAGGGACGGTAGGCAATGCATTGCGCGAAAAGCTACCTGAGATAACGTATTCCGTTTCTGCTACAACTCGAACACCTCGTTCGGGCGAGCAGGATGGAGTGACCTATTTTTTCAAAACGCGTGAAGAATTTTTAGGCATGATTGAACGAGATGAATTGCTGGAGTACGCAGAGTATGTAGGTAACTACTATGGCACTCCACGTGATTTTGTAGACCAGACGCTTGCGCAGGGTAAAGATATCTTTCTGGAAATTGAAGTTCAGGGCGCGCTAAAGGTTAAAGAAAAATTCCCGGAAGGCATATTCATTTTCTTGCTTCCGCCTTCACTGGATGAATTGAAGGATAGAATTCGGGGACGTGGCACAGAAACTCAAGCAACCATTGATCACCGTATGTCGGTAGCTGTGGACGAGATGAACCTGTTACGTCACTATGATTATGCGGTTGTCAATGATGAGATTGATTTCGCTTGTAAACGAATAGAATCCATTATTATCGCCGAACATTGTAAGGTTCGACCTTAATCGAGGCTTTACATATGCCAAGCGTACCAAAAGAGAAATAATACTGTATAAGCTGAGCTTGAAGGTGTACACTGGAGTTCAGCTTATACAGCTTAAAACTACATGAAGAGGTGTCTATTCGTGCTGTATCCTTCCATTGATGAAATGATGAAAAAGGTAGATAGTAAATATTCGCTGGTTGTAGCGGCATCACGCCGTGCTAGACAGTTGCGTGAGGGTGAGAAGACGAGCTTGAAGAGTCCTAAATCTCACAAACAGGTTGGAGTAGCTCTGGAAGAGATCTATGCAGATCATCTTTTGCTTGAAAGCGGCGAAGAAGAATAAGAATTATAGACAATCATTATAACCAGGCGCAATGCCAATTCCTTTGACAACCGCAAGGTTGTTATTTTTTTCGGTCAGGGGGAGTTAACGATGTTGAAGGGGAAAGTTATTATTCTTGGTATAACCGGTGGAATTGCTGCTTATAAAGGGGCTGCGCTCTGCAGTAAGTTGACGCAAAAGGGAGCCGATGTTCATGTGATTATGACGGCTTCTGCCAAGGAGTTTATTACCGAACTTACACTGCAGTCACTCTCTCGCAATCCGGTGTACAGTGATACATTTGATGAAAGAGAGCCGTCCATCGTATCTCATATTCATCTGGCGGATGCGGCTGATTTGGTGCTAGTTGCTCCTGCAACGGCGAATATCATCGGAAAAATGGCGCATGGTCTTGCTGATGATATGTTATCGACAACGTTACTGGCTACGACAGCACCTATTATGGTGGCCCCTGCGATGAACGTACATATGTACACTCATCCGGCAGTCATGCAAAATATGGAGACACTGGTAACACGTGGTGTGAAGATGATTGAGCCTGGGGAAGGATTACTGGCTTGCGGTTACGTTGGCAAAGGACGTTTGGAAGAGCCAGAAACTATTGTGCAAACGATTGAGCGCTTTTTTGATCAGCAGGCTCTGGAACCTGAAGCCGCAATCAAATCTGAATCACGGTGGTTTGGAGAAGAATCTACAGAGAATCAAGTAACTGAGCCACTTGTAAATAAGAATGAACTAGCGCTTTCAGGAAAAAAAGTCATTGTCACGGCTGGAGGCACGATTGAGCGAATTGATCCTGTCCGTTATATTACGAATGATTCATCCGGTAAAATGGGCTTTGCTATTGCGAAAGTGGCTCAAGAGATGGGGGCGGAGGTACATTTGATTGCTGCCAATACCAGCGCGGAGCCGCCTTCAGGTATTTCGCTTGAAAGAGTCCAGTCAGCTGAAGATATGTACCAGGCTGTGCTAAAACAATGGGAAACGAGTGACATGGTCGTTATGGCTGCTGCTGTGGCAGATTATCGACCACGTGAGGTGGCACAGACTAAGATCAAGAAAAAAGATAGTGTATTTACATTAGAGTTAGTGAAGAACGTTGATATTTTGGAATCACTCGGACGCAGCAAGAAACATCAATTTTTAATTGGCTTTGCAGCAGAAACGGGAAATTTGGAGACGTATGCAATAGATAAATTAGAACGTAAAAACTGTGATTTGCTTGCGGCAAACGATGTAACTGTGGATGGTGCAGGTTTTGGTGTTGATACAAATGCTGTTCAAATATATGACCGAAGCGGGATGGTAGAGCAGATCCCTGTACAGTCAAAGGAAGAAGTTGCGCGTAAATTGCTTACTCTAGCCGCGGGACGCATGGGTGGGGTGTTGCATTAATGGAAACAGGCAATTTAGTTGCCAAGGTTATTGTCGATGTACCTGCCAAGGATACAAATCGTACCTTTGATTACCTGATACCGGATTCCATGAAACCTTGGATTGAGCCAGGTAGTCGGGTAGCTGTGCCTTTTGGCAAACGGACGGTGCAGGCTTTTGTTATCTCGGTAGTTCCAGCTGAGGAGTCGCCGAAATACAGGATGAGGGCGATTCAGGAGTTGTTAGATCTGGTACCGCCCTTATCTCCCGATTTGGTTGAATTGGGCAAATGGATGAGCGAACGTTATGCTTGTAATCAGATTATGGCACTGCAAGTGATGATTCCTACCGCGCTTAAGGGCAAGGCGGAACGTTATATCTCAATTGCCAAACAGCATGAGTCTACGAATCCACAGCGGTCTATGCTGTCTAATCAGGAGGATGAGATCGAATGGGCCCTTCTGGCTGACGACGGTATGAGTGATCCGGCGGAGCGTCAGATTGTCAGCTTCATTCAGAATAAGGAGCAAGTCCCGTTGCAGCAACTCAGTAGACGCTTCCCCGAGGAGGCGGAGGTTATTAAATCGCTGTTACGCCGCGGAGTGCTTCAGGAAAGTCAGGTTATTAAAGACAAGCTTGGCAAAAAGACGATGAAAGCTGTTGATTTGGCTATCAGCATAGATGAGGCATCCATGGCACTGGAGCAATTTTCTGCCAAGGCGCAGCGTCAGCGGGAGGTACTTGCTTTCTTGCTGGAACGTAGCGAGTTTCTGCCTCTGCCGCTGAAGGAAGTAATGACCTCGCTAGGTGTATCGGCTGCCACGGTTAAGGCACTGGAAGATAAGGGCTATGTGTTACAGGAAGACGTTGAAGTCTTTCGCGATCCCTATCGGGGCAGACACTTCAAGCCTACAGATCCTCTCCCGCTTACGGGAGAGCAGCAGTTAGTGTATGAACGGATTGTTCGTCAGCTGGACATGCGTGAGCAAGGAGCTTATTTGCTGCATGGAGTTACAGGGAGCGGTAAGACGGAAATCTATCTGCAGACTATTCAGCGCTGTATCGAGCAGAATCGCCAGGCCATTGTGCTCGTACCTGAAATATCATTAACCCCACAAATGGTCGAACGTTTCAAAGGTCGTTTTGGCGACCAGGTCGCAGTGATGCACAGTAGGTTGTCGGGGGGAGAACGGTACGATGAGTGGCGCAAAATACGCGAAGGCCGTGTGAAAGTGGCGATTGGTGCTCGCTCGGCAGTATTTGCGCCTTTTCGTGAGTTAGGTCTTATTATTATGGATGAGGAGCACGAAACGTCCTATAAGCAGGAAGAGACACCTAAATACCATGCGCGTGATGTCGCCATTCGCAGAGCCCATCAGCATGGGGCTGTCGTTATTCTCGGTTCAGCTACACCATCATTGGAAAGCTATTATGCTGCCCGCTCCCAAAGCAACGACGAATTCGCGCCGTTGCTGCTTGAAATGCCGACCCGCGCATTAGGGAACACGTTACCCGAAGTCCATATCATGGACATGCGTGAGGAGCTACGGGCCGGCAACCGCTCCATGTTCAGCCGTGCGTTGCATAATGGAATCGCAGAGCGATTAGAGCGTAAGGAGCAGACGGTATTGCTGTTGAACCGGCGTGGTCACTCCACGTTCGTCATGTGCCGGAGCTGCGGCTATGTGGCAGGATGTCCGGATTGTGATATTTCGCTTACCTATCATCAGCGGTCGAACAATTTACGTTGTCATTATTGCGGCTATTCTGAGCCTGTACCTCAGACTTGCCCGGAGTGCGGTAGTGAGCATATTCGTTACTTCGGTACAGGTACGCAGCGAGTGGAAGAAGAGTTGGCTAAGCTATTCCCCGGCATACGTGTTGTCCGAATGGATGTCGATACCACAACTGAAAAAAACGCTCATGAAAAGCTGCTCAAGCAATTTCGTGATAAAAAAGCAGACGTACTGCTGGGTACTCAAATGGTAGCCAAAGGGCTGGACTTTCCCGATGTAACGCTGGTAGGTGTCATTACTGCGGATTCCGCTCTTAATTTACCGGATTTTCGGGCTGCGGAAAAGACATTTCAGCTGTTAACACAAGTAGCCGGGCGTGCTGGAAGGCATCAATTGCCGGGGGAAGTATTCGTACAATCCTACACTCCAGAGCATTATTCGGTGGTTCACGCAAGTCGTCATGATTATGCATCTTTTGTGAGAGAAGAGTTGAAACATCGTCGCAATCTGCACTACCCGCCATATTGCCGACTAATCTTAGTGACCTTTTCTCATGAACAGCTCCCGGTGCTGGTCCGACTGGCTGAAAATTATTCAGCGACACTACAAGGACGAGCCAGACAACGGGGCTGGTTCGGGAATATGGACCGGCTTACATCGGATGTGCTGGATATTTTGGGGCCAGTAGCTTCACCCATTTCGAGAATCAAGAATAGATACCGATTTCAATGTATGATAAAATGGCGTGGAAATATCGACGCGATTGGTTTGGCTCAGCAAGTGGCTGATGAAATGGCTGAATCTGCACAGGCACAAAAGTTGCTGATTAGTTTGGATGTTGATCCGCAAATGCTTATGTAGAGTGTTAACACTAAAGTTATTAGTACAATTAATGCGGACAAGCCGTCCGTACATAGGATAATGTAGCAGTCGCTTTTGTGATGAATACAGTAAAGCCTAAATGAAGGAAAGAGGAAGGTGTTCTGTTGTCATGTCAATTAGAATTATAGTGTTGGAGCCGGATGACGTATTGCATAAAGTAGCAAAGGAAGTTACAAAAATTACGCCTAATGTGCAAAAGCTGCTGGACGATATGGCTGATACGATGTATGAAGCAGAAGGAGTAGGTCTTGCTGCTCCACAAGTAGGTATTTTGAAGCGACTCATCGTTGTAGATGCTGGAGACGAGCATGGCTTGATTAAAATGATCAATCCAGAAATTGTGGCCGAAGAAGGAGAACAATTGGGACCTGAAGGCTGCCTGAGTATTCCAGGATTGAACGGAGATGTACGTCGTGCCGAGAAGGTTACAGTCAAGGGACTGGATCGCGAGGGCAAGGCTATTACCGTTACAGCGACAGGATTGCTTTCTCGTGCTTTTCAGCACGAAATTGATCATCTAAATGGAGTATTGTTCACGGATATTGCAGAAAAAGTATATGAGGTTGCTCTGGAACAGCCAGGACCGAACCGTCAGGCAGGGGAGTGAGGTTCGATGAGTCAAGACATTCGTATTATCTTTATGGGTACACCTGAATTTGCAGTCCCATCGCTGAATATGTTGCTGGACAACGGATATAACGTGGTCGGCGTAATTACTCAGCCAGATAAACCACAGGGACGGAAAAAAATATTGACGCCTACACCAGTCAAGGAAGCGGCTGAAAAGCGCGGATTACCTGTGCTGCAACCGACCCGCCTGCGGCAGCCGGAAGCAGTGGCTCAGGTGGCAGAGTTGCGTCCCGACCTGATCGTCACCGCAGCTTACGGTCAAATTTTGCCTAAGTCCGTATTAGACTTGCCTCGTTTCGGCTGTCTGAATGTGCATGGTTCGTTACTTCCCCGATATCGGGGAGGTGCACCGATCCAGCGTGCGATTATTAACGGTGAAACAGTGACGGGTGTAACGCTAATGTATATGGCGGAAGGGCTGGACACCGGCGATATGATATCGCGGGTTGAGGTGGCTATAGAGCCGGAGGATACGTCGGGCACAATTTTTGAGAAGCTAAGCGTAGCCGGAGCGAGACTTTTGCAGGACGAGCTGCCCAAGTTGCTGGCAGGGCAATCAGACCGTATACCGCAAAATGAGGACGAGGCGACCTATGCCCCTAACCTGAACCGTGATGATGAGCGCGTTACATGGAGTGATAATGCGCAGCAAATATACAACCGGATTCGCGGTCTGGTTCCTTTTTCTGGCGCGTTTACACTTTGGGAGAACAATGTTTTTAAAATATGGGCTGCGGAGCAGCCTTCCATAAATAATGAAGCGAGTGGCTCAAATGCTCCAGCACCCGGCACGGTTCTTCAATTAACCGCTCGTGGCATTGAGGTGCAGACAGGTAAAGGAACCCTCTGGCTGACCCAGGTTCAACCGGCAGGCAAGAAGGTTATGGAAGCCGGAACCTTTGCGCGCGGTGGACAGATGAAGCCCGGCACGGTGCTCGGATGAGCGGGGGACACTCCCGTCAGGGAGACCAACGCAAGGGAGTGGGGACCAGATCAGGCAAGACTCGCAAACAGACGGCGCGGGAAGTTGCACTTGATGTGCTGACCGGTGTGGAGCAAGAGGGCGCGTATAGCAATCTTGAGCTCAATCGCCGGCTTCAGCAGGCAGGTTTATCTGCAAGTGACGTTGGTTTGACGACGGAACTTGTATACGGTACAGTGGCACGCCGAAATACACTGGATTATTTTTTGAATAAATTTGTTCAAAAAGGAACGGCCAAGCTTCAGCCTTGGGTACGTTCATTGCTGCGGATGAGCGTGTATCAGCTGGTGTATCTGGATCGAGTTCCGGATCATGCAGTTGTTAGTGAAGCAGTGACCATTGCCAAACGGCGCGGGCATCAGGGAATTTCCGGTATGGTCAATGGCGTACTTCGCAGCATGCTGCGTGAGCCGGACAAGCTGCGCATTCCTGACGATTTGTCAGCAGAGGAACGGATTTCTCTAGAACATTCCCATCCACAGTGGCTAGTTAAGCGCTGGATCAAGCAATACGGTGCCGATACAGCTGAGGCTATCTGCAAGGCTAATAACGAGCCCCCTGCGGTCAGTGTACGAGTGAATACGACGATGACCAGTCGTGATCAGCTGCTGGACGAGATGGTTGCAAAAGGGATTGATGCCGTTCCTTCGCCCGTTAGCCCCTATGGGATTGTTGTTCGTAGCGGCGGAAATATGGCGCTTACCTCGTGGTATACGGACGGATTGTTGTCTGTACAGGATGAAAGCTCCATGCTTGTTGCCGAAGCGGTCGCTCCTGAGCCTGGCATGACAGTGCTGGATTGCTGCGCAGCTCCAGGCGGCAAAACAGCTCATATGGCTGAGCTGATGAAGGATCGCGGCCGGATCGTTGCGAATGATCTGCATGCCCATAAGCATCAATTAATCCGTGAGCAAGCGAATCGGCTTGGTCTGGATGCTGTTGAGACGGTTACCGGTGATGCGTTGGACTTAAAGGAACGATATGCTCCGGCTTCTTTTGACCGTATTTTGCTGGATGCACCATGCTCCGGTTTTGGGGTAATTCGCCGTAAACCTGATCTGCGTTGGAGCAAAACTGCGGAGGATGTTCGCGATATTACTCAACTGCAGCACGAGTTGCTGGATAGTGTGGCCGGACTGTTGAAGCCGGGTGGTATTCTGGTATACAGCACTTGCACGATTGAGCCTGATGAAAATGAAGGACAATTGGCTCGGTTTTTAAGCGAACATCCAGAGTATGAGTTGGCAAAGGATCATTCTTTTCCAGACGTGAATCACGAAATGGATGGTATACAGAAAGGCTCAGTACAGCTGTTACCGCAGCATTTTCACAGTGACGGATTTTATATCGCGCGTCTGCGCCGGGTAAAGTAGATCGGAAGAGAATTCCAGGTAGCTGCCCACCAGTATTTCCACAATCCGCCGGACACTTCCGGCGGTTTTTTGCATGAAGATGAAAAATTTTTACCCCCTCAGGGATTTGTGCTAAAATAGGAAGAATGAAAAACACTGTCTGCGATTAAACAGAACTTAATGAAGAAGGAACGGGTGCAAATATTGATGAAACCTTTTATATATGATTTAACACTGGAAGAGCTTCAGGACTGGGCCAAAAATAATGGTGAGCCTGCCTTTCGGGGAGGACAAATTTTTGACTGGCTGTATGTAAAGCGGGTCAATAATTTCAGCGAGATGACCAATTTGTCCAAGGCGCTGAGAGAAAAGCTGGAGGAGCAATTCAGTTTTGTGACGCTTCACGAAATTACAAAGTTGGAATCGAAAGATGGTACTGTTAAATTTCTGTTTGGTTTACATGATGACCATGCTATTGAGACGGTTATCATGAGACACAATTACGGAAACAGTATTTGTGTAACGACTCAAGTAGGTTGCCGGATTGGCTGTACTTTTTGTGCTTCGACGCTTGGGGGTCTCAAAAGAAACCTGACGGCTGGCGAAATTACTGCACAGGTGGTGCAGGCTCAGAAAATTCTGGATAAAACGAATGAACGAGTGAGCAGTATCGTAATTATGGGCTCGGGTGAGCCTTTTGAGAACTATGAAGCGACAATGACGTTTTTACGTACAATGATTCATGAAAAAGGCCTGAATATTGGTCAACGTCATATTACGGTCTCAACCAGCGGCATTGTGCCCAATATTTATAAATTTGCTGACGAGGATACACAAATTAATCTGGCAATATCCATTCATGCGCCTAATGATGCGCTGCGTTCGAAGCTAATGCCTGTAAATCGGCGGTATCCTTTTAAGGATGTTATGGATTCTCTTCGTTATTATCTTGCTAAGACGGGGCGGAGAATTTCATTCGAATATGCCTTGATCGGTGGAGTGAACGACCAGGCAGAACATGCTGAAGAGCTTGCGGATGTGTTGAAGGACATGCTGTGTCACGTCAATTTGATTCCAGTCAACCATGTGCCTGAGCGCAAGTATGTGCGCACATCGCGCAGTGATATTTTTAATTTTCAACGTATTCTTGCCGAAAAAGGCGTCAATGTGACGATCCGGCGTGAACAGGGTCACGATATTGCCGCTGCTTGCGGTCAGTTGCGTGCAAAGCATATGGAGTTGGGGTGAAACCATTTGATCAAAACAGTTCATGTCAGCCATGTCGGACGTGTGCGTTCGGTAAATGAGGATTCTGCCTGGATCAGGCACTTGGAACAAGGCTATATTCTTGGAATTGTTGCCGATGGTATGGGGGGGCATCTGGCCGGTGATACGGCCAGCCGCCTTGCGGTAGAGACACTTGCCGCTGATTTGGCGACGCTGGAGAGCGGGTTATCCGCACATTCTTTGACGGCGGCGCTCAGCGACGCTATTTTGCATGCCAATGAAGTCATCTTCCAAACGGCTGCGCGCGATGACCAGTATCATAATATGGGAACGACGGTTGTTGCCGTTTTGCTCAACGATGCATCTGGAATTATCGGACATATCGGTGACAGTCGCGCCTATGTCATATCCAAAGGAACGGTACGTCAGCTTACAGAAGACCATACTTTGGTTAATGAGTTGTTCAAAAACGGTCAGATCAGTAAGGAAGAGCGGGAGAACCATCCCCGTCGCAATGTGCTGACACGGGCATTGGGAACTGATTCCGAGGTGAAGGTGGACATTGACACCATTACGCTAGAAAAAGGCGATGTGCTATTACTATGCAGTGACGGATTAAGCAATTTGGTAACAGAAGAACAGATCCGTAAGGTAGTAGGTGCCGCAGAAAATCCTTTGGAGGAACGTGCGGATCGTCTGCTACACCTGGCGTTGCTTGCCGGTGGAGACGATAACATTACTGTAGCTTTGTTTGAATTGCCCGACAACACGGTTTCATTGAGTGAAAAGGGGTGTGAAGCATGATCGGGCACCTGCTTGGGGGAAGATACGAAATTATTGAGCGCATCGGTGGCGGCGGTATGGCGCTGGTGTATAAGGCTCAAGACATTTTGCTGAATCGCAATGTCGCGGTTAAAGTGTTGCGTCAGCAATTTGTTCATGATGAGGAATTTATTCGCCGGTTTCGGCGCGAGGCACAGTCAGCAGCCTCACTTTCTCATTCGAACGTGGTCAGTATTTATGATGTCGGCCAAGAGGATGAAATCCATTATATTGTAATGGAATGCGTTGAAGGCAAAAATTTGAATGAGATTATTAAAGAACGTGCGCCATTACAAGTGGATGAAGCAGTGCGGATTGCTTCCCAGATTTGTGATGCGCTGGAACATGCCCACCAAAATCAGATTATTCACCGAGACATTAAGCCTCATAATATTTTAATTGGACGTAATGGACGGGTTAAGGTAACCGATTTTGGGATTGCTCGAGCTGTTACGTCAACGACAATTACCCAGACAGGTTCTGTTGTGGGTTCTGTTCATTATTTTTCACCTGAGCATGCAAAGGGTGTCATTACCGGCGAAAAATCGGACTTATATTCTTTAGGTATTGTCTTATATCAAATGCTAACGGCACAGCTTCCTTTTCTGGGAGAAAGCCCAATTAGTGTGGCACTCAAGCATTTGCAAGAGGAATTTGAGGAACCGCGTAAAATTAACCCGTTGATTCCGCAAAGTGTAGAAAATGTCATTTTAAAATCGATGCGCAAAAATCCGGAGGAACGTTATCAATCGGCAGACGAAATGCTAAGAGATTTGGAAACCTGTCTGCTACCGGGGCGGCGCAATGAATCTAAGCTGGAGTTTACACATTTGGATGATGAGGACCAAACGCGGGTTATCCCAGCTATTAAGCCTCAACAACTAGGTGTGTCTTCCAGTGGTGACGATGTGCCTGTCCAACCTCGTGAGTCTGAACAGCTTCCGAGTAAGCAATCGTCCAAGAAAAATAGAAAAAAAACGATCTTCTGGGTAACACTAGTGTTGGTGCTGCTTTTGTGCATGGGCGGCGTGGTGTACTATGTGCAAAGTGTGCTTGTCGTGCCTGAGGTGAAAGTACCAAGTGTACTGACACAAACAGAAGACCAAGCGAAGGTCACTCTAAGTAAAGCAGGACTAGTCATTGACGATCCAATCCAGCATGAATATAAAGAGGGGATTGCACCAGGAGTTGTTTTTTATCAAAGCTACCCTGAAGGCTCTTTAGTCAAGGAAGGAACGGAGATTAGTCTGAAAGTCGGAATTGCCAAGCCGCTCACCCCGATGCCAGATGTCAAAGGGCAAAGCTACGAGAATGCTGTCAAGCTACTGACCGCCCAGCAAATTAAGGAAACGCAGATTCAGCAAAATGAGCAGTTCAGTGATCAGGCTGAAGGAACCGTCCTTAGTCAGACACCCGCTGCAAATGAGCCATTTGATAAGGATTCGGTTCAGGTAGTGCTCACAGTCAGCAAAGGCGCTGCCACTGTTAAAATGCCGAATCTGGTAGGAATGACGCAGAACCAGGCGGAAAATGAGGTCAAAAAGGCGGGGCTGAAGGTAGGCTCTATTAAAGAGGAATTTAGCTATGAGCAGGATAAAGGAAAAGTAACCAAACAATGGCCGTCTGAGGCGGGCAGTGATTTGCCTCCAAATACGGAAATTACGTTTTATGTAAGTACGGGTTATCCGCCAGAAGCAATTACATTACCGTTTAATGTACCTGTGGTGCCGAAAGAAGAGGGCAAGAACAGCAAAATTCGTATCACTTATACAGATGCACGTGGAGAAAATCAGGAGTGGGGCAGCCGTACGATTAATACGACACAGACGTTTACGATCAACCTGCTGATGGCCCCTAACAAAGACAGTGTCGTCTCCGTATTTAGAGATGGTGCTTTTGTTGACACGTATCCTGTTTCTTATATTGATGCAAAAAATGGAACGGTGACGATGCCTCAAATTGCTCCACCTGCAGGAACATCACCGACTGATTCATCTGGTGGTACTTCCTCGCAGAATGGAAATGGAAACGGTGAGGAAGGAAACAGCGGGGAATCTTCTAATGATAACGGTAATGGTGGAGGCGACTCTAACAACCAGGAGGGAACAGAAGGTGATGGTGACCCTTCTGCTTTTGCCCCAGGAACCGATTCCGCAGGAGTTACGCGCAGTGAGTTAGCGGTTAGCAAAAAGAACAACCCTGGTCACGGTTCCTACAAAAAGAAGGACAAAGTGATCGAGGCTGTGCAGCATCAGTAAACTTACTAGAGAAAGAAGCTTAACCTGTTCCACACAATGAAACTTGAACATTATGAAGGAGGACATCTTACACATGCCTGAAGGTCTGATCGTCAAGGCGCTTAGCGGATATTATTATGTCTCCAGCCTGGATCAGGATGGGCGTCCGGTATCCGGCGAAGCTACGGTACAATGCAGAGCACGTGGCCTTTTCAAGAAAAAAGAGATTACGCCCCTTGTCGGTGATCGGGTCGTTTACGAACTGACTGAAAACGGGGAAGGTATGGTCAAGGAGATTAGAAAGCGTACGACGGAGCTAATTCGCCCTCCTGTGGCTAATACCACGCTGGCTGTGTTGCTGTTTTCCCTGCGTGAGCCGGATTTAAACCTGCCTTTACTGGACAAATTTTTAGTCCATATTGAGCACGCCGGGCTGGATACGATTATCTGTCTGACCAAGCGCGATTTGTATGAAGGCAGCCCTTCAGAGGATGATACGGTGCTGAAGGTTCAGGAAATGTACCGGAAGATCGGTTACGAGGTGCTGGTAACCAGCGCCCGTACCGGAGAGGGGACGGCTGAGCTCAAGAAGCTGTTGGCCGGCCAAATCAGCGTGTTTTCCGGTCAGTCAGGTGTAGGAAAGTCCTCCATGCTAAATGCTTTGGAGCCCGGGTTAACGCTGGAGACGAGCGCCATCAGCAATAAGCTGGGACGAGGAAGACATACGACTCGTCATGTGGAGCTGATTCCATTAGACAACGGTGGGTTTGTAGCAGATACACCAGGGTTTAGCCAACTGGATTTTTTGGAGCTGGGTGTGGATGAGTTATCGCCTTGTTTTCGAGAATTCCAACAATATGCAGAGGGATGCAAATTTCGAGGTTGTACGCATATTCACGAACCTGGCTGTAAAGTAAGAGAGGCTTTGGAAGAGGGGCATATTTCACAGGGACGATATGATAGCTATCTGCAATTTTATCAGGAATTAAAAGAAAAAAAGCGGAGGTATTGAGCATATGTTAAAAATAGCACCGTCGATTTTATCCGCTGATTTTGCTCGTTTGGGCAGTGAAGTCGCGGAAGTCCAAGCAGCGGGGGCAGACTGGATTCATGTTGATGTTATGGATGGTCATTTTGTATCCAATATTACACTGGGCCCCCCTATCGTTCAGGCTATTCGGCCGCATACAACTCTCCCACTGGACGTTCATCTGATGATTGAGCAGCCTGAACGTTATATCGGTGATTTCGTAAAGGCAGGAGCCAATATCATCACGGTTCATGCGGAGGCCTGTGTTCATTTGCATGGTGTCATTCACTTGATCAAGCAGCAAGGCGCTCTGGCGGGAGTGGCTCTCAATCCGGGGACATCACCATACGCGATCAAGGAAGTGCTGCCCAATGTGGATATGATTCTTGTAATGACGGTTAACCCTGGTTTTGGAGGCCAGTCCTTCATTCCAGAGACGTTGAATAAAATCAGACAAATCCGTGCTTGGTTGAACGAATTGGGTCGTCCAGACGTACATATCGAGGTGGATGGAGGTATTGCGGAAGAGACGGCACCAGCCGTATTTGAAGCAGGTGCTGACGTATTAGTGGCAGGTAGTGCAGTATACGGCAGAGCGGACCGTGCAGCGGCTATTACTGCTATTCGGGATAGTGTCGCTCATTTGTCCAAGTGAAGCTAACTGAAGCACTGTGGATGACCTTAGCGAGTATGATGACCGGTTTGACCCTCAGTTGTTTCTCGCTAGTGAAGACACCTTGGAATGCCATTCTTTCACTTTTGGCTGTTCTTATTGTCCTGTTTTATTTTCGTAAAAATGAACGGCGTGGTTTGCGCATCGGTTTTGTGGTATGTAGTGTGCTTTATTATATCTTGTTTATTTTTATACTCTCAGCATATCTCTATGTTCATGGACTTGTCTGATGGTATAGCCTGGGATGGTTGTGCATAAATATGGTTACATGAGCGGGATTCTCATGTAGCCTTTTTTTGTGGGGCAACAACCCTTGACAGGTTGCATAAACTACAGAGAACGGATGCAGGAGGATGATGGGGAGGGTGAGGCATGAAGTTTTACACAATCAAGCTGCCAAAATTTCTGGGTGGATTCGTCAAAGCCATTTTGAATACATTCCAGAAGAACTGAAATCAAAGTAACGTTAACACAGGATGTAGGATGAAGGCTAAAGGTACACAGGAGGCACGCTTCCCGGGCACAACAGATTGATAGCTCGGCAGTAAACGACAGAAACGCGCGGGAAGGTGCCTGACATTTTGTCCTCTTGAATCAGTGGGATATTATTCGAATAATCAAAAAAGCACCCGTTTAAAACGAGGTGCCTTTTGTTTATAACGATATTTTTTTACGACTACACGCGAGTCACTTTACCGGCTTTCAATGCACGAGTGCTGACATAAACGCGTTTCGGTTTACCGTTAACGAGAATGCGAACTTTTTGTACGTTGACGCCCCAAGTACGGCGATTACGGTTGTTAGCGTGAGATACGTGGTTACCGCTGCCAGGCTTTTTGCCTGTTACAGAACATTTACGAGACATGATTCCACCTCCTATTCTGAAAATAACCAAACTCCATATGGAATGGGTCGCTCTTCAGGCCGACTGGGTCAGCCGGACTTTATAAGTCACTAACCTGAACAAAACAATACTTAAATATAATATCATAGTCAAAAAAGCTCCGTCAACTGATTCAAAAACTTTATTTATTTCTCTTTCGCATTATAGTACAATATGGGATAGCTATTGCTGCGACTATTTTGTTTTTTAATGGAATGTGAATTCTTATTCCAGTCATGCCGGGCAGTTCAGAGGCGGGACCATAATCATTATTCCGGCCAATGATTTTTTGTTGGGTAGTTGACTGGTTTTTCATATTATATGAGCTGTGGAAAGAAACCAGAGGATGGTTACGGAAGCTTACGAAAGGGTGACATTCGTATTCGTCGTCTGGCTTTAGTATAATTCAATTAAACCTTGAACAAGTGTTGTGAAGATGGATTGTAAAACAATTGTATTAAGCTAGGAAGGGGAATTCTCTTGAGTAATCGTTCTTTGAATGGAACAGACTTTACCGCGATGGTTTTAGCCGGGGCGGAACAATTACAGCAGCATGCGGAGCATGTCAATTCACTAAATGTATTCCCGGTGCCAGATGGTGATACGGGAACCAATATGAATCTGACGATGAGCGCGGGCGTAACGGAATTGAAGAGGGGAGATTCTTCCTCCATCGGTGTCATGTCCGGCATCTTATCCAAAGGCTTGCTGATGGGGGCCCGCGGCAATTCAGGGGTTATCCTGTCTCAGTTGTTCCGTGGCTTCAGCCGTTACGCTGCCCCATACGAGGAATTGAATACCCTTCAGTTCGCATCGGCATTGCAGAGCGGGGTGGATGCGGCCTACAAGGCGGTGGTTAAGCCGGTGGAGGGTACAATTCTTACCGTGGCGAAGGAAGCGGCCAGACATGCTGTGTTTTTCTCGCGCCGGACGAACGACATCACAGAACTGATGGAAGAAGTGCTTGCCAAAGCAAAGGAAACGCTTGCCATGACGCAGGACATGCTCCCTGTACTGAAGCAAGTAGGGGTTGTAGACTCGGGTGGACAAGGGCTTGTGTATATTTATGAAGGGTTTATGCAGCATCTTGGAAGCGGATTGGTGACATCTCCAACTTCAAAAGGCGATAATGTACGTCCGGTTTTTGCTCCTTATGTATCGGAGAGACCTACTTCTGCGCCTGTTGCTCCGTCCCCAGATGCGCCGATTTCTGCGCAGGCGAAGCTCGAAACGGAGAATATTGAATTTTTGTATGATATGGAGTTTTTTATTAATCGACAATTGGGCGAAGCGCAAGGTACAAATTTTGATGAGGAAGCTTTCCGGAAAGCGTTGTCAGTAGATGGTGATTCGATTATCGTTATTTCGGACGATGATGTTATCAAGGTTCATGTGCATTCTAAGGCTCCAGGTGAAGTCTTGAATCTTGCGCTGCGTTATGGGGAAATTACACAGATTCGAATTTTGAATATGCGCGAGCAGCATCGTGATTTGCTGTCTGCAGGTATGGATGGTGCTCCTGAGCCTGAGTGGTTTGCTGAAATACCAACAGAGCCTGCACGTGAGGAGGAGCCATCTGAGCCTCCAGCTCATGAGCTGGCACCCTTTGGCTTTATAGCTGTGGCTTCTGGTGAAGGGATTGCTGATATTTTTAGAAGCTTGGGTGTTGATGTTGTCCTTTCGGGTGGTCAGACAATGAATCCGAGCACAGAGGACTTCGTTAATGCGGCTCGCTCGATTGCGGCTCAACATATTTTTATTCTGCCGAATAATTCCAATATAATCTTGGCGGCTGAACAAGCGTGTGAATTGCTAGAGGTGGAACGGTTGGTGTCGGTTATTCCGAGCAAAACAATTCCTCAGGGCATTGCAGCAGCATTTGCTTACCAAGAGGAAGAAGCCTTTGAGGTAAATCAAGATAATATGCGGGACGCAGTTACCCGTGTGAAGTCTGGACAAGTGACCTATGCGGTACGGGATACGACACTTGATGATCTGCATATTACAGCGGGCCACTACATTGGTATTCAGGATTCTAAAATTGTGGCGACTGAGGAGCAATTAATGGCAACATCCCGTCTTTTGCTGGCGAAAATGCTGGTGAATGGCGATGAAATAGTTACGATTCTTACAGGTTCGGATGCAAAACAAGAAGAGACAGATCAGCTTGTTGCGTGGCTTGAAGAAAATTATTCGGATGTTGAAGTGGAAGTTCATGAAGGTGGTCAGCCGATTTATCCTTATCTGTTCTCAGTGGAAACCTGATGTGCTTTAGCACGCCCATGGTAGTCCACTACAAAGGAGGTCTGACTGATGAAAACTATCATTTTGACGGATAGCACGGCTGATATTCCACAGGAAATAGCAGATCGTCTCGGCATAGTCATTGTACCATTGACAGTGATGTTCGGTAGCACAGCTTACCTGGATGGTATTGAGATGTCAGCTGCACAGTTTTACAGCGAACTGGTACGGGCTGATGAACTGCCTACAACGTCACAGCCATCACCAGCCCGTTTTTTGGAGACGTATACGGAGTTGTTGGAGCAATATCCCGAGAGCCAGATTATCTCCATCCATTTATCCTCCGGTGTGAGCGGAACGTACCAGTCCGCTCTGCTGGGCAAATCCATGTTGGAGAAGCATGAAGATAGAGTGACCGTTATGGATTCCAAGTCGGCCTCGTACGGATACGGTATGCTCGTGGTTTATGCTGCAGAGCTGGCGGCTGCCGGGCAATCCCCGACTGAAATTATTCAGGGTGTGGAACGTCTTGGGGAACGCCGTTGTTTGTATTTCCTGGTGGATACACTGGAATACTTGCAAAAAGGCGGACGTATTGGCAAGGCAGCGGCTATGGTTGGTACGTTGCTTAACATTAAGCCAATTCTTTCGATTGACAAAGAAGGTATTATTTATTCGGCTGATAAGGCGAGAGGGAATAAAAAAGCGACAGCACGAATTATTGAACTGCTGGAGCGGGATTTAAAAGGCCAAAAAATCAATATTGCTGTGGGTCATACGGCAGATCGCTCGGCGGCAGAAGCGTTCGTGGCTCAGCTGGCAGAGCATTTTGAGCTGGGCGATCAAATATATACTGAACTTGGCGCTGTGATCGGAACTCATGTGGGACCAGGAACGATTGGTATTTTTGCATGGCCGGCCGGAGATGAGAGGTAATATGCTGCAATTGGATCAAATACCATTAAAACAAATACATGGCGTGAGTGCTCTCAAAGAGGGAGAGCTTCACGCTTTTGGCATTTCTAACGTGCAAGATATGCTGGAATATTATCCGTTTCGGTATGAAGATTACCGGCTGCGCTCGCTAAGCGAAGTGAAGGACGGAGATAAGATTACAGTACAGGCGAAAATTATGGGCATTCCGGTCCTTCAGCGTTACGGGCGCAAATCAAGGTTGACTTGTAAATTGATGGCTGAGGATTGGATGTTTACTGCAACATGGTTTAATCGGCATTTTTTGAAGGATCAGCTAACATCAGGTCGTGAAATTGTGGTGACTGGTAAATGGGATCTTAAGCGAATGCAGATGACTGTTGCAGACTCTGAGTTCCCTGATAAAGGAGTGGCCCGTTCAGGGACACTTCAACCGGTGTACTCTATAGGTGGCAAGATTACGCAGAGCTGGATGCGAAAAACAATGAATCAGACGCTCCAGCAGTTTGGTGAAATGATTCCCGAGATATTGCCAGATCTGCTGGTACGCAAGTATAGTATGATGCCACGCAAGCAGGCCATTGCAGGTATTCACCAACCTCAGGACAATCGAGAGGGACAAGAGGCTCGGCGACGAATGGTGTATGAGGAGCTATTTTTATTCCAGCTGAAAATGCAGGCATTCCGGGCGTTAAATCGTGGTCGAGCGGACGGGGTGGTGCATACGGTGGATAACGCCACGATCCGTGAATTTGTGAGGGCTTTGCCTTTTGAATTAACGGATGCACAGAAGAAGGTTGAGCTTGAAATACTGCATGATCTACGCTCACCTTATTGTATGAACCGTCTGCTTCAAGGGGATGTTGGGTCGGGGAAAACAGTGGTTGCTGCCATCGGTTTATTTGCAACAGTACGTTCTGGTTTTCAGGGAGCACTGATGGTGCCAACCGAAATATTGGCCGAGCAGCATATGCGGTCGCTTCACAAGCTGTTTGAACCCTTTGGAATCAGCGTGGGATTACTGACAGGAAGTACAACTGGGAAGAAGCGTAAGGAGTTGCTTGCCGCTCTTCAAATGGGTCTGCTGGATATTGTGGTGGGCACGCATGCCCTTATTCAGGAGGATGTGTATTTCCGCCAGCTTGGACTAGTTGTGACGGATGAGCAGCACAGGTTCGGAGTCAACCAGCGTAGTGTACTGCGCCGCAAGGGCTACAATCCCGATGTGCTGACCATGACGGCCACACCGATCCCGCGTACGCTGGCGATTACTGCTTTTGGTGATATGGATGTTTCTACGATATCAGAGCGGCCCAAGGGACGTATTCCAATTTCTACGTATTGGGTGAAGCACGAACTGATGGATCGAGTGCTCGGTTTTATTTCTCGTGAGGTAGATCAGGGGCGGCAGGCTTATCTGATTTGCCCGTTGATTGAAGAGTCAGAGAAGCTGGACGTACAGAATGCCATCGATCTGCATATCCAAATGCAGCAGGCTTTTCCACATTATCGCGTTGGGCTGTTGCACGGACGAATGACTCCTGCAGAAAAGGAAGAAGTTATGCGTTCCTTCTATGCAAATGAGGTTCAGCTACTCGTTTCAACCACAGTTGTAGAGGTGGGGGTAGATGTGCCCAATGCGACGCTAATGATCATTATGGATGCAGATCGCTTTGGATTGTCCCAGTTGCATCAGTTACGTGGACGTGTTGGAAGAGGCGCACATGCCTCATACTGTGTACTGATCGCTGATCCTAAGTCGGAGGTTGGTCAGGAACGGATGAAGGTTATGACTGATACGGACGATGGTTTTGAGGTTGCTAGACGCGATCTGGATTTGAGAGGGCCGGGGGACTTTTTTGGCACCAAGCAGAGCGGGTTGCCCGAGTTTCGGTTAGCAGATATGGTAGCGGACTTTGAGGTGCTGGAAAAGGCACGTGAGGATGCAACGAATCTGATCAAAGACTCCTCTTTTTGGACATCTCCGCAGTATGAAGCACTTCGCGGTTATTTGCAAAAAGAGCAGATTTTCCAAGGGGATCTTATCGACTGACCCATGATGAATGATGAGGATGCTCTAAACGTTTTTAACAGATAGGCACAATGGACAGGCTGGCCGTCATATATTTGGGAATGACCGAATGATATGGGAGGTGTGGCAACATTGAGCTATCAGCAATATGGAATTAGTCCGCAACTGGTGGAGCGGATTAAGTTGAAAATGAAAAATCGTGTGCTCAAGGAGCGGGTTAAGCAGCAGATTGAGGGCGTGACCAAAGCAGATCTGCAAAACAAAGCTAAGGTGCGCCATCTTGTGAAGACCACTTCTGCTATTTTAAACGAGCGATTGACGGCTACACAGGAGGAGCAACTGACCGCCTTCGTATTGGCACAAAAAATTGATCCGTCCAATACGTTCCATCTGATCAAGCTATGGGGAATGTTCCGTTGATTGCTGTTCGAAGGGGTGCTTCAAAGCACTTTCTATGTTTTATGTGAAGCATAGAAAAAAAGGATTGCCTGATGTTAGGCGATCCTTTTTGGCTTTATTTTAGGCTTTTGTATTTCATTCCCCGGGCAATAGGCAGTGGTCTTAGTGTGAAATTCTATTTGTAATGACCGCCAATTTTGATAGACTGTTGCATGGCCTGTACATCTGGACGTACCGTTGTTCGGTGTTGAAAGTGCTCCCTGCCCCAGACGCCTGATCATTGAATTCGCCGCACGGGGCGGTAGCTGCGTTCGATAAAACGGTCAAATTGGTCTAGGTATGCAGTTCAGCTTCTGTTTAGACTTGGATAAGTTCATATGGAAGACTCCTTTAATGATGTGTTTATGAAAAGGTTTGTTCGACCCTCAACCTTACCTGAAGGATCAGAATCCGGTTACTGTACGGATGGTTCACCTTGTTCCCGTCTTGCCCGAACCTCCTGGACAATTTTTCTGTTCATTGTTTCCGTCAGCTCATAATTTTTCATTGGAAATACGGAGAGAAATGTCAGAACCCCCGGAATAATCGTAAATAGTAGTGTGAGCCAAATAAGAGTTGTATTTGTTTGGACTATATTGGGCTGGTAACCCGCCAACGCTAGCGCATAACCACCCACGGCGCTGCCGATTGCGGCCGCCAATTTGGCCCGAAAAACGTTAGCTGAGAAAACCATCCCCTCTGATCTGTTTCCTGTTTTCCACTCTCCATAATCGACGCAATCTGCTAGCATTGTGGACATGACAACATAGTTCAGCCCCACGCCAAAAGAAATGATACAGCTGAGAATAAAGACAAGTACAATAGAGTTGCCGCAGAAGAAAAGGGCTATCATGGATATGGAGGTGATTAGCACCCCTGCTATGCTAGTGCCTTTTTTGCCGATCCACTTGGCAATGAACGGAACTGCGACGTTGCCTGCGATTTGAAAGCCCACGGTTAGTCCCATAAACAGTGGAATGAATGCTTCGGCACCTAGGTTGTATTTGAAATAATACAGAGTAAACGCATTACGGATGTTGGCAGTCATTTCGATAATAAAAAACGAGATGATCAACAGCCGCAAAGGTCGGTTTTCAATGAAGAAAAGGCGGAGTACTCCTTTTAACGTTTGTTTTTCATGTCGAGGCACTACGTGTTTTTCTTTTACGCCAAACACCGTAAACATCATGCAGACGAAAAACAGACCACAAAGTACAGCAACGGCTCCAGCCCATCCGTTGAAGAAATGGACGAGGGGAAGCGCTACGACATTGACCGTCCATAAGCCGGCACTTGCAACCGTACGAGGGACAGTCACGACTTTGGTTCGTTCTGCAGCATCTTTGGTTATGGCGGCGGACAGTGACCAATACGGAATGTCCAATATGGAATAGCTAATGCTCCAAGCGATATAGGTAACATAGGCATAAACCAGCTTCCCGGCGGAAGAAAGGTCCGGACTGAGGAAAAGCGCCAAGGTGGTGAGTGTTACCAAGAAAGCCCCGATGAACATGTAAGGTCTAAATTTCCCCCAACGCGTATTCGTGTTGTCGACTGCAATGCCAATAAAGATGTCAACGACCGCGTCAATCACCCGTGCCACCATCAGCAATGTTCCGACTGCAAGCGCATTTAATCCGAAGCTGTCAGTATAGAAGAACATGAGATAAACGGCGGTTAAATTGTAAATAACATTCATCCCATAACTACTCAGTGAGTAAGAGATAAGTGTTTTTAAACTGACTTTGTCGTTATTTTTTGCAGCTGCAGAAGTAAGCATGTTTTAACCCCTTTCAAAAATTGACGATCATAACAGGCTGTTATGATGTGTTGTTATGAAAACTTGTAAGCGTTATCTTGAAATACAGAATAACAAAAGCTGTGGCAGTAGTACATGATTTTTCTAAAGTAGAAGATAGTAAAAACAAAGATTATTGCATACATTTACGGATTAAGGTTTCATTTTAGGTCTTAGGATATGCTTCTTAATTTATGCTATATTTGTTACGGGACACCGCCCTTGGTTAACTATAAAATTTTGAAGCATGGAGGTTAGGGATGGGTGACAATATGATTCAATTTGTAGACACACGTACCAGTTCAAAACATAAAAATATTACAGATTTAATTCTGTATAATTGTGGCTCGGAGCCTTGTTCTCCCAACCAGGATTTCGGACCTATCGCCAGGGATTTCAATCTTATTCACTTTGTATTAAAGGGTAGAGGCAAGCTGGTATTAGATAAGGAAACATATAACATAGAGAAGGGACAGGCTTTTTTAATCCCTGCTAATAAGGCCGCTTATTATCAAGCTGATGAGTACGAGCCATGGGAGTACAGCTGGGTAGGGTTTATGGGGATCAAGTCCGAAATGTACTTGCAGAATATCTCTCTTGTTCAGGATAATCCGTATGTGGTAAGTATCGGAGACATCACTTTTTTTCATTCGACTATTCTTGAAATGCTTCGTATAGGGAATAATACACTTTCTTCATCCTTGGCTATTCAGGGCTATTTATGCCATATTCTCGCCAAGTTGGTGCATGAATCAGGTGAAACGATGCCTGTGAAAGAAGAGCTTCCCTATTCAGTTCAAGCTATCAACTATATGGAGAAAAACTACAACGGTGGCATTCAAATCAGTGAGGTGGCAGAGTATCTCGGACTTCACCCCAATTACTTGACCTCTGTTTTTAAGCAGGAAATAGGTGAAACACCGAAGCAGTATTTAATGAACATTCGGATTAAAAAGGCATGCGAGCTGTTACAGGATACCAGTTACTCTATTCAAGTAATCTCCAATTCTGTCGGTTACTCGGATCAACTGACCTTTTCGCGGGCATTTAAAAATATGATGGGCATTTCCCCCAGCGCTTATCGCGAGAAAATTCTTTGATTTTACTATATATATCTTCTAAAAATACTGGTGCTTGAGGTAGGGTTGTTTTGATATCGTAAAGCTGTTGGTTTTTCCTGCATGGTATTTTAAAGGATTGCACGGAAGAACTCACTTTACGAGAGGGGAACTGCATGTGGATACACTCATTGCCTTTATTCCAGCCATAGGCTGGGGATTCATGCCAATACTGGCGCAACTGACAAAAGCCAGTCCTCGCGAGCAACTGACGGGGACGGTCATCGGTGCCGTATTGTTCGCACTGTGCCTGTATTCGTACTCACCTGTTAACTTTCAAGTCACACCATTTATTGTGAGCTTTGTCTCTGGTGTGTTTTGGTCCGTAGGACAGTTGCTTCAATTTCAAGCTTTCCAGAAAGTAAGCGTTTCAACGGCCATTCCTATTATTTGCGGGCTGCAACTCATGGGAACGACGCTTTTTGCAGCACTAATCCTGGGCGAATGGACGACCGGGTACCAAATTGGTATTGGATCAGCAGCGCTTATATTTATTTTGTCTGGCATCTTGCTGACGAGCTATCAGGGGAGATCAAGTGGTTTGTCCAAGCCCTTGCCCCTTCAAATTCTTGTCATGTTGGTTTGTTCAGGTATAGCCTTAACCTTGTATGTTATTATTAATCAAATCTTTCATGTCTCCGGTCTGTCAGTCATCTTACCGCAATCACTTGGCATGTTGTGTTCAGCGCTTTTAATGAACTGTAAGGGAGGGCAGAAGCTCCATTTGGTTCAGGTGCTGCGCAATTTGTCTACGGGTTTGTCGTGGAGCGTAGCGAATTTGGCGCTATTTATTTCGAATGGGCTTATTGGGGTCGCTACCAGTTTTCCCATCTCTCAGGCGAGTATCGCCATCTCCTGCGTTGGCAGTATTCTGATTTTCAGGGAAAAGAAGAGCCCAGGGGAATGGCTTCGTCTATTGGCTGGCATTATGGTAATCATGGTCGGAGTGGGATTGATTAGCCTGGTCAAGCTCTGAGAATATTCAGAATTAAGAACTGTACATGCAGTACGGCTACAGATGGTTAGGGTATATGAGTCGATGATTAAATAGATTTGTGTGATCCAGAATCCTTTCAGGTTGTACAGTAAATCTATTTAATGTCTTACTTATAATGCCCCCCAATCTTCCTGGATCTTTCCAGGGCCTGGCCGACATGAGTGAGGGAGGAGGCTCTTACGATCGCCGTATTGCCGTAGCGCTCCTTAATGCTGTCGGTGGCTTTCTCTAGGGAGCGTGCCCGTTTCTCATCATCAAAAAAGGAAACCTGGTACGTTTCCGCATCCATTAGACTGCTTAGGCTAACGCCCAATCGCCTTACCGGCATGCGATCCCAAAATTTATAGAAAATTTCCTTGGCGGCTTTGTAAATTTTATTCGTGTTGTTAGTCGGATCGGGCAGCTTCATCTGGCGCGAAAACCCGGTCGGCGACTCAAACGGGCTGCACATGCAACTGACAGTAACGACATACCCCATATACCCTTTGCGCCGGCTGTCCTGACATACTTCCTCGGTGAGCTCGAGCAGAACGGTTTCCACTTCCGCAGGCTGGAGATAGTCTCGGGGAAGAGTCATCATATGACCGATGGATTTAGGAGGTGTCTCAAATGTTTCCGGCTTAACCGGGCTATGATCGATCCCGTTAGCAGTTCGCCATATCACCTCTGCCTGTATGTTGGACTGTTTGCCGAAATGAGAGCGGAATCTGTCCTGAAGCCGGGGTAAGGGAGTACGGGCGATGTCCCCAATGGTGTACAGTCCAAGCCTCTCCAAATGCCGTTCCATACGCGAACCGATACCGAACATAAGACGTACTGGTTGGGGCCACAGCAAAGTTGCAATGTCAGATGCAGGCAACAAGAAAATGCCGCTGTCATTTTTTTTAGCCCATATATCTGTTGCGGTTTTAGCCAGCATTTTATTGGGACCGATACCAATTCGAATCCATACTCCTGTTTGTGCGAGCACTTTCTGCTGAATTTCACTTGCAATGCTCATCGGATCTCCGAACAGGGAGAGACTTCCGCTCATATCTAGAAATTGTTCATCAATGCTGAAAACCTCAACCAAATCCGTATACTCATTATAAATTTCTGTTATTTTTAATGAGACATCGATATAATGCTGCATGCGCGGGCGTACAATGATAAGGTCAGGACATTTTTTTACAGCTTCCCCCAGACGTTCTGCAGTGGATATACCAAGTTTTTTTGCCAGCGGACACGCAGCTAAAATAATGCCTGAACGAAGTGCAGGGTCACCGGCCACAACGAGCGGCTTATGTTGGTAGGTGGGATTATCCGCTTTTTCGACGCTGGTATAAAAGCTTTGACAGTCCGCTAGAAATATGGTTCTACTTCTACGCTCCTTCAAAATGTTGACCTCCTCCCCTGATATGTAATTGATCATATTCCAAAATATTCTTGAACGTATACTCTTATAGTAGTATTATATACAGAACAAGTGTTCCTAATACAAATGTATTTTTTGGAACATTACAGTTTACGGGAAACCTAGCATGGCGTATCATATTATCTTGAACAAAAACAAGTGGAAATGAATGAATATTGAGGGGAGAAAACCATTTTTATGAACCCAAAACGTCGACCATCATCTCAAAAACGCAGTAGGTGGCGCATTTTTGGCAGAGTTTTGCTGATTAATATCAAGTGGTTCTCGCTTGCGGGTGTACTTGGAGTGCTGTTTGCCGGAGGTCTTATATCCGGTTATGTGGCGGCACTGGTTCATGATGAACCTGTACGATCACGTCAATTGATATATGAAAAGGTAAATGAGAATGCTCTGACCAGCTTTGTATTTTTTAATGATCAGGTAACTCCGGTTGGAAGAATGCGCATGGAGGAGGACCGACAGCTCGTTGACCTGAAGGATGTTCCTCAGTCCATTGTGGATGCCCTCATTTCAACGGAAGACAGCCAATTTTATGAGCACCATGGTGTAGATTTAAAGGGGACGGCTCGTGCTGTCAAGCAGAAGCTTTTGAATGAAAACCGCCAAACTGGCGGCAGCACACTGACACAGCAGGTAGCCCGAAGAGTTTTCCTGAGTCTGGATAAAACGGACAGCCGAAAGGTGAAGGAAATGCTGCTGGCACTACGTATGGAGCGTTTTATGGGCAAAGACAAAATATTAACGGCTTACTTAAATAAAATGCCTTTTGGTAATGGTTCCGCTGGTTACAATTTGTATGGAATCAAGTCTGCTTCGTTAGGGATTTTCAATGTAAGTGACCTACATAAGCTTCATATTGCTCAAGCGGCTTATTTGGCAGGTCTTCCACAGCTGCCATCTGTTTATTCCGCTTTTGATGGTAAAGGGAATTTTGATGAAGAAGGTTTCAATAAAGCGATGGAGCGCCAACGCGTTGTGTTGGGAAGAATGCTGGCAACAGGCAAACTCACGCTGTCCGAATATAACGAGGCGCTTCAATTTGATGTGAGAGCGACTCTTGCACCGCATCGCGAAAAAAGCTATAACACATTCCCTTATTTGATGCTGGAAACAGAGCGGGAGGCCGCACAGTTGTTAGCACTCCAGCAAAATCCGAATCTCACGGCAGCCGAGATTTCTAAGCCTGAGCATGCTGAACTTCTTCAAAATACGCGAGAAGAGTTGCAACGATCCGGCTATCGAATTTATACAACGATAAATAAAAAAATTTATAGCAATATGCGGCAGATTGCAGCCAATCCACAAAATTTTTCTCCATACAGTAAGAAGAAGGGGCTAGAACAGATTGCAGCAATCATGATTGATCATAAAACAGGGGCTATCCTCGGTATGATCGAGGGCCGGGATTTTAATACCGAGCAAATGAACTATGCAACTCAAATGACACGTCAGCCGGGTTCTGCCATGAAGCCTATTGCTGCTTACTTACCTGCTTTGGAGAAGGGCTACACTCAGCCCGCCGGTCTTATTGATGATTCACAAATCATATTGAAAGACGGACGTAAGGGTTATCATATTCCTAAAAATTATAACAGAAGGTATGAGGGGCTTATGACAGCCCGTGAAGCACTCAATCGGTCAATCAACATCCCTGCACTGAGGCTGTTTTTATATGAAGTTAAAATTCCAAACGCTTGGAATTTTGTGCGTTCTCTTGGAATTACAACGATTCAACCACAGGATGAACATGCTCAAACAGGAGTTCTAGGTGGACTTAGTAAGGGGGTATCCGTCGAAGAACTGACCGCAGCATATGGGACAATTCCCAATATGGGCGTGTATAATGCCCCTCACTTGATCAGTAAAATTACAGATGCCAACGGTAAGATTGTATATGAATTTAAACCACAGACAAAGCGTGTATATTCGCAGCAAACCGCATTTTTGATGACGGATATGCTTAGAACCGTTATATCAGACCCGAGAGGAACTGGCAAACGTCTGCAAAAAGCTTTTAAAAGCTACGGTACCATTGATATCGCGGGTAAAACGGGTACGACACAGAACTTTGGTGATGTGTGGTTTATGGGATACACACCTGACGTTACGCTAGGCGTCTGGGCTGGTTATCGCCAACAGGTTAATACATTATCTCAAGAAGGTCACACCAGAGCACAGTCTGTGTGGGCACTGATCATGAATGAGGCGGTCAAGGACCAGCCTGAGCTTTTTAAGAATAAGCATTTTATACAGCCGGAAGGCGTTGTGAAAGTTACAGTATCTAGTCTTACAGGTAAGCTGCCAGGGCGTTATTCTCGCCAATCGGGTCACCTCGTGACTGACTGGTTTAACCAAAAGTACGTGCCGACCGAAGTCGGAAGAGAACAGCTTCCACGTTCTGCTAGACCAGTAGTTCCGTCCAAACCAGAGGTCAAGAAAGAAGATGTCCCTGAGGTTAAGGTGCCTGCAACAGATCAAGAGGAGGTTCCACCAGAGGAAACAGCTCCTGCTGTTCCTGACACAGATGCAGAGATCGAACCGCTTGATGAGAATAACGATGTGCCATCAACAGATACATCGCAACCTTCTATTGAAAACGAACCGGAGACACCTTCTGAATCAGAGAACCAGAGTGGTGCTCCAAAAACTCAGCCTGACGAGGTTATCTATCCTGAACCAACGGCTGATCAATCCAACAACTAAGCAACACGGGCGATCAGCCTGTTGTAATTATGAGTAGAGCCAGCATTTTGTGCGGCTCTGCTCTTTTTTTCATATTTTAGATTTCTCCTTTTTGAAAATACGAGCCAAATTATTTGCTATGTAACCAATGGGCTTTAAAATCTTCTCTTTGTTTAGGCAAGTAGGCAAGGCGAGATTATAAGGGGGCATAGTCTTGGGTCAGATCAATTCCCAGGTAGTATCCGAGTTTACGCCGAACCTCACTGCGGGCAAAGGATGAAAGCATGAAAAATCGCCTTTGGTAACCGCGGCATACATACAAAACCTCTACGCCTTCATGATTTCGGATTTCGCTGTATATTTTCACTCCCTGTCTTTTCATTCGCGCTTTTGTTTCTGCTAATTGAACAGTTACGCGCTGTTGTACTCCAGTCAGGCTACGAATATACAAATCGGGCATTTTTAGAGGAGAGATATTCATAATACGAATGTCTCGTTCCAACACATCCAGCACAAGAGTTAGAAGTACACACATCTTGATCAGCCCTGCGTCTTCTTCAGAAGGCAAAGGAGCTTTATGCTTGTTATCAAGTACCTTTTTGTTTGTCATTAATATCCCCTTTACGCGGAGTGAAATTACAATATATAATAAGTATATAGAACATATGTTCTAAATATACCTTATCATAGGGATTTTTCTGTTGCCAAAGCAATCATCAATTATTGGAAAAGTGGCAGGGAGCCCTACTTCCATGTGCCATTGTCTAAAGGTTCTATCGTATATGACCGATGACAGTCAAACAGAGTTTGTGTTAAGCTGATGGATAAAAAACCTTACATAGAAGGGGATAGTGTTCTGCTAGCGGTCATTTTTTACTATTTAACTTAAGAAAGTAGAGAAAGAAGGTTTACATATTGTCACGTTCGTTATATGTAGCTTTATTATTGTTGAGCCTTATTTGGGGCGGTTCCTTTATGTTTATTAAGGTGTTATTGCTACATCAAGTAGGACCGTGGACCATTGTATTTCTGCGCTCCAGCTTTGGTCTTATTTTTATCGTCTTATTAATGCTTCTTATGCGCAAGCCGTTTAAAATCAAAAGCATTCCGTGGAAATCGGTTATTCTGGTAGCATGTGTCAACATGGTTTTACCATGGACATTGATTGGTTTTAGTGAGACCAGAATAGCTAGCAGCATGGCTTCTGTATTGAATGCGACCACGCCAATATGGACTATGTTGGTGGGCCTTGTCTTCTTCGGAGCTATATTTCATCGCCTGCAGTGGTTAGGAATGGGGCTCGCTTTTATAGGAATTATTATTTTATTGGGTATTAATCCTGCCTCTATTATTTCTGTTGATCCTGTAGGTTTTGGATGTATGCTGTTTGCGACTCTCTGCTACGGATTTGGAACACAGCTCTCCAAACGTTTTCTCTCCAATCTTTCCATGTATCAGGCTACCTTTGCGACACTGTTTGGTGCGGCAGCAGGGGGTGGTATTATGATGGCAATTGTAGAGAGACCGGATTTGTCGATCGTTTCTGTTCCAGGAGTATTGGGTTCCCTCATAGGGCTAGGAGTTTTGGGATCAGGGGTAGCATATATCTTGTTCAACTATATGATTTTGCGCGGGAGTGCGGAATTTGCTTCTTCGGTAACGTATTTTGTACCCGTGAGCGCCATCGTATGGGGCTTTTTACTTCTGAATGAGCATATCGGCTGGAACGTGCTGACCGGGCTGCTTCTTATACTCGGGGGCGTATTTATGGCCAATCAGCGCAGAACAGCCAAACTAAGGGTAATAGCTCCAAGTGAAAATAAAACACACTCAGGTCATTAAGTGTGTATTCGCCAAACCTTTGGTATAATGCGTCAACTCGCACATACAATAAAGCATGCTCACACATAAAATAAAATATGGTGCAGCAAAAAAGCAAGCTGTTTAGCAGGTGACAAGGTGTGGTATAATAAATTATAGAATTATATGTACCACAGAAATGTCGGAGTTTTATTCCACAAAAGAAAGGATCAGGATACCATGTGTCCCCGAAGGATACTTCCCCAAAGGACGATTTGGAAACGATTTGATCTGTCTTATACTTAGCTTTTCCGCGGAGTAACGTCAAGTTGCGAAAGCCAACTCTGCGGAAGAGGGGATTGTACATGCGAAGGACCAAGTCCTCCAGGCACATCTTACCAGGTTGCTTCCGTAAGAGTGGGTTCATCCACATCAAACTTACGAGAAACCGAGGGAGCCTGTATGAGGAAAACTTACGAATCTATCGTGAACAATGGAGCACTGAGACAGATTGCTGTCATGTTGCTCGGAACATGCATTTTAGCTTTTACGTACTATCACATTAATGCCCAGAATCATTTATCAGAGGGCGGATTTGCAGGCTTAGCTTTGCTGGGTCATTATGCGTTTGGCATATCTCCAGCATGGAGTATGCTGATGCTTGATGTTCCCGTCATATTGCTAGCATGGGTACTGAAGGGCAAAAGATTTATGATGCTAGCATTAATCGGAGCCGTCGCCTTTTCACTGTTTTATGCAGGATTTGAGAAATATTCGACTCTGGTTATAGACCTGCATGGAAATCTGCTAATAGCAGCTCTACTTTGTGGGGTGCTCACAGGTTTAGGAGCCGGAATCGTACTGCGATTCGGTGGAGCAACCGGGGGCGATGATATTTTGTCTCTGCTAATCAGCGAGTGGCGCGGATGGAAAATCGGCAACGTGTTTATCGTCAGTGACATCATCGTACTGGGATTATCGCTGTTGTATCTGCCTGTGAAGGAAACAATGTTTACAATACTGGCTGTGTGGCTTGCCGGAAAAATAATTACATGGACGACCACGTTCCAATTGCACCGACCTGTGAAAAAGGTACTGCCAGCGGCTATTCCAGCTAAAAAGGTAGTTGCCAAAACAGTGCCGGTCGTCCACAGCCTTCGTCAATAAGGAAAGGGTGTTACGTCAGGAGAGAAATCTTCTTACGTAACACCCTTTCGCTGTATTTAGCTTCATCAGAAAGGCTTTAAAGTAGAATGGATACGCCCGTTTTGTTCATGAATATTTGCAGAAATCTATTGCTATTCTACAAATCTTTGAGCTTCGTCCACCGATTCATTTTTGTATTTAAAGGTTGAAATGGGCTGTTCGTCTCTCTCTTCATTGATTGCTCGGCGATTCTCGTGCGGCTGGATGATTATCGTTCCATTCCTCAGCTTGAGCAGTGGCAATCGCAATCGCACGCCCTTCTTCATAGCCTTCGCGGAGTAGAGCGTTAGCGATATCAACGGCTTTTTCTCGCACACGGGGTTCTAGATTTTTCATGGATGGCGGGTAATCATGTTTGTTCCAAGGCATCGCTGCACACTCCTTTTTAGCAGATGATGTATTATGTATTACCCGTTGCCGGCTTAGACAAACAAAAATTAAAGTAATGAATATATTGTAAAATTTATCTTAAGAAAAAGCGTATAATGGTGTGCAGAATACCAGAAAAAGGAGTGAAACATTTGCTTGCCTGGGGTTTCGTTTTTTTACTAACCATCATCATTCATACTACCGATAGCTTGTCCTATGCTCTTCGGCTTGGTGGTTTGCGAGCACGTCGGATTGGATTGGCATTAACCGTGGTCGGAATGCTGCTGTTGGTTTCACGTACCTCCAATATGGCACAGGGACCTTTACTTGGAGGGATGGTCGATCAGGCTAAAGAGGCAGCACAATTGGGCGGAACGGATATGAGACTGGAACTGTATATGCACGGGGTACTGCTGGCCGCCACCGTTGGAACTATGCTTGCTATATTACTGTATCCAACAGTGGTACGCATGTCAGCCAGATGGATTGTACATTTGGAGAATACTGGATCCATTCCGGCTTTAATACGTCATTTAATGAGGCGAAATCGCTGGAAGCATGCAGGCTACTACATAAAGCGCCCTAGCTGGTCCATGTTTACCTCCCTAATCAGTGGAGTGATCCCCAAGCGTCTAATTATTTTAAATATTGCCGTTACCGCAATTTATACAACCGGAGTGGTATCTGCCTTGTATGCGTCATTCCTATGGCCCGCTCAAGGTACGGCAATGTCAATGTCGTCAGGCTTAATCAATGGTGTCGCGACGGTATTGTTGACCTTGTTAATTGATCCAAGATTGGCGGTGTTGTCAGAAAAAACGTTACGAGGGGAGCTACCCCTAATCCGAATGAACAGCGTGTACGGATGGATGATCATCTCGCGTTTGGCAGGAACTTTATTAGCTCAGCTATTGCTGGTACCGCTAGCCATTTGGCTTGGGTGGGTGATGAGCTAGATCAGTAGATGCGCTACCATATCAAAAAAAAAGGCTGACCCGTGATCATCGAATACAGATAGATTCGGGGTCAGCCTCGTTATTTTTACGGCTACTTACTTTTCAAATAATGACTTATAGGCTCCATATCCTTCACGCTCCAAGTCTTCCTGAGGCACAAAGCGGAGCGCGGCAGAATTGATGCAATAACGCAAACCCTCTGGACCTGGACCATCATCGAATACGTGCCCTAAATGGGAATCTGCTTCGCGACTTCGGACCTCGGTACGAATCATGAAATGGCTAAGATCGGTCTTTTCTTTGACATTGTAACTGCGCAACGGACGGGTAAAGCTAGGCCAGCCGCAACCCGCATCATATTTGTCCAGTGAACTAAACAAAGGTTCTCCTGATACGATATCCACGTAAATGCCTTCAGCTTCATGATCCCAAAACTCATTTTGAAATGGGCGCTCGGTTGCGTTTTTTTGTGTTACTTCGTATTGAATAGGCGTCAGCCGATCTTTAAGATCGGATTTATCAATCTTGGCAGACCAATTTTGCTCAATAAAATCTTCACGTCCTGAGCCTTTGCGGTAGCGTTTGTAGTGAGCGGGGTTCTTCTTATGATAGTCCTGATGATATTCTTCTGCTTCATAAAAAGTTGCCGCAGGCAGGATAGATGTAGCAATGGGCTTGTCAAAACGGCCACTTTGAGCGAGAGCTTCTTTGGAAGCCTCTGCCTTGATGCGTTGTTCATCATTATGATAGAAAATAGCCGTTTGGTAGGATGAACCTCTATCGTGGAACTGTCCACCTTCATCCGTTGGATCAATCTGTTGCCAAAATAGCTCCAACAGTTTTTCATATGGGAACACTTGAGGGTCGAATGTAATTTGTACGGCTTCCACATGTCCCGTTGTTTCAGAGCATACCTCTTCATAGGTTGGATTTTCGGTATGTCCCCCTGTATATCCAGATCTAACCTTCAAAATACCGGGCATTTCCTCAAAAGGGGAGACCATGCACCAGAAGCAGCCACCCGCAAAAGTTGCCTTTTCTACCGTATTTGGATTGTTGGTGCTCATATTTTATCACTCCAATCTGAGAATGTTTAATTAGTTGTTATTTAAATAGCTTACAATTAAATTATATACGGGATTTTTGCAAAATCCAACGAAACATCAGAAAGTACTCAGTTGCGTAGCTGTAGTGTGTCCCAAAAACTGCAATGAAACATTCTACAGAAGCGGCACAAACTCATTGGTGTTATGTTTTTTTGGCGCGCCTAACTCTTTTTCTGTAAAGTACAAACCCTCCACCTACCAGTGCAGTATATAGCAGCAAAATAAGCAAACCCGTGATTGGATGTTCCGCAAAGGTACCGCCTGCATAAGCATACACTGCAATCGCGGGAAGCTTGCCGATCGCTGTGCCTAGCATAAAGCTCCAAAACGGGAACCCTGCTACTCCGGCATATACATTTACAGCTGCCTGAGGAATGACTGGAATCAAGCGAGCCAGTAGCACAGCAGTAAAAGGCTCTTTCTCCATGACCTGGTTGAAGCGCTCCAGTGCGGGAACACGCTCCAAATATGTACGTCCTTTGTCACGGAACAGGGTACGTACAGCACTGTAAACGACCAACGCAGCCAAAGTAGTGCCAAGCCAGCAAATCAAAGCACCTTGCCAGGCGCCTGCTGCATAAGCAATGGAAGCGATAATCAGCTTGTAAGGGATAAACGGAATTAATGCGAATAAAAATGCGAGCAGTAGCAGAACCGGAAAGGAGGTTTGCTTGTTTGCCCATGCGAGCCAATCATATCTGTAGATAAACGCGATGCAGAGCAGCGAAACATAAGCCGCGGGGAGTAACCATTTTTTCATTTATATACCTCTTTCAATATCCCTGTTCGGCTTATTGCTTATACAGAAAAAAAATAGGGTTCACATTCCCAAAAATGTATGCTATACTGCCACTAACAGAATAGTTCCCAAAGGGGAGTAGCTCAGCGAGTAAAGTCGTCATTACGGGATTCTTAATCCCCGGCTTTATTGGCAACGTAATGTTGTAAGCGAGACCTTTGCCAGGATTTTAGGAATCCGGGTAAATGGTCTTTTTTTGATGCCAAAATTGGGTCAAGCGCCATTTCCGGATTCCGCGAAATGGCGCTTTTTTAGTATAAAGCGCTGAACTATGTACAGTATAACAAATAAACAAAGAAGGTGGGAGAAACGTATGGATTTTTTGTCAATTGAGTTTTTAACCGCATTGTTGTCCATTATTATCATTGATCTGGTGCTAGCTGGTGACAATGCGATCGTAATTGGCTTGGCGGCGCGGAATGTTGATAAGGCCAATCAAAAGAAGGTCATTATCTGGGGGACGGTCGGAGCAGTCATCATTCGTGTGATTGCTACAGTGCTGGTCACATACTTACTGCAAATATATGGATTGCGTTTGGTTGGGGGTCTGGCCCTTATCTATATCGCCTATAAGTTGTTGGTCGAAGAGAAAAAACATGAAATTTCAGCTACAAATCAGATGTGGGCAGCGATTCGCACCATTATTATTGCGGATACAATGATGGGACTCGATAATGTGCTTGCTGTTGCGGGAGCCGCTCATGGAAATATGCTACTGGTTATTCTAGGTCTGGCAATCTCCGTTCCGATCATGGTGTGGGGAAGCACGATTATTCTGAAACTGACAGAACGTTACCCAGTAGTGATCACGATTGGAGCCGCAGTATTAGCGTATACCGCTGCTAAAATGGTGGTGGCCGAGCCATTAATTGCACACTGGTTCGCAAATGGAGTCGTTAAATACGGTTTTGAAGCCTTGATTGTGGTTCTGGTTGTAGCCATCGGGATGCGTGTTAAAAAAGTAAAAAGTGAGAAAACAAAAAAAGAAGCGTTGCACGCATAAGCTAACTTATATTGAAGTAATCGGCTGAAGCTGGATACTCAAGTCTTAGAGGCTGTTCCTCAGATCCATCTGGATCAGGAGCAGTCTCTTTTCTTTGCTTGTCAGCGGACTTCCATGTAAACTAGACAACAGATGAAATGAGTGATTAGAGGTGGAACGATATGGACAAGCAAATCAAGACAAGAGTAGCTATTGCAGGATTAGGTGGAATCGCTCGTAAAGTGTATCTGCCGTTACTGGCTGCACACCAAGGCGTAGACATTGTAGGAGTGATGAACCGTTCACAGGAGCCGGTCAGTTCTACTATGGAGCAGTATAGACTACCAAGAGGAACGACGGATGTGAAGGAAATGCTGGCATGGGAGCCGGAAGCAATATTTATACATGCGGCCACCGAAGCTCATTTTGACCTAGTTATGGCGTGTATTGAAAAAGGGATAGCGGTGTACGTAGATAAACCATTGTCCTATGATGTTCGTCAGAATCTGGAAATGACTGCTTTCGCGGAGGCACAGGCTGTACTGCTGGCGGTAGGTTTTAATCGACGTTTTGCTCCGCACTATGTGGCTGCAAAAGCTTGGCTAGAGGAAGTGGGCGGTTTCAGTCAATGTGCGGCGATTAAACACCGAACTGGATATGATCGTAGACCGGCGGCACAGACGGTTTATGATGATTTAATTCATATGCTTGATTTGCTACTGTGGCTGAGTAGCGATAATTATGAGCTACTACATAGTAGTCTGGATACAACAAGTGAAGGGTATATGGACGCTGCGTTCGGGACTTTGCGTTTGGGGAATGCCGCCGGTACATACAGTATGAGCAGACAGGCAGGAGCTGACATAGAGAAGCTGGAGCTTCACGGGGCAGGACGGTCTGTTGAAGTCACGAATATGGAACAGGCTGTTTTCATACAAAAAAATCATTTATCACGAACGCAAACTTTTGGAAGCTGGGACACAATATTGGAAAGACGGGGATTCACCGGGGTGGTGAATCATTTTCTGGAGCATATTCATCGTCCGGAGGAGTGTGCTATACAAGCTGGAAAAGTGTTGGAAAGCCATATGCTAGCAGAAGAACTGATTAGTGGTTTGAGTGATTAATATCGAACCATGATGATCCAGACATCAAGAATTAGGTTGAAGGAGAAATGTATCAATGGAAGAAGACAACCGCGGTAAACAGGTAGAAGAAGCCATCATTGAAAATTATAAGCAAGAAGAAGATATGATGATCCTTGTGTTTGCTCAATGGTGCATCAATAACGGCTTGCAGCCAGAGGAATTATATCGTGCAGCATATCCGCAGCAGGATAGCAACGAGCGTCTGCTGCGAATACGCAAGCTGACTGTATCGCGTGAAGAAGCAGGTGATATTCCGCTGGATACGGTATTAGGGGTGCTGTCCATGTTCGGAAATGAGGACTTGGCGATGGTCGTATCCGAGGCGGCCGCCCAGCTCCCGTCGGAACGAAAATAAGTTCCAGCTATAATAAAGCATCTGGCAAAGTCATTCGTGGCATCGTGGAAATAAACTGTTTTTACTGAGGATATTGTTGATCGGGGAGGGTAAGCTGACGATGGAAGATATACCTGTGCCAAGTACTTGTAAAGGCTGTGAAAGAGATATCGCTTTATCGGAAGAGCAAATTACCAGAATTCTTAACAATATGAGACCCAAAATGGATTGTGTAAACGATGAAGTATACAAAGCCAGACTGTTGGCCTGTGCACAATGCGATGAGTTAAAGTCCGGTCACACATGTGGCATTAGTGGAAGTATTGTTCGTATACGTGCCTTGGCAGTAACTCAAAATTGTCCCAGTTACCACGGTTCACGTTGGCAAGGATCAGCTTGAAAAATGCAAAGCCCAGACTCGGTTAAATCTGAGATTACAGGCTAAAGTAGTCATCCCCTGGTCTGCCTTAATGGCAGACCTTTTTGGTTTGCTTGGACTTTGTTGTTAGCAATTGACAAATTGTAGACAATAAAATATATTAAACACGTAAAATGCTTTTATTTAATTATTAATATTTATATTAATAAAAGGATTGTTAGGTGTGACAATGTGTAACATTAGAGTTCAAAAAGAGAACGGTAGTGTGAGTGTAATTTATACGGTTGTGAAAGCGTAATCATTTTCTTGATGCTCCAACAATTTTAATGTTTTGGGAGGTTTTGTTGTGAAGGGTTCTGTTATAGTAAATACCGATTGGGAACAGGGAGTTATTAATAAAAATATTTATGGGCAATTTGCCGAGCATCTTGGACGATGCATTTATGAAGGCTTATGGGTGGGACAGGACTCTCCAATCCCTAACACTGACGGAATACGAAATGATGTGGTGGAAGCGCTGAAGCAGCTGAACATTCCTGTGCTGCGCTGGCCTGGAGGCTGTTTTGCCGATGAATATCATTGGAAAGATGGGATCGGACCGAAAGAAAACCGCAAAAGAATGGTAAATACGCACTGGGGCGGTGTGGTTGAAAATAACCATTTTGGTACACATGAGTTTTTCCAATTGTGTGAGCTATTGAATGCAGAGCCGTATATCTGTGGGAATGTAGGCAGTGGTACAGTGCAGGAAATGTCGGAGTGGGTAGAGTACATGACCTTTGACGGGGAGTCCCCTATGGCTGCATGGCGTCAGGAAAACGGTCGTGAGAAACCATGGAAGCTCAAATATTTTGGAGTTGGTAACGAAAACTGGGGTTGTGGTGGTAACATGCGCCCGGAATATTATGCTGACCTGTATCGCCGCTATCAGACATATGTCCGTAACTATGGAGAGAATCGCATTTATCGAATAGCTGGTGGGGCAAATGTGGATGATTATCGTTGGACCGAAGTACTGATGCGCGAAGCCGGGCACCTTATGGACGGTTTGAGTCTGCACAACTACACAATACCGGGGAGTTGGGAAGGGAAACGACACGCAGTCGGTTTTGATGAAGCAGAATGGTTTGAGACGATGAAAAAATCATTGCACATGGATGAATTGATTACTCGCCACTCTGCTATTATGGACCAATATGATCCTGACAAACGGGTTGGGCTGATCGTCGATGAATGGGGAACTTGGTTCCTGACCGAACCGGGTACCAATCCTGGCTTCCTGTATCAGCAAAATACGATGCGGGATGCGCTGGTAGCCGGACTACACCTGCACATATTCCATAATCATCATCATCGTGTGCAGATGACGAATATTGCTCAAATGGTCAACGTTTTGCAAGCGATGGTTCTAACTGAAGGCCCTGCTATGCTGTTGACCCCGACATACCATGTATTTGAAATGTTCAAAGTGCATCAGGATGCACAAGCACTGGCTATTCATGCCAAGGTAGGCAATTATGAGTATGATGGAGACTCCATCCCACAAGTAAGTGTGTCCGCCTCTAAGGCACAAGATGGCTTTATTCATATAAGCTTATGCAATGTCCATCCGGGCGAATCGGCAAATTTGAGCCTTGAGCTAAGAGGGATCGAAGAGGTTAAGAAGATCAATGGTGTTGTCTTAGCCAGTGACGATATGCAGGCACATAATACATTTGATCAGCCAGAGCGTGTGAAAAAGGAAGCTTTTACATCTTATCAGCTGCAAGGTCAGCATTTGGATGTTACACTGCCCCCGATGTCGGTTGTGATGCTGACAATCGCTCCTTAAAAAATTAGATTGTGGTATGTAAGCAGCACCCGTTAAATGATTTGTTAGAAAAAAGAGAGCGTTCAGGGGAACGCTCTCTTTTCCTACAATTGCTCGCGGTGTATCATTCTGAATTCCTTGGGCGACATACCAAAGCGGGAACGAAATACACGGTGAAAGTATGTGTAGTTTGCAAATCCTGACGATTCGGCGGCTTGTTCCAGTGACATGGGACTGAAAATGATACGTTCCCTTGCCATGTTGAGCCTGACGTCCAGTGTGTACTGCATAATGCTCGTATCGAACGTTTCTTTAAACAGGTGTACCGCTCGGGATACGCTGATCCCGACGTGTGAAGACACGTCATCCAGCTTAAAATTAGATGATGCATTTTCTTCAATATAATTTTTTATCTGATAAGCAAGATAGTTATGATGAGTAGCAGTGGGCTGCTCGGATAGTATACGGTCAAACTCCAAACATAAAATGCGTATGTAATAGCTTGATATTTCCGGGTAAGGATTAGAAATACGTCGCTGCTCCAACACGAGCTGACGAAATAGGCCAAGCAGGGCTTCTGTGAGCTGAACCTTAATTCGGTTGGGACGTTTGTGATGATTCCACCACTCATCTACCCAGGGGCCACCGAAAAAAATGTGATAATCCCCACTTTCTACAACCTGCTCTCCCATGGGGTTCAACTCACTATGAATATCCAGTTCATAAGGCTCGGTCGGATTGAACAGCAGCAGATCACCTGCCTCAATCCGTGTCATTTTCCCGTCAATGCGTGCTTGACAGCGTCCATCTGTTTGCAGACGGAATAAATAATTTTTGATTCCATCAGGCTGGTTCGAATAAAAGGGCTTACGGTGGAAGGAATAGCCTGCGGTAAGAACCTGGCAAGGCTCAATGATAGACATGATGATGACTCCTTTTGGGCATATGGCTGTTTCAAATATTGACCAGATTGTTCATGTTTTAATCATATTATTCATTTTAAACGAAAGCAAAATAGAATACCATGTGAACTGTAAAGCTTACATGTTAGATGAGAAAGTACATGTTAGAGGCCAAGGAGTGTGAAGACGGAAAACGAATCAAGGCCGGGATTATCAGCTGTGGTAACACTAGCTCGGTATATCTTAAAATTCTCCAAACCAACCCGCCCTTTGAAGTAGTGACCTTTGGTGATCTATTGAATGGAAGGGCCAAGGAGAGGGCCGATAAATTGAGTGTTGAAAACGTATACAAAGAGGATGAATCGATGCTTCGTCCTGAGATTGAGTTTGCATTTTATCTGCCGGTACCTGGCTGCCAGGCACTGCAGATGTGCGATACCAGAGGCGGGCAAGCAGGTGTAATGGAACAGATATAACGGAAATTCATCCTAACGAAGAGGTGAAGGGGATTGACTAAAGTAGGATTGCAATTATACACAGTTAGGGAAGAGCTTGAACAGGATTTTGAAGGCACATTGCACAAGGTAGCTGAGCTGGGCTATAAAGGGGTTGAGTTTCATAGCTTCTTCGGGCGTAGTGCCAAGGATGTCAGGGCGCTTTTGGATGAACTAAATCTGGAAGTTGTCGGAACTCATATACAATACAGCCGCTTGCTGCATCATTTGGATGAGGAAATTGCGTATCACAAAGAATTGGGCAACAAGTACCTCATTGTTCCTTATTTAACCGAAGAAGAGCGGGAGTGGGATGACCTTTTTGTTAATCTGAATCGTATTGGTAAAAAAGTAAAGGAGCATGGGTTGATACTGGCTTATCACAATCATGATTTTGAACTAACAGAGAAAATCAATGATCGCCCGGTATTCGATGCTTTATATGATGCGGTTCCCGATGATTTGTTACAGGTCGAAATGGATACTTGTTGGGTATACTATGGGGGCTATGATCCAGTGGAATACATCGGACGATATCGTGGACGCCTGCCTATCATTCACTTAAAGGATATGGCACGCGACGAGCAGCAAAAAGCAATCACTGTAGAGTTAGGCCAAGGAGAAGTGCAGCTTCAGGCCATTACAGATGCCGCTATTGAAGCAGGTGTGGATTGGGTTGTTGTGGAACAGGATTTCAGCTCAAATCCTCCAATCGAAAGCATTGAAACCAGTATGAAGTGGCTCCAACAATACGCAGCTCAGGGAGGAAATATTCATGTCTAAAACACTTAAGATCGGGATTATCGGTTGTGGGGGCATTGCTAACGGTAAACACTTACCGAGTCTTGCCAAGCAAAAGAGAGCAGAAATCATAGCTTTCTGTGACATTATACAGGAACGTGCTGAAGAGGCTGCTGAAAAGTATGGTGCTGAAGGATCACAAGTTTACAGTGATTACCGTCAGCTGCTAAAAAATAAAGACATTGAAGTTGTACATGTATGTACCCCAAACGACTCGCACTCGGAAATTACGGTAGCAGCGCTTGAGGCAGGTAAGCATGTGCTATGTGAAAAGCCGATGGCTAAAACTGCTGAGCAGGCACGGGAAATGCTTGATGCGGCCAACCGTACAGGCAAAAAGCTATCCATTGCTTATCAAAATCGTTATCGTGATGACAGTCTGTATCTGAAGCAATTGGTCGAGCAAGGAGAGCTTGGTGAGATTTATCTTGGTAAAGCCATTGCTCTACGCCGCCGTGCGGTTCCCACCTGGGGAGTGTTCTTGGATGAAGAGAAACAGGGTGGTGGCCCGCTGATTGATATCGGCACACACGCACTTGATTTGACACTCTGGCTGATGGATAATTACAAGCCTAAAAGTGTATTAGGTTCAACCTTCCATAAGCTGGGAGATCGAAAAAATGCAGCCAATGCTTTTGGACCGTGGAATCCTGATGAATTTAAAGTAGAGGACTCAGCTTTTGGATTCATCACCATGCAAAATGGAGCCACAATTGTATTGGAATCCAGCTGGGCATTAAATGTTGTAGAGTTTGGTGAAGCCAAGACGTTGTTATGCGGTACCGAGGGTGGAGCAGATATGCAGGATGGGTTGCGTATTAACGGAGAAAAGAACAGCCGCTTGTTTGACACGAAAATAGATCTGGATGCAGGAGGAGTGGCCTTTTACTCCGGTGAGACGGAAAATGAGGCAGACCGTGAAGCCCGTCTGTGGATTGAATCTATTCTGGACGACAAAGAACTCCTTGTGAAGCCGGAGCAGGCACTGGTGGTTACTGAAATTTTGGAAGCCATCTATGAATCGGCCCGTACAGGAAAAGCAGTTTATTTTGACTAAGCCTTGTAATGATCCCGAATAGACAATCACTATAATGAAAGCAGCTTTTTTCACATATGATACAGGGAGGGATTTCTTTTGAAACTTGGAGTATTTATGGTGTTGTTCGGTGGACGTTCATTGGAGGAGGCGCTGGATTATGTGGCTTCTCAGGGACTGGATGCTGTAGAAATCGGAACAGGTGGCAACCCGGGAGATAAGCATTGCAAGCCTGATGAGTTGCTAGAGAACGATACGGCGCTCAAAAATTTTAAAAAGGCAGTAGAATCCCGGGGATTAACGATTAGCGCGCTTAGCTGTCATGGTAATCCGCTTCATCCACAAAAGCATTTGGCACAGGCAGATCATGACACATTTCTTAAAACCGTCCGATTGGCAGAAAAGCTGGAAGTTCCTGTTGTGAACACTTTCTCAGGCTGTCCAGGTGATCACGAGGATGCGAAGTATCCAAACTGGCCTGTGGCTCCGTGGCCTAATGATTTCCAGGAAGTGCTGAAGTGGCAATGGGAGAATAAAATTATTCCTTACTGGACTGAAACGGGTAAATTTGCAGCAGATCACCATGTTAAAATAGGGCTGGAGTTACATGGGGGCTTCTCCGTTCATACACCAGCAACCTTGCTTCGTTTGCGTGAAGCGGCAGGAGAGGTCATTGGTGCTAATCTGGATCCGAGCCATATGTGGTGGCAGGGAATTGATCCCGTACAGGCGGTTCAAATTTTAGGCCGAGAGGGAGCCATTCACCATTTCCATGCCAAGGATACGACGATTGATCCGATCAATGTTAATAAATACGGACTTACCGATATGCAGGAGTATACAAATATGTTAGATCGAGCATGGCAGTTCCGTACTGTGGGCTATGGTCATGATGTAAAAACCTGGGCAGATATTATCAGTGCTCTGCGTCTGGTGGGATACGATTATGTAGTAAGTATTGAGCATGAAGACGGTCTGATGTCCGTGGAAGAAGGCTTTACTAAAGCTGTCCATAATCTTCGCCAGGTCCTGATTGAAGAACCGCTGAGCGAGATGTGGTGGGTCTAACCTAATAGGGGGAACTGTGATGATTAACGTCACCATTTGGAATGAATTTTTGAACGAAAAGTTAAATGAAGAAGCCAAACGGATTTATCCTAACGGCATACACCAAGCATTGGCTGACGGCTTGGCAGATGAAGGTTTTGCCATTAGAACAGCTACTTTGCGTGAGAATGCCGAACATGGTTTGGAAGATGAAATCCTCAATTCCACAGATGTGCTGCTGTGGTGGGGACATAAAGCCCACGATCAGGTGAGCGATGAAGTTACAGCGCGTGTCGTCAAGCGTGTGCAGGAAGGAATGGGCCTCATCGTATTGCACTCAGGCCATTTCGCCAAGCCATTTAAAGCTCTGATGGGCACTAGTTGTGATTTAAAATGGAGAGTTGCAGGCGAGCAGGAGATTATTTGGTCAGTAAATCCGTCACATCCTATTGCGGAAGGAATAGACGGCAAAATTCTCTTAGAGCAGGAAGAGATGTATGGCGAGTTCTTTGATATTCCTGCGCCGGATGAACTGGTCTTTATCAGTAACTTTGAAGGCGGCGAAGTATTTAGAACTGGATGCACCTTCCATCGAGGCAGTGGTAAAATATTTTATTTCCGACCAGGGCATGAGACCTATCCGACTTATTACCAGCCTGATATTTTGAAGGTCATTGCTAACAGCATCCGTTGGGCTTCACCGACAAGCAATAAAAAACCAGTATATGGTAGAAGTGAACCGGTAAGGCCGCTTGGTGGAGTGTTGGTATAGTTACAATTATCACATATTGATGAATTATATAAATAACAGGTTTACAGGCGGAACCTCTGGGGATTCCGCCTTTTTGTATTTAACGAATTAGACATATACCTGCCGCATTGGTTTGTTGTATAATCAGTTTTGGTCATGGCAACTTTATCAGCACAGGTATTAAATTTAAGAAAGTGTTTTCTTTCGGGATAAAGTATGCTAAAATGATATATACTAACAAAAGGAAAGCTTTATCAAACCGAAATGCAAAAGAAGGTGAAAAATTTGGAGAGTCAACCGCAATTTACAAAAATGTGTCCGCGTTTTGAAACCGCCTTTTCATGTCTGGGTAAGCGCTGGAATGGATTGATTATTCAATCCATGATGAGCGGTCCCAAGCGGTTTAAGGATATTTCCAATCTGATTCCCACAATGAGTGACAAAATGTTATCAGAGCGGATGAAGGATCTGGAAAATGAAGGGATTCTTACACGCCATGTATATCCGGAAACTCCTGTCCGCATTGAATATGAGCTAACCACCAAAGGTCGTGCACTTCAGCCGGTTATGGAGCAGATTCAATTTTGGGCTGAGGAATGGATTAGATGATCACCAAACTCATTAAGTGTTTCTCATAGCAAAACAGCCTCTTCCTAGGAAAAGGCTGTTTTTTTATTTTGTGGTAGGCAGTACGGCTTAATAGCTTTTAGCGCGCCCTGCTACTGAGAATACTCCGGCTTTTGTACGGCGAGGGACACGGGATTGAATATCCAGGGCGGCTGAACGAAATGTGCCTAAACACGAGTGGCAAAGTCTTCCTGCATAAATGGGAGAACGGCAGGACTCGCAAGGATAATCAAGCTGACTGTATGTGGAGGGAAATTTACCTGCTCTTACCCAATCTGTAAGCAAATCCATAGGTGTGCCAGTCACATCACTGAGTTGGCGGGTATGAGTAGAAGGATGCTTCCATAGATAGTTAGAACAGCGGTCAAAGAATATATTTTCTTCTTGAATACAAGTATTACACAGGTTTCTAAGATTTTGACGGAAAACGGAACCGCATTTTGGGCAATTCGAAGTATGTATCTCCATAGAAACCAGTCCTTTGTATCGGGATATAATAATATTTTTAAATTTATTAGTTACATATTACTATGACTTTATACCTATATCAATCTTTATTTAAAGAATTGCTGATCTTTAAGTATATGCTGGCATCTATATTGACATTACTATATTACTTATGTATTATTGCTTACATAAAGTTACTAAGTGAATAAAATAAATTGTTTGCGATAAGGGGATTTTTTAATGGTACCATCTTTATTTTTAGCCCACGGATCACCTATGCTTGCTATTGAACAGACGGACTACACTGCATTTCTAGAGCAGTTGGGGAAAAGCGTTCACCCTAAGGCGATTGTTATCTTTACAGCTCACTGGGAGACGCAAGTGTTAACGATTAGTTCAATGGATGACATATACGATACAATTTATGATTTTGGAGGCTTCCCACCCGAACTGTACGAAGTGAAGTATCCAGCACATGGTTCTGTTGAACTAGCTAATAAGTTGAAAAAGTTATATGAACAAAAGGGCATCGATGTACAAACTGATCGGGTGAGGGGACTGGATCATGGTTCCTGGACATTGTTGCATCGTATGTATCCTGAGGCAGACATTCCGGTAGTTCAGATTTCCGTAAATCCGTACCTCTCGCCCAAAGCACAATTTGCCATTGGTGACGTGTTGCGTGAGTTGGGAGAACAAGATATTCTGGTCATTGGCAGTGGCGTGACTGTCCATAATCTGCGTATTGTCAAATGGGGAGAAACGAAAACGGAGCCTTGGGTAATTGATTTTGATGACTGGATTATCGAAAAAGTGCAAAGCGGAGATATAGAAGCTTTGGATCACTATGAAAGCGAAGCGCCATATGCTCGTCAGGCCGTACCTAGAGCAGAACACTTTGTACCATTGTTTATTGCAATGGGTAGTGGCAATCCTGCAAACAAAGCTAAGGTCATCCATAGAAGCTATGAGATGGGAAATTTAGGTTATCTATGCTTTCAGTTTTAAAGCGTGTAGGGCAGAAGAAGGTCGAGTTATGTGCTTTGTTACTGTCCCGTCCGTTCTCTAAAAAATGGGGAGTGGAATAAAATTAGGGAGTGTTATAAGCTAATAATGGCTTACAGCACTCCCTTTTACATTAAAAAACAATTTATTATATCCGGCAAATCTCACGTGGGCACAATTCACAATGACATACACCTTGCAGCATTTCCAAATCCTTGACAACAATCATACCATTATCGTATTCTACTGCATTTTTCTTACGCAGATCACTGAGCATCCGATTTACGCTTTCCCGGGTAGCACCGATCATATTTGATAAGTCAGTATGAGTAATCTTTTTATGAATCAAGATATAGTCGCCGTGAGGCTCACCATAGGTGTTGCATAGTCGGATGAGTGTGGAACATAGAGCGCCAGGCTTGCCGTACATCATCAAATCGCGGAACTTGGTCTGAGTAATGCGATGATGCGATCCCATCCATTTCATAAAGTCAATCGCAAAATCACAATGCTGGCAAATAAGCAGCTCCAAATCTGTATGATCGATTACGCCAATATCACTGTCCTCCAGAACCTCAGCAGAAAAGGAATGCTTGGTGCCGAAGAAAGGATCAGCTTGACCAACAAGATCGCCGCTTTGATACATATATAGAATAAGTTCCTTACCCTCATCCGTTGTTTTGGTTACCTTTACGCGTCCGCGCTTAATATAAAACAGCTTATCCGCTGTATCTCCTTCCCAGAACAAATGCGAGCTTTCTGGCATAACTCGATCTTTCATCATCACTTGCAACCGGTTGAAGCTGGCCTCCGAGAAGCAACAGGTGTTGCCGCGGGCTTCCATTACATTTGTAGGGTTTCTCATCGTCCATTTCCCCTTTGTATCCTATGTTTTTTATCTGCAACTTGATCAATTCAAATTCATTATATACCTGTGCAATGAGTTTTTGGGGCAAGAAGAGGGGGTAAAAGTGGCAGAATTCCAAACTTTGTGATTTAATTCACTTCATAAAATAAAATTTTAAATAGATTGTGAAAAAAATCACAAAATATCTTGAAAAGCTGTGTTACGATCAGTGCGTGAACAAGAGATAGTACACGAGATAACAGGAGGATGAGGGAAATGGCTGTTAAAAACGAGGTTATCCAAAAAGAGCAAAGCGCAGAGCAGTATATTCAAACGCTGATTGACCGGGCGAACCGGGCACAGCAAGCTTTCATGAGTATGAATCAGGAGCAGATTGATGAAATCGTACAAGCTATGGCACTCGCAGGGATGGATAAGCACATGCACCTAGCGAAGTTGGCTGTTGAAGAAACAGGACGCGGTGTGTACGAGGACAAAATCACCAAAAACATGTTTGCAACAGAATATATCTATCACAGCATCAAAAATGAGAAGACCGTTGGTGTCATTGAAGATAATGATTTCGATAGCTTCCAAAAGATTGCAGAGCCAGTCGGTATCATCATGGGGATTACTCCAGTAACAAACCCGACTTCGACTACGATGTTCAAAGCGTTAATTGCCATTAAAACACGTAACCCAATCATTTTCGGCTTCCATCCATCTGCTCAATCGTGTAGTGCGGAAGCAGCCCGCGTCTTGCTTGAAGCAGCTGTTAAACATGGTGCTCCAGCGGATTGCATCCAATGGATTGAAGCACCTTCGATGGATAAAACAAATGTACTGATGAACCACCCTGATGTGGCATTGATTTTGGCAACTGGTGGATCAGGCATGGTTAAGGCAGCTTATAGCTGTGGTAAACCTGCACTTGGCGTAGGTCCTGGTAACGTACCTTGCTTTATTGAAAAAACAGCCGATATTAAACAGGCCGTGAACGACCTTATCCTTTCTAAATCTTTTGATAACGGTATGATTTGTGCTTCGGAACAAGCCGTAATTATCGAAGAGCCTATCTTCGAGCAAGTGAAGAAATTGATGATTGCTAATGGTTGCTACTTTGTAAATAAAGAAGAAGCAGCTAAGCTCACTCAAGGGGCTATGAATGTAGAAAAATGTGCAGTGAACCCGGCCATCGTCGGCCAGTCTGCTGTAAAAATAGCTGAAATGAGCGGCATTACAGTACCGGCAGGAACAAAAATTTTGGTCGCTGAAATTGAAGGAGTAGGAACCAAATTCCCATTATCTGCGGAAAAATTGAGTCCGGTATTGGCTTGCTACAAAGTGAAAAATGCAGAGCAAGGTATCCAACGTGCTGCTGAAGTTGTAGAGTTCGGCGGTATGGGTCACTCGTCAGCTATCCATTCGCAAGATGAGGACGTTATCGCTCGCTTTGCAAACCGTTTGCAAACAGGTCGTATCATTGTAAATGCACCTTCCACACATGGTGCAATCGGTGATATTTACAACACCAACCTTCCTTCGTTGACACTTGGTTGCGGTTCGTACGGTCGTAACTCGACTTCGTCGAACGTATCTGCAGTTAACTTGATTAATGTGAAAAGGGTGGCGAAACGGACGGTGAATATGCAATGGTTCAAAGTACCTTCCAAAATTTATTTTGAGAAAAATTCGACACAGTATCTTGCTAAAATGCCTGATATCACACGTGTAGCCATTATCACTGACCCTATGATGGTGAAACTCGGATATGTGGACCGCGTCATTCATTATTTGCACCAGCGCCAAACACCAGTTGCGATTGAAGTGTTCTCTGAAGTTGAGCCAGATCCATCGACAGTTACGGTAGAGCGTGGTACTGAAATGATGAGACGTTTCCAACCGGATTGCATCATCGCACTCGGCGGCGGTTCGCCAATGGATGCTGCTAAAGGCATGTGGATGTTCTATGAATATCCGGATACTGATTTCAATAACTTGAAGCAAAAATTCATGGATATTCGTAAACGGATTTACAAGTACCCACGTCTGGGTCAAAAAGCACAATTTGTAGCTATCCCTACAACCTCGGGTACAGGTTCGGAAGTCACATCGTTTGCAGTAATTACAGACAAAAACCTGGGCAACACGAAGTATCCGCTGGCTGACTATGAGTTGACTCCTGATGTGGCAATTATTGACCCTGTGTTTGTATATTCGCTGCCTAAAACAGCTGTAGCCGATACAGGTATGGACGTTCTGACACATGCTATCGAGGCTTACGTGTCTGTAATGGCCAATGATTACACAGATGGTCTGGCAATTAAAGCCATTCAACTGGTATTCCAATACCTGGAGCAATCGGCTCTGATCGGCGACAAGTTGGCTCGCGAAAAAATGCATAATGCTTCTACACTTGCAGGTATGGCGTTTGCTAATGCATTCTTGGGTATTAACCACAGTCTTGCACATAAATGGGGCGGACAATACCATACGGCGCATGGCCGCACGAATGCTATCTTGCTGCCGCACGTTATTCGCTACAATGCGAAAAAGCCGACAAAATTTGCTTCGTTCCCTAAATATTCGCACTTTGTTGCAGATGAGCGCTATGCAGAAATTGCACGCATACTGGGACTGCCTGCACGTACCACTGAAGAAGGGGTTAACAGCTTAATTGACGCGATCCGTAAGTTGAACAAAACACTCGGTATCGAGGAATCGTTCCAACAACTCGGATTCGATCCAAAAGACTTTGAATCACGTGTAGATTATCTGGCTGACCGCGCTTTTGAGGATCAATGTACAACTGCAAATCCAAAGCTGCCGCTGGTTACTGAATTGGCTGATGTATACCGCAATGCCTTCTACGGACGCTTTGATCAATAATATAATAGTATGAAGAGGCTTGTAACAAAGCATTTTCCTATACAATACCAATGCAGGCTCTCTATATAGAGGGCCTCTTGGTTTGGGAAGGGAGGTGAGCGGCGAGGCTGAAGGTATAGGCGTGAAGCTAGGGAAAATAAAGTGACATAAATCACTCATATTGTGATTTATGTCACATACTACACTCTATCATTATTCTACAATAAGAGTGTAAGAAAGGTCCCGACACTGAGCGTAAGGCATCGGTGAAAAGGCCGGGCTTAAGAAATAGTTTAAACGTGAAAAAAATCACAAGTCCGGAAGACCAAACAATTTGGAGGGATTTACATGTCGGTGATTGAGAGAGAATTACAAGAGCAACAATCTGGCTGGAGAGGTTTTAAAAAAGGAAAATGGACTAGAGAAGTTAACGTCAACGATTTTATTGAAACCAATATCTCACCTTATGTTGGTAATGAAAAATTTTTGGTTGGTCCTACTGCTAACACAACTGCACTGTGGGAAATTGTATCTGATCTTACTAAAAAAGAGTTGGCAAACGGCGGTGTGCTTGATGTAGACGTGAATACGCCATCCACCATTATTTCACATAAACCAGGCTATTTGGACAAGGACAAAGAACAAGTTGTCGGTGTACAAACAGATGCTCCATTCAAACGTTCTTTGCAACCGTTCGGTGGAATTCGGATGATGATCGACGCTTGCAAAGCCTATGGTTTTGAAGTGCCACAAAGCATTGTTGACATTTTCACTCATATTCGTAAAACGCACAACCAAGGTGTATTTGACGCTTATACAGATGAAATGAGAGCAGCTCGTAAAGCTGGTATCATTACTGGTTTGCCAGATGCATACGGTCGTGGTCGTATAATCGGTGACTATCGTCGCGTAGCTCTGTATGGTGCAGACTTCTTGATCCAAGATAAAAAACTTCAATTGAAAAGCCTTGAAGTTGATTCCATGGAAGAAGACGTAATCCGTCTACGTGAAGAAATTTCTGAACAAATTCGTGCCTTGAATGAATTGAAACAAATGGCTGCTGAGCACGGCTTTGATATTTCTAAACCAGCTAACAATGCAAAAGAAGCTTTCCAATGGGTATATTTTGGATATCTCGCAGCGATTAAAGAACAAAATGGTGCAGCAATGTCCTTGGGACGTGTATCTTCATTCCTTGATATCTATACTCAACGTGATCTTGAGGAAGGTACGATGAACGAAGAACAAGCTCAGGAACTGGTCGATCATTTTGTTATGAAACTGCGTATTGTTAAGTTCCTGCGTACACCTGACTACAACGAACTGTTCAGTGGTGACCCAACTTGGGTAACAGAATCCATTGGTGGTATGTCTGTCACTGGAGAAACTCGTGTTACCAAAAACAGCTTCCGCTTCTTGCACACACTGTACAACTTAGGACCTGCTCCAGAGCCTAACTTGACTGTACTGTGGTCAGAAAAACTGCCTGAGGGCTTTAAAAAATATTGTGCAAAAGTTTCTATTGAAACTAGCTCCATTCAATATGAAAATGACGATTTGATGCGTCCAATCTACGGCGATGATTATGGTATTGCTTGTTGTGTATCCGCCATGAGAATTGGTAAACAAATGCAATTCTTTGGCGCTCGTGCCAACTTAGCAAAAGCTCTGCTGTATGCCATTAACGGTGGTAAGGATGAAAAATCCGGCGTTCAAGTAGGACCTGAGTTCCCAGCCATTACAAGTGAAGTGCTGGATTACGAAGAAGTGTTGAGCCGTTTCAAACCTATGATGGAATGGCTCGCAAAACTGTACATGAACACTTTGAATGTTATTCACTATATGCATGATAAATATAGCTACGAACGCATTGAAATGGCGTTGCATGACCGTGATATTCTTCGTACCATGGCTTGCGGTATTGCAGGCCTGTCAGTTGCTACCGACTCCTTGAGCGCCATTAAATATGCAAAAGTTAAACCAATTCGCAACGAAAAAGGAATTGCTGTTGACTTTGAAATTGAAGGCGAATATCCTTGCTATGGTAACAATGATGACCGCGTAGATACTATTGCTGTAGAACTGGTAGAAAGCTTCATGAGCATGATCCGCAAACATAAAGCTTATCGTAATGCGGTTCCTACTCAATCCGTACTGACCATTACTTCCAACGTGGTATACGGTAAGAAAACAGGTACAACACCTGATGGACGTAAAGCAGGCGAACCGTTCGCACCAGGTGCAAACCCAATGCATGGTCGTGATAAAAAAGGTGCTCTGGCATCTCTGAGTTCCGTAGCCAAATTGCCTTATGAACACAGCTTAGATGGTATTTCGAATACCTTCTCCATCGTGCCTAAAGCACTGGGTAAAGAAGAAGAAACACGCAAAACAAACCTTGTTTCGATGATGGATGGCTACTTTGGAAGTCACGCACATCATCTGAATGTCAATGTGTTTGCTCGTGAACAACTGTTGGATGCAATGGAACACCCAGAAAACTATCCACAACTTACGATTCGTGTTTCCGGCTATGCCGTTAACTTTATCAAGCTGACTCGTGAGCAACAATTGGATGTTATTAACCGTACTTTCCACGGTACAATGTAAATAAGTTTTACGTATCAAATAATACACTGACGCACGCATAGCGGATGCGGGAAGGATGATGCAACATGTTGAAAGGTCACATACACTCATTGGAAACCTTCGGGACCGTCGATGGTCCCGGCATCCGCTTCGTGCTCTTTATGCAAGGATGCTTGTTGAAATGTCAATATTGCCATAATCCGGACACTTGGGCCTTGAATGAAGGTAATCCGATGACGTTAGAAGAAGTATTGGCTGAGATTGAACCATACTTAGCCTATTACCGTTCTTCGGGAGGCGGATTAACTGTATCCGGTGGAGAACCGACATTGCAAGCTCATTTTGTAGCAGAGCTGTTCAAAGAAGTGAAACGTCGCTGGAATTTGCACACGACATTGGACAGCAACGGCTTTAATGATGCAGGTCGTATCCATGATCTGCTGGACGTAACGGATTTGGTACTACTAGATATTAAGCACATCGATAACGACAAGCATATTAAGCTTACAGGCAAGTCCAACGACCGTATGTTAAGTACGGCCCGATGGTTGTCTGAGCAAGGGCGCAAGATGTGGATTAGACACGTATTTGTACCGGGGATTCATGATGACGAGCAAGATCTACTAAATTTGGGACGGTTCATTGGAACGTTGAACGGAGTCGAAAAATTCGAAATTTTACCTTACCATCAAATGGGTGTTTACAAATGGGAAATGCTCGGTAAGGCGTATCCGCTGGAGGGAGTTCCGTCTCCTACAGATGAAGAAGTTCAACGTGCTTACCGACTCATTGAAGAGGGTCGTCTGGAGACTGCAGGAACGAATACTGCCTGTCGTCCATCATAATGTAAATGGATCAGAACTACTTTCAGGTTATGAAGCCGCCGCCACATCAGATCAGATGGACGGCGGTTTTTTGTTGTTGAATTTTTGCATTCACAGGAGAATGTTCCCTTTTTTTCATGATCGTCAAAATTTCCAGAAACTTTTTAGCAACTGTCGCGTCTAATAGTATGACTTTTCACGGGAATGATAATAATTTGGGGATAGAAGGAGACAGACAATGAATTTCAAGAAATGGACCATGCTCACCGCCTTGGCGGTAGCTCAGGTGGCTGCAGTAGCCCCTGTAGGAGCAGAAGCAGCATCAACAACTGTTCAATCCACCGATTCGGTTAGCGCACAGCAGGCTCAGACCAATGTTGCTGATTCCGGCGTTCAGAATAGTATCGGAGATCAAGATGGAACAAGCACACAAAATAATACGGTAACACCTAATAACACAGGTGTATCCAATGATCCATTGACTGGTCTGCCTACAGATACTACTAACGGATCGAACGTAACCAATGATGTATACGGTGGAGACGGAACGATTACCAATCCTGGTGGAGCTCCAACATCCATGAATGCGAATCAACTGATTTTGTATTTGAACAGTGCTAAAATGGAACAAAACGGACAGGTATATACAGCAACTCAGCCGATGACAGTCAAAGACGGAGTTTCCTATGTAGCTATCCGTTCTCTTGTCAGCCGTGTCGGATTGCAGTTTAGTTATGACACTGCCACTAAAGAAACCGTAATCACTCAGGGAACAAATGTTCTGCGCTTCAAAACAGACAGCAAGGTTTATACGGTTAACGGTGAAGCTAGACAAATGAAGGGACCGGCTTTCCAACAAAAGAACGTATTTATGGTACCGTTGACCTCGATTACACAGGCCTTAAATATTCCTTATACTGTGAATAATACGACTAAACAAGTTATCATGGATTTGAATCAAAAACCGAAAGCTTCTTTTACGGTTCAGCAAAAAGATATCTATGCGGGCGAAACTCAAGTTACGTATTTGACTAAGGAATCTTCTCCTACAGGTCTTCCGATTGTGAACCAACGTTGGGAAGGTAAGCAGGACGTATTTCAGGAGCCGGGTACATATGTAGTTACCTATTCCGTTCTTGACTCTGCTGGGAACTGGAGTGATCCTTACTCAGTAACAATTACAGTAAGACCACCAAACCAGCCGCCAGTGGCTCTGTTTACAACGGATAAAAAAGAGTATAAGATGGGTGAAAAAATTACCATTACCGACCTGAGTACTGACGACGAGAATGCTATCACTAAGCGTGATTGGGTGAATAAAAAACTTGCCTTCTTCCAACCAGGAGATGTAACAATTACCCTGACCGTGACTGATAAGCACGGCGCAACAAATAGCATAAATCAAACAATTAAAATTACGAACGAATTGCTATACAACGAGGATGATTTCAACAAAATTTTCACGCCATATGGCGATAAATACAGTGTAGATGGCAGCCAGGTGCCTACTATGGCCACTATTCCAGTGACAAGCACTTCTTCACCACGTCTTCTGATTCGTGCTAACAGCCCAGAGCGTGTGTTCCAGGATGGTATCGTGTATCAGGAAACAGGCTCAGGCAGTACGCGTATTCTTGTCCATCATGTCAATGAAACGGGTCGAGATGTGAAGATGTACGTGATTGCGACCAACAACAATATCACGCCTACCAATATAAATGTCGAAAATTCCGGTTTTGCTGGACCATCTGAGTTTGCAACAGCTGCGGGTAAAGTTTCGATTCAAAGGTACTTTCAATCTATGTTGGATGGAAGCAAGCATTCCAGCACAGTTCTAAATCCGGGTGAGAGCCGTGTTATTTTACAAGATTTGAACGCGCAAAAAATCAAGCAAAAACAAGTTATTTCTTTGTTATCCGATCTGTACACGGATCAACCTATTCAATACACGGTAGTTGTGCTAGATGCTAATGCAGATCCAATGACTGTACTGCCTACACTGGCAAAACTGCCTAAGGACGGTATTCATAACCGTGGAACGTACGCAAATTCGGATATCTCGCTCAATTATACCGAAGAGGTTGGTAAAACAGCCCAACGTATCGTTCTTGGTGATAATAAGGTAGACCCGAACCTGATTGGTACCGACGGTCTGGACGGTTCTTCTGCTTCCAATGCCGGTAACTTTGGTGTTGTATATAAGGTTAAGTTGGACCATGTAGCGCCATATTCACTGATTACGTTTAACCCGCGGGGAGGCGAATATTCCGGCTATGCGATGGTTAACAATCAGGTTGTGGGTATACCGACAAATGGTTCTGTATGGGCTCCGAATGAAATGAGTGTACTGTATCGTACAGGTCATATTGAGGAAAGTGTAGAGATGTATTTCACTGCAGCTGCTGGTAGTAATCTGCCGGTTTCCGTAGTAGTTATGCCTTTACCAGCTATTAAAAATTAATTTGAATTAACCGGTGCTGTTTACCGGCTTAGACCACTTGAGTCTCATCATTCACCGTTTTAAAAGTCGATGTCACTTACAGGATATAGGCGTTCTCCCGTTGCAAACTTGGTTGCAGCACTGGAGAACGTCTTTTTCTTATGAGTAGCACGAATATCTCTTATAATATTGACTTTAATCGTGGTATAATGAATAGATGCAAGCCTAAGCCTGCATCAGAAAACCTGAAACTATAGACAGGGGAGGGTGAAACGCATGCTGACAAAGGATGAGATTATCGCAACGATGTCCGCTCAAGGGCTGCGTATTACAGATCAGCGCAAGACGTTGGCCACGTTATTTTCCGAGAATGAAGGGTATCTGTCCCCCAAAGACGTTTATGAATATATGGGTAAGAAGTACAGCGGACTTAGCTTTGATACAGTTTATCGCAATCTGCGTGTAATGCAGGAATTGGGTGTACTGGAGCAGGTATCTTTTGAGGATGGAATGAAGTTCAAGGTGAGCTGTAATGAACATCATCACCACCACCATATGATTTGCTTGAGTTGTCAGAAAACATTGCCGATTTCTTTTTGTCCAATGCAAATGACAGATACGACAGATCAATTCCAAATCGTCGAGCATAAGTTTGAAATTTTTGGTTATTGCAAAGACTGCCAGCAGAAGAATGGGCATACTGAGAGTAATTCGGACGGGGGTTTCAAACAGACGAGCAGTCACACTCACAGCCACGGGGGCTACTGAAATGAAAATCACCACACGCAGAGTGGTACAGGCTCCGATTCAGTTTTATCGTGCTTACATTTCCCCATTAAAGCCGGCTACCTGCAGGTTCTATCCGACGTGTTCGGCGTATGCGCTGGAGGCGGTAGAAGTGCATGGTGCGCTCAGAGGCTCATGGCTGGCTGCAAAGCGTATAGCTAAATGCCATCCATTTCATCCCGGCGGCGTAGATTTGGTCCCTCCTGCAAAAAAAGGGGTAGATAAGTCTGACAAAGATCGTTTGGCTACCCATACCGAGAAGGGTCTGACTTGACAGCGCTATGCCGATTTGGTTATATTTTGGTTAATATTGTTTTCCTGTGAAAGGATGAGTAAGGTAAGTCGTCCAGTACAGAGAGCCGGAGTTAGCTGAAAACCGGTCTGGAGTGAAGCCTGAATATGGTCCTGGAGGAACCTTTTTCGAGCGTATTTGCCACAGTGAAGCTATGTTCAGGAGGCAATCGTAAGGAGGAGGCGTGATCCAGCGTTAATGGGCGGTCAGATGTGACCGGTGAAGCCTGTATTCTGCGAGGATACAGGGAATTTGGGTGGTAACGCGTGAGGTGACTCTCGTCCCATAGGGACGGGGGTCTTTTTTTGTGCCCAATTTGTGTCGAATTCATGAATTGGAGTACCTATCATGGTAGCAAATCTTTTGCTGTCGTGAACAAAACAGGAGGAACATACATGTCTAGTGAGAACACATTTTACATTACAACACCGATCTATTATCCCAGTGACAAGCTCCATATAGGCCATGCCTACACGACGGTAGCGGGTGATGCGATGGCTCGCTACAAGAGGCTACGGGGTTATGAGGTTCGTTATTTGACAGGAACGGATGAGCATGGCCAGAAGATTGAGCAAAAGGCAAGTGCAGCTGGCAAAACGCCTCAACGTTTCGTAGATGACATTGTGGCAGGTATTCAAGACCTGTGGCGGAAGCTCGACATTTCCAATGACGATTTTATCCGTACTACGGAGGAACGTCATAAGGCTGTCGTACAGGAAATCTTTGATCGTTTATTAAAACAAGGCGATATTTACAAGGGAGAATATGAAGGTTGGTACAGCATTCCTGACGAGACTTACTACACAGAAACTCAGCTCGTTGACGTAGTGAAGGACGCTGAAGGCAATGTCACTGGAGGTAAGAGCCCAGATAGTGGACACCCTGTAGAACTAGTCAAGGAAGAGAGCTACTTTTTCCGCATGAGCAAGTATGCTGATCGGTTGCTGCAATTTTATGAAGAGAACCCGCAGTTTATCCAACCGGAATCCCGGAAAAAAGAAATGATTAACAACTTCATCAAGCCGGGGCTAGAGGATCTGGCTGTTTCCCGTACAACGTTTGATTGGGGAGTTAAGGTTAAGGGGGACCCGAAGCATGTCGTATACGTGTGGATTGACGCACTTTCCAACTACATCACAGCCTTGGGGTATGGCTCTTCTAATACTGAGCTGTACGATAAATTTTGGCCAGCAAATGTGCATATCGTAGGTAAAGAGATTGTACGGTTCCACACGATATATTGGCCAATCATGCTGATGGCACTGGATCTTCCGTTGCCTAAAAAAGTATTTGCACATGGTTGGTTACTCATGAAAGATGGTAAAATGTCGAAATCTAAAGGCAATGTGGTAGACCCGGTAACGTTGATTGACCGTTATGGTCTGGATCAACTTCGGTACTACTTGCTGCGCGAGGTGCCATTTGGAGCGGATGGAACATTCACACCTGAAAGTTTTGTAGATCGTGTAAATTCAGATTTGGCCAATGATCTGGGCAACTTGTTGAATCGTACTGTAGCGATGGTAGACAAATATTTTGACGGTAAAGTTCCCGCTTATGAAGCCAATGTTACCTCATTCGACGCAACTTTGGTAGATATGGCAACATCGACTTATAGTAAAGTTGAAGAAGCTATGGAAAATATGGAATTTTCCGTGGCTTTAACGGCGATTAGCCAATTTATTAGCCGCAGCAACAAGTATATTGACGAGACTCAACCGTGGAGTCTGGCTAAGGATGAGGCAAAACGTAGCGAATTGGCATCTGTTATGGTGCATTTGGTAGAAAGCTTGCGTATTGCTTCCATTTTACTTCAGCCTTTCTTGACACGTGCGCCTCACCAAATTTGGGAACAACTCGGTATTCGTCAAGGAGAGCTGACTACATGGGATAGCGGTAAGCAATTTGGGCGTATTCCAGAAGGAACGCAGTTGGTTAAAGGGAATCCGATCTTCCCTCGTCTGGACTCTGAGCAAGAGGTTGCTTTTATTGTAGAAGCAATGACTGGAGGTAAGAAACCGGAGGAAGCTGCGACACAAGCTCAACCGCTGAATGCATCTGAGGCGAGCCAGGAAGCACCAGAAGCGAAAGAAGAGATTGGCATTGAGGATTTTGCCAAGGTAGAGCTGCGCGTTGCTCAGGTTGTCGCCTGTGAGCCTGTGAAGAAGGCCGATAAACTGTTGAAGCTCCAGCTCGATCTCGGTTATGAGCAGCGGCAAGTGGTATCAGGAATTGCGAAGTTTTATACACCTGAGGATATCATTGGGCGTAAGGTAATCTGTGTGACCAATCTTAAGCCAGTAAAACTCCGGGGTGAGCTGTCGCAGGGTATGATTTTGGCAGCATCACATGGGGATCAGCTTACATTGGCCACTGTACCGGAAGGTATGCCGAATGGTGCGATTGTAAAATAAGAGTCTATATAAAATAAAAGAACGTAAAAAGCGTATGCTTGGGTATTCTTCTCCCCAGGCATACGCTTTTTGGCTTCATCATATTTTCCTTTGTCTATACGTATGTTTTAGTAGGTAGGGCTTGTATTTGCTCTGCGTGTTCACTAAGACAGGTGGGAGGAAATAATGATGTCAGATGTCAACGCGGGGTTGGCCATCGTTGCCGGGCTGGTTTCTTTTTTTTCACCGTGCTGCTTGCCACTATATCCATCCTATTTATCGTATATAACAGGAATGTCGGCACGTGAACTTGCTGAAGGACGGCACAGGGCAGAGGTTCGCTATCGTACGATGGGACACACGCTTGCTTTTGTATTAGGCTTTTCGGTTGTTTTCTATTCACTGGGGGCAAGTGTCGGGTTGCTTGGAGAATGGTTTGCCAATTATGGGGATACGCTAAGAATCGTAGCAGGGTTGCTTATTATACTCATGGGTCTGGTATCTCTTGGTTTCGTCCGTCCATTGTTTCTAATGAGAGAGCATAAGCTGCGCTGGACATGGAAGCCTGCCGGATACGCCGGTTCCTTTGTAATCGGAATTGGGTTCGCGGCAGGCTGGTCCCCCTGTATCGGTCCTATGCTAACAGCTATTATCGCTTTGGCAGCGGTAGAGCATCACATGTGGTTCAAGTTGATTACTGGCTACGCGCTTGGTTTTGCGATTCCGTTTTTTGTATTGGCTTTGCTGGCAGGCTCTGTTAAGTTATCGTCCCGTTATACTTCCATACTTCTTCAAATAGGTGGCATGTTACTTGTGATCACCGGCGTTTTGTTGGTAACGGATCATATGACAGATGTAACGCTTTTTTTACAACGGATTACCCCGTATTGGATGCTAGTTATGTGAAATATTCAATACGACTTAAAGGAAAATGTTCAAAAATGCGTTCAGTGATAAATTCCCGCAGTGCATTTTGCTGTTCATCAGGATAAACATATTTATTCTGTCCCCAGCGGCCCCATTTTTTCTTACGTTTCTCTATGTCCATTTCCAGTTTGGTTTTCGGGTAACGCTTCTCGATAACCGCTTTCGATGTTTTGGTAAAGCGATGCTGTATTAATTCGAATGTCAGATCCTTTGTAGCATGCTGGGGCAAGGTTTCTCCCAATCTACGCAGCAGGTCTCCGTAACCTGCTTCCCAGCCGTCATACCAAATGATGGGTGCAATGATGAATCCCAGCGGATAACCGGCCCGTGCGATTTTGCCCGCTGCTTCAATACGTTCCTCGAAGCGCGAAGTTGCAGGTTCAAACTGTTTAATAACATAATCGGAATTAATGCTAAACCGGATGCGAGTATGACCATTATGTTTAATATCCAGCAATGGATCCACATGATGATATTTAGTAACAAAACGAAGTCGGCCAAATTCCTCATCTGCCATGAAACGAATCAAGTCTCCAAGCGATCCGGTGATATGCTCCAAACCAACCGGATCAGAGGTACAAGCTGCTTCAAAACGAGTAATTTCAGGCACTCGCTCCTCGATATAGCCTTTAGCTGCTGATATGATATCGTCAGTGTTGACATAGATGCGAATATACGGTTTCGCTCCCAAGGTTGTTTGTAAATAACAGTAGTGACAGTGCCCCATGCAGCCGGTCGAAATAGGGATGGCATATTCGGCAGAGGGTTTGGATTGGTCAAAAGTTAATGTTTTACGGATTCCGACAACCAGTGTCTTTTTTGCCATTCGGTACTTTTCAACTTCAGTTTCACCTGGTAAATTGGTAATTCGGTTGTGAGAGGTCGTCATACGATACGGAATATCCTTAGCTTTGACCCAATCCATAATACGCTGGCCTTTGGGATAATTTAGTGCGTCTGGCTCAAAAAACACCAGATCAGGCATGAATGGCTTGGTTCCTCTGGTTTGGACAGGAGTACGCTCAAGCGTAGACATGGCTAACGCTCCTTTCGAAATAAATCCTCTGTGCTCTGGTGTCCAAATCTAACGCGCAGAAAGAGACAGGGGCGACAACCTTAGTGTACCCTGCTTAAATTGAACAAATCGTGGCAATAGATGTGAGTGGAGGGACGAGACTTGCCAATGGGCGATGATAACATGTATCATTACATAGTAGGTTTAATGCAGGAAATGAAGGCGGTAAGCGCCCGTTCAATAACAGAAAAGAGGGAAACAAGTGCCAACGCCAAGCATGGAAGATTATTTGGAGCGCATTTACCAACTGATCGATGAGAAGGGATATGCTCGTGTCTCGGATATCGCAGAAGGTTTGGAAGTGCATCCTTCGTCCGTCACCAAGATGATTCAGAAGTTGGATAAGGACGATTATCTTGTATATGAGAAGTATCGTGGACTGATTTTGACACCAAAAGGGAAAAAGGTTGGCAAACGGTTGGTTGACCGCCACCAGCTACTAGAGCAATTTCTGGATATGATTGGGGTTGACAAGGACCTGATATATAAAGACGTGGAAGGTATTGAACACCATTTGAGCTGGGATTCCATCACCCGTATCGAGACATTGGTTGAATATTTCCGCCGGGATGAAGATCGCTTGCGCCAGCTTCATGACATACACAAGGAATTAAGTGGAGATTCCTAAAAGTATCTGTCCTTACGGACGATGCTTTTTTTATTTGTCCTGACCGCAACAAATATCCGGTTAATAGCGTCTATCCATTATATAGCAGGACAAGATAGGGGTTAAAATTAACAGGGGTAGCGGAGGATTATAAAGATATGAATCGGAAGAAAATAGGGCTCATGGCTGCGGGTCTACTCTTAGCAGTACAGACTGCCATCGTGCCTGGAGTTCAAGCGGCACCAACTGGTGAGATTGAGATTATATTGGACGGACAGTCCCTGCAAAGTGATGCGTCACCGTACATTGTACAGGGAGCGAATGTCACGATGGTTCCTTTGCGAGTGATTAGTGAGGGATTAGGCGCTCAGGTTAACTGGTCGGCATCGTCTGGTACGGTAACGATTACAGCACAGAACAAAAATATATCTATGGATAATGGTGCACAAAGCGCTACTGTGAATGGTAAGTCGGTTCGCTTGGACGCATCTGCGCGTATGTCAAGTGGGAGAGTCATGGTACCGTTGCGTTTTGTTGGGGAAGAGTTGGGCTTAAAGGTAGACTGGCAAGCCTCAGAACGGGTCATTACGTTAAGCAGTGGTAAAGAAGGTGCCTCTACTAGTGGGAACACTTCTGCTGTGGGAAGCAGTAGCTCATCATCAGATACATCAGCGTCTGGCAATCAGGAAAGTGTAAGCACGGATCAGGGAGTTAAAGATGATGGACAGGACGTAGCCAACTCATCTTCCACATCTACTAATGAGGACAGCTCAGGTTCCTCCCAGGGAAATGTGGCTCAGGTAAAGGCTACAACCTCTATGCGAGGAGCATGGATTTCCACCATTAATGGAGATTGGCCTTCTTCGGCTGCCCGAAGCAGCTCCGAGAAGCAAAAGCAAGAGTTTACAAAAATGCTCGATGATCTGCAGGGCATGGGAATTAATGCAGTATTCGTTCAGGTTCGTGCCAGCGGTGATGCGCTCTATCCGTCTGATCTTGTGCCATGGAGCAAGTATTTAACAAATACCCAGGGTAAAAATCCAGGCTATGATCCGTTGAAATTTATGATTAGCGAGTCACATAAGCGAGGGATGGAATTCCATGCCTGGTTTAATCCGTTCCGTGCTAATTCAACAGGAACAACTAGCGGTTTGGCAGCAAACCATGTGGCTAACCAACATCCGGTTTGGATTGTTAAGAATGGCAGCCAGTTGTACATCAATCCAGGAATTCCGGCTGCACGTCAGCATGTCATTGCTGCAATAATGGAAGTCGTAAACGGTTATGATATTGACGGTGTTCATTTGGACGATTATTTTTATCCTTACAGCGGGACTTTTGATGATGATGCGACCTTCAAAGCATATAACGCCAACAAAATCTCTAACAAAGGTGACTGGCGTAGAGATAATGTGAATAGTTTTGTTCGCGATTTGGGCAAAAGCATTCATGCCAGCAAGTCAAAAGTTCAATTCGGGATTAGTCCTTTTGGGGTGTGGCGCAACAAGTCTCAGGACATAACGGGTTCAGACACCAAGGCAGGCGTTACTGCATATGACACGACATTTGCGGATGTAAGAACCTGGATTAATAAAGAATGGATTGATTATGTAGCTCCACAAATTTACTGGAGTATCGGCTTCCCAGCGGCTGGATATGACAAGCTTGTCGCATGGTGGTCCAATGAGGTTAAAAATTCAGATGTTAAGCTGTATATCGGTCATTCACCTTATAAAATCGGCACCCCTGAAAAAGGGTGGCAATCAGCTCAAGAGTTAATTAAGCAGCTTGAACTGAACGAGAATTATAAACAGGTTAAAGGGGATATTTATTTTAGTGCACAGCATTTGCGCAAAAATCCATACGGACTCATTCAACTTCTTCAAAATTATTATCAATTATGATATAAATTGGATCATTTAGGTTCTATATGGACCTCCGTTCTCATAGATAAGCAGTAGAACTGCTTACTCCCAAGAGAACGGAGGTTTTTTGATCTATGCTGATCAATGCTGTGTTCCAGGGTGGAGGGGTTAAGGGAATATCGCTGGCGGGTGCAGTTAAGGCTGCCGAGGATCATGATATTGTATTCAATCGTTTGGCAGGTACATCATCAGGTGCTATTGTAGCTGCTTTATTGGCTGCGGGATATACGGCGGATGAAATGAAAGCCGTAATTGAGAAAACCCCCTTGGTCAAGTTGTTACGACGTTCTCCAGTATTCAACATTAAGTGGGTTGGGCCAGCAGCACGTATCTTTCTTAAAAAAGGGCTCTACTCAGGGGAGGCACTGGAGCATTGGATACGCGAGCTGTTACGAGCTAAAGGAGTGCGTACGTTCGCGGATCTACCTCCTGGCAAGCTACGCATTATTGCATCAGACATTACGAATGGACGCATTTTGGTGCTTCCTGAGGACATCAAACGTTTTGGTATAAACCCCTCTTCACTGGAGGTAGCCAAGGCCATTCGGATGAGCACCAGTATCCCTTATTTTTTTGATCCTGTTATGTTAAGACTTGATTCTGCACTTGCCAAGGGAAAAACCTTTTCCCAGCAATTTGTATTTGTAGTTGACGGGGCCTTGCTCAGTAATTTGCCTTTGTGGCTTTTTGATGAGCCAGTAAATGAACGTGAGGCCAAAACGATTCCAACGGTAGGGTTTCAAATGGTGGGCAAAACAGGGACGGAGACCAAAGTTTCTTATATACGAGGCCCATTGACCATGCTGCAGGCTATTTTTGATACAATGCTATCGGCACATGATGAACGGTATATTGAGCAGGAGAATCGGTATCGGACCATTAAAATTCCAACTTTGGGTATCCGCACAGCACAATTCAGCATTTCACCAGAGCAAAGTGATTTGTTATATGCTTCCGGTGTGCAGGCAGGAGAAGCTTTTTTCCACAAATGGAGTATCACTTCTTACCAGCAGCAGTATAGTAAGTATCAATTGATGAAAGATACCATGTACGCCATGAAATAAGCACCACTTACTGGCAGGTGAAGTAATTTAATGAAAGTAAAAAAGGAGCCTCTTCCCGGTCATATTTCAAAACACGGGTAATGGCTCCTTTGTGCTACATTTTAAAGGTTGATGATTATTAATGATATTTGGGTTGTTCCTCTTCATTTTTACCCTTGGAACCCTCAATAACATGAAAAGGATAAGTTTTGCGTTTGCTTGTAGTTTGCTGCTTACGTGTGCTGGCTGTTTTGGCCATGGTGCGCACAGAGGGCTTAATTTTGGGAGTTCGCTTGCGTTGTCTAGGCTGGTATTTGTACAGCAGAAATATAACTGCAAAAATAAAAACAGGGATTAGTAAACTAATGAGAAAGCCCCAGCTACCTTTCCATAGCATATCTATAATTCCATATGCGGCCAAAGCAAGGGTAAGCCAGAAAATAACGGCATGTCTGTACATCATTCACTCATCCTTTCACAGGATCAAGGACCGGACTGTTGAGGGTCTCCTTTACAGGTACATTTTCCAACTCAGCATCCAATTCAAGCATACGCTTAAATGAGGCAATCGATACCTCGACTTGATCATCGGTCGGTTCTTTGGTGGTAAGCAACTGCAGCCATAGGCCGGGGTAACCTAGATAACGAAGCACTGGAATTTCCCGAAGTGCATTGGTCAGCTTGAGGAATTCAAAAGAAAGACCCAATACGATCGGAAGCAATAAAAGACGTTGCCCCATGCGCTCCCACAGATTATCGTAGGTAAACAGGGAATAGACAAGTACCCCGATAATCACGGTGAGCATAATAAAGCTGCTGCCGCAGCGGTAATGCAGTCGACTATATTTTTGTACGTTGGCTGGAGTTAGTTCTTCCCCTGCTTCAAATGCAGTAATCACTTTATGCTCCGCGCCGTGATATTGAAACAGTCGCTTGATTAACGGAGTCTGGGAAATACCCCATAAATAAGCCAGCAGCAAAATCAGCTTAATAGCTCCTTCAGCGAGATTATGCAAAATCTGGTTGTGAAACAAACCGTCAAACAGGAAACTCTCCACAACAACTGGAACGAGGGTTAATACAATTTTGCCAAAGAGGAAGGACAATATACCGACCGCAGCCACGCCGATCATCATGCTCAGGCTCCAACGGGATTCCTCTTTTTTCTTTTGTTCAGCGCGTTCTTCTGGATCTACTTCATCATCAGCATACGCATCGGCTGAATAGTTCAAATGCTTGGTACCCTTGGCACTGGAATCGATAATGCTGACAATCCCCCGCAATAACGGAATTCTGCGGAATTTGGACACCCAGGATTGCTCCTTGCGTGGAACTTCCAAATATGTGATTTCGCCAGATTTGCGGCGAACTGCCGTGACATTGACACGCTTGCCGCCGAACATGACACCTTCAATGACTGCCTGACCGCCGTAGCTCACAGGCTTGGATGCTTGTGACAACCGTCTCACCTCTCTTAATACATGCTTTTTTGTATATTGTATCGAATTTGGAAGGGAATATCTAGTTAGACGAAAATGGGATGTGGTGACCTGCTAATTTTATCATTTGAAAAGGCTAATTAGTCATAACGGAGAAGATGGAAATCCTTGTAGTGTGTGGGGGAGACTCATACCATAGGTTTAAAAAAGCATTTATGAGAGCGGTCAAACTGCCCCCATAAATGCTTATTATCGTCAGTTATAAATCCAGACGGAATCGTCAACATGAAATTTATTGCGTGATTGCCCCTACAACTCCATCAACCAGTCCCTTTGACGAGACCGGGCCGCCAAACGTCCATGTTGTACTGGCCAACGGATAAGTACGTTTTTCTTTGACGAATTTCAAACCGTTCCAAACAGAATTGTTTTTCATAGATGAGCCGAAAACATTATCGTCCGGCTGCACAATATAGATAAAGTTACTCTCCTGAACGGCTGACAGAGCTTCAATGCCTACAGTTGAAAAGCCATATGATTCAACCTTGCTCGGTTTCCAATCGTTGACCAAACCGATCTTCGCCAATGTTCCCACGACGACTGAATTATCTGAAAACATACGCAGGCTGGCTGCATTTTGGGAAGTGAAAGCCTGTGTCAGTATAAAATGAAAATCCGACTTGTCTGCAGCGGCGAGCTTTTGTTTGGCTTCGGCATAATGCTGATCCAGATCGGCAAGCACCTGCTTAGCTTTATCCTCTTTTCCAAGAGCGACTGCGATACTATTAAAAATCTCTACCATCTTATCATAGTCGTAGCCGTTACCATCGTTCAGATTATATTCAATCGTCGGTGCGATAGCCTTGAGTTGCTCATAGATTGCTTCATTCCCATCAAAGTTAGAGATGATGAGATCCGGCTTTAATGCAGCAATCGCCTCCAAATTAGGCTCGTTGCGTGTACCCACATCGACCACGTTACTGTCCAGAGCTGCCTCTGGAGTCACATACACCTTATAGTTGGCATTGTCCGCATTACCAACCGGCTGCACGCCCAATGCAATCAAATCCTCCGTGAATGTCCATTCCAGTACTACGACACGCTGAGCGGGCTTGTCAAGCGTGAGCTCACCACGGTTATGCTTTACTGTCACAGGACCGGTCGCTGCTTCAGTAGGTTTGCTACCCGACGTAGCTGTCTGGCCTTTATTCGCTGCATTGTCAGTTGCTCCACAACCTGCCAGTGTGAGCATAAAAGTCAGTAATAATAAGAATCCGATAAATCCCTTTTTCATAGATTGCGCTCTCCTGTATAAACGTATTATAAAATGATAATGATTATCATTTTCATCAATATATTATGAAACAGGATTGAAATTTTGTCAATGCAAAGATTATTAAATCTACTCTTCAACTTCATTGTTAAACTGCCCCCCATTGGAGCATACTACCTCTCAAAATGGATAGGCACGAATTTGGTGGAAGTACACATGCTTTTCCTTATAACAATGAGTCCTTACCATGAGAAAATTTATTCATTTTGAAAGGAGATCCAACCACATGAGTGAAACTTACTCTATACCGAAAATAGGTCATGATCAGGAACAGTCCCGTGAATCTCAAGATCAACGTAATCATAATGACAACAGTAGCAGAGGCAGACAACAGTCAGGCAAAGTACATACACCGCTCATTCCCTTTGCACTTGAGCTGGGTTTTTTTGCGGGTTTGCTCTGGGGATTGCTGCGCTGGCTGTTTTATACGCTGCACTTTACAGTAGTGGCGCCTGGCTTTCTGGCAGAGCCGTTTTTCAAGCATTCGTTCATGAACACCATGGCAGGGCATTTGGTGGGGTTGCTGTTTTTTATTGCATTGTCCGTGGTAGCGTCATTGGTGTACACCCTGATTTTGCGTAGGTTTAATGGCCCTATACCCGGTATTATATACGGTCTGATTTGGTGGGTTATTTTATTTGTGTTAACAGGTCCTAAGTTAGGGATGATGAACCCTCCTTATCGATTAACATGGAATTCCATATATACGGAAGTTTGTGTATTTATACTGTGGGGACTATTTATCGGATATACCGTTGCAGTCGAGTATACGGATGAAAGAATGCGCGAGCCTGAGAAGGCTGGGGGCAGAACGTAACAAAAACTTCTCAAGCGCCTATCCCCTGTGTTAAAATAGCATTTGGTTATTTGACAGAGGGGAGCGGAATGAAGATGAAGAATGACCGGGTGCTAAAGTTGCGGCAGGCGCTGGGCGAGCATAATCTAAGGGCTATGCTGATTACTAGCCCTGTCAATCGTCGATATTTGACAGGCTTCACAGGTTCAGCGGGTTATGTGCTGATTACAGAATCCCATAGCTATTTGCTGACTGACTTTCGTTATATGACACAAGCGACCGAACAAGCTCAAGGCTTTACGGTAGTGCAGCACGCTGCGCAGGTCATGGAAACAGTAAAAGAATTGCTGTCTTCCCATCAGATTAGCGAAACAGGCTTTGAGCAGGATGATGTAACTGTTGCGACACATAAAGCTTACAGCGAAGATTTGTCACCTATTAAGCTGGTTCCGGTATCGGGCATTGTGGAAAAGCTGCGGGTGTACAAGGATGCGGAAGAGCTGGAAGTGATGCAACGGGCAGCGGATTTGGCAGATGCTACATTTGCACACATTTTACCTTACATCAAACCAGGAGTCAGCGAGCGTGAGCTGGATCTGGAAATGGAATTCTTCATGCGCAAGCAGGGAGCTACTTCTTCTTCATTTGACACGATTGTGGCATCCGGAGTTCGTTCGGCATTGCCTCATGGAGTAGCCAGTGCAAAGTTAGTACAAGCAGGTGAGCTGATTACGTTTGATTTTGGTGCGTTGCTGGATGGCTATTGCTCCGATTTGACCCGTACAGTGGCTACACAAGGGGATTTGGCGCCTCAGTTGCGCGAGATCTATGATATTGTACTTAAGGCGCAGCTTCACGCACTCGAACATATTAAGCCGGGCATGACAGGCCGTGAAGCGGATGCGTTGACCCGGGATATTATTGCGAGCCATGGCTATGGAGACAATTTCGGACACAGTACAGGTCATGGTCTGGGTCTTGAAGTACATGAATCTACACGTCTGTCGAAGGCAAGTGATGATATTCTGGAGCCGGGCATGGTTGTAACGGTCGAACCAGGTATCTATGTGCCTGGATTGGGCGGTGTACGGATCGAGGATGATATCGTTATTACAGATAGCGGCATCAAAGTATTAACTCATTCGAGCAAAGAATTTACAGTCGTTTAATAACGATAACAGTCCTGTAGGAGGGGTATTTTAGTGATTAACGTTAATGATTTTAAAACAGGTTTGACCGTTGAGGTAGACGGAGATATTTTTACAGTTCTGGATTTTCAACACGTAAAACCAGGTAAAGGCGCAGCATTCGTACGCTCCAAGTTGAAAAACCTGCGTAACGGTAATACGGTTGAACGTACATTCCGTGCGGGTGAAACAATTGGCCGAGCGCAAATCGAAAATCGTGGTGTATCTTATCTGTATGCTAGTGCAGACGATCACACATTCATGGACAACGAAACATATGATCAATTTACATTGTCCAGCGATCAACTGAAATGGGAGCTTAACTTCCTGAAAGAAAACATGAATGTAAACATCATAAGCTACAACGGAGAAATCCTGGGTATCAACTTGCCTACCAGCGTGGAGCTCAAAGTAATTGAAACAGAACCAGGTATTAAAGGGAATACAGCTACAGGTGCAACCAAAAATGCCAAACTGGAAACAGGCTTGAATGTTCAAGTTCCTCTGTTTATTAACCAAGATGATGTATTGCTAATTGATACTCGTGATGGCAAATACATGTCTCGTGCATAGAATTTACAGTTTCTGGTATCCTCTGTCCTTGTTAAGGGCAGGGGATATTTTTATATATAGGAATATTAAAAAACATTGGCTCCACACAGCACTTTCGTATTATACTGTACTAAAGTTATGCCGCAGGATGTCACGTTCAAATCGTTTGGTGCCATCTCAAGGTTACATACTGTGAGTCTGAGGGAGTGAATATCGTTGTCTTTGTATGTCATGAAATTCGGAGGCAGTTCCGTCGGTGACACGGAGCGCATGAAACGCGTGGCAAAACGCGTCGTTGAGAAACAGAGTGAAGGGCATCAATGTGTAGTGGTCGTTTCCGCAATGGGAGACACGACAGACGAATTGATTGACCAGGCTAAATTATTAAATGAGCAGTTGCCTGCACGTGAGCTGGATATGTTGATGACGACAGGCGAGCAAATTTCAATCGCATTGTTGTCGATGGCTATTCAGCAGCTGGGTCATGAAGCGGTATCGTTTACAGGATGGCAGGCTGGCTTCCGTACTGAATCTGACTTTGGTCGGGCACGGATTACGGATATTCAACCTCAGCGTGTGCTGGATGCACTGAGCAGCAACAAGATTGTTGTTGTAGCTGGTTTCCAGGGGATGTCTGCAGATGGAGATATTACTACGCTGGGACGTGGTGGTTCTGATACGACGGCCGTTGCGCTGGCGGCGGCGATTCAAGCGGATGCCTGTGAAATTTACACGGATGTGGACGGCATATATTCAACAGATCCACGAATCGTGAAGGTGGCACGTAAGCTAAAAGAAATTTCTTATGATGAGATGCTGGAATTAGCCAATTTAGGTGCGGCTGTTTTACATCCCCGTGCGGTAGAGTATGCCAAACATAACCGGGTACCGTTGATTGTGCGGTCCAGTTTTAACCATAATGAAGGAACAGTCGTAAAGGAGGATGCAGTAATGGAGCAAGGCGTTGTAGTCAGTGGAATTGCATATGATAAAAATGTAGCAAGAATCAGTATTTTGGGCGTTGCAGATATCCCTGGTGTACTGGCAAAAGTTTTCGGAACACTGGCAGCAGCCAAAATTGATGTAGACATTATTGTGCAGAGCGGGGTTGAAGCTGGAAAAGCAGATTTCTCCTTTACAGTAGCTCTGACGGATCGTGAAGCTGCACTTAAGACACTGGAAGGTATTCGCGGAGAGCTTCCATACCGTGAAGTAACGTCTGAGGAAAATCTGGTGAAGGTATCCATTGTAGGTGCGGGAATGGTTAGCCACCCGGGTGTTGCAGCGCAAATGTTTGCCGTGCTGGCCGAGCAAGGCGTTAGCATTAAAATGGTAAGCACATCCGAAATCAAGGTATCGTGTGTAATTGAAGCTGGAAAGCTTCATGAGGTTATTCAAGCGTTGCATACAGCTTATAATCTGGATACCGAGGAGCAAGCGTTTGTGGGCGGACCTAAAGACCGTCGTTAATAACATCAAATGATTTAGAGAAACGCTATAACGGGGAATATATTATACGCTCCCTAGTTATAGATGGATAAATCATAGAATACAGCAGTAGGTTAAGAGGTTGTTCCATCAGTGAGAGTCAGACTGTGGAGCAGCCTCTTTTTGCTCTAAATCTAGCTTTTTTATTTAAGGGTATCCCTTAGCCGCCAAGGCTTAGAGGGAGCCTTTTTTTATTATATAAAGCAGGGAAAGGGGCTTGAATGAGCGGGGGAAAGGTCCGCTGAGCGTGGATAGGAGTGAGCAAATGTTCGACTGAATTTTCAATATATTTTCGGCATAAAAAGCGAGAGTCAGCCATAGACTTGTCTTAAAGAAAAAGGACAACTGTGAGGGGGCGGCACTGGTATGGAATGGCTGGAGTTATTTCCGGAACCGTTGCACGGTATACTCGGAAGGCTTCCAGAAACCGTATTTAAGCAACTGGAAGAAATCCGGATCCGGGAAGGAAGGCCGCTGGAAGTTAATGCGAATGGTGATCATCATTTTGTAACGACTGCTGGTCGGCTGACTTTGAATCCTGTTGAAGCCTATAAGCCTAACCGCGAGGATGCTCACCGATTGCTGGATTTTATCAGTAATCATTCCCTGTACACCATGGAAGAGGAGCTTCGCAAAGGGTTTATTACGATCCCTGGCGGTCATCGTATTGGCTTGGCAGGGAGAACCGTGCTCAACCGAGGGCGAGTAGAGCATTTGCGAGATATAAGCAGCTTTAATGTACGAATTGCTCGGGCCATTCCTGGCATAGCTGATCGGATATTGCCTTATGTAGCGGATCGAAAATCCCGAATGATACGGCATACGCTCATCTTGTCACCGCCGCAGCATGGCAAGACGACGTTGCTTAGGGACTTGGCTCGGCAACTGAGTTACGGAGGGATGGAAAGCAACGGAGGACGACGAAATGGACTTAAGGTGGGTATTATAGATGAACGCTCTGAGATTGCTGGCAGTCACAAGGGCATCCCCGGTTTTGATGTCGGACCTCGCACCGATGTATTGGACGGATGCCCGAAAGCAGAGGGCATGATGATGATGATTCGCTCGATGTCACCGGATGTCCTGATTGTTGATGAAATCGGGCGGCCAGAAGATGCAGAGGCGGTGCGTGAAGCACTTCACGCAGGCATCGCAGTCATTGCTTCCGCACATGGTCGCGATGTGGCTGAAATGGCGAGCCGATCTGCCTTTGCCGGATTAGCTACAGGACAGGAGCTGTTCCAGCTCTACGTCATGCTAGAGCGGACGAGCCGGGGTCTCTCTTTTCGTCTGGCAGATGCCAAGCAGCGCAGGCTAACACTGCCTGGGGAAGGGCAGAACGGGGGCATCTCCTATGCTTAAGCTGCTGGGAGCTGTCTTGGTTATACTAGCCACCACACTGGCAGGCTGGCAGCGGGCAAGGCAATTTGCCATGAGGCCGCGGCAAATCAGAGAGTTAATTCTCGCACTGCAAAGACTGACCACCGAGGTTTCTTACGGGGTGTCTCCGTTACCAGATGCTTTCGCCAAGACAGGAGAGCCCTTGCGAGAGCCGCTGCGCTCTCTGTTTCAGCAAGCCTCACGCTGGATGCACCCCTCTTTTGGCCTGACCGCCAGAGAAAGCTTGCATAAAGCGATTGAAGTTTCGTGGAGCCGTTCCTCTATGAAGCAGGCCGAGAAGGAAGCGATGCGTCAGCTTGCTTACAGCCTTGGAACCAGCGACCGTGAGGACCAGATCAAGCACATTGCGCTGACCATCCAGCAGTTATCCCATGAAGAAGCGCAGGCGCAGGCAGATCAGGTGAGATACGAGCGTATGAGCAGAAGCCTGGGACTGCTGATCGGAGCATTGATCGTCATTTTGATCTATTAGCGGGGTGCTCGAATGAATTTAGAAGTGAACGCAATTTTCCAGATTGCCGGAATTGGCATTATTATCGCTATGATTCATACCGTACTAAAGCAAATGGGCAAGGAAGACATGGCCCATTGGGTGACGGTCATCGGTTTCGTTGTAGTGCTGTTCATGGTGGTGCGAATGCTGGATAACCTTCTGCAAGAGATCAAATCTATTTTTCTTTTTCAGTAGGTGAACACATGGAAATCATTCAAGTGGTGGGCTTCGCCCTCGTTGCCACAGTCCTCATCTTAGTTATCAAGGAACAGAAGCCGATGTTTGCCTTTTTGATTGCAACAGCTGCGGGAATCGTCATTTTTTTGCTGCTGATTGGCAAGATCGGATCTGTGGTTGCCGTGCTGGAGCGACTGGCCAGGTCTTCAGGCATGGACATGATTTATTTTAAAACCGTATTAAAAATAATCGGTATCGCTTATATTGCTGAATTTGGAGCACAGATCGTACGGGATGCGGGACAAGACGGTATTGCTTCCAAGATAGAGCTTACTGGAAAGGTACTCATCATGGTACTCGCAATCCCGATTATCAGCATTATTATTGATACCATTCTGAAGCTGATGCCCGCCTGAGGGGGTGATGCCATGAAAAGGCTGGGGGGCATGCCGAATCTCAAAGTTATTGTGATTTTGCTGCTATGTCTCTGGTGCGCCTCGGCTGCGGTCCTCTTCGCAGATACACCTACAAACGAATGGATCAGACAACAGGCGGAGCAAATGCCCAAAGATGATGTTGAACATTATTGGGACGGACTCATGAAGCAATACGGCGGATTTTTCCCTGACCAGAAAACGCCTTCTTTCATGGACATGCTGCTTCCGGGTGGTGAAGGATTCAGCATAAAAGGTGTGTTGATTGCCATAGCTGATTTTTTCATCCATGAAATTCGGGTGAATGCCAAGCTGCTCGTCACCATCGTCATGCTCAGCATTATGAGTATGGTGCTGGAAACGCTGCAAAGCGCTTTTGAAAGCAAGCAGGTCAGCAAAGTTGCTTACGCTATCGTGTACATGGTCATTATCATTTTGGCGATTAATAGCTTTAGTGTAGCGATTGGTTATGCCAAAGAAGCAATTGACAGTATGATTCACTTCATGATGGCGATGTTGCCCTTGCTGTTTACCATGTTGGCCTCGATGGGTAACGTTGTCACGGTTTCGGTGACCCACCCGCTGATTGTATTTATGATCAACACGGTCGGAACAGTCATTCATACGCTTGTATTCCCGCTGCTGTTCTTCTCGGCTGTGCTGTATTTGGTTAACTCGCTTACGGGCAAATATAAGCTGACCCAGTTAGCTGATCTACTGCGGAACGCTGGTGTTGCCGTGCTGGGAGTGCTTCTGACTATTTTTCTAGGAGTTATTTCGGTGCAGGGGTTAACCTCTTCGGTTACTGACGGATTAACGATCCGCACAGCTAAATATATTACAGGTAGCTTTGTTCCGGTGGTAGGCAAGGCGCTGGCAGATGCGACGGATACGGTCATTTCGGCATCACTGCTCGTTAAAAACGCCATCGGCCTTGTGGGAGTCATCATTATTTTGTTCCTGTGCGCTTTTCCTGCTCTCAAGATTCTGACACTAGCTCTCATTTATAAAGTGACCGCAGCAATCATGCAGCCTTTGGGAGATACGCCTATTGTGGAATGTCTGGATGCCATCGGCAAGAGTATGATTTATGTTTTCGCGGCACTGGCGGCCGTGGGATTAATGTCCTTTCTTGCGATTACCGTCATGCTCGCAGCAGGCAACATGACGGTCATGATGAGGTGAATACATGCACACAATCCAACGAGAGGGAGGCGAGTGACGTGACCTGGCTGGGAGGCTGGCTCAAGGAACTGGTGCTAATCGTGCTGCTGGCTTCTTTTGTCGATATGATCTTACCGAGCCGATCTATGGAAAGGTATGTCAAACTCGTACTCAGCCTGCTTGTATTGCTGACATTGCTGTCTCCGATTGTGCGCTTGCTGAGCAGCAGTCCCTCAGAGATTTTGGGGCGAGCATTGGATCTGCAACGCCAGGCAGAGACAGGTAACAGGGAACCGACATTGGAGGAGATCTTAGCCAAAGGCTACAAGCTAAAGCAACAGCAGGAACAAAGCTCCATGCAATGGGCAGGCAAAGAGGTAGCTAAGGAAATGAAAGGGCAATTGGAGCAGTACACCGGGTTAGCAATTCAGTCGGTCCAGGTGACCCTTGCGCAGATTCAGCAGAAAGAATCGGGGCTAGAGGCAGGAACGGGTGTTCAGTCAGTAGTGGTCAAACTGGCGGAGCAGAAGGCAGCAAAAGAAGAAAACACAAGCGTCCCGCCGGGTACAGATGTCAAGCCGATTATGGTGGAGCCTGTAGCTGAAAAGACAGTGAATATTCGTGTGGAGCCGACACCGTCAAAAACCTCTAATCATAATGAAGAAACGCGAGAAGATGCTCGTAGTTCTGACGAAACCACAGAGGATGGCAAACCTGCGGATCAGAAAGCTTTTGGCTTAATCACAGGAATTCTACGTGAAAAATGGGGGATCGACAGCACACATGTTCAGGTGATTAATTCGCAGGATGGAACACATGAATGGTAACAGGAGGTGAACCGAAATGGACAAATGGAGGAAAAAGCTGGAGCAATGGATGGGTGGAGGGGGGGACGGAGCGAAAAGGTTCAATTCATTTCGTTGGCTACTTATTCTTGGCCTTATCGGTGTAGCGATTATGCTCTTTAATTCATTCGTTAATGTGAAAAAAGTCGACCCGGAAAACGTAGGGAGAGAACCGCCAGGCGTAATGAAAAATGAGCCTGCGTTAGAAACAACGGTAGGTGAGGACAGTTCCTTTGCCGGAATCGAGAAGGCTTTCGAGGACAATATGAAACAGATGCTGGAGCAGATTGTTGGCGTAGGAACCGTCGATGTCATGGTGACGGTAGATTCTACCGAAGAAGTGATCGTGCAACGGAATGTGAAGGACATGCAGGAAGAAAATAACGAGTCGGACGCCAATGGTGGACAAAGGCACACTACTCAATATACACGCGATGGTGAGATTGTCACCTATGAATCATCGGGCGGTCAGCACACCCCGATTGTTACCAAAAAAGTAAAACCACAGGTAAGGGGAGTGCTTGTTGTGGCTATGGGGGCAGAAAACCCTACGGTGAAGCAGCTCATTGTGGATGCAGTGCAGAAGGGACTAAACGTACCTTCATACAAAATATCAGTCGTTCCGCGTAAGCAGGGATAATATGGAATTGGGGAACAAAGAAGTTAATATTGCAAACCACTTATGAATATGGAGGACAGAACATGAATAATAAAAGACAAACCGTTTGGCTGGTGTCCATGCTGAGTTTAATGGTGGTACTGTCTGCATATTATTTGTTTACGGAGGACTCAAGCCCGGCAAATCCGCCTGTGGCAGACAGCGAGCAGGTGAGTAAGGTTAAACAGGATGCTGCCCAGGAAGCAACGACAAAGGCTGAAGAACAAATGAATGAACTGAAAGTAAATGAAGTGGTAACCAATGGTGAAGTAACTGACGGAACAGCAGATACTTCCACAAAGGACACAGCTTCTACAACTGATCCAGCAACTGAACCATCCAAAGGTGATAAAGACACAGCCGCCGCCCCTGCTACTGAATCGACTGCATCCGATCAAAACACAACTGCAACTAAGACAGACACGACAGCTAAAAGTGATGACAAAGCAGCTTCTAGCGCTAAAACCGACAAGCAGGTACTTGATCAAGTGGCAAGCGAACAAGCAGCCCAACCAACAGCGGCAGCTGTGATTGACAACTATTTGCTGGAGCGGGATGTGGAAAATCAAAAGAAAAATGACGAGCTGACTACGGCAATGAATGATAGTACACCTCAGAAAGCCGCAGAGGCGCAAAAAGAATTACATGTACTTGAAGACAAACAGGCCAAAATTACGGGCATCGAGGAAGAGCTCCAGCAGCAGTTCGCCAATGCGGTAGTCCGCGAGGAAGATGCTGATAAATACAAAGTAGTGGTTCTGAGTGAAAAATTGGATGCTAAGCAAGCGGTAACGATTGTCGATAAAGTCATGAAGGAATTAAACGTTACGCAGGACAAGATCAGTGTCCAGTATGTTACACAATAAGACAAAAAACGCGAAAAAGCCCGGATTTCTGCATAATCCCGGGCTCTTTCTATTTTTAATGATTGTGATATAATACATAAAGCTGTTTCAAAAATGTTATCAGCAACCGGCAAAATGCTGAAGGAGTGATTAATAGAGATGTTTAAATTAAGCGAGATTAAGGAATTGATCAAGCTGGTGGATGAAACGTCTGTGCATGAGCTTGAAATTGAAAATGAAGGAACTCGCCTCATGATCCGTAAACCGGGCAAAAGCGAGATCGTTACGGTACAGGCTCCTGTAACAGCACCTGCTTATACAGTGGCGCCACAAGCTGCAATTCCGAATCCACAAGTACATTCCGATGTTGGACATGCAACTGCTGGGGAACCGAAGGAATATGCAAGCAATCTACATAAAATCGTATCTCCGATGGTAGGCACTTTCTATAGTTCTTCATCCCCGGATACGGCCCCGTATGTGAGTGTCGGCAGTAAAGTAGGCGATAAAACAACGGTATGTATCATTGAAGCGATGAAGTTGATGAACGAGTTGGAAGCTGAAGTGAAGGGCGAAATTGTGGAAATTTTGGCCGAAAACGGACAGTTGGTTGAGTATGGCCAGCCATTGTTCCTTGTGAAACCGGAGTAAGAAGCTTGTTTGTCCCCTTTTTTGAGGGTTCGGCAAGACTGCTCCCAGGGAGGATAAAGTCATGACATTTCAAAAAGTATTAATCGCGAACCGTGGAGAAATTGCAGTTCGTATCATTCGCGCTTGCCGCGAAATGAATATTTCGACAGTTGCCGTTTATTCGGAAGCTGACAAGGATTCGTTACATGTGCGTCTCGCAGATGAGGCTTACTGTATCGGACCGACGTTGTCTAAGGACAGCTACCTTAATTTTACGAACCTGATGAGTGTTGCTACATTAACTGAATGTGATGCCATTCATCCAGGTTACGGGTTTTTGGCGGAAAATGCAGACTTCGCTGAAATTTGCGAATCGTGCAATATTACGTTTATCGGACCTTCTCCTGAAGCAATTAACAAAATGGGAGACAAGGCTGTAGCCAAGCAGACCATGAAGGATGCCGGGGTTCCGGTTATTCCAGGTTCAGACGGACTGGTTGAGGATGTGCAGGATGCAATCAGCATCGCACGTGATATCGGATATCCGGTCATTATCAAGGCCACAGCAGGTGGTGGTGGTAAAGGTATTCGTATCGCCGAAGATGAGGATAACCTTATTCAACAAATCACTACTGCTCAGCAGGAAGCGCAAAAGGCCTTTGGCAATGCGGGTGTGTATCTGGAAAAATATTTGACCGGTATGAAACACGTGGAAATACAGATCATAGCGGACAAGCATGGTAATGTTGCCTATTTGGGCGAACGGGACTGCTCTGTACAGCGTCGTCGTCAGAAGTTGTTGGAGGAAGCACCATGTCCAGTACTTTCGCAGGATGTTCGTGAAGAAATGGGACAGGCAGCTGTTCGTGCAGCTTTGGCCGTTCAATACTCTGGCGCAGGAACGCTCGAATTTTTGCTTGGCCCGGACAATAAATTCTATTTCATGGAAATGAACACACGTATTCAGGTGGAACATCCAGTAACAGAAATGATTACTGGTGTAGACCTGATTAAAGAAATGATTTCGGTCGCTGAAGGACATCCGCTTTCCTTTACGCAGGAAGAAGTCACGATTAATGGCTGGGCAATAGAATGCCGTATTAACGCTGAGGACCCGGATCGTAATTTTATGCCTGCACCGGGTAAAATCGGATTTTATCTGCCTCCAGGCGGTCCTGGAGTACGGGTAGACAGCGCTGCTTATCCAGGTTATAGCATTCCTCCTTATTATGACTCTATGATTGCCAAGCTGATTGTATGGGCGCCTACACGGCAGGAGGCGATTGCCAAAATGAAGCGGGCTTTAGCTGAGTTTGCTATTGAGGGCATACCCACAACGATTTCTTTTCACCAGCGCTTGCTAGAGCATCCGACCTTTATTGAAGGCGATTTTGATATTAAATTTTTGGAGGAAAACGAAGTTTAATCGGTATATTTCCTCAGTTTGTCATAATGAACGCCAAATGATATAGTATGGATAATAAGTGAGCATGTCTGCTTTGATATCCAAAGCTGGAATGAAACTTATTTTGACCGAAAGGTGTTGAAGGTATGAGCACAGTGCCAACCGAATTCGAACGTACAGAAATTGGGGAAATTCAAATTGCCCCGGAAGTTATTGAAGTCATTGCCGGACTGGCTACCGTTGAAGTACCAGGTGTAGCGGGAATGAGTGGCGGATTTGCTGGCGGATTTGCCGAACTGCTAGGCCGCAAAAATTTATCTAAAGGTGTAAAAGTGGAAGTCGGACAGCGTGAAGCTGCTGTAGACGTCTCCGTCATTATTGAGTATGGTAACCGTCTGCCTGAGGTGGCTGCTGCTATTCAGCATAATGTTAAGCGTTCCATTGAAAACATGACAGGTCTTAACGTGGTAGAAGTGAACGTGCAAATTCATGATGTTCAATTCAAAAATGCTGAAAAAGTAGAAGAGCCGGAAGTGCTGGGCGCCGGACGGGTTAAATAGAGCGATACTTTGTACAAACCCCCGACCCTTATGGGTCGAGGGTTTACTCTAATTTAAGGAGGCTGTGCGTTTCGTGGCTAAAGTTATGGACAGACTTCTGCTGTTTTTGTACAGCTTAAGTATCGGAATTATTTCCATTCTCGCCATCCTCCTCCTGAGCGGGGCCATTCCGTATGTTTTAAGCATTGAGGATGAGCGAGTGGTGTGGTTTACCAGCTTGATTATTGCAGGAGTTCTGTTGTTATTGAGTCTTCGGTTTTTTTATATCTCTATTCGACGGAACCAAACCGTACAGCATTCTATTGATCAGCGAACCGAATATGGTGACATTCAGATTTCGGTGGATACCATCGAAAACCTGTGCCTCAAAGCGGCTTCCCGATTTCGCGGGATGCAGGATCTGAAAGCACGCGTTCGTGTGTTGGAATCGGGACTTGATATTACGATTCGGGCGATTGTTGACGGGGAAAGCTCCATTCCGGTGTTAACCTCCGAGGTACAAAAGGGGGTACACGACCATGTGGAAGAAATTACAGGAATTCCAGTATCCAATGTGTCGGTGTACATCGCTAATGTTTCTCAGTCACCAAGCTTTAAGAGTCGTGTGGAATAGAGGTGATTTTCCCTGATGCCCTGGAAAGAAATATGGGGAAGTTACAAGGGCCGGATCATGGGGATCACGGCCGGTATTTTTTTCGGTTTTATTTATTTGTGGGCAGGCTTTTGGAATATGTTGTTCTTTGCATTGATGGTGTTCATCGGATATACGCTAGGAAGACGTAGCGATTCAGCGCTTGGTTCATTCCTCCCTTGGAAAGAATGGAGCGAATGGTTGTCGCAACGTTGGCGTCCTTTTAAATGAACCCTGTGATACGTGTTCTCCAAAATACAGCTGTAGCTTATTTGCGCCCAACGGTTTTGGAGGATGCGTTCACAGGTTTTTTTGTGGAAATTGGTTAGAATGAAAAATAGATATAGGCAAGCGTAGGAGGCAGGGCATGAAAAGACGTCTGGCGAGGGAATTAGCGGTACAGAGTATGTACCATATGGAAATGAATGAAGTGGATGCGGCGGCAGCTGTAGACATGCTGCTTCAGGAAGCGGCTGAGGAAAACGAAGCCGAAGTTGTGATTAAAAACGCGGAAGTGTTAAGAGCATATGTTTTGGAGCATGTGCGTGGCACATGGGAGCACAAGGAAGCTATTGACGGGCTGTTGGCGGATTACCTGAAAGGCTGGCAGATCAGCCGACTTTCACGTGTGGATCGTCAAATTTTGAGGCTTGCGGTATATGAAATGATTTTCCGCGAGGATGTTCCAGCCAAGGTAGCAGTCAATGAAGCCATTGAATTGTCGAAGCACTTTGGTACCGAGGAATCGGGTAAATTTGTTAATGGTGTGCTGGGACGAGTTATACAAGAGCTGGAGCAATTGAAAGCACGTTTTTAATTAGAGACTACTGAATCAGGTTGGGGAGTGGTTAAACATGTCAGCACCGATCATTGATGGTAAACAAATCTCTCAGGATATCCGGGCAAGCATTCAGCAAGAGGTCATTCGTTTGAAAGAACACAGCTTTCAACCCGGACTGGCTGTTGTACTGGTAGGCGAAGATCCTGCTTCTCAGGTGTATGTTAAAAATAAGGAAAAGGCGTGTTATGATCTCGGCTATTACTCTGAGGTTCATCGACTGGCGGCAGATACTTCGCAAGAAGCATTACTGAAACTGGTGGATAAGCTGAATCATCAAAGCAATATTCATGGGATATTGGTGCAACTGCCATTGCCAAAGCATATTCAGGAAAAAGCTGTCATTGACGCGATTGCAGTGGAGAAAGATGTTGACGGATTTCATCCGGTAAACGTAGGAAACCTGGTCATCGGCGATGATAGCCTATTGCCTTGTACTCCCGCTGGAGTCATTGAGTTAATCAAGCGTGCTGGAGTAGAGATAGCCGGTAAACATGCAGTTGTTATTGGTCGCAGTAATATCGTGGGCAAGCCAGTCTCTTTATTGCTGCAGCGTGAAAATGCTACGGTTACGATGTGTCACTCTCGTACAGCGAATATGGCCGAGCTCAGCAGACAAGCGGATATTTTGGTCGTTGCCATCGGTAAAGCCAATTTTATTGATGCTTCGTTCGTAAAACCAGGTGCAGTAGTTATCGATGTGGGAATGAATCGTCTGGAGAACGGAAAGCTGGCGGGTGACGTTGATTTTGAGAGCGTAAAGCAAGTGTCCGGTCCGATTACGCCTGTTCCCGGCGGTGTAGGCCCAATGACGATTACAATGCTGATGCAAAATACGCTCGTAGCGGCCAAGCGGTCGTACGGTTTGGCATAAAGGCAGCTGCCTGTGGCTGAACAACAACGTATTTATTCTATAAAGGACCTGAATCGTTATATCCGGATGAAACTGGAATCCGATCAGGTGCTGTCTGATGTATGGATACGCGGGGAGATTTCTAACTTTACGCATCATTCGAGTGGTCACATGTACTTTACGCTCAAGGATGAGGGGAGCCGGATACGTTCGATTATGTTTGCGACCCATAATAGACGGCTCCCTTTCGTACCAAAAGAAGGTACGCGTGTTATCGCCCGGGGAAACGTATCCGTGTATGAACGGGATGGACAATATCAATTTTATGCGACGCAAATGCAGCCTGACGGTATAGGCAGCCTTTATTTGGCTTATGAACAACTCAAACAAAAGCTTGATGCAGAAGGGCTGTTTGATACCGCTCGCAAACGGAATCTGCCCGCTCACCCGGCAACCATCGGCGTAATTACGTCACCGACCGGAGCGGCTGTGCGTGATATTATCACCACACTTCAACGCCGATACCCACAGGCTGGGATCGTGTTGTATCCTGTTCTTGTGCAAGGAAAGGGTGCTGCCCCCTCGATTGTTAAGGCAATTGAAGCCATGAATCGTATGCAGGAGGTTCAGGTGATGATCGTCGGACGGGGCGGTGGCTCCTTAGAAGAACTGTGGGCATTTAATGAGGAAGCGGTTGCGCGTGCCATTTACGCATCGGTCATTCCTGTCATTTCGGCTGTTGGACACGAAACGGATTTTACCATTGCCGATTTTGTGGCTGACTTACGCGCAGCGACGCCGACCGCAGCAGCTGAGCTGGCTGTGCCTCACCAGGGAGAGCTTCGGGATCAGCTGCTCCAGCGGGAGCAACGGTTGCGCAACGCCCTTAGGCAGCGGCTGGAAGCCAGTCGTGAACGCTTGATGAGGCTTCGGCGTTCGCCAGTGCTGCTGCATCCACGCCGCTACATGCTCCAGCATGCAGAGCGGATGGATATGCTGCATCAGCGTCTGATCCGCGCAGCGGCTAACCGTTCACGCCTAAACGCAGAGAAAAACGCGCGTATGCGTCAGGTACTAGAGCGGTTTAATCCGCGCGAACAAATTCGTTCGGCGCGCAAGCAGACGGATATGGCACAACGTCAGCTGGAGTCTGCGATGCGTGCGATCACAAAAACGGGACGGCAGCAGCTGCATACCGGAATTCGTCAGCTGGATGCGCTGAGTCCGCTCAAAGTCATGGCCCGAGGCTACAGCTTGGTATACGATGAGCAGGAGAAACGGCTGATCAAGTCGCTCAAAGATGTACAACCGGGAGATTCCATCAAGATAAAAGTGAGTGACGGGCAGTTAGACTGTCAAGTATGGGGAATGAAGGAGGACGCGAAGCACGGTGGCGAATGAAGCGGAATTGAATTTTGAAGCGGCCATGGCCGCTCTTGAAGAAATTGTCGGACAACTGGAGCATGGAGACGTTCCTCTGGAGCAAGCCATTGATTTGTTCCAGCGGGGGATGAAGCTGTCTCAGCTTTGCAGCCAGAAGCTGGAACAGGTCGAACGTAAAATTGAAATGATTGTGGAAGAGGATGGAGATTTGCGCAAGAAGCCTTTCGGTGGCGGATTGGATGAAAACGGCGGTGAAGGGCTTGAATAGACTGTCGTTCAAGGAATATTTGGCTGTGACGGCGGATGCAGTTTCGTCTGCATTGACCGAGCAGTTTCCGGCGCATTGGGACATTCCAGATGTCCTTCGAGAATCTATGAACTATTCACTGACCGCAGGCGGAAAACGGCTGCGGCCTCTGCTTTTGATCGCCGCTGCGGAAGCATTTGGTGGAAGCAGGGAAGCGGCGTTGCCAGTAGCATGTGCGGTAGAAATGGTACATACGTATTCCCTCATTCACGACGATTTGCCGGCGATGGATGATGATGATTATCGGCGAGGAAAGCTGACGAATCATAAGGTATACGGCGAGGCGGTTGCTGTTCTTGCGGGCGATGCTTTGCTGACCCATGCGTTTTATTGCATCGTGCAGGCAGGTCGTCTTCACGGTGTTTCTTCCGATGCGCTATTGTCCATAGTTGAGGATTTATCCGAAATGAGCGGCGCCAGAGGTATGGTAGGTGGACAGGTCGCAGATATGTCAGGCGAGCAGGGAATGACGGGGATCGAGGAACTGGAATATATCCACCTTCATAAAACGGCTGATTTGATCATTTTCTCACTCTTGGCAGGTGGACGGATTGCTGGGGCAGACAAGAGTCAACTAGAGGCGCTTCGCTGTTTTGGACGAGATCTGGGCCTGGCCTTTCAAATTCAGGACGATATATTGGATCTCGTAGGCGATGAAAGCAAAATGGGAAAAAAAACGCAGAGTGATGTTGAACAAGAGAAGGTTACCTATCCGTATTTCATCGGTATGGACGCATCTCTGCGACAAGTGGAGGAACTCACAGTGTCTGCCAAAAAAGTGATTGCAGAAGGTGGCATTCCCGATTCTTCGCGTTTGCTGGAGATAGCGGATTACCTGATGAAGCGTGATCATTAGTAGCATTAGAACTGGTTTGACTTGTCTGCGTTTAAGCACAGTCCAAAAGTGTGATATAATACTTGTTAACTTTACACACAAACTTGAAGGAAAGCGGGGAGATATGCGTGCTGCTTCCACACATAAAGCAACCAGGCGATCTGAAATCACTGTCGGTTGAGGAGTTGGCTTCTCTAGCCGAGGAAATCAGGAGCTTTTTGATTGAGAAGCTGTCCGTGACTGGGGGGCATCTGGCATCGAATCTGGGAGTGGTTGAGCTCACGATCGCCCTGCATTATTGCTATAACAGTCCAAAGGACAAGATGATTTATGACGTTGGGCACCAAGCCTACGTGCACAAAATATTGACAGGGCGAATGGATCGTTTTGATACACTTCGTCAGCGTGATGGACTTTGTGGTTTTGTAAAAAGAAGCGAGAGCGAGCATGATGTTTGGGAAGCTGGACATAGCAGCACTTCCCTTTCGGCTGCAATGGGGATGGCCTTGGCACGAGATTTAAAGGGCGAGGACAATAAAGTTATTGCAATGATCGGGGACGGAGCATTGACTGGGGGCATGGCCTTCGAAGCATTAAACCATATTGGTCATGAACGTAAAAATTTAATGGTCATTCTGAATGATAATGAAATGTCCATCGCCCCGAATGTAGGGGCCATGCATAATTATTTGAGCAAAATTCGCTCGGACCGTCACTATTTGCGGGCAAAGGATGAGCTGGAAGTTTTGCTGAAAAAAATACCCGCTATTGGCGGTAAACTTGCCAAATCGGCTGGCCGTGTCAAGGACAGTCTTAAATATATGATGGTGCCAGGTGTGCTGTTTGAGGAGCTGGGATTTACGTATCTTGGTCCGGTTGATGGGCATGATTTGTCCAAGCTAATTGAGACTTTTCAGCAGGCTGATAACGTTACTGGCCCCGTATTAGTGCATGTCGTAACCACCAAGGGTAAAGGCTATAAACCTGCGGAGGCCGATTCGCACAAGTGGCACGGCATCAGTCCATACAAAATTGAATCAGGTCAGGTACTCAAAGCCGTGGGCAATCCGATGTATACAGAAATTTTCGGTAGAACGCTGATTGAGCTGGCTGAACAGGATGAGCGGATCATTGCGGTCACCCCTGCAATGCCTGGTGGATCAGGGCTAGTGCCGTTTAGTAAAGAGTTTCCTACACGTATGATTGACGTCGGTATCGCTGAGCAGCATGCTGCAACCATGTGTGCAGCGTTAGCAATGGAAGGGATGAAGCCGGTATTTGCGGTGTATTCCACTTTTATGCAGCGTGCATATGACCAAATTGTGCACGATATTTGTCGTCATAATGCCAACGTGATGTTCGCGATTGATCGTGCTGGTTTTGTTGGTGCTGACGGTGAAACTCACCATGGCGTGTTTGATGTAGCATTCCTGCGTCATATCCCGAATCTGGTGCTTATGATGCCAAAGGATGAAAATGAGCTGCGCCATATGATGAAAACAGCACTTGACTACGAAGACGGTCCAATTGCTTATCGTTACCCACGTGTTAACGTGGTTGGTGTGCCATTGGATAATGAATTGCGGGCTATTCCCATCGGCAGTTGGGAGTTTCTGCGTAAAGGTGAGGGCTTCGCTGTAATCGCTTCAGGACCAATGCTCCAAGTGGCGACAGAGGCTGCGGAGGCGATGAAACGTGAGGGTATGCAAGTGGGCGTTGTGAATGCACGCTTCCTCAAGCCTTTGGATGAGGAGATGTTGCGTGAACTGGCCCGCCAGCATACGAAGCTGATCGTATTGGAAGAAGCTTCTGAAGCGGGAAGTTTGGGTAGCGCTGTACTGGAATTTTACGCTAAAGAAGAAATACAAGATGCACAGGTGCGCTTAATGGGGATTCCTGATCTGTTTGTGGAGCACGGCTCCATCAAAGAGCAGCGCGATGAAGTGGGACTTACCGTTGAAGCTGTGTGCTTAAAGCTGCGTAAGTGGTCTGCTGAGCCAGCATATGGCATGGGGCAATCTGTATAGGGTAACTTAAAGTAAACAACATGATATTATAAAAAGTATGACAAGAGCAGCCTGGCTGCCTAAAGGGAGATTAACATGTCTGTTCCGAAGGAACGCATTGATGTATTGCTTGTAGAACAAGGTTTTTTTGAAAGCCGTGAAAAAGCTAAAGCCGCAATCATGGCAGGTCTAGTGTTGGCGGACAGCGAACGGATCGAGAAAGCGGGAATGAAGGTACCACGTTCCAGCGAGCTTAAAGTTAAAGGGTCGGTGCATCCGTATGTAAGCCGTGGAGGGTTGAAGCTCGAAAAGGCCATCCGTCAATTCGAGCTGGACATGAAGGGCAGGACGATGCTGGATATCGGTTCATCAACCGGAGGCTTTACGGATTGTGCGCTTCAGCATGGAGTTGAGTACGTGTATGCCATTGATGTGGGGTATAATCAGCTGGATTGGTCACTTCGTAATGATGAACGTGTATGCGTTATGGAGAAAACAAATTTCAGATATATGACACCTGCAGATTTGGGCGGTCCTGTGCCTAATTTCGCAAGTATTGATGTTTCTTTTATTTCGTTACGAATTATTTTGCCACCGTTGCTTGCATTGCTGCATCAACCTGCTGATATTGTAGCTCTAATTAAGCCTCAATTCGAAGCTGGACGCGAAAAGGTTGGGAAATCTGGCGTGGTTCGAGATCCTGCTACGCATAAAGAAGTGCTGCAGACCATCTTGATGTTTGCACATGAGCTTGGACTTTCATTGCAAGGCTTGGCCTATTCCCCCATAACAGGTGGCGAAGGAAATATTGAATTTTTAGCGCATTGGCGTTTGAATGGGCTTCCGGCGGCAGAATCGCAGCTGGAGAAAATGGATTTCAGTCCACTGATTGAACAAACTGTTCAGGAAGCAGGTCAGACATTTAATAATGGCCCATTGCGTAAGTGACATTCAGGGGTTCTCCATGAGTTCTGTGAACTTAAGAGAACCTCTTTTTGGTGTGAGGGATTGATTGTAGAACTCACGTTCGCCTATAATGAGATGTATAATTGCAGATATTCATTTTCATTCACACAGATGTGATGAACCCAATTGAATATCCGGTCGCAGGTACAGCGTACCTGTATGAGGAAAAGGGATTTTATATCTTGTCCTAGAATATGTCCATGAGGTGATCGGTTCATGGACACTCGATACGATACGGTTATCATCACTGTGATCGGGGTGATATTAGGGATATGGGCTTTATATAGCCTGCGTGCCTGGTTAAAAGAGCCGGGACCGCTTGTGCTAAAAACGATACCAATTAACGAGGAATTGAACGAAGGACCTGCTGTGGACCAACTAGAAGAAGCAGGGTATGAAGTGGTGGGCGGGAAAATGAAAATACCGCTTGCTTTTAAAGTGAATGGACATACCGTGTATAGCCGTTTGTTTATTGATTACGTAGCTGTACGTAACGGTTCGACATATATGGTCAAAACGTCACGCCGCAAGAAACCGATGGAGTGGAACGGTCCTGATTTACGAGACAGGCTTATGCCTTATTTGCTGCTCTATCCGGGCTGTGCGGGGGTATTGTACGTTGATACGGACGAGAAAAGTATTCGCCTTATTACATTAGTGGAAGACCTCGAAGAAGAGGAATATGAAGGTTAATCCATAGGAGGATTATATGAAGGGTCAACGACATATTAAAATCAGGGAAATTATTTCACAACATGAGATTGAAACGCAGGATGATTTAGTTGAAGCATTGCGTGAGGCTGGTTTCCAGGTCACGCAGGCAACTGTATCCCGGGATATCAAAGAACTGCTGCTCATAAAGGTTCCAATGGACGACGGCAGATATAAATATTCGATGCCTTCAGACCAGCGCTACAATCCGACGCAGAAACTGAAACGTACATTGGTTGACAACTTTTTGCATATTGACTACACAACCAATCTGATTGTGATGAAGTGCCTGCCAGGAACAGCTAACTCGATTGCTGCTTTATTAGATAATATTGAATGGTCTGAGGTCATGGGTACGATCAGCGGGGATGACACCATTTTGATTATCTGCCGATCGGAAGAAAATAGTGAAACTATCGTGAATCGTCTTATGGGCTACATTTCCTAATTATAAAGTACGCATATTAGGCGTTTTAATTTGTACATCATAGAGGTGAAAGAACGATGCTGGTCACTTTGTCTATACGGAATTTGGCAGTCGTAGAAGCTGTCGATGTTCATTTTTATAAAGGATTTCATGTATTGAGCGGAGAAACTGGTGCTGGTAAATCCATTATTATCGACGCACTTGGGCTGATTGCGGGCGGCAGGGGATCTGCTGACCTAGTGCGTTACGGATGTGATAAAGCTGAAATGGAAGCCTTGTTTGAATTGCCGGTCAAACATCCCGTTTGGAATACGTTGGAGGAACAAGGGATTAAGGCTAATCCAGAAGAGCATTTGCTGATTCGTCGAGAACTTACAGTTCAGGGGAAAAGCTCATCTCGAATTAACGGTCAGATGGTTAATTTAACGATGCTGCGTGAGGTAGGTGAGCAACTCGTTAATATCCACGGGCAGCATGAGCATCAAAGCTTGCTGCGTGCGGATCGCCATCTTGCGCTGCTGGATACGTTCGGTGACTCGGTCATTGGTCCAGTCAAAGCGCTTTACCGGGAGCGCTACAATGCTTTTGTCAAAGCGGAAAAAGAAGTAAGAGAATTGCAAAGCTCCAGTCAAAAGGCTTATCAGCTATTGGACATGTATCGCTTCCAATTGGAAGAGATCGCTGCGGCGGAGTTAAAATTGGGTGAAGATGAATTATTGGCAGAGGAACGGGTCAAGCTATCCCATAGTGAGAAAATGATGGATGGAGTATCAGGAGCATACGAGCTGTTAAGTGGGAGAGGTGGTCTAGATACGGTCAATAACGTGTTGTCCAGATTAAATGATGTTCAGAGCTACGACAGTAAAAGCCTTCAGCCCATTGCGGAGCAGATTCAATCTGCTTTCTATCAGTTGGAGGATGCAGCGTTTCAATTACGCTCTTATCGTGAGGATATTGAATTTAATCCGGGCAAGCTGCATGAGGTGGAGCAACGTTTGAATCAAATTACCGGGTTACAGCGAAAATATGGTGATAGTATAGAGCAGATTTTGGAATACTATAGCCGTATTGAGCAGGAAACCGATCTGTTGGAAAATAAAGATGAGCGGCTGGAGCAGCTCATTGCAAAGCGGGATGAGTTGCTTTCGAATTTGCTGGAGATTGCTGAAGAGCTTACAGAGGCACGTGAAATTTGTGCTGAAGAGCTTGCAGAGCAAGTACAGCAGGAATTAAAAGATCTTCAAATGGAAAGAACGTCACTCAAGGTGCGTATTGATCCAATTGAGGATCCACGTGGATATGAATATAAAGGTCTAAAGGTACGACCTACCAAGCAAGGGATAGATAATGCGGAATTTCTGATTTCGCCCAATCCCGGTGAGCCACTTCGCCCACTCGGTAAAATCGCTTCCGGTGGTGAGTTATCACGTATCATGTTGGCGATGAAAAGTATTTTTGCGCGTCATGATCAAATTCCGGTGCTCATTTTTGACGAGGTGGATACCGGGGTAAGTGGTCGTGCAGCTCAGTCCATAGCCGAGAAGCTTTATCGTTTGTCTTCCGTTTGTCAGGTGTTTTCCATTACTCATTTGCCGCAGGTGGCATGTATGGCAGATCATCAGTACCTGATTGAGAAAAATGTTCATGACGGACGGACCATGACTCAAATTGAGGGACTAACGGAGGAAGGTCGTGTCAAGGAATTGGCACGGATGCTGGGCGGGGTAGAAATTACCGAAAAAACATTGCATCACGCACAGGAAATGCTGAATTTGGCGGAAGGAAAGAAAGCCTGAAAAGAGCGGCTGGCGTAATGATTAACAGTTATAAAAGCCTGGGGGCAAGGTTACCTTATAGGTACGCAATTGGCGACCACCTTTACTCGTCAAGCGAAAGAAGCAAAGGGAGCGTGACAGCCATTGAATTTTTACTCCAGGATCAAATTGCTCGGTCTTTTGCTTGTTTTTCTTATGTGTTCTCTCGGTAACGCTCAGCATGTGCAAGCAGCGCTGCCTCTACAAGCTTCTTTGGATTTGTTCGGCACTAAAAGCATGCAAACAACCCAAGAAAGCGTGGTTCCCGATTTGAAAGTATACCCAGGGGGGCAGACGATCGGGGTCAAAGTAAAATCTTCAGGAGTGCTTGTCGTAGGTCACCATATCATTCAGGAAAGCAATGATCGTAAGGTGTCACCTGGTGAGACAGCTGGTATTCGCCTAGGGGACCGGATTACACACATGAACGGCAAACCCCTTAATAGTCTCGCCAGGGTAGCGGAAGCCGTGGACGAGGCAGGTAAAAACAAAAAGCCGCTGGACATCACGCTTTGTCGAGGTGAGCAGACGATTTCCACCAAGTTAACCCCAGCATATGATCAAGATGATAAAGCGTGGCGGCTTGGGTTGTATATTAGAGACTCGGCTGCAGGCGTAGGTACATTAACGTTTTATGCACCGGATCAGGGGGTTTACGGGGCGTTGGGTCATGTAATTACCGATATGAATACTCAAACTCCCATTGTTGTGGGTAGTGGAGAGATTGTGCAATCCAATGTGACGTCAATTGCGAAGAGCCAGAGTGGGGAACCAGGAGAAAAACGTGCTCATTTTCTCAAAGATCATCGGATCTTAGGAAATATAGAACGAAATACGAGCTTTGGAATATTTGGGAAAATGTCAGATGAGCCGCAGAATGGATTGTATTCGACGCCCATTCCGGTGGGACTTGCGAATGAAGTAAAAGAAGGACCGGCAGAAATATTGACTGTATTGGAAGGTCAACAAATTCAGCGTTTTCAGGCAGAAATTGTACACATTTCTCAGCAGGATAAACCGGCAACCAAAGGGCTTGTGATTCGGGTTGTAGATCCTAAACTATTAGATAAGACCGGCGGAATCGTGCAAGGAATGAGTGGGAGTCCGATTATCCAAAATGGTAAGCTGATCGGAGCTGTAACACATGTATTCGTTAATGATCCTAAATCAGGTTATGGATGTTTTATCGAATGGATGTTGCGTGATGCAGGAATCATGCATAATAAATTGAGCTTGAAGTCATCCTCTAATCTTAAGGCGAGCTAGTGGCCTTAAGATTTTTTTGTCGAAAAGCAGGGGAATAACTCAGAATTGCAAGATAAAAATTCAATTATAATTGAATTAATAAAAAAAATAAATAAAAATAATTTTCGACAGAAGGAATTCATAATTCGATGTCGAAATCATATACTCCGACAAGAAATATTTATTTAATGCAAACAGATGTCCCAAAGGAATAACACTCAATAAGGAGGAAGTACATTGCAAAAAATTGAGGTATTGTTGGCTGATGACAACCGGGAATTTACGAATTTGCTTGCTGAATATATTTCCGATCAGGAGGATATGGAAGTTACAGGAATCGCCTTCAACGGTGAAGAAGTACTCCAACGCATCGCAGAATCCCGCAACATACCTGATGTACTTATTTTAGATATTATTATGCCTCATCTGGATGGTCTCGGTGTATTGGAGCGTTTAAGAGAAATGAACCTGACTCCACAACCGAAAATCATTATGCTGACTGCATTCGGTCAAGAAAATATTACACAGAGGGCCGTTCAACTCGGGGCATCTTATTATATTTTGAAGCCGTTTGACATGGAAGTGCTTGCTAACCGTATACGCCAATTGGTAGGACCGCAATTAGTCAGCAATAGCCCGGTAACCGTTTCATCCATGCGGTCCAACGTTGTGCCTATGGGTAAGACGAAAAACCTGGATGCCAGCATCACGGCTATCATCCATGAGATTGGCGTACCAGCTCACATCAAGGGCTATCAATATCTACGCGAAGCCATTACGATGGTGTACAATAATATCGAAATATTGGGAGCCATCACCAAAACCCTATATCCGGCAATTGCCGAAAAGTTCAAAACGACGGCATCTCGCGTGGAACGTGCCATTCGTCATGCTATCGAGGTAGCATGGACCCGTGGAAATATCGACAGCATCTCCCACCTGTTCGGTTACACTATCAATATCAGCAAGTCCAAACCAACCAACTCAGAATTTATAGCGATGGTCGCAGACAAGCTGCGGATTGAGAATAAGGTGTCCTGAAAGTCTGATGAGACGCGAAAAAATGAACGTGAGTAGAACGCAAATTCTCAATAATTTATCGATCGTTGCGCCGGAGATTCCGATGAAGCTCTTCGCAATTGAGTTGAATTTTACGCTTTACACACATATCAATAGGTATTTTTGCTGAAACTAATACTAAATAAGTAACATTATTTGAATAACGCTTATCTCTTCGGAGGTGGGCGTTATTTTTTTGCAAGATGTCGCAAATTTGCAAATCCATCAAATTAGGGTAACTAACCGATAGAGGGCCCCTATACTAGGATTCATCGTATGAACGTTCAAAGAGCAATTAAGAGATGCAAGGTTGAATTATACCAAGCATTTAATGAATAAGGTTATGGAGAGACTACGAGCGAGGTAATTGCGGAGAGTTTATTTTATAGTAGGAATATCATTAAGCAAAACCGTACTTCGAAATGATGCTAATCTATCTCCTTATGCGCATCAGAGTGTAAATCTGCCAATATCATTATATTATTGACTTTACTTCCCATTAAAATGTAAGGTATTAACATACACTATTACTAGGGAAGGTTGTTAGATGATGCGGGTAAAAATTTCAATAATTTTGTTAGTGATTGTTTGGTTTTTCACTACCGGCATTTCCGATCTACAAGCTAAACTGGATAGAGGAATAAAAAACACGGTTACATCTAATATGTTTGGTGCCAGTGGAGACGGGACTGATCAGACAAAAGCTATCCAGTCTGCACTTGACTACCTCGAGAGAGTGGGAGGCGGTAAGCTTATCCTTGGCAAAGGTACGTATCTCCTAAGTATCGCTAAGAGTATTCACAGTAAGGCATGTATTGTCATACCCGCCGGAGTGATTATAGAAGGCTCTGGTATGGGTGTCACCATCATCAAACGGATTAGTAGTGAACGGAAGCAAAACGGCGTATTGCTCGTTAATAAAGGCTACGACACAAAGGGTGGATATAAAGCAGCTGGCAATATCGTGTTACGAAATTTCACGATTACAGACGGTGATGTTACCTCCAAGCCGAGGACTTACGGGGACTTGATTGCGTTGGGACATGCGAATAATGTACTTATTGAGCGTGTCCAATCGTTAAATCATGATCAACATTTCGTAGACATTTGCGGTTCGAGAAATATAACCGTGAGAGATTCTATCAGTAATAATCTTCAAGACACCTATGGGACGGCCACAATCCAAGTTGATCGAGCTAAAAACCTAGGGATATGGGGGTTGCTACTTGACGGAACTAATCCAAAAAATATAACTATAGAGAATAACAAAATCAACTCAATGTCCGAACTGGTGTTACAACTTGGGCATGATCAATCTATTGCAGGAGATATACGTGTAGTAAAAAATGCAATAAATTGCTTGAATAAAGCTAGAGCACAAATAGCAATCGGTAAGGACGAAGATACATCAATATTGACTGCAAACATTAAAGACAATCAAATAAAACTCAATAATGCAAATAGTGTAGGGGTTAATCTAGTGGCCAATACAGCCAACAGACTAGAAAATATCTCAATAGCTGGCAATACTATCACAGGTAAGATGCGGTCAGCGACTATTGTAGGCAATTCTGTCGCATCTGCGGGTTTTGAGGACATTTTGTATTCACATTACGTTGAGGTGTAACACATGAGTTTTCTACGCAGGTTGCTATAGACTTTTTTAATAAATCTTTATAATTTTATGTTAAACTTCTCTCTATATGGGTTACTGTGGCATGTCTGATTAGAAGTATAATTAAAACAAACTTTCAAATGAGGTGAATGGATGTCTTTCCGTATTGTTCGAAGTATTTAGTTTCCGGGCTGGAAAAAAACGCGTACCAGCTGTCAAGGGGGAGTCTGCCTCATTGACTACAAAACTAAAATTTCGAATGATCTCGGTCTGCTATTTTGTAGTTTATTATCTTATTTGAAGGTGGATAAAAATGAATTCAATTGAATATAAAGAGTTTTATGATAAGGTTGGAAAAATCAACGGATGGGATTTTAGCAATGTGAAATGTATTTCTGAAGGAGTAAAATGGGACTTCTATAATGAAGTGTCGAAGACGTGCGAGAAGTCGGACATATTGCTTGATATCGGCACGGGTGGCGGGGAAGCTATTTTGTCAATAGCAGCTTCTGCATTACTTTTAGTCGGAATTGACCAATCTGCTGGAATGATTGATACGGCAAGAAAAAATTCTACTGAAGCAGACATAGCGAATGTTCGTTTTCTACAGATGGATGCTGAAAATCTGAATTTTCCCAAGGAATTCTTTAATGTAATCTCTTCTCGACATTCGTGTTTCTCTGCAAAAGAAATAGCTAAGGTGTTAGTTAAGGGTGGTATATTTTTAACACAGCAAGTGAGCGAAAATGACAAATTAAACATTAAAGAAGCGTTTGGAAGAGGGCAGGCATTGGGTACTAAGAAAGACTCGTTGAAAACTCAATGTATTACAGATCTCAATGAAGCGGGTTTTAACGATATTCAGTCATTTGAATTTAATGCAACCGAATACTATCAGACTCCTGCAGACTTAGTTTTTCTTTTGAAACACACTCCCATTATTCCTGACTTTGGACAAAAACAAATGGATTTTGAAATACTCCAACAATTCATTCTGGACAACCAAACTCCAAAAGGAATTAGGACAAATGCAGAACGATTTATGATTATAGCTAGGAAGTAAAACATAAAGGGATACCCGCTTTGGGGTATCTCTTTTTTGCTTGCAATGCTTTAACGGATGAATTGGATGGACGAAAAATAATACTCTCACGCGGTTTATAAAATAAGCGTCAATCATTATATAACGATCACGAAGAGAAATTTTCCTTTTGTAAACAGTTCTGAAATTCCCTTTAATTTTGATATAAACAATGTGTCGATTCTTGTCGATATAATATCTATTATAAAGAGAACTAAGGAGCGAATATATGAAATTTAACATTCGAACAAAATTGTTATTGGGTTTCCTTGCGGTAATAATCCTGTTGGTTGTGATTAGTACAGTATCGATCTCGCGAATGAAAAAGTTAGGCGATACTTCAATGGAAATTGATAGCCATTGGATGCCAAGTGTGACCATCCTCGGAACACTAAATGGTGATATATCTGATGTAGAGCGGCTCTCATTAAACATTATTGTAGAACGTGACACGGAGGAAATGGAGAAGGTTCAGGCCGAATATGATAAGGTTTTAAAGAAAGTTGAAGAAGGCCGAAAAACATACGAAAAATTAATTGCTACTCCTAAGGAACGTGAAATGTATGAACAATTCTCCAAAACTTATACGGAGTATTTGACTAAGTTACCAGAAATGATTGCAGCAGGGAGAGCTAATGATTACACTCAATCAAGCATCCTTCACCAAGAATCCTATAAGTTATGGTATAGTTCAAACGATATGATCAGTCAGCTCATTAAGTTGAATGCAGATGGATCAAAACTGATTACGAAAGAAGCTGTTGACAACTTTATTTCAGGCAGACAATTAGTTATCGTTTTGAGTATTGCAGCCGTTATACTAGCATTGATCATGGCGATCATTATAGCCCAAATTATTTCTAAGCCCATTTTGCGCATCAGTCGTGCTGCTGAAAGCATTGCGTCCGGTGACCTTACTGGGGAAGCCATTGTCGTGAAGGGCAAGGACGAGATTAGTATTTTGGCCCATTCTTTTAATACGATGGTTGCAAATCTTCGTCAACTGATTCAGTCTGTAAGTAGTACGACCGAGCTGGTAACCACTTCCTCGGAGGAATTGACGGCCAGCGCAGAGCAAAATAGCCAAGCAACTGCGCAAATCACCGAAACAGTGCAAGAAGTTGCTACAGGGACAGGTGACCAGGTGGATATGGTGACCAAATCGTCCCAGGCTATTGAGGAAATGTCCATCGGTGTAGAACAAATTGCAATCCGTGCGCAAAATGTTTTTGCATCAGCTCAGGATGCGGCTCACAAATCAGCTGAAGGTAATCAGATGATCCAGCAGGCTGTTGTCCAAATGAATAGTGTGAATGACTCTATGAATAGCTTGGCTGATCTTATGGCTGGATTGGGAGAGCGTTCAGATGAAATCGGGAAGATTATTGATGTCATCACCAATATTTCAAGTCAAACTAATCTTCTTGCCTTGAACGCGGCCATTGAAGCAGCCCGCGCAGGAGATCACGGTAGCGGATTTGCTGTAGTTGCAGGTGAAGTACGTAAGTTGGCTGAACAATCGGCTCATTCTGCTCAACAAATTACGGAGCTGGTGGGATTGATACAAAAGGATACCTCGCATGCTATTGAGGCGGTAGCGTCCAATGGGCGAGATGTCATGACAGGTCGGGAAGTCGTGCAAAATGCGGGTGCATCCTTTGAGCTTATTCAGGAAACCGTTAATAAAGTGGCCAGTGAAATTGAAGAGGTCTCTGCTGGATCGGAGCAAATGTCTGCAAGTACCGATGAGATTGTTGGCTTTGTTAGACAAATTTCAGCGATTGCTGAAGAGGCTGCAGCTGGGACGCAGCACGTATCTGCCGCGACTCAAGAGCAATTGGCATCGATGGAGGAAATTGCTTCCTCTGCAAGAAACCTGTCCAAAATGGCAGAAGACCTACAAGGACAAATTGGTAAATTTAAAGTATAAATCGTATACCGGTTCTATATTTCAGGGGAAAAAGCCGCTCTATTGTGAGCGGCTTTTTCTATTCATTTTTTAATAAATATATTTGCGATTAAAAGGTGGAGATATGCGGAGCCTGTAATTGGAAAGATATGATATAATGGTGGGAAATTCTTTGAGTTGGAGTGATATCATGGACAATAAGACTGAACTTAAAGCAAGTGACCTGCGTCAGTTAGCGATAGACAAAATCATAGCTGCACCATTTTTGAAAGATTTTAAATATCTTAAAAGCAGAAAAGTTTTGAAAAAAGAAAACAAGGAATTTATATTTGAAATTTGTTTCGGCGCGACCAAATTTAGTGCATTAAAAATTTACATTACCGTGGAATCCAAAAGTATAAAAAAGAAATATAGTACAGGGGCTTGTTTTCACAGTGAGTTGATCGCTCTGACCAAGAAATATACGGGCAACAGGGATTACCTTGTGTCCACAGAAGTAGAAAGAGAACGAGTGATCCAAGAGATTGTGGAAGATATCTACACTTTCGCGTTGCCCTTTTTCAAGCGATTTGAAGATGTAGAAACACTAGCAGAACAAGTACATAAGTCAGGCTTTTTACCGCATCGCAAACGTTTTGATAAATTTAATCCGTTGACGAAAAGATTCATTGATTTTTATTATCAAGGGGAGTAATGTAGCCATCTGGGACATTTTTGTCCTCACCTTTGGAAAGTAGATAAGCATTATGATAAGGAGAACGGTGTCCATGGAGTGGATATTACCGTTTTTCAAAAGAATCATGTACAATTTGTAAAAAGGGTCAATGTACTCCTCGGCATACCAAGATTTACCTAACATGATCAATGTCTCGTTAAGAGGCGAGTCGGATGTTGCCCTGGAGGGTAGATTTTTACATGGGTAGCAATCGAATGAACAACACAGAGGCTGTATACACGGATATATACAATCATATGTTATAGGCAAAAGTCATCGCATTGAACGGGCTAGTGGTATGAATGCAAAAGATTTTAAAGCAAAGAGGGGATGAGAGCATGTGGAATAGTCTGACTTGGGTGATCGTCGGCGTGTTGTTGGTGGTGTTGGGTTGGATTGTTATGGCATGGCGTGGACGTAGCGGCAATCAACAAGCGGATGAACATCGGGGCAGTAATGTTGTTGAATTTCGCCCTCGTAAGCCCGCTCGACAATCCCGCACTGGCAATGAAATGAAGTCTAAAGTGTCTTCGGGTACACGCGCGAATACAAAAGCGGCCGATATTCAGGCCCAAGCTGGATTTGGACTGTTTGACTCCATTCAGAGCACGAGTAAACAAAAATGCTCCTTTTGTAAAAAAGAAGAAAAATTAACCTTTTATGCCGATGATAATGGTTCGCTGTATGGGGTATGTAAAGAGTGTAAGCATAAGGCGGAAAGACAGGATATGCTGCCACTTTAGTCTATACAGACTATGGAGAACCGTCATTAAATAATTCTTATAATTAATAAAAACTCCCAACCGTATGTAAGTAAATTGGTTAGGAGTTTTTTTGTTAGTGTTTTACTACATTGTTAGCGAATTTGCCTGTCAATCAATTCCTCTAGCGCATCAGCTATATGATCTGGTCCGTAAGATAGTTCTTCCCTGCTTAAGCTCAACCAGGCATGACGCTCATCCATATCAAAAGCTGTCTCCAGCCAACCGGACAAGCCCCTGCCTCTCCGATCTACTTCTACAAGCACATGGACACCCTCGGGTTCCAACTGCATAATCAGCTCTAGCTCCTCGATATCCCGTGCATACTCCGAGCCAGGCGTAAACTCAAACTCCTGCACAAATGGAACACCGCGTCCAAGCTTGGGATGACGTTCGCAGGTGGAGGAACGGAATCGGAAGCCTAACAGGTGAACCGCCTCAAACACTGTACTCATATAAGGATGCGGCTCGATTTTAAGTGAATCACGATCGGTCGGGTCCAAAGCCATGCCAATATCCAATGCTGTTTCCAGCCAGACAGGCTGTTTGGCATGAGTAACAGGGGTTTCCAAAGGCAATCTGAAGGAAAAGGGGATTTCAAGCTCCTGTCCTTGCTTTAGATGAAAGCCATCAGATACCTTGATCCGCGCAATGCAGCAGGTGGTGACGTTTTTTTTATCATCGTGCTCTACGATATATTCAGTCTTGAGCTCAATATCAATTTTGCCGATTTCCTGGTCAATTTTACCGCCCTTGATACGTATGATGCCGCTAAGTTCTTCTCCAGGCACATATACAGTTTGATCCACTAACGTATCGACTTTGGCTGAGCCGATTCCTGCACTTGCTAAGATCTTGTTAAAGAAACTCATCATTCCGTCCCCCCGATAATCTTATGGTTATGGTATACACTCGAAAACTAAAACTTGTACAGCTTAACCGGATATACGGGAGAATAGCTTGAACCGTTCCAAAAAAAATGCAAGAAAAAAGTAATGGAAAACAATTAGGCGCATGGAGTTGCCGACCCATGTAGCTTACTAATCGCAGTTCACTTTATGGGGAGGTATAAAACATTTACGACAACGAGGCTCATAAGCCTCAGAATCGCCGATCATCACGATAGGTCCTACAGTGGAAGGTTTTCCATTGACCATACGTTGTGTAAATACTGCTTCCGAGCTGCCGCATACAGCGCAGAAGGAAGTCAGCTTCTCGATGTCATCTGCCATAGCGAGCAGACCACCGACATAGCCGAACTCCTTGCCACGGTAATCCAGATTCAGCCCATCGGCAATGACATGCTTTCCGCAATAAGCTAACTCTTGTATGAGCGACATAATATGCCGACTGAAAAACTGGACTTCGTCAAAGGCAACCACATCGGCATCTTTCGTTTCTTGCAAAATACGCTGAACGAGCTCATCCGTGAGTTTTCTTGGAATAGAGATAGCGGGCAGCCGATATCCGATCCGGCTTACAATTTCATCCTCCGCATAACGGTTATCTTCAGCTGGTTTGTAAGCGACCACCTTGCGATGCCCGTATTGGATTAGTTTCTGACAACGGCGAATCAATTCGCCGGATTTTTCGCTGAACATGGGGCCTGTAATAATCGTAATTCGTCCTGTAGGCAAAGCGAATTCCCCTCTCTTAACATGTACATAACGCTGTAAATCTTCATCTCCGAAAGAAAACGCCATTATAGATTACCATAACGAGCCACATACAGACTAGAGAAAATATATTGTTTTTCGACATGTTTTTGTATGTCTATTCCTAAATCGTAAATGTGGTCGTCATTGCTCTGCCGCCGCGGGCATGATATGGTGAAGCATAGTGGAATGAAGGGAAGAGTGGAAGGCATGGACGAAAAAAACACGGATTATAGTGCCAAAAAAAGAGCATTACTGGAACAAGAACTGATTAGCCCGCAAGCTCTGGAGCTAATCATTGAGTTGGAGACAGAGCTTGATCTTCTGAGCAAGCAAAATGAATCGTTTCGCAAGGCATTGCGAGCCAAATCAGCACAAAGTCCAAGAATGTCTACCAAATTACGAGATGCACTGTATGAATGATATGGAGAGATATCTAGATTAGGTAGATGATGATTTGCAGCCTATGCCTAAACGCTAAATTTTGTACAGTGAAATAAAGAGAGTACAATAAGCTATATATAATCAATGTTAATGGAGGAGAAACATGACTATACATTGTGATGTCGCTATTTTGGGTGGAGGAACCGGAGGGTATGTAGCAGCAATTCGCGCAGCCCAGCTCGGCAAGGAAGTGGTGATCATCGAAAAGGACAAGCTCGGCGGAACCTGTCTGCACCGTGGTTGTATTCCGAGCAAGGCTTTGCTGCGCAGTGCGGAAGTATATGCAACGATTAAAGAAAGTGCGCAATATGGTATTGAGACATCTGGAGCACAGCTTGTATTTCCCAAGGTTCAGGAACGTAAGGAAGCCGTTGTGGAGCAGCTACACCAGGGCGTTCAATTTTTGATGCGTAAAAATAAAATTACGGTGCTTAGCGGTAAGGGACGCGTGATTGGACCGTCTATATTTTCTCCTAAAAGCGGTGCAGTGGCTGTGGAGCTAGAAGATGGTGAGATGGAGACGATTGTTCCGGCACACCTCATTATTGCAACAGGATCACGTCCGCGTGTGCTGCCTGGACTGGAGCCAGATGGCGAATTTATTTTGAGCAGTGACGAAGCATTGACTATGGAGAACCTGCCAGCATCCCTGATTATCGTGGGTGGTGGGGTCATTGGCGTGGAATGGGCTTCCATGCTAAATGATTTTGGCGTGGAGGTTACAGTGGTTGAGGCCGCGAATCGACTTATTCCTACGGAGGACGAGGACGTTTCGCGTGAAATGCAGCGCTTGTTAACCAAGCGTGGTGTCAAGGTGCTGACGGGGGCACAGGTGAAGGCTGAAACCTACGGCAAGGATGAGGAAGGCGTACAGATTGACGTGCAAAAAGGTGAAGAAACCGAAACCCTCAGTGCTTCCAAACTGCTCATTTCTGTAGGTCGTCAGGCGAATGTCGAAAATATCGGGCTGGAAAATACGGATATCCGCGTGGAGCGTGGCTTTATCTCGGTTAATGAGCATTTGCAGACAAATGAGCCACATATCTACGCCATCGGGGATTGCATCGGCGGCTTACAACTGGCCCATGCCGCGAGTCATGAAGGCTTGCAGGCAGTTCATCATTTGGCGGGCGAAGAGTTTCACAGCGTACCCAACTATATGATTCCGCGGTGTATTTACACACGTCCTGAAGCCGCAAGCGTCGGCTTGACGGAGCAGGAAGCCCGTGAACGTGGACACCAGGTGAAAACAGGGAAGTTCCCTTTCCAAGCTATCGGAAAATCGCTAGTATACGGTAGTCGAGACGGCTTCGTGAAAGTGGTGGCGGACCAGCAAACCAATGATATTCTCGGTGTACATATGATCGGTACGCATGTAACGGATCTGATCAGCGAGGCCGCTCTTGCGCAATTGCTGGATGCTACGCCGTGGGAAGTCGGACAGCTTATTCATCCGCATCCAACGTTGTCGGAGATTTTGGGAGAAGCGATGCTGGCAGTCGATGGACAAGCGATAGGCATATAAACGTTTCAAATAAATCGGTACTTTTCTTTTTGGGGCGAAAAGGATTATAATGGGGTTAGTCAGAGTTTAGTACCAGGTTTTAAGACAAGATGGTACTAGGTGCTGAAAGTAGGATGTTTGACATTTAAGGAGGTGCCTCAATGAGTTCTAAAGGCGCTGTAGACGCTGGCTTCAGACATGAGCAGCTGGGACTTACTCACGGACAAGTAATTGATATGTACAGATATATGTTGCTCGCAAGAAGATTTGACGAGCGCAACATGCTCCTGCAACGGGCAGGGAAAATTAATTTCCACGTTTCCGGCATTGGACAGGAAGCGGCACAAGTAGGTGCAGCTTTCGCTCTGGACCGGGAAAAGGACTATTTCCTTCCCTATTACCGGGATTACGGATTCGTGCTTGCAGTCGGCATGACGCCGCGCGAATTGATGCTGTCGGCATTTGCCAAGGCAGATGACCCTAATAGTGGAGGGCGCCAGATGCCAGGGCATTTTGGTAGTAAACGGCTGCGTATTGTGACAGGCTCCAGCCCAGTGACGACACAGGTTCCACATGCAGTGGGTGTTGCGTTGGCCGCCAAGATGCAGAAAAAGGATTTTGTGTCGTTTGTTACGTTTGGGGAAGGCTCCAGTAATCAGGGGGATTTTCACGAAGGCTGTAACTTTGCAGGTGTACAGAAGCTGCCAGTCATCATTATGTGTGAGAACAATCAATATGCAATATCGGTTCCGATTCATAAGCAGTTGGCAGGCAAGGTAAGCGACCGGGCATTGGGTTACGGATTCCCTGGTATTCGTGTCGACGGTAATGATGCGCTAGCCGTATATGCCGCGGTGAAGGAAGCACGTGAACGTGCTGTCCGCGGTGAAGGTCCTACGCTAATCGAAGCGATGATGTACCGTCTATCCCCTCACTCCACCTCGGATAATGATCTGGCTTACCGGACCAAGGAGGAAGTGGATGAGAACTGGGCCAAGGACGGCGTAGCCCGCATGAAGAGTTACTTGATTGAATGCGGCATTTGGGACGAGGCCAAAGATGCAGATCTGTCGGCCGAGCTGCTGCTCGAAGTCAAGGAAGCCATTGAATATGCAGACAATGCGCCTTTTCCAAAGCCTGAAGATACGCTGCTGCATGTGTATGCTGATAGCGATGGGGAGGGTCGGTAACGATGGCGATTATGGAATATATTGATGCGATACGTCTTGCTATGAAAGAAGAAATGGAGCAGGATGAAACGGTTTTTGTATTAGGTGAGGACGTCGGCGTAAAAGGCGGTGTTTTTACAACGACTAAGGGGCTCATGGACCAATTCGGTGAGCAACGTGTCATGGATACGCCATTGGCAGAGTCGGCGATTGCAGGCGTTGCGATTGGTGCGGCAATGTACGGAATGAAGCCGATTGCCGAAATGCAATATTCGGACTTCATGCTGCCAGCGACGAATCAGATTATTAGTGAAGCGGCTAAAATCCGCTACCGCTCTAACAACGATTGGAATTGCCCTGTGGTGATCCGCGCCCCCATCGGTGGCGGTATTTTTGGTGGTTTATATCATTCTCAGTGTCCAGAATCTATCTTTTTTGGTACACCGGGTTTAAAAATTGTTGCTCCATTTACACCTTATGATGCCAAAGGATTGTTGAAAGCAGCCATTCGTGACCCTGATCCAGTGCTGTTTTTTGAAAATAAAAAATCCTATAAGCTGATTAAGGGTGAAGTGCCTGAGGATGATTATATCGTTCCAATTGGCAAGGCTAATCTGCTACGTGAGGGTGACGATATTACAGTCATCGGATATAGCCAGCCGTTGCATTTTGTTATGCAGGCAGCTGAAGAATTGGAGAAGGAAGAGGGCATTACCGCTCATGTTGTGGATTTACGCACACTCCAGCCTTTGGATCGCGAAGCCATTATTGAGGCTGCACGACATACAGGTAAGGTTTTAATCGTTCATGAGGACAACAAAACGGGCGGTATCGGTGCTGAAGTATCGGCTATTATTAATGAAGAGTGTCTGTTCGAACTGGATGCACCGATTGAGCGTCTGTGCGCTCCTGATGTGCCAGCCATGCCGATCAGTCCACCGATGGAGAAGTTTTATATGTTAAACAAGGATAAAGTGAAGGAAGCCATGCGTCGTCTCGCAATGTATTAATATAGAGCAGATTCGGGCGAAAGCATTCCAAAAGTGTAGTGGGGCAGCGATAAAACGCGCCCTTCTATGATGTTAAGGAGTTGAAAAAAATGTCAGACCAAACACAATGGAACGACGTGACCATGCCGCAATTGGCTGAATCGCTCGTATCAGCGACAATCGCCAAATGGCTGAAACAACCTGGTGACCCAGTAGAGCAATTCGAGCCAATTTGCGAGGTCATTACAGATAAAGTGAACGCAGAAATTCCCTCCACATTGGATGGGATTATGGGTGACCTGTTGGCAGAGGAAGGTCAGACGGTAGCGGTAGGCGAGCTGATTTGCCGTATCCAGACGAAGTCGGCTGCACCTACAGCATCAACAGGAGGGACACCTGCGGCATCAGCATCTCAAAGCAACGTGCAAGCACAATCCCAGCAGAGTGCTGGGTCGGATCAGTCCATGCGCGGACGTTTTTCTCCAGCGGTCCAAACACTGGCTGCTGAGCACAATGTAGACTTAAGCAGAGTGCCAGGTACAGGCATGGGGGGAAGAATTACCCGCAAAGACGTGTTGAATTTTGTGCAGCAGGGCGGCTCTGCTCCAACTGGAGTGACTGGTCAGACGAGTGGAACCACGCAAGGACAAGGATCTCCTTTTACAGGACTCCAGCAGTCTGCCGTTCAGCATAGTGCACCAGTTCAAAATATGGACCCTGCGATTCCGGTGCGCAACAGCGGCATTCATTTAACGGAAGCTCCAAAAGTTCCTATGATCGAAGTTGAGGGTGGCAACAATAACAGATCCGAGTATTTTATTGATGTTACACCCATTCGTAGTGCAATTGCCCGCAATATGCGGCAAAGTGTTTCGGAAATTCCTCATGCCTGGACGACGATTGAAGTGGATGTGACCAATCTGGTGATGCTCCGCAACAAGATCAAAAACGAGTTCAAACAAAAAGAAGGCATCAATATTACGTATCTTGCTTTTCTCATGAAAGCAGTCGTGAATGCAATCAAGGAATATCCGATCATGAATTCGGTATGGGCAGTGGATAAAATTATCATCAAAAGAGACATCAATATTTCGTTGGCCGTAGGTACAGAGGACTCCGTTCTTACTCCTGTTATTAAAAAGGCCGATCAGAAAAATATTGCTGGCTTAGCTCGTGAAATTGACGATTTGGCACGTAAAACTCGCGAAGGTACACTCAAACTGGACGACATGCAGGGTGGAACGTTCACCGTCAACAACACAGGTTCCTTTGGTTCAATTTTATCTTATCCGGTGATTAACTATCCGCAGGCTGCAATTCTTACCTTTGAATCCATTGTCAAAAGACCAGTGGTTATTGATGATATGATTGCGGTGCGCTCAATGGCTAATCTGTGTCTGTCGCTGGATCATCGTATTTTAGATGGAGTGATTTGCGGACGATTCCTGCAACGGGTTAAAGAAAATCTAGAAGGCTACACCTTGGATACGAAGCTGTACTAATCATCCGAACAGTTAGGTAAATGGACGGAGAGGAAGTGACAGGCCGTGAATAGACGACCGCTTGATGTAACCTATACGAATAGGATGGAATATGCCCATGCTTGGGATGTCCAGAAGGAGATTGTGGGAAAGCTGGATGCGGGGGAGGCGAGAGAAACGCTTATGCTTCTCCAGCATCCACCAACCTACACCATTGGTTCCCAAAGGCATCCTGAGCATTTGCTCCTTACACCAGAGCAGCTGAAAGAGCAGGGAATCAGCGTCTTTCAGATTGATCGTGGGGGAGACATTACATATCATGGACCAGGGCAACTTGTCGGATATCCCCTACTTGTGCTTGGCAACCGAGAGGCGTTAAATCTGCACGGATACCTTCGAAGTCTGGAAGAAGTGATCATTCAGTTGCTGGCATCTTATGGGATTGAAGGGAGCCGTAAGCCTGAATATACGGGGGTATGGATCGGGAATCTTAAAATTGCGGCCATTGGTGTCAAATTTAACAAATGTAAGCACCGCCGGGGCTTCGTAACCAGCCATGGCTTTGCCTTTAACATCAAGTCAGGAATACAGCATGAGGGCTTTGAAGGCATTGTTCCGTGCGGAATTCAGGAATACGGTGTGACATCATTAGAGGACTGTACACAGCAGTCTTTTTCGGTGGAACAGATTGCGAAGGAAATTGTACCGTACTTTGAACAGCAATTTTCATTTGCTGCGCAATGGCAAACGCATTCCTTCCAATAAAGGTCAGGCGGGCAATTGTGTAATTAACACGGGAGCCCGCCTCTTTGCTTGTGCAGCAGCTCGTCCACACATAGCTTCAACGGATCTTGAAGTAGTTCAACCTTGAGCGGTATAGCTATTATAGTGGCATAATAAACGGCTCAATCACCATGAACAGTGTAGAACCAATCATAGCTGCGAGCATAACGTAGACGAAAAAACGAACCCATTTTTTGTTAGACATGTGTAACTCCTTTAGGATAGGTTTAAGTCATAGATAAGAACATCTATCCGTATTGTAACGTAATCGGGAAAGAGAGGAAAGTTTAATGACAGTAGAGATAGTAAAAGACCGAATCGTACAGGAATTTATGGAACTCGTACAGGTGGATAGTGAAACGAAGCATGAACAGGAAATATCACGTGTTCTGAAAGAAAAGTTTAATGCACTAGGACTAGAAGTCGTAGAAGATGATTCTCGCGAAAGAACGGGACATGGTTCGGGCAATTTGATTGTTACCTGGAAAGCGGAAGGTGTGGAGCAAGCACCCAAAATATTTTTCACCTGTCACATGGATACCGTGACTCCAGGCAAAGGAATCAAACCGCAGTTGGGTGAGGATGGCTGGATTCGCAGTGATGGTTCAACAATTCTGGGTGCGGACGACAAGGCTGGGATTGCTGCTTTGTTCGAGGCGATTCGTGTCGTGCGCGAGCAGAACATACCCCATGGTCAAATTCAGTTCGTGATTACGGCTGGCGAGGAATCTGGTTTAATGGGTGCACGGGCGATGAAGCCGGAAGTCTTGGATTCTGACTTCGGATACGCTTTGGATTCGAACGGTGAAGTCGGTTCTATTTGTATAGCTGCTCCCACACAGGCACGTATTGAAATGAGAATTACTGGAAAGTCCGCTCATGCGGGGGTCAATCCTGAAGATGGCATTAGTGCCATTCAAGTCGCTTCTAAAGCAATTTCTAAAATGAAATTGGGACGCATTGATAAGGAGACGACCGCTAACATCGGCAGTTTCGAAGGCGGCGGCGCAACGAATGTGGTCTGCGATTTTGTATTGATCCGTGCGGAGGCTCGTAGTATTGTACAGGAAAAGGTTAATCATCAAATTCAGCATATGCGTGAAGCGCTTGAAACCACTACGCGTGAATTTGGTGCTCAGGGAGAGTTCCGCAGTGAAGTCATCTATCCAGCATTCAGCTTTACGGAGCATGATGAAGTTGTACAGGTTGCACAGCGTGCCATTCAAGGACTGGGAATGGCAACATCAACCTTCCATTCCGGTGGCGGCTCAGATGCCAATGTATTCAACGGGCTTGGTATTCCAACGGTGAATTTGGCGGTAGGCTACCAGAACATCCACACCACAGAGGAAAAGATCAAGGCCGATGATTTAGTGAAGGTTGCTGAAGTAGTCGTAGCTCTGATCCAAGAAACTACAAAGTAAGACTTACTTCTTACATTTACAATATACCGAAAAAAGGGTTCAGGCTAAAGACAGGAACGGTGTTCCTCCTTTAGATCTGAACCTTTTTTGGGGCAGTTAGCGAAGCAATAGTGGCTGTAGGTCCGTATTCCTTTTGCCATTGACGCAGGAGGGCTTGTATCTGCCAGGCTTTGCCGACGATATGGAGGGTGGTTTCAGTTCGGTAGCTTTTCATGTTCTGAAATCTCCTTATAGCAGAAGTTTTGATATACTACCCCCAGCATATGTCCCAAGTGGACAAGTTAGACTAATGTTGGAGATAATTAATAATGAAAGAAAGATAGAAGACGAAGGAGGAAACATGTCTGATGAACGACCAAACGAACGAACAAGTGAACAATCCAACAAACAATACACTTCGCAAGCCTTATTCCAATCCTGCGCTGGAGGAAAAGACCGTGTCCACACAGCCTATTTTTGAAGGAAAGGTCATTACGGTACAGGTAGACACGGTAGAGCTTCCCGACGGTTCCACTGGAAAACGTGAAATCGTAAAGCATCCAGGTGCGGTGGCAGTTTTGGCTCTGCATGAGGGGAAAATGCTGGTCGTGGACCAGTACAGACAAGCTATGGGGCGATGTGAGGTTGAAATCCCCGCAGGCAAGCTGGAGCGAGGTGAAGACCCAATGGAAGCAGCGGGACGTGAATTGAGAGAAGAAACAGGCTATACAGCCAAATCGTTGAAGCTGCTGCACTCTTTTTATACATCTCCTGGCTTTGCGGATGAAATCATACATCTGTATGTGGCCGAAGACCTGGGGCGAGGTGAGATGGAACCGGATGAGGATGAATTTCTGGAGCTATTTGAAGTGACCCTGGAAGAAGCGCACACGCTTATTCGTGAAGGACGCATTAGTGATGCCAAAACGATTCTGGCCGTCTATGCATGGCAACTTCGCCAACAAACAGGGAGCTTCTAAGCGGATGGATACAAATATAATAGAACTTAACAACTACTTTGCAGACTTGCATATTCATATTGGCAGAACGGAGAAAGGAGCTCCAGTCAAAATTAGTGGTAGCCGTGATCTAACGTTTGCCAATATAGCCAAGGAAGCCTCCGGTCGCAAAGGGATTGGGCTTATCGGGATTATTGACTGCCATGCGCCTAATGTACAGGAAGATATTCGTAGCTATTTGCATACAGGTGAAATGGAAGAAATCAGCGGTGGTGGCATCGCATACAGGGATACAGTGATTCTACTTGGCACGGAGCTGGAAATACGGGCTGAAGGTCGTCCCGAAGCACACGTACTGGCTTATTTTCCTGATCTGGCGGCGATGGAGGATTTTACCCAATGGCTGAGTAAGCATATGAAAAATGTCAATCTCAGCTCACAACGGATCTACGCACCGCCACGTGAGTTGCAGCAGCAAATTTACGGTCGTGGAGGCATTATGGTGCCTGCGCATGTGTTCACTCCGCATAAGGGCATTTATGGCAGTTCTGCAGCCCGTATGGAGGAACTGCTGGATATGGAGCTCATTAGCGGGGTGGAACTGGGGCTGAGCGCAGATTCATCTATGGCTGGTTTGATTTCGGAGCTGGATCGTTTCAGCTTTCTCACGAATTCAGATGCCCATTCACTTGGGAAAATTGGACGAGAGTACAACAAATTATCATTGGCGAAGCCCAGTTTTGATGAATTCAGGATGGCTTTGGAGCGGCGTGAAGGACGACGAGTGTGTGCCAACTACGGTTTGAATCCCAAACTTGGAAAATACCATCGCTCTTACTGTCAAAGCTGCGGTACGATTATTGATGAGCAGCAGATGGCGGACGAACGTTGCCCTAACTGTGGCCATACCAAGCTGGTGCGGGGTGTGCTCGATCGAATCTGGAGCATTGCCGATCGTGAACAGCCCGTAATTCCCTCCCATCGTCCTCCGTACATTTACCAGATTCCGCTGGAATTTATTCCAGGCTTGGGTAAAGCCAAGCTGAACCAGCTGTTAGCAGCCTTCGGAACAGAAATGAATATTTTACATGAGGTTATGCAGGAGGAACTGTCAGAGGTCGTCGGTAAAGTGTTGGCAGAGCAGATTGTGCTTTCACGCGAAGGACGCCTGGCGCTGGTATCCGGTGGTGGTGGAACATACGGAAAAATAGCGAAGTCCTAGTAAAGTGTCCTAGTCAAGTCTTGTCTCCCTAAAAAGGCATATCAGCGTCTGCTTGTTCATAACCATAAAATATCTCTGCCGTTGGCTTGGCGCATCATTCGTGATGTTAGGTTTGTAGCGAAAGCTGCCCCATTTCTAGCCATCAGCCGTCGGATTACGGTTGTTTTTTGGACAAACAAGCAGATGAAAGGGGCAGGACCCGATGCAATGGTTTCGTCATACGTTAAAGGATCAGACGCCGTATTATGTTTTCTTGGCTGTACTGTTTCTAGTGGGAGTTGTCTTTGGCGCACTCATGGTAAATGCACTCTCCCTGGAACAGTTACAGGATTTGTCCCGTTACCTGAAGGATTTTTTTGTGACGGTCAATCAAAACAAGCAGGGCTTTGCTGATTCGCAGGCGGCCTCGACCTTTTGGGACAGCGTATCACTACATCTTAAATGGGTGGGCCTCATCTGGGTATGCGGGCTTTCGGTCATTGGACTCCCAGGTATTCTTGTATTGAATTTTCTCAAGGGTGTGCTGATCGGATTTTCTGTAGGTTATATGGTAGGGCAATATTCGTGGAAAGGACTATTATTTTCATTGGTTTCCGTTGCTCCACATAACCTACTCGTGATTCCGGTACTGCTCGTCTGTAGTGTGGCTGCGATGACTTTTTCCATTCATATGATCAAAACTAAAATACTTGCTACTCGGCCATCAGACGGGATGTTGCGTCCGTTGCTTTCTTACGCAGGATTGACTGCTGTGATGATGGTGCTGCTTATCGGCAGCGCATCCTTTGAAACCTGGGTCACCCCGGTTATGATGCAATGGGTCACTCCTATGCTGACGGCTTCCGTGACATCTTGATCTCATTTCAAAATGTTTGACTTTATTTGTATAGACCCCCTATAATAATAGGAGTGAAAAAAAGTGCAGTAGGCAGTAGCTTTGCAGGGGGAGGGAGACACATGGAAGCACGGATCGAAAAAATTAAGCAGCAGCTGCAATCCCAGGGCTACAAACTAACGCCTCAGCGGGAAGCCACCGTCAGAGTTTTACTTGAGAACGAAGATGATCATCTGAGTGCGGAAGATGTATTTATGCTCGTCAAAGAGAAAGCTCCCGAAATCGGTCTGGCAACCGTATACCGTACCCTAGAACTGCTAAGTGAACTGCATGTCGTGGAGAAAATTAATTTTGGCGATGGCGTTGCGCGTTATGACTTACGCGGCGATACAGCCAAACATCACCACCACCATTTGATATGTGTGCAGTGCGGCAGTGTAGATGAAATACTGGAAGATTGGCTGGGACCGTTAGAGGAGCGTTTGGAACGGGAATATAATTTTACTGTAGTGGACCATCGTTTGGACTTCCACGGTATTTGTTATCGTTGTAAGGCGAAGAACGATACAACTGCCCAGAAATCCTCGAGCAAAACCAAGAAAAACAAATCCCAGGATTAATAAGCTGACTACCCAAGCTCTCACCGACGAAGACGCGTTCGGGGGAGCTTTTTTGGTTCGGAATTTACTGTGTAGGACCAAGTGGTATAAAACGGAATAGCTTGTCATACCCTTCCATAGAGAGCCCTACATAGGGACTATATTTTGGGAAGGCGGCTGATCCACATGGTACTATCATTACGGAGAGGACTACAATGGCTGCGCTTGCTGATATTGTTCGGGGTGTTGGCATGTATGTTCTTTTATAGCCTCAGGCTGTTTACAGATTGGATAACACCTGTAGATCATTACCGAATACCGGAAGGACATGCAGTTAAGGTATTTGGCGGACAAACAGTGAATGAAGGGTCCGAGCAACGAATCGGAGTGTTGGAACGTTTACGTTTCTTTTATTGGTATGGTGAGTAGTCTATGTAATCTTCACGATGAGATGATGATATGAAGGCCGCACACGAAGAAGCAGGCGCAACAACTTGAATCGCTGTATGCAGGACAAGGAGACTTTTGGAACTCATGAAAATGTATATTCAACCTTTCGTTCAATATATGGAAGAGGAAAAAGGTTTGTCGCGCAGCACATTGGAAGCGTATCAGCGGGACGTACAGCAGTTTGCCGAATTCGCAGAAAGCTGTGGCCTTGAGCAGCCGGACAATGTACAGCGGTCACATCTGGTGCTGTATTTGGGGCATCTGAAGGAACAGGGAAAAGCCGCGGCGACAATTTCACGTAGCGTCGCCTCTATACGCTCCTTTTTTCATTTTCTCATTCGGGAGGGAATCGCAATCCATGACCCGTCCGTTCTGGTGGAACTGCCCAAGGCCACTAAAAAGAAGCCCTCGGTGTTAACACAGGATGAAATAGAGCGTTTACTGGCAGTGCCGGATGTGAGTGCCCCGCAAGGGGGGCGAGATAAGGCCATGCTAGAGTTGTTGTATGCGACCGGCATCCGCGTATCAGAGCTGATTGCCCTGAACGTGTGTGATGTGCGCATAGATTTGCGCTTTGTACACTGTGGCGGTGAGGCGGGCAAGGAGCGTGTTGTACCGATCAGTCGTGAGGCATCACAGTGGGCACAAGCTTACTTGGACGAGCAGCGTCCAGCGTTGCTGCGACCCGGGCAGGGTGAAGAGGCTCAGACAGAGCAGGAAGCCTTGTTCTTGAATGTATCGGGTCAGCGGCTTAGTAGACAGGGCTTCTGGAAAATAATTAAGAAGTACGCTCAGGAAGCAGGCATAAGCAAGGATATCACGCCCCATACGCTGCGACACTCCTTTGCGGTACATATGCTGGAGGGCGGAGCGGACTTACGCTCTGTACAGGAAATGCTGGGTCATGCAGATCTATCAACGACGCAGGTATATGCACAGACCGCTAGACGGAACATGAAGGAAGTATATGAAATGCATCACCCGCACGGCGGCAACCGCACTTCTCATGATAGCAAGGATCAAACGTAACGTCGCTTTGCTATTATAGAAAATGTGATAATGACTATAACTTTACGATTGTACAAGTCAGGAGAGATATTTATGTCAACAGCCAACCAAGCTACAATTCAGGAAGCAGCAGACTATATCCGTGCCAAGAGCGGAATAACTCCAGAGATTGGTCTTATTCTGGGATCGGGCCTCGGTATTTTGGCAGATTTGATTCAAGATGGAGTTAGTATACCCTATCAGGATATTCCCCATTTTCCCGTATCAACGGTAGAAGGCCACGAGGGGGAGTTACTGTTAGGCACTATTGAAGGTCGCGCTGTCGTCATGATGAAGGGGCGCTTTCATATGTATGAGGGCTATGGCCCGCAACTGACGGCTTTTCCTGTTCGGGTAATGAAGCAGCTCGGGATTCAAAGCCTGCTCGTGACAAATGCGGCAGGTGGTGTAAACACTTCCTACAAAGCGGGCGATCTGATGGTCATCTCGGACCATCTGAATCTGACCGGACAAAATCCGCTGATTGGACCGAACGATGCTGCTCTGGGTGTTCGCTTCCCAGACATGTCAGAGGCATACAGCCGCCGCTTGCGTGAAATTGCCAAACAAACAGCTACCCAACAAGGCTTCAGCCTGCAGGAAGGTGTATATGCCGGATTGCTGGGGCCCAACTATGAGACGCCTGCTGAAATCGTTATGCTGCGTACACTGGGGGCAGATGCAGTAGGGATGTCGACCGTGTCTGAAGTTATTGTAGCTCGTCATGCGGGGATTGAGGTACTAGGCTTCTCCTGTATCACTAATATGGCTGCAGGCATTCTGGACCAGCCTTTGTCTCATGATGAAGTGATGGAGACGGCAGAGAAGGTACGTGAACAATTTCTGAAATTGGTACTGGCGATTATTCCACAAATGTAGATTAAGTATAATTTTCCATTCGAAACGGTGGTTATATTCAAAGAACCCCATATCCGAGCGCCTTTTGATGGCGTGGGATACGGGGTTCTTTTACATACCGCGGTTGAGCTGAGTAAGATTGCCTAGTGAAGAGGGCGTGTGCTCCATGCAGCTGTATTCGCTTTTTCTGCTACAGTTAGTCTATGTCGCTCTTGCACCTTGATCACAATGACCATGAATATAATCCAGTAGATGGATAATGAGTTCAGAAAACGGCTATCCGTTATATTGTTTAACACGATGAACAGGAAGAAGACGGCTGCCGTCAGCCAAGTATACATATCTGTTTTGCCAATTCTGAATTTAAATAAGGTAGTTACGACGAGTATAACCGTTGCGAGTAGTCCTATGAGACCCACATCGATCCACAGATCTCGAAAGCCGCTATGGCTGCTGGTCAGATCAAAGCGGATGCCGTTCGCATAAATGCTGGGCCGGGCTGCCCAGAAGGAGCCATAACCATGGCCGAACCAGTAGTGGCTCTGAATAGCACCATCAATTCCCTGCCAGATTTCCGTTCTTCCGGTTAAGGTTGTTGTTTTTCCGAATTCCGAGGCAATCGCATCTCCATAAGTAAAGGTAAGTGCCAAACCCAAAAGAACAAGTAGGCAGGAACAGCTAACAAAGAACCCCCGCAACGCGATGCTTCGAATTCTTTTGAATAGCAATATAAACAAAATAAATACGAACAGTGAAGATGTCAGCACCAATGAGGTGGTAGATTGGCATTCGATGAGTAATAAGGCATTGAGTAAGATGAAGCCAATATGTAAAGCTTTGCGTGTGCCCCTGAAAAAATAAATGACATGTGAAACAAAACTTAACAGAGAGAGGGTTCCAAGTGTATTTTTATGGCCGGAGATTCCCTTCCACAGTCCAGTATGTTCTATACCGCCATGAATGGCAAAGGAAGGAACGAGTACAACGGCGAGTAGATTGAGTACGCTCAGGATACTTAATGTAACGACTAAGAGGCGTATGCAGCCCTGTGTTGTATAATGGGTGACCAGATAAAGTCCAAAGGTAGAGAAGGCAATAAATTTGAGAACCATGAGCACGGAAGAAGTCTGCTCTTGTTCAGCCCATATACAGGAGGCGGCGATGTACATCATGAGTAAAGTCAGCAACGGATTATCAGCTAGGGTTGCGATTAATGACTTGAGTGAAGGCAGAAGCATGGTGTAGCTAAACAACAAGATAAGCAGGGAAATCGTGATCACTCTGGGAGACAAACCCTGACAGGCAAAGGGGATCGAGAAAGCCAGTAAACCGGCTACTGTGAGTATGTGTTTCACGGTTTCACCGCCTAGATACGTTATGTATCTATAATATACAAAATGTATCTTCTTGTACAATCATAATAAAATATTTATTTTCATTTTTCACGATCCTAGAGCAAGCCTTATTGTGCATATACTCAGTCCATGCTAAGAAAATGAAGAATTCTTCGGGCATAGTCTGAAAGTATTTTCACGTTTTTAACAATGGGGGTGTTTGGGTGGCAGATTTTACAGACCGATTGAAGTTGAATTTGAGTGGTACGGGCAAAGAGTTAACGCCTCAGCAGTTAAATGACAATTTTAAAGCCATTGAAAAAGAATTCATGGAACGCAGTGTAAACGTAAGCTGGTTTGGAGCTGCTGGTGATGGTATTCAGGACGACACGGCAGCTATGCAAGAATTGATTAACAAGACCCCCGATTACTCCATTCTTCACATCCCCAGTGGCCGATACAAAATAACATCTACCCTTCAGATTCGGAAGCAGGGTATGCGCATTTTTGGGATTCATAAGGGCAGATACCGACAGGGTAAGGGAGTTACGTCGATTGAATATTATGGTACGGGTCCTTGTTTCCAAATTGGAGACGAAAGTCTGCCATCGTTTAGTGGCTTTCAAAATGTGCAGTTCCATGACTTATCGATCCGGTACGAAGGGACCGACAGAGCTACCTTAAATAATCCGTTTTCGCAGTCAGTGAAGCGCGGGTATTATGGCAAAGGTACTTTGGGCATTCAGGATTGGAAGGGCGGCGGCGTTGTCCTGGATAACGTGTTGATTGAGCATTTTGAAACGGCTTTTTGGGGCTATGAAAGTGATGTGAACTTATTTAAATGCACGGAGATAAATTACAATAAAATAGGGATTCACTTGCAGAACAGAAGTTCACAGTTTACAAGCATTGCGCTTTTTACGCTCGGAAACGATACGGCGCTGGACCTAAATAGTTCTAACGGGGCGAGATTCATGGCTAGCCAGCACATTAAGGATGGGAGCTCCAGTGATATTCCCATTCTAATAAATGATTTTATGAATGCAGAATTTATAGGCTGCTGGTTTGAGGGACTAAGCAGAGAACACAAGGTGACAGTACCTTCTTTTATTCAAATTGGTGCTACGAAAGAAACCAAAAATGTTGCCTTGCGCGACTCTATTTTGGCGATAGCAGACAAATACGATGACACCCAATCAGTGTGCAATTATTTTGTGGATGTGGTCATTGGCAAAAAAGTTTTGGTGGACGAGGTGGGCGGATATCCCCGTAATCTAAAACAGCTTATTTGTTTCTCTGGTAGCTCCTCCACACAGCAGGTGACACTTCGCTCACATTTGGATTTTAGTTATAGCAATCATCGTTATGACGAGAATAATGGGACAGGGCAAGCGTTGTTACTCGTAGAGAAATATTCGAATAATGGTTTTGAACATTTGAATGAAACCTTTGTCAAAGCCTACCTTGGTTCAAGGCAAAATATCCCTGCAGGTAGCTGGCAGAAAGTAAGGTTCAATCAAATCAATCATGATGAGTTGACCGAATTCGATGGTTCGAATAGTCGGTGGCGAGCCAAGCGAGCTGGGAAATACAGAATACAAGTCTACGTTTCGACCGATCCCCAAGTAGATGGTAACCGGACACGGCTGGCACTTCACCTGAATGATGAGCAGCTTGCCGGAAGTTCTGCCTATGCATATCTCGATGACAGGGTGATTGGCGGGCTGAACTATGGTGCATTGAGTGGAGCAATGGAACTTAGACTTGAAGCGAATTCTTTTATTGATATACGGGTGTTTAGTCAAAATGCAGTGGATATTTTACCGGGTGGAGGTATTACATACCTCACCGTTAGCCGGATTTGAACGATTTTTATAGATCCTGTTACAGACGATACATGTTGTGTCATTTATAGATTGGAAAATAGCACCATGCTGGCTCAGCTTGGTGCTATTTGATGTTTTTATTCATATGGAATATTTTTCTTTCAATCTGACGACAATGGTTAGCAGCACGCGAATAGATCGGGGAGATCAGTAAATGGGCTCCGATGCTTTACGCCAATATGTTGAGGAGGGGACCGATTGTGAAGAAAAAAGTGGTGGCGTTCATCCTGGCTTGTCTGGTAGCCTTGACTGCCGTCCCTGTCGGCGGTTGGGCCGAAGAAAGCAGACCTGAAAGCAAAACCAAAGTAGGATCAGCAGCTGAGCTGGCTCCCGAGGCTCTTTCGGCGATCTTGATGGATGCAGATACAGGCACAGTCATCTATGAAAAAAACAGTCGTGAAAAGCTTCCTCCAGCAAGCATCACTAAGATCATGACGATGCTGCTAACAATGGAGGCCATTCATGATGGCAAGCTCAAGCTGACCGATAAAGTACGGGCCAGTGAGTATGCGTCTTCAATGGGAGGCTCGCAAATTTTCTTGGAGCCGGGAGAAGAAATGACGGTCGATGAGATGCTGAAGGGAATTGCGATGGCTTCGGGCAACGACGCCTCTGTAGCGATGGCGGAGAAAATTGCAGGGTCTGAACAGGCTTTTGTCGAGATGATGAATGCCAAGGTGCAGCAGCTCGGACTCAAAGATACGCATTTTGCCAATTGCAACGGTTTACCCGTAGAAAATCACTATTCCTCTGCGCATGATATTGCGGTTATGAGCCGGGAACTGTTGAAATATCCACAAATTACGAAATATACGGGAGCATATCAGGACTATTTGCGCAAATCCTCGGTCAAGCCCTTTTGGCTGGTGAATACGAATAAGCTTGTTCGCTTCTATACCGGAGCAGACGGTCTGAAAACGGGCTATACGTCAGAAGCAAAGTTCTGCCTTTCCGCTACGGCGAAGCGTGATGGCTTACGTGTCGTAGCTGTCGTACTCGGTGAGCCGAACACGAAGATACGCAACAATGAGGTTTCTTCCATGTTCGACTACGCATTTTCTCAATATACAATGAAATCCATATATAAACCAGGTGAAAAGCTGGGCAGTGTAAAAGTTGAAAAAGGTGTATTACCAGAGCTGGAAATTCAGGCGGACCGTTCTTACAGTGTGCTGGTGAAAAAAGGCGGCAACAAACAAACACTGCGTCACGAGTTGCAACTGACTCCAAGCCTTAAAGCTCCTGTCCGGGTGGGTGACCCCGTTGGTAAGCTGGTCGTCTATCAGGATGGACAACGTCTTAAGGAGTTTAATATCACTTCGCCTGTGGCGATCGAGAAGGCCGGCTGGTGGAAATTGTTTAAACGTACCATGTCAAACCTATTTTCTTTGTAGATTTTACGGGGTTTTCTTCTAGTTTTGTCGGAGGGCAGGAATCGTCTGCGACTACGTAGAAATCCTTGTCCAAGACCGGGAGGAGAGTGAGCAAGCATGAACCTGCAAATTGAAATGGAGCATCACCGGGGAGTACTTATTGTAAGGCTGTCTGGTGAACTTGATCACCATACGTCAGATATGGTCCGTATGCAAATGGATGAGGCGATTCAACGCCGGCAATGCGAGCATATCGTGCTCAGCCTGAAGAATCTTCAGTTTATGGATAGTTCCGGCCTTGGCGTTATCTTGGGACGATACAAACTGATCAAGCAAAAGGGCGGGAAAATGGCAGTCTGTGATGTCAATCCGCCGGTACATCGACTGCTGGATATGTCAGGCTTATTTAAAATCATGCCCATCTATGACAACGAGGGAAATGCGCTCACGGAATTGGAGGTTGTGTCATGAGAGAAGGCACGGGGAACAATTTCATGAGCTTGCAGTTTGCCGCCAAATCGGAAAATGAAGCATTTGCCCGCGTGGCTGTGGCAGCCTTTATTTCCAGGCTTGATCCCACGATGGATGAGCTTAGCGATTTGAAGACCGTCGTGTCTGAAGCGGTGACAAACAGTATTATTCACGGTTATGACAGCGATCCGTCAGGTGTTGTAACGATTAAAGTTGGGATTGAAGCGGACGTGATCACGTTAGTCGTTGAGGATGCAGGACGGGGAATTGAGGATCTGGAGCTGGCCAAGCAGCCTCTCTATACGTCCAAGCCTGAATTGGAACGCTCTGGCATGGGCTTTACGATTATGGAAAATTTTATGGATGAGTTCGAAGCAGTCAGTGAGCCGGGCGGAGGCACGTCGGTCCGGATGAAGAAAAGGATTGAATCCAAGAAAGCTTTATATAATTAGGAGTTGATCCTATGGAAGCAGGAGGAAAAAAAACTTCGCACAGCTATTTGGAGGATACAGAGGTCAAGCGGCTTATTGCACTGAGCCAATCTGGTGATAATGATGCTCGTGAGACACTGGTCAATAGTAATATCCGGCTCGTCTGGTCTGTCGTGCAGCGCTTTATGAACCGGGGGTATGAACCTGACGATCTTTTTCAAATTGGTTGCATCGGATTGTTAAAATCGGTGGATAAATTCGATCTCAGCTACGAAGTCAAATTTTCAACGTATGCGGTACCTATGATTATCGGTGAAATTCAACGGTTCCTTCGAGATGACGGTACACTCAAGGTTAGCCGTTCCTTGAAGGAAACAGCCAATAAGGTCCGCAAAATGAAGGACGAGCTATCCAAACGGCTCAATCGCCTGCCTACAGTCAAGGAGGTTGCTGATGAGCTTGGAGTGACACCGGAGGATGTTGTTTTTGCGCAGGAGGCGAATAAGCCTCCTACCTCGATTCACGAAACAGTGTTTGAAAATGACGGGGACCCGATTACACTTATGGATCAGATTGCCGACGAATCACAGGAAAGATGGTTCGACAAGCTGGCGCTGAATGAGGCCATTGACGGATTATCTGAGCGGGAGCGATTGATTGTGTACTTGCGTTATTATCGGGATCAGACTCAATCAGAGGTTGCAAGTCGTCTTGGTATTTCTCAGGTGCAGGTATCACGATTGGAAAAAAAGATTTTACAACTGATCCGCGATCAGATTGCCCAATAATAATGGGCAGGATTTTAGTAAAACTTTATGCTTACGCATTTTAAAGGGTATTCCAAAGCCATTTTAATGGCCAGGAGTACTCTTTTTTGCGTGCGACAAAAGACAATACACAGAATAGGTTTGCTTGCTTCACTCCATACTAATCGGTAATTACGAGGATAAGGAGGGAATCGGATGAATCATAGTCCGGCTCCTATTGTCTATTTGCGGCTCCGCAGCCGTGTGCGTATGATCCAAGGGCAGGATTTACATTTGGGCGATGTAGCCCATCTGCTGACGGAGCCCGAATGGGAAAAGGATCTGCTTGAACTTGTTCTCAAGCGGCCGCAGAAGCAGGATGGTAACCTGATACTGGTGGACATGCTACAGATCATATCAAAAATTAGAGATCATATTCCGGGAGTTGTAGTTGAATCTCTCGGGAAACCGCATGTACTTGTGGAACTCGTGGAGAGACCCCGTAAGCCATCCAAAATACTGTTCGTGTTGGTATGGTTACTTCTGTTTTTTGGCTCTGCGCTGACGATTATGAACTTTCATGCTGACGTTAGCATGATGGAGGTACAGGTTCGGATTGTAGAAATGATTACGGGACAAAAGGATGAGCACCCGTACTTGTTCCAAATTGCTTACTCGATCGGCATCGGCTTTGGTATGATCGTATTTTTTAATCACTTGTTCAAGAAAAAATGGAATGAGGAGCCGACGCCACTGGAGGTGGAAATGTATCTGTATCAGGAAAATGTGGATCAGTATGTTGTGGCAGAGGAGTATGAAAAGATGGCTCGTTTGCAGCCAAAGGATAAGAAACCATGATATTTGTACAGGCTGCACTTCAGATTATTTTGGGTATCGCTGGGGGGCTGGCGGTAGGTAGCGGTGTGATTGCTTTTTTTATTGTGCTGGATATTATGCCGCGATTAGCACAACTCACCCGGACGTATAAAAAATCACGTGCATACGAAAAGGCGATGATTTTAGGTTCAGTGGTGGGAACCGTGGCCGATTTTTGGAACATCTGCTTGCCATTACCGGGCATATTTACATGGATACCTGGTTTGTTTTGCGGAGTGTTTATTGGCTTGCTCGCCGCGGCTCTAACAGAGGTGCTGAATCTCCTGCCCATACTGGCCAAGCGACTCCATATGACTGTATACATGTTCGGTCTGTTAATGGCAATGGTGCTTGGCAAGGTAACGGGTTCCTTATTTGATTGGTTTGTATACAACCGTTAATAGTGAAAGAGAAGGGGGCAAGAAGTATGGATCACAGAACGGATCAGGATCAGCAGGAGCATTATCATGGAGACGGAGCAATTGGAAAGGAAAATCATACTGACGGGGAAAGTTTGGGCTCCTGGAAGCAAAAGCAGGAGCAGGAAGCCGCCCGTCTTAAGCACAAAAAAGAAAGCGAGCGTTCTGATAATGTAGAGGAATCCATTCGTTATTGGCAGATTGAGGATGATATTTCGCCAAAGATGAAGGAAAATCGTGAAACCCTTAAGATGGTATTGGGTTTGGGAGAAACCTTTGATGTTGTATTTAGGGAAATGACAACAGGTGGCCGCCATATCGGGTATTTGTTCCTGAATACCTTTGCCAAGGATCAGATCATGCTTGAGGTGCTAAAGCGGCTCACCTATCTGACGCCGAATGACATGACTTCAGCTGGACTCCAAGCGTATTTCGAAAATTTTATTCCACATATACAGGTGGAGAAGACGGATAAGATGTCCGTTGTTATAAACAAGGTACTGACGGGAATGAGTGCTCTCTTCATGGAAGGCGAGCGTTTTGCTGTTATTCTGGATACTCGTAATTACCCTGTACGGAGCCCAGAAGAACCTTCCTTGGAGAGAGTTGTGCGCGGTGCACGTGATGGTTTTACTGAAACGATGCTTACAAATGTAGGTTTAGTGCGTCGGCGTTTGCGAGACCCCGGACTTAAATTCGAGGCCATGCAGGTCGGACGCCGAACTCGAACAGATGTATGCTTGGGCTACATTGATGATATTGTGGATAAGGTTATGGTGGATACGGTACGAGACAAAATTAAAAATGTTAATCTGGATGGTATTCCACTGGCTGATAAGCAATTAGAGGAGACGATTATCAATAAAGGTTGGAATCCATATCCATTAGTACGATATTCAGAGCGACCAGATGTTGTAGCTTCGCATATTATGGAAGGAAGGCTCGTTATTTTCGTTGATACCTCACCCAGCGTAATGATTTTGCCTACCACTTTTTTTGACCTGTGCCAGCATGCAGAAGAGAATCGGCAAACCGCTTTTATGGGTAGCTATTTACGCTGGGTACGTTTTATAGGCATATTCGCCTCGATGTTTCTGCTTCCGATGTGGCTACTAATGGTTATCAATCCCGAATTAAAACCGGCGTTTCTCGATTTTATCGGCCCTCAAAAGGAAGCGCATTTTCCGCTGATTGCCCAGTTTATCATTGTGGAACTAGGGGTCGATCTTATGCGAATGGCAGCTGTGCATACTCCGACACCATTGGCTTCCGCCATGGGGTTGATTGCAGCGATTCTGGTTGGTGATATAGCGGTTAAGACGGGGCTGTTCGTAAATGAAGTCGTATTGTACATGGCTGTTGCTGCCATAGGAATGTTCGCGACACCAAGCTATGAGTTGGGGCTCGCGAATAGACTGATTCGACTATTCCTGCTGATTGCTGTTGCTATTTTTCACGTACCAGGCTTTGTCGTGGGCACGACACTGATCATTTTGATGCTGACACTGCATCGGTCATATAATTCTTCGTATTTGTGGCCGTTTATTCCTTTTAATGCCAAAGCGTTAGCTTCCATCTTGTTCCGTATGCCTGTACTTGATGCGCCTAACCGCCCGTCATTTAATAAAACGAGGGACAATACGCGTATGCCCCATACGGATGCCAACACAGATTCGAACTCAGGCAATGGACAGGAGCATTAATGTAAATGATCTGCATAAAAATCCATTGTGCTTGATGTTTTTTTTGCTATACTGGTGTAAACATTCGATGGAATATGACTAGCTTGTTCCAGAAAGAGAGGCGCCAGAACATGTATTTGCATGGAAGCAGTAAAATTAACAGCAATGGACATTTGGAGATTGGCGGATGTGATACCACGCTTTTGAAAGAGCGTTTTGGCACGCCGCTATATATTGTAGACGAACAGTTAGTCCGCCGGCGCTGCCGGGAATTTATAGAAGCATTTCGTGAGACCGGTTTAAAGTTTCAAGTGGCTTATGCAAGCAAAGCATTTTGTGTTATGGCAATGTGCGCTTTAGCTGCTGAAGAAGGGATGTCGCTCGACGTTGTTTCCAGCGGAGAGCTGTTCACGGCGCTGCAAGCAGGATTCCCGGCAGAACGAATCCATTTTCATGGCAATAACAAGACGCCGGAAGAAATTGAAATGGCGTTAGAGGCTCAAATTGGCTGCTTTGTCGTTGATAGCAAAATGGAATTGCATTTGTTACAGGCTCTCGCCTCTGAAAAAGGACAACAGGTCAATATTTTACTGCGGGTTACGCCGGGGGTTGAGGCGCATACGCATGAATATATGGCCACAGGTCAAGAAGATTCAAAATTTGGTTTTGACATTGCGAATGGCACAGCCCGTCAAGCGGTGGAACAGGCTATCAAGCTGGATCATCTTAATCTGCTGGGAGTACATTCTCATATCGGCTCGCAAATCTTCGAAGTCAATGGCTTCCAAATGGCTGCCGAGCGGGTCGCAGTTTTTTGCAGGGAGATTAAAGAACAGCTTCAGTATTCCTTCAAGGTGATTAATCTCGGTGGGGGATTTGGTATCCGTTACACAGAGGAGGACACACCGCTGAAACTATCCACCTATGTACAGGCTATCGGCGAAGCGGTAAAAACTCATTTTTCAGGGCTTTACGATGAACTTCCAGAAATTTGGATTGAGCCGGGACGCAGTATTGTAGGTGATTCAGGTACAACCTTGTATACGGTAGGAAGCATCAAGGATATTCCGCAGGTTCGTAAATACGTTTCTGTAGACGGCGGAATGACAGATAATCCACGTCCTGCACTGTATCAGGCCAAGTATGAAGCAATGCTGGCTAATCGAGCCCAAGATGCGAACGAAGAGACAGTGTCCATTGCAGGCAAATGCTGTGAAAGCGGCGATATGCTTATTTGGGATGTAGAACTGCCTCGCCCGAATAGCGGAGACTTGCTCGCTGTTGCCTCAACCGGAGCTTATAATTACTCCATGGCGAGCAATTATAACCGGATACGCCGACCAGCAGTTGTATTTGTCAACAACGGTGAGGCCGAGCTGGTAGTGCGTCGGGAAACCTACGAGGATATCGTTCGCAATGATGTTTTGCCACAGCGCTTGGTTCGTGATCAAGCCAGTTCAGTGGTTCAGCCCAATGCCAAGATTACGGTTTCGTCCTGATTGTGGAATTTAAAATTCAAGCAGGCCATTGCGTCGGTAATAATAAACCGGGGACAATGGCCCCTTTTTTTTGGACAAGGCTTTGCTAAGCGCGCCAATTCATAGTAAACTGGAACTTGATGTTATTTAGTTCTCAAAACAGGTTGAAAAGGAGATACAAACAATGAAAAAAGGTAGAATAGATCTTGAAAACGGCGGTATCGTCGAAATTGACTTTTTCCCAGAAGAAGCTCCAAACACCGTTGCTAACTTTGAAAAGCTGGCAAACAGCGGTTACTACAATGGTTTGAGCTTCCACCGTGTCATCCCGGGCTTTGTTGCTCAAGGGGGTTGTCCGATCGGTAATGGTACTGGCGGTCCTGGCTACACCATTGACTGTGAAACAGCTACGAATACAACCAAGCATGCCAAAGGCGTTCTGTCCATGGCTCATGCAGGTCGCAACACAGGTGGCAGTCAATTCTTTATTTGCTACGCTCCACAGCCGCATTTAGATGGAGTACATACTGTATTTGGTAAAGTAACCAAAGGTATGGAATTCATTGATGCTGTAAAACAAGGCGACAAAATGAAAGAGGTTAAAGTATTTGACGTGTAATTTACCATTACATGCATGATTTGAATTTTTTTAAATAGCGTTGCACCTAAGCCGTTCTGTCTTTGGACAGGGCGGCTTTTGTTGTCTTTTGTTTGACGGTTTGCTGATTTTTACAATCACGTAGGTATTACAGTGCGTAAGATCACATTCGAAAAGTAAGTGTTGTGATAGCCTTTTCATAAGAATGCATTTTCCATTTATTTTATATGAGTATTCAAGCTTAGTAAGAGTTGGAAAAGAAGGGGGCTTATCACATTGTCTATTTTAACGCGCACAAATCGACTCGGATTTTTTGAAATCCGGCTGGAATCCATTGGTGGGCTCGGCGCAAATCTGGCTGGCAAAATGTTGGCCGAAACTGGGGTGCTTGGTCTGGGACTGAATGCTTCAAATTTCTCATCCTACGGTTCGGAAAAGAAGGGATCTCCAGTTAAAAGCTTTGTTCGCTTCTGTGAGCCGGAGGTGGATATTCGCGATCACAGTCCGATCGAGCAACCGCATGTGGTAGGCATTTTCCATGAAACGTTATACAAAACGGTAAATGTAATCAGCGGCCTGCCAGCAGATGGGATTGTAGTGGTAAATTCCACACGTCCGGCAGAAGAAATACGGGCTGATTTGGGACTGGTATCCGGTACATTAGCAGTGGTGGATGCGATGGGCATCGCACTGGAAGAGCGGACCAAACTAAATACGTCCATGCTAGGTGCCTTGTTCCGTGTCTGTGATTTCCTGGACCCGGAAGCAATGAGATCGGTTATTCGCAGTACTTTTGAAAAGAAAAATCCACAATTAGTGGAACCTAATCTGCGTACGTTTAATCGTGGTTTTGAAGAAATGCAACTACATGTATATCCGGTTACTGCTGATGCGCAGGATCGGGTTTTTGAACGTCCGCAGCCTTTGCTAGGGTACGAAACTCAATTGCTGGGGGGCGTTATTGCAACTCAGGGCAACAGCATGACGAAAGATGTTAGTGGTTCACGTCAGGGTTATGTACCTGAGTATGAAGCTGATAAATGTACTCATTGTGCCAAGTGTGATTCGATTTGCCCGGATTACTGCTTTGTATGGGAAGAGCAAGCAGACAAACGCGGAAGAATGATGCCGTTTTTGCAAGGGATTGATTACCAGTATTGCAAAGGGTGTCTGAAGTGTGTAGATATTTGCCCGTCGGGGGCATTAAGCTCGCGTCGCGAACAATGGGGCTGGGCGGAGCAGAATCGCGTTGCCCACCAATTTCCAGTATATGAAGGAGGGCGTGCGTAATGGCAAAGCTAGAGGAAGAACTCAAACAGACGGGCGCCGCACAAGTGACAACATTCGAATCCGGTAATGAAATGGCAGCTACAGCGGCTGCGCAGATCAATTATCATATGATGGGATATTTCCCGATTACGCCATCGACTGAGGTAGCACAGTATCTGGATCAAATGAAAACGCGTGGTCAGCATAATATTAAGCTGGTTGCAGCAGATGGAGAACACGGATCGGCAGGGATTTGTTATGGAGCTGCGGCAGCAGGAGCGCGGGTTGTGAACGCTACCAGTTCGCAAGGTTTCCTATACATGCTGGAGCAGTTGCCTGTTCAGTCGGGTACCCGTTTTCCTATGGTTATGAATCTGGTGACAAGAGCTGTCAGTGGTCCCTTGGATATTCGGGGGGATCATTCGGACCTGTATTATGGTTTGAATACAGGCTGGGTCATTTTGACGGCAAGTACGCCACAGGCTGTGTATGATATGAACATTATGGCCCTGAAAATTGCAGAGCATAGCGATGTACGGTTGCCTGTAATGGTCGCATACGACGGTTTTTATACGTCCCATCAAAAACGTAAAGTGCAATATTTTGCCGATGCAGAGACCGTGCGCGATTTTGTAGGCCCCAACCCGAACCTAAATTATCCGAATATTACGGATTTTGATCATCCTGTCACTGTGGGTGCGCATATGAACGGCGATGATCTGACGAATAATCACGTTCAACTGTCCGAAGCGTTGAAGCTTTCAGAAGGAGTATATGAGCAGGTAGCAGCAGAATATGCCGCTTTATCCGGTCGGGAATATCCGATTTTGGATCTGTATCATATGGAGGATGCTGAGGTTGCGGTATTTTTGCTGAATTCGGCGGCTGAATCGGCCAAGGATGTGGCAGATCAACTCCGCACGCGAGGCATTAAAGCCGGTGTGATTCGTCCGAATATCATCCGGCCATTCCCAGCTGCACAACTGCGGGAGGCATTGCGCCATGTCAAGGCGCTGTTGGTGGGTGAACGTGCAGATTCGTACGGGTCAGATGGTGGTAACTTGACGCATGAAATCAAGGCGGCGTTACAAGAGGACCCATTGAACCAAACCATCGTATTAAGCCGTATCTTTGGCTTGGGTGGTAAGGATTTTTATGCGGAAGATGCAGAGGCGTTCTTCCAGCTTGCGATTCAGGCGGCAGAGGCTGGACGAGCGGAAAAGCCCTTTGATTATTACGGGATTAATCCGGGTTCACCGGACAAAGTGATGCCGCAAGTCATGCAGCCACCACGTGGCAATGCATATCGTACGGGTCTGATTCAGGTTACGCCGGACGAGGCGACTGGGAAGCTCAAAGTCAAGGTACCACCTCTGCGTTCGTTGACAACCAAACCACGTCGTCTTACACCAGGGCATGGGGCTTGTCCTGGTTGTGGAGCCTTGTCTGCGCTTGAGCTATTTTTTAAAGGAATTGAAGGCGATATTGTCGTACTGTTCCAGACTGGCTGCGTTTATGTGGTGACGACAGGGTATCCATATACATCACACAAGCAACCGATGATCCACAATCTTTTTCAAAACGGGGCCGCTACCCTTTCAGGTGCGCTGGAAGCTTACATGGAGATGAAGCGACGTAATGAAATTGAGATGTCGGATGATCCGACCTTTATCATGATCAGTGGTGACGGCGGGATGGACATTGGTATGGGTTCTGCGATTGGTGCGGCTCTGCGTAACCATAAACTGATTATGCTGGAATATGACAACGAGGGGTACATGAATACAGGTTCGCAGCAATCGTACTCCACTCCAATGGGGCATATGACCAGTACGTCGGGTGTAGGGAAAATGCAAAAAGGGAAGCAAGGGCATCATAAGGATACCGTGCAAATCATGGCCGCCTGTAACATCCCGTATGCCTTTACAGCAGCCGAAAGTCATCCGCAGGATATGCTGCGCAAAGCCGCCAAGGCTCAATGGTATGCCAACAACGTGGGTACGGCATATGGTAAAATTCTTTGCGCCTGCCCACTCAACTGGAAATCCGAAGACAGACTGGGTACTAACATCGTGGGCGCCGCAGTCGAGTCTTGCTTCTTTCCTTTGTATGAAATCGAGCAGGGAAGTACGACGATTACGTACAATCCGGAAGACAAGGGAAAACGGATTCCAGCCGCAGAATGGTTAAAACTAATGGGTAAAACGAAGCATCTTCTCAAAGAGGAAGCAACGCTGGCTACCTTTGAGCAGGAGATTGAGCGTCGCTGGACTATCCTGAAAAAGAAACATGAAATTTCGGAGTTATAATTCTGTTTTTTGCATAATAATCGTGTAACATTGTTAGCCGCTGTTTCGGCACCAGTTCGATTGAGATTCCTTGCGCTTGCTGCGCAAGGAATCTTTTTTTGCGTTTATGGACTGAGGCATAAAAAAACAGGTAATGATTTCCGATATAGGAGTGGAGGCCTATAGAAGGCATGTTATAAAGTTTTCTTCTGAATTTTAAGATGCAATGAGGTGCAGGTAATGATTAAGCTGAATACAGTTGAAATAATTGAAATTATAAAGAAGCAAATCCCCAAGGTTATGAACATTACGCCAGTGGAACTCAAGTTTACGGATGATTTTGGACGAGCATCGCTGGCGGCAACAGAACACAAATTCACGCTGACGAACCAGCATTATTCTGCCAAGGTGATGGATTGTGTGTTAGAAACACAAGTGCGCCCTATTTTAATGTGTGAAATTATTTATTTTCTAAAATGCGAGTTTATTGATGGGCATGTGGATGTGCGACTGGATTATGAAGCATGTTCTGAGGGAGAGCGAGGACCTGTTGCTTCGGCCGTTATTACCTTTGACCATGATACACAGCTTGGAGTCGACGAACTGGCCGATCTGATTGATCTGGCACTTCATATGAATGATAAAACCTGGTTTGAAGAACTCTCCAGCCAATATGTCAAAACCAAAGCAGGAGCTTCTATTAGATAACTTGCTTTTTTTTGAAGTCGGTGCTAATATACGTAACAAGTTTAATGTTAATTCAATTAAATAAGAGCAAGATCCTTCGGGGCGGGGCGAAATTCCCCACCGGCGGTGATGGCATGTTTGTGAATCGCTTCTGCGAACACAGCATGGCTTAGTCCGTGACCCGGATGCTGAACAATCAGCAGAAGGTGGACCTGGTGTAATTCCGGGACCGACAGTATAGTCTGGATGGGAGAAGGATACGAAGCGCATGTGCATGACGTGACATGTGCCAATTTTTAGCATACGTAAAAATGCGTACGGCTTATTTCGTTGTAGGACAGTATCGGACGACAGCTTTGATTAAGCTTTCTTTTTGATAACGTTCTGAGCGTAATTGCTGTATCTTCGATCATGCTTTCTTTTGGCAAACCTATGATTTCATGTCATTTTAAGACATACATGAACTGCGCTTGTATACTACATATGTGACTCTCATCACCCCCATGACGGATTGAATCCTGACTGGGGGTTATTTGCGCTTACAGCAGATGAATTAGGGATAAACTGAAATGTAGTGGAAAGGAGTGAAAGTATGTTTACCGGATTGGTCGAGGAAGTGGGTCGCATTCAAAGTATTTCCAAAAGCGGTGAAGCGATGGTGCTGGGGATTTCGGGTTCTGTGGTATTGGGCGATTTGAAAATAGGCGATAGTGTCTCGGTAAATGGGGTTTGCCTGACGGCAATACAGATTGGTACTAAAGATTTTAAGGTTGATGTGATGCCAGAGACTTTTCGCAGCAGTAATTTAAGGGAACTCAGATCCGGTAGCCGAGTCAACCTGGAGCGAGCGATGGCGGCGAATGGAAGGTTCGGAGGACATATCGTACAGGGACATGTGGACGGGACGGGTACGATTCGCGGAGTAACATCAGACCAGAATGCAGTTGTGTTCGAAGTTGAGCCTTCTGATCAAGCATTATTTAAATATGTTCTCCTCAAAGGGTCAATTACAATTGATGGTATCAGCCTCACAGTCGCGCAGCGTACGAGAGATAGCTTTGCCGTATCCATCATCCCCCACACCTTAGCTGAAACGGCCTTACAAGCCAAACGTGAGGGAGACACTGTGAATATTGAATGCGACATATTGGGCAAATATGTGGAGCAGCTTTTACATTACAGAGGTTCAGTACCGATGAAGAGAGCAGATCAAGCTCCTCTTAGTTTGGACTATTTGGCGAAACACGGCTTTGCTTGATACAGCCTGATACAGAATGATAGAAAATTTGGTTCAGGAGCATTCGTGACATAAGACATAAGGAGGAGAGGGTTATGGATAGAGGCATCCAAACAAGTGCGACGACAAACATCATGGAGCAGGGCGAGTTGCACCATGACGAAGAGATTCGATTGGATTCCATCGAAGAAGCATTGGAGGATTTAAAGAACGGCAAAGTCGTTATTGTAGTGGATGATGAACAGCGGGAAAATGAAGGCGACTTTATCGCTTTGGCTGAGAAAGCATCGCCTGAGGTCATCAACTTCATGATTACAGAAGGTCGCGGGTTGGTCTGCGTGCCGATCACACAGCACAGAGCCGAGGCATTGGAATTGCATCCTATGGTAGAGCAAAACACAGATTTTCACGGTACCGCCTTTACGGTATCGGTAGATCATATGAAGACAACAACGGGGATTTCAGCGGCCGAGCGCTCTTTGACTGTTCGCGCCTTAGCCGACGAAGCAATCACGGGCAGCGATTTCCGCAAACCTGGTCACATGTTCCCGCTAATTGCTCGCGATGGTGGGGTCTTGCAACGCGCCGGTCATACTGAAGCGGCTGTCGACCTGGCCCGACTCAGCGGCTTCAAGCCCGCCGGGGTCATTTGCGAAATTATAAAGGAAGATGGCTCAATGGCCCGCTTGCCTGATTTGGTCGTGATCGCCAAGCGACATCAATTGAAGCTGATTAGCATTCAACATTTAATTGAATACCGTCGTCGTTTGTCATTGTAAAAAATTAAAAAAAAAGAGAGGTTGATAAGCATGGCACGTTTTCTGGAAGGTAATCTTGTATCAAGTGGTTTAAAGTATGGTATTGTGGTGGGCAGATTTAATGAGTTTATTACAAGCAAACTGTTAAGTGGTGCGCTTGACGCACTTCAACGACATGGTGCACAGGAAGATGAAATTGATGTAGCATGGGTGCCGGGTGCATTTGAAATCTCACTTATTGCACAAAAAATGGCTGCAAGCGGAAAATATGATGCCGTCATTACGCTTGGCACGGTTATCCGTGGCTCTACTTCACACTATGATATCGTCTGCAATGAAGTGGCCAAGGGTGTGGCGGCAAGCAGTCTGAAAACGGGTGTCCCCATTATTTTTGGTGTAGTGACTACGGAAAATATTGAGCAGGCTATTGAACGAGCAGGTACGAAGGCTGGTAATAAAGGTTGGGATTCTGCGCTGGCTGCGATTGAAATGGCCAATCTCGGTAAGCAGTTCTAATGATATAAATGGCTGAAAGAACGGCATATACTGCAAAGTGGAAAAGGGATTGGATTGTTAAGCAAGGCGATGACGTATATACTACAGAAAGAGGGATTGATAACGTAGAGCATAAGTGCTAATGGGGAAAGGTATTGTTGAATGATGATTGGAGTAAGGCAGGGGGAAGCACATTGACAGTCGTAAATTACAAGCTGGAAACATTCGAGGGTCCGCTGGATCTACTGTTGCATCTGATTGATAAAGCCGAGATCGACATTCAGGATATCCCGATTAGCGATATTACTGATCAGTACATGGCTTTTTTGCACAGTATGCAGGAGCTGGAGCTGGACATTACAAGCGAGTTTCTAGTGATGGCGGCGACGCTCTTATCCATTAAGAGTAAATTGTTGCTTCCCAAGCCACCTGTGATGGAATATGACGATTTGGATTATTATGAAGAAGAGGACTATGATCCACGCGAGGAACTGGTTCGCAAGCTGGTGGAGTATCGCAAATACAAAGGGATTGCTCGCCACCTGAGTGAACGGGAGTGGGAACGGAGTCTGATTTATGGCAAGGAGCCGGAAGATTTGAGCGCATTCTTGCCAACCGAACCCGCGAATCCGGTGCATGGGCTGCATGCAAGTGATTTGGTCGCGGCCTTTCAGCGTGCATTGCGCAAAGCTGAACGACGTACGACGGTAACCCGTGTTCATCGGGACGAAATTTCAGTCAAGGACCGTATCCGGCAAGTTATCGGGGCGTTAGAGATGGTGGGGACTGGAGGACGGCTGCTGTTCTCCAAGCTGATGCATGAGGACATGTATCGGCATGAGGTGGTTGTAACCTTTTTGGCTATTCTTGAATTGATGAAAATGAAGCAAATCTTCTGTTATCAGGAGAAGCTTTTCGATGATATTGTAATGGAGTGGAGAGGGGATTTACGGGTTAATGGATTATCTGAAGCTGAAATCAATTATTGAGGGGCTGCTGTTTCTTGCGGGAGAGGAAGGGTTGTCCACCAAGCAGATCGCCGACATTGTAGAGCAGCAGCAAGAGCTGGTTGAAAAGTGTCTGGAGGATATGAAAAAGGACATGGAGCAGGGAGGAAGAGGCCTGCAGCTTGTCCGTATTGCTGGCCATTATCAGCTTGCAACCTTATCCGAACATGCACCCTATTTTGAAAAGCTCGCCTACTCTCCGGCGCGTGCCTCACTGTCTCAAGCTGCTTTGGAGACACTGGCTATTGTGGCCTATCGCCAGCCCATTACAAGAGTTGAAATCGAAGAAATTCGGGGTGTCAAATCCGAGCGGGCCATACATACACTGGTCAACAAGGAGCTCATTGAAGAGAAAGGTCGAGCTGAGGCCATCGGACGACCAATATTGTATGGAACGACGAAATCATTCTTGGATTATTTCGGTCTAGGCTCTCTCGAAGATCTACCGCAACCGGAGCAGTTCGAGGATTCAGACAATTTGGAAGAAGAGACACAGCTATTGTTCGAGCGTCTGGAGAGCAGCCAGTCTGCGGAGAACGATTCGGATCTGGAATCCTAAGTTCATAAAATTCAAAAGACAGCCAGTCCTTACGTTGTTGAGGGCTGGCTGTTTGGCATTTTAAGATGCATGATTTTCCGCCGAAGGGTCATACTATTTTTGCCATGATATTCTATAGCAAAAGGGTAGGGAGGACTCGCCAGTGTGGAAATGGATCAGTATCGCCATCATCATCGTTATATTCATCGTACTGGCTATTCTGCTCTCTCGTATTCGATTGAAGCTGGAAATTGCCAAGCATGACAATGATGATCGGGCGCATCTAGAGATCAGAATTCTATACGGGTTGGTCAAAATGGATTACGATATTCCAGCCATTCTCATAACAGGTTTGAAAAAAGGGCTTCTCTATCGGCTTGACCGCAATAAAAACATACATAAAACGGATGCTTCTGTGGATAGCGGAAATATTGATATCGAAAAAATCAAGCAATTTATACATGATATACGGGTTTTGCTCAAGGGAACACAATCTTTACAGCGATGGCTGCGACATACATTGGCCCATGTAACAGTGTCCAAAATGGAGTGGTCTACCAATATTAGTCTGGCTGACGCAGCTTATACAGCGACCTCAACTGGTATGTTATGGGGGTTAAAAACGACCTTGATCGGTTTTGCTTCCAGCATTGTGCGCATGGATTGTACCCCAAAGGTGTTTGTTGTGCCTTATTGGGTGGACCGACTACGTTTTACTACCATCTTGAACTGTGAAGCAAAAATATCACTCGGTTATTTAATCTTTTCCATGCTCAGATTAGCTTTCCGTATATGGCGCGTTCCGGGAGGACCAGAGGCATGGAGGCGGGTTATTTCTAAAAATCCTGAGAATCAACAAGCCAGCAGTGAGGAATAAACAGTGTAGAGGATTGACATACATATTTCCCTGAACCTTTGCGCACAATAGCGAAAGAAAAGCAGTCTACGCTTGAGATAAGCAGAGGAGGAATAAAACATGTCAGATCATCCGATTCAAGGGCTCATGCAAACCGCGATGGAGAACATCAAGGCCATGGTAGACGTGAATACGATTGTGGGAGACGCGGTGGAAACACCCGATGGTTCCGTTATTTTGCCAATCAGTAAGGTAGGATTTGGGTTCGCAGCCGGGGGAAGTGATTTTAACGTAGATGAAGAGGCGCTCCATACTTCCTCAGCATCCGGTAATCATAGTGGGAAGGAAGTACATCCTTTTGGTGGCGGTAGCGGTGGTGGTGTATCTATTCATCCCATTGCCTTTCTAGTTGTTGGCAAACAGGGAGCACAAATCGTTCCGCTGGACAATCAAACGCATCTGTTTGAGAAAATAATCGACTCCACACCATACCTGATCGATAAGGTTCAGTCTATCTTCCAGAATTCAGGCAGCAACATGCAGACTCCACCTCCACAGGTACCTGCAAATGCTAATACTGACCAAAGTCAATCTGGACCGGCTTACTTGTAAAAGTTATTGAAATTAAAAGTGTGCTCTCAAGAAGGTATCCCCAAGGCGAGCGTGGCCTAGGAATACCTTCTTTTTAGTATGAACTCGGCCTCTATTCCTGAATATACTGCCTTCCACCAATGACAGCATGTATACAGTGACTGAATTCTTGGTAATAAAATGTATTCACTGATAGTTCATTTTTTCGGTTTTCTTCGGGTGCGAACTGGGATAGGTAAACGAAGTCAGGGTAGATCACTTCATTCGTCAAATAAGCAGATACCGTGGCATCCGGGCGACGATGTCGATTAAGAGAATCAATAATACCTTGAGCCGGCAAGATGCCAATCCCATGGCCATAGAAAGAATCTTCCTTCAGTTTGACGACATTTTCTCCCTTCCATTCCAATGCATCGGACGACACATCTGGATTGTTAAAATACAGAATGTCCCCAGAAACCGCTTTATGGCTGCCTTGCTGTTGTATAAGCCTGAGATCACTGTCATAGTGCCAATCATACAACAGCATATCTGCAAAAATCTGATTAAACTCACTTTCTAGAATGGAATCCAGTACTCCTTTGTACAACACAATAACCATTGCTGTTGCACATTCAAAAGCGTACTGTTGACCGTTTATAAAGATATCTCTGATCCCTTGCGCCGGAGTGACACCTGCTTTGATCCGAAAACCGCCTTTTTCCGTTAACTCCCAAAATTGTGGGTTGCAACGCGCGGTAGCAAAAGTGGCGAAGGATACACCACTTTGATGCAATGCTTGTGCGGACTCTACAATCCGCGATCTTAAAATCATTTCAAACTGTAATCGCTGCATGTTGTAACCCCCGATTCATATTTAACGTTTAGTAACTAATATTATATGTGTTCAGGAGTGCAAGTTGCTTGGTTAACATAGAAAGAAAGCAAAAGAGGAGCGGCTAATGACTGTCCTGTACAAGGAATTTTCTGTTATAAAGGTGGACATACTTTGAACAGCTTGGACATAGAATGGTACAAGACTTGCTCAAAACCGGAGGAATCCAAATGTTTAAAAAAAAACAACATATCCATGCGGACCACAGCCATTTTAAGAATAAGGCACGCGCATTTGTTTTACCGCTAGCGCTTATGCTTGTTTTGTCATTGCCGCTTACATTGCTGAGTCCACAGCCTGTTCTGGGAGCGGTGACAACAGAAGCAACACCGCCCGCGTTAGGAACTCATGCACAGGCTGCTTCTTTAATTGATGTCACATCAGGACGGATCATATATTCAGCCGAAGGTGACCGGGAGCTCCGAATAGCTAGCCTAACCAAAATTATGACTGCGATTGTAGCCATTGAACATGGACACTTGCAGGACCGAGTAAAAGTGAGTTCAACGGCGTATGCCAAAGAAGGCTCCTCGCTTTTTCTGCAAATGGGTGAACAAATGACGCTGGAAAATATGCTATACGGCTTAATGCTCCGTTCGGGTAATGATGCAGCTTCTGCCATTGCCGAGCATATTGGGGGGACAGAGGAGGGATTTGTCCATTTAATGAATGACAAGGCGGTTCAGCTTGGGCTAAACCATACGCATTTTGCTAATCCTCATGGGCTGGATGCCGATGGACATTATTCCTCAGCCAACGATATGGCCCGGCTCACTGCTTATGCGCTGCATAACCCAACTTTTGCCCGTATCGTAAAAACAGAACTGAAGAAAGCACCGAACCCCAACGATTCCTGGGACTATTCATGGCATAATAAAAACAAAATGCTGCGGCTGTATGAGGGAGCTGACGGTGTAAAAACAGGCTTTACTAAAAAAGCGTTTCGTTGCCTGGTCAGCTCGGCTACGCGTGAGGGGCGCCAGCTCGCTGCAGTTACCTTGAATGACGGGGACGATTGGAATGACCATGCCCGTATGCTTGATTACGGCTTTCGATATTATCCTCTCATTCCGATTACGGACAAGCAGCAGCCTATTGATGGTTACCCCCTCTTGACAGGGGCGAGTTTTTCTTATCCTCTACATGATGGTGAGAAGACTCAATTGCACAAAAGACTGGTGTTGTTTAAAAATTCCGCTTCGGCGGATAGAGCTGACGTGTCTTTTGGTTTACGAGGACGGGTCGAATTTTTACTGGAAGGTAAATTGATCGGTTCTGTTCCTGTATATGAAAAAGGTAGTAAGCTGCCTTCTCAAACTATTGTACAGCCACAGCAGGAGGCTCCGACTGCACAAGTTCCTGCAAACCATACTCAGCCACGAGGTTGGACGAGCAAATGGAATGAAATTCTTAAAAATCTGTTCAGATCATAAGGCAAGTAGGCTTGATGCTATAAAGATGCGGTGTCACATCATTGGGAAAAGGGGGAATCAGTCATGATTCATCTCATATGGGTGGCTTTGATTTGTATAGGATTTGTATTTGCAGCCGCACAGGGAAATATAGAGGTGGTGACGAAGGCGGCTTTTGACGGGGCAACTACGGGTGTTACAGTATGCTTTGGACTGATAAGTGTGCTGGTATTCTGGATGGGCATGATGAGGTTGGCTGAAGACGGTGGGCTCTTGCAGAAAATATCTAAGCTGCTTTCTCCTTTGGTCGCCTTTCTCTTTCCTGATGTTCCGCGTAATCATCCCGCTATGGGCTACATTTTGTCCAATATGAGCGCCAATCTGCTCGGACTGGGGAATGCAGCAACGCCCATGGGGATCAAAGCGATGCAAGAGTTACAAACGCTCAATCCAGATAAGCAAACCGCTACACCTGCCATGTGTACGCTGCTAGCGCTGAATACAGCCAGCATTACGCTTATTCCTACTACGTTGATCGCCATTCGGCTAAATTTTCATTCCGCACACCCAGCAGAAATCGTCGGAACGACTCTGGTGGCGACCGCAATAGCCACCTTTGCTGCCATTGCGGCGGATCGTTGGTATCGTAGTCGAGAATTGCGCCGCCGTCCTCCAGCGAATCCGCCATCCCAGACCTCCTTGGCGCTACGTACCTCGCAAGCACCAACATCTGTGGCTTCTTTACATGTACCGCCCATATCTTCAACTGCCGTGCCGCGAACGGGAATCACAGCTACCAAGGGCAGGGACACCACTTGGAAAGGATGAGGGAGGCATGCTGAATCTTATTAACCTCGTATCGACTTGGGCCATCCCGGTTATTCTTGCTTTTATTCCTTTATATGCATATGCCAAAAAGGTCCCTGTCTACGATTCTTTTGTAGATGGAGCCAAAGACGGCTTTTCTACCGCCATCAGCATTATTCCTCATCTTGTAGGCATGATGGTGGCGATTAGCATTTTTCGAGCATCCGGCGCTTTGGACTATGTAATATCCTGGGTAACCCCGTGGATTAAAAACTGGGGCGTACCTGGCGAGGTGCTGCCTTTAGGTTTGCTCCGTCCATTGACGGGCACTGGTTCACTTGCGTTCACGACGGATCTAATTCGCACTTATGGTCCCGATTCCATGATCGGTCGGATTGCTTCAACGATTCAGGGCAGCACAGATACGACGCTGTATGTATTAACTGTATATTTTGGTGCGGTAGGTATCCGCAATGGACGATATGCCTTGAAGGTGGGACTATTTTCAGATGTGATTGGTTTTGTGGCGGCTATTGCCATTTGTTTGCTTGTATTTTGAATTTTGCATCGTTTTTTGAACGGGGGTTGTGATTTTGCTCATGGATGGGTATCATTAGCATGAGGTGAATTAGCGAACATGGAAAGATTGCAGAAAATATTGGCCCAAGCCGGTGTAGCTTCCAGACGTAAATGTGAGGAGCTTATTCAGGCGGGCAGTGTGGAAGTAAACGGGGTTACCGTAACTGAGCTGGGAACGAAAGCAGACCCTGATCAAGATATGATTACAGTAAAGGGACGCCCGATCAAAACTGAGAAAAAAATCTATTTGATGATGAACAAACCCAAAGGGGTCATTACAAGCGCTTCCGATCCGGAAGGTCGCAAAATTGTGTCTGACTATCTAAAAGGCGTCAAGGAACGCGTATATCCGGTCGGACGTCTTGATTACGACACCGAAGGGCTGCTGTTGCTTACTAATGACGGAGAGTTCGCCAATCTGCTCACCCATCCCAAGCATCATGTGCCGAAGACGTATGTGGCTACAGTCAAAGGTGTTCCGCACGGTACTGAGCTGGACAAGCTGAAAAAAGGAATCGTGCTGGAGGATGGCATTACTGCACCGGCCGAGGTAGAATATAAGGATGTAGATCCGGACGGTAAGGAATCTGTGATCCAGATTACCATTTATGAAGGCAGAAATCGCCAGGTAAGACGGATGTTTGAGGCCATTTCGCACCCAGTCATCAGACTCAAGCGGATTGCTTTTGGGGATCTATTGCTTCAAAACTTGAAGCGTGGTCTCACCAGACCCCTAACCAAGGACGAAATCAACCGTCTCATTCAACTTGCCAAATCAGACAACACGAAAAAGAAACGGACAGGACGGGGGTCATAACCCCGGCCTTTTTGGCGTAAAGAGACTATTGGATGAGAGTAAAGTTTGACCAAGCACGGGAAAATAGTAAAATAGAGAGAATGCTTTTTTTAGCGAAGGGGCTGGGAATATGTCAGAACAAAGCAACCGCATATTAATTGTAGATGATGAAGAACGCATTCGCCGCCTTCTGCGGATGTATCTAGAAAAAGAAGGATACGAGATTGAAGAAGCTGAGGATGGCGAGATTGCTCTCCAAAAAGCGACTGCAAGCGATTACAGTATTATTTTGCTCGATGTGATGCTTCCGGGTATGGACGGGATTGAAGTGTGTACACGGCTGCGCCAAACCAAATCTACACCTGTGATTATGCTGACAGCCAAAGGCGAGGAAGTGAACCGCGTGCAAGGCTTCGAAGTCGGAGCTGATGATTACGTGGTCAAGCCCTTCAGCCCGCGAGAGGTCATTTATCGGGTAAAGGCAATTTTACGACGGTCGTCGGAGACTGCTTTTTTAACGAAAGAGGCTGTGCCAAGCAATAGTATTGTTTTTCCAAATCTTATTATTGAGCATGATGCACACCGGGTAACTGCAGGCGGAATTGAAATCAGTCTAACGCCTAAAGAGTACGAGCTGTTGCATTATTTGGCGGTGTCGCCAGATAAAGTATTCTCACGCGAAGAACTGCTGAAAGATGTTTGGAATTACGAATTTTTTGGTGATCTACGCACCGTGGACACGCATGTGAAACGGCTTCGTGAAAAGCTGAATAAGGTATCGCCAGAGGCAGCGGCTATGATTACGACCGTATGGGGCGTAGGTTATAAGCTGGAGGTTCCAAAATAACGTGAACTTCTGGAGATCGCTGGTAGGCAAGCTGTGGATCACCATCATTTGTCTTGTAGGTTCTGTGCTTATTTTTCTGGGGCTTTTTTTATTGCCGTACATCAACAGAAATTTTGCAGCACATGAATCGACGGAAATCAAGCATTTATTCACCTATACATGTATTGTCGGATTTTTATTGACGACCTTTTTTGCTCTATTTCTTTTTACTAAAATCACACAGCCTATGCAGCTGTTGATTCAGGCGGCGAATGCCATCCGTGAGGGAAGGTATGATACTCGGCTTCCGCTGGTGACCAGCGATGAAATTGGAGAGCTGGCGAAAACTTTTAACCATATGTCTACGGAACTGGAAGCGACGATCCGCAGTCTGAATGAGGAGAAAAACCACTTATCCAGTGTGCTGCGAAGTATGTCTGATGCCGTATTTACCTTCGACAGAAGTGGACAAATCATCTTGACGAATCCGCCTGCACAAAGTTTGCTGGATATTTGGGAAAAGCTGGAGTGGCAGGGGCGTGATCTGGAGGAATTCGGAGCTTCTGTGCCTGAGCCTTTGCTGCCTTTGTTCCATACGGTTATGGACAGAGGCGAGGATGTCGGAGACTACATCCATGTCAAGAAAGGCTCGTGGTCAGTGCAAATGGCGCCGCTATATACAGATAACGCTATTCGTGGTGCAGTAGCTGTACTTAGAGATATTACGGAAGAAGTAAAACTTGAGAAGATGCGTAGCGATTTTGTAGCCAACGTATCCCATGAAATCCGTACACCCTTATCTATGATGCAGGGATACAGTGAGGCTTTGCTGGACGGCATGGCAGGTTCACCGGAAGAGTCTGAGGAGCTAGTACAGGTTATCCATGATGAATCATTGCGTATGGGAAGATTAGTCAAGGATCTGCTGGATCTGGCCCGAATGGAGGCAGGTCATACAGACATGTACCGTCAGGAAGTGGATGTGAATGAACTGATCGAGCGTGTTCACCGGAAATTTACGGTTCGTTCCAAGGAACGGGGACTGACACTCGATTATTATGAGTCAGATCAACACTTGCTGTTGCCTGAGGCAGATGAAGACCGATTGGAGCAGGTGTTGACCAATTTGCTGGATAATGCGTTCAGACATACACCCTCTGGGAAAAAAGTTACCATTGCGGCGGATCAAATTCGGGGAGAACGGAATGAGTTAATCCGCATTCGTATTAAAGATGAAGGTGTGGGCATTGCCAGTGAGGACCTACCTTATATTTTTGACCGCTTCTACAAGGCAGACAAGGCTAGAGTACGTGGTGAGGACAAAGGGACTGGGCTGGGGCTTGCCATTGTTAGAAACATCGTAGAGGCTCACGGAGGCTCTGTCTCAGCTGCTAGCGTACTGGGAGAAGGGACGGAATTTACTATTTTGCTGCCAATCTCCATCAAAACAAGACAGGGCTCTGTAACAAGCTTATAACGACAGCTCATATGTCCCAGTTTGCAGGCATCCTCGGAAGAGGGTGCTTTTTGTTGAAAAATCAACATTTATCTTGTTCAACGTGGAACATTCAGTTTCAAGATGGATGCTTCTATGTTAGATAAGGGTATAAGAAAAGGCGCCTCGGTAGCCGGGCGCCTCTCTTTATAAATAAAACCAAGGAAGTTTTCACACTGACTGGAACTAATCCAGCACTACTTCTTGGGCAGTATTCAGTTCTGGCAAGCCTACGAGTTGAATCAGTACGTCTTTAGGCACAGCTTTGTCAACGGTCAGGATCATGATAGCTTCACCGCCAACAATTTTACGACCTACTTGCATAGAAGCGATGTTGACGCTGTTCTCCCCAAGCAAGGTGCCGACACGGCCGATAATGCCGGGTTTATCATTGTGTGAGATGAGCAGGAAATGAGCCTCCGGTGCCACATCTACCGGGAACTGGTTCAATCGAACAATACGTTCACCATAGCCTGCGAGCAGGGTGCCGGAAACACGTTGTTCTTCGCCGCTTTGCGTTTTGAGCGTAACGGTGATCAGGTTGGTAAAGCCCTTGGTGGCAGGCGCCTGAGAGACGATGAGATGAACGTCACGTGTTTTGGCAAGATGCACAGAGTTTACGATGTTCACATCGCTGCCCAGATGACGGCTAAGTACGCCTTTCAAAATATAACGTGTGAGCGGCTGTGTATCCACAGAAGACAAATCGCCAGCGTAATCCACCTGGATTTCACGTACAGCCTGGTTGGTGATCTGAGCGGCAAAGCTGCCCAGCTTCTCTCCGAGTGAGAAATATGGCTGCAATTGCGTCATGACATTGGATGGTACTGGAGGCATGTTGACCGCATTTTTAAACGGCTCATCCCGTAAAATATGCAGCACCTGCTCAGACACGTCGATCGCCACGTTCTCCTGAGCTTCGACAGTCGATGCACCCAGATGTGGTGTAACGATAATTTTTGGATGGCTCAGGAACGGATGATCCTGTGCTGGTGGTTCCGACTCGAATACGTCAAAGGCTGCACCGGCAACGATACCTTCATCAATAGCTTCAACAAGTGCCATTTCATCGATAACTCCGCCTCGGGCACAGTTGATGATGCGCATTCCTTTCTTCATCACTTCAAACTGCGGACGTGCGATCATATGCTTGGTTTCTGGTGTTAATGGCGTGTGTACGGTCATGAAATCTGCGTTGCGGATAATTTCGTCCACGCTGGCCAGCTTGATGCCCAGCTTCTCAGCGCGTTCTTCAGTCAGAAACGGATCATAACCGAGGATGCTCATGCCAAATGCTTTGGCGCGTTTAGCCACCTCACTGCCAATACGTCCCATGCCGAGAACTCCAAGTGTTTTGTTACGTAGTTCGACACCGAGGAATGTTTTACGATCCCATGTACCACCGATGGTTTTAGCGTAAGCCTGTGGAATATGGCGAGCCAGTGCCATCATCATGGCAAAAGTGTGCTCACATGTCGTAATTGTATTGCCGTCAGGAGCATTAATAACGATAATCCCGCGTTGTGTTGCTGCTTCAAGGTCGATGTTGTCCACTCCGACCCCGGCACGTCCGACAACCTTGAGGTTTTTACCTGCCGCCATGATGCGTTCGGTTACCCGGGTTTGGCTTCGGACGAGTAATGCGTCATAGTCACCAATAATTTGAACCAATTCATCCTCGCTGAGACCTGTGTTCTTGTCCACCGTGACATCGTCTGCATCCATCAGCTGCTGAATACCCAGGTCACTGATTGGATCGGATACTAACACTTTAAACATTTGGTTTCCTCCTCAAAGTTAACTTCTTTTATGGACAGGATGTACTTCAAACTGAAATACATTCCATAAAGAACATGAAAAAACTTGAAATGCTTCTAAAAAGTACAGGAGAGCGGTCGAAACACTAGTGTGATAACGCATTGACGCAGAAAAGGAATAAAATAGTATTTTGCACCAAACTGACAACCAAAGGCCTTATGCGGAGTCGCTTTATGGTTTTCGGGCATCAAAAAAACTCCCGAATCACATACTATCTCCATAGTAAGGGACGAGAGTTATCGTGGTACCACCCTAATTCGCAGCCATTTCGCAATGGACTGCCTTCAGCGGTCATATAATGACCGAAAGGATAACGGTTTTCTGCCGATTGCATCTAATGTCGGAAAATGATTCCCTAGACCTCGATGCAATAACTCAGGAGCGCTGAAAGTAGTTACTTCGCCACCGGCTTCCACCCAAGCACCGGTTCTCTGAGGACGAAATCAATACCTTTTCTCCATCATTGTTGTTGTCGCTAATAATTTTTTCATAATGTATCATGGCTTACATGGGCATGTCAATAGGACATGCGACATGTGTGGATAGACGACTAGATACATAGCTACAGAATGCGGAAAAATTAAGATTTAAGTCTTCTTGAATCCGTCCGACTTTTTGGCTATGATGCTAAAGAAGACTAAGCAGAGGACTAACTAACTATGAAAAAGCTTAAAGTGAAATGGAAAAGAGCGCAAATTCATCAATTGAATGACCGCTTGCTGCTTTACAATTTGTATCTAACTCAGGGTCTGACCCTGCTGATTGGCGCAATCTGGATTATATTTCAGAAAAGAAATGTGTTTGAACTGTTTGCATTGCCCAACACTGTACACGTCTTATGGTGGGGATTGGGACTGGCGGCCGCTATGCTATTAGTGGATCTGCTGCTATCTCGGATCATGCCTGAGGATGCCATGGATGACGGTGGTATTAATCAAATGCTGTTTCAAAAGCGACCGGTTTGGCATATTATTTGTATAGCTGCTATCGTCTCCATCTGTGAGGAACTTTTGTTTAGAGGTGCGATTCAGTACAGCTTTGGTCCTTATTGGACAAGCATTTTGTTTGCGGTTATTCATATCCGATATTTACGGCATTGGATTCCCACGGGCTGGGTTTTCCTTAGCAGTTATGGATTGGGATATATCTATGTGCAGACAGGCAGCCTGTGGGCACCAATCATTTGTCATTTTGTGATTGACCTTATATCTGGCTTAGCGTTACGTTTTCGGAGGTATGAAGAATGAATCAGGAACTTAGCAGAGTGCAGACCTATGGTAGCCGCCGAAATGGTCGCAAAGGCAAGGAGGAGGACAGGTCAAAGCCCAAACCGGTTCGCTCCCGTGCTTCACGGCCCACGCCAGAATTGGCTGACGTTGCCGCTGCACCAGAAGTTGCTGTGACAATGGAGGAAGACATTCCTGCCAGTGAGTACCGAACACGGACAGAAATGTTTCCGTCCCGCCGTATTCGGGTAAGTAAGTGGTTTTTAAATTTTTTGAGCACTCTTTTTGTGCTTATTACAGCAGCGTTACTATGGTGGGGAATTAAGGGTGCACCACCCATTAGTGAAATGCTGTGGTGATATAAAGGCATTGTGACAGCGTGCGTCTAGTACGTGCGTGCAACGTTACGCTAAAAAGGCCTCCATCTCCCACAAGTTATGTGGAGATGGAGGCCTTTTTACATTATTTATTTTTACGTCATCTACATTTGACCATATGAGCATATGCACAAGTGACTATTAACTGGCAGGAATCTCAATGCTTTGTGGATCGACAAATTGATAACCCTTCTGCTCAAGGCGCGTCAATAGACTGTCCAGTGCCTCCGCTGTCCATGGCAGCTCATGCATCAAAATATTGCCGCCTGGATGAAGTTGTTCTGTTACGTTTTTGAGAAGTGTCTCCGTTTTATGAGGTTGATTTTTTTTCATGGTCCAGTCCAGAGAACCTACGGACCATGTCATATACAAGAGCCCATTTTCCTTCGCCACCTTGCGACCTACGTCTCCACCAGCACCATGAGGCGGACGAAAGAATACGGGTGCTTGGCCTGTAGTATCTTTAACGATTTTTTGTACCGCTTCAATCTGTTTTTTGACCTCAGCCTCAGACTTGTTCTTGAGAACGATGTGGTCCCAGCTATGGTTGCCAATGGGCTGTCCACGATCATGGATAAGCTTGAGCAACTCAGGATGTTCTTTTACACGATAACCGTTTACGAAGAAAATCGCTTTTGCCTTGTGCTTATCCAAAATATCTATGATTTTGTTAATCATGACCGCTTCCTTCGGACCATCATCAAAAGTCAGCAACACCACTCTTTTTTCGGCACCTTGTTGTTTAGGAATTACATTGTAAGCTTTGTCCAAGTGATACATTTTGTTAGTGGTAACCGCAGTTGTCGAAACTGTAGTTCCGTTGCTCTCAACGGCGGTTTTGTCATTTTGTGTATTTGTTGTACTCACTGATTTTTGCTCATCACTGTCTGCTTGCTTACTGCTTCCTTTTGGGGAAGATATACTGCTTTGATCTTTGGCACTGTTACTTGAATTAGAAGTTACTGAATCCTGATGGTTACTGGAATCCGCAGATTCCGGCATCGTCGCAGTGCAAGCACTAAGCAGCAGACATGCTGTTAGCAAAATGGCTGCTGTTTTTGTACCCATTAATTCATCTCACCTTCCTGTATTTATACCGTATGAGTTTGTCTCTGCTGACGAACACTATGCTTGATTCTACCACAAAGGGAGGTTTTAATTGTGAAAACATCTTCATTTTTCCTGGGAATCGTCTTGGGGGCTGTTGCAAGCTCTCTGATCTCTCGTAACCGCAATGCGTTGGGCTTATCCATGGACATGGGCGGAAAAAAAAGCGGAAATTTGGTGCAGAAAGCTCGTACAAAAATGATGGACGCCGCATTTCCAGGCATGGGTGATATTGCGCTGAATACACAAGACACCCACAAGGATCATGATCATCGTTCACAAGCAGATAAAACCGTGCATAACGCCCAAACTGCCAAGAGCAAGGAAGAGAATATGAAGTTGATTAAAGAGTTTATTAGCACAAGTCCCGATGTTAAACGTGAGGTCGAGCAAATACTGAAAGAAACTCATACAGCCGTACCGGGATTGTAACCCGAAACCTCTATTCCGAATCATTTTGCGGCTTTTTTGTTAAAGCCGTTCAAATGATTCTTTTTTTTATCATTTTTATTCGTGCATTTACGATTATAAAATGATAACATGATTACATAGAACCATTTTCATCACAGGCATCATATTTGAATCATAATCTGCTAATAACACTCGGCTGCCAGGAGGAGGGTCCAGTATGAAAATAGAAAGATTAAGTCAGGACAAGATACGGATTTTCCTTACCTTTGACGATTTGAGCGAACGGGGTATCCAAAAGGATGATATGTGGCAAGAAATTCCAAGAGTTCATGAGCTGTTTACTGAAATGATGGATCAGGCATACAGCGAACTGGGCTTCGATGCCACGGGACCGTTAGCTGTTGAAGTCTTTGCGCTTCCTGCTCAGGGAATGGTTGTTATCGTCACTCGGGGAAAATACGATCACCAGCAGTACGGTTCGGGTCCCGATGAGGAGCTTCCAGAGGAAGTCTACGAAATGGAAGTCACAATGGAGCACAGTGATTCCATCGTTTACGCGTTTAGCGATTTCGAAGTACTCATAGAAGCGGCTCATATGCTCCGCAGCAACACTACGGAAGCAGGTAAGCTGTATCATTATAGAGGAAAATGGATTTTGCATTTGGAGCCAGAAGAAGTAGAAGAGTCCAAGCTTGCAGCCTTAATCGCGATTTTGGCTGAATTTGGAGAAGGTTCATCCGTAACACCAGCTATGCTGGAAGAGTATGGAAAGTTGGTCATTCCTGAACAGGCAGTTGCTGTCATCTGCACCCATTTTGACAGCCGTTCTTGATTTTTTAGAAAGTGATAATGAAGTTAATTTGTCGGCTCTGCGCTGAAAGCAGGGCCGACTCATTTTTATGGAGGGATGATCGGTGCTTCTGTTTTCTGTTTTAGCGGCAGCTACAGCGCCGGGTCTCGCCTTATTGATGTACTTTTACTTAAAGGATCGCTATGATTCGGAGCCCCTGCACATGGTTATTAAAGTATTTTTGCTCGGTTTTTTAGTGGTGCTTCCGGTTATGATTTTTCAACGTGGGCTATTGCTTTGGCTAGGAGATGACACTTTAATTCAGGTGTTCGGTATTTCCGCTGGGGTGGAAGAGTTTTTTAAATGGTTCCTGCTGTATCACATCATCTATAACCATACGGAGTTCGACGAGCCTTATGATGGGATATTGTATGCAGCCGCAGTCTCACTCGGGTTTGCGACGGTTGAAAATCTGTTATATGCCTGGGCGGGGCATGCTTCGATCAGTATGATGTTGATGAGATCATTGCTACCGGTATCCGGTCATGCGATGTTTGGCGTTATGATGGGCTACTATATGGGGAAAGCCAAGTTTTCGGTAGACCTAAAGAGTAAATATATGCTGCTTCTGTCATTAGTGCTTCCATGGTTTTGGCACGGAGTATATGATTTAATTTTAACGAAATTTTCACACGACTGGATCTGGTTTATCATTCCACTGATGGCATTTCTATGGTATGGAGGGATGGCAAAAATCAGTCGAGCGAATAATCGTTCTCCTTTTCGAATGTTAAAACGGGAAGAAAAGGTTAATATGTAACGAAATGGGACACACTGATCTGACAAACCTGTTAGAGGAAGAGGTGTCTTTTTTGCGTATAAAAGTAAGAATTCATTGTAAAAGATGCGGAGAACGCTTTGTGCTGAGAGGGCGAATGGAGCAAGGGCAGATTCAGACCGGCTTTAAACGCTGTATTTGCGATAACTGTGAGTTTATTGTTGAAGTCATGGAAAACCATGCATAAGAGAGCTTTCTTCTTGTCACACTATCGGTAGTGTATTTGAAGAAAGGAGACTCCCAATATGTATAAGCGACTTAGTGCCGTATTGTTCCCGGTGGTTACCCTGATTATGATAGGAGCATTTGTGTGGGGTTATCAGCAAAGCCAGATGAGAAGAGAGGTGTCTTCTCAGGCAAATAGAATGTCGATTAAAGCGGAAAATCAATACCAGCGTGCATTTCACGATTTGTCGTTTCATATGGATCAGCTGCATTCCCAACTCGGTAACGCGGTTGCTGTCCATACTACTTCACATGCAATGCACCGCAAATGCTTGATGAACGTGTGGAGGATTGCAAGTGAAGCCCAAAACGAGGTTAATCAGTTGCCTCTCAATGTAATGCCTTTTAATCATGCTAAAGATTTGCTGTCCCATCTATCTGCATTTTCGTATCAGACCGCTGTTCGTGATCTGGATCACGAGCCTTTAAACGAGAAAGAAATTTCGAATCTGAAAACGTTGTATAACAATTCCAAGGAAATTTCGAAAAACATGCATGAGGTGCAGCAAAAGGTCATTAGCAAAAACTTGCGCTGGATGGATGTCGATATGGCGGCAGGTTCTCAAACTGGACCGAAAGACAACACCATTATTGATGGCTTCAAAACCGTGGACAAAAAAGTAGAGAACTACAAAGAACTGGATTGGGGACCGTCTGTTGCGAGCATCTATGATAAGCGCTCAGTGAAAAAGTTGAGTCTCCCGGCGGTGGATGCTGGACAAATTAAGCGGAATGCCGCTGAATTTACAGGAAAACCAGAAAGTCAGATTCGTGTGAACGAAAATGGTAAAGGAACAGAGTGGGCGTCTTTTACGGCTACGTTGTTAAATAAGCAGCAGCCTGTGGCCACGATGGATTTTACGAAAAAGGGTGGCAAGCTCATTTCTTATCATGACATGAGATCAGTAGGTCCTAAAAAAGCAACTCGTAATGAAGCGGTTCGCTATGCAAGTGAGTATCTTGAACAAAAGGGCTACAAAGGAATGAAGCCCGTAGCATATGATGAAAGCGGGAATTTAGCTAACATTACATTTGCGAGCCAACAAGGGGATGTGATTATCTATCCAGAAAAAATCACAGTCAGATCAGGCTTAGATAACGGACAAGTGATTGGTTTTCAATGCAGCGATTATGTATATGAGCACAGTCACCTCCGTCGTATTCCTCAGGCAAAACTGAATTTGAATGAAGCACGAGCGAAGTTGAATCCTGAGTTTCGTGAAACCTACCACCGCAAAGCACTAATTGAAAATGAACTGTCGAATGAAGTTCTGTGCTATGAATTTGGCGGTAAAATTAACGGTTCCATTTATCGAATTTACATTAACGCGAACACGGGAATGGAAGAAACGATTGAACAGGTAAAAGATTCAGATGAAGCACAAGTTACGGCAAGTAATGCCTAGTTGATTACACTGAAATGAATCTATAGTCACTCTAAGCCTCCTTAATTAAGGAGGTTTTTTGTGCTTTAGTCATGGTTCTAGCAAATATAATGCTTAATATAGGCACAAAGTCGTGGTATTATATACCTTAATTGTAGTTATGAATGGACAAGGATGGTGAATCGTTTGTTTCCGAAAATTAATGATGTGTTATACATACAAGTTGCCGGTACCGATCAGAAGGAGGAATCTTTTGAATATAAGTCGCGTATTGCGGAAGAGGACTCACAGAACTTTCTAATTGAAATTCCCATGTCACAAACAAGCGGACACTTGAAAAAGCTGTTTCTTGGGGAAGAGCTGTCTATATTTTTTATGAGTGAGGGTGGAATTAAAAACTATTTTAATACCCACGTTACGGGCTTTAAAGATGACGTCCTCCGGATGGTTCGCATTCACAAGCCTGCTCCGGACAGCATCAGCAAAATTCAGCGTCGAAACTTTCTTAGGGTAAAGGCCAACTTGGAAATTGCGGTTAAGCATGGTGCAAACGAATCTAGATTTGTAGCAGAGACGCATGATGTGGGAGGTGGAGGCGTATCTTTTCAGACTCAGGGCTCACATCATCTTGAAGAAGGAGAATCATTGTCTTGCTGGGTTTTGGTTCCATATAAAAACGGCACTCAAGAGCATGTTCCGTTCCAATCTGAAATTGTACGCATTCAGCAGATGGAAAATGGCCGCAAACTCATTATGTTGAAATATGAGAAAATCGCTGATCAGGAGCGCCAAAAACTGATTAAATATTGTTTTGAAAGACAGTTGGAGTTCCGGGGGAAATCGTAATCATGCGAAGCTTTTCTTTTTTAGTAAACCTGTCGCTTATTTTGCATCGCCTATAAATGTGTGGTATAATTTTCACGTCGCAGGCAATGCCTGCTTTTTTCTTGAGGTTAGGTTAGGAGGAATTCCCTGTTGGCAAGGCAACATGCATCTTCAATTAACAAAATAAATGTAGCCATTGATGGACCTGCTGGCGCAGGGAAAAGTACAGTGGCCCGCCTGGTGGCGAAAGCACTTTCCTATGTATATGTAGATACCGGAGCCATGTATCGAGCAGCAACGTGGTACATGATGTGCAAAGAAATTCCTGCAGAAAATGTACAAAAAGTGCTTCAACATGTACCTGAGCTGGTGATTGAATTAGTACCGGACCCCACAGGCCAAAAGGTTTATTGTAACGGGGAAGATGTAACCACTGTGATTCGTTCGATGGAAGTGACTAGCAATGTGTCACAGTATTCAAGTATTGCTGGTTTACGTACACGCTTGACCGAAAACCAGCGTGAAATGGCTGCGCGTAAGGGTGTCGTTATGGACGGACGCGATATTGGAACAACTGTGCTTCCCGATGCGGAAGTTAAAGTGTTCATGACCGCAAGTGTTCAGGAACGTGCCTCACGTCGTTTTAAAGAACTGAGCGAAACTGATGATATCACTCTGGAACAGCTTGAACGTGACATTGCGGCACGTGATAAGTTTGATGAGGAGAGGGAGGTATCCCCGCTTCGTTGCAGTGAGGACGCCATCGTGCTTGATACGACCCATATGGGCATTCAGGATGTCGTTGATACGATCGTATCTTATTGCTTAACGGAGAAGGATGGAGAGATCAGCCAATGATATATACTGTATGCGCCAGTATTTTGCGTCTCATTTACCGCGTTCTGTTTAGGCTTGAGGCGGTAGGCAGGGAAAATGTTCCTGCTGAGGGTGGAGTGCTGTTGTGTTCTAATCATATTAGTAATCTTGACCCACCTACAGTTGGCATTTTGCTGAAGCGAAAGGTTCACTTTATGGCCAAAGCAGAGCTGTTTAATGTTCCTGTGCTGGGACCACTGATCGACAAACTGGGAGCTTTTCCAGTCAAACGTGGTGGTGTGAGTAAGGAATCCATTAAGCTGGCATTGAACATTTTGCGTGACGGTAAGGTTATGGGGATTTTTCCCGAAGGCTCCAGAGGAGCTGGGGGAATTGGTAAAAAGGGTGCTGCCAGTTTTGCACTGCGTAGTGGAGCGGCTGCCGTTCCGGTCGCCATTATTGGTGATTACAAGCTTTTCCGTAAAACGAAAGTGATATACGGTAAACCTGTTAATTTGGACGCTTACCAAAAGGGTGCCGATGTCGAAGGAGATCCTCTTGAACTGGCAACAGAAGCAATTATGTCACGTATTCGCACAATGAAGGAAACTGGTGAGCCTACGAATGATTGAAAGGCTTGCATGAATTGTGTCTAAGCTTGGAAAACTAGAGCAAAAATGTATTTTGTTTTGAACTCTGCTATGCGCAGGTTTAAATAAATGGTTTTTTTGAATTGAGGAGGGTATTGACATGTCGGAAGAAATTAAAAATCAAGAAGCTGCTGAAGCGGCAAATCAAGACGAGCTCGATCAAATCGTTTCCCTGAAAAAAGGTGACACCGTTAAGGGTACAATTGTGAAATTGGAAGATAACCAAGCGGTAGTAAGCATTGGATATAAATACGATGGAGTTATTCCAATTCGCGAATTGTCTTCTGGTCTGGATAATGCAGAAGAAGCAGTACAAGTAGGCCAAGAGGTTGAAGCTAGAATTATCAGCATCGACGACGGCAAGGAAAAACTTGTTCTGTCCAAACGTGCAATCGACAGTGAAAATGCTTGGGAAAAGTTGGAGCAACTGTTCGAAAGCAAAGAAGTATTTGAAGTTGTTGTGAATGATGTTGTTAAAGGCGGCATCGTAGTAGACGTGGGTCTGCGCGGATTCATCCCTGCATCCATGGTAGAACGCCATTTTGTTGAAGATTTCAGTGATTACAAAGGCCGCACATTGCGTGTTGTTGTAAAAGAACTGGATCGTGAAAACAACAAAGTGATCCTTTCCCAAAAAGACGTTCTGGAAGCAGAATTCGAAGCTAACAAGCTTAAAGTAATGGCTGAGCTGAAAGAAGGACAAGAAATCGTTGGTACGGTTCAACGTCTTACTCAGTTTGGTGCTTTCGTAGATGTTGGCGGAGTGGACGGTCTGGTTCACGTATCTGAAATTGCTTGGACTCATGTTGATAAGCCTTCTGACGCTGTTTCCGAAGGAGATCAAGTGAAAGTGAAAGTCTTGAAAGTAGATCCTGAAAAAGGAAAAATCAGCCTGAGCATGAAAGCTGCACAGCCTGGTCCTTGGGAATCGGCTGCTGGACAATTCAATAACAATGACATCGTAACTGGTGTTGTTAAACGTTTGGTTAACTTCGGTGCATTCGTTGAGATTGCTCCTGGTGTGGAAGGTTTGGTTCATATTTCTCAAATTTCCCACAAACACATTGGAACTCCACAAGAAGTTCTTGAAGAAGGACAAGAAGTTAAAGTTAAAATTCTTGAAATGAATCCTTCTGAAAAACGTGTTAGCCTGAGCATTAAAGAAACTGAGGAAGCTCCTGAAGCCGCTCCAAAAGCAGAAAGAGCACCACGTGCATCTCGCGCGCCTCGTGAGGAACTGAATAATCCTAACGTTTCCCTCAACAATTCCGGACTGAGCATTACGCTTGGCGAGCGTTTTGGCGATAAGCTGAACAAATTTAAATGAGTTTAAATCAATACATTTTATTATAAGCATAACGTACACCATCGGCGGACCCAGAGGGTTCGCCGATTGTTGTTACGTCACTATATCGCCAATAGGTATGTTTTTTGCTATGATGATAGCGGAAGAATTGACAGGAGGAGTGAATTTATGGCAAGACCCGTTGTGGCTATCGTTGGTCGTCCGAATGTGGGGAAGTCCACGATTTTTAATCGGATTATCGGGGATCGTTTGTCCATCGTGGAAGATAAACCGGGAATCACTCGTGACCGTATTTACGGTATATCGGAGTGGAATGGTAAATCCTTCAGTATTATTGACACCGGCGGCATTGAGATTGATGGTGAGGATGTTATCTTGAAGTCCATCCGTATGCAGGCCGAACTTGCAATAGAAGAAGCAGATGTTATTGTGTTCATGAGCGATGCAAAAGCAGGAATAACGCAAGCGGATGAAGAGGTAGCTCAAATGCTATATCGTTCGGGTAAACCGATCATCGTAGCAGTAAACAAGGTGGACAACCTCAGTCGCGCCGATCTGATCTATGAGTTTTATTCTTATGGATTTGGTGATCCAATTGCTGTTTCTGGTAGTCATGGCACAGGGGTCGGTGATTTGTTGGATGCAATTACGTCCAATTTACCTGAGCTAGAAGAAGATCATTATGACGAAGACGTTATACGTGTCGCTTTGATCGGACGTCCGAATGTAGGTAAATCTTCACTCGTTAATGCCATTCTAGGAGAAGAACGGGTTATCGTCAGTGACATTGCAGGTACAACACGTGATGCAATTGACACGCCTTTTGAAAAAGACGGACAAAAGTATGTACTGATTGATACGGCAGGTATGCGCAAACGTGGTAAAGTATACGAAACGACAGAAAAATATAGTGTAATGCGTGCGATGCGTGCCATTGAGCGTGCAGATGTTGTACTGGTCGTTATTAACGGCGAGGAAGGCATCATTGAGCAGGATAAACACATTGCAGGCTATGCTTATGAAGCGGGTAAAGCCTCGTTGTTTGTCGTTAATAAATGGGATGTCGTAGATAAAGACGATAAAACGATGCACCAGTTTGAGACGAAAATCCGTGACCACTTTCTGTTCATGACCTATGCTCCGATTGTGTTCTTATCTGCAAAGACAAAGCAACGTCTGCAAAAGTTGCTTCCAGTTGTACAGCATGTGGCACAGCAGCATGTCATGCGTATTCAGACACATCTGCTGAATGATGTCATTTCCGACGCGGTTGCCATCAATCCACCACCAACAGACAAGGGCCGTCGTTTGCGTATTAACTATGTGACTCAGGTTGCTGTTAAACCGCCTACGATGGTTGTATTCGTAAATGATCCAGAGATAATGCACTTCTCTTACGAGCGTTATCTGGAGAACAAAATTCGCGCCGCCTTTAATTTTGAAGGAACTCCAATTCGTATATTTACCCGGCGCAAGTCTGACGAAAGTTAGGAGCGAATAGGTTGATTTTACAGATCGTTGCCATCGTACTCAGTTACTTGCTTGGCTCTGTCAGCTTTAGTTTGCTGTATGGAAAATTAAAAGGAATCGACATTCGCCAGCATGGAAGCGGCAATGCCGGTGCGACGAATACGCTGCGCGTGCTTGGAAAAGGCCCAGCTATTCTGGTACTGCTGCTGGACGTACTTAAAGGGGTTATTGCGGTGCTGATAGGGCACTGGTTGGGTGGAGAATCATCCTGGTTACCGGGTTTGTGTGGCATTGCGGCGATTGCGGGCCACAACTGGCCGGTATATTTTCACTTTCGCGGAGGCAAAGGGATTGCGACTGCCATTGGTGTATTGGCATCGCTTGCCTTGCTGCCGGCATTATATGCCGGAATCATTGCGATACTTGCCATCGTAATAACGCGTTATGTATCCCTGGGATCGCTAATTTTTGTTATTTTGACCCCTTGGATATTACTCGTACTTGGTTATGCTTGGCCGTTATTTTGGACGGCTCTAATCATTTGCCTGTTCGCTGTGTGGAGACACCGTACTAATATAGTCAAGTTGGCACGGGGAAATGAGAATAAGCTTGGCTCCAAAGGAGGAGATCGTCTTGTCTGAGAAAATAGCTGTGCTGGTAGCAGGTAGTTGGGGAACAGCCCTAGCTTCCGTACTTGCGACCAATAACAACGATGTCTCTGTCTGGACGAGAAGCGAACAGCAAGCTGCTGAGATCAATGAGAAGCATACGAACGAGCATTATTTACCAGGCTCTATTTTGTCTGATCGCATTTCAGCTACAACGGATATGCAGACTGCGGTATCTGGAGCGAAAGCGGTGATCATCGTATCTCCTTCGTCTGCCGCTCGACAGGTTGCACGTAGTTTGAAGGCTCATTTCACCAAGGATATGCTGGTAGTACATGCCATTAAGGGCTTTGAAACAGAGACACTCAAGCGAATGTCCACAGTGATCTCAGAAGAGCTGGAAATCGCGGAGGATGATATTGCCGTGCTATCAGGCCCGAGTCATGCGGAGGAAGTGGTGAAGAAATGTCCTACAACGGTTGTTGTAGCCTCTTCCAATGAGAAGGCAGCACAGGCTGCTCAGGGGCTGTTCATGAACTCCTATTTCCGTGTCTATACAAACCGGGATTTGCTTGGTGTCGAACTGTCCGGTGCTTTAAAAAACATTATCGCACTGGGTGCGGGAATGTCGGATGGACTTGGCTTCGGTGATAATGCTAAAGCGGCTTTGTTGACCCGTGGATTGGCTGAGATTACCCGTGCCGGTGTTGAGATGGGGGCTAATCCATTAACCTTTGCCGGACTTGCGGGTATAGGTGATTTAGTTGTGACGGCAACGAGTCGTCACAGCCGCAACTGGCGTGCAGGGTCATTATTGGGACAGGGCCAACAGCTTGATGCCGTACTGGAATCTATGGGTATGGTCGTAGAGGGAATTCGTACGACAAAAGCAGCATACGCTATCTCACAAAAATTAGGTGTTCAAATGCCTATTACAGAGGTGCTGTATGGAGTGTTGTTTGAAGGACGTGACGTCCGCAAAGCTGTTGAGGCATTAATGGGTCGCGATCCGAAAACCGAGATGGAAGTCATGCCGCTTCAAACTTGGGAGCAATGGCATTCATAAGAGTACAGAGGAGCTTCTAAAGTATAAAGGTTGTCTCATGAGTAGATTTTTCTACGATGAGATAGCCTTTTTTAGTTAGGCGTTTGGCATGTCTTTTGTATGCTTAATCACCTTTTGTCTCCGTCACTCATAGACTGAGTTGAGCAATGGCGGAGGAGGGGAGATTGTGAGTAAAAACTTTCCGAAAGATGCATTGAAGGCCATTAACAAAAAAGGCGGCAAAAACATATCCGAAAATGCAGTGAAAAAGCTGGCAGGCACGGTAAAGCCGGACACGCTTCAAAGTGAAACACAGTTGCGTCAGCTTATAAAACAGGTGTCTGCGATGGCTAACATTCCGGTATCGGAAGATACAGTCAGGGATATTGTCGGAGCCGTCAAAAAGAGTGGAATGAATCCTTCCAATATGGAAGCGTTAATGAAAATGATGATGAAAAAATAAAACACTGGCCGCACGATGGTTCGTTTTTTTTACCGTGAACCGGGAAGGTTCGCGGTTTTTTTTATATTTTGAGGCAGGAAAGTGCTATTCCAGTACACAAAATGTCGAACTGCCATGTCGAACATGTTATAATGATGCCCATCAGGAAACGGGAGGAAAGACAGCAAAGGAGGAAAGGATGTTGAAGGAGGCAATATCATCAGTGTTAGTGGACAGGCTTCCTCATGATCTGGCAGTTGCGCTGGGTAGCTTGACTGAGAGCTGGTCAGCGGTGTCGGTTCCATGGATGCTGGGGGGGAGCTGTGCACTACTTGTGCAAGAAGTTGAATTGGATCGTCTGCCTCGGGACATTGATATTTATGCGGATATTCATGCAGCAAAGCTGTTACACGCGCACTCGCCGGGTGTGAGTATAGACCAACAGCAGGTTGATCGTAGCGGATCTTACGTTTCGTTGCTAAGCCACTATGAGCTGGAAGGATTTCCAGTCGAATTGGTGGGAGGATTTGAGGTTTTATGTGATGGAGCTTTATACCGCTTAGAGGTCGAGCGCCTACTCTGGTCGGCTGGGATACAGCTTGATCTGGAAAATACCTCATTGCGTTTGATGCCTCTCAGTCACGAGTTGCTATTCAATCTGTTGCGAAATCGCCCCGACCGCTATCAAGCGATTGCAAATGTCATGAAGCGAGACCCGCAACGACACATAGCGATACTAAAACAGCTATTGGTCCGTAACATTTGGAATAAGGAGCAGTTGGGCAAGCTTGGAGAGCTTCTCCCTTGGCCAGAACTTCACTCCTTCATCCGAATGAGTAATGAAATATAAGTTGCGTGCGTATTAAGAGGAAAGGTGAATGGAGGACCGTTCATGAATGTGCAGATTACGTTCCAGCCGTCAGGCAGGTGCGTACAGGTCAGTCGGGGTACGTCATTGCTCCAGGCTGCCCGTAAAGCAGGTGTGTATATTCCCACACGTTGTGATGGAAAAGCAGCCTGTCTGATGTGTAAGGTAGAGATAGCACCGGAACGGGCTGAGCTCGCTGGTCGCCCTAATGATGCAGAACAGCGTAAGCTGGGGCCTTTACTGAATGAAGGAATACGTTTATCCTGTCAGGCCCGTGCTCAGGGTGATATGGAGGTAACCATACCGGAGGATAGACTCAAGGCAGCTATTAGACGGCAACTGGAGCGTCAGGGGCTGGATGACGAACTGTGGTAATATCGATATATTCGTAGAACAAAAAAACAAAGGATATTTCTCGACGGTTAGAACGGTCTGAGAAATATCCTTTTTTTTATTTAAGTCTAGCAATAAAGTCATGGAGAAATCTTGCTGTGCATATATTAGGTGAGTGGACCCAAACGTAAAATATCGTTTCTGCATTGATCGCTGTTACGTAATCTATTTTTAAAAAACTAAACATATTTTACGGAGGGGATACATATGATGGTATCAGTCCAAATGCATGTACGAGTTTACGCCGTTTCGCCGATTCCATCAGTCTCCTGAATCTCGGCGGCGGACGACTTCCGGGCATTTTAAAGGCTGTTCTGCCGCATCTGGGATCAAGCAGTTGGTTGAACACGAAGCGGATGCTCTTTAAGCATTTTTCCTTCGGAGACTTTTGAGGAGGGGATTTCATTGGAGAAAGTGGACATTTTTAAAGACATTGCCGAACGCACCGGAGGAGACATCTATCTTGGGGTCGTCGGCGCAGTCCGAACAGGAAAATCAACGTTTATCAAGCGGTTTATGGAAACGATTGTACTGCCCAACATTACGAGTGAGGCGGACCGTGCCCGCGCCGTAGACGAGTTGCCGCAAAGTGCGGCAGGGAAGACGATCATGACGACGGAACCTAAATTCGTACCGAATAATGCCGTCCAGATCAAAGTAACGGAAGGACTGGACGTGAATGTACGTCTGGTTGACTGTGTAGGATACGCAGTAGAAGGTGCAAAAGGCTACGAGGATGAAAATGGTCCAAGAATGATCTCTACACCATGGTTTGAAGAACCCATTCCTTTTCAGGAAGCGGCAGAAATTGGTACACGTAAGGTTATTCAAGAACATTCGACACTCGGTGTGGTCGTCACTACAGACGGCACCATTGCTGAAATCCCGCGTAGCTCTTATGTAGAGTCGGAAGAACGCGTCATTGAAGAGTTGAAGGAAGTTGGCAAGCCATTTGTTCTGGTTATCAACTCCACGCATCCACGCAGTGATGAAACACTTCAACTCCGCAGTGAACTGGCTGCCAAGTACGATATTCCAGTCATGACACTCAGCGCGGCGACCATGACGGAAGATGATGTTACGGGTGTACTTCGTGAAGTATTGTATGAATTCCCGGTGCATGAGGTGAATGTGAACCTGCCGAGCTGGGTTATGGTATTGAACGAAAATCACTGGCTGCGTAGCAACTATGAAAATTCCGTTCGTGATACGGTTAAAGATATTCGGCGCCTGCGTGATGTAGATCGAGTCGTCGGCCAGTTTATGGAGTATGAGTTCATCGACAGGGCCGGATTAAGCGGAATGAATATGGGGCAGGGCGTCGCGGAAATCGATTTGTATGCGCCTGATGAGCTGTATGACCAGATTTTGGTTGAAGTCGTCGGGGTAGAGATTCGCGGCAAGGATCATTTGTTGCAAATGATGCAGGATTTTGCCCACGCTAAACGTGAATATGACCGCTTTGCCGAGGCTCTGGAAATGGTTAAGACAACAGGATATGGTATTGCTGCTCCATCACTGGCTGAGATGGCACTGGACGAACCGCAGTTGATTCGACAGGGAACAAGATTTGGTGTGAGGCTTAAAGCGACAGCCCCTTCCATTCACATGATCCGTGTCGATGTGGAGTCGGAATTTGCTCCGATTATCGGAACAGAGAAGCAGAGTGAGGAACTCGTGCGTTACCTGATGCAGGATTTTGAGAATGATCCAATCAAAATTTGGGAATCAGACATTTTCGGACGTTCGCTACATTCCATTGTGCGTGAAGGTATTCAAGGCAAGATTGCCATGATGCCAGACAATGCACGCTATAAGCTGCAGGAAACGCTGGGTCGCATTATCAATGAAGGTTCTGGTGGTCTTATTGCTATAATTCTTTAAGGCTAATCCATTACCAAAAATGTGTAGGGGAAATACCGTAGAGGGCTGACTGCTCTTTGCGGTATTTTTTTATGGGATTTGTAGTTTTTTGCCACGAGAGATTGCGAATTTTTCTATATTTAATAAAACCTATTTACATACTTGGTTTAACGCGATATATTAAGTATCAAATTTGAAACATATTAGTGGATGGAACGAGGGGGAAACAAATCATGTATATCCAAAAAGGGCTCCAAAAAAACAAGAAGCTAGGGCTCGGAGCCATCATGCTACTGGTGCTGATTCTGCTGGTCACAGCATGTGGCGCGCCGAAAACAGAGAGCGGCGCTCAAGGGACAGGCCCTGCAGGAACGAATACAGGAGACGGAAAAACAGATAGTTCGAATCTAAAGGGTAAACGGGTTGCCTTGATCATGGAGTTTAACACAGGTACGTTTTCGCAGCAGTATGTTCAAGGTGTGGAAGGTGAGGTTAAGAAATTTGGCGGTACGCTGACCAAGTTTGTTGCAAATAACGATAAGGCAAAAATGGCTTCTTTGCTAGATAGTGCAATTAATCAGCAGTTTGATGTTATTTTGACTGATCACGGTGACGCATTGCTGGAGCCAGGACTTAAAAAAGCAATTTCCCGCAATATTCCGGTTATCGTGTTCGATGCTGCGGTCAATGTTCCGGGCGCGGTAGTGCTTTCACAGGATGATCAAAGCATGGCGGAACTGACGCTGGAGCAAATGAAAAAGGACATCGGTGGCAAAGGAAACATTGTAAAGGTATGGGTTGCAGGGTTTGCGCCAATGGAGCGCCGTCAGGTTGCTTATGATGCATTTTTGAAATCCAATCCAGATATTAAAGAGATTGCAACTTTTGGTTCGGCTCAGAATCCTGCTTTGGATACGCAAGCCAAAATGGAAGCTGTGCTAAAGCAATATCCTAAGGGCGAAATTACGGCAGTTTGGGCGGCTTGGGATGAATTTGCCAAAGGTGCAGCTCGGGCGATACAACAAGCTGGGCGTACGGAAATTAAAGTTTACGGGATTGATATGAGTGATGAAGATTTGCAAATGATTCAGGACCCGAAAAACCCGTGGGTGGCTTCAGCAGCCGTCGATCCAACAGATATTGGACGTGTACAAGTGCGCTATGCATACCAAAAGTTGCATGGGGATAACCCTGAGGAGAAAGTTGTACTGAAGGCAGTATATGTGCAGCGCGAAGACTTGCCAGATAAGCAAATTTCCACATCCGAGTTGTCTCAATATGTGAAAGGATGGGGCAAGAGTGAGCAGGGTTACAAGGATTGGATGAAGGAATATGAAACGTCCAAATAAATTGATTCATAACGCAAATGCAAAGGCGCGCTTCGGCGCGCTTTTATCATAAGCGGGAGTGAGGGGGCACCATGAGTTCACAAGTATATACATTGGAGATGAAGAACATCAGCAAACGGTTTGCTGGTGTAGATGCGCTGCGAGCCGTGAATTTTACGGTTCAGGGTGGCGAAATTCACGCTCTGCTCGGTGCCAACGGGGCAGGGAAAAGCACATTAATGAAAATCTTGTCCGGTGCGTATCGTTTCGATCAGGGAGCGATCGTTGTGGATGGCAAGGAACTGATTATTAGTTCACCGTGGGAAGCCAAAAGAGCCGGAATTCACTGTGTGTATCAAGAAGTCGATTCGGCACTTGTGCCTCAGTTAACCGTCGCTGAAAACATTGTAATGGACGATTTGTCTGCACTTGATGGTCGGTGGTGGGTTGCACCAGCGTCCATGCGCAGACGAGCACGTGAGGCATTAGCGCGTCTGGAGGTTGATATAGATGTACGACGATACGTGTCTGAATTGACGTTAGCAGAAAAGCAGCTTGTACTCATCGCACGGATTCTGACACAGCAGGCGAATACTATCATTTTTGATGAGCCAACGGCACCGCTGAGCGAGGAAGAAACGAGGCGTTTGTTCCGCACGATTCATACCCTCAAGGATGAGGGAGTAGCATGTATTCTTATCACCCACCGATTGCCGGAGGTCATCGAGCACAGTGACCGTGTTACGGTAATGCGTGATGGTGAGCGCGTGTTCTCGGGACCTGCTTCTGATTTAAATGTAGGCGGCATTGTCACGTATATGCTTGGGACAACATTTGATGAGGAATTTCCGAAAACAGAGGCGCCTATTGGTGAAACGGTATTGGAAGCAAGAGGGCTCCGGAAGGGATTGCGGGTTCACGGTGTTGATTTGCAGGTCAGACGCGGCGAAATTCTGTCTATTGTGGGTTTGGTCGGTGCGGGCAAGACGGAGCTGTCACGACTTCTTACAGGGGCAGACAAGCCAGATGTGGGGGAACTGACCTTCAAGGGGCGCTGCATTCGTTTGCATGAGCCAGCGGACGCAGTAGCTCAAGGAATTGTGTCCATACCCGAGGAGCGGCGTAAGCAGGGGGTCTTGATTGAAGAAAGCGTGGAACGAAACCTTAGCCTTCCGCTCTTGGGCAAGCTGAGTGTTCTTGGTTTCATTAGTCGGCATAGAGAACGTAATAACGGTAATGGGGTTGTCGCCTCTCTTGGTATTAAGACGCCTTCACTGCGCCAGCATGTTAAGTATTTGAGCGGTGGGAATCAACAAAAGGTTGCGATAGGAAAATGGCTTCATTCTGGAGCGGATATCTTTGTTTTTGACGAACCAACCAAGGGTGTGGATATAGGGGCAAAAAGCGATATTTTCCGTATCATTGGAGAATTGGCAGCACAAGGAAAAGCAATCATTTATCTAACCTGTGAATTTGCAGAAGGTATTGGCATTGGTGATCGGATAGCAGTCATGTATGACGGGAAAATAATAAGGGAATTTGCGCGAGGCGAAGTCGAACAGGAACAGCTTCTGTTGTACGCCAGCGGTGGTGAAGAGGTGCATTCATGAAGGAAAAATGGTTAAATGTCTCGTTTCGTTACGGTGCTGTAGTGGTCATTATAGGTGTGTTGGCGTTTTTCTCAGCCACCTTACCTTATTTTTGGACGTATGATAATTTAATGGATATTCTTGGCTCAATTGCGATTGTAACTTTTGTAGCCATTGGTGTGACATTGTCACTTATCGTGGACGGTTTTGACCTGTCGGTTGGTGCAACGGTATCTTTGACGACAGTCGTCTCAGCTTCGTTGATGGTCTGGTATGAACAGCCTGTTGCAGTGGTCATTATTGTGGCTCTGGTTGTTGGAGCTTTGGTTGGACTATTAAATTCACTTTTGATTATTAAACTGCGTATCCCCGATTTGCTCGCAACTCTAGCCATTATGTATATTGTAAGCGGGGTTCATCAAACGTACGCACAGGGCTATACCATCTACAATCATATGCAGTTTCCGGATGGCAGCAAGGCCCCAGGCGAGATATCTCCAGCATTTCTTTTACTAGGTCAAGGTAAATGGTTGGGTATCCCGATTTCGGTTATTTTACTGTTGCTAGCTGTGGCAGCGGTGCATGTTTTCTTGACCTATACGAAGCACGGGCGTCAAATGTATGTAACTGGCGGAAATGAGGAGGCTGCTCGTCTGTCGGGTATACGGGTAAAAAAAGTCCGTACACTGGCCTATATTGCTTCAGGCGTATTTGCGGCAATTGCCGGTATTTTGTATGCTTCGCGTGTAGGATCGGGTCAAATTGACGCTGGCTCTCCCTTGCTCATGGAGGCGGTAGCTGCAGTATTCGTCGGCTTTTCAGTGTTTGGAGCGGGTAAACCCAATGTTATTGGTACATTTATTGGTGCGGTGTTGATCGGCGTATTAGTTAATGGACTGACCATGATGAATGTGCAATATTTTGCCCATGACATTGTCAAAGGAGTAGTGCTGGTGCTTGCGCTGGCTGTTACTTTTTACGTGCTGAACCGTCGTCGTACTTGAAATTGTCTGTCGACTGTATTACTATAAACCTTGTTCCACGCAAGAAGGGTGCCATAAAACGCCAGTTTCGGCCTATATGGCGGTGGTTAGGTATATTATATGTATATTTAACGACGAAACGGAAACAGATGATAACATTATGGAAGGCAGTATGCCGCCCGGGTTATTTTATACAGGCGACTTCATTATCGGTGGAGAACACCGATAACCTTAATGCTGGACTACACTTGAATTGGGAGGTGAATATGTTGAATAAAACGGATTTGATCAATCAGGTTTCTGAGAGCACTGAATTGTCCAAAAAGGACGTAACCAAAGCAATCGATGCAGTATTTGAGGCGATCGCTGGTGCACTGCAAAACGGAGACAAGGTACAACTGGTAGGTTTCGGGAACTTTGAGGTTCGTGAACGTTCCGCACGTAAAGGACGTAACCCGCAAACAGGAGAAGAAATCGAAATCCCTGCGAGCAAAATTCCGGCATTCAAACCGGGTAAAGCGCTCAAAGACGGAATTAAATAAGATTTCTTACATATTCCCAATGCGCTGAAAGGACCGTGAATTTGATTCACGGCCCTTTCTTTTTGTCCTATTTACTTTGTGGTAGTGGTGCCATGGACTGAAGAAGAGGAAGTTGTCCTGCCGTTTCGGGAGGCATAAGCGATCAGCACCAGGGGTTCACCTGTCAGCTCGGCAAATTCATGTTCCATCCGTTGAAGCTGCTCAATCTGTGCAGGACTGAGATTGGCGGGACGATAGTTTTCCATCAGATCCGTTCCTTTCGTTAATAGATGGGATTGCACAGATAGTATGGCACAGGAAGCACTATTTGTTGCAGGCAGCGTGGAAAGCATGTAGTTGACAAAACAATCTTAAATCTCCATCATAAAAATATAGTTTCGGCTCTCAGGGAGGAAAAGAACATGGAAGATAACGTGACGGGCAGCAGTGAGTACGTCGTAATTAAAGCAAAAAGCAACGGATGTCAGGTTTTTGGTCTGACCAGAGGTCAGGATACACGCCTGCATCATTCAGAAAAATTGGACAAGGGTGAGGTAATGATCGTCCAATTTACGGATCATACTTCTGCCATCAAAATCCGCGGCAAGGCCGTTGTGATGACCAAGCACGGGGTTGTAGATACAGAGGAGTAAAATGCAGGCATAGCCTGCTTTTTTTTGTTGTACAATGAGAGTGAGGACCTTTACCGTAGCAAACCCACATTATGGGGTAGGGGTCAGGGGAGGCTCTGATGAAACCTTGGACTGTACTCGGTGGTTCCATTCTCATAACCACCGCAGCAGCAATATTGCTGCCGTCCTTACAGATGCTGGACTCGGGTACCGCAGCAGTTCGTGAAACACAGGCGACAATTTCGCCCCAGCAACGAGTACTGCTGACGGATGACAATCTGGTAGATACACTGAATAAGCTTCCATTAACCACACCGATTGCAAGTGTAAGCTGGGAACATTCAGTCCTGACCCTGGATGTTAAGCTGTCCAAGGAAGAAACTACGCCACTGGAGATTTATCAAAACATGGCGGAGCTTGCCGCCTTTAGCTTCTACGGAACGTCGAATGTACGGCAATTGCTGTTGCGGGTGGTGACAGAGGACGAATGGTCAGGAGAACGCCATTTGCTGCTAGCATCCGATATACGCCGGAACGAGTGGACGAACGAGGCACTGGAACAACTTAGAAATCGGGAAGGCGCTGAACTGCCAGAAGATTTGAAATCTCGTTTCCGCATTACAGTAACGCCCATGTGGCAAAACAGGTTTAGCGGTGTATATACAAACTAGATGTTTTCTACCGCTGGACCTACAGTACTTTAGTCGCGAATCATTTTAAATTGTGATATAATATAAGGCATTGCAATTATTTGAGTATACCAGAAAGTCATGGCTCGGAGGCTTAGGATGAAACCGTATCGCGTACCTCAATTAGCAAGGAAATATGTGGAATACGACATGATTCAACAACATACGGAAATGCCGGCTTTTCCTGACAGCCGTACCCGTTTGCTGTTTGAGTTTTTGAACCGGAATGCGCAGGGGCTGCATGCCAGTGAGGATGAACTGTACGCTTTGGTTACATCACTTGTGCAGATGGGACTGGATACGCATGATATGATTGATACTTTATCCGGTATACGAAGCCCGGAAGAGATGCGTTCCAGACAGCTGAAAGTGTTAGCCGGTGACTACTTCAGCAGCCGTTTTTATCAGCTACTTGCACTGGCAGGCCGAATCGAGGCCATTTCGAAGCTGAGTGATGCTGTATGTGAAGTGAACGCAGGGAAAATGAGCTTGTACTGGGAGATGAAGCATTTTCGTTTGGATGCTGCTCAGTATTTATCTCAGATGGTTTGCTTCAAACAGGAGCTTTTTTTATCATTGACTTCACTTATTGCAGAACAGGATCAGGAAGTCTGGAAGCAGCTTCTTAACGAATTCGCTCTCTGTGATACGCTGGTGGAGGAATGGGGGAAGCGGGCAGAACCAGACAAGTCCCGTTTCGGATATATGTTCTGGCATATTTACGGTAACGGAGACCAGCATGAGCAGGCGCTGCTTTCAGAGGGTGGTACTGAAACAGAAGTTTGGCGTAAGCTTGTGCTGAAATACAAAGCCGAGGATGCGATACTGGACAAGCTTCGCACGGCTGTTACACACATCCGGCAGACCCTGTCAGATGAACAAAACACGGGGATTGAGGAATTTGAATGCATGCTTGAGCCTTTCCTAAAGCTGCTACATAGTTCGCACCCGGTTGTGAGGGAAGGTTAGGTGAACGTCATGGGATCAAGCGACACCAAGCCGAAAGAGCAATTCGTTCATGGCGTGTTTGAAAGTATAGCCGGTAAATACGATTTGATGAACGATATACTGAGCTTTCGCAGACATAAGGCTTGGCGGAAATTTACAATGAAAAAGATGGACATGCATCGCGGCGATACGGCAATCGATCTTTGTTGTGGGACATGTGACTGGACGCTTGCGATGGCGCGTGCAAGTGAAAGTGGTCACATCGTAGGACTGGATTTTAGCCAGAACATGCTAAATGTTGGCGAGCGAAAGATTACATCAGAATCCCGTGAAAAGCAAATCAAGCTTGTTCAAGGCAACGCGATGGATCTACCTTTTGAAGACAATTCATTTGATTATGCGACGATTGGTTTCGGTCTTCGCAACGTGCCTGATCTGCGCCGCGTGTTGCAGGAAATGCAACGAGTCGTTAAGCCTGGTGGGCAGGTCGTATGTCTGGAGTTGTCCAAACCTACTTGGCAGCCGTTCAAGGGAATTTACTACGCATATTTTCAACACATCTTGCCCATGCTCGGCAAATTGTTCGCCAAACGTTATGAGCAGTACAAATGGCTCCCTGATTCGTTGGCGCTTTTTCCAGGAAGGGATGAACTGGCTGACATCTTTCGTGAAGTCGGATTAAAGGATGTTCAGGCTCATTCTCTCACCGGAGGCATTGCGGCATTGCATATTGGAATCAAGGAGAGTCTGCATGTTTAAGAAAATTGCTATTTTTTTGGAAATGATTAAAATTGAACATACCTTATTTGCGCTCCCATTTGCATTTATGGGGGCTGTATTGGGGTCAGTTGTCGTGACGGACAACCTTCCCTCATGGCCGCAGATCGGTTGGATTTTGCTGGCTATGGTTGGCGCGCGTAGCGCAGCCTTCGGCTTCAATCGTATGATTGACCGTGTAATTGACGGGAAAAATCCGCGTACAGCAGGACGCGCCATCCCGGCAGGGCTGCTCAAATCGAGCGAAGTGGTAATTTTCATCATCGTTAGCTTGTTGTTGTTATTCTGGGCCTCATTCAAGTTAAGTCCGCTGGCGTTCAAGCTGTTCCCGCTGGCCTTTTTTATGCTTGTTTTTTACTCTTACACCAAGCGTTTTACTTGGCTGTGCCATATTGTACTCGGTTTGACCATTGGTTTGGCACCACTAGGCGCATGGGTTGCAGTAACGGGACAAATGGATTTGACAGCTATCGTACTTTATCTCACGATTGCATTTTGGACCGCTGGATTTGATGTTATTTATGCTTGTCAAGATATTGATTTTGACCAGAGTGAAGGGGTTTATTCTATTCCTGCCCGTTTTGGTGTAGCAGGTGCTCTGAACATCGCCCGGGTGTTCCATGTCATTACGGCGATCGGATTTATTGTGCTGTTCTTTATTGCAGATTTGAGCTGGTGGTATCTGGCGGGCATGATTATTTCATACATTATTTTATTTTATGAGCACTATATCGTTTCTCCAAAAGATCTAAGTCGCTTGCAGACGGCATTCTTTACGATGAACGGTGTACTTAGCATTGTCGTATTTGCTTTTACACTGATTGATTTGGTGGTGCGTCAATACTAATGAATAATCAGGTGAGCAACCATCAAGGCAAACGAATCGTTATTGGCATTACAGGTGCGAGCGGAAGCATTTATGGTGTACGACTGGTAGAGACACTGCTGGACTTGCAGTATACAGTTCACCTGATTGTTTCTAATGCTGGCTGGCGGGTATTGAAAGAGGAGCTGGGCTGGAATGTGACTGACCGGGAAGGAGCTTTGAATGAACAATTCGGAGACCGTCCCGGTTCTCTTGTATACCATCCCTTTACAGATATTGGAGCTTCTATTGCAAGTGGCTCTTATTTGGTCGATGCCATGATTATCATGCCATGCTCGATGGGGACGTTGTCAGCGGTAGCGCACGGTTCGTCTGATAATCTCATGGCACGTGCAGCAGATGTGATGATGAAGGAGAGTCGTCCGCTGATCCTTGTGCCTCGTGAGACACCATTGCATGCTATTCATCTGGAAAATATGCTTAAGCTTGCGAGACTCGGCGTCAAAATGATTCCGGCCATGCCAGCTTTTTATTTTCATCCAAAGACGCTGGATGATATTGTACTGTTCCTCGTAGGCAAAGTATTAGACAGCTTGCGTATAGAACATCAACTGTTTACGAGATGGGGGGATTCCGATGCCGATACCGGACACCAAGACAATCACAATCGGAAAAATTAAATATACAAACGCTTGGCCTATTTTTCATTACTTTAATCCTTCAGAGCTTCTCCATTCGGCGGAGATGGTTTCCAAAGTTCCGGCTGAATTGAATCGAGGCATGCTGACTGGGAGTTTGGATATGAGTGCGATGTCCTCCTTTGCGTATGCATCAGGTGCTGAGGAAATGCTGCTGTTGCCGGATTTATCCGTTAGTGCAGACGGTCCTGTCCAATCCATTTTACTATTTTCACGCAAGCCGCTAAACGAAATCATTAATGGCACCATTGCACTGACGAATACTTCAGCTACATCGGTAAACTTGTTGAAAATTTTGATGCAAAAGGCATGGGAAGGCCAGCCTACTTACTTTGACTGTGAACCAGATCTTGATTTGATGCTGGAACAGGCAGATGCAGGGTTGCTGATTGGAGATCACGCGATCAAGGCGTCCTGGCGAAGTGAAGGCCTGTATGTAACCGACCTCGGGGAAGAGTGGAAACGCTGGACGGGCTACAGCATGACATTTGCTGTATGGGCAGTTCGACGTGCTGTTGCTGCTCAGAATCCCGCTGCGGTGGCTGAAATTGCGAGTGCGTTCCGCGTAAGCAAGCAGCGTAGTCTGTCTGACCTGGCACCTGTTATTTCTGAAGCTTGCAAGGAAATTGGAGGTTCGGAAGATTATTGGGAGCGCTACTTTACGAATCTGTGTTATGATTTTGGAGAGAAGCAACAACAAGGTTTAGAGCTTTATTTTCAGTATGCATATGAACTGGGGCTGCTTGACCGACGAGTGAAGCCGCTTCTCTGGAGTGACAATACGCTGACACGGGTGAAAGAATGAAACGATTGGATTTGTTCGGTTTATTAAAAAAGGATATGAACTTCATAGAAGAAGAGCTGTACCGCAGCATTGACAGTAGGGAGCCGTTGATTAATGATACGTCGCTTCATCTGCTTAAAGCAGGGGGCAAGCGATTGCGTCCCGTGTTTGTATTGCTGGGAGGCAAGTTTGGAGAATATGATCTGGACAAGCTCAAGCGCATAGCGGTACCTCTGGAACTGATTCATTCTGCCTCTCTCGTTCACGACGACGTGATTGACGATGCGGAAATGAGACGCGGCCAACCCACCGTGAAGTCCAAATGGGACAATCGGGTGGCTATGTACACCGGAGACTACATATATGCACGAGCACTATCTATTGCTGCTGGACTGCCGAATCCCGATATTCACCGGGTGCTGTCTAAGGCGTTGGTACAGATGTCGATTGGTGAAATGGAACAAATACGTGATTTTTTTAATGTGGATCAGAGTGTGCGCAATTATTTGCTGCGCATACGGCGCAAAACGGCTTTGTTGATTGCAGTTAGTTGCCAATTGGGAGCTATGGCTGCAGGAGCACGGGAAAGAGTCAACTCTCTGTTGTACACCTATGGCTATAACGTAGGTATGGCTTTTCAAATTCAGGATGATTTGCTTGATCTGTGTGGAACAGAAAAAAAGATCGGCAAGCCACCAGGCAGCGATATGAGACAGGGCAATATTACTCTTCCGGTCATTTATGCGCTTGAACAACCCGAACTGCGGGATGATCTGCTGGCTGAAATCCGGCGAATTCAGGATGGGGACGGGCAAGGAGACGCCCGTAAAGCGGTGGATATGATCAAAAAAAGTGAAGGAATCACTAAAGCTGAAATTCTCGCCGACCGATATATTAATAAAGCGCTGAACGCGCTGGACTTACTACCAGATGTCAAAACAAAAAAGACGCTGCGCGATATTGCTCATTTTGTAACACGCCGCTCCTACTAAAGTTGTATTTTAGGTTTGCTGTGACAAAATACTTTAACCGTTTCCAAACTTTCTGTTACAATACAGATTAGTACTGTATAAATACATTAGATTGGATTGGGAGTGAGCCGATGGATCGTACGTTTTTGATGGTTAAACCGGATGGTGTACAACGCGGACTGATGGGACGTATTGTCAGTCGTTTGGAAGACAAGGGCTTCAAAATGGCGGCTGGCAAGCTTGTGCAGGTATCTAGAGAACAAGCAGAACGGCATTATGCGGAGCATGTGGGCAAGCCTTTTTTTGAAGAGCTTGTAGGCTTTATCACATCAGGTCCTGTATTTGCCATGGTTTGGGAAGGGGATAACATTGTTACGCTTTCCCGCTTGCTGATTGGTAAAACACAAGTAACCGAAGCTCTTCCGGGCACCATTCGTGGAGACTTTGCTGCACATACACCGTTTAACCTCATTCATGGTTCAGATTCACCGGAGAGCGCAGAGCGCGAGATTGCAAATTTTTTCACACCGGAAGAATTAGTTCGGTATGAAAAAACGGTAGCGACCTGGGTGTAAGTTTAATTACGTATGAAGAAGGATGGTAGCATGACAGATCTGGAACTGGGTCAGACGGACTCCGATTACACAGCGTTTATCCGCAAAATCAAAGACAGCACAGGTATTGATCTTGCACAATACAAAGAAGCACAGATGAAAAGGCGGTTAACGACGCTTCGCAACAAAAACGGGTTTCCCAGTTTTGTTTCTTTTTATGATGCCATGATGAAGGAAAAACCTCTATTCTATGAATTTCTGGATCGTATGACGATCAATGTTTCCGAGTTTTGGCGAAATCCTAATCGTTGGGAAGTGCTGCGGGATATCATTTTGCCACAGTTGCTTGTGGGAAAGCAGAAGCTTAAGCTGTGGAGTGCGGCCTGCTCGACTGGTGAAGAGCCTTATAGCCTAGCAATGGTTCTCGACGGTAAAGGAATTTTGGGGAATTGCTCCATTACAGCTTCCGATATTGATGATGGCGCATTGGCTAAAGCCAAGGAAGGTAAATATTTGGAGCGTTCGCTCAAGGATGTGCCTGAGCAGGTAGCTAGCAAATATTTTAAACCAGATGGTGCCATGTATCGGATTGATGACCGTTTAAAACAGGCTGTGAAATTTCAAAAGCAAAACTTGCTGCTGGATCGATTTGATGATGGGTATGATCTCATTATCTGTCGAAATGTTATGATTTATTTTACAGAAGAGGCCAAACATGCGTTATATCAAAAGTTTGCTGCCAGCCTTCGTCCCGGCGGTGTTCTATTTGTCGGCAGTACCGAGCAAATCTTTTCTCCTAACCAATACGGGCTGGAATCGACTGAAACCTTTTTTTATCGCAAAAAAGCATAAGCCTGTACATATCATCCATCGTTTCGTAGGAACTTATTTGTATCCTTAAGTAATGGATGGCTGGCTTATCAACAGCGCACGTCCTTTAGCTCTTCTGGCTGAAGGACGTGTTTTTTTGTTTATCTGCCTCACACGTGGCTTTTCTTGTCAAAGAAAGGTGCGTATACTATAATGAAGCACAGTTAAAGATTTTAGCGATGCACAGTTTAACAGTTTAAAGGGGGAACGCGTCATGAGTTTACGTTATTTAACCGCGGGGGAAACGCATGGTCCCCAGCTAACTGCCATTGTAGAGGGTATGCCGAGTAATTTAAAATTGGATTTTGAGGAATTGAATTTTCAGTTGCACCGTCGTCAGAAAGGATATGGACGGGGGCGGCGTATGCAGATTGAAAAAGATACGGCGAAGATTGCCGGTGGCGTACGTCACGGATATACCACAGGTGCACCAATTGCGCTAGTTGTGGAAAATAATGATTGGAAGCACTGGCAGAATATTATGAATATTGAGCCTATTGAAGGCAGTGATGAAGAGAAGCGTCGGGTTCATCGGCCACGTCCGGGCCATGCGGATTTGAATGGCGGAATGAAATACAACCTGAAGGATCTTCGTAACGTGTTGGAACGCTCCAGTGCACGTGAAACAGCAATTCGTGTGGCATGTGGCGGTTTGGCTCGTCAATTGTTGGCTGAGTTCGGAATCAAGGTGGCAGGTCAGGTTATCCGTATTGGTGAAATCGAAGCTCCTTATCGCGATTTGCCGATTGATGAACTGATTGCTGTAACAGAAGCTTCTTCGGTGAGAGTAACCGATCCGGAAACGGAGAAGAAAATGGAAGCATATATTGACCTGATCAAGCAAGAAGGTGACTCCGTCGGTGGGGTAGTGGAATGTATCGTGGAAGGTGTTCCGATTGGTCTAGGCAGTCATGTACAGTATGATCGGAAGCTGGATGCGCGTATCGCACAAGGAGTCATGTCGATCAATGCATTTAAAGGTGTGGAAATCGGCATCGGGTTTGAAGCAGGAGAATTACGCGGTTCACAGGTGCATGATGAGATTCTGTATGATGAGGAACGTGGGTATCATCGTCGTACGAATCGTTTGGGTGGTTTTGAGGGTGGCATGACCAACGGAATGCCTGTGGTGGTTCGTGGCGTAATGAAGCCAATCCCTACACTCTATAAGCCGTTGCAAAGCGTCGACATTGATACGAAGGAAGCGTTCACTGCACAGGTTGAGCGTTCGGATGCATGTGCGGTACCAGCGGCAAGCGTAGTCATGGAGCATGTGGTAGCTTGGGAGATAGCCAAAGCTTTACTAGAGAAATTCGGCGGGGATTCAATTGAAGAAATCCGCGCGAATATTGCATCCTATGAACAACAATTGGAGCAGTACTAAGATGAGTACGCTGACGGTACAGCTTGGCGAACGTTCTTATCCTATTCATATTGGACGTGGATTGTTGCATCAGGCCGGAGAGTCGTTGAAGGAACGAGGAATTGCACAAAAAAGCCCATTATTGATTGTTTCAGACGAAAATGTAGCGGGATTTTACCTGGCAGCATTGGAGAGCAATCTTCAGGAGTCGGGATACAAAACGGTATCATTTGTCGTTAAACCAGGTGAAACATCCAAGTCGCTTGCTGTATTTGAGCAGGTTATAACAGCAGCCATTGAGGGCGGCCTGGATCGGAATTCAGCCGTTATCGCTCTTGGTGGTGGTGTGGTGGGTGATTTGGCTGGATTTGTGGCGGCATCTTTTATGAGAGGAATTAAGTTCGTACAGGTTCCAACTACAATCCTTGCCCATGACAGCAGCGTGGGCGGTAAGGTCGGCATCAATCATCCTTTGGCAAAAAATATGATAGGAGCTTTCCACCAACCGGAACTCGTACTGTATGACGTAGATACGTTGTCAACATTACCTCCTCGCGAGGTATCTGCGGGACTAGCTGAAATGATCAAGCATGGCTTGATCTGGGATGCCGATTTCGCTCAGTGGTGCCGTGAGCAAGCGACGGATTTGCTCGCACTGGATGCGGCGACACTGGAGTATGGACTGGAAAAGGGATGTTCCATTAAAGCCGAAGTCGTGTCGCGCGATGAACGAGAAAACGATTTGCGCGCTATTCTAAACTTAGGTCATACGATTGGTCATGCGATTGAAGCGATTGCGGGATATGGTGAGTTTTTACACGGGGAAGCCATTTCTATTGGTATGGTCGGCTCCGCACTTCTGGGTGTGAAGCTGGGGGCAGATCCTTCTTTGGTAAACGAAACGAAGGAGATGCTGTCTTCGCTGCGCTTACCGACTTCTCTTCCATCACATCTCGATACAGATCGACTGCTTGAAGCGATGATGCATGACAAAAAGTTCAAGGAAGGCAGCATTACTTTCGTTGTCCCACGCAGTATTGGGCGTGTGGAGGTTGTGAAGGATATTTCCGTCTCTTACATCCGGGAAGTCATTGAACAGTTAAAAGAGGAGGCGTAACGATGTACAATCGTGGAATTCGTGGCGCGACGACCGTGGCGAATAATGAAGCAAACGAAATTTTGGAAGCAACAAGCCAACTGCTGGAGGAAATTGTATCCTACAATGAAATTCAGCCAGACGATATTAGTAATGTATGGATAACGGTGACCCATGACCTGGATGCTGCCTTTCCAGCCATGGCCATCCGTCAGCTTGACGGCTGGGATATGGTTCCACTCATGTGTGCATTAGAAATTCCTGTGGCTGGTAGCTTGCCCAAGTGCATCCGTTTAATGGTACAGGTGAATACCGATAAATCTCAGCGTGAAATGAAGCATGTATATTTGAACGGAGCACAGATGTTAAGACCGGATCTGGCTTCGCAAGGGAAATAATCGCCCGTTTTTGAAGTTGATGGTTGCCAAAGTAACATTCTATGAGATATAGTGTGTGTAGCAGAGTTGAGTAGAGTAGAGTTAGCCAGAGCAGAGTTGAGATGAGAAGAGTGTAGCCTTAGCCAATTCCATATGAGATTACAGAGACCGGCGGTAGCGGGTAAGCTTTTGTCCATGAAGAGACCTTCTTCTAAAGAGAAGCTTATTTGAGGTAACCTGCGTGGTTATGCAAAGGGATGAGTATATGCTTTTGTCTATTTGCTGTAATCATTTTACATATGGAGCATTCTTATAATTTCAATAACTGACAGCCTCTACCTTACGGGTAGAGGCTTTTTTATTCTCTCCATTGGGTTCTGCGCCAATTTGGAAAGGAAGTGATCTCATGTTAACGCCGCATGTGGAGCAAGTGATAGCGATGGCGAATGAATTTAACCTGATTCCTGTGTACAAAAAAGTGCTGGCTGATATGGAGACGCCGATTCGGATATTCCGTCGGTATGCTGAGCGGGACCGTGCCTTTCTGCTGGAGAGTGTAGAGGGAGGCGAGCAGTGGGCGCGACATTCCTTCATCGGAACAGACCCATTTCTAATGGTCTCAGGTAAAAAAGGTCGATTGATTTTGGAACAACACGGTAAACGGCAAATATTAAGCGACAAGCCGATTGAAGCGCTCAAAGCATTGCTTCGTAAATACCGTAGTCCGAAACTGAAAGAAATGCCTCCATTTACAGGCGGGGCTATCGGATTTTTTGGATATGACCTGCTTCAATACTACGAAAAACTGCCAGAGCACTCAGTAGATGATTTGAATATGGATGATATTCGCTTTATGTTCTGTGATCAAGTCATTGTCTTTGATCATGTGAAACAGCAAATCTTGCTGGTTGGCAATGTTCATATAGGTGAAGGGTTTCGCGAGGAGGACATACGTGCTGCTTATGCAGATGTGGAACGCAAGTTGGAGAACACGGCGCAGTATCTGCGCAAGCAGCCCCCACCGGAGCGATTAGGATCAGCTTCCATTCCTGATGATGTGGAACTGGGTGAGATTCAATCCAATGTGACGAAGGAACAGTTTATATCAAACGTGGAGCAGGCAAAGGAGTATATCCGCTCAGGTGATATTTTTCAGGTTGTACTGTCCCAGCGTTTTCACATTGATACAGAGGCCTCTCCACTACAGGTATACCGCGTGCTGCGCACGATGAACCCGTCGCCATATATGTATTATTTGAAAATGGATGACGAGATCATCGTAGGCACTTCGCCGGAGGCACTCGTCAAGGTGGAAAACGGCCGCGTAGAGACCCGGCCGATTGCAGGAACGAGACCGCGTGGTGTAACGGAAACAGAAGATGCGGCACTTGCTGAAGAATTGTTGAAGGATGAAAAAGAACGTGCAGAGCATCTGATGCTGGTCGATTTGGGAAGAAATGATCTGGGCCGTGTATCCCAGTTTGGCACCGTAAAATGTGATACGTTCATGGAGATTGAACGCTATTCCCACGTGATGCACATTGTATCGAATGTGTCGGGTGAGCTGCGTGAGGACAAAGATTTCTTCGATGCTTTCCTGTCTTGCCTGCCTGCCGGCACCGTATCAGGAGCTCCAAAGCTACGGGCCATGGAGATTATTGCCGAGCTAGAACGGGAAGCACGCGGAACCTATGCAGGAGCAATAGGATATTTGGGCTTCTCAGGCAATATGGATGCTTGCATTACGATTCGCACAATTGTGTTTAAAAAGAACCGGGCCTATGTCCAAGCAGGGGCTGGGATTGTGTGGGACTCGATACCGGAAAGCGAGTATCAGGAGACGGTGAACAAAGCAAAGGCACTGCTGAAAGCAATCCGCACGGCGGAAGCGATGTTCCCAGCAACGACACAGCCTTACAACAGCGTCATCAACCAAGATTATTTGTACACTCCGTAACACACCAAAATCTGATTCTGAGGAGGAGACGACAATGGAACGACATGACATGATGCAAGTAGGGTTAAGCCGGATCATTGAGGGACAGCATCTTTCACGTACGGAGGCCCGTAGCGTGATGGAACAGATTATGAGTGGGAGTGCTACACAGGCGCAAATCGGCGGGCTCCTGACGGCTCTTCGCCTCAAGGGAGAGACGGTAGATGAAATCACCGGTTTTGCCGAAGCAATGCGCAATTACGCTAGTCCAGTGCAAGCTGGAGAAGGGAACAGTCGTCTACTGGATACATGCGGCACCGGGGGTTCGGGTATTCACAAGTTTAATATTTCCACGATATCTGCTATTATCGCGGCTTCGGTTTCCGTACGGGTAGCAAAGCATGGCAACCGTTCTGCAAGTGGCCGTGCCGGAAGCGCTGATGTCCTGGAGGCACTCGGGGTCAACATTCATTTGACAAGTGATCAGGCGCGATCGTGTCTGGACCGCATTGGCATTTGCTTTTTATTCGCACAGCTGTATCATCCGTCTATGAAGCATGCCGCAGCGCCGCGTCGCGAGCTAGGTGTGCGGACAGTATTCAATATGCTCGGTCCATTGACGAATCCGGCTGGTGCGGATCGACAGCTGTTGGGCATTTATGATGCCAGCAAAACGGAAGTGATTGCCGAGGTATTGAACCAGCTCGGCTCCAAACGAGCCATGGTTGTCAGCAGTTTGGATGGACTAGATGAAATTAGTATTTCGGCTGCGACGCGAGTATCTGAGCTCAAGGACGGCAAGGTTCACACGTTCGAGCTTCATCCGTCCGATCTGGGCTTGCAGACACATTCTCTAGATCAGGTGTTAGGCGGCGATGCACAGGTTAACGCAGATATCATACGACGAATTTTGAACGGAGAGCATGGAGCCTATCGTGATGTTGTGTTAGCGAACGCAGGAGCATGTATTTATGTCTCAGGCGCAGCAGCTACCTTGACAGACGGAGTAGCGCGAGCAGCAGAAGCCATTGACTCCGGACTGGCACTTTCCAAGCTGGATCAATTAATACAGGCAACGGGGGAATATCAATATGTATCTTGATAAAATCGTGGTGACGAAGCAACAAGAAGTGGAGCAGCTGAAGCAGCATTTTCAAATTAATAAAGCCGAACGCTTAATTGCGGATTTACCTGTGACGAGAGGATTCGAAAATGCGCTCGCCAGCGGACGCAACCGTCCGCTCGGGCTGATTGCTGAAGTGAAGAAAGCTTCCCCGTCAAAAGGGTTGATTCGACCTGATTTTCATCCGGTGGATATCGCACGTGCATATGAGGGGGCAGAAGCCGATTGCATTTCTGTACTGACAGATGTGACGTATTTTCAGGGAAGTCCTGAATATTTACAGCAAATTCGCGATCAGGTAAAAATTCCGCTGCTGCGAAAGGATTTTATCATTGATGAACGGCAAATATATGAAGCTCGTCTGTTAGGAGCAGATGCGGTACTGTTGATTGCGGCTATCTTGGAACCCCATGTATTAGGGTCATTCTTACAAATCGCCAAGGATCTTGGGCTGGATGCATTGGTAGAGGTGCATGACAGTGAGGAACTTAAAACAGTGCTGGATCTGGGGACAGCAACCTTAATTGGTGTGAACAATCGTAATCTTCGGACATTTGAGACCCGTCTCCAGACGACAGAGGAGCTGATCTCACTGATCCCTAAAGGGGTTACATTCATCAGCGAAAGCGGCATTGCAGGACCGGAAGATGTGAAGTATCTGCATTCGGTAGGTGCGCACGGCATTCTGGTAGGGGAGCATTTGATGCGTAAGGAAGATGTAGGACAGGCTGTAGCCGAATTGATGGACGGGGTTAAAGCATGAACAAAACGGGCGTAAAAATTTGTGGACTTCAAAGCGTTGAAGTGCTAAAATCTATGGTAAACTTACCGGTCGATTATATAGGCTTTGTGTTTGCTGACAGCAAGCGCCGGATTGACGGCGCACATGCTGGAGAGTTGCTTCGCGTATTGGATGAATGGACTCCAGGCAGCAGACCTCGTAGCGTGGGCGTATTTGTGAACCCTAGTGACGCACTGTTAAACGATGTGATGGAGAAAGCACTATTGGATGTCATCCAGCTGCATGGACAGGAGAGTCCGCAGCGTTGTCGGGAGCTTAAGGAACGTTTTGGCATACAAGTATTCAAGGCCTGGTCTGTGGATAGCCAAGGGCAGACCGTGAAGGGGAAGATCGAATACCGAGCGGACGAATTGGAGGCTTATGTCGGAACGATCGATGCTTTACTGCTGGATACATACGATCCCCTGTATGGTGGCGGTTCTGGAAAAACGTTTGCGTGGGATCGGATTCCTGCCTATCAGGCTTGGACTCATCAACATGGAATTCCTTTGTTTGTAGCCGGGGGACTAACTGCCGATAACGCAGAAAAGCTGATTAACGAGTATCATCCCGAAGGGCTGGATGTGTCCAGCGGTGTAGAGACGAACGGAGTCAAGGACATTGCAAAAATCACAGCATTCGTAGAAAGGGTGAAACAGGCATGACACAATTACCTGATAACAACGGACGTTTTGGAACTTTTGGCGGACGTTATGTACCGGAAACGTTGATGAACGCACTGATTGAATTGGAGGAATCCTACCGAAAGTATGCGGATGATCCTGAATTTAAAGCAGAGTTGAATGGACTTCTAAAAGACTATTCGGGTCGAGAAACGCCGCTTTATCATGCGGAGCGACTGAGTCAACATCTGGGCGGGGCTAAAATTTACTTGAAGCGCGAAGATTTAAACCATACTGGCGCCCATAAAATTAATAATGCATTGGCCCAGGGATTGCTGGCGAAGCGTATGGGTAAGCAGAAGGTTATTGCCGAAACAGGTGCTGGGCAGCATGGTGTTGCGACGGCTACTGTGGCTGCATTGCTCGGATTGGAATGCAAGGTGTTTATGGGGGAAGAGGATACAGTTCGTCAGCAGTTAAATGTATTTCGGATGCAGCTTTTGGGTGCAGAAGTGATTCCGGTGACATCCGGTACACGTACACTGAAGGATGCCGGGAATGAAGCTTTGCGTTATTGGGTGAGCCACGTCCATGATACGTTCTATATTTTGGGTTCGGCTGTCGGCCCACATCCGTATCCGATGATGGTGCGGGACTTCCAACGTGTGATAGGCGATGAAACACGCCGTCAGATCTTGGAGAAGGAAGGTAGACTTCCGGATGTAGTCGTGGCAGCGATCGGTGGTGGAAGCAATGCTATCGGCATGTTTTATCCTTTTATAGAGGATCAGGGTGTCACTTTGATTGGCGTGGAGGCTGCTGGAAAAGGCGTCGAGACGGAATTCCATGCAGCTACCATGAGCAAGGGAACACAAGGGGTCTTCCAAGGCTCTATGAGTTATCTGCTTCAGGATGAGTACGGACAAGTGCAGCCTGCGCATTCCATCTCGGCTGGACTGGATTATCCAGGTGTTGGACCGGAGCATTCATACCTAAAAGATATTGAGCGGGCCAAATATGTTCCGATTACCGATCAGGAAGCACTAGATGCACTTCAGCTCCTTTGCCGTACCGAAGGAATACTTCCTGCATTAGAGTCGGCGCATGCCGTTGCACAGGTCGCCAAGCTGGCACCTACATTGACCGCAGATGATATTATCGTTATTTGTTTGTCTGGGCGCGGGGATAAAGATGTGGACTCCATCATCAAGTATTTAGGGGGAAATCCGTCATGAATTTAATTGATCAGGCGTTTGAACGCCTTAAAAATGAAGGCAAAACGGCATTAATTCCTTTTTTGACGGTAGGCGACCCGGACGTAGATACTACGATAGAGATCATTCGGCAGTTAGAGTCGGCCGGAGCCGATATATTGGAACTAGGCGTACCTTATTCGGATCCGTTGGCTGACGGTCCTGTGATTCAGCGTGCGTCTGAACGTGCATTGAAACGGCAAATTTCGATCCGCACCTGTATGGAGACCGCGTCTCTGGCTAGAGCGGCAGGTTCAAACCTGCCTTTTATTCTGTTCACATATTATAATCCTGTATTGCAGATGGGAATGGATGCTTTCTTTGCTGGCTTGCAGGAGCACGGTATCAGTGGTCTTATTATTCCGGATCTTCCACTTGAAGAAGCAGAAGAGTTGGGAGGACGTGCAGCAGAGGTGGGTGTGCATCTGATCCCGCTGGTAGCCCCAACGTCTGAACAGCGTATCGAACGAATTGCCCGTCAGGCTCGTGGATTTGTATACTGTGTATCTTCGCTGGGTGTAACCGGAGAAAGAGCTTCTTTTTTTGAAGGTATAGAGGGCTTTATCGCGCAGGTCAAACGGCATACCAGTGTTCCGGTGGCGATAGGCTTTGGTATTTCAAATCGTGAGCAGGTTGTCCGGTTTTCAGACATTTGCGATGGAGTTGTGGTTGGCAGCGCCATTGTGCGCCAGGTGGAGGAAGCCATTCCATTGCTGGAGGATTCTGCACGCAGAGAAGAAGGGCTTTTGCAAATTCGTGATTTTGTGGCACAATTAAAGCAGTAATAGGGTCAAAATAGAAATTTTAAATATAGTTCTGATTGGATAGAGGAGGTAGGGGCATGCAACCTAAACCGCATATTGTACATTTGCCAGTATATCAGCCCGGTAAACCGATTGAGGATGTGAAACGTGAGCTGGGACTCGATGAAGTAATCAAGCTCGCCTCAAACGAGAATCCGTATGGCAGTTCTCCTAAAGTGTTGCAGGCCATTCAGCAGGAGTTTGCTAACATCAGTGTGTATCCTGACGGAAGTGCAGTTGCTCTGACACAAGCACTAGCTAAACGGACGGGTTTAAAAGAAGAACAGTTTATCTATGGCTGTGGCTCTGACGAAATTATTGCGTTGATTACGCGTGCATTTCTCCTTCCAGGGGAAGAAAGCATCATGGCTGATCAGACATTTTCCGTATATAAAAGTAACGTGGAAATTGAGGGAGCAGTTGCAGTTGAGGTGCCTTTGCGTGACGGTGTACATGATTTGGATGCCATGCTATCTCATATCAATGACCGTACAAAAATTATTTGGATCTGTAATCCAAATAACCCAACAGGAACGATTGTACCCGAAGCCGAGTTGATAGCGTTTCTGAACCAAGTACCCAAGCATATCATGGTGGTGCTGGATGAAGCCTACGCTGAGTTTGTGATAGATCGTTCGTATCCAGACGGCATTCGCTTGTTGTCAGCTTATGAAAATTTGGTTGTACTACGTACCTTCTCCAAAATCTATGGTCTGGCTTCGCTACGTATCGGATATGGTATGGGAGCCGAGTCAACTATTCGCTTGATCAATCAGGTTCGTGAACCATTTAATACCTCACGGGTAGCACAGGCCGCGGCCATTGCTGCCTTGGCAGATCAGGAATTTGTTCAGGAATGCCGAGATCGTAATGCAGAGGGTAGAGCTTATTTGCAAAATGAGTTGAAACGTCTGGGGCTGGAGTCTTTCCCGGCACATGGTAATTTTATTATGCTCGATGTACGTCGTCCATCCGGTGAGGTATTTCAGGAGTTGCTTCGTAAAGGTGTGATCATTCGCGCAGGTCATCACAAATATCCGACTTATATTAGGGTGTCGGTTGGATCACAGCCGCAAAATGAGTTGTTTATTCGCGCGCTGGAACAGGTCCTAGGGGCGGAAGCGGCGAAAGTACGCCTATAATTTCCGCAGATGGGATTTGATATTAGATGAAGATTGCTATTTTCGGCGTGGGACTGATTGGCGGGTCCCTCGCACTTTGTTTTAAAGGGAAACCGGATATTACTGTGGTCGGCCACGCTCATCTCCCTGAACTGATGGAACCGATGTTAAGCCGTGGTGTCGTAGACACTGCGACTCTTTCGGTTGAAGAGGCGGCAAAGGATGCCGATTTTATTTTTTTATGTGTACCGGTTGGTTTACTGGAGCATTATCTCGAGTTGTTAAGTCAGCTACCGCTTAAAGCGGGTTGTATTATTACCGACGTAGGCAGCACGAAATCGGCGATTGCCAAAAAAGCATCAGAAATTTCTTTGCGCAACGCTTATTTTATCGGGGGTCATCCGATGGCCGGCTCGGAGCGTTCCGGTGTCAAGGCCGCTTCTGCGTTGCTGTTTGAAAACGCATATTATGTACTTTCCCCTGCAGAGGGTGTGCCTGAGGAAGCATACAGCTCGCTGGAGCATTTGTTGAAATATACAGGTGCTCATGTTGTGCGTGTCAAACCTGATATGCATGATGATATTGTCGGTGCGATTAGTCATCTTCCGCATATTATTGCAGCAGCGCTGGTGAATCAGGTGCGAAAGCACAATGATGAAAATCCGTTGTACCGTACATTGGCTGCTGGTGGATTTCGTGATATTACACGGATAGCCTCTAGTGATCCGGTTGTGTGGCGGGACATTTTGCTGAGTAATCGTGATGTTTTACTGGGTCTGTTGGAAGAGTGGAATGGGCAGATTGAGCGTTTTACTCACTTGCTGAGAACACAAGACGGAGAGGGAATTGCTGACGAATTTTTGACAGCTGGGCATTTCCGTAGTGAACTGCCAGAGCGTCGTAAAGGAGTTATTGTCTCTACGTTTGATCTGTATATTGATGTACCGGATACCCCAGGGATTATCGGAAGAATTGCAATGGAACTGGGAAATCACAGCATTAATCTGAGCAATATGCGAATCATTGAAAGCCGGGAGGATGTTCCTGGCATCATGCGGCTTTCCTTTCGTCAAGAGCAGGATTGGGAACGTGCCAAAACCTTGCTGGATTCGATGGGCTATAAAGTGGTGGTGTGAAGGGGTGAGAAAGAATGAGTACTCGTTAAAGAGGTACTCCGCTCCGCGATTCATTTGATCTTACGATCGCTGTTGCCTGCGGATTTTCTGATTATATGTTCAAAGGTGAAAATCCGCAGGCAAAGGCGAACGCTACGCTTCTCCAGATTCAAATGAACCTCTACGCTACAGCCGCCATAAAAGGACTACACTTTCTGGGAGTGAGTAGTAAGAAAAGATCTAAAGCGGGCGAAGGTTCTCTTCGCTCGCTTTTTTGTTATTTGAAGAGGGGGTGAAGCTACGCCTTATTTTGTAATTACTATCTTTCTATACATACCGTTAAACATTATAGGTGCATCCTCTTTGATACGCAGTTTTGTTTTTTGGGTTTCAAACAGTTCTTCAAAATTCAACCCTATATCGGTTCCTAACACCTTAATAACGGGTCTTATCGTTTTTTTGAATAATGAGGGCTTTTTTCCTTTAGGAGAAAACTTATCGAAAATAATAATTTCCCCGTCTTTTTTCAAAACCCGCACCATCTCATCGAAGCATTTATTTGCGTTAGGTACTACTGAGAGAATTAAACTTCCTACTACTATATCAAATTGCTCATCCATAAAATTCATTTGTTGAGCATCCATTTCTAAGAATTTTATGGAGGTGTTAATAAATTTCTCTTTTGCTTTGTTAAGCATTTCAGGTGAATAATCTATGGCAGTAATATCCAGCCCGTAGTGATTTATTAATTCTAAATCTGCTCCAGTTCCTACACCTACAAAAAGTATTTTTTGCTCGCTATTAAATGACTTTTCTTGAAATATGATCTTTCTAGAATTGAGGAAGCTGCCTGAATTGAAAAACTTATCATAAATTGGAGACCAAATCTTATATACAGCCTTGTTCCACTTATTATTCATTACCTGCCCCCTACCTATTGAAAAAATTTATTATATAATAATGTGTTTCAATAGGATAATCAAATAATTAGTAAATTATTGATGTACTTTATCAACCCACATATGGGTAGGTGAGTAAGGTAAAGAGGAGTATTGGAAAACAAAAAAAGACCACCCGGGTAAAGCCCCGGGTGGTAGCTACTTTCAGTAAAGTAGCTGAGTAGGATAGGAGTGGAGAGAAACCATACTGTACTTTTATTATATGTATACGTTTTCATTTTGTCAATATTTTTTTAAAGCGTTTTCTTTTTTGTGTAATTATCCTTACTGGTGCTTTATATGGAACACTTTCATTGGGTTTGTCATTTATCTTGAATAAACTTAAAATCCATTGAAAAGCTGTTTAAATGAATTAGCTGCCAGCGTTAGGGAGCCTTTGATGGAAATCGTGGGGATTTTGGACTTTTTTACTGGCGGCCATTTTGTGGTACAATGGGTAAGTCCATTTTGGATATTGAATATTGTTGGGGATAGCACCGTTAATGTTGGCACTACATAGGGTAAGAAAATAACAAATGTTCCATGATGCTGTTTCATCCATTTGCGCAGAGGGCGCAACTTTTTTTGACCTGTTCGGTATATATAGACAGAATCGAACGGGAAAACAGCACATGTATGGGCGAGGAGGGTCTCACTCGGATGATGACAGATTCCCAGATGATTCAGGAAATCAAACAAGGTAATGTCGAGGTTTATTCAGAATTAATGAGGCGACACCAACGAAAAATTTTAGCTTTTGTTTATCATATGCTGAAAAGTTCGAACCTGGAAATGATTGCTGAAGACTTATGCTCGGAGACGTTTTATAAAGCGTATCGGAGCCTGCATTCTTTTCGCGAGGTAGATGCATCGTTCTCCACTTGGCTATATACAATTGCACGCAATACGGTGCTAAGCGAGCTTCGCAAGCACCGTAGTGGTCAGGTTCCATTGGAAGAGAGCGGTTATGTACCGGTAGCTCCATCGGATGTGATTCCGGAGCAGGCTGTTCTTCGCGGTGAGAAGGTAGAGATGGTTCGTGAAGCAATCAACAGATTGCCTGAGAAGCAGCGATCTGCGCTGATTTTGCGTGAATATGAGCAATTAGATTATCAGGAGATTGCGACTATTTTAGGACAGACGGTCAGTGCGGTGAAGTCATTGCTTTTCCGGGCAAGAACCAGTGTGAAGACGCAGTTGGAGCCTTATTTTTTTGAGCCTCTCTATGAGGAAAACGAAGGGATGAGCAGCCAATGAAATCCAGGGACGCTGAGGATTTGTTCGCTACAGGCAAAAATGTATCGAAACAAGACTCGGAGCGCAGACGGGCCAAAAGCTCGTCTGCCGGGTGGGAGCATGGTTCGGAAGAGAATGATTGGAATTTGTCAAAAGAAAGTCGATCAGCTATTCGTGATATTTCCTTTGAAATAACAGATGATAAGCTAGAGGCAATGAATCGTAGAGTCATGGATCGAATTTATGAAGAATCACCGTGGCTTGTTCCGGGCGAGCATCGACGTGCGCGAGTGAACCCAGCAGCCCGTAAGTATATGTCTGTATGGATCGCCGGCTTCTTGGCCGTATTCTTGTGCAGCTTTTTATTTTTGAACTGGAATGGAAGCTCCTCTCAGGAAAATCCCCCCCAAGCGGCTCCTGTCATGGACACGGGTATTTTACCGACAGGCCTGCTGGAAACTACAAGTACATCTCCACAGTATCAATACCACATTAAAGATGTGAACAGTGGCATTATGGATCCGCTGGTTGCAAGCATTGTTCCTACTTACCCGCAATACTGGATGTTGCTGTCTGTATTGGCACTTGCGCTTGCTTTATTTTCTCTGGGCTGGATCCATCGGACGAGAAGAGTTAGAAATTAGCTGGCAGATGGGCTCCATATAAAATTCATTATAATGCCTGAATAACACAACAGCGGGGGACTAACACAATGCTTATTGGCTTGATCAGACATGGATTGACGGATTGGAATGCGGTAGGTAAAATCCAGGGCCACAGTGATATTCCGTTGAATGAGGAAGGGCGTCGGCAGGCACGCTTGCTGGCAGAACGATTGAAGGAAGAGCCTTATCATTGGGACGGGCTTATTACAAGTAGCCTCTCCAGAGCGAAAGAAACGGGGGATATTATTGCCTCTGCTCTGCATTTGCCGTTGCTGGAACCTGATGATCGACTAAGAGAGCGTGCTTATGGTCAGGTCGAGGGGATGACGCAGGCCGAACGCGAAGAAAAGTGGGGAGTTGACTGGCATCTGCTGGATTTGGGGCAGGAGAGCGATGCAGATCTTCAGCTTCGCGCGCTAGCTTTTATGGAGGCTCTTTGGACGGAAAATCGGGACAAGAATCTGCTGGTCGTTTCCCACGGCGGTTTTTTGGCTAATTTGTATAAGGCTCTGTATCAGGAAAAATTCACGGAACGTATTGGCAATTTGTCACTAAGTGTACTCCAGCGTGAGGATGCGGACTGGGAACCGCTTTTGTATAATTGTACAAAGCATTTGCAAGAGAAAAAGTAACTGTAACTTAAATAATTTGTGAAAGACCACGGCTTCTATTCATCATAGAGTCGTGGTCTTTTTGTTTTTTAATTATACCTTTGCGAAAAAAGAGGTTTAGAGTCTGAAGATTCCGTCAAAGCTGTGGGTACAACAGGTAAGAATCATTTCCGGATGATGACAGTCCAGTGACGAGGCGATGGAACAATGAATCTGGCGGATATGCTGACATTTGCGGATATTTTGCATTTGAACAGAATCGCAGTGTATTACGATTGTGACTGCAAACCTAATTCCAAGCATGAGTTGATCCAAGGGATTTTGACAAAGCTCGGCAGTAGTAGTTTCTTTGAGACGCAGGTCAAGGAGCTGAGGTTGTCAGAGGTAAGGTTTTTGAACGCGCTATTGTTCGATGACCGACCTTATTTCAGTATGGAGGAATTGATTGCGATTGCCAAACAGTCGGTTGAGAATGACGAGGATGCTGGTGAGCGACCACGAGATATTGTGACCCGTCTGCGTTCTAGCGGCTGGTTGTTCAACGGTTCGACGCACAATACGAGGTATTTGTACCAAATTCCGTCGGATATGAAAGAGCGCTTCCGGCGTGTTATGGTACATGACTTTCAAAACGGGATGACCCGGGTAAGCGAACCGTCGTCGTACCGGGATGAAGGTCATCTACTGGCGGAGGATTTACGGCTTTTCCTTCAATATATGAGGCAGCATGAGGTTCTGCTTAATCCTGAGGGAGCTTGGTACCGTCGCAATCAGCAGCAGCTAATGGAGCATTTGCACATTGCGGAGCCGTTGTTGGGTAAAGGAGGATGGCGTTTTGGCTATGGTTCCTCTTTTAAGTTTTATCCGGATCGAATGGCATTACTGTACGATTACGCCCGTCACTCCAAGTATATTGAGGAGAAGGGAGACCGGGTTGAGCTGACCGCAAAAGGGGAGGCACAACAGGAACTCGCAATTGAGGATGAAATGATACAGCTATTCAGGTTTTGGTTAAGATTGTATAAAGGAGCCGTACCCAATCTGCTTTCACTAGTCTATTGGATTGGAGAATGTGCCAGGCCATGGACATCCTCGGAGTCGCTTTTTGTGCATATTGGTCCACTGATCCGACCGTTTTACTATGATACCCCCCGTTCGGTCTTTGATCAGAGGATTATACGAATGATGCTTCACTTGGGGATGCTTCGACAAGGTGAGCATTCGACAGGACCCTCTGTACAAATGACGGCCTGGGGGCAGAAGTTGGCTGGAGAGTGCCGCCTTGGGCGAAACGACTCGGGTATACGGTTCCATTGACAAGCAATACACATGTTGATAGAATTTCACCCAAAATATGAGAGGGTGAAGTTGATGCTCATTCACTACAACGGAAACATGCCACAGCTCCATTCATCTGTCTATGTGGCAGAAGGAGCAAAAATTGTCGGAAAAGTAACGATCGGCCAAGAGTCCTCCGTATGGTTTAATGCCGTACTGCGCGGGGATATGGCGCCTATCATCATCGGTGAACGCTGCAATATTCAGGACGGCGTCGTGGGACATGTGAACACGGATCAGCCCCTGCTGCTGGCGAATGATGTTTCGGTAGGACATGCTGCCATTATCCACGGTTGTACGATAGGCAAAGGCACTTTAATTGGTATGGGGGCCATTGTACTCAACGGAGCGGAGCTTGGTGAATATGCTTTAATAGGAGCAGGGTCGGTCGTTACGGAAAATACCAAAATACCACCCTATACTCTTTCTATCGGTACACCTGCCAAAGTGGTGCGCGAATTGACAGATGCAGATTTGCAGCGGATGTCACGAACGACACTCAGCTATGTGGCGAAAGGAAAAGAATATAGGATCTCTTAAACTCATGTTGGAGGTGCATCCTATGGATAAAATGAAGGTTACTTATGAGGTAATGTTGGGCCTGTCTGCTGAAATGGTTTTGGACGAGGCATTACGTAAACACCGGAGTGAAAAACTTTACAAGGATATTGATGAGGCGTTAGCCTCCGGAGATGAAGTAGCTTTTCGTCATCTTACGGATGAGCTGAAAGCAATGAGTTAGAACGCTTTTGGTAAGCTTAAGTTGGTCATAAATGACCAAGCGCCAGTTTGAGATTATATCATCAAACCTGACCCGTAACGGCGGTCAGGTTTTTTTGATACGCTTGGATATGATATAGTCTTTGTAAGATAGTGCCTGTGCAAGGTATCTGTCGTATGAACGGAGGATGAAGGGCGTGTCGTTATCTTATTTGTGGAGCCGGTCGTTCTTGACGAGCCGGCCCTTTTTGTGGCTACTGTTCTGGTGTAATTTAGTTGGAACGGTGTATGGATACATATGGTATGGAGGACAGCTGGAATATACACTGAATTATCACCCGATGTGGCAGATTGTATTTGTGCCTGATAGTCCGACAGCCAGCCTATTTTTTACAATTTCCATAGCTTTTTTGCTCTATCCTCCGCATCTCAAAAGCTTGAAGGTCATTCGCCAGATTATGGAAGCGTTGGCTGTCGTCACGAGTGTAAAGTATGGCATTTGGGCTTCGGCTATTATTTTGTGGGGAGTTGCGCAGGGCGGACCTATGGTATGGCAGGATTGGATGCTGATGGCATCTCACACAGCAATGGCGGTCGAAGCGTTACTGTTTGTACGTTTTTTTACCTGCAAATGGATTGCTTTATGCTTAGCCGCACTGTGGACCTTGTTAAATGATACAATGGATTATACCTTTGGCATATACCCTTATCTTCCCAGAACACTAACGGATGATGTACCGCAAGTATGTGTCTTTACCTACATGCTGACCCTTGTTAGTATTGTAGCGGCATGGCTTGCCATGTTGGCGCGTAATCGAAAGGTATCGTCTCATCGTGATATAGCTTGAGTCTTTTGAATAGAGAAATAGAGATGCATATAGTTATAAATCAAAAGGAATATGTATTCCAAAAGGGCATCCGTGATGATCACAAAATAAAAACAAGTTTTAATGAATTAGCAAAACAGAGTTTTGGCTTTGATTTTGAAGCCTGGTTTCAATTGGGGGATTGGGAGGATAGATATATTCCTTATGTCCTTTTGGATGAGGATTGTGTTGTGGCCAATCTATCTGTAAGTCTAATGGATTTTGATGTATCAGGCGAGAAGAAAAAATATATTCAGATCGGGACTGTAATGACGGATGCAAACTACAGGAATCAAGGTTTGAGTCGGTTTTTAGTAGAGCAAGCGCTGAAAGATTGGCATGGCAATTGTGATGGTATCTATCTGTTTGGAAATGATAGTGTGAGGGATTTTTATCCTAAATTCGGCTTCGCTTCGGCACCCGAGTATCAATATAGCCGGAAGGCACCTAACAGCTTGGACATAAGGATCGAGAAATTGAATACAGAAGAAATGTCGGATTTGCAGTTGTTGAAGATGAAGAGTGCTGACTTCAATCCGTATTCACTTTTTTCTGCGGAAAACAATGAGTGGTTGGTTTTATTTTATAGTACCTTATTTTTTAAAGACAAGTTCTGGCACATACCTCAATACGATACGATTGTTGTTGCAGATTTCGAAGGGGATACGATGAATTGTTACGATATTTTTGGAGCGGGTGACATTTCTTTAGATGAAATTCTAGGGGCAGTCATGAAAAAAGATACGAAAAAGGTTGTTTTTGGCTTTACACCAAAAGAACAGGACGGCTGCGAAATTTCTGTGCTGAAGCAGGAATATACTACGCTGTTTTATATGACTAAGCATCCCAACAGATGTAATGAAAATCCACTTATGTTTCCTATTTTGTCCAGAGCATAGCCGGTTTCTAACGTTTCACCTAAAGCCAGTTCTAGTCCCGTTAACCTTGCCATACAGTAAGGTGAGGAGGGATGTCCCATGATTAGGGGTCGGGGGGTTCGTATTACGTTACGTGTGGTTTTGAGTATTGTGTTATCCATGGTCCTGCTGCTGTCCGTCTACGTCCCTCCAGGTATGGCAGAAGCGCGCGATCAGTCAAAACCCGAAGGTAATACCAAGGAAATTGAAGAACTGGATCATGCAGCTGCGACACTGTACCGTGACGTAATGGACGGGAATATTGAAAAAGCACGCGCGGATGTAGCCGAGGTGAGCAGATGGTTCAGCACTGGACAGGTGCAGGCAGCGCTATCTGTAGAGGCCATTCATGCTCTATCCGGCAGCATTCTGGAGGTGCAGCAAGCTACACAGTCGGTTCAAGCATCACCGGATGAATGGGTGAAGGCAGCTGCGAATTTACGGCTTGCGACAGATGCGCTTGCGCACCCGCGCCAGCCCTTATGGCAGCAGTATTATAAGATTTTAAGAGAAGATGTTAGCGGCTTGAATAACCAGTTTGCTAAAGGGAACATGAAGGGATTCAAAGCTGGTACCGAAGTGCTGGAAGACCACTATGAAACGATTCGTACAGCAGCATTGATCCATGGCAGAACAACCGAGGTCGTGCGGACTGATTCCTGGATTTCCTACGTCAAAGGATTGGGAGATCAGCAAAATGCAGATGCCTCAGCGATTAGAGGAGCATTGGACCAAGGCAACCCGACGTTTAATGCCTTGTTTGGACGTGAGAAAGACGCTACCGCACTGGCGCCATTTATCCCGCGTGAGAGTGAGCGCCGGGCTGAATGGGCCATCGGCATGATTGTCCTGCTGGCGCTGGCTTACGCAGGTTATCGTAAATATCGGGCTGGTTTCATTGGGTAACGATGAAAGTTTGAACATTCGCATCGTTGGCTGTGGATCCATCCATATATGTCAGCCCATTGCCCGGTTTACCGGGCTATTCCTCTTTGAACCCTTCGCCATGCACATCATGCACATCCTGAATGATAATAAACGCCCGTGGATCAACTGATTTAACAATTTGATGCAGTCGCCGTATTTCCTGACGGGACACGACACAATAGGCAACATGCTTGGCCTGTTTGGAAAATGCACCTACAGCCGGAATAATCGTAACTCCGCGATCCATGTCCCTGGTAATAATATCTGAAATGTCCATCGTGTGGTCGCTGATAATCATAAAAGCTCTGGCGGAATAAGCCCCCTCTTGTATAAAATCAATAATTTTGGACGCAATGAACACAGCGACTAATGTATATAGAATTTTTTCTTTGGGTATGTAAAGTAGTGAAGCGCCGATGATGACAATATCAATGACCAGCATAATCCTTCCCATACTCCAGCCAAACTTCCGGTTTAAAATACGAGCGATAATGTCCGAGCCGCCAGTAGTGCCGCCAAAGCGGAACACAATACCTAACCCGGCCCCCAGCGTAACCCCCGCATATAATGAAGAAAGTATAAAATCGTGTTCAGTCTGAAACGTCCCCATCCATCCGAAATGAATCATTTTTTCAAACAACCACAGAAAGAATGTGAGCGACCCAATACCGACCCCCGTATATATAATCTGCTTGCCCCCAAGCATTTTCCATCCAATTAAAAATAATGGAATGTTCAGAAACAAAGTGGAGAGAGAAGGTGAAATCGAAAAAGCATAATTTAACAGCAGGGTGATCCCTGTAATACCGCCCTCCATCAGTTTACTGGGTATAATAAAATAAAGCAGACCGAATGCATAAATGGCGGTGCCGAATACGATGGGCAAGATCAATTTAAGCTGTTCCATGGACTTGGATATTTTCATAAGATCCCTCACAGTAGCAGTTTAAGGATGAGCGACTGAATGCAAATTTTTGCTAAATCGCAGGCCCTTATGTTTAGTATACCTTTTTGCGGCAGCTTTAAAAGACAGATGACTGTAAGTTGGCATCGTAAGTTCACAATTAAAAAAAATTTGTTTTAAAATGTGCTTTACGATAACATATGAATAAACCTGCACATGGGGGGATTGCGTGTTTCATGGAAAAATCGTTAGATGAAATTCAACGTGAGGTAGACCAGTATATCTCTCAATTTAAAGAAGGGTATTTCAGCCCTCTGGCCATGTTGGCCCGGATGTCCGAGGAAGTCGGTGAACTGGCAAGGGAGGTCAATCACTCCTTTGGTGAGAAGCCGAAAAAAACGGATGAGGCGGACAATTCCATTGAGCTGGAGCTGGGGGACATCTTGTTCATCACAGTTTGCTTTGCGAACTCACTAGGTATCAATTTGACCGAGGCACATGATAAGGTTATGCATAAATTTAACACGCGTGATGCGAATCGCTGGACCAAAAAGGACACCGATTAGGCATTTTGTACATATGCTGTACCAAACCGGTTACCCGGAGGTGCAGTGTCATGAAGGCGGAGGAATACGTTCAGAAAGCTTATCAGTGCATTTTGCAGAACGATTTTGAGCAGGCGGTGGAGTGGTTTGAAAAAGCGATTTCAGCCCAGCCTGATCATGCGGAGCATTATTTCCGTTGCTCGGTTACCTACGCTCGCAGTGGACGCTTGGAGCAGGCCCTCGCATATGCAGAGCATGCGGTTCGTCTCGCGCCACATCAGGATGAATATGTTCTCCATCTGCATGCGCAGGAAGCCAGGCAGTATACAGAAAAGGCCAGAAAAATGCTGGAGGTCGACAGAGCTACGCCACAGATGCACCAGGATGCGATTTTGCTGCTCGAACGGGCAATTTCTCTTGATCCGCTATGTGGTGACGCATTTTTGCTGCTCGCATTGATTTATGACGAATTGAATGAATATAAGCTGGCTGTGCAGGCTGCTCGTGAGGCGGCAGCGCTGTTTCCTCACAATGTGCAGCTTGCCAACCTCATGAAGAAATTATGCCAGCAGATGAATGAACAAATCTAGCACAAATGGATGCATAAGGAGTTGTAGGGATATGTCAGAACCAATAAAAGTGGCTGTCGTTGGAGCAGCAGGGCGTATGGGCCGTGAGGTGGTCAAATTGGTTCTTCAGGATGAGGAACTACAGCTTGTAGCCGCAGTGAACAGAACACACGCCGGCAGTGATGCCGGCCTTCTCGTCGGACTACCGGAAGCTGGTATCGCTATTATGGAGGATGTAGAGCAGGCTTTACTGGAGAGCCGAGCAGATGTCATGGTCGACTTTACGGGGCCGCGCTTCGCGTACGCACATACAGCGCTTGCTATTAAGCATGGAGTTCGTCCGGTTATCGGTACGACAGGGTTTACTCCTGAACAAATTGATGAACTGGACAAGCAGTGTCGTGAGCAACAAATTGGTGGTCTGATTGCGCCTAACTTTTCGATCGGAGTCATTTTGATGATGCGGTTTGCGGCTCAGGCAGCGAAATATTTCCCGCATCTGGAAATCATCGAATATCATGGTGACCAAAAATTGGACGCGCCATCAGGCACAGCCATTAAGACTGCAGAACTGATCGCTGAGCAGCGTGAGGAGCTACGACAAGGCAACCCGGAAGAGGAAGAAACGCTAGAAGGATCGCGTGGCGGTTACTATCAAGGCTTCCGCATTCACAGTGTTCGTCTTCCCGGTGTGTTCGCACAGCAAGAAGTCGTATTTGGAGGATTTGGACAATCTCTGAAAATTCGTCAGGACTCCTATGAACGAGCTGGTTATATGCCTGGTGTTAAAATCGGTATCCAGAAGGTAATGGAGCACCCGGGGCTTGTATATGGTTTTGAGCATTACATCGATTAAGAATATACGAATGAATTGATGAATGGAATTATAGAATGAGGCAGGAGGAGTTTGGAATGTTAAAGATTGCATTTATAGCGCATGATCGCAAAAAGGATGAAATGGTTAATTTTATAACGGCATATGAGCATGTTTTTACAGATCACCAATTATATTCAACAGGTACAACAGGTCAGCGCATTATGGAGCAAACCAAGCTTCAAATTCACCGCTTCATGTCTGGGCCGCTTGGTGGAGATCAGCAAATCGGGGCTATGGTTGCGCAAAATGATATGGACTTGATTATATTTTTGCGTGATCCACTCATGGCACAGCCGCATGAGCCGGACATTAGCGCATTATTGCGTCTGTGTGATGTACAGGGGATTCCTTTGGCAACCAACGTTGCAACTGCTGAAATACTGGTTAAAGCGCTGGATCGTGGCGATTTTGCATGGCGTGAGCTGGTACATAAATATAAACCGGGCATTGACCAGCAGGGTGATGTAAAATGACGCTGGACATCCTGATTTTCGGAGCCCATGCCGACGATGCAGAAATAGGAATGGGAGGCACGATTGCCAAGCATACTGCCGCTGGGTTAAAGGTGGGGGTGTGCGATTTGACACGGGCTGAAATGTCATCTAATGGTGATGTAGATACTCGCATGGCAGAAGCTGAACGCGCTTCGAAAGTGCTCGGGCTTGCTGTGCGGACGAATTTGGGTCTGCCTGATCGTGGGTTATATGTAACTCCTGAACATGTAGCTGCAGTTACAGCAGAAATCAGGCGCCATGCACCAAAAGTTGTATTTGCCCCTTATTGGGAGGATCGGCATCCCGATCATGTCATGTGCAGCAAGTTAGTAGAGGAAGCTGTGTTTAACGCCAAGTTGAGACGTTTTATGTCAGAAAGTCCTGCGGTACAGGTAGAGCAATTATATTTTTATTTTATTAATGACATCGGCAGAACGGACTTGATCGTGGACATTACCGAGCATTATGAAGCCAAGGAGCAGTCGTTGTTGAGTTATGCTTCGCAATTTCAGGCAGCGCCTGGGAAGGATACGGTATCCACACCACTGAATCAGGGGTACGTGGAACGTGTAAAAGCTCGGGACTCGTTGTTGGGTCAACGTAAGCTGATTTCATATGCAGAAGGATTTGCGTCCAAAACGCCACATCTGGTTAAGCTATTCACATAAAGATTTTATACTTACGCATGTTGTAGAATGCTGAAATACATGGGCATACGAGTGATTACGGATGGACGGAAGGAGGCAGCTTAGCTTGAATGACAAACTGAAAATTGGGATTACCTGTTATCCGTCGCTGGGTGGCTCTGGCGTTGTGGCTACTGAGTTGGGTAAGTTGCTGGCAGAAAAAGGGCATGAGGTCCATTTTATTGCTAATAGCATTCCGTTCAGATTAGGCGGGGCGTTCCAGAAAAATATTTTTTATCATGAAGTTGAGGTTAACGATTATTATGTGTTTAGATATCCGCCATATGATTTGTCGCTAGCGACAAAAATGGCCCAGGTGGCACAAATGAAGAATTTGGATGTACTCCATGTCCATTATGCTGTCCCGCATGCAGTATGCGCTTATTTAGCGAAGGAAATGGTGGGCGATCATTTGAAAGTGGTGACCACCCTGCACGGTACAGACATCACAGTGTTGGCACAGGATGAATCATTAAAGGATCTGATTCGACTGGCTATTAACAAAAGCGATGCTGTGACAGCGGTCTCCAAGGATTTGATTCGTGAGACGATTGATGCGTTGGAAATCACACGACCTATTGATTTGACTTACAACTTTGTAGATAAACGAGTATATTATCCACGAGATGCTGCTGCGCTTAGGAGAGATTTTGCCCAACCGCACGAAAAAATTATGATGCATATTTCCAATTTCCGTCCTGTCAAAAGGGTGGGAGATGTGCTGGATATATTCGACAGAGTGCAACAAAAGGTACCTGCGAAGCTGCTGTTGGTGGGAGAAGGACCGGATCTTCCAAAAATTCGTTGTAAAATCGAAAGTTTAGGCTTGCAGGACAAAGTCTTCTTTTTGGGTAAGCAGGATCAAATCGCAGAAGTGATTTCTATGGCAGATGTGCTGCTGCTTCCCTCGGAGAAAGAAAGTTTTGGTCTAGTTGCACTGGAAGCCATGGCCTGTGGAGTACCAACAATTGGTTCCCAGGCAGGAGGAGTACCTGAACTTGTCGTGCATGGAAGTACGGGGTATCTGGCTGAAATCGGGAATACCGAGACGATGGCGGATTATGCAGTAGAACTGCTGTCCGATGAAGCGATGGCGGAACGTTTCCGTGAAGCGTGCCTGACACGCGCACGTACCGTATTCTGCGATGAGCTGATTACCCGTCAATATGAAGAAATCTATTACCGTGTGTTGGGACGCGAGGTGCCGGATCTTAAACCGATCAGCGTTTAAGGAGGCGGACTCGCGTCCGTTTTTTTATTGAATACTTGAAAAGGGGGAAACCCTGTGAATACAAATACTTGGCAACATGCTGATCCAGAAATGGCTCTTCGCGGTAGAGATGTCATACATACACTAACCACAGCTGGCCACGAAGCTTATTGGGTTGGTGGCTGTGTGCGGGATGAGCTATTAGGACGAGCTATTCATGATATGGATCTGACCACTTCGGCTGAGCCTGAAGAGGTCTTAGCGCTGTTCCCTCATGTGATTCCGACAGGAATCCAGCATGGGACGGTAACGGTCATGCAGGATGGTCATGCATTCGAGGTGACCACTTTTCGTACGGAAAGCGGTTATACCGATCACCGCCGTCCAACGGAAGTATCCTTTGTGAAGGACATCCGTGAGGATCTGATGCGGCGGGACTTCACGATGAACGCGATAGCGATGGCTGAACATGGGGAGCGAGTGGACCCGTTTGGTGGGGAAGCTGATTTGCGAGCCGCTCTCGTTCGTTGTGTGGGACGAGCCGAGGAACGCTTTGAGGAGGACGGGCTACGAATGCTGCGTTGCATCCGTTTTGCCTCTGTATTTCGGTTCCGAGTGGCTTACAATACCTGGAAAGGTATGATCCGTCGCAGAGAGGGACTTCGACACATAGCCATGGAACGGGTACGAGTCGAGTTAGAAAAGATGCTAGCGGGGCCTGACCCATTACGTGGGTTAGAGATGCTGGGTCGTAGCGGATTGCTCGGCTGTACAAAAGTTCCGGTTCCCTGGGAACAATGTGACGCACAGGCGCTCAAGGAGATCGTGCAGCTGCCAGCAGAGCTGCGGTGGGGTTTGCTCCTTATGTCTTGTAGACTTAGCTCCGAGGCAGCGGACGAGCTTTTAAGAGCTTGGACCTTCTCCAACGCCGTACGTTTGCGTTTGGTTCATTTATTGGAATGGGAGACCGAACTCATCAGCCATGCTGTTGCCATAGCTGACAACTCTGTTTCGAGAAATTCTGACTCTATCAACGACGAGGTGCTGCGTCGTAACTGGATTCGATTGTTAATTAAGCTGGGAAAGGATACAGCTTCAGACTGGCTGGAGCTTCACAAGACACTGCCTTCTTCGTTCCGTGGATTACCGCCATGGGTAGAAAAGCATGTAAAGAAAATTGCCGAACTGGCTAACTCGTGGACACAGCAGGCTGTCGTCGTTCGTATGAAAGATTTAAATATTACTGGAAATGAACTGGTTCAGGCAATGAATCGACCAGGTGGACCTTGGTTGGGCCAGATGATGGAACGGCTTTTACAAGCGGTCGCTTGCGGAGATATCCCGAATGAAACAGAAACATTGCTTCAGGAAGTGAAACGGGTGATGAGTAGTGAATAATCATGAAAGATTGTTAGGCATACTGGAGGAAGGTTCATCCGATTACGTATCCGGGGAGGAAATTAGCCGACGACTGTCGGTTAGTCGTACAGCGGTATGGAAGCAGATCAACAAACTGCGTGAACTGGGTTATAATATCGATGCCTCCTCACGTCGGGGGTATCGGCTGATTTCTCAGCCAGATCGGCTGGAAGCCTCCAAACTGGCAGATATGTTGAATACTCAATCGTTTGGCCAGCGTATCGTCGTTCTGGATTCAACGGTATCTACCCAGCAGGATGCTATGCGTTTGGCAGAAGAAGGTGCGCCGGAGGGAACGTTAGTGCTTGCGGAGGAACAAACGGCAGGTCGGGGACGTCTGGGGCGGAAATGGTATTCCCCTCGCGGCAAAGGTATCTGGATGAGCATTGTATTGCGCCCCACCCAGCCCTTGGCCTTTACCCCACAGCTAACCCTGTTAACAGGCGTGGCGGTGTGTAGGGCTATTCGCCGACTGACGGGTGTGGAGGCAGGCATTAAATGGCCAAACGATCTGCTGATTCATGGTCGCAAAGTATCCGGTATTCTGTTGGAATCTGCAACAGAGGATCAAAGGGTTCGCTATTGCATTGCAGGCATTGGCATCGACGTTAATTTGAATGTAGAAGATTATCCGGAAGAGTTATCCCATGTAGGGACATCTTTGAAAATAGAGGCAAGGCTTGAAGTTGACCGTACTGCGCTGATTGCTGCTGTTTTGGAAGAAATGGAGCTGCTAAGCAAGCTATATGCCAAGCAGGGGTTCCAGCCAATAGCCATGCTGTGGGAGGCATTATCTGTGACGATGAACCGCAGCGTACGGGCACATACAGGACAAGGGATAGCGGTAGAAGGTACAGCGGTTGGCTTGGACCCTTCAGGAGCGCTCGTAATAGAAACGAACCAGGGTGAGCGGATTCAGGTTATTTCAGGGGATATACAATTGTAGAAGCGACCCTAGCTGAGTATACGACCACAATCTTTCTGTTTCCTGTGTAAAACTTCACGTGAAAAGGCTGGTGTTTTTTGTTATACTGTGCAGGAGGCGGCATCGGACGGTCCGAGCTGCACTCCAAGGGCACATTGCTCTACTTTAGCAAGTTTGTAAGACCATCATAACTTCATTTGAAGGTTACGTTGGATTCTGCTCTGAGCCGAACAGGACCGAGACAGAAGGGACGATCTCAAAATGAGTGTCTTTTTTGGCTGTTCGGACCTTTTGATGACGCAGATGTACAGGCGTTCATAAAAGGTTATTTTTTGTGCCAAAAAAAGATGGAAGGGAGCCATTCGCAATGGCAGGAAAACAAGCACTGAATATTGTAAAAATGAAAAAAATGAAGCAAGAGGGCATTCCGCTCAGTATGCTGACCGCCTATGATTATCCATCGGCTAAAATAGCCGAGGAGGCGGGAGTTGATATCATTCTCGTGGGTGACTCGCTGGGTAACGTAGTTCTTGGTTACGATTCAACCATCCCTGTGACCTTGGATGATATGGTGTACCATTCCCGGACAGTCGCAAGAGGCGCTGAGCATACATTTATCGTTGCGGACATGCCTTTTATGACATATCACGGCAGCATATCCGAAAGTCTTCAAGGCATCCGCCGTCTGATGCAGGAAGGACATGCGCATGCTGTTAAATTGGAGGGCGGAGCTGAGATTGCCGATGTCGTAAAAGCGACTGTTCAGGCAGGTGTGCCTGTACTGGGACATATCGGTCTTACTCCGCAATCGGTTAATCAAATTGGCGGCTATCGCATTCAAGGTAAGGACGAAGCAGACGCACGCCGGTTGATGGCAGATGCCAAGGCATTAGAGCAGGCGGGTGCCTTTGGTATTGTCTTGGAATTGGTGACTGAGGAAGTGGCAACGGCGATTTCTAAAGAACTTTCCATTCCAACCATTGGAATCGGTGCAGGACGTGGCTGTGACGGTCAAGTACTCGTTTACCACGATCTGATTCAATATGCATCGCCATATTTCAGCAAACGATTTGTAAAAACTTATGCAGATGTAGGCGGCATGATCCGCAGCAGCATTGAGCAGTATGTGAGCGATGTAAAAGGGCGGGCATTCCCGGCCGCAGAGCATGTGTTCAGCGCGGATGACCGTGTTGTGGAGTCCCTGGAGTCCTTGTACGGACAGGCAAAAGGACAAGCGCAGGAACAAGCTAAGGAAAAGGTGGAATCTCAGTCATGATCATCGTAAGAGAAGTGGCTCAACTACGCAAGGTTATTGCCGAACGTCGCCAACTTGGAGCCAATGAAGCAAAAACTTTACACGATTCTGCCTCTTTACAACAACATAAAGTCGGCTTTGTACCAACCATGGGATACCTGCACGAAGGGCACGCAAGCTTGATGCAAAAGGCGCGTGAAATGGCAGATACGGTGGTGCTTAGCATTTTTGTAAATCCGATTCAATTTGGACCTACCGAAGATCTGGACAGCTATCCTCGCGATGAAGCGCGTGATCTGGAAGTAGCACGGCGCGAAGGCGTGGATATTGTATTTCTGCCGACTGTAGCAGAAATGTATCCGCAGCCAACTCAAACTAAAATTCACGTATCCGCTCTGACAGACCGCTTGTGCGGCGCTTCCCGTCCTGGCCATTTTGATGGTGTAACTACAGTGGTAGCTAAGCTGTTTAACATGGTAGGTCCTGATTTGGCCTTCTTTGGCATGAAGGATGCGCAGCAGGTTGCTGTGCTTCAACAAATGGTGGCTGATCTCAATATGAATGTGACCCTCATACCTTGTCCTATCGTCAGAGAGGCCGATGGTTTGGCTCTTAGCTCCCGCAATGTATATTTGAGTGCGGAACAGCGTGAGCAGGCGTTGGTGCTGTCCCAGTCACTGCGCAAGGTGCAAGAAGTGAGCGAAGATATTGTACAGAACACCATTACGATTGAGCAGTTACATCAAATGGTGGAGTCGACCATCTCCTCATCTCCTTTGGCAGATATTGACTACATTGAAATATTAACTTTTCCTGGCCTGGAGCCCCTTCGTCCTGAGCAGCGCCTATGTGATGTGCAAGAAGATGTCATTGTTGCGCTAGCCGTAAAATTTGGGAATACCCGACTGATTGATAATATAAGAATACAGAAAGTGGAGGTACTTTCCCATGTTTAGAACCATGATGAAATCTAAAATTCACCGCGCGACGGTTACTGAAGCTAACCTGAACTATGTGGGCAGTATTACCATAGATGAAGATTTAATGGAGACATCAGATCTGCTGGAGAATGAAAAGGTTCAAATTGTAAACAATAACAATGGAGCTCGACTGGAAACCTATGTGATCCCCGGACCGCGTGGGAGCGGCGTGATTTGTCTCAACGGTGCGGCAGCCCGTCTGGTCCAGCCCGGTGATACAGTCATTATTATTTCCTATGCTTCCATGTCAAATGAAGAGGCCAAAACATACAAACCAACTGTGGTATTTGTGGATGAACATAATAAACCAGCCCAAACGATGAACAAGGAAGTACACGCAACGATCATGTAATGAATGGGAATGCGGATGAAACCCGTCTTTTAAGCGAAAAATGTGAGTGTATTAATCCATCTTTCGTAAGGGCGGGATGCACATGTTCCAGCATGTATTCGCAGAAATGAACAGCATGTTAGATGATATCGTGAAGCATTACCCATCAGCCCAGGGCCCCCGCAGACAGGAGCTGCTACAGCACTGGAGTCTGCTGCGGAGAATGAGTGACGGAATTATGGATGAGTGGCTGGCCTTTGAGGAAAAAATGGTTTGCCTGCGTGCAGCCGGCTTTTCCGCAGAGGCCGACATGTCTGACGCTGAGCTGCCTGAAAAGGAGCTACCGGCATTTGACCGGGGGCAGGGGTATTATCGATTACTTATGTACCGGGAGGCAATCCAGCAATTTGAGCAGGTGCTACAGCATTTTCCGAACAGCTGGCAGAGTCGCATGTATATGGGAATGGCGCATTTTCAACTGGATGATCCAGCAGAGGCTATAAGCCAGTTTCAAAAGGTGCTACACCTGACAGAACAGCCAGGGCTAAAAGCGGTCATCTATAATGCGCTAGGCTGTTTGATGGCAAAGCAGGCAGACGTAAAAGAGGCGCAAAAATATTTTGCTCTCGCTCATCAGTTCGATCCAACGCTGCCCGAGCCACTGCACAATATGCAAGCCTGTTTGTCCGGTGCCGAAAAGCTTCGCTACGACAGTTCCTTGTTGACCTGGATGTAGTTGTCAGACACCGAGTAAGACGATGCATGCTCACCTCCGTAGGCGGTGTGTGCATCGTCTTTTTTGGCTGTCTTAATTTCCAAACAGACAATCTTCTGCTATGCTATTATACAGAGTTATTATTTTTGTATGTGTCATAAGAAAGGATTAAGCTCGAATGAAATTTGCGGTATTGGATTTTGAAACGACAGGCACCCAGTCCGCGGATGACATCATTCAAGTCGGACTTGCAATTATAGATCATGATAACAGCATTTCCCGTGTTTACGGCTCTTATGTAAACCCTGGCAGATCTATTCCACCTTTTATCACCGGATTGACCGGAATTACAGATGATGACGTCAAGGATGCACCTGCACTCGAAGAAATGATGATGGAGCTCGTGCCTATGCTGGACGATGTCGTGCTGGTCGGTCATAACGTGGCGTTTGATTTCAATTTTTTGCAAAGCGCTTTGGACCGGTGTGGATATTTACCCTTTAGCGGTAGAATTTTGGATACGATGGATTTTCTGAAAATTATGTTTCCATCGTTATCTTCTTATCAGTTGGGTTTTGTTTCCTCAGAGTTTGGGCTGGCGCATGACCGCCCTCATCAAGCAGACAGCGACGCGTTGGCTACGGCTGAGGTGTTTTTAAAGTGTCTGGGTGAGCTCCAGGCATTACCTCTGATAACGATACAGCGGCTCAGCGATTTGTTCGCAGAGGAAGACAGTGACCTGGGTTGGTTTCTTGACGGCATACGAGAAGAGAAAGAGCTAGACCCTATTCAGGATTTGGAGAAACATCAGTTTTTTCGTCAGCTTGCGCTTAAAGTGGAAGATTGGACCGAACTGGCTACTCCACGAAGAGAAGATGATCCAAATCCACTCTCAGGCGTTGCCTTTGAGGAGTATATGGATGATGTGCGGGACAATTTGCGTTCATCCTTGAGCCAATATGAGGAGCGCGAGGCGCAAACACAAATGATTGAGGGTGTAAATCAAGCCCTGAGTCAAGATAAGCATTTGTTGATCGAGGCGGGTACAGGAACAGGGAAGTCCCTAGGCTATTTGCTTCCGTCACTGTATCACAGTGTAAAATATGGGCAGAGGGTCACAGTAAGCACACATACCATTAATCTGCAGGAGCAATTGCGAGAGCGTGATATTCCGATGCTGACAAAAGTGATTCCGTTCCCGTTCCGGGCTGCCATTTTTAAGGGTCGGGGGCATTATTTGTGTCTGCGTAAGTTTGAACATAAAATAAACAGAAGAGACTTCGCGACACCAAAGGAAGACTTGATTACAGCGGCTCAAATGATTGTCTGGCTGACTCTGACAGAAACCGGTGATGATGAGGAACTAAACCTGAGCAACCGTGGAGGGGATTTTTGGGAAACAGTAGCTAGTGATTCCGAGTCCTGTCTTGGCCGTTCTTGCCCATGGTTCCGCAAATGCTACTATCATCGTGCACGTCATGAAGCAGGAACAGCGGATGTGGTTATAACGAATCACTCCAAGCTGTTCACCGACGTCAAAGCAAGTCACCAGCTATTGCCCAGCTATGAACATCTGGTCATTGATGAAGCACATCATCTAGAGGAAGTAGCCGGTAAGCACCTGGGCATGCATATGAAATATTTCACACTCGTGCATACGCTGACTCGATTGTTCAAGGACAGTAAGAACGGACAATTGCCTTCGTTACGTCAGCAGTTGGCAAAGTCGGGGCATGAGAAGTCGACGGAATGGGCCTCGACCATTGATCAGCTGTACCCACTCGTGTTAGAGGTTAAGGAAACTTGGGACCTGCTAAGCGATAAGTTGTTTGGTATGTTGCCAGAGCGGTCTGATGCCACACCGGGTGAAACGGGGCAATTTTCTTCGCGTCTCAAACCGTCGGCCAAGCCTGCAAAGTGGGATCAAGCGGCGGCGTTGGAAAATCAGCTTTATGTAACGTTGAGTGAAATTTTGCGCAAGGGCGACAAGCTGATGCTGGATGTCAAGGAAGAACACGACGATTATGCGGCGGATAGTCTCATTACAGATATCACGGGTCTGCTTAAGGATTTGGCGGGGATTAGGGAAAATTTGCGCTTCTTTATACGACTCGATGATGAAACAACCGTATATTGGCTCGAAGCGAGTGGGCAATTCCGTAGTAAATCATTGCAATTTTATGCAGTGCCCGTCGATGTGAGCCGCCAGTTGAAAGAAATGTTTTTTGACAAAAAAAGAAGTATTATTCTGACATCTGCTACTTTATCGGTAGATAAGTCGTTTCAGTACATGACCGATCAACTCGGCTTGCAGGAGGCAGCGGATCAAGGACGATTAATGACGTCACAGCTCCCATCACCTTTTAATTACAGGGATCAGGTGTTGCTGGTCATTCCGCGAGACTTTCCGAGTGTGAAGGGCAGTGTAGGGGATGCACATTTTGTAGAGATGCTCGTTAGCTCTCTAGGAGCGACTGCCCAGGCGACGCGGGGGAGAATGCTTGTTCTGTTTACTTCCTATCGGATGCTCCGGCAAGTGTATGAGCCACTCAAAGAGGCGTTAGCATCCAGCGATATTACCGTGTTAGGACAAGGTGTAGACAGTGGGAGTCGGAGCAAGCTAACCCGTCGTTTTCAGGAAGCCAAGGCTTCTGTATTGCTGGGAACCAGCAGCTTCTGGGAAGGCGTCGATATTCCAGGGAAGGCTTTGACTTGTCTGGCCATCGTTCGCTTGCCGTTTCAACCGCCCAATCACCCGTTACTGGAGGCAAAAAGCGAGCTGCTCCAGCAGCAGAAGAAGAACCCATTTATGAAGCTGTCTGTACCACAAGCAGTTATTCGCTTCAAACAGGGATTTGGGCGATTGGTACGTACAGCGAGTGACCACGGAGTCGTTATCGTTTACGATACGCGTGTGATCGAATCCTATTACGGAAAGCACTTTTTGTACTCGTTACCGGGACCAAAAATGGAGCATATGCCATCGGAGCAAATGGTGCCCCGCATCGCCGAATGGCTCCAATCCGCCCCGGAGACAGAGGCACAACGGACGGACACCTAAAGTCCGTTACAATTAGGGGGAGCAAGTATGAAATCAGATAAAATTTCAGAGGCTGTCGTACGGAGATTACCCGTATATTTACGTTATCTGAATGCACTGCACAAACGGGAGGTGGCTACGGTCTCTTCTCAAGAGCTGGGACAGAGGTTAGATTTGAATCCGGCCCAAATTCGTAAAGATCTTGCCTATTTTGGCGATTTTGGTCGGAAGGGCATCGGTTACGATGTTTCTTATCTAATTGAGAAAATACGCCATATCCTGAAAATTGACCAGCAAATTAATGTAGTATTGGTCGGAGCGGGTAATCTGGGTCAAGCCCTATCAAACTATAACGCTTATTTAAAAGACAATATGAAGATTGTGGCGGTATTTGATGCGTTCCCGGATAAGGTTGGGACCAGAATCAATACCTTAGTCGTTCAACCGATGGATGAATTGGAAGCGACTGTAAAAGAGAAAAATATTCGAATCGGGATTATTACTGTACCTGATTTTGAGGCACAACACGTAGCTGATAGGCTCATTGAGAGTGGAATTGGAGCGATTTTAAACTTTGCACCTATCATTCTCAAGGCGCCGGCTAATATTCGGATACATGCCACAGACTTTACAACTGACTTGCTTAGCCTCGCTTATTATCTGGAGGACGGAAAGGAAGAAGCACAATATGACAGTGAATAAATGGATGATTAAAAACGGTTCTTTTGCCGTGAATGGACCTGAAGCAGGGGTAATCCATGGTTTTATGATTGTGGAGGATAGCCGTATTACTTACATTGGCGAGACTCTGCCTGCGGGTGAGGAAGAGACAGAAGCAATCGACGGTAACGGGTTATTGTTTTTGCCTGGTCTGATTAATACTCATGGTCATGCGGCGATGTCTCTGCTGCGAGGGTATGGAGATGACTTGGCACTTCAAGTGTGGCTTCAGGAAAAAATGTGGCCTATGGAAGCCAAGTTTACATCTACGGATGTGTATTGGGGAACATCCTTGTCAGTGCTGGAAATGCTGAAAGGTGGAACCACAACTTTCCTGGATATGTACGATCATATGGATGAGGTGGCACGTGTAGCTGAAGAGTCGGGCATCCGTGCAAGTTTGATGCGTGGAGCCATTGGACTCTGTTCAGAAGAAGAACAGCGGATCAAGCTGGCTGAGGCCGTGACTTTTGCCCGTAACTGGCATGGAAAAGCAGACGGACGTATCACAACGATGATGTCTCCGCATGCCCCATACACATGCCCGCCAGCGTTTATTGAGAAATTTGTTCAAGCAGCACATGATCTCGATTTACCATTGCATACGCACATGTCCGAGACGATCGCCGAAGTTGAGCAAAACGTACGCGACTACGGTTTGCGTCCAGTTGCACACTTAGATAAGCTTGGCTTTTTCTCCCGCCCTTCACTTGTTGCCCACGGCGTACACTTGAACGACGAAGAGATAGCTTTATTAGCGGAACGAGGTGTGGCGGTTTCACATAATCCAGGCAGTAACTTGAAGCTGGCAAGTGGTGTAGCTAGAGTGCCTGAATTGCTGCGTGCAGGAGTTACTGTTTCTCTTGGAACAGACGGTCCTGCCAGCAATAATAACCTGGATATGTTCGAGGAAATGCGTCTGGCGGCACTCATTCACAAGGGAGTATCTGGCGACCCAACAGCAGTTCCTGCAAATGAAGCACTGCGTCTGGCAACAGAGTATGGTGCAAAGTCGATTGGTTTAAAAGAAGTAGGAGCGCTGGCAGCAGGCAACAAGGCTGACTTTATCGCGCTAGATCTGAATCAGGCCCATTTCTTGCCGCGTACAGATCTTATTTCCCATGCCGTATACTCTGCAAGTGCCAAAGACGTGGCTCATGTGTGGGTAGACGGTCGTCAGGTTGTGAAAAACGGCGAATGCCTGACGATGGACGAGGAACGTATCAAACATGAGGCACAAGCCGCCTTTGAAGGGCTGCTGTCGCGCTAATTCAGGTGTCACATCCCCTTAGAGAGGAAGCACAGGTTTGAAAAATAAGAAGAAATGGATAGCGGTCGCCATTTTGGCCGTAATACTGATCCTGGTCAGCATTTTCTGGTATTATTCCTATGTTACTCAAGACCAGGTGGCTGAGAAAAATGCCGCTATCATGAAGGCCAAGCAATCAGGTGGTCTGGTTAGCACGACACAGACTTGGAAGTCTGTGTGGGATCAGATATATTGGGTGGTTCAAGGAAAAAACGCACAGAATGAAAATATAATGGTGTGGGTTCCTTTTCAAAAAATGGAAGGACAACCTAACGTACCTGTCGCAGATCCAAGCGGTGTTCATACCGAGCTGATGAAAAACGGAGTCGACGAGCAAAAAATGAAAGCGATAATTCAACAGCAACTTCCAAATGCAAAAATTGTAAGACTCCAACCGAGTGTGTTCAATGGCGAATATGTATGGCAACTGTTTTACGATGATGAAAGCCATCATAACTATACCTTTTACCGTTTCTCAGATGGAGCATCGACGGGGATAAAGTATACTTTACCTAATTACTAGCGTGTTATGGGAGTAGTGATGGTGAAAACAATGTATTGTTAAAAGAATGACTGATTGAAGTTGAAAAGACGTAAATGCGATTTAAATCGTATTTACGTCTTTTTTTGCTGCTACGAAAATCACAACTCCTCCACACATTGCCTTCGATATTAGATTCACGTTATGATATACTATATTTTATAAGTGATAGACAAAAATGATAGAAAAATGAGTTGCTGATCTCTATAAGATCATGCAATTTGGTTGTTTGTTGACATTCGTCCCGTTTCTTCTGGGTTTTACATTTTGAGAGGAGGATGTTGTTTGAAATTGCGTGCAGTTCCTATTGTTGTGGCGGCCGTTTTGGCAGCCTTGTTGATGTTTGGGGGATGGTTCATTTACCGTCAGGTTACAATGCAAAGTCCTCTGGAAAAACTGGTATCTCAATATCCAGGCGTGACAAGCGCTCAAATAGATATTAAACAGGATCAGGTCGTATTGAAACTAGACCTCAAACCGCAGGCGGATGTGGCCGGATTGGTCGATGTGGTTAAGCAAAAAGGGCAATCCATCATTGGCAGCCGTACCATTAAGCTGGATATCGCAGATCGTTCCAATTCAGCACTGAATCAATGGTGGTCTGAGGCTATGTTTCCTGTAGCCGAAGCGATGGAAAATAAAAAGTATACTCAAATTTCATCTACAGTTGAGCAGATGAAAAAGAAAAAGGCAGGTATCAAGGCTGATACCGATATGGATTCAAACAATGTCTATATCCGACTCAGCGAAGGCAATGCGACTAAGTTTATCGTTTTGCCACGTCAATCTCAGCAAATGGGGGTATGGCCTAATGCCTAGATGGATCAAGGAAATATTAATCGGTATTGTGCCGGTGACTATTATATTTCTCGTTTTTATTGGGGTGAATATTATCCCTCTTCTGGTTGCGGGCGTGATGCTCAGCGGCTTGTTAATGCTCATGCATGCTCGTGGCGGCTTGGCCGTAGGTGCCGGGCAAGAGCGCAAACGTAAAAAAAATGGTCCGGACAAGCTGACTTTTGAGGAAATTGGTGGACAAGAAAGCGCTAAACAGGAATTGCGTGAAGCCTTGGATTTTTTGAATCGGCATGATGAAATTTCCAAGTTTGGTATTCGTCCATTGAAAGGCGTTTTGCTTACAGGCCCTCCGGGAACAGGAAAAACGCTGATGGCGAAAGCAGCTGCACACTACACCAATTCTGTGTTTGTTGCAGCTTCAGGCAGTGAATTTGTTGAAATGTACGTGGGTGTCGGTGCAGGTCGTGTCCGTGAGTTGTTTCGGGAGGCTCGCACTCGTGCAGCCAAGGAAAAGAAAGAAAATGCAATTATTTTTATTGACGAGATTGATGTTATTGGTGGTAAGCGTGAGGGTGGACAGCAACGAGAATATGATCAGACTTTGAATCAGTTGCTGACGGAAATGGATGGCATTTATTCGGCAGATACACCGCGGATATTACTTATTGCGGCAACAAACCGTAAAGAAATGCTGGACAGCGCCTTAACGCGTCCAGGACGCTTTGACCGCCATATTCAAGTAGACTTGCCTGATAAGAAGGGCCGTCTTCATATCCTTAAAATTCATGCCAAAAACAAACCGATTCAGGAAGATGCTAATTTGGACAAAATCGCTGAGGAGTCTTACGGTTTTTCCGGTGCACAGTTGGAGAGCGTCATGAATGAAGCGGCCATCTATGCAATGAGACAGGATCGTCAAATGATTGCGCAGAGTCATCTATCCATGGCGATTGACAAGGTGATGATGGGTGAAAAAACAGACCGAGAATCAACATTGGAAGAGAAAAAACGTGTAGCGATTCACGAGCTGGGACATGCTATTATGGCTGAAATCGTCCGTCCCGGTAGCGTAAGTCAAGTAGCGCTCAGCCCGCGTGGGAAAGCGCTCGGTTACGTGCGTCACAATCCACAGCAAGAGCATTATTTATATACCAAGCAGTACCTGGAGGAGCAGATTATGATCTCGCTCGCAGGGGCTACTGCGGAAGAAATGTACTATGGCGGTCGAAGTACGGGCTCAAGTAATGATTTTGAGCAGGCGCTGAACATTGTTCATACGATGATGACTTCCGGTTTGACTTCTCTTGGGATTATTAACATGGAAATGGTTACAAAAGAGGAACTTATGCGGGAAAATGGCGAAATTATGAATGACCTGCATAATCGGACTTTGGAGTTGCTGGAAAAGCATCGTCCTGTGTTCGACAATTCTCTTGACATTCTGATGAAGGAAGAAACTCTGTCCGGGGATCAATTTAGATGTCAATTTAGTGAAAATGCTTTATTACCAGCATAATTTTTTATGCTGGTTATTTTTTTTTACTTTTAGTCCGTGCTAAGATATTATTATCTATTGGGACATAAACATGTATTTTTCGACAAAGAAGGATACAATATATGAGAGTGACCAGGAAAGGGTGGAGTTAAGAACCATGCAATTTAAAAAAATCGGCGTCATTGGCGGCGGCACCATGGGACAAGGTATTTCTGAAATGCTTGCGTCCAAAGGAATCGATGTGCTGCTAGTAGAGCAGACACCAGAGAAACTAGACTACGCTTATAATATGATTGAAACAAGTCTAGACAAGCAACTGGAAAAGTGGGCAATCACCCAAGCAGAGAAAAAACTGATTTTATCTCGCATTGAAAAAGTATCCCATCTGGCGGAGCTCGCTAGCTGTGATATGGTCATTGAAACCATTACAGAGAATCTGGACGAGAAAAAGGTTGTTTTCCAAGAGCTGGATCATGTGTGTCCAAGCAACATTATTCTTGCAAGTAATACATCCACGCTGAGCCTGACCGAGCTTGCCAGCTCGACCAAGTATCCAGAGCGTGTTATTGGTATGCACTTTATTTATCCAGTATCCCGTATTGATCTTGTAGAAATTATTCGTGGTTTGAAAACTTCAGACGATACCTTTGAAAACACGAAAATGTTCGTAGAAGAAATCGTGGAGAAAAAAGGAGTCATGATTTATGAATCTCCTGGCTTTGTAACTAGCCGGATTATCTGTCTGCTAATTAACGAAGCAGCTCATGTACTTCAAGAGGGCGTAGCTTCTGCGGAAGATATTGACGATGCTATGCGCATCGGCTACAACTTCCAAAACGGTCCTTTGGAAATGGCTGACCGCTTTGGTCTGGATTCCGTTTTGGCTGCTTTGGAGCGGATGTTCCGTGAATTTGGCGAACTGAAATACCGTCCGTCCATCGTCCTGAAGAAAATGGTACGTGCAGGTAATCTGGGCGTGAAATCGGGCGAAGGCTTCTTTAAGTATGACAAGGATGGTGACCGGATATGAAAATTCTCGTAATCAACGCAGGGAGTTCTTCCCTGAAATACCAATTGTATGATATGACGGACGAGTCCGTTTTGGCAAAAGGATTGGTAGAGCGTATCGGTATGGACTCTTCAATTCTGACGCATAAACCAACCAATAAGGAAGAATACACTGAAGTTAGCGAAATTTTGGAGCATACTACTGCCATCCGTAAAGTGCTGAATGCACTCACAGATGCAGAGCATGGTGTTATCTCCAGTATTAGCGAAATTCAGGCTGTGGGCCATCGTGTGGTTCATGGAGGTGAAATCTTCAAACAGTCAGCGCTCGTAACTCCTGAAGCGAAGAGTGAAATCCGTCGCTTGTTCGACCTGGCTCCACTGCATAATCCCGCATCGATGATGGGGATTAAAGCGGCTGAATTGAATATGCCAGAAGTACCACAAGTTGTGGTGTTTGATACTTCGTTCCATCAAACCATGCCAGAAAAAGCTTATATGTACGCCATACCGAGAGTGTTGTACAATAAGTACAAGGTACGTCGTTACGGTGCACACGGCACTTCCCATGACTTTGTAAGTAAGGAAGCTGCCAAATTTGTCGGCCGTCCTTTGGAAGACCTGAAGATTATCACTTGCCATATCGGTAATGGTGGTAGTGTAACAGCAGTTCAAGGCGGTTTGTCTGTAGATACTTCCATGGGTATGACTCCACTGGAAGGACTGATGATGGGTACTCGTAGTGGTGATTTGGATCCAGCAATCGTACCTTATGTCATGAACAAAGAAGAATTGACTGTCAATGAGGTCAATTCGATGCTGAACAAGCATAGTGGACTTCTAGCTATTTCTGGTATCAGCAGTGATATGCGTGAAATCACTGAAGGTATGGAAAAAGGCGAAGCTAATTCTACATTGGCATTTGAAATGTATGAATACCGTCTGCGCAAGTATATTGGTTCGTATGCTGCGGCAATGAACGGGGTAGACGTAATTGTATTTACGGCAGGCGTAGGCGAGAACTCCATCGTTCTGCGTAAGAGAGTGTTGGAACAACTGACATTCCTCGGTATCGAGCTGGATGAATCATTGAATGCTATTCGTTCTGGCGAGATTCGCCGGATTACAACTGCAAATTCAAAGGTAGAAGTACTGATCATTCCAACAAACGAAGAACTGGTAATTGCCCGTGACACGTTCCGTCTGGTTCAGTAGTTCGGTCCCTAAGTGTAAACTTTATACATGTGGAACTATGGTTTAAGTACCACATGCACCAAACAGCGAGAGCAAACAGCCTGACCCAAGGGGAAGGGCTGTTTGATTTTCGGTTCAAGGAGAGAGACGGTCATGACAAATAAAAGTACGATTGCCCAAGTGGGCCGCCATGTAGGGGAAACGGTTACAATCGGCGCTTGGGTAAACAATAAGCGATCTAGCGGTAAAATTCAGTTCCTGCAACTACGTGATGGTAGCGGGTATATTCAAGGGGTTATCGTAAAAAGCGAAGTGTCTGAGGATATTTGGAATGATGCCAAATCCTTGACTCAAGAAAGCTCCCTATATGTAACTGGAATCGTGCGTGAGGAGCCGCGCAGTCAATCGGGCTATGAATTAACGGTTACAGGTATAGAAATAATTCATTTGACCGAAAACTACCCGATTACCCCTAAAGAGCACGGTGTAGATTTCCTGATGGATCATCGCCATTTGTGGTTGCGTTCCGCCAAGCAACGTGCAGTTCTGATTATACGGGCGGAAATTATCCGTGCTGTACAGGAATTTTTCAACGGCAACGGTTTTACGAAGGTAGACCCGCCTATTTTGACTCCTTCTTCTGCTGAAGGCACAACAGAGTTGTTCCATATCAAATATTTTGACGAAGATGCCTATTTGACACAAAGCGGACAGTTGTACATGGAAGCTGCGGCAATGGCGCTGGGTAAAGTATATTCCTTTGGTCCAACCTTCCGTGCGGAAAAGTCCAAAACACGTCGTCACCTGATTGAGTTCTGGATGATCGAGCCTGAGATGGCTTTTGTGGATCATGAAGAATCCTTGCGCGTTCAGGAGCAGTTTGTAAGCCATATCGTGCAGTCTGTTCTGAAAAATTGTGCGAAGGAGCTTGAAGCCATCGGACGCGATGTTTCGAAGCTGGAGCAAATTCAAGGCGAGTTCCCACGGATTACGTACGATGAGGCGATTGCCTTCCTTCAAGGTGAAGGATTCGATATCCCGTGGGGGGAAGACTTTGGTGCTCCTCATGAAACAGCTATTGCCGAAAGATATAACAAGCCTGTGTTCATAACGCATTGGCCGACTCACATTAAAGCATTCTATATGAAACCTGACCCATCCCGCCCAGAGGTTGTTCTGTGTGCTGATATGATCGCTCCTGAAGGTTATGGCGAAATTATCGGGGGTTCCCAACGGATTGATGATCCAGCATTGATGGAAGAACGCTTTAACGAGCATAACCTGGCACGTGAAGCCTATCAATGGTATATGGATCTTCGCACATATGGTTCCGTTCCGCATTCTGGCTTTGGATTGGGACTGGAGCGTACAGTAGCATGGATTTGTGGACTCGATCATGTACGTGAAACGATTCCGTTCCCACGCATGCTGTATCGTTTGTATCCATAATCAATGACAGGATCATTTGATAAGACATCAGCGGCAGAATGGGCGGAGGGAGTAGCCTATGCTATGGAAACCGGAATGGTTCAAATTCCCTACGCTCTGCTCAAGCATTATCGGACGCTTCGGCTGACGGATGGTGAAATGCTGCTACTGATGCAGTTACTTGCATTTAAACAAGCGGAACGTAATGAATTTCCGACATGGGAGCAATTGCAGGCTCGTATCGGATGCACTGCAAACGAAATCGCGCTTTATTTCAGTAAGCTCATGAAAGAAGGGTTTTTGCGAATAGATTCCGTGGAAGACCGCAGCTCATCCGTCCAATTTGAACGTTATAACTTGGCGGGTCTGTATCGCAAGCTGGCTGAATGTATGATCGCCGAGCGTTCGGAGCAGCGCGATGAAGATGACATTTTGTTTGCCGGGAAGCCCGATTTACTGAATGGAATATCAGAATCCCCAATTACAGAAGAACGAAATTTATTCACGATTTTTGAGAAAGAATTCGGACGACCATTATCACCGATGGAATACGAGACGATCAGCAGTTGGGTGGATCAGGATCGGTATCCGGAGGAACTGATTTTACTGGCTTTGAAGGAAGCGGTGTTTGCTGGGAAGGTACATTTCCGGTATATAGATCGTATTTTGCTAGAATGGAGCCGAAACCGGGTCCGTAATGCACAGGATGCGAAAGAATACGCCCAGCGATTCCGTGGTGGCGGTCGCAATTAAAGTAGCAGACTGAGCCTTTTAGTTAGTAAATTGATGCACTATGGCTTTCACATTGAAAGGGCGATACATGGACAACCGGGGAGTTTCGCCTGTGCACATGAAGGGCAGAAAATTAAAGTGATTAAGTAGACTTTAATGATAGAGGACACACCTTTCCGATTTGGAGGGTGTGTCCTTTTTAAATTTTTTTTCGAAATATGCAGGGGGAGAAAAATTCCTGACGTCTATAGTATTGGGAAGGGGGAGAGCATCATTGATATAGAGAGAATCATTGAACGAATCCGGTCTGGTGATCGGCAGGCGTTTCGTGAGATCGTAGAGCTGTACAGCAAGCATGTATTTCATGTGGCCTATTCGGTACTGCATGACAGCAAGGAAGCGGAGGATGCCGCGCAGGAGGCGTTCGTTCAGGTGTACAAGTCTCTCCCCCAGTACCGGAACGAAGGGTTTAAAACGTGGCTGAGCCGAATTGCGCTTCATAAAGCGTTGGATATCAAACGTAAACAAGTCAGGCGGCCCGCAGAGCTTATAGACGTGGCGCAATCCCTTGTGCAGCTCCCTTCCCCGGATGAGGATGTACTGGCCCGTCTCATTCGCGAAGAGCAAACGGTAGAACTATCACAAAAAATCGCCCAGTTACCCCAGCAGCATCGGGATATTATTCAAGCTTACTATATGCAGGGCAAAACCTACGACCAAATTGCAGAAGAGACGCAGGTAGCTTTAAAAACGGTAGAGTCCAGACTCTATCGGGCACGACTATGGATTCGAAATCACTGGAAGGAGGAGGAATGGCAATGACTGACCAACAGGATAGACCGTGGATGGAAGGGCAAACGAATGACTGGCATGCATACATTACAGGTGCGTGTTCGATAGAGGAATCTATCCGACTGGAAAAGCTCTTATTGGAAGATGAACAGGCGCTTATGCTATATCTTGTCGCACTGGAGCAATTAGAGCCAACCTTGAAAGATTACTCTGCCTGGATGGACACGGAGTGCTTCACAGATCAGGTAATGGCTGTTCTTCCCGAGATAGAAATGGAACCAAATCAAGTTTTGTTCAAAAAACGCCGCTGGTTTGAAAAACCTGTGTTTCACTATGTTGTTGCCGCAAGTCTGACGTTGATCTTGCTATCCAGTGGAGCCTTTGACAAAATGATGCCGCAAACAGGCGATAAGCCGATTCCTCCAAAAGAACGTGTCTCTTACAGTGAAGAAGTCATGCAAGCTACGACAACCTGGCTCGATAAATTAAAGCCCTAAATTAAGTTAAGGGTAAGATGAACAAGTTTAAAGTCAACCATCTGTTGGGAATTTGTATCAAGATCCCGTAAATAGAAAGGAAGTGTAGCAATGCCTTATACGGAACGAAGCAAGCTCTTGGCATTTCTATTGAACATTATTCCGGGTGTAGGACACTATTACTGGACCAGAAAAGCCAATGCGTTTGTATATACCATTTTGTTTTTCGGATGTCTGGCAGGGGGAATATTTTTTTCAGTGGTAGCAAGTGACGGAACGCCTTTTTTGGTGAGTATTTTTATTGCTGCTCTTTTATGGGGACTCAGCATGCTGCATATCGTGATTAGCTTATTACGTTACGATCCTCGCGCAGTCGCTGCTCCTTATCCCCCTCATGCAGGACCCAATCCATATGGCTTTTACTCGCAAAGTGGACCTTATGGACAGGCTGATTTAACAGGAGAGGTACCAGAGGGGGCAACAGACACAGGCACGAATGCCCCGCGGGCAGGTATGGGATATGCGCCGGGGTATAACCATTATCAACAAGGACATTATGGTATGGCAGGATCACCTGCTTTTCAAAAAGGATCGGACAATGAACGATTTTTTACGATTTTGCTGTCATTTATTCCTGGATTGGGACACCTTCATTTGGGGCTAATGCAGCGTGGCTTGTCTTTTCTGCTATCCTTCTTTGGCTTTGGCGCGATCCTCGTCTTTATTACGAGCATAACGAACGAATCCGGATTTTTGGCGTTTGCGGGCGTGTTGCCGATTATTTGGTTGTATTGCATGTTTGATGCGGTGCAGCATGTACATCGTAAACAAGCTGGAGACATTCTTCAGGACCGAACTTTGTTTGAGGAACTGGAGTATGGAAGAGTTGAGGGACGTCGTAGTAAAATGTTGGCTACCATTTTATCGGTATTTCCCGGTGCCGGACATATGTATATTGGTTTGCAAAAACGTGGACTCCAGCTCATGCTACTGTTTTTAGGATTTATCTATATACTGGATGTGCTGCATCTTTCACTCTTTTTGTTCCTAATCCCGGTGGTGTGGTTTTACAGCTTTTTTGATGCATTGCAGCAGGTAAGCCGTTATGGACAGGAGCAGCTGATCGACAAGCCTGTGATCGGTATGTTTGCTCAATATCACCGTTGGGTAGGCTTGGGACTCCTTCTGCTAGGTGCATACTACATCCTGATTAACGTACTTGTTCCCACACTGGACCGTCTGTTCCCGGATGGACAAATTTACAATATAGTTGACATGTATTTACGAACCATTATTGTCTCCTTTCTATTAATTGGCGGCGGTGTTTGGATGATGATCGGTAATTCCAAATCTAAGCGAGCAAAGGAGAAACGATAAAATGGATACTGAATTTTCAAAGAGTGAGGCTTCCTTCAAGGGAGCCCATCACTCTCAGAACGATGTAAATGGGGCGATAGGCTTATTGGGCACTTCATCCCATAAGAATGGTCCCTCTAAGAACTCCAACGCGCCAACAGGGGTGTGGAAAGTCGGAAGGCTATCCATGGGGCTATTCTTGGTGCTGCTGGGCGGTGTAACGTTTGCTTCCAAGTTTTGGGGAGCAGGCATACTGGATCAGGCGCTAACCTGGTGGCCTGTTGTATTTGTTTTGCTGGGACTGGAAATTTTAATGTATACTGCTTGGAAAGGGACACGTGAGCTCATTCGCTATGATCTGTTCAGTATGTTTATTACGGCGGTATTGGTTTTTTGTTGTATCGGATTTGCATTGGTCAGTTCCCTGGGGATCACTCCGCAAGTTAGAGAAATAATGAGTTCGGTTCAGGAAACAAGGATTCTTCCAGACTGGCATGAAAAACTGCCTGCCGGAGTAACTAAGGTGATTGTGCAGGGTGAAGATCCTTATGCGGTCAAAATTGACGCAACCACCTCACCGGAGATGCATGTGTTCGGGAGTTATGTATATACAGGCAATGAGGATGATTTCAAAGGAACCGAGCTCTATCAGACCAAGCATATTGGAGATACACTATATGTACTTCTCAGCCAGGTTCCCACACGTTTTATGCAAACACATCATCAGCTGGACGTTACCATTGCGGTACCTGAGGGAATAGCGGTTACTGTGCGTGACAGTCAGGGAAATGTGATTGAAAAATAGAGAGTGTTTCCAGCTTCAGCTTTACATTTTATATTATACGCGCGATACTTGGTAGGGAGCGTAACTTGATGATATGCATTCGAAGAGCGAATGTAACCGGAAAAGAGGGAAAAAATGATTTCATTGAATCCTGACACACTTACAGAGCGTGAAAATTATAAGCTGTTGACCGGAAGTGTTATCCCAAGGCCGGTAGCGTTTGTAACGACTTTGAGCAGCGAAGGTGTGCTGAATGGTGCTCCGTTCAGTTATTTTTCCATCGTTGCCGCCGAGCCGCCGCTGCTGTCTGTATCCGTACAGCGTGTCGATGGAGTTTCCAAAGATACAGCACGTAATGCGATGGAGCATAATGCTTTTGTCGTACATATTACAGACGAAGACAATGTGGGGGCGGTGAATGTGACGGCTTCCCGTCTGGCGCCGGAGGAGAGTGAGGTTGCACTGGCAGGTCTTACCCCGATTAAGAGTACAAAAATCGCCGTTCCTGGTGTGACTGAAGCGAAAATACGGTTGGAATGTATTTTGGAGAAAGTGATACCGCTGGGAGGCAAGGAGGACACACCTGCCTGTGATCTATTAATTGGGCGTGTAGTGCAGTATCATTTGTCGGAGGAAGCGTACCAAAATACATATGTGATTGCCAAGGAGTTGCGTCCGGTGAGTCGGTTGGCTGGAAACAACTATGCGAAGCTAGGAGAGCAATTCACGCTGGAACGTCCCCAATAGGGGACGTTTTTTTACAACATCAAGTAAAAGGAATTTGCCAGGCAATGAAAATATTCAAAGATGTTTGTAGAGATTAGGAGATCGAGGGTTTAGAATGGGCTCCTACTGGGTTGGGGTTCCCTGATGAAAAATCATTTGCCATTGCCCTTCATTTAATTTCCAAATGGAACTTCTTAATGACTTATTTCCGGTATCAATCGACTCAGTACAGTATGTTGCATGTACAAAATCTGAAGATAACACCTTTATGTTAAAGTCAGTAATCACAAATGGTATCCTCTAATTCTTTACTCACCTTATCACCCCAGTTGCCTTTCAATTTTCAGTGATATCTTCATCGGATTTAAAAGCTCAATTTGAGAAAAAAAGATTAGATTTTATGTCGCCAGGAGGACAGGTTGCTTTTTTAATAAAAAAGAACGTTCCGTGCTTTCGCTAGGTTCCGTTCTCGATATTCACTGACCACGTTTACAATTCAATGATATGCATCTTTAATATTTATGATTTATTCATTTCGAAGTTTTTAGTAGTAGGGAGCGATAGGTCGTTTCAAACAGAAATTCAAACGCCTCTAGATGCTTTTTAGCTTCAAACACATCACGACCCCATGCATAAATGCCATGATTACGCAATAAAATTCCTGGAACCTGATCATTCAGCACGCCTGGTACCAGCTTGGCAATCGAGGCGATATCAGCATAATTTGGCAGCACGGGAATCTGGATGGCGGCATTTTCCTCCCAAATGTTAAAAGCCTTAATGAGCTCGATGCCTTGCACAGGTACAAAGCCCTGCTCGCCGTAATATTCGGAAATCAGGTTGTTAAACACGGTATGCACATGAAAAACTGCTCCACAGCCTGTCAGGCGGTAAATTTCGCAATGGATGAGCGTTTCAGCACTTGGCTTGAGGTTTGTGGCTTCTGCTGCTTTTCCGTATTGGTCTACGAACAGAAAATCCTCAGGAGTGCGTTTGGTCTTATCCTTGCCGCTAGCGGTGACTGCAAAATAAAATTGTTCAGGATGAAAATCACCGATTCGGATCGACAGATTGCCGCTTGTGCCTGGGAACCAGTTACGAGAGGCGAATAGCTCCTTGACATCAGCGAGTTCTTCCAACGAACGGCGTTTTTCCTCGAATGAAATGTCTGCCAAGTTAAAACTCATTACAGTACCCCCTGCTCCTGTTTTTGCTTTAAATCCTCGATAATATCATCAAATGTCTCAAAGGGTACATGCGGTACGCCAAGCTCTTGACACTTTAATGTCAGATGCGAGCGGGAGTACACAAGATCGGCAATTTTGGCACCTTCAAAATCGGTCAGACTGTCGCCAATCAAAATCCGTTCGTATTGCTCGGGAGGGTATTGACGAATGACGGTCGTTTTGCACATGCCGCAGTCATTCTTACACGGCTCATTACATGGATGCGGCCACGTGATCTGGATGTGAGCCCCGGAAAAGTCCGCTCCGTTGCAAAAGATGTGATCCTGCGGAATGTCGAACGGTTCTAGCAATGGATCAATAAAAAAATCAATGCCCCCGCTAGTAACAAAAAATTCAATCTGCTGCTCTCGTACAAAGTCCAAAAAGCGTGCAAAGCCCTCACGTATACCCGCTTGTCCAAGTACATATGAGATAATGTCCTCCTTAAGCTCTGAAGGCATCAAGGCGAACATCGCACCAACGCCTTCACGAATGGACATATGTCCGTTCATGATTTGATGTATGATGGGCTCATAGCCCACAGGCTGAAAATGCGTCATAATAGCGACAATATTATCACTGTTCGTAATGGTCCCGTCAAAATCACAAAAAATGACGGGCTTTTTGGCTGTGCTCATCGTTCGCCTCCCCACGTGTCGAGCGCAGATTGCAACTCAGGATGAGTGCGGGCGTATTGGGCCAGCGGGACATTCTGTTGCACCGCCTCAATCGCTTGCACAAAAGCGCGCCCACCAGCTTCCGTACCCAGTGGATGTCCGTGAATACCGCCTCCAGCGTTAACCACCACATCGGTACCAAAATCGCGGACAATGAGCGGCACTAGGCCGGGGTGTATCCCTGCGGAAGGGATAGGCATGCAGGCCTTCAGCGGTGAATCAGGGGTGATCAGCTCATCGCGGATCGCCATGTTTTCCTCACGCGGCATCGTCACTGAACCGTAAGGAGAAGGGAAGAGGACGAGATCAGCGCCAGCCAGCCGCATAAGCTGACCAAGCAGGACGGACGCCGAAATACCATAATGAGGCGAGGGGTAAGCAGCACCCGCTAATGAAGGATGGGCTGCAATCGGTACTGAAACGGCGGGATCGCTGCTAAGTTCATGCAGCACATCATAACCGTAGGCCAGTACGTTAAACAGTAACGCGTTCGCGCCTGCGTCGATAGCTTTGAGGGCTTGCGCCCTGAGCTGCGAGGTTGGACCGGTTAAATTAGCGGCATACAGCAGCTTTTTACCAGTTTCACGCACAGCCTCTTCGGCAGCTCGGATACAGGCTTCGACACGTTTTTCAATCGGCGTCAGCGCATTTTCAAATAAGATCTCGTCGTCCTTGATCAGATCGACGCCGCCGAGAGCCTGACGGGTAAACTGTTCACGCAGTTCGTCCAAATTGAGCCCGATCACGGATTTAAAAATGCTCATGAGCAGAGGCCGGTCATACACGCCAAGCTGCTCGCGCAAGCCGCTGATACCGAATTTCGGTCCTGAAAAAGCAGAGAGGAATGCTTCCGAGAACCCCAGCTTCGTCAGCTTAATTCGGCCGTCCATCGAAATTTTGCCGAAGACTGTAACTAGCAATGCGGGAATGTCTCGGCTGAAATTGACATCCGGGTAAGCAATCGTCAAGTCGGCGTATCGCTCACCGGGGCCTCCATCGTGAATATCTACAGATTGAACAGAGCCGAGATGTTTTTGCATCGCATCCCGCTTGGCCTGCGGGAGCTCAGTCCAGCTGCCCACCGTCATGCCGATGGCAATAGATTGGGCCTTTTGGTTAAAATCAGCTTTGTCATCGTATATTCGGTAGGTCGCCAGGCAATAGCTCACTCAATTCCCTCCTTAAGTACAGCTCCCATCTCGCGGGATCGTTCAGCGCAGCGCTGCACCGCCGCAATCACTGTTTCGTAGAAGTCACCTTTGTCCAGTGTCTCCAATGCAGCTACCGTGGAACCATTAGGAGACATGATTTTGTGACGAAGGGCAGAAGGCTCCTCTCCGGTCTGCTGCACCATGCGTGCTGCACCAAGCGCAGTTTGCACTGTTAGTTCGTGCGCTTGTTCAGGAGTCAAGCCACCGCGGATTCCCCCAGCAATCATGGCTTCCATTAAGTAGTAGACATAGGCAGGGCCGCTTCCAGAAATGCCGGTCAATACATCCATTTTCTCTTCTTCTATAACCGTGACTGTACCTACAGATTCGAACATTGTAAGCACGTTTTTACGTTGACTTTCGCTGATCTCCTTGGAAAAGCTGATGCCTGTGGCTCCCAGTCCAATCGAGCTGGATGTATTGGGCATCGTCCGCGCGATTGGCTGCTTACGACCAAGCAACGTTTGCATGGTACGAATAGACAATCCGGCGATGACTGAAATGATCAGCTGTTCATCTGACAGGAGGGGACCAAGCTGTTCAAGTGCTCCGGCAGCATCTTTAGGCTTCATGGCAAGCACGATCACTGGAGAATGACGCAGCAGTTCTGTTTTGGCGGCATCTTCAGTTTGGAACAATACTCCGTATTGCTGTTGAAGTTCTTCAAGACGAGCCTGATTACTGCGGTTGATGACGGTAATACCGCCACGTTTGACGACAGAACGATTCGTCATCCCACGAATAATAGCCTCAGCCATTGAACCTGCCCCGAAAAACGTAATTTGCTCGTTAATTAACACTTTTGTTTGTGATTCACACATGGATTCATACCTCCAAAGATACGGATTGATTTATGATATTATTCCCTGATTTGTCCAGTACCGTACACGCGGTATTTGGTTGAAGTCAAGGCAGGCAATCCCATAGGGCCGCGGGCATGTAATTTTTGTGTGCTGATTCCGATCTCCGCCCCAAATCCAAACTCGAAGCCATCCGTGAAGCGGGTGGATGCATTGTGGTACACGGCTGCCGCGTCCACTTCTTGCAGAAAACGATCGGCATGAGCTTTATTCTCAGTGACAATACACTCTGAATGCATCGTACCATAACGGGCAATATGCTCCAGTACTTCGTCCAAATTGTGTACGACTTTAACGTTTAAAATGTAATCATTGTACTCGGTGCCATAATCCTCTTCCGTGGCAGGAACAGCCCAAGGAGCCAGTTCTCGTGTCCGTGCACAGCCGCGCAGCTCAACCCCGGCATCACGAAAACGTTCAGCCAATCCTGTTAAATGTGCTTGTGCATAATCCGAGTGTACGAGCAGTGTTTCCATCGAGTTGCACACGGACGGTCTTTGTACCTTCGCATTGAGTGTAATCGCTTCGGCCATTTCTGTATTTGCTGTAGCGTCCAAGAATGTATGGCATACGCCAGCCCCGGTTTCGATGACAGGCACGGTAGCATTCTGAACAACATTTTGAATGAGTGAACGCCCGCCGCGTGGAATAATCACATCCAGCAAGCCGTTCAAGGTCAGCATTTCATTGACGGAGGCACGATCTGAATCTTCAATGAGTTGAAGCGCCTCGCGTGGCACGGCTGTTGCGTCTAGCGCCTGCTGAAGCACTTCAATGATTTTGCGGTTGGAGGAGAGAGCAGCCGAACCACCGCGCAGTACAACCGGATTGCCTGTTTTCAAGCACAGGCCCGCTGCATCCACGGTTACATTTGGACGCGCTTCATATATGATACCGATGACACCCAGCGGTACACGTATTTTTTCAATTCGTAGACCATTGGGACGTTCAATTTGCTCAAGCGTGTCGCCGACTGGATCAGGTAGCGCCGCAATCTGGCGTAATCCTTCGGCAATAGCCCCGATTCGCTCCTCGGTCAGCTCGAGGCGGTCGAGCAGTGATTCGGATGTTCCCAGTTCCCGTCCACGTTTCAGGTCATTATGGTTTGCTGCAATCAGCTCTTCTGCATGGTTCACTAGAGCTTCTGCCATAGCAAGCAAAGCCTCGTTTTTTTGTGCTGTAGTCAGTCGGTTCATAACCCCGGCACTTTTTTTCGCAAGACTTGCTTTGGTGCGTACTTCGCTGAATTGGTTATCCGTTGTTGTCACTGTGTTTGTTGTTAAATCACTCATATTATGGCCTCCCTACATACATAATGTAATCCATTCATCCCTGTGGATCACCTCAAGCCGATGGATGGGACCAATTTTGCCCACAACCTCGCCGCTAGGTAAACCTTGTACCATTCTAAGCTGTTCATCATCATAATTGACAATGCCTCGTCCTAACACCTTATTTTCCGGTCCCAGTACCTCAACGACATCTCCGGCATGAAAGCTGCCCTCGACACGCCGTACGCCAACCGGAAGCAGGCTATGTCCTCCGTGTACCAACGCTTCTTCGGCCCCTTGGTCTACATGCACCGAGCCCAGAGGGGTGGACATAAATCCAAGCCATTGTTTTTTCATCGGCAGTGAAGAGAGGTGAGTATCAAAATAAGTGCCCGGTCCGTGTCCTTCGACAGCTGCGTCCAGATCACCATTCGCGCTTACTCGGCCCACATATACAGGCACACCGCCGCGTGTAGCAACTTTGGCAGCCTCAATTTTGGAGCGCATGCCGCCAGTTCCAACTGCTGATCCAGAACCTCCGGCTAATGCATAAATCTCTTCAGTAATTTCCTCGATACGTTCAAAACGTACGGCGTTTGGATGCTTGCGCGGGTCAGCCGTATATACACCATCGGTATCCGTGATGATAATCAAATGCTGGGCTTTGACCAGATTGGCAACTAGCGCAGACAGCATATCGTTATCGCCGAATTTCAATTCGTCAATCGATACGGTGTCATTTTCGTTAAAAATCGGGATAACCTGCTGGCGCAGCAATTCTTCTACAGTCATTCCGGCGTTGTTCATCCGTTTGCGGCTCAAAAAGTCACTACGGGTGAGCAGAACCTGCGCGATCACGAGGTCAAAATTTTTAAAAGCCTGCTCATAGGCTTGCATGAGAAGAGCTTGGCCGACGGCAGCTGCCGCTTGCTTCTCATGCAGCAGTTTGGGCCGAAAGGGATACCCAATCTCTCGGAATCCGGCGGCTACAGCGCCTGATGTAACCAGCAGCACTTCATGGCCTTTTGCACGAAGCAAGCTGATTTCCCTAGCAAAATAAGCGATGGCTTCCCGATTCAGGCCACCTTCCACTCCAGTCAGTGAGCTGCTACCGATTTTAATGACGATACGTGTTGACAAGACGTCCACTTCCTTAATTTTACTCTTTTTAATGCAAAAAAACTTCCATCCTTTGTATGCAAAGGACGAAAGTTTGTGCTTCCGCGGTACCACCTTCATTGATGATTCATGATCATCCCACTTAAGACCTGTTAACGGCAGGGACCGCCTGATTGCGCAGGGCGCTCGGGGATAGGAGTTGGGAGAGAGTCCAGGTAAATTCTTGCAGCCTATCGGAATTTACTCTCTGAACAGGACCGGGTCTCTCTTAATAGTCCCTTCAACGCGCTAAATGATATTGGATACAGAATACCACGAAAAGACCAGGTTTGGCAAAGAAGTTGTAGCTGGAAAATACGGCTTAACCAAACAGGTTTAGCTTGCCAATTCGATCAGCTGCCTCGGTCAGTCGGGCTTCTGAGCTCAGAAGCCCTGCCCGCACATACCCTTCGCCGCCGCTACCAAAGCCGATCCCTGGAGCGACAGCCACCTTGGCTTCACGCAGTAGCAGATCGGCAAAAGAAGCCGAGCTATAGCCCTGCGGCACAGGTAACCAACTGAAGAAGGAGCCGCTTGGGCGTGGCGCCTTCCAACCTATATGCCCAAGTGCATCATAAAAAGCGTTACGGCGTGATTCATAGCGGGCCACCAGCTGGCCTACGCACTCCTGCGAAGACGTCAGAGCTGTCGCCGCTGCTGCCTGGATGCCGCCAAACAGGCTTACATAAATATGGTCCTGCAGCAGATTAATCAGTGAAATAATTTTGGCATTACCGAGCGCGAAACCAACACGCCAGCCGGCCATGTTGTATGTTTTGGACAAGGTATAGAACTCAATTCCCACGTCCTTAGCCCCCTCAGCCTGAAGGAAGCTCACTGGCCGTTCGCCATCGAATCCAATAGCGCCATAGGCAAAATCACTGGCAACCACAATATTGTTACGTAGCGCAAATTTAACCGTATCCTCGTAGAAGGAGAGTGGGGCAGTTGCCGCAGTGGGATTATTCGGATAATTAAGAAACATTAATTTGGCGCGGCGGCGATCTTCTTCGGCAATGGCTTCATAATCGGGCAGAAAACGGTTCCCTTCCTTTAAGGGGAGAAATGACATTTCCGCTTTAGCCAAGGCTACGCCAGACCAGTAATCCGGGTATCCGGGATCAGGGACGAGACACACATCGCCCGGATTGAGTAAAACTTGCGGTAGCTGAACCAAGCCTGTTTTCCCGCCAAACAGGATGGCGACCTCGCTTTCCGGGTCAAGCGTTACACCGTAATCCTCCTGATAGCGCTGGACAACGGCTTCTTTGAGAAAGCTGTAGCCGCGAAAAGGTGAATATTTATGGTACAGCGGGTTATCTGCTGATTCCTGTAAAGCTTTTACAACATGGGGTGGAGTAGGAGTGTCCGGGTTTCCCTGACCGAGATTAATGACATCATGCCCTGCTGCAATTTCACGATTTACATTTTGTACAAGTGTGGCAAAAAATTGAGTGGGTAACTGTTTCATGACGTCAGCCGAGGGAATAGAAAAATGAGTCATCAATGTACACGACCTTTTGGAATAGTTTAAGAAACAATCTATCACGATTTTACCGAGTTGTATAGGGGGAATTGAGCTTTCATGGTTGCGTAATCCAGATTAATCGGGCTATGATGGGAGAAAATACCGGACGACAGAACACGGGAAGTTCCGGCTCACAGAGAGGATGAAGGACTTTGACGTATCAGGAAGCTCAGCCATTCGGTGTGGCACTTATACAAGCTCATATAGAGATAGGAAATCCCCCCGAAAACCACAGTCATATCCGATCTTTAATGGAACAAGCAGTGAGGGCCGAACAAAAGCCAGATCTGATTGTTCTACCGGAAATGTGGAATACGGGTTATGCCTTGGATCGCATTCATGAGCTGGCGGACGAGGAAGGAACGGAGACTCGGGCATGGATAGCGGCATTTGCCGCCACTTATCAAGTGAATGTAGTAGCAGGGTCGATCGCAGAGAAAAAAAGCGACGGTCATGTATACAATACGATGCTCGTTTTTGACCGTACAGGCAAAGAGGTGGCTTCGTATTCTAAAATTCATCTGTTCCGACTTATGGATGAAGAGAAATATTTACAGCCTGGCGAGGAAAAGGTTGTATTCGCCCTGGATGGCGGAATACAGGCTGGGGCGTCAATTTGTTACGATATCCGTTTTCCTGAGCTGGCTCGCAGTCTGGCCCTGTCTGGCGCAAATTTGCTGATCGTACCTGCAGAATGGCCTCATCCCCGGCTTCACCACTGGCGTACCCTGCTGACCGCACGGGCTATTGAAAATCAGATGTATGTCATTGCTTGTAACCGGGTAGGTCGTAGCGGAGATACCGATTTCTTCGGGCATTCGCTCATCATTGATCCATGGGGAGAAATGATTGCCGAAGGCGGAGAGCAGGAGGAGATTCTCACAGGCTCAATTGAATCAGCCTTGGTTCAGGACGTGCGAGGGCGTATTCCGGTGTTTGAAGATCGGCGTCCCCTGCTGTATGACCGATAGTTAGTGTAGAAAGGATAATCCATGCTTAAGGAACGCATTGAATTTTTGTGTAAAAAGAAAAACCTATCCCGTAAAGAGTTAGTAGACGGATTAGTTACACCTGCACATTTTGCGAATATACTGGCTGACCGTTACCCGCTGGCTGAGGATTTAGCTGAGCAAATTGCTGAGCGCCTAGGTGTACAACCTTCTTACCTATTGCGCGCATCGGCAGAGGACGAGGAGACGCTGGCTACAGCGGATAAGATTTTCACAGAGCTGTCCAAGCTGGCTAATCCCGCTACGGAAAGCTATGTGGATCAGTTGGAGGATCGCAACGATTCGCTCGTGGTGGAAATGACGACTTATTTAATGAAGGCTGTTTATTTTCAACAGTTAAATGACCCAACGGCCTATGATTATTTGCATCAAACCTATTTGAATTTTTACTTGGAGAAGTTTGGTCGCTCGGATGAGGTGGAGCTGCCTGTACCGCTAAAAAAAGCAATTTTATTTTATAAAATTCAGTATTTCCGCTCTAAAAATCATTATTATGATGTACTAAATAATGTTACGCAGCTAATCCGCCTGGTGGAAGAAGGGACGGAAAACTGGCTCAATGCGCAAAACATTATGATGGAGGCCTGCATTCAGGTCAAGCAATTTGATCAGGCAAAGCAGGTATTTGAGCAGACGATGCGCAGAGTATATGATGATCGGCTTTTTCACCGTTTGACGGGTCTGTATGTGGCTTACAGCGGATATTGTTTTGCTATGGGTTCTGTACAGGAAGCACTGTTAACGTTGTCTATGGCGGAGGCCAATTTGGTCTATTTGGAAAATGCAGCAGATATGCTCACGACGATTCTGAACAATCGGATTATTATGCTGACGTCGATTGGCGAGCTGGATAAGGCCTTGGAGGAAGTGGTGCGTTTTGAAGCACTGGTGAGTCGGGAGCGAGAGGAAATGCAACAAATGATGCTGCCCGTTACGCTGATATATCGCTGCGAGATTGCGTTTGCCCGGAAAAACTGGGGGCTGCTCTCACAGCATCTGGATCAGCTGCGTAAAACTAATCTGACAACGGATCAGCAAATGGGGCTTGATTTTTATGAAAGCCAGCTTGCGCTTGCCCAGGGAAAACAGGATGCTTTTTGGACGCATGCTCTGCAATGTTTACCTTATTTTGAAGCCCTTCAGCATCCAGCGCGGCTTGAGCAGCTATATGAAACGCTGGCTGTAGTGTCCGAGGATAGTCGTCGCTATAAAGAATCATCAGTGTATTATCGTAAACTGGTCTATCTTTTGCGTAAAAAATAGGCTGAATGTACTCGTTTTTCGCAAAACGATCAGATGATCGTGTAAAAGAATGCTCTGAAGTGCGCAACATTTTGTGCAAACTGCCCCAAAGTTCAAAACTAAACCGACAAAATACAGTTTAAAGCTGCTGTTTTTTCGGTTTTTTTGTATGTGCCAAAACATATTGTGATGCCGGATACCGTCTTCTATACTGAATTCATAAGGCACAACAACAATACAAAATATGAGGTGCAACCACATGATGAACTTTTTCGGTAAGAAGAAAAAACAACAGGATGCGATAGAACATGCAGATCAACTGATGAATAAGGGCTTATCTGGATTACTTATGAAAGGTCTGGTCCCCAAAGAGCATCGGGAACAGATCAATCAGAGCTTAAACTCGGCAAGACAAGCCCAAACGGCGGCTAACTGCGGATTGTCGATGGCAGCGACTGCGGTTGTGATATCGGTAACAGATACCGGGAAGCTCGTGAATTTTGATCCGATTGTGGTGCTTGTACTAGATGTAACGGAAGTTAACGGCAATCGATACCAAAAAACACTGGAAACACTCGTTTCCAAGCTGCAAATTCCGCGGCCCGGAGATACAGTGGAGCTGGGTAGCAATCCGGTAAATCCATCAGAGCTGATTTATATGGGGCTGGTGACAGCATAAATGATTGGAGCGTTTCACCATTCTTGCGGGCATATTTTTAAAATAAATGATTGAAAAAGGGGTTTTGGAGGATGAAAGGATTTTTGAGTCTGATTGGGGTACTTCTGGTGTTTGGCGTAGGGTTTTCGCCTTTTCTGGCTGAATATTTATGGGATGATCCATTTTTGATTATGGATGCTCCGTGGTATCGGCCGTTAATTTATACAGGATTTGCGCTTATATTTCTACCGGGTATTTTAGGTCTATTTTTTGGAGGCGGTAAAGTCAAGAAGGGTGTTCCTGGAGTGGGAATCATTACAAGTGTTCAACAAACAGGGACTTATGTAAATAATCAACCGCAGGTAAAGCTCGGGTTGACCGTAACCAAACAGGGAGAAGACAAATATGATACTGCTTTGACGACAATTATTCCTTTGACCTCCATGGCTCAATTTCAGCCGGGCTCGATCGTTCCGTTGATCGTATCTGAGAAAAACAAAATGAAGGTAGGTCTTGACCTGAAAGGTCAGGTGTCGCAAATGGATTTGCAAGCGTTAATGAATGAGCAGATGGTCAAGCAGGGCGTATCGCCTGAGCTGATGGAAATTGCCAAAACTGGTGAGCAGGCCTATGCGAAGATACTGGATGTCACACCCATGGGGGAAGCGGGGCCCAATAAAATCAAGCTTCAATTTACGCTGACGGTGACGAAAAGCAGTGGCGAGACATTTGATGTAACCACGCAAAAGGATGTTTTCTCTTCCCAACTATCCAAACTGCAGCAGGGAAGTATTATAGAGGTTATATATTCGCCTCAAGATCCTTCGAAACTGGTTATTAAGACACAAGTAAGTGAAGCCGACGTGCAGCAAGCATTTGGTTCTTCCCGATAAAAAAATTGTCCCGCCTGTTTCAGATACAGTTTATAGGTGTATTATAATAGTATCCCGACACCAGGAGGTTGATAACGATGGATAACCAAAGTAGATCCGAACTGGCGAATAGGGATGGCCTGTCGCGGCCGAGAGGCTTAAATAGACAGGTTGTCGGAAACAACTATGAAATGGGCTATGATCAGGACAAAAGTCCACCACATCTAGGGAGACCCTGATCACAACAAGGCGAGGACAGACACTTTGGGATCACACAGCACATTGGAACTGAGGTAGGACATTCTTGGACACCAAGACTAGAGACCTTAAGGAAAGATGGATAAAGTGGAGTTTCCGAGCAAGCGTAGAGTAATCAGGCGAGGCTGACATGAATTTCAAATGAACATGAAATGTGGTTCGTTGAAGACAGATGGAAGCAACATCGCAACAGTGTAATCGAACCCGTGATCTAATTGCCGTATTGAAAGTATAGGGGCGAAGCCCCAGGGCCGTCTTCCTCTCTGGCTTGGGCTGGGGAGGAAGACGGTCCTTTTCACGTTCGAGGCTACTTTTGAGAAAGTTGCTTGACCGTTTCTCGGAAGGTATCAATAAAAGCTTCGGCAGCTTTAGACAAATAACGTCCGTTCCGGTAAGCAATCGCTAGGGTGCGGCTGGGGGTAGGTTCGGCTAGTGGCAGCAATGCTGGAACAAACTCGCTACTGGCGGCCCGTGCGATAAAACGGGGGACGAGTGTCACGCCCATACCTGTCGCGACGAGCGATTGGAGTGTCTCCATATTAGTGCTTTCAAACACCACATTGGGTTCAAAGCCTGCTTGATGACACAGATCCATCGTCAGCTTGCGAAAGCCCTGCCCTTTTTTCAGGACGACAAAAGGCTCGTCTTTAAGTTCTTCCATATGCACGGGCTGCGGCTGGTCACTGATTTTACGCACGGCTAGGGGATGACCCGGAGGAACAGCGAGATCAATCCATTCTTCACCGATGGGTACATAAGAAAGTGTAGGTTCTACTAAGGGAAGAGAGAGCAGGCTGAGATCTGTATCGCCACTTGCCGTTTTTTTCTCCAGATTCATGGAGGAATCTTCGACTAACACGATTTCAATGTCTGGATGAGCCCTCTTGAATACAGGCAGCACATGTGGCAGCAAATGAGAGCCCGTGATAGGCATGCTGCCAACGACGACCTTCCCTTTTCTCAGCTGAGAGATATCGTCCATTTCCTGTCGGAGTTGCTCCACCGCGTCGACAATTTTTTTTGCCTTTTCCACAAAGCTTGCTCCGGCATGTGTTAATTCCACCGTGCTGGTGTTGCGTTGAAATAACAGCACCCCAAGCTCTTTTTCCAGTTTGGACAATTGCTGGCTCAAAGAGGGCTGAGCAATATGCAGTTTTTCTGCGGCACGTGAGAAGTTTTTTTCCGCTGCAATTTGCAGGGTGTACTGAAGCTGTCTGAATTCCATCGAATTTCATGCTCCTTATCTTATAAGCTTTTCCTATTACATCATAGACTGATTATACAACAATAAAATTAAATGCCCAATTCTAACGAATCTCATGTGTCACAAGTTTTATATAGATGAAGTGTTTTTTCACAAATAGCGCCTTTTAATACAGATAATGAATTCCCTTAACATTCTCCTGATAAAACCTAATTAATCTTAGTTCTGGTTGTACAAAAAAGGTCTGGGAGGAAAATGAATGCTAAAATGTTGGGGGATACATACGAAAAAATCGGTGGCTGCACTCGTAGCGACAATGATGCTAACCGTAAGCGGCGGGACAGCGATGGCAGTCGAGAAGGATACATCAATTAAAAATGTAATTATTCTGATTCCAGACGGTATGGCTAATGACGCTACTGCACTGGCTAGATGGTACAAAGGATCATCTTTAACGTTAGACAGCATGGCAAGCGGCATGGTGCGCACGCATTCTGCGGATGCACCGATTGCCGATTCTGCTCCAGCGGGTACAGCTTTTGCCACAGGACATAAATCACATACTGGCTATGTAGGTGTTCTTCCGGATGAAGCGACGATGCCTGGACAACAACCGATCGCAGCAGGTGATGCCAAAAAACCTGTAGCTTCCATTCTGGAGGCTTCCAAGCTAGCAGGGAAATCGACCGGAATTATTGCTACTTCGGAGATTATGCATGCGACACCAGCTGATTTTACCGCACATTATCCTGACCGTAAAAATTATGATGCACTCAGCATGCAACAAGCCTACAACGGAGTTGACGTTGTGTTAGGTGGAGGCGGCAAGTTTTTGGAGCCAGCAGGGCGTAAGGACGGCCAAGATATAATTGCTCAAATTAAAGACCAGGGCTATGATTTTGTCACAACACCTGAGGGGCTGAAAAATTCGACCTCCAACAAGCTCTGGGGCAGCTTTTCTCCCGAAGCCCTCGCGTATAACTTGGATCGCGATGCATCCAAGGAACCTAGTTTGGCAGAAATGACAACGAAAGCCATTGATGTGTTATCCAAAAATGATAAAGGCTTTTTCTTAATGGTAGAAGGCAGTAAAGTGGATTGGGCTGCACATGCTAATGATCCAACGGGAATTATTAGTGACGTGCTTTCATTTGACGATGCAGTGAAAGTGGCTCTGGATTACGCCAAGCAAAATCAAAATACTGTCGTCGTAGCAGTGACAGACCACGGAAACGGTGGATTGACGATTGGTAGCAGTGATACAACTAGCAATTATGACAAAACGCCTTTGGCTTCTTTTATAGACCCGCTGAAAAAAGCGAAGCTAACGGGAGAAGGCTTGGAAGCCAAGCTGAATGCAGATCGCAGCAATATTAAAGAGGTGCTTTCCATGTATTTTGGCATCACCGATTTGACTGACGAAGAAGTAAAGACAATTAAAAATGCTAAAGAAGGTAGCATGAACTATGCCGTCGGTCCGATGATTAGCAAACGTGCCAATATTGGCTGGACTACGGGTGGGCACACAGGAGGCGATGTTGTGTTGTACACGTACGCGCCGAACGGAGACCGTCCATCCGGTGTAATCGACAATACGGATGTAAATAAGTATATGACACGTGTACTTGGACTGGATTTGGATACAGTCAGCAAGCAACTGTTTGTTCCTGCAAAAGCCGCTTTTGAAGCTAAAGGAGCCAAGTTTACTGCAGACACGAAAGTCATTACAGTGACCAAAGGCAGTAACAAGCTGGAGCTTCCAGTATACAAAAATATTGCTACACTCAATGGTAAAAATTCTACGCTCAACGGTGTAGTCGTATTTAACGGCGTTGATTATTTTGTACCCCAGCAAGCGATTGATTTGATTCAGTGATAAACAGAACCATCGACAGAAGCTGTTTCTTCTATAAGGGAGGAGGCAGCTTTTTTTTTGTGTAGAGATGAATATGTAGTTTTTAAGTTGAGAATGAAATTGGTTTTCAGAAAATGGGATTTTTTGTGAAACTAGTCACGTTATATTCTCTCTAATGTTGCTAGAATAATACATGTACGATAAAAGTCGCTGATGATGTAAAGTCCGGATGGACGAGGGAAGAAGGGATGAGTCACGGACGAATTATTACTGCGTCTGGCTGATGGCAAGGAATGGACGCATACAGAAATGACGGAACTGCTAACACGTCTGGATAGTGAGCCGGCGCTACGAGCTCAACTGCGTCAACTGGCAGCTCGCACCAAATTGGAGCGTTATGGCAAAGGTGTTTTTTTACGAGGATTAATTGAATTCTCAAGTATATGTCGTCAGGATTGCATGTACTGTGGGCTGCGTGCTTCGAATAAACAGGCAGACCGTTACCGTTTGCAGCCGGAAGAAATTCTGGCCTGCTGTGCGGAGGGGTATGAACTGGGTTATCGGACCTTTGTTTTGCAAAGTGGGGAAGATTACTGGTTTACGGCTGCCCGGCTGTCGAAACTAATTCGGGAAATTAAAAGCCGTTTTGCAGATGTGGCGGTTACATTGTCCATCGGTGAACGGGATGACGAAACTTATAAGCGACTATACGAGGCGGGCGCGGACCGTTTTTTGCTCCGGCATGAGACAGCTTCACCCAGTTTGTATGCCAAACTGCATCCTACGATGACGATCGAAAGCAGGCGTAGCCGTCTGCTGGCTTTGCAACGTATCGGCTTTCAGATCGGGGCTGGATGTATGGTGGGATTGCCAGGACAAACGAACAGTGAATTAGCAGACGATTTGATCTATTTGCATAGTCTGTCCCCAGATATGATCGGGATTGGCCCCTTTTTACCACATAGTAACACGCCGCTTCGTGAGGCCAGCCAGGGGAGCATGGAAAAGGCACTTGATATCATCTCATTATCCCGATTGGTCGTTCCAGATGCGCTTATTCCGGCATCCACGGCCATGGGGACGATTCATCCCCAAGGAAGGGAGAAGGCGCTTCAGGCGGGAGCGAATGTGGTGATGCCTAATTTGTCGCCACTGGCGGTGAGGCCTAAGTATGCGATTTATGAGAATAAAATATGTTTGGGTGATGAGTCTGCCCAATGTAGACATTGCTTGGAACTGCGGATCCGTGGAGCTGGATTTGAAGTTGATATGGGGCGCGGCGATAGTTTGAGAGTGCAACGACAGCTTATGAGACAGGGGACAGTGTGAGAACGTGACGGAAACATTGCAGTAACCATAAATAAGGAGATGGGTATACGTGAGTGGAGTACGGGAGAAAGTGTCGGCGGATTTTATTAATGAAGCAGAGATTATGGCTGCAGTGGAGCAGGGGAAACAAGAGGCAACCAATCGACAACGCATTTTGGAAATTTTAGAAAAGGGTAGAGCCTGCCGCGGACTGAATGCAAGTGAAGCGGCGGCTCTTTTGCATGTGGATGATCCTGAATTATTGGAAGAGATGTTCAAATCTTCGAGGGCAGTCAAAGAGCAGATTTATGGCAACCGGATTGTGTTGTTTGCTCCTTTATATGTAAGCAATCACTGCGTTAATAACTGCGAATATTGTGGTTATAAACATACCAATGATAGCTTTACGCGTAGCCGCTTGACCCCGGAGGAATTGGTGGAAGAGGTCAGAGTACTTCAAGAACTGGGACACAAGCGACTCGTACTGGAAGCGGGGGAAGACCCAGTCCATTGTCCCATTGACTATATCGTTGATTGTCTGCGCCAGATCTATGAGGTCAAAGTAGATAACGGCAGCATTCGGCGGATCAATGTGAATATTGCATCCACAACCGAAGAGGACTATCGCAAGCTGGCAGAGGTGGGCATTGGTACGTATATTTTATTTCAGGAAACGTATCATCGGGAGAGCTATCGCAAATTTCACTTACAAGGACCAAAACGGGACTTTGATTGGCACACCACCGCAATGGACCGGGCTATGCGTGCAGGTATAGATGATGTGGGGATCGGTGTGTTGTACGGTTTGTATGATTTCCGCTATGAAACTGTAGCCATGCTGAAACACGCCGAGCACTTGGAAGAAGTCTTTGGCTGTGGGCCTCACACGGTCTCGGTTCCACGCTTGCGTCCGGCTGAAAATGTAGACCTGGAGCGATATCCGTACCTGGTCAACGATGATGATTTTATGAAAATTGTATCCGTCCTTCGACTGGCTGTCCCTTATGCTGGTATGATTCTGTCTACACGCGAGGAGCCGGAATATAGAGACCGTGTCATTGGTTTAGGCGTGTCACAGATTAGTGCTGGATCAGCTACGGGCGTAGGTGCCTATGCCAAACAGGACACGGAAGATAAGCCTCAATTTGAGGTGGGAGACCATCGCTCACCATCGGAAATTATTAAAAGTCTGTGCCGCGGCGGATATATGCCAAGCTACTGTACAGCTTGCTACCGTGAGGGGCGAACCGGAGATCGCTTCATGGAGCTTGCCAAATCCGGACAAATTCACAATGTGTGCCAGCCGAATTCGCTGCTGACCTTCCAAGAATATCTACTGGATTATGGGGATGAGGAGGCACGTGAACTGGGAGCTGCCGCGTTGCGAGAGAATCTGGAGCGTATCCCACGTGAATCGACACGCCGTTTGACGCTTGACAGACTTGAACGATTAGAAGCAGGCGAGCGCGATTTGTATTTTTAGCATTATATAATATGGGTAGTATCATTTCACGCTATGAAAATTCTTATTATTTATAATAATAGCATTTGAACATAAAAAGCAGTCGCGTTGGAATCAGCGCGGCTGCTTTTGTATGTCTAGAGAAAAAAATATTAATGGCGAGTTATTTTAGGAATAACTTCCGGCTTCAGCCGCTTGCTCCCAGGCCAGCATAGCAGATGGAAAGCATTCAATAGCGCGGGGAAAGACCCCCTGTACATAAGCGATAAAAACACCATAGTTAACAATCGGCACGCCGGCCGCTTTCGTTTCAGACATTCGGTGAAGCATTGTACGCCGATTGAGCATACAGGCACCGCAATGAATAACCAACGCATATTCACTCAAATCGTCAGGGAAACTGGAGCCGGATGCATGCTCGATAATGAGACGTTTGCCTATCGTTTGGCTGAGCCAACGAGGGATCTTCACTCGACCAATATCGTCAGATTGGCATTGGTGAGTGCAGGCTTCGGCAATGAGTACACGGTCTCCATCCTTGAGGCGATCAATGGCTCTTGCTCCTCGCACCAGTTCGTCCAGATCGCCTTTATGACGGGCAAACAGAATAGAGAAAGAGGTAAGAGGTACATCCTTGGGTGTGTCGGCTGCGACTTTCATAAAGACCTGTGAATCGGTAATGACCAGGCGGGGCTTGCGCCCCAGTCGCTCCAGCGTCAAACGTAGTTCATGCTCTTTGGTCACTACAGCGATGGCATCGCTCTCTAGCGTATCACGGATCGTTTGCTGCTGCGGCAGAATCAATCGACCCTTTGGCGCAGCTTTATCGATAGGAACCACCAGCACGACCAGATCGCCAGGTGACAACAAGTCACCTACGATGCGGAAGCGATCTTCGTTTTGGGGGAGTGTATTCGTGATGGCCTTTTTCAGTTCAGTGTCCCCCCGAAGCATAGCGGCACTGAAAGGAATCAGTGTGAGATTCAATTCGTTCCCCAGCGTTGCAGCCATCGGATCTGATTCAGCAAGGGTATCTATTTTATTAAGTACCCCAATGACAGGAATCTTTTTAGTGCGTAGCTTTTCAAGCAGCTCATGCTCGAATGGTCCGACGCCAACAGTGGCGTCGATGACCAGCAGAGCCAAGTCTGTACTATTAAGAATTTCTAGCGTTTTGTTGCGGCGCAGCTCCCCGATCTCACCCTCATCGTCCAGTCCGGCGGTATCCACCAGAACAATGGGACCCGCAGGAAGTAGCTCCATCGGCTTGAAAACGGGGTCCGTAGTCGTTCCTCCTATAGGTGATACCACAGCGGCGGGCTGGCCGGTCAAGGTGTTCAGAATGCTGGATTTGCCTGCATTTCGGCGACCAAGCAGAACGATATGTGGTCGGTTGCTTCTCGGGGTATCATTCATTCCCATGGTGAGTTCCTTCTTCCTGCCCCGGAATTCCGGGCTTGGTAACGGTATAGGGATGGCACAATTGGTCAATCCGCGCACGGGTCAGTTGACCGCGATCCTCTGCAATATCCTCTGGTGAGCGCCCCTGTGCAATGGCTGCTGATGCAATGGAAGCAGCTTCATCATAGCCAAGTTCCGCGACTAGCGCAGAAGCCATCACAGCTGAGCTGTGCAGATTAGCAGAGCAGCGTTCCTCATGTACGATCAGACCGCGCACACACCGTTCCTCGAACAGTTGAACGGCATTGCTGAGAATGTGCAGAGATTCCAGCAGCGACTCGGCAATCAACGGTAGGAACGCGTTCAGCTCCAGCTGTCCAGAGGCAGCAGCCATCGTGATAGCCGCATCATTGGCCATCACGCGCATCGCTGTCAATCCGGCCATTTCTGCCATCACCGGATTGACCTTGCCTGGCATAATAGAGGAGCCAGCTTGGACCGGAGGCAGCATGTATTCACCGATACCACCGAAAGGACCAGAGGCCAGCAGACGAAAATCGCCAGATATTTTGAGCAGATTTACGGCAGCGGATTTAAGTAGACCCGATACCTCAACGAAGACATCCATATTTTGAATCGGGTCCATGGGGTGGTCGCTACGACATAGTCCTAATCCAGTCTCGTCCGCCAGCTTTTCGACCATCCGGTAGCTGTAAGCCCGAGGCGCATTCATACCTGTGCCAATCGCCGTGCCTCCAATTGGGATTTCTCGCAGCCGTTCTTCGGCTTTATAGAGGCGCCAACGGTCACGCGCTATAGCTTTTGCGTAGGCACCAAAGCCTTGCCCGGCCATCATAGGCAGGGCATCCATTAGCTGTGTGCGGCCTAGCTTGAGCAGGTCGGCATATTCTATTTCTTTTTGCTGTAAAGTATTTTGTAACGAAGACATCGTGTCACATAAAGGGCGCAGCAGGCGTATCGCAGCAATTCGTAGCGCCGTAGGATAGACATCATTCGTAGATTGGCAGCAGTTCACATCATCCAGCGGATGTACAAGCTCATATTGCCCTGGCTGCCCCCCTAGCTGTACGATGGCCAAATTAGCAATGACCTCATTTACATTCATATGGGTACTGGTGCCTGCGCCGCCTTGCATGGCATCTACGGTAAACATATCTTGATGCCGTCCAGCGAGTAATTCATCGCAGGCATTTACAATGGGAGACACCCGGTGAGTAGGTAGCCGTTTCTGCTCACCATTCACTTGAGCGGCCGTTTTTTTCACCAATACAAGAGCGTGAATCAGGTTTCTGTTCACGGGCCTGCCGCTGACTGCAAAATTGTTCATCGCACGTGCGGTGTGAATACCGTACAAGGCCTCCGCAGGAATTTCCATGTCTCCTAGTGCATCCCGTTCGGTCCGCATAACTTTGACCAGAGGAGAAGACGGAGTCATGTTATAGACCCGTCGCCGGAATACGTGTCATATGCAGCAGCTGACGTGCACTTGCAGCTCGTTTTTCCTCAACCCGTGCATGAACCAGATCTGGCTCGACCAGCTTGAGGGCTTGCGTTGGACATTTTCCAATACAGGCCGGTCCGCCATCCACACCTTCGCACAAATCACATTTGCTGGCAATCATGCGTTCTTTGGGTTGCAAACGACCCGACACATTAGTGTACAGTCCGTCTTGCACGACCGGCTGTCCGTCTCTGTATTGAGGCACCATGGTAATCGCGCCGTAAGGGCAGGCGATCATGCAGGTTTTACAGCCAATGCAACTTTCACTGTTAATAAGAATGCAGCCGTCTGCGTTCGTAATGGAGCCGTTCGGGCAAGCATTAGCACATGGAGCATCCTCACAGTGACGACACTGGACAGGTGCGGTGACTCCAAAGGATTTGATCACCTTTAAGCGAGGGTGAAAATGAAACTCGTCATCTGGCGAGATAAAAGGGTTCTCCGATGAATGTGCGATAACACATGCGATTTCACAGGTACGACAGCCGATACACTGATCGGGATCAGCTAAAACAAAGCGATTCATACTAACTCGACTCCTCTCTAACTAACGGCAAATTATAATTTCTAATGATTATATCTATGTGTTGAACGTACTAATGAATGGGATAATCGTTATGTCCTTTGACGGACATATCACTGCTGCTGCGGCTCTGCCTGCCGGGTCCACGCTTTTGAAAGGTCGTGTGCAGCAGATGGTGTGATACATGACCTAGCGGCTCACCTAGAAATTCATCGTACAGCTTGATGATAAAAGGATTCTCATGCGATTTGCGCACCTGAGATGCAGCATCATGTCCATAGATGGACGATTTACGCGCACGATAAGCCTCGATTTTTTGTTTTTCCAACATGAGCTTGGGTTGCCCTCCTCCGCTAATACATCCAGCTGGACAGCCCATCACCTCAATAAAATGATAATCACATTCGCCTGCCTGCACACGATCCAGGAGCTGATAGGCATGCTGGAGTCCAGCGACGACCGCTACCTTGAGCTGCAATTCGCCCACCTGTACCTCCGCTACTCGAATGCCTTCCTCGCCACGGACAAAATCCAGCTGGAGCTTTGGCAGCTTCTCATTCGTCAGCAGTTCATAGCCTGTGCGGATGGCAGCTTCCATAACTCCTCCAGTTACACCAAAAATAGTACCTGCGCCTGAATATTGCCCTAGCGGTGCATCAAATTCCTCATCAGGCAGGTTCATAAAATCAATGCCTTGTTGCTTGATCCAGTATGCAAGCTCACGCGTGGTCAATACCTCATCTACATCACGATAACCGTCGGATTCCATTTCGGGACGATCGCATTCAAATTGTTTACAGGTACATGGCATGATCGCGACGCTGTAAATATTCGCAGGTTCCACCTCATCCAGCTGTGCACCATAGGTCTTGACCAGCGCTCCCACCATTTGCATTGGCGATTTGCAACTGGATAGATGGTCTAGCAGATCGGGGTATTCAATCTCGGCAAAACGGACCCAAGCTGGACAGCAGGATGTGAACATCGGTAACGGTCCACCCTCGGTTACGCGGCGAATCAACTCAGTGCCTTCTTCCATGATGGTTACGTCAGCTCCGAAATTCGTATCATATACTCGATCAAAGCCGAGGCGACGAAGGGCAGCGGCCATTTTGCCGGGTGTTAGGGTACCAAACGGCATACCAAATTCCTCCGCGAGTGACACACGAATGGCTGGGGCGCACTGCACGATTCGAAGCTGTCCTGGCTTCTTCATCATGTCAGCTACCTTATTCAGGCTGTAGCTATAATAGGCAGCAAAGAGCGGTTCGCCGGTGTCGGCAGGCATATCGCGTTCACGTATACGTTCCTGACGTTTGATGGCGGATGCCTGCGGAGATGAATCTGCCCAATCTGTGGCGTATACGCTGCAGATTTGCACACATTGACCGCAAATAACACAGCGGTCTGCGTTCACGGTTTGAGGTTCTCCAGGCAGTCCCTCTATGGCATCTACCGGACAAACACCCGCACAGCGTCTGCATCCAGTACAGAGCGTTGGGTCAATATGAATGACGGGGTCTGTAGAATCAGACGTCCTCATACATGGAGGCGAAGAGATCTTGTCTGTTGTTGACATGTTTTTCTACCTTTCTGCGGCTGATTTTGACCTTACAGGCGTGGGAAAAAGACTTCCCGCCGAGGCTCTGGAGGCGAGTCGGATATACCATTGGCCAGCCGTAGCACATGATTTGGACAGGCCTCTACACAAGCAGGCTGTCCGTTCTCTGTTTCCGCGCACAGATCGCATTTGCTTGCCGCAGTGCGGGGAAGCGCGGTTCGATTTGCACGGTTAGTCAGACCGGACTGCGTGATAACGTGTCCGGCTCGATAGACTGGAGACACCTCGATTGCTCCGAAGGGGCAGGCCAAGACACAGGAGGTGCAGCCGATGCATCGGTCCTCATCAATCATGACTACGCCATCCTCCTGGCGAATGGCCTGCACCGGGCAGGCATGTGCACAGGGGGCATTTTCACAATGCCGGCATTGCACTGGCACGTACGTATCTCCGGCGCGCACTACATATACCTTGGGAACCACAGGCACACTGACGGTTCCGACCGAAGCGCCTATGCCGCCCGCCTGCCCATGAACGGCAAAACACGCCAGTTCACAGGCTTTGCAGCCAATACATTGCCCGCCGTCTGCAACGACGAATGAGGAAGCAATAGCACTTGTTCTATCGGCTGACCCCATTCTGTTTGTCGGACGGCTCAGCGTGTTGCGCGCGCCGCTCATCTCGTCACCTTGTCAGCTAAAACGGCTTCCTGAACGTTCATTTGTTTACGAATCTGTTGGTATGATTCATGTACATCACGTTCAGCCTGCGCTTGGTCGGCAATCCGCTCCAACCGGATGGCACAGTATTTTAATTCCGGGGTTTTGGATACCGGGTCGAGAAAATCGGCGGTCAACTCGTTACATGCTCCGACCCACCAGTGATAGGTCATGTAGGTCGCACCTTTCTGCACACGGTCACTGATTTGTGCCCGTGCCATAATGCGTCCCCGACGCGAGGAGATAGCCACAATTTCGCCATCTAGAATGTTTAGATCTGCTCCGTCTTCCGGACTAATCTGAATAAATCCAGGCTCATCAGACAACTGGCGCAATGCACGGCAGTTACCAGTCATAGTACGTACGGAGTAATGGCCTACCTCACGTACTGTAGATAAGACAAGCGGGAATTGTGCATCCGGCTGTTCTTGTGGTGGTCGCCATTCGCAGGCGAATAATCGGCCTTTACCACTAGGTGTGGAAAATTGGTTGCCTTTGTACAAATACGGTGTACCTGGATGATCCTCTGTAGGGCATGGCCATTGTACGCCGCCTTGTTCCTCCATTTTCTGATAGCTGGCACCAGCGAATAAGGGACTGAGGCTTCGCATTTCATCCCAAATTTCCTCTGTGTTTGCATAGGACATAGGGTAGCCCATAGCGGTAGCAACCTCGCTAATAATAGCCCAGTCTGGCTTTACATCACCCTGAGGCTCGACGGCCTTGCGGATGCGCTGAAAGCCACGGTCTGCCGAAGAATACACCCCGTCATGCTCGCCCCAAGCGGTAGAAGGGAGGATGACATCCGCATGCAGTGCCGTCTTGTTCATGAAAATATCCTGCACCACGACAAATTCCAATTTTTCCAGCGCTTCACGCAGCTCGGCAGCGTTCGGATCACTTTGTACAGGATCTTCGCCGAAGATATAATAAGCCTTCAGCTTGTTCTCTTTCAGAATGAGATGCGGTACTTCTGTAAGTGAATATCCTTTTTTACGCGGCAGTTCAACACCCCATGCTTTTTCAAACTTTTTGCGAACTGCAGTGTCGATGACATCCTGGTAACCAGGATACACATTGGGTAATGCACCCATGTCGCAGGAGCCCTGGACATTGTTTTGTCCACGTACAGGTCCAATACCTACATTTGGCTTGCCCAGATTACCAGTAAGCAGGGCAAGGGAAGCGAGACCTTTTACCACATCAACGGCCTGTGAAAATTGACATACGCCCATTCCGTATAGAATTGTAGCGGTAGGAGCCTTGGCATATTCCCTCATAGCCGCCCGAATGTCAGCAGCCTTGACACCCGTAATACCTTCCGCATATTCAGGTGTATATTTTTTAATGTTTTCTACATATTCGGCAAAGCCTTCTGTGTTTGCTTCGACATATCGTTTGTCGTACAGCCCTTCATGTACTAGCACATGACCAAAGGCGTTCACCAAAGCCATGTTCGAGCCGCCTTTTAGAGGTAGCCACATATCCGCGATGCGCCCTGTTTCAGTCATACGAGGATCACATACAATAATTTTGGCACCTCTTTGCTTGGCAGCTACAATACGTCTTGCGACGATTGGATGCGTTTCTGGCGCATTGTATCCAAATACGAAAAGGAGATCAGAATGTTCAATTTCAGGAATAGAGTTGGACATAGCCCCATCCCCAAGCGAGTAGGTTAAGCCTGCTACGGAAGGACCGTGGCAAACACGGGCACAGTGATCAATATTATTGGTGCCAATGACTGCCCGCATGAACTTTTGCATGACATAATTGGCTTCATTCCCCGGACCGCGTGCGGAACCCGTCCCCATGATAGAGTCAGGTCCATACTTTTCCTTAATTGCTGACAGCCGTTCGGCAGTATACTGAATGGCTTCATTCCATTCCACTTCCTCCATGACTCCATTTTTGCGAATCATGGGCTTGCGCAAGCGTGCAGTCAGAATCTGTGGATCATTCAGAAAATCCCACCCATAATGTCCCTTCAGACACAATGTTCCTTCATTTGTACGGCCATTAGCTGGCTCCGCGCCAATTACCTGTCCTTTGTCCACTAGCAAATGAAGCTGACAACCGCTTCCGCAGTAGGGACATACTGTTAATACCTTGTCTGCCATGTGTGCAGCACCTCTTTTTATATGAAATAGATGAAACTCGTAACATAAAAAAAGCCAATACAAAAATGCCGCTTTACGCTGCATCCTGTACTGGCTTATCCGCGAGCGAGGAGCTAATCTCCTTCCCGCTAATCCAACCGGGGTATGTGTTGTAATTCACAAGTAATGATAATATGTCCGTCTCCATGGACGGAGGGGCAGACCTCCCAAGTGTAAGTGAAGGGACTGCCAAGTGTTTTTTCGGCTTCCCTCATAAACTCCTTTTCCAGATAAGGACGAAGGACATTCCAGTAATCACTGACCTTTTCCACAGCGCCTTCATGAACGAGAATTTCGGACAGATTAGACAAAGTACCTTGGATCTCTACTGTAACTCGGAGTGGTGAGTTCAAAGAAACCTTAACGTTGTCCGGTCCTTTTCCTCGGTAATGCTTGACAATACATACGGCCAGCTTCCTGATGCGCTCACGGTATTCCAATTCGGTATTCAACATCTGGACACTCCGCTTCGAATCAAAATAAAGGCGTACTTGCCGCGCATGCTAGACAGCCTCTGTAGCTAATTTAGAACAGGAAGTAAACGTCCCGACCAAAATGGTCTGCCCAGCACGGCGTATCACTCTTCTATGGTAGAACAGGTTGACCCGGAAAGATGTGAAATTCATTACACCCAACCAAAATTTTACATAGTTTAGATTGGAGGTAGGTATACTGGGAATTTGCGAGCGAGAGAGTTCTGAAAAGTAGCCATTGGTTTTCATAAAGAGTGATTATGGTCGGAGGAAATCTACACACTAGCAAATACATTGACCGAGGAAAAGTATGGATGATATAATCAAAAAAGGAAAAATCATTGATTATTTTGGATCCGTATTTAAACGGGCTTTTTTAAGAGTTTATTTTGTAAGCGTGTACAATGATTTTCCTTACATAACACGGGGGAGGCGATCAATGGATTCATTTTATCCAAAATAAGTGTCTTTCTTTTTTTTTTATTTTTTTATGCAACCGGTTGCACGATCTAGCTACTAAATTTTATCAGGAGGGTGTTAACTTGCTAAGAAAAAAAACAGGGAGTTTTATTTCTTGGTTGATTATATTGTCGCTTTGTTTGAACTTTTTCGGTTTACCTGGTGGTGCTTCGGCCAGTAACACCGATTATACAGCCGCCTATACGCATTCCACAGTGAATGCTCTTCCATTGCCGACCGCAGCGGTCACGTCTACCGTTACTGCGACGTATGCACCTACAGCATCACCTACATCAACTCAAAACGGATTAACGGTTCACTTTAAAAAGCCTTCAAGCTGGAATTCAGCAATTCGAATCCATTACTGGAATTTGAATCCGGCAACCGTTCCGATTAGTGGGGCGTGGCCCGGAATTCTGATGAAGTCGGACGGAAACGACTGGTATAGCTATACGATTGCCGAGGCGACAGGCTCAAGTCTCATCTTTAATGATAGTAGTGGCAAACAGACGGCAGACTTGTCCCGCAGTGTGAAAGAGGGCTGGTATTACACGGATAACGTATGGTATGATGCCAACCCGGAAACTCCAAAAGTTCCGGTGGTTTCCATCTCTCCCGAGCCGAAAACATACGATTCGGCCCAAATGGTAACGCTGTCCAGCACCAACAGTGGCGATAAGATTTATTATACGATAGACGGTTCGACACCTACGACCTCCTCGACCTTGTATACCACTCCAATCAAGGTTGCTTCCTCTTTGACTATCAAAGCCATCGCTGTCAATTCAATCGGTCAAACTGGAAATGCATCCTCTTTCGATTATGTAATTGATCTAAATGCCGATCTGCAAGCTCCGACAATCACGGCGAATTTGCCTGCCGGGCATTCCGGTTCCTCTGTGACGGTATCCTTCAACCTGAAAGATAACAAGGCGGCAACGACCAAGGCATACTACACGGAGGATGGTACGGAACCGACCACAAGCTCAAAAGTCTACATCCACGGTAACGCACTGGCCGGATTGACCGGACCGTCCATCCTTATCTCCAAGACCACGACATTAAAATTTCTTGTTATAGACGGTGCTGGGAATCAAACCAAACAGAGCTTTGTTTATAATATTGGAGACAAGGGGGATTTTCGGGAAGACACTATTTACTTCGTGATTACTTCCCGGTTTTATGACGGTGATCCAAGCAACAATGTGCACGCATGGGATGATACCAAGGCGCGTAATCCGGATTCGGACCCTGCTTGGAGAGGAGATTTTAAGGGGCTGATTCAAAAGCTCGATTATATCAAAGCCCTTGGATTTAGTGCCATCTGGATTACACCTGTTGTGCAGAATGCCAGCGGTTATGATTATCATGGTTACCATGCTATAAATTTTGCCAAAGTAGATCCAAGGTATGAATCGGCGGGAGCTTCTTATCAGGATTTGATCAATGCGGCCCATGCCAAAGGGCTGAAGGTTATTCAGGACATCGTCGTCAATCATACCGGTAATTTTGGTGAAGAGAATCTGTACCCCATGTTTAAGAAAGATCCGGCTAAACCGGATACCGGTAACAACTTGGTGAAAACTACGGATAAGCTGCCGTCAAACTATGATTCCATGACACCCGATCAGCAGTATCAGGCAAGGCTCGCTTTAATGAAGACCGCCGAAATGAATAATAATATTTACCATACAGAGAAAAGTCTTTCCTGGGAGTCCTATACTGTTCAGACTGGTCAGATAGCGGGAGATTGCGTGGATTTGAACACGGAAAACCCTGCAGTTAACAAATATTTAATTGATACCTACAATCACTATATAGACATGGGCGTTGACGCTTTCCGTGTCGATACAGTGAAGCATGTGAGCCGATATATTTTCAACAAATACTATATTCCTGCCTGGAAGACAAGAGGCGGCTCGAATTTCTATGTTTTTGGAGAAGTAGCCACCCGGTACAGAGATGTTTGGAACAGCGGAATTCCAGCGATTTCAACGCCATTCTATACTTGGAAGGCTTCAAAATCATATCCGGGCGATGGGAAAAATGACTATGCCTCTAATAAAATGTCGGTTGAACAAGAGTGGACGGATAACTCTACTACAGCAGGACAGCCAACCTCGAACAATGCTTTCTTAATCGGCAATACCTATCATACGCCTGACTATTCGATGAAATCGGGTATGGATGTGATAGATTTTCCTATGCATTGGGCATTCAAGACCGCGCATGAAGCCTTCAATATGAGAAGTGGAGATCAATACTACAATGATGCCACCTGGAATGTAACCTATGTCGACTCCCATGACTATGCGCCCGACCAGGCTCCGGAAAATCAAAGATTTGCGGGCACACAAGATACTTGGGCCGAGAATCTCGATCTGATGTTCACCTTCCGCGGAATACCTGCCATCTTCTATGGCTCCGAAATCGAATTTCAAAAGGGGGCAGTCATTGATCCGGGTCCAAATGCACCGCTAAGCAAAACGGGACGGGCTTACTACGGCGATCACATAGAAGGCAGTGTTATGGTACAAGATTATGGCAAATACACAAATGCTACTGGCACGCTTGCGGAATCACTCAACCATCCTCTGGCGAAACATATCAGACAGCTAAATTTAATTAGAAGAGCTGTTCCTGCCTTGCAAAAAGGCCAGTATTCTACAGAAAATGTAACGGGTAATCTTGCGTTTAAGAGAAGATATACCGACAGCGCCAAAGGCATTGACAGCTTTGCGTTGGTCACGATTTCGGGAAACGCAACGTTTTCCGGAATTCCGAACGGAACCTATGTGGATGCAGTGACCGGTGATTCCAAAAAAGTTACGGATGGCAAAATTACCTTGACTTGCTCCGGTAAAGGAAATGCAAGGGTATATGTTTTGAATGGCAGTGGTGGAATTGGAGAAACGGGAACCTATTTGAAGTAAGCAGTCATCGGAGATTGACGGTGTACGGTATGGTGATGCACTCAATCTCAATGTTTTAGCGCAAAACGATAATGATATAAAAATAGAGTCATACCAAAGGTCAAAAGGAAAAATAACCTTCGGCCTTTGGTGTTTTAGTCTTGTCTCAATATTTTCTTAAGCGCGCTTATAGGTCAAGACTATCACTTCTATAGATATCATATCTTAGACCAATCAGACACGTCGTGGTATATTGTTGACATCCAAGAGAGAGCCGTACAGCTTCTCTCCACTAGGTTCGAAAAACACAGGGGTGAATATTGATGAGTAAAAAGACCATGTTCGAGAAAATTTGGGATAACCATGTCATCTATCAGGAAGCGGGCAAGCCGAGTATCTTGTACATTGATCTTCACCTCGTACATGAGGTAACTTCGCCGCAGGCGTTTGAGGGACTACGTCTTAGCGGTCGCAAGGTGCGTCGTCCAGAGCTGACGTTTGCCACAATGGATCATAACGTACCGACAAAAGATCGTTACAACATTACGGACCCGATTTCCAAGCAGCAGATTGATACATTAACTCAAAATTGCCGCGATTTCGGTGTCACACTATATGATCTGGATACGGTGGATCAGGGTGTCGTTCACGTTATGGGGCCTGAACTGGGGCTGACTCATCCGGGAAAAACGATTGTTTGTGGTGATAGCCATACCTCCACACACGGGGCGTTCGGAGCGCTCGCTTTTGGTATCGGAACCAGTGAGGTAGAGCACGTATTGGCAACGCAATGTCTCCAGCAAGCAAAAGCAAAAACGATGGAAGTTCGTTTTGTAGGGCGTCGCAAACCTGGTGTGACGGCAAAGGACATGATTTTGGGTGTCATCGCCAAATACGGTACAGATTTCGCTACAGGCTATGTTATTGAGTACACGGGTGAATCCATCCGCGAGTTGAGCATGGAAGAGCGCATGACAGTGTGTAACATGTCTATTGAAGGCGGAGCCAGAGCAGGTATGATTGCGCCGGACGAAACGACCTTCAACTACTTGCGTGGACGTCAACATGTAGCCCAAGGTGACGCATTTGAGCAGGCGGTTGCTGAGTGGAAAGAGCTTGTCACCGATGAAGGCGCCGAGTTTGATGTCGTGCTGGAGTTTGACGTGGATTCCTTAATTCCACAAGTAACGTGGGGCACCAGTCCCGGTATGGGCACAGATATTTCCTCAACCGTACCCATTCCGGCAGAATTGCCGACAGAAAACGAACGTAAAGCAGCTGAGAAAGCGCTTGAATATATGGATTTGAAGCCAGGCACACCGATCACGGATATTGCAATTGATTATGTGTTTATCGGCTCCTGCACCAACGGTCGGATTGAAGATTTGCGCGCTGCAGCCGAAGTAGCCAAAGGCTACAAGGTTTCTGACAAAGTCACGGCAATCGTGGTACCAGGTTCGGGTCGTGTGAAAATTCAGGCTGAAGAAGAAGGACTGGACGTCATTTTTCAAGAAGCAGGATTTGAGTGGCGCGAAGCGGGTTGCAGCATGTGTCTTGCGATGAATCCAGATGTACTTCAACCGGGGCAACGTTGTGCTTCAACTTCTAATCGCAACTTTGAAGGTCGTCAGGGACGCGGAGGACGTACTCACCTTGTATCTCCAGCAATGGCAGCCGCTGCGGCGATTCATGGACATTTTGTCGATGTACGAGATTGGAAATTCAAGCAAGAAGAAGTTGTCCGCTAGGATACGGAGGAGGAATTAACGATGGAAGCTTTCACAACTTTAAAAGGAATTGTAGCGCCTGTGGATCGGGTGAACGTGGATACGGATGCTATTATTCCTAAGCAATTTTTGAAACGCATCGAGCGCACAGGCTTTGGGCAGTTTTTGTTCTATGAGTGGCGGTTTGATGAGGCGGGCAATATTAATCCTGAATTTGAACCGAACAAGTCTCGTTATGCAGGGGCATCTGTACTGATTTCTCGCGCCAACTTTGGTTGCGGCTCCTCCCGTGAGCATGCACCGTGGGCAATCTTGGACTATGGGTTTCGTTGTGTAATCGCACCGTCTTTTGCGGATATCTTCTATAATAACTGTTTTAAAAACGGTATTTTGCCGATCAAACTGTCTGAAGAGCAAGTAGAGGAATTGTTCCAGCGCACGGCAAAGCATGATAATTACCAATTAAACGTAGACCTGAATGAAAAAACGGTCACTGACGATTACGGTCTGCGTATTGAATTCGATCTGGATGAACATCGCCGTCAGTTCCTGCTGCAAGGCTTGGATGATATTGGCTTGACCCTCCAGCATGAGTCTGAAATTCTGGCTTATGAGCAAAAGCGTACTGCGAAACAAGGCGCATAATGTTCATTTCCGGTCCAATTTCAATATGAAGAAATATAGTTAATTTATTTGATAGACAGACAGCCCGTACTGGCAACTCTTTTGCCTACGGGCTTTTATCATGTTTAGAAAATAAATTGGTAAATAAGGGGTTGACGGTTCGACTCATCATGGTATTGTAAATGTAAAATGGTTGAAGGATTATGTCTGTAAGTAGCACAAAAAATACATATATAAGTTAGGGGAATGAGGATGAAGAAATATGGTTGGGTGATACTAGCGGCTATCTTGATTTGGTTGTGGCCGTCCTCCCCTCATGTAAATGCGGCTGGAGCAGAATTGTTTTTGGATGGCAAAAGGGTGGAAGCGCCCGCGGGTGCCAAGCCTGAAATGGTCAATGGTAAAATCATGGTACCGCTCAGGGTGGTTGGGGAGCAGCTTGGATATCAGTTTAAGTGGGAGCCACAAGCCTATAAAATTTCAATACAAAAAAACAGTACCGATATGTCTATGTATGTAGGCCGTACATCGGCTGATGTGAATGGAAAAACAGTTAGTTTGGATGCACCACCTGTGCTGCGGGGTAGCTCGACCATGGTTCCATTGCGTTTTGTCGGGGAGCAAATGGGGTTAAAGGTGGATTGGAATAATCAAAATAAATCCGTAAATCTCAGTCAGAAGATTGCAACTCAACCAGCGGATAAACAGTCTCAATCCCAACAACCGTCGCAAACGTCAACACAGAGTACAAAAAGCACAAATAAAATGTCTACAGCAACAGCGACAACAATAACTCCGGATGAAGCAGACAAGCATACGGAAGCCGTACCTTCAACTTCCAAGGAGCAGAATGTAGAACAGACTACTACAAATGCGGTGCTTGTACAAAACATTTCTTTTGAGAATGAAACGTTAAAGATTTCTCTGAACAAAGACCTAACTCCTAAAGTATCCAAAATGACAGGACCTGACCGTATAGTTGTAGATTTACCGGAGACTTCACTGTCGACAGATCTTCTCCAGTCGTTCCCGGTTCGTAAGGATGGCACGCGGGCGTTGGTGAATAGTTACAGTGAGGATGTACAGGAAATCAGATTTGCTCCTGCGGATGGAACAAAAGGGGGCGCACGTATCGTCATTGCTTTGAATCAGGCACGTGATTACGATCTTTCAACAAATGGCATAGGTGATATCACCCTTCAGTTGCGTGAACGTAGTGTGAACCCGGAGATAATAGCTCCAACGAATGTCGAAGGACGGCGAATCGTCGTAATTGATCCAGGACATGGTGGTAAGGACCCTGGAGCAGGTAGTGTGACTGGACGACATGAGAAGGAATTTACGTTGGCGGTAGCGTTAAAAGTCCAGCAGCTTGCCCAAAATGATCCTGATATTCAAATTGTATTGACTCGCAATGGAGATACGTATCCCACACTGGATGAACGGCCACAGCTCGCTAATAATCAGCAGGCTAGCGTGTTTGTTTCCATTCATGGTAACAGTATGCCAACTTCTAATAACGGAAAAGCTAATGGGTCTGAAACCTATTATGCACGTCAGGAAAGTTTGAGCCTGGCCACGATCATGCACAAGCATCTTGTAGCAGCAACCGAGTTTAAGGATAACGGTATTAAGGTGGCAAACCATGTGGTGACGAGAAAATCACAAATGCCCGCTGTATTACTGGAATGTGGCTATCTTAGTAATCTGTCAAATGAAGCGGCCATGTTCACAGAAGAAACACAGCAGAAGATTGCCGAAGGTATTGTCGATGGCCTGAAAGAGTACCTTGGAACAGGCACAGGAGTAACTGAATCACTCAACTAAGAAAGTTTGCAATAAAAGCTGCTTTTTCACCTTTTAATGAAAATTCATGAGGGTGAAAAGTAGCTTTTTTTATTTTTTTGCTGTGACTTTTGACGGGAAGCAAATGGTCCATATTTTTAGTCAAAATTCGACAAAAATAGTTCTTTGGCACGTATATTTCTGTTATGATGGAATATATTCGCAACTTTTGGTGTGAGATAACGTCTATAAGGTTGTCTGATATTACATAAGCGCGTATATCAGGTCGCCGCACCGGAGCATGTGGCAAAAAAATTATGAATGGAAGGGTGACGAATGAAGAAATTTGGTTTTTTGTTGTTATTATTTGTCTTCATGTGGGCGGTTCCGGGTTATGGACATGCGGCTTCGAGTGGAACACAAATCTATCTCGACGATCAACAGTTAAGTGTCCCTAGTGGTGCTAAGGCACAAGTAATTGGCGGAAGTACGATGGTTCCGCTGCGCGTAATTTCTGAAAATTTGGGATATGACGTGACATGGAAGCAGCAGGCGCGAACCATAACGATTGAGAAGGACAGTACCTTGATCCGAATGATAATCGGAAGTAAGACGGCGACTGTCAATGGAAGCGACATTAGTCTGGATGCTTCGCCTCTGCTGCGTTCCAATTATGCCCTTGTACCGCTTCGTTTTATCGGCGAGCAAATGGGACTGGACGTAAAATGGGACAGCAGCACCAAGTCCGTAAAATTATATACCCGCAATAGTGGGTCTGGAAACGGGGAATTTACACCTCCTAAGTCCGGAAATAACAGTACAGGTACAGGAAGTGTAACTGCGCCAACCAATAATGCGAGTTCAGGTGTGACGCAGGTGCAGGGAGTCAGTTTCAGCCAAAACCGCTTAACCATCACAACAGCGGGTGCTGTCAAGCCGAAAGCGTTTACGATGACAGGCCCTGATCGGGTAGTGGTGGATTTGCCAGCGACTGCATTTGCGGACAATTTTGGAGACCAGCAGAAGCTGGATAGCAACTTAAATGGTTCGCTGGACATTGAGAATGAAGCGGATGTGTCCGGTATCCGATATGCTTTATTCCAAAAGGAACCATCAACGGTGCGAGTTGTTATTGATTTGAAACATGCCATGAATTATACCGCATATAATGATGGATCGAATCGTGTTATCGTCGATCTGGCTTCCAAGGATTCAGTGAATACAACGCCAGACGCAACGTTACCGGATGGGTCAGAGCCGGACGATACGCAGACATCTCCAGTTAATAGCAATGGTAAAAAGGTCGTTGTTATTGATGCTGGACATGGAGCAAAAGATTCTGGGGCAGTTGGTATTTCAAGAAAAAATTATGAAAAGACCTTCAACCTGGCGATGGCTCTGAAAGTAGAAAGCATATTAAAACAAAACCCCAAGCTTGAGGTTGTGTTAACACGTAGCGATGATACATTTTTGGAGCTTAAACAGCGCGTAAAAGTGGCTGAAAATCTTAAAGCCAACGTGTTTGTGTCCATTCATGCTAACAGCAGCGGTAGCTCAGCTTCCAACGGCACAGAGACGTATTACCAGCGTAGTGCAAGCAAAGCGTTCGCCAACGTTATGCATAAGTACTTTGCTCCTGCGACGGGTCTGACAGACCGCGGCATTCGTTATGGAAATTTCCATGTAATTCGGGAAACGACTATGCCAGCTGTTTTGCTTGAAGTAGGATATCTGAGTAATGCAAAAGAGGAAGCAACACTGTTTGATGAAGATTTTCAAAACCGGGTAGCTCAAGGGATTGCAGATGGAATCACAGAGTATCTCGACGTAAAATAAATCTTCAACAAATCGCTTGCCAACGTCAAGTAAGGAGGGGGACAGACATATGAACAAGAAAATCGTAATTGCAGGTCTGCTGGCACTGTTTGCCATTGCAGGTGCAGGGTGTGCCTCTAAGCAAACATCGGCTCCTGCGACTCCATCTCAGGAAACACAAACTTCAGCTGCACAAAATAGTACACCCGAACAGACGACCCCTGATCCATCAGCTCAGTCTGCTGAAAATAATGGAGCGAGTCAAACACCTGCAACTCCGTCGACGGAGCCTACAAAGACCAAGACGGACACGGAAAAGTCAGGAGATCGTCAAACACAGCAGATCACGGTGTATTATACGGATACACAAGAGAACGGTTTGAAAGAACAAAAAAAGGAAATTACCTATCCGAGCGAGCTGGAAAAATTCCAAAAAGCGTTTGAAGCTCTACAAAAGAGCGGTGATTCTGCTCTGATTCCGTTGTGGTCCGAGAAAATTACCGTGCATAAGATCAAATTGGATAACGGTGCATTGACCTTTGATATTTCCCTGCCGGATGAGGCTCGATTGGGAGCTGGCGGCGAGGAATTGGCTATCGATGCTTTGAAGCAAACGATGTTCCAATTCAAGGAAGTCAAAACGCTGGATTTGCTCGTAGATGGTCAATCTCTGGAGTCCTTAATGGGACATGTAGATTTGGAGCATCCAATGAGCCGTTAATCGATCAGACTGTATGAAAATTTCTTGAGAATTTACACACTTTTCACGTGCAATCTGTGACAGATAATGATAATATAGGAGTGTATTTCTCGCCTATGCAGGCAGTCATGCACAAATAGTATTCGTTTCTTTCCGGATGATTATTTAGAGTGACCGTCTTGATGCGGGCTATCCCGTATCAAGACGTTTTTTTTGCTAGGAGGTAGGATTTCCGTGAATGCAGCAACCGCACGTCATATATTGGACACCATCGGTACGATGTTTCCGGATGCCCATTGTGAGCTGAACCATGACAATGCTTTTGAATTAACGATTGCCGTGTTATTGTCTGCTCAATGCTCCGATCAGATGGTCAATAAAGTAACGGCAGACCTGTTTCAAAAATACAAGTCACCTGAGGATTATTTGGCTGTTCCTCTTGAGGAACTGGAGCAGGATATTCGTAGAATCGGCTTGTACCGAAACAAGGCCAAGCATATTCATAACCTCTGCCGGATTTTAATAGACCAGTACGGGGGAGAGATACCTTCGGAGCATGATCAACTGGTCAAGCTACCCGGTGTTGGCCGCAAGACGGCTAATGTCGTAGTATCTACTGCCTTTGATGTACCAGCTATTGCGGTAGATACGCATGTAGAGCGCGTTTCCAAACGGCTCGGCTTTGCAGGGTGGGATGATTCAGTGCTTGAGGTGGAAAAAAAGCTGATGAAAAGGGTACCTAGGGATGAATGGTCTGTGACCCATCACCGGCTCATTTTTTTCGGACGCTACCATTGCAAAGCTCAAAACCCTCAATGTCAGGTGTGTCCATTGCTGGATGTGTGCAGGGAAGGCAAGAAACGTATGAAAACGTCTCTTATCAGAAAAGATAAGAAACGTAGAGCTTAAAGACCCGAAAGACCTATAAAGGTAATAGAGGGTTTAACCATTTATGTGTAGAAAAGGATGAAGAGTAATGAAGTGCATTTCGGTATATACAGATAATTTTGAGGCGTTCTCCGATATTTTTGAGCAAATTGTAACAACAGAGTTTGCTGAAAACGAAGAGCGCGAGCTAGAGGGAATCACAGTTAGTCATTCTGGTGATGTACCTGAGCATTACCTGGAGCGTATGTCACAAAAACCAGAAGTGGTCGTAATGAAGGATAAATCCCGTGGAATTACGATCTTACAGCATGGTCAAGTATTTGAAATTTTGCTGCCAGTACTTGAGACTGCAGCTAATTAAGTGTAATTAGCGGACGACATGCGTTGCATGTTCCGGTATAGGCGGCTCGGCTGGTCTAACCAGCCCGCAGGCGCATATTTACACGAACCTTGAAGACTGTCATAAAACGCTGGATATGGATGATTTCACATATTTAAATATGAAATCTTCAATTACATTTTCAGAGGAGTTCTTAAATGAGCATTTATGATTATTCAGCGTTTTACATTTCAATATCAGGATTTGCAGCGTCTATATGATCAATATAAGGATAGAGGCTTGGTGATTCTCGGGTTCCCATGCAATCAATTTGCCGATCAAGAGCCGGATTCCAATGAAAGTGTGCAAACATTTTGTACTCTGAATTATGGTGTCGCATTCCCCATGTTCCAAAAGGTGAATGTACGTGATGAGCAGGCTCACCCGTTGTTTACATATCTTGCTTCGTCGTTGCCCTTTGAGGGCTTTGATGAAACACATTCGGTTGCCAAAATACTTATTCCTTTAATTCATGAGCGTCATCCTGAGTACTTACCAGGAGATTCGATCAAATGGAATTTCACGAAATTCCTGATTGATCGGAACGGGAAAGTGATCAAACGATTTGAAGCAACGACAGACCCTTTGGATATGGAAGAATATATTGAAGCATTACTGTGATGATCTGTTTTGGACATTATAAAATAAACTTATGGTTTGCCATTTACAAGAACGCGTTCCCGAAAGCCAGGTACAGGCAGGGAGCGCTTTTTTTAATTTTTTTAATGTGATGATTCTCACAGTGGCTTAGGAATGCTACAATATAGCTATTTGGTGCAGATAAGAAACAAGGAGTGAAACCGTAGCTTATGATGCAAACGATTACAGGAGATGCGGAAAAGTGGTTGAATACGATAGAACAGATACAGGATAACTTGCGTAAAACAGGGGATGAAGCGGGAGCGAGGGCGCTAGGGGATTTACTGGAAAAAGCGCATGCGCAAGAGCTGACCATTGCCTTTTGTGGACATTTTTCAGCAGGTAAATCGAGCTTGATTAACAGCCTGTGCGGTAAAACCGTGCTCCCATCTGGACCGGTGCCTACAAGCGCTAATGTAGTGTCCATCCGTCATGGACGTTCGAGAGTGCTTATTCATCCAGCCCGATCGGTAGAAAACACGGAGCCGGAAATCGTGGAAGCTTCCCTGTCCGAGCTTGCTGAGTATTGTAAAAATGGTGGAGCCTATGAATCCGTTGAAGTATGGGAGGATGTTCCGATATTATCTGGCGGAGGAGTGCTGCTGGATACACCCGGCGTAGATTCCACAGACCAGGGACACGCGATGGCGACACATTCAGCTTTACATTGGGCTGATATTGTTTTTTATGTGATGGACTACAATCATGTCCAATCTGAAAATAATTTGTCTTTTGCCAAAAGTTTGTCGGATTGGGGCAAGCCACTATATTTGATCATCAATCAAATCGATAAGCACCGAGAGCGGGAGCTATCCTTTACACGTTATCGTAATGAGGTGGAAAGCAGCTTTCATGCCTGGCAGGTACATTACACGGACATCCTGTTTACTTCCTTGAAGGAGCAAAATCACCCCTGGAATCAGTGGGAGCAGTTGACGTGCTTGATTCCGAATTTGCTGGAGCGCAAAGCAGAGCTTTTGGCTTATAGTTTAGTGTCTTCTATGCACCATTTGGTAGAGCAGCATGTGGAGACGGTGCAGGCCGCTGAAGAAGAGGAACTGAACGTACTGCTCAAAGAAGCAGGTGGAGAAGAGGCCATTTTGCGCCTGGACATAGAGCAGAAGGCCTTACAGCAAGAGGATGAACACTGGAGGATGCTTCCAGAGCAGGAGCATAAACGGCTGCGTCAAGAGCTGGATCATCTACTGGAACATGCTCATCTCACGCCTGCGGAGCTACGTGAAGCGGCTGGCGAATATTTAGAAAGCCGCAAGCCGGGCTTTAAAACAGGGTTATGGTTTGCCGGAGGAAAGACGGAGCGAGAAAAGGAGCGCCGTTTGGACCGGCTGGCAGGGATGCTGGCTGATCAGGTGGAGGGACAGCTGTTGCCTCATGTACGTGAGTTACTGAGGTCATGGGGAGAAGGTCAAGGTTTGTGGACCGCTGCGATGGAACAGGAGCTGGATGACATCCGCCCTGCAATGGATCGGCAACTGGTAGAGCAGACAGTAAAGGAAAATGCTTTGTCTCCGGAGTATACGTTGAACTATTGCAAGGACTTACGCGCTGCTGTGACCGCTGAGTGCCGCCGCAAGGCGTTGGCGCTGGTAGACCGCCTGCTGGCCCAGCTTGCGGTACGGGCCGAAGCCAACCGCGAGGCTCTCGCGGATGCGCGCACTGCGTTGCTGGCGCAGGCGGACGCGGCGAGCCGTTACAGCACTCGCTTGCAAGCCTTGGCTTCGCACGCCGACCTGCTGCGTAGCATGCTGCCGCAGGCTTCCGCGCCTGGCGGGTTGCCCCGTGTGGGCACGCCTGCTCCTGTGGCCGATACCGCCGCTGCTGCCCCGACAGATACGGCTTCAACAGGTGCCGTGCGTCCAGACATTGCTGGCTCGCACAACGCATCGGTGCAGCCACAAGCAGGCATGACGACAGCGCAGTCTGCCGCCGGGGGCCGCCGTACGCGGCTGGATGCAGCAGCGACACGATTGAAGGCCGCCGCTGCATTAATAAGCCCGTACCCTGCCATGCAAGCGGCTGTTCGGGATTTGCATGCGCGTGCCGCCGCACTGGAGGACGGGCGCTTTACATTGGCGCTATTCGGAGCGTTCAGCGCCGGGAAGTCCAGCTTTGCCAACGCTTTGTTGGGCGAAGCGGTGTTGCCCGTATCGCCGCATCCGACTACAGCAGCGATTAACCGCATTATGGCGCCTACAAGTCATGAGCGCCATGCCACGGCTGACGTCCACATGAAATCAGTGGACGCATTGCGGGAAGATCTTAAATACTCATTTCGGTTATTAGGATTGGGAGAGCCAGCATCCGTGGGCTGGCAAGAAGCCGTAAATTCGTTATCACCAGAAGGCATTCATCCTGCGGGAAGGCCTCATTACAGCTTTTTGAAGGCTGCTGCAGCTGGATGGGAAGAAGCTGAAAGCTTGCTAGGACAACAGCTTCAGGTGAATCTAGAGCAATATCGAGATTTTGTCGCATCCGAGCGCAAATCATGCTTTGTGGAGCATATCGACCTTTATTATGATTGCACTTTGACTCGTCAGGGCATCGTGCTGGTGGATACGCCAGGTGCCGATTCTGTGAATGCACGGCACACAGGTGTGACCTTCAATTATATGAAGCATGCAGACGCTCTTGTATTTGTGACATATTATAACCATGCGTTTACGCAAGGAGACCGGCAGTTCTTGAATCAATTGGGCCGAGTCAAAGAGACATTGGCGTTGAATCAGACGTTTTTTATTGTCAACGCATCCGATTTGGCGTCTTCTGAAGATGAACTATATTCTGTGACTCAGCATGTACAGGAACAACTTCAGGCGAACGGAATCCGCAAGCCGCGTATTTATCCGCTTTCCAGCATGCTGGCGTTGGAAGCAGCCGAGCAGGGAGAGGCTTCGCTACGTGCAGCTTCACGGTTTGATGTGTTTGAAAATGATTTTTCGGCATTTGCAGCCGAAGAGCTGGCAGGTTTGTCTATTGCATCTGCTATGCAGGAGCTGGGACGTCTGCGGAGCCGAATAGAACAACATGCTGCTGATGCCCGGTATAGCGCTGAAGAGCGTGAGCTCCGATTAGAGCAATTAACTCGAATTCGTGGGGAACTGGAGAATGTGCTCCTTGGTTCGACTGACAACAATGGTGGATCTGTGCTGTCGGACGAAACCGATGAACTGTTGTATCATGTTCGCCAAAGGCTAGCCTACCGGACGGGTGAATTTATGGCAGAAGCGTTCCATCCATCTGTTTTGCGTGAAGGAGTAGGTGATCTTCGTTTGGCCTTTGCATCTTGTGGTCGTGAGCTGTTGCGATTGATCGAACTGGAGTTGTCTCAGGAATTGCTGGCAACCACCCTCAGACTAGAAAAAATAGGGCAAGCCTTGGTGCGTAAAGCTATCCAACAGTGCGTAGATCACATGAACCTTCAGTTGAATGGGCTAGATTGCACAGTTCCTGGATTTAGAGAATGGGCTGTCCCCGAACTGAGCGATATTTCCTTACAGGAGTCCATTCAGTGGAAGGATTATTGGAATAGCTTTAAAAATCCAAAGCTATTTTTTGAAGGGATGGGTCGGGCGAATTTACAAACTAGACTGGAGCCCATATTACGCCAGTTAATCGGAGAAGCTGTGGATCAGCAGCGAGAACGAATGTCTTCTTTTTACGTTGCTATGATGCAAGAGGAACAAACATGGCAGAAAGCACAGCTACGAGAGCAAATGCTGGAGACGATTCGTGGTATGGAACATGCACTTAAGGGCGGTGAGGAGCCACAAGTTTGGGAAGAGCTTGCTGATGAGCTCGCGAATTTAGAGTCAATATAAATATGTTCATGATTGTATTAAGTTCAGGACACCGGGTTGTGGGACAATCCGGTGTTTTAAGCATACTTCAAAAAGAAAGGAAAACTGAGGAAATAGCCATATTCAATGATAAGAAAGCGATTTAATTTGTCTAATCACCTACCAATTGCGAACCTGCCTGAAAACGGCCCGTTATCCTCTTTGCCGCCTTGGAACACGGATGGTAAACTTCACTAAGCCATATAACAACGTCGTGCAACTAATGGAGGGACTTGACATGGAAGTGCTCAGGCAACTGCAAGTTTTTTTTCGTGAGAGGAGACATTATCTATTTCTTTCCATTCTATGCCTTGCGATAGCGACGGCCTTGGGACTGGTGTATCCGAACCTGCTCCAACGGCTCATTGATAACGCTATCATTCCCGGTGACTTCGAGAAAGTTCCGGTTCTGGCTCTGACTGTACTGGGAGTCGTGATCATCAAAGGGTTTATGCAATTTTTACATGGTTTTTTTGGCGGACGGCTAGGTAACTATCTGGCGTATCGACTTCGCAATGCCTGTTACGAAAAGCTGCAATTTCTGTCCTTCAGATATTATGACACCGCCAAAACGGGGGATCTTATGTCCCGTCTGACTGGTGATTTGGAGGCGATTCGCAACTTTATCGGGTTTGGTTTTGCGCAACTCCTCAATGTGCTACTGATGGTCGTATTCGGCTCTATCATGATGCTGTATATTAATTGGCAGCTCACACTCTTTACGATGATCAGCATGCCATTGCTACTCTTCGTCACATTCAAATTTGAATCTCGGATTCATCCCACCTTTCAGGAAATGCGAATTGCTCTCAGCGCCCTGACGACAGCGGTACAAGAAAATATTACAGGTGTGCGAACCGTTAAATCTTTTGCTCGCGAATCCTATGAAGTGGAAAAATTCTCCGTACGTAATGAGCAGTACAAAAGTAACCAAATTCAGGCTGCTTCCTTATGGAGTCGATTTTTTCCTGCGATGGAACTGATTGCCTCGGTCAGTGTGGTTCTTCTCTTGGGCATGGGTGGATATCTAGTTATCCAGAAGTCAATGACCTTGGGGGAACTCGTCGCTTTCTTTAGCTTAATTTGGTATATTATCGGTCCCATCTGGAGCATTGGCTTTCATATCAATAACTATACGCAGTCCAAAGCTTCCGGTGAAAGGGTTTTGGAGTTGCTGAATCAGTCTGTAGATGTAACCGATGAAGCTGATGCACTTACACTCAACGCCGATCAGGTGAAGGGACATGTGACGTTTGATCATGTTACCTTTGCTTACGGAAATAAGCTACCTGCTGTTGTTGACATCAATCTGGATGCGCCACCGGGATCGGTCATTGGGATTTTAGGAGGAACAGGTTCCGGGAAGTCGACCATTATTCAACTACTCATGCGAGCCTACAATGTGAATGCAGGAAGCATCAAGCTGGATGGGACGGATATACGTCATTTGAAAATTCGCGATTTACGTGCTCAAATTTCTTCTGTGTTTCAGGAGACGTTTCTGTTCTCGTCCTCTATACGCAACAATATTGCATATGGGTTAAGTCATGTCAGTATGGATGACATCATACGCGTTTCCAAGCTGGCTCAGGCGCATGAATTCATAACTGAATTACCGCTGGGCTACGACACTGTTGTTGGTGAACGTGGATTGGGACTGTCTGGAGGGCAGAAACAACGGATCGCCATCGCGCGCGCACTACTCAAAAATCCGAAAATTCTCGTGCTGGATGATGCTACCAGTGCGGTCGACATGGAGACGGAGCATGAAATTCAGTCCGGTTTTCAAGAGGTTATGCGTGGACGCACAACGTTTATTATAGCTCATCGAATCTCTTCGCTTCGTCATGCCAATGAAATTGTAGTGCTTGAGGAAGGACGAATCGTCCAACGTGGAACACATGAACAGCTCATTGCTACTCCAGGTCCATATCAAGATGTGTATCATATTCAATACGCCGATTACATAGCGGAGGCTCCAGACGGTGTATCCGAAGGGCAGGTGAGACCATGAATATTCCAGTAGAAAAAGCCAAACCGTTAAAGAAGCCGACCAATGAGCGCTTTGTATATCAAGATGATGAGGTCATTGATAAACCGTTTAACTGGGCGGAATTCAAACGTTTGTTAGCATACATGAAACCTTATGCCCGTCAGATTCTGCCGATTCTTCTGGTCATGATGATTCTCGGCACGATTACTAAGCTGACGGTTCCATATTTGATCAGTCTGGCCATTGACAAGGCCATTGCTCCCGCATGGCCTGCACTGCCGAGCGTAAAGTTATTGTTGCTCATTACGGGTGCCGTGCTCTTGTTATATTTAATTCAATGGGCAGCCAGTACGTACCGCATTAAATTCACCAATATTATTGGTCAGCGGGTTATTTACGATTTGCGTGAAGATTTGTTCAAGCATATTCAGAAGCTTTCCTTTAACTTTTTTGATAAAAGACCGGCGGGTTCTGTATTAGTACGTGTGACGAATGACATTAACTCGCTACAGGATTTATTTACGAATGGTGCAGTGAATGTCCTGATTGACTGCGTACAGCTTTTCGGAATTATTGTTATTTTGCTGCTTATTAACTGGAAGCTCGGTTTGGCAGTGATTGTGACCGTTCCGATCATGTTTTTGATCTCGACCAAGCTGCGAGTACGCATCCGTCGCGCCTGGCAAGAAGTACGCATGAAGAACTCGCGTATCAATTCTCATTTGAATGAATCTATTCAGGGAATTCGTGTGACACAAGCATATACGCAGGAGCAGGAAAACATGGCTTATTTCGACGATATGAACAGCTCCAGTAAAAAATCGTGGGATAAGGCTTCTGCTATGAATCAGGTCTTTGGCCCACTTATTGATATTACCGGAGGATTAGGTACGCTTGTGCTGTTCTGGTTTGGAGCGCATTTAATTCAGACAGATCAGCTTACGGTGGGGCTGCTGGTTGCATTCGCCAACTATGTAGGGAACTTTTGGGAGCCAATCAATCGGCTGGGTCAAATGTACAATCAGCTACTGGTTGCGATGGCTTCTTCAGAAAGAATTTTTGAATTCATGGATGAACAGCCGAATATTGCAAACAAACCGGGAGCAAAAGCCTTACCGCCTATCCGGGGTGATATTCAATTTGAAAAAGTCATTTTTGAATATGAAAAGGGACGTCAGGCGCTTAAAGGTATTAATCTTTCTGTCGAGGCGGGTCAATCTATAGCGCTTGTAGGTCATACCGGATCAGGTAAAAGTACAATTATTAATTTGCTCAGTCGTTTTTATGACATTACGTCAGGGCGACTTACCATTGATGGTTATGATGTGCGAGATGTCACGGTGGAGAGCTTGCGCAGCCAGATTAGCATCGTGCTTCAGGATACATTTATTTTTTCGGGGACGATACGCGATAATATCCGATTTGGCCGTTTGGATGCAACGGATGAGGAAATTGAAGCGGCCGCGAAGGCGGTCAATGCTCATGAATTCATTGTTCACTTACCAGATGGCTATGAAACAGAGGTAGAGGAGCGTGGAGGGATGCTGTCCATGGGCCAGCGCCAGCTCTTATCCTTTGCTCGTGCCTTACTGGCTAATCCGCGAATTCTTATTCTGGATGAGGCCACAGCTAGCATTGATACGGAAACGGAGCTGAAAATTCAGGAGGCTCTTCAGGTTCTATTGGAAGGCAGAACTTCTTTTATGGTTGCTCACCGTTTGTCCACTATTCGGAATGCTGATCATATCGTTGTACTGGACCATGGGGAAATCCAGGAAAGTGGTAATCATGAACAATTGATGAAAAAACATGGAATATATCGGGGGCTGGTGGAAGCACAGTTCAGATTTTTGTAAAAAAAAGATCAAAAAATCGCGTTTTTTGTAAATTAAAATGCCGAGCACTATTGCATTCTTGGAGCTAAACCCTGAAAATAAAGATGAAAAGAGATCAGAGCAATATCGTCAGAGGGGGAAGAGTTCAAGATGTGGGGTGCTCCTTTTTCTGCCAAGGCTAAGAAGATGCTACTGCTGGGTAGCGGCGAATTGGGAAAAGAAGTCATTATTGAAGCTCAGCGGCTTGGCGTGGAATGTATTGCTGTAGATCGCTATGAGCTGGCTCCAGCAATGCAGGTGGCTCATCGCTCTCACTGTCTGGATATGCAGGATGCTGAGGCGTTGAAGGCATTAATTCGCAAGGAACAGCCCGACATAATTGTACCTGAAATCGAAGCTATTGCTACGGGTGCTTTGGAAGAATTAGAGCAAGAGGGATTTCACGTAGTACCAACGGCCCGGGCCGCCCGTCTTACGATGGACCGGGAGGGTATCCGCAGGTTGGCTGCCGAGAAATTACAGCTTCCGACTGCCGCCTACCGTTTTGCAGATCATTTTGAGCAGTTACGGTCGGCGGTTCAAGAGCTGGGCACGCCATGTGTGGTCAAACCCTTAATGAGTTCGTCGGGTAAAGGACAGTCTGTATGCCGGACACTCGAAGACGCAGAATCCTGCTGGAATACGGCGCTGGAAGGCGCGCGTGCCAAAACGACACGTGTCATTGTTGAAGCTTTTGTCCCGTTTGAGAGCGAAATTACCTTATTGACCGTCAGATCGGAATCAGGCACGACTTTTTGCCCACCGATTGGCCACATTCAAAAAGATGGGGATTATGTCGAATCTTGGCAGCCTCATGGCATGACGGACAAGCAGCTTTCGGAGGCGCAAGACATTGCCCGTACGATTACGGATGAACTGGGTGGTTACGGATTGTTTGGCGTAGAGCTGTTTTTAACGGCTGATAGCGTCATATTCAGTGAAGTATCCCCGCGTCCGCATGATACAGGTATGGTAACCATGATCACGCAGGATTTGTCTGAATTTGCGCTTCATGTACGGGCGATTCTCGGATTCCCGGTGCCTTCGGTCACGCTGCTTACACCAGGAGCTTCAGCTACCTTGAAGGCAGAAGTGGCTACGCACGATTTCGCAATAAGCGGTCTGCATGATGCACTATTGCTACCCCGGACACAGGTGCGAGTGTTCGGGAAGCCTGAAACCAAGCCGGGACGCCGGATGGCTGTAGCGCTTAGCGCTGCAGAAGATGTGGAGACAGCACGGAAGACAGCCAAAGAAGCTGCCAATATGCTGAAAGTGGAGGTAAATCATGTCTAACAGTGTGATGATTCCAGTACTGACAATTCGTTCCGTAGAGCTTGGCGATTGTGAAGCCGTAACTGGACTACTTAGAGAAGTCGGATACCCGATGACTTGTGGCGTTATGAAAGAAGTTATGGGAACAGCGCAGGAGGACAGTCAAGCGAATATGATGGTTGCAGAAATGGATGGTTGTGTTGTCGGAGTAATCGGCATGCATACGGCTCAAAGCCTGGCCTATCCTGATCCTGCTGTACAAATCACCATGCTGGTCGTGAGCGGGGAGTATCGCGGCGAAGGCATTGGCAAACGATTGGTTGCTTGTGGTGAGGAGTGGGGGCGTGCGCAAGGCTGCTATCATTTATTCATTACTGGAGCGAATAACCGCATCAAACAAGTAGAGGCCCGTGCTTTCTACAACCGAATCGGCTTTGAGAAGCAAGGCTACCGTTTCAGCAAAAAGCTTAGATAATCAGCTTGCAACAAACAATCTAATACTTAAAGCCTCAATATTTTTAACTTAGTCCTGTTCGCCATTGCCGAGCAGGCTATTTTTTTTCCAACTTTTATACCATTGATGATGCTATAAAACATGATATACTGCTAGAGTAAAGATTACAAAGTTGTAACCTGAGACGTTCACACCAAGGCACTTATACAACAAGGAGATGACGAAATGAAGAATATGTTGAAAAAAACACTGGTGATGGGAAGCTTAAGCGCCGTTTTATCCGCAGGATTCATCGTTCCGGCATCAGCTTCACCAGCTGACGATTTGTCTGCCCAATTACAACAATGGTTTCAAAATAACGGATATACAGTCAATATGTCCAACGGGACGACAACAATAACGAAGACTGTCATTAAGGATTATTCTGAAAAGGACAAGGCTAAAACAAAAACAGCAAATCCTTCTTCTGGCAAGCAAACGACGAATCAGGCTAGCCAAAAGGCTTCAAAGACTGTTACCAAGCAACAGACCCAAACACAAAACGCCAACTCAGGTGCAGGTCAGTCTACAGATTCTAATGCACAACTGAGCAAGTCTCAATTTGCAGCCGAGGTGGTAAAGCTTGTAAACAACGAGCGCAGCCAAAAAGGTCTGAAGCCCCTCACCTCTAATGCGAAGCTTACAGAAGTAGCCTTAGCGAAGGCGAAGGACATGAGCACGAACAATTACTTTTCCCATACATCTCCGACTTACGGTTCACCATTTGATATGATGAAAAAATTCGGTGTAACTTATACGTATGCGGGTGAGAATATTGCAATGGGACAAAAAACACCACAAGAAGTAATGAAGGCCTGGATGAATAGTCAGGGACATCGTGAAAATATTTTGAAGGCAGAATATACACAAATCGGTGTGGCTTACTACAATGGATATTGGGTACAAGAGTTCACACGTAACTAAGTTGATAGAAAAAAACGTTTCAAACGTTATTTCTGTTTATAAAAAGATAGTGACGAAACGTAATTTAGAGACCCGCTGACAACGTTCAGCGGGTCTTTTTATGTCGCTTATGACTCTTCAAGCATAAACCATTGCTCTATCCCAGAAAAGACATATGGGACGCGCTTATAGTATGATGACAGTAAGCTGAATGGATAACAGACTACTATTGGAAAGCTAGGTGAACAAATGAGCTACGAAATCGTGCATGAAGGTGCCTTTGCTATGCTCAAGGTACAGTTGAGCCCCGGAGAAACCATTAAAGCGGAAATGGGAGCGATGGTTTCCATGTCTTCCAGTGTAGATATAAAGGGAACGGTAGACGGTGGACTGTTACGTGGTTTAGGCAGAATGCTGAGCGGAGAAAAATTCTTTTTTCAAGAGCTGAGGGCAGCCCGGGGACCCGCTGAAGTACTGCTAGCCCCCGCAAGCATAGGTGATGTACAAGCAGTGGAACTAGATGGCACGTATAGGCTGTTGGTCCAAAAGGACGGTTTTTTGGCCTGTACAGAAGGTATTGAGGTTAGTACCAAAATGCAAAACCTGATGAAAGGTTTATTCTCCGGTGAAGGTTTTTTTATTGTAGAAATCAGTGGCCGAGGCACAGTATTCCTATCCTCTTATGGAGCCATTCACCCTATTTATATTGCGCCAGGAGAGGAGCGTATTATTGATAATGCTCATCTAGTGGCGTGGCCGGATTATATGGATTATAGAATTGAAAAAGCATCTAAAGGCTGGTTGTCCAGCGTAACGAGTGGGGAAGCCCTTGTATGTCGTTTTCGCGGTGAAGGCACAGTACTGATTCAAAGCCGAAATCCGGGTAGTTTTGGACAATGGATTAGAAGTTTCATCCCTGATAGCAAATAGTTTCTTTCCGTCTGATTGCTGATGAGAGGAAGAGCTATTCGCACAAAAAGTATGATAAAAGGATGGGAGTTTTCCATCCTTTTTTAGTATGTTCATGGAAAATTATGTGGGATTGTAATCATTGATTTTCGCTTGAACCAGAACGGTTTATTTGCAAAATGATAGGAGAAGCTTTATGTTTATTTCACCAAGCTATCAGGAGGGAACACGAGTGAATTCATCAAAATGGATTTGGCGGTCTGTCGGTTCCGTTTCCATTGCCGCCACACTGCTATTATTGTACGGATTTATTGCAGCAGTACGAAGTATCACGGCTCCAGAGCCATTGGTAAGTACTCAACCTGTACAATCCGGTTCATCGCAGACACAAACTGCACCATCGGCTACTGCTCAGACGGGAGAATTGCGTGTAGCTGCCATTGGCGATTCGCTAGCCAAAGGAACGGGGGATGACTCTGGAAGTGGTTTTGTGCGTCGGTCGGTGACTTTGTTAAATGATCAGGAAGGACATAAAGCTCAGCTCATAAATAATCTAGGGATTAATGGACTGACGACTCAAGGACTCTTAACCAAGCTGGATGAGCCTGGTGTGTCTTATGTATTGAAGAAGGCTAATGTGATTATAGTTTCGATTGGCGGAAATGATTTATTTCAGGGCGCACAGGCGGCCCAAACCGGCAAAGAGCCACCTACACTCAGCGGTTTGCGCAAAGCTCTGCCTGATGCAGCCAAACGTCTGCAAAAGGTACTGACAAAGGTAGGGAAAATCAATCCGAATGCTAAAATTGTCTATGTAGGATTGTATAATCCATTCAGTGATCTGCGGGAAATGAAAATTCCCGGTAATCTTGTGGTAACTGAATGGAATATGGCTGCCATGGCAATTACCAATCAAAACAGTAATATGACGCTGGTTCCAACTTTCGATTTATTCGAGCAAAATTTGCCCGTCTATTTATCATCCGATCATTTTCATCCCAACGGACAGGGTTATCAGGCAATTGCTGAGCGTATCGCACAAGGATTTGCTGTTACCACGACGAAGGATACCGATCATGTAAATCCTAAACAGCAGTCTACAAGTAGCCAACCTGCAGAAGCGAAAAAGGGAGGGAACAAGTAATGAGCATCCAATCTGCTGACAAGACCGAGGCTGGCGTGACCCAAGATTCGACATCCACGAATGCAGTGTCCAGTCTTCATTCCTCCAATCAGGTTGGTAGCGCAGACAGAGACAGCAGCAATAATGAAATCGTGCTCTCTGTTCAGCATGTTAAGAAACGCATTAAACGCAAAATGATCATTCATGATGTAACGTTCGACGTTCGCGCAGGTGAAATTTTCGGATTTCTCGGCCCCAATGGAGCTGGAAAAACGACGACTATTCGTATGCTGGTCGATTTAATTAAGCCTACGGAAGGGACAATAACTGTATGCGGTCATAATGTAAATCGTGACCCTGAGCAGGCTTTACGGCATATTGGTTCTATTGTGGAAAATCCAGAGGTGTACAGCTACCTGACAGGATGGGAGAATTTAGAACATTTTGCCCGCATGCAGCCTGGTGTAGATGAACAGCGCATCCGCGAGGTGGTTGAGTTGGTTCGGCTCGATCGTCGCATCCATGATAAGGTAAGTACATATTCACTGGGGATGCGCCAACGTCTTGGTATAGCTCAAGCCTTGCTTGGCAGACCTAAGCTACTCATTTTGGATGAGCCGACGAACGGGCTAGATCCCAAGGGAATCAAAGAGATGAGAGCTTTTATCCGTTTGTTAGCGGCAGAAGGCATGGCTGTATTTGTTTCCAGTCATTTGCTCAGCGAGATCCAGTTGCTATGTGATCGTGTGGCAATTATTAGTCGGGGAAAGGTGCTGGCTGTTGGTGGGGTACAGGAACTGGTTGAGACACACTCACATATGGCTGTATGGCAGCTGGAGCCTCGCGATCAGGGCCTTGCCCTATTGCAAAATTCTCCGTATGTGCACATAATTACGAACACCGATGAATTAATTGATGACAGCATTGTTGCAGACAGCGGAGTCGATGCTATTTTTACAGAAATGGATGAAGAGCATATTGCGAAGCTGGTCGCACACATGACAGCTTCCGGTATTTCCGTTAAAGGTGTAACCAAAATTAATCCTACACTGGAGCAACTATTCCTGAAAATGACGGAAGGTGAGATACTTGAATAATATTTTACCGCTCGTACAAAATGAAACCCTTAAAATTATCAAGAAGAAACGATTTTATGTCATTTTACTTGTTTTGCTTGTGCTTGTGCCGATTTTTACGTACGCTCAGATGAAAGTGGCAGAAAACAATCGCGAGAAATTCGGCAATGATTGGCGGCTGGAACTGCGTCAGGCCATTACCGATAACCAAAACTCGCTGGGCAGCGATAGGGTTCCTGAGGAATGGAAGACCTATCGTCGGGTCTTTGTGCAGCAGATGCAATATTATCTGGAGAATGATGTGAATCCTAATGAGCCGAGTGGCGTCACTTTTACCAGAGAGTTTATGGATAACTCCATAAATCTGTTCGTTCCGTTGTTGATCATGGCCATTGCTTCGGACTTGGTTTCAGGAGAACGGACGACAGGCACGATAAAAATGTTGCTGACTCGGCCGGTCAGGCGGTGGAAAATACTGCTGAGCAAGCTGCTGACACTGTATATGTTCGTTTCGCTCATCATTTTGGCCGTATTTGTCATTAGTTATCTCATATCAGGCTTGTTTTTTGGTTTTCGTGGTTTTAATGTTCCGGTATTTACCGGCTTTCAAATTGTTGGATCGACGGTGGATTTGTCTGCTGTACATGCAATTCCACAATGGCATTACCTGATGCTGCAAGCCGGATTGATCTGGTTTGTCAGTCTGGTGGTTGCTTCGTTAGCCTTTATGGTATCTGTTCTGGTACGTAGTACAGCTGCAAGTATCGTGGTCATGATGGCCGCGCTCATTTCGGGCACTATACTGACCAACATGGCTTCATCTTGGCAGAGCGCCAAATATTTATTTATGGTTAACCTCGGATTAACCGATTATTTATCTGGAAGCCCTGCCCCGATTGAGGGAATGACCCTGCCGTTTTCTTTAGCTGTACTGGGCATTTGGGGGGCTGCGGCGTTGATTGTTTCATTCGCCGTCTTTACGAAACGGGATATATTGAATTAAAATGGACAAGGTAAAAGAAAACATCTGTTTGCATTTTTGGTGAAAACCATCAAGAATAAGGCAAAACACGGTTACGATTAGACAAAGGGGGAGCATGAATGGTCGACAAAATCGACTTGTCTGCGGGAGCTTCCGGTACACAGAACGGAGCTTCAGAATATGGCGCGGACGACATTCAAGTGCTCGAAGGGCTTGTGGCAGTTCGCAAACGGCCGGGCATGTACATCGGGAGCACCAGTTCTTCGGGACTGCATCATTTGGTATGGGAAATTGTAGACAACGCGGTGGATGAACATCTCGCCAAGTTTTGCTCTCGCATTGATATCACAATGCATAAGGACGGTTCTGTTACAGTATCAGACAACGGGCGCGGTATTCCTACGGGAATGCACAAAATGGGAATTCCTACGCCTCAAGTTGTATTCACCATTTTGCACGCCGGAGGTAAGTTTGGCGGTTCGGGATATAAAAAGTCCGGGGGTCTGCATGGGGTAGGTGCGTCTGTAACGAACGCTCTTTCGGAATGGCTTGAAGTGGAAATCTACCGGGACGGCAAGATTCATCGTCAGCGGTTTGAATATTGGCAGGACAAGAAGGGCGTGGAGCATGTCGGTGAACCGACCACAGGCCTTGAAGTGCTGGGCAATACTAACAAGACGGGCTCGAAAATTACATTTAAACCGGATATTCGCGTTTTTCAGTCAGGAATTCATTTTAACTACGATACGCTGGCTGAACGCCTTCAGGAGATTGCTTTTCTGAATTCCGGCCTTCGTATTCAGCTTAAAGACGAACGCAGCGGAAAGTCAGATGAATATTTTTATGAGGGTGGAGCAAGTCAGTTTGTTTCTTTTTTGAATGAGGGTAAGGATGTATTGCATGATGTTATTCACTTTAATGCCGAGAAAGAAGACATTGAAGTGGAGATTGCCATCCAATACAATGCCGGCTACACAGAGACGATTGCTTCGTTCGTTAACTCCATTCCGACACGTGGCGGGGGTACGCATGAAACAGGCTTCAAAACCGCTTACACTCGTATCATGAACGACTATGCACGCAAAACAGCGATGTTGAAGGAAAAGGATAAAAACCTGGAAGGTAACGATCTGCGTGAGGGTATGATGGCTGTAATCAGTGTCAAGATGGCCGAGGTTGAATTTGTCGGTCAGACAAAAGATCAGCTGGGTAGTGCTTCGGCGCGGAGTACAGTGGATGCCATCGTATCTGAACAAATGCAGCGCTTTTTGGAGGAAAATCCACAGATAGCGCAAACCTTGATCAGAAAGGCAGTTCAAGCATCCAAAGCGCGTGAAGCTGCACGTAAGGCTCGGGACGAAATGCGTTCTGGCAAGAAACGCAGTGAAAGTTCTAATTTGAATGGCAAACTGTCGCCTGCGCAGTCTAAGGATTTTACACGTAATGAGTTATTTATCGTGGAAGGCGATTCGGCTGGAGGATCGGCCAAGCAGGGACGGGATTCCAAAATCCAGGCAATTTTGCCGTTAAAGGGCAAGCCGATGAATCCGGAAAAATCAAAATTGGCGGATATTATGAAAAATGATGAGTACCGTGCGATTACGGCAGCGATTGGCGCGGGGGTAGGAACAGAGTTCACGCTGGAAGACAGCAATTATTCCAAAATCATCATTATGACTGATGCAGATACGGATGGCGCGCACATTCAAGTACTGTTGTTGACGTTCTTTTATCGGTACATGAAAGAACTCATTGATGCAGGACGCATATTTATTGCTCAGCCGCCATTGTATAAAATAACCCGCAAGTCGGGTAAGCTCGAAACGGTTCGTTATGCCTGGACTGACGAGCAGCTTGATAATTACTTAAAAGAATTTGGACGGAATTTTGAGCTTCAACGTTATAAAGGACTCGGGGAGATGAACCCTGATCAGTTATGGGAAACGACAATGAATCCCGAGTCACGCACCCTGTTGCGCGTTCAGATTGAGGATGCTGCCAAAGCTGAACGCCGTGTGTCCACATTGATGGGTGATAAGGTGGATCCACGTAAGCGCTGGATCGTGGAAAACGTGGATTTCACGGAATACGTAGAGTAGTGCTATTAAATGAGGTGTAGACATGAGCTTATCGGAGCAATTTTTGCCAGCTTATCTGGAGGAAATGGTCGGTGACCGCTTTGGCCGATATTCCAAATATATAATTCAGGATCGGGCGATACCTGATGTACGGGATGGATTAAAGCCTGTGCAACGCCGAATACTGTACGCGATGTACGATTCGGGTAATACCCCGGAAAAAGCGTATCGCAAATCCGCCAAAACCGTTGGGGACGTTATGGGTAATTACCATCCTCATGGTGATTCATCTATTTACGATGGGATGGTACGGATGGCGCAGCCTTGGAAAATGAGCCACGTACTGGTGGATGGTCACGGCAACTGGGGTTCTCAGGACGACGATCCTGCGGCAGCTATGCGTTACACGGAGGCACGCTTGTCTCCGATCGCAATGGAAATGCTGCGTGATATCGAAAAACGTACGGTTTTGTTCAAGGATAACTTTGATAACTCGGCAAAGGAACCTGTTGTGCTGCCATCCCGTTATCCTAATCTGTTGGTAAACGGATCCAGCGGGATTTCAGCGGGATTTGCAACGGAAATTCCAACTCATAGTTTGCGTGAGGTGATTGACGCCACCATCGCAGTGATGGAAAAGCCGCAGATCGAGCTAGAAGAGATTATGACCTTTATTAAAGGTCCGGATTTCCCGACTGGCGGACTCATTATGGGTGGCGAAGGCATCAAGGATGCTTACAGAACAGGCAAAGGACGTATTTATATCCGTTCCAAAACGGAAATTCAGTCTTTGCGTGGAGGCAAGCAGCAACTGGTTATTACAGAGATTCCATACCAGGTTGTTAAATCCAGGCTTGTAACCGCTATGGAAAACATCCGTTTGGAGAAAAAGGTAGAAGGGATTGCCGAGGTTCGTGACGAGAGCGGGCGAAATGGCCTGCGTATTGTTGTCGAGCTGAAGAAGGAAGCGGATGCGGAAGGTATTTTGGCATATCTGCTGAAAAAAACTGATCTCCAGGTGGCTTATAACTTCAATATGGTAGCCATCGTAAACAAAGCACCACACCAGCTTGGATTAAAGTCCATTTTGGAAGCGTATATAGCTCACCAGCGCGAGGTTGTCACAAACCGTATCAAGTTTGAACTGGAAAAGGCGGAGGATCGCGCACATGTACTGGAAGGTTTAGTCAAGGCGCTGAACATTCTGGATGAGGTCATCGCGGCTATTAAAGCTTCTAAAAATCGTCAGGATGCACAAAATAATTTGCAATGGATGTTTGGCTTTAGTGAACGACAAGCGGATTCCATTTTGACTCTGCAATTGTACCGTCTTACGAATCTTGAAATTACAACTCTCGAAAAAGAACTTGCTGACATTCAAAAGAAAATTACTCAATATCGTTCTATTCTGGATAGCGACCGCAAGCTGATCAGTCTGATCCGCAAGGAACTGCTGGAAATTCGTGAAAAGTACGGTATTGACCGTCGCTCGGAGATACAGGGTGAGGTAGAAGAAATTAAGGTAAACCTGGAAGTCATGGTTGCGGCAGAGGATGTGTTGCTGACCCTCTCGAAAGATGGCTATGTGAAACGTACGAGTATGCTGTCGTTCACTCGCTCTGGCGGGGAACGTTCAAACTCAGGTGTTAAAGAAGGGGACTACATTACCCAGTTCCTTGACGTGAATACACTCGATGTGCTGCTCGTCTTCACCCAGCGTGGACAATACTTTTTGCTGCCTGTGCACCAGGTACCAGAGTATAAGTGGAAAGAGCCGGGCACTCCAATTGTCAATGTCATTTCGCTAGCGAAGGAAGATCGGATCGTTAGCGTTATTCCGATCAAAAACATGGAGGAAATCGGCAAAAGCCTGGTGTTTGTAACGAAGAAAGGGCAAGTCAAACGAACTGAACTTACAGAATATGCCACAAAGCGTTCCAGTGCTGTAGCAGCCTGTAAGGTGGCTGGCGACGATGAGATACTATCAGTAACGTTAAGCGATAATAGCAAGGATATAATGTTGATTACCCGTGCGGGGATGAGCATACGCTTCAAGGAGCAAGAGGTTAATGCCATGGGCCGCGTTTCAGCGGGAGTCAAAGGTATACAACTGGCGGAAGGCGATGAAATTGTCGCAGCACTATGGGTAGAAGAGGATGAAGGAGAGGTGCTGGTACTGACCGAATCCGGTTACGGTAAGCGTACGCTACTGCTGGATTATCCTTCTCAGGGAAGAGGCGGTAAAGGAATCAGCACCTTCGAATTCAAGGAAGGCAAGCGGGTGCGTTCGAACGGAACTCGAATTGTGGCTGCCTTCTATTGTCGTGAAGCTGTTCAATTATTTGTCATCACATCAGAAGGGCAGACGATGTCCTTCCTTTCGGAAAAAGCTCCTTTAACCGACCGCAAGGATACAGGCAAGCTGCTGGCTCCTGTGGAGAAGAAGGACGAAATTGTAAATGTGCTGCCGCGTAGTGAACCTCAGAGTTCGCAGACAGTAGAATAATTGTAAAGTCAAGCGTTTTTTAGCTCGAAAAAGAGAGGTCCTCACGTGCCATTCCGGCACGAATGAGGACCTTTTTGCCGTCATGCTGTCGAACCTTGACCTGCCTCCAAATCCGAAGTGAGACTTCCTTCCCCTTTTCATTTGATGCTCCAAAAACGGCAGGAAACTGAGGGGAAATGGCGAAAATTTAATGTGATGAAATACAATCCGGACGGTGGCCCATACGGTAACTTTGATGCTTTTACTGACCCTGTTATTCAAAGGAGTGAGGCAAAATGCAAACGACCGAATTTGCAAAAATCTGGTCCAGAATGGCTAAGGACTACAAGGTTCATATGGAGCAGCAACTAGCTCCATCACTAACTGAGGCTCAACTCACGGTGCTGGAGGTTCTGAACGAATACGGCCGCATGAAGCCGTCTCAACTTATCCCATATCTCGCCACCACACCTGCGGCAGTTACGATGCTATTGGATCGGATGGAGCGGAATCGACTGGTCACCCGGTTCAGAGACGTAAAGGACCGTAGAATTGTATGGATTGTTATTTCAGATCAAGGTAGAGAAGAAGTGGAGCGTGGATTGCAAATCAGGGACGATTTTCTGGGTTCTGCACTAAACCGAATATCTCAGCACAATCAGAATTTGCTGGTTTATTTGTTGGGGAAAATTACAACGAAGTCGAAAACTGCTGTATCAGCCAGTGAAAACGAGGGAATAAAGGAACAAATAGAGCGAGCAGAATAGCTTTCTAAGGCGAATAGAAATGCGCGGATAGATGCCGATCATGGTATCATTTCCGCGCTTTTTTGTGTCCCAAGTATAGGTAGTGTTTGGGGGAATGTTGACATTTACATAAGAGATGATAAAATAATAGTTATAAATCAATAACAATTCGTATACGAATAGTTGCTTGTTTGTGTATATGGGTAAAGAATATGTATTGGGAAGAAGGATGGTTCTAGTGTGTAACAGAGAGGAAGACAGACTTGAGGTGTACCGGATTATTCAATCGGTAAGGGAGGTTAACAAGACAATATTTTATGCTTTCTGGAATGAGGAGCAGCATTTGGATCTGACGGCGATTCAGCACATGGCTTTGGCCATTCTAAATAAACGTCCCAATATTGGGTTATCTGAGCTGGCAGAGATAGCTCATGTGGGAAGCAGCTCTATGAGCGGGGTGGTTGACCGCTTGACCAAGGCGGGATATATCGCTCGTGGACGGCATGAGCATGATCGCAGATCTTTAGTACTGACGCTTACGCCAGAAGGAAAAGATATCATACAAAAGGTAGATGCCATGTGGATGGAACGCGTCTTGCCAATTCTGGACATCCCGAAGGAGCAGCTAGAGTTGCTCTTGGATGTTCATAAACAAATGATCATGAAATTAACACCGAAGGGAATGAATCAACTTGAGCAGTCCTCAAATGACACTACCAGGTAATGTCCGCAGAGCACCCATTGTGGCCGCTCTGTTGATTGGCGCAATTGTTGCGATTTTAAACCAGACGTTGATAAGTGTGGCTTTACCGAAAATGATGAGTGATCTGAATGTAGATGCCAATATAGCTCAGTGGCTTAGCACAGGCTTTATGCTCGTAAACGGGGTATTAATCCCGGTGACCGCATTCCTGATTGCCCGTTTCTCTACTCGTAAATTGTTTATTAGTGCGATGACTATTTTTTCAATCGGCACGCTGTTATGTGCAATAGCGCCGAGTTTTAGTATCTTGCTAATCGGTCGGCTTATTCAGGCTGCGGGTGCAGGGATAATGATGCCATTAATGATGGTCGTTATCTTGAACATTTACCCAATAGAGCGTCGTGGCCGTGCAATGGGAACGCTGGGGCTTGCGATGGGGTTTGCTCCAGCCATTGGACCAACCTTATCTGGTTATATAGTGCAGCATTATGACTGGCGAGTATTGTTCTGGATTATCCTGCCGATTTCCGTGATTTCGATTGTGATCGGATTTATTTTTCTGAAAAATGTAACCGAGCAATCCAAGCCTAAGCTGGACATTCTCAGTGTTATTTTGTCTACACTCGGTTTCGGCGGGCTGTTATACGGCTTTAGTGATGCTGGAACATCAGGTTGGGGAAGTATTCCAGTCCTGTCTACACTCATCGTCGGGACGATTGCGCTTATTTTATTTATTGTCCGACAACTGAAGGTAGATGAGCCTATGCTGGAGTTCCGTATCTTTAAATACGATGTGTACAGCTTGACGACAATCATTAATGTTATTGTGACGATGGCTCTGTACGCTGGTATGATATTACTTCCGATTTATTTGCAAAATATTCGCGGATTTACACCACTCCAGTCTGGTATGCTAATGCTACCAGGAGCGATTCTGATGGGGATCATGTCTCCTGTGACGGGGGCTATTTTTGACCGAATTGGAGCGCGCTGGCTGTCTGTAATTGGGTTGTTGATCATGACTGTAACGACATGGGAATTCACACGTTTAACCGTATCAACCACCTATTTGACACTCTTAATCAACTATACGGTACGGATGTTCGGGATGTCGTTGCTGATGATGCCGATCCAAACGGCCGGACTGAATCAGCTTCCACAACGATTGAATGCCCATGGTACAGCGATGGGCAATACGCTGCGTATGATTTCGGGCTCGATTGGGACAGCAATTCTAGTGACGGTAATGTCTACTCAAACCAGCAATCGTTTAACCACGATGGTTGCATCTGAAGGACTGAACGTTACGGACAAAGCAGGAATGCTGGCTGCTGGCAATCAAGCTACAATTTACGGTATTAACTCGGCTTTTATCATTGCTACACTATTGAGCGTGACGGCTTTGGTTTTAGCGTTTTTCATCAAAAATACGAATGCACAAAACGCTCGTTCCCGTCAACAGCTGGTCAACAGCGAGAAGGGGAAGACCGTGGCTTCCTCATCATAAGCATGGATACATTTTAATTTGCTTTTGTGCAAAAAGAGAACCCACATTGCATGTTTGTTTACATGCAGTGCGGGTTCTTTGTAGTAGGTCTGCTCAATTTTCCGACGTAATCATCTTCTCATAAAGCGACAAGGGCCACTCACTCCAAGGAAATTGGACAGGAGGCAGTGAGTGGAAGCTCATCGCTTCTTTGCTGACCGGATGCGGTGCTCCAGCGAGCAAGGACCAGAGGGCCAGCTGTTGACCAGGACGGCTCAGATTACCGCCATATTTTTGGTCCCCATAGAGGGGACAGCCGATTGCCTGCATCTGTACGCGAATTTGGTGCGAGCGTCCGGTGTGCAGCTTAATTTCCACAAGACTGAGTCCAGCAGCCTGTCCGATAACGCGGTATTCCAAAATGGCTTCCTTGGCACCGGCCGTGCCGGGTCGAACCGTTTTGACCGTGTTGGTACGGCTGTCCTTTAGCAGGTAATGGGTTAGACGGCCTTGGAGAGCCGCAGGAACGCCATTCAGAACAGCTGTATACAGCTTGTGAAAATGACGAGTTCGAACCGACTCTGACAGGCGAGAAGCAGCTTTGGACGTCTTAGCAAAAATCATGGCTCCGCCTACAGGCCGATCCAGCCTGTGAACTAAACCTAAAAAGACGTTACCAGGCTTATTGTGTCTGATTTTCAAATCTTCCTTGAGTAAAGACAGCAGATCGGGATCACCGCTGGCATCCTCCTGTGTCGGAACATTGACAGGCTTTACAACCGCCAGGACATGGTTGTCCTCATATAGTACGGGAATATTCGGCTGTGCATGCTCTTGCCGAGTAAGTTCATCTTGATTCATAAGAGGAATTAAGCCTCCCAGCGTCCGAGAATACCACAAGGCAAATTCAATCCTGAGCGTGTGATCGGCAATCCGATTTCACCAGCGCTAATTTGGCCCCCATACTTTTGTTGCATCGTCATGCTCAGCATGTTACGCAATACAGTAGGTGAAATACCCGTCGTGTAGGAGTTGATCAGCATAAACAAGGGTTGATCTGAAATGATGCTCATGCAGGATTCAAGGAACGGATATAAGCTTTCTTCAAGCTTCCAGGTTTCTCCATTAGGTCCACGTCCGTAAGAAGGAGGGTCCATAATAATGGCATCATAACGGTGGCCTCGACGTTGTTCCCGTTGCACGAACTTGAACACGTCGTCCGTAATGAAGCGTACCGGACGGTCAGCCAGGCCGGACAATTGAACGTTTTCCTTTGCCCACTGCACCATACCTTTGGCGGCATCCACGTGAACTACACTGGCTCCGGCATACGCTGCGGCAGTCGTGGCTCCTCCTGTGTATGCAAACAGGTTCAGTACGGAAATGGGTCTGCCCGCGCCTTTAATTTTATCCATCATCCAGCTCCAGTTGGCTGCTTGCTCTGGGAAAAGGCCAGTATGCTTGAAGCTGGTCGGTTTAATGTGGAATTTAAGCGGTCCATAGCTAATCGTCCAGCGCTCGGGGATAGGTTTTTTCATATCCCATTGGCCTCCCCCGGAAGAGCTGCGGTGATAATGCCCATGAACATTGCGCCATTCCGCTGTTTCCTGGGTCAAAGGCCATATGATTTGCGGATCGGGACGACGCAGGACAATATTGCCCCAACGTTCCAGCTTTTCACCACCGCCTGTATCCATTACTTCATAGTCTTTCCACTCTTGTGCTACATACATGTACAATCCATCCTTCAGCAGTCAATTCAGGATTTAGGCAGTAAGCTGCGTAAAATCCCCATATGGAGTCTATTGTACAACAAACCTTAGCAACAATCGAATGATTCCACGAATAAGTAAGTAGTTAGACAGAGCAAAAATATTTTTTTCGGATGTACTTGTAATTAGAGCGCTTCCATATTAAAATGAAATCAATCCCACTTGTACGTACAACTATCCGATTTTCATTCTAATTATGAAAGATGGATTATGTTGTACGTACATAATGTTTTCGCATCTATCCATAGATTTTAATTGTGAACAGTCGCATATAATGCGACTTTTTTGCGTATATGTTTACCAAAATACAGTTGATGATTGAAATTAGTATTTGACAATGAGAATCATTATCAAATATTATTTGAGTAATAGGGAATGAAAGCATCCCATATTTCAAATAAAGGTGAGGGATGAACTTGGGTAAAATCATGATTGCTTATGCTAGCATGACCGGTAATACAGAAGAAATCGCGGAATTGATTGCCGAGGGTGTTCGTCAGGCAGGGCATGAGGCGGAGTTGAAGGCTTCGTATGATTGCAGCGCGCAAGAATTGCTTGCATATGATGGATTCCTGTTGGGTGTATATACATGGGGAGATGGTGAGCTTCCTGATGAATTTTTAGATTTTTATGAGGAACTAGACGAGCTTGATCTGTCTGGTAAAAAGACTGCTGTATTTGGCAGTGGAGATACATCTTATACACAATTCTGTGGCGCAGTGGACTTGGTAGAGGAAAAAGTCAAAGAACGCGGCGCATCGGTCATTCAGGAGAGTCTGAAGATTGAATTCAATCCACTCGATGATGAGAAGGAGAATTGCCGGGCTTACGGAAGACAATTTGCGCAGGCTGGTATTGGAGTGTCCTGAGAAGAGAGTGAGGGATAGGTATGCGCAATAGCGATAGCTTAAGCGGCTTTCCTCTTCTGCACGACTATCAGCTTGAGGAGATGTGGAGAACTCCGCAGCCAATCCGTCAATCACAGAGAAAACGAGGGCGTGAGGGTTGGAATTGGCGGCAACGGGTTCAATATGCGATAGGGCATGCGCTGAACGAATACTTTGGAATGGAAGTAGAGGTACGGCGAGAAGTCCCTGTCCAGTATGTGCTGGAGAAGTGGTGGCCTAAGGAGTCGAACAGTTTTGAATCCTTGTTCCATTACTGGGATGTCAAAAATAAAGTGTCAGGCGAGTTGTCAAAAATATGTGCCTTAAATAATGACTTATTGGTGCCTGTGATGTTGTATGAACAATTTTGTACAGCGGTGCCTGAGTTGGAGGTTGATATTTCGCTGATTATTCAGGCAGCCTGGCAACAATCAGAACAAGCAGATTCATTACTGATTCAAAAGTATATGGTGGACTACAACCCTAACGTTATTAGTACTTTTCAACATTTAACAAATGTATTTTGTTACTATGCATTTGGAGCTCTTCCTCAGCTTATCGAAGTATACTGTCTGCTAGAAGGCAAGAAGGTTCGTTTTCTTCCTGGCTCGGCTTCTTTACAGCAATCTTTGGATTACGTACGACTATTAAAAGACTCCAGAGAGGATATGCATGGGATGGCAGAACGCTGTCGTTGTAGGGGATGTATGGGGCAGCAAGGTTCTCAGCAGAACAGAGCGAATAAGGACAAAAAGGAAGAGCGGGAGGCGAAAAACTGTAGGGATCGGTCATTTGGACCTACGCTTTTCTCTTAGGTTTATTGTGTGAACCTTTAAATGTAAACTATCCCTTTTCATGAAAGAGCCTTGGAAACAAGGTTCTTTTTTGTGAAAAAAAATTCTGAAAAAACTGAAAATTTATATTGCCTGAATAGATAAATATATCTATAATATTTCAATGTACAATAGTTATATGAAAATATTTAAATATAATAAAGACGGTTTGTGGAATATGGATCAGCTTGTCCTACGTACATAAATAAGTCCTGTCTTGTGCATGGCTTGCTGCCATGTGTTTATTTATGCTCTAGATTTGGTTTAATGCCCTAATATTTCAATTTTAAAATATTAGCGTTGAATAATAAAAATTTTTTGGACAACAGGGGTGGAACAAGTGAGTAAGAAAACTGTATTGCCGATTCTCATCGTGCTGCTCATTCTGAGTGGTGGAGCTATTGGCTACTATTATTGGTATCAGGCAACACACTTTGTTAAAAGTGACGATGCGCGCATTCAAGCCGATCAGTATAAGGTGATGCCGCAAATTTCCGGTGAGATTAGCCACATTGATGTTGAAGAAGGCGATGTGCTGCAACGCAATGAACCGATTGCCGAACAGGATGTATCAGGACTGGATGCAAGCATGATTAGCAAGTCTGTGCTGCGTGCGCCGATTAACGGAACTGTTATTAAGATTTATTCGAAAGAACATGAAATTGGAACACCGGGTAGTGCTGTAGCGACTATGGTTAATATGAACAACCTGTATGTATCCACGAATATTGAAGAAACCGATATTAACCGTATTAAACCAGGACAGCTTGTTGACATTACGCTTGATGCTGCAGGCGATCAGGTCATTCAGGGTAAGGTTCGTAAAGTGGGCGAAGCTTCCAATGCAGTGTTTTCGCTCGTTCCTGCTGTGAACACAAGTGGTAACTTTAATAAGGTGACTCAACGTGTACCTGTAGAAATTGCTGTGAACAAGCCGAAGGACATGAAGCTTATCCCTGGAACGAACGTGGAAGTAAAAATTCATACATCTTAAAAAGGAGGGGTCCATGTGGCTGCCAATGAAACTGCTGCTGCTCCTTCGACAGATTCTTCCAAAGAACGCTGGCTTGCCTTTTTTGCTATCGTTTTAGGCGCCTTTGTCGCCATTCTGAACAACAGTCTGATCAATGTCGCCATTCCACGATTGACGACGGATTTAGGGTCAACGACGACACGTATTCAGTGGGTTATTACAGGTTACACGCTTGCATCCGGCGTAATCGTCCCGATTACCGGATATATGGAGCAGCGTATCGGATACAAAAAGTTTTTGATTCTTGCGCTCAGCGTGTTCTCGCTGGGGACAGGAATATGTATTTTTGCATGGAGTGATTCTTCCCTGATTGCAGCGCGTGTATTGGCTGGTCTGGGCGGCGGTGTCATTATGCCGCTGAGTATGACGATTATTTACAAAATTATGCCGCGTGAACAAATCGGGATGTCCCTTGGTATATGGGGTATCGCTGCAATGGCCGCACCAGCTGTAGGGCCTACGCTGAGTGGCTACTTAATTGAATGGTTTAACTGGCGTTTCTTGTTTATTGTCAGTCTGCCGGTTGCTTTATTTGGCATTTTAATGGTCATCCTTCTCATCAAGGAGCCGCCTAAGGTTACGCCGAAACCGTTTGATCTGCCAGGATTTTTACTGGCGGCAACCTGTGCAGGGACACTCTTGTACGCACTGACAAACGGCCAGCGTGATGGCTGGACTTCTTTTGGGATTGTATCTCTGCTGTTTATTTCTTTCTGGGCACTTGTCTTTCTCATCTATGTAGAAAGCGGCAAGGATAATGCTGTAATTGAAATTTCATTATTCAAGAATTCAAAGTATACGATTAGTGTTATCGCCTCCAGCCTGGTCATGATGGGGATGTACGGGGGAACGTTCCTAACACCGTTGTTTTTGCAAAATATTCAGCGCGTGTCACCGATTGATACTGGTATTATCCTCATTCCACAGGCCATTGCCATGGCGGCGATGATGCCTATTGCCGGGAAGCTGTTCGATAAGTTCGGCATTGTGCCTTTGGGACTTGTGGGCCTGACGTTAACCAGCTTTATGACCTATCATCTTCATCAGCTTACGCCAGATACTTCGCATGCCTGGTTGGAAACCGTAATGGCATTACGGGGTCTGGGAATTGGTATTTGCATGATGCCATTGTCCACGGTCGGCATGAATGCTGTTCATCCGAGCAAGGTAGCCAATGCGTCTACAGCGTCCAATCTGGTACGTACCGTGGCTGCATCTATGGCGATTGCGGTACTGACCGCCATTATGCAAAGCCGTTCAGCTGCCCATGCCCAGCAAATTTCGGAGTCCATTACACAAGACTCGGCTCATACGCTACAAGCGACATTGGGTAGCTCATGGATGTCATCCATAAGTAGTTTAATCACACTGGATGCTACATCGAGAGGAATTGGGGATACGTTCCTCATTTCATCTATACCGCTGTTTTGCACGATTCCACTCATCTTTTTGTTTATTCAGAGGAAGAAAGCAAAGACACAGCCGGAAGCTTAATAAAGAGAAATACAAAATATCGACTGGATGGCTTACATTATTTCCACGGACAGAAAGAAAGGGAATTATCATGAAAATATTGAGAGTAGAAAGTACATTAGCGGCTTTAGTCCTCGGCGGCGCAGTGCTGGCAGGCTGCTCCAGTAATAGCGGAGCGGCTCAGGACATGGTCGTACCGGTTAAAATTAGTCAAGCACAGCAGGGGATTATCGGACAGGGCAATATTTATACAGGTACGGTAACTCCTTCGGAAACAGTCAATATTGTGCCTAAAGTAGGCGGTAAAGTGGTTGAGCTGCCTGTGGATATTGGTTCTGAGGTTAAAAAGGGTCAAGTACTATTCAAGCTTGACGATAAGGATATGCGTAACAATGTTGCAAAAGCCCGTGCCGCCGCCGCCGCAGCAGCAGCAGGCGTAAGCACCGCTCAAGCATCCCATGAATCAACGATGGTTCAAGCAACTTCGGGCTTAGTGCAGTCCAAAAGCGGTGTGATTCAATCCCAAAGCGCAATCAATCAGGCTCAGGGAGCTATTAATCAAGCAACTACAGCCGTAGAACAAGCGACACATAGTGTCTCCTCGGCAGCCAATACGGTGAAACAAACACAGCAAGCATTGGCAGATGCACAAAAGAATGTAACCCGTACACAAAGTCTGTTTGATGCTGGTGCGAGCACCCAAGCACAATTAGAACAAGCAAAAACCGCAGTTGTGAATGCGGAAGCGGCTTATAATAATGCACAAAATGCGCAGGCTAATGCAAAAGATCAATTGATAGCAGCTCAAAAGGCTCTAACTACAGCCCGCAACAGCTATGAGTCAGCAAAAAATAGCTACAGTAATGCCAACAGCGGCTACAGCAATGCGCAAAATCAACTTAAAGTATCTCAAAATACGGCTGGCATTGAGTCTAGCCAACAATCTCTTAAGCAGGCACAACTGAATGTAAACATTGCTCAGGATGCATTGGATGACACTGTTGTTACATCACCGATCAACGGTATTGTGGGTACGAAAAATGCAGAAGTGGGCGAAATGGTATCCGCTCAGTCTCCTGCGCTAGTCATTGCTAACCTGAGTACGGTCAATACATTGATCTATGTCCCTGCGGAACAGATCAACAATGTAAAAGCAGGTGACAAGGTACAGGTTCGTGTTGCAGCTTCCAACATTGTAACAACAGGTACAGTCAAAAATGTAAGCCCGTTGGATGCAAGCGGAAAAGGTTATCCTGTAAAAATCTCAGTAGCCAATCCAGACATGAAACTGAAATCCGGCATGTTGGCTGATATCAGCTTTGTCGCTGCCAATGCGCAAGAAGGCATTGTTGTTCCTACTGCGGCAGTTCAAAAGGATCAAGGTAAAGAATATGTATATGTAGTAAACGGCGACCATGCGAAACGCAAGGAAGTGAAGACTGTTCAAACGACAGGTTCACAAACACTCATTACCAGTGGCTTGAGCAAGGAAGAGAATGTGATCGTGAATAATCTGGCATTGCTGACCGATAACTCACCGATTACAATTACCCAATAACTTGGTTCTAAACTTGCGTTCTTTATAATAGTAGAAATTTATTATGGATACATTCCAAGGCAGCCCGCAAGTGGGCTGTCTTGTTTTTATTTCATTTGCACATTTTACATAGAATTAATGTCGATTTGGGACTTTTTTTGACGAACATTGGTAGAATAGGATAGACTAAATTGGAAATAGATAGTTTACGAGATCTCAGACAAGCGATCGGAGGAATTGTGAGATGGAAGTGAAATTGGTTGTAGATTATGAAGCTTATGAGAATGGCCAAACGATGGCTAAATCTATTGAAGAACTGGCAGCCAAGCCGGAGAGTGCCCAAGTTACGGATCTGATCATTGGAGATTGGGGCGGCGCCTATGAAAATTCACCAGATGATTTTATACCAGTGTTAGTGAAGCTAAAAGATCAATTTCCTAAGGTACGCAAGCTGTTTATTGGTGATATGGAATATGATGAGTGTGAGGTATCATGGATTAACCAAACGAATCTGTCGCCGCTGTTAGAAGCGTTTCCAAAGCTTGAATCCTTACATATTAAAGGAAGCCAGGACCTGAGCTTGGAACCACTTCGCCATAATCATCTTCAAGAATTAGTTATTATTTGTGGCGGTCTGCCTGTGAGCGTCCTTCAGCAAATCCGTAATGCCGAATTGCCTGAACTGCGCAAGCTGGAGCTGTATTTGGGTGTCGAGGATTATGGTTTTGACGGTAAACTGGAAGATATTTTACCGTTTTTAGACAGCAATCCTTTTCCCAAACTTACATACTTGGGACTCAAAGACAGTGAGATACAGGATGAAATTGCCATTGCTGCTGCTAATGCCCCTGTGATTGGACAACTGGAAGTGCTAGATCTCTCACAAGGTACATTGTCTGATCAAGGTGCAGAAGCGCTGCTGGCTAGTGAAAGTATAAAAGGGCTAAAACATCTGGATTTGAGCTATCATTATATGTCTAGTGAAATGATGGAACGCTGGAAAAGCTCAGGTTTATCTGTGAACGTAGAAGATCAACAAGAAGCAGATGAAGAAGATGATTGGCGCTATCCATCACTGACAGAGTAATTTGCTCCAATGGATTTCTAAAACGGATTGACTTTAAAATTAAAAAGAATAAAAGTGAGGCGGCTCTATGATGAAGATGTGGGATAGTAATGTCAACGAGCCGTTTATCTTGTTCGGTAATTCGGGGAATCGTCGAACTACGGGGCTGCAGGAAGCACGAAGCAGATTAATGCTTCCGCCAGCTCTGGAGGTTTCCTATACAGATGTGTTGGGGGCCATTCGAGAGAAGCGCAGTCTGCGCGAACTGATGGTCAGGATAGCTGCACAAGCTGCGCAAGATAGCGTGAATGGCAGTGTCCATGTGCAAGAGAGCATTGATCAATTACTGGCAGGGCGGGTGGACAGAGGTCCATTGCTACGTCTGGATGCACCGGGCGAAAACTTTGAGGTAGAGCGGGAATTGATTGCTCTGGGCGCCCCGGATGCCGAGGGAGACGAATCTTTGTTGCCATGGCCGGAATGGGCACATGGCACAGGTATACTGGCGGCAGAAGCGCGCCGTTTGCAGGAGCAGCATGGTCGCATTTGGCACCCGGCACAATGGTTCCGGGGCTATTGCCGTCTGCTGGCTTGGCTGCGGCATGAAGTAGATCGGCTCTGGCCTTCGTCGCGCTGGATGAACGATCCTGCGGAAGTAGCCGTCATGTTTGACAAACGGCGTTGTAGCGCCGTATTAGACCAGGCAGACATCAGGGTCCCGCCTGTGCTTACAGCTTCAGGCGGTGTATTTCGTGATGCTGTCGATCTGCATACAGCTATGAAAGAGAGTGGGTTTCACCGCGTATTTGTGAAAATATTTTGCGGGTCAGGTGCTTCTGGTGTTATGGCATATCAGGTACATCCCAAGACATATGCAGAGCTGGCGGTAACTACGATTGGAACAGAGATCATACACGGACAGCGTGTGTATTACAATGCCGGACGATTGCGTCGTTATACAGACAAGCAGGATATTCATGCCATCCTTAACTGGCTATGTTTGGAAGGGGTACATGTGGAACGCTGGATTCCCAAAGCGACCCTGAACGGACGTGTTTATGATGTGCGTCAACTCGTGTGTGAATCAGAAGCTTGTCATGCGGTTTTACGTTTGAGTCATAGCCCCATTACAAATCTACATTTGCGTAATGAGCGAATCTTGCTGGAGGAAGCCGGACTACCACAGAATACGGTAGAATCGGTCCAGCATACTGCAAAAGCCGCCATGAGGGTTTTTCCGGCGTCTATGGTTGCTGGACTGGATGTGCTCGTTCCGGCTCACGGTGGTCGTCCCTATGTATTGGATGTTAATCCGTTCGGTGATTTACTGTATCGGGTTGAGTATCAGGGTTGGAATCCATATGAATGGGAAATGCTGCACCTTGCTAATAGGAGCGTAGTTTTGGAAAGGAAAGACAGATAATGATTGATATGAATCAAATTGTCGGCTCTCATGATATTGTCATGATTACACTGGATACCCTGCGTTATGATGTAGCCAAGCTGGAGGAAGAAAACTGCCCGAATTTATGCGGCTCCGGGTCGTGGGAAAAGCGCCATACACCAGGGAACTTTACATATGCTGCACACCATGCTTTTTTTGGCGGATTTTTACCGACTCCGGCCAATACAGATAAGGCTTCACATATCAGGCTGTTTCACACAAAGGATACGGGATTGCGAACGCATCCACATACCTGGCTGTTCGATGCTCCGGACATTGTGTCCGGGCTGGAGAACGAGGGCTATCGGACGATCTGTATCGGTGGCGTTATTTTTTTCACGAAGAAGAACAAGCTGGCCAAGGTGCTGCCCGGATATTTTCAAGAGAGCTACTGGCGCATGAACTTTGGCGTTACCAACCCTCGTTCAACAGAGCATCAGGTGAATCATGCCTTGAAGCTGTTGGAAAAGGCAGACCCTGCACAGCGCTTGTTTTTGTTTCTGAATGTATCAGCAATCCATGGGCCTAATCATTATTTTGTAAAGGGCTCTTCAAAAGATTCAGTAGAGTCTCAACGAGCAGCTTTGCGGTATGTGGATGGTGAACTTGGACGCTTGTTTGATGCTTTGCGTAAGCGTGGCAAGACGTTTTGCATGGCTTTTTCCGATCATGGTACAGCTTATGGCGAAGACGGCTACGAAGGGCATCGTCTGGCGCATGAGGTAGTGTGGAATGTGCCTTACCGCGAATTTATACTGTAGGACAAAAAGAAACGTAGTTTGCACTGGTAAATGATCAAGAATCCAATCCAGCGCGAGGAAGGAGCAGAAATGAAAGCCATGAATCTGAATCACCTACATCCGATGGGCGCAGCAACCCAAACTTCTCCGGGAATGGACACAAAATTAGTAACGACTAGATTTCAGTGGCCGGATACTCCTGTAGAATGGGCACGTACGATCCGAGAAGCTCCCTATCGCTCCTATCTGTACTCTTACCCGCATAAAACGGCCTATCGTTCGTTCGATACACCGCTTTCATTGCAGGAATTGTGGGAGAAAGAAGAGTTGGAAAGCTATTTTTTGTATATGCATATACCGTTTTGCGCAGCTCGCTGTGGATTTTGTAACCTGTTCACTTTACCGGATAAGCGCCAGGATGTGCACAAGGAGTATGTGGATGCGCTAGAAAGACAAGCTCGGCAATGGGCCCCAATTATGGGCGGTCGGCCTTTTTCGCGTTTTGCGATTGGCGGTGGTACGCCGACCTTATTGGAGGCTCCTTTGGTGGAGCGTTTATTTGACATTGCGGAAAATATTATGGGATTGGACCCCAAGCGAGCTTCTATTTCAGTCGAAACCTCTCCCGATACTGTAACTGAGGATAGGCTGGAGGTGCTTAAGCGCCGCGGTACAGATCGTGTCAGCATGGGAATCCAGAGCTTTGTGGAATCAGAAAGTGCCGCCATATACCGACCTCAGAAGCCCAAGCTTGTTAGAGAAGCACTTGAGCGGCTGGTAGAATACAATTTTCCTTTGCTCAACGTGGATCTGATCTATGGTCTGCCTGGTCAAACGGTGGAAACCTGGCTGTATTCTCTCGAGGAAGCCCTGTCCTATTCGCCAGGAGAGATTTTTCTTTACCCGTTATACATTCGTGAAAATACGATTTTAAAGCCTGGCTATACCGGGCTGGATCATGATATTCGCCTTAGCTTGTATGAAGTAGCACGCGAACGACTCAAACAGGCAGGATATGTACAATATTCCATGCGCCGTTTTGCTAAAAATGAGGGTACATCTAGCAAAGAGCTTTTACCCTACAGTTGTCAGGAGGAGGGCATGGCTGGATTGGGGTGTGGTGCACGCTCTTATACACGCGATGTACACTATGCCAGCCGGTATGGTGTCAGTACAGCAGCTACACGTAGTATTATCGCGGATTATGTGGCGGCGGAGCGTTATGATCTGGCTGACTACGGCTTTATTTTAAATGCGGATGAGCGTAAGCGGCGCTTTATCCTGAAGGCGCTTCTTCATCGGGAAGGTTTGGAGCTATGTGCCTATGCAGAGCGCTTTGGTGTATCCCTGGAAGACGATTTTACAGGAATGTCGCTGCTACTGGAATCGGGTATGGCTGTGGTCGAGGAGGGCACGCTTCGACTTACGGAGGAAGGAATGGCTTATTCCGATGCGATTGGAGACTGGATGATCTCCACATCAGTACGCGAGCTTATGGAAGGATATGTAGGCGCATGAGATCGACCTTATATTATCGTGGTTCGTTGACCTCGTGCAACTATGCTTGCCCTTACTGCCCATTCAGTAAAAACGTCGATAGTCGGGAAACGTTGAACAAGGATCGGGCGCAGTTGGAGCGTTTTGCTGATTGGGTACGGGAGCAGGGTGCTTTGGGGCACCAGCTCTCCATTTTTTTTAATCCGTACGGAGAAGCCTTGATTCATTCCTGGTATCGTAAGGCTATGATTGAGTTTTCTCACATGGCGCATGTGGAAAAAGTGGCGGTACAGACGAATCTATCGGCTAAGCTGGATTGGACAAACGAACTGAATCCAGATACGGCTGCACTGTGGGCTACTTATCATCCTGGAGAAACCAAAGAGCAAGCTTTTATATCGCAGGCTATGAAGCTATATGAACTTGGCATTTCCTATAGTGTCGGTACAGTTGGATTGAGACAGGCGTTCCCGGCTATTCGTTCCTTGCGGGCGCAACTTCCAAAAGAAGTTTATATGTGGATCAACGCCTACAAGGACCGACCACATTATTATACGGATGCCGAGGTTGCCGAATTAACTGAGATAGATCCCTATTTTCAATGGAATTTAAAGGATTATAGCAGCCAGGGGAGAGCATGTCGTGCGGGAGCAGATGTATTCTACGTCCAAGGTGACGGGCGAGTAAAACACTGCTATCAGGATCGACGTGTGATTGGGCACCTGTACAGAGACGGTCTGGAGGAGCTGAGCGCCCAGCGTCCGTGCCGGATGAAAGAATGTGGCTGTTATATCGGTTATATCCATATGGAAGAGCAGCCATTTCGGGAAATGTATGGTAGTGGTTTGCTTGAAAGGGTGCCGCGTACAACCATGACGATCTATTAGAGAGAAAAGAGCAGAAAAAGAACCGCCCTTGCCACCAGGCAAAGAGCGGTTCTTTTGTTTTGAAACAAGTTTGTACGACGGTCCTATGCAATTTAATTAAGTTTGGACAATAGCGGTAATTTCTTCATCCAGATCCAATCTGACCTGCTCGCGATAGGCACGAATATTGTATTCGGAATGAAGGTATCTCAGAATGGCTTCAATCATATTGGCTTCCACCAGATATTGACTGCGTCCCTGGACATGAACTTCGGCTGTATAGCCTGTATCCTCATCCCAGCTTAGCTCCACAACCACATCGGTCGGTTGTACGCCCTTGCGTTCAGCCATATGCAGACAAATGGCATTGACAATCTCATCCATGCTTAAAATCATAACTTAGTAACGTCCTCCACGCGAATCATCGGGTCTACGGCGATTTTTGATAGCTCGGTAGATCCCTACACCAACCATAATCAGGACATAAATAGCTAGAACGTTAACGGCCAGGCCAAGCAAGCTACCCAATGCACCCATGTTGCCGAACAATCCGCCGAAGAGCATACCTGCCAAGCCGCCCAGCATCATCCCTTTGAGGAATCCACCGCCACCGCCGAGGAATCCACCAGTTCTGCTTGTGTTGCCCGTAGCCGCACTAGATTTAGTTCCACTATCAGACTTATTGATGCCGCTGCTGTCATTCGCCTTGCTTGGTGTAGATTGGTATGATTTTGGTCCGGATTTAAATCCGCCACCACGCCTTGCATCAGCTGTAGATGGTGCGATCATAGCAATGAGTAGGGTGAAAGCCATCATCATCATCATCATATTTTTCAAAGTGAATGTCTTTTTCATGTAAATATAATCCCCCTTAGTAATTTGTGTTATAGGTCAAACAACAGCTTACCCGTAATACGATATAGTATGGAAAAGGGTTTCAAAGAATTTTAAATTTTAAAAAATTAAACGATAACGTACATAAATCCCATGCATGGATTGATAAAAGCATTTTGCTTTAGGGTTTAAGTAAAAACGGATTAGTGTCCGCTCTGACATCACCGGCAAGCAGCATGCGCAGCACCATTTGGCACCATTCCAGGCCTGCTTTGGCATTCATAAGCCCTTTTTGTACTAGAATATAGTCACCGAAATTCTTACTGCCAAAGTGTAAATTTTCTGCGGGAATGTCGTTCAGTATATCCTCTAGATGACGGATTTTCTGAATAAAATAACGTTTGCGTTCCTCTAGCATACGATTGGCGCTAGTTTTGTCCGTCAACCAGAGACAGAATAGTCGAAGGCTTAATTCATCCCGTGTAACCGGAGCAGCTAACGTTTCCTGAGACCATTGCTGAAGCATATGGATTCCCTTGTCCGTAATGGTATACATCTTTTTATCAGGCTTGTCGGACTGCTGAATCCATCGGGAGGCTAGCAGTTCCTTGCTCTCCATACGGGCCAGTAGCGGATAGATCTGGCTGTGCTTGGCCTGCCAAAAAGGCTGAATACGCAGCATCAGATCATAGCCGGAGGATTCCTCTCTGGCGAGAAGTCCCAACAGACCATACGATAGTAAATTCATATATCTTATCTCCTTCATCCATCAAAGTAACGGTTGTAACAGCTCTGCGGCAGGTAATCTGCGGCTCCATAAAAAGTGTACACTGAAACTGTATGGTTTGACAACTTTCACACCAGTCGTTCACAGGTTAGCCAAAATTGGCTGGGGTCATTCGGTATGTATATGTGCTTTTTTTCATAGAAACAGGGTAGTTTAAGCACGTATATACGCGCCTGAACTACCCTGATAACTTTTGAGGATAAGGATTCTGTTTACTGGTTATTCCCGTCAACAACAAGGGTTAACGCGCCTGTATCCGGATGTATTACCATACCATGAACGGGCGTATTGGGAGGGAGAAGGGGGTGGTTTTTAATAAGCTTCACTGTAGTCTGTACCCCTTCTTCAATGTTGTCAAAACCCTTCAACCATTTATTTAACTTAATACCTGAATTTTCTAATGTACTTAGCACTTCCTGCGAAATTCCACGTTCCAGCATCTCATTAACCATATGATCAGCATTCAATGCAGCCATACCGCATTCATAATGACCTACAACGAGTACTTCGTCTGCTCCCAGCTCATATAGAGCGACTAGCACACTGCGCATTACACTTCCAAAAGGCTGTGAAATAATGGCACCCGCATTTTTAATAATTTTGACATCCCCGTTACGCAGGTTCATGGCTTTGGGGAGCAATTCCGTTAGCCGCGTATCCATACAGGTTATGATGACCATTTTTTTGTTAGGGAACTTGCCCGTTCTATAGGCCTCGTATTCTTTGTTTTCTACGAAAACACGATTGTACTCTAAAATTTCTTGGATGTGATCCACGATAGTTCCCTCCAGATTCTAATAAAGTGCAATATGTACTGCCCAACGTTGATCCAGGTATTAGGAGTTGGTCGTACATGTTGTGTGTTGATTATACTTTTTAATATAAGTATCATCAAGTATAGGTAGTTGTAAAGTTTTAACCATTTTAAGTTAAAGAGGTGACCCTAATTATGGAGCAACAGACGTTGGATCAATGGACGGCTTTAAAGGAAATCTCTCACAAAATCAGCGGTTATGGCGAAGCAGTCGGCTTGCTGCACTGGGATTTACGGACAGGAGCTCCACGCAAGGGCGTTGACATTCGGTCCGAGACGTTGGGGATGCTGTCCACGGAAATGTTCAAGCTGATGATCTCAGATGAAATGGGGCAGTTGCTGCAATTTTTTGCCGCAGAAGACAAGCTGGAGCAACTGGAGGACAATGATCGCAGATTGGTAGAGGAATGTCGCAAAAACTATGAGCTGAATCGTTCGGTTCCGGCAGACCGCTACCGGGAGTATAGCATTTTAGCGGCTCAGGCGGAAAGCAAGTGGGAGGAAGCAAAGGAACATAGCGACTTTGCCGGATTCGAACCGTACTTGTCTAAAATCGTAGACATGAAGCGTGAGTTTATCGGCTACTGGGGTGTTAAGGATACAGAATACGACACACTTTTAGATCAATATGAGCCAGGGATGACGGTTGAAAAGCTGGATGCTGTCTTTGATCGACTCAAAAAGCGCCTTGTGCCCCTTTTGTCTAAAATTCAGGCTTCACCCAACCAGCCGGATAAGAGCTTTTTAGACGGTGTATTTGATGTGAAGCAGCAGGAAAAGTTCAGTCTATTCATTTTAGGGCAGATGGGTTATGACTTTGATGCAGGTCGTTTGGATGAGAGTGTGCATCCTTTTGCGACAGGATTAAATCCAGGTGATGTGCGTATAACAACACACTATTTGCAAGATGATGTAACCAGTGCTATTTTCAGCTCGCTGCATGAAGGAGGCCATGCACTGTACGAACAAAACATTGCTCCTGAGCTGGCAGGATCACTACTGTCCGGAGGAACCTCTATGGGGATTCATGAATCCCAGTCCCGCTTGTGGGAAAATAAAATCGGACGCAGTCGTGCTTTCTGGGATCGGTATTACGATGATCTGCAAAAGCATTTTCCTGATCGTTTGGCGAAGGTCACGGCAGAGCAATTTTACCGGGCAGTCAACCGCGTGGAAAATTCATTGATTCGTATTGAAGCGGATGAGCTGACATATAATTTACATATCATTGTCCGCTATGAAATTGAGAAAATGCTGTTTAATGAAAAGCTGGATGTAAAGCGTCTCCCCGAAGTGTGGAATGCAAAATATAAAGAATACCTGGGGCTTCTACCCCCGAACGACGGGCTGGGCGTACTTCAAGACGTTCACTGGTCCGGTGGTGATTTTGGCTATTTTGCTTCTTACTCACTTGGCAATATGTATGCAGCTCAAATTTTGGCGACTCTGCGCAAGGAGCTGCCGAACCTGGATGAGCTGATTGCTGTTGGTGAGCTGGAGCCGATCAAGCAATGGCTGACTGAACGGATTTACCGTTACGGCAAGAGCCGGACGCCGTCTGAGTTGATTGTAGCCATTACGGGTGAGGATCTGAATCCTGATTATCTCGCCGACTATCTGGAAGATAAATATACATCCATATACAAGCTCTGATTTAGAGTTCTTATACAATCGCACACAAAAACCTCGCATTCATAGGCAAATGCGGGGTTTTTGTATGTAGTTAACCATTATAACGTCAGCCGCATAACAATATATGAAGTCAACGATGTAAAGGTGGGGAGGGAACAAGGATGAAATACGGCGCTCATTGCAAAGCAGTGGTGGCTGCGGCACTACTCGGATTACTGTTGCTCAGTGGGTGTGCCCCCAAGGGGGGGCAGACGATTGGGATCAGACTTGGCGAGGTAGCCCGTACGGTCTTTTATGCGCCGCAGTATGTAGCCTTGAGCCAGGGGATGTTTGCTCAGGAGGGACTGGATGTCCAACTGGCTACGATCCCTGGCGGAGACAAGGCGATGACGGCGTTGTTGTCCAATCAGGCGGATATCGCGCTGATCGGTGCGGAAACATCTATTTATGTGTATCAGCAAGGAGCAGAGGACCCTATCATTAATTTCGCTCAGCTGACACAGAAGGACGGAACCTTTTTGTTTGCTCGGCAAACGCAGGATAGCTTTGACTGGGAAAAGCTGAAACAACAAAATTTTTTGGGACAACGCAAGGGCGGAATGCCACAAATGTCACTTGAATTTACGCTTCGCAAACACGGCATTGATCCTCATAAGGATCTGAAGCTGATTCAAAATATTGATTTTGCCAATGTCGCCTCTGCTTTTGGTTCGGGTACAGGGGATTATGTGCAGCTGTTTGAGCCACAGGCATCTATTTTTGAAAAGGAAGGTCGGGGTCGGGTAGTTGCCTCCATCGGCGTAGAGAGTGGCGAGTTGCCATACACGGTATATATGGCGAAGCAAAGCTATCTAAACACCAATAGCGAAGCCGCTCAGAAATTTACAAATGGCATATATCGGGCACAGCAGTGGATTGCTGCGCATTCACCTGAACAGATCGCCGAAGCCATTACACCTTATTTTAAGGATACAGAATTAGCTGTTTTGACGAGTAGTATCAAGCGCTATAAGGAACAGGGTACCTATGCAATGAACCCGATGATTGAGGAAATGGAATGGAAGAATTTACAGGATGTCATGGCTTCGGCAGGTGAGCTGAAAAGCCCGGTTGCACTAGATAAGCTGGTAAACCCAAGCTTTGCAAAACAGGCGATCTCCTCCAACTCTATCGGGAATACTGAGACAGATGTGAAAAAGAGCACAACTGAAGCTACGGATACAGCTGTCGATGCTGGAGGTTCACCATGATGGAGGAACAGAGTGGTCTCACTGCGGATGTGACGATCCCGATGGTGAGAATGGAGCAAGTGACCCATGTGTACGTGACGGATCGGGAAGCTTCACTGGCGGTTGAGAATATCGATTTTTCCGTAAATACAGGGGAATTTGTCAGTTTAGTCGGTCCAAGCGGCTGCGGCAAAACGACGATCCTGTCCATGATCGCCGGGCTACTGCGTCCAGCGGCAGGTCAAGTTATGTTGCAAGGTCAGCCGGTAAGTGGCCCGAGCACTGAGGTCGGTTACATGTTGCAGCAGGATTATCTTTTCCCGTGGCGGACGATCATGGATAACGCATTGTTAGGTCTGGAACTAAGCAACAGAGTAGATGAAGCTGCGCGTGAGCGGACGCGATTATTGCTGGAAGGTATGGGTTTGGGAGGAAAGGAGCATTTGCATCCATCCCAGTTGTCTGGAGGAATGCGCCAGCGTGTGGCGCTGGTACGGACGCTGGCGACGAATCCGGGATTGCTGCTGCTGGATGAGCCGTTCTCCGCGCTGGATTATCAAACTAAGCTGCAGCTGGAGGACCTCGTTGTGCAAACCTTGCGCGAGCGAGAGAAAACGGCGATTTTAGTCACGCACGATTTGGCCGAGGCGATTGCAGTCAGTGACCGGGTTATAGTGATGGGGCGAAATCCTGGTCATATCCGGCGTACTTTCGAGATTCCGGTTTCCATCCGGGAAGCTCAGCCTTTTTATGCACGCGAGCAGCCGGGCTTTAATGAGCTTTTTCATGAGATATGGGGGGAACTGGAGGCTTCGGGAGCAAAGGAGTGAGTTAATGTATGAAGAACGAAGCTGATCAGCTTGAGCAACGTTGGATTCAAGGACTGCATCAGACGTATTTGCGTAACAGGCGTTTGCAAAAGTGGTTAGTAACAGGTGTGCAGACAGCTATTTTGCTGCTTTTATTTGTATTGTGGGAAATTGCAGGTCGTTTGAAGTGGATTGATGTACTGTTGTTTAGCTACCCTAGCAAAATTTTCACTCAGATTGGCAAGGATGCGGTCAACGGTGAATTATGGGGGCATGTAGGTGTCACTGTTGGAGAAACGATGGCAGGTTTTTTGCTCGGCACACTGCTCGGTACACTGCTGGCGGTACTTATTTGGTGGTCGCCGTTCTTGTCGAGGGTGCTTGACCCGTATATGGTTGTGTTTAACAGTATGCCGAAGGTAGCGCTGGGTCCGATTTTTATCGTCATGTTTGGGGCGGGTTTTACCGCGATTCTGATGACGACCCTCTCCATTACGGTTATCATTACGACCCTTGTGGTGTACAACAGCTTTCAGGAAGTTGATTCGAATTTGATCAAAGTGGTTCGCACGTTTGGAGGTTCACGCCGTGATACATTTCAAAAGGTAATTTTGCCTGCATCCTTTCCCGCAATTGTCTCTACGCTGAAAGTGAATGTCGGCATGGCGTGGGTTGGCGTGATTGTTGGTGAATTTTTGGTGGCTAAAAACGGCTTGGGTTATTTGATTATTTATGGTTTTCAGGTATTCAATTTCACGCTGGTCATGTCCAGTTTGTTGATCATTGCTGTCGTAGCTACATTGATGTATCAGGCAGTCGTGTATGTGGAGCACCGCTTGCTTTCAGGTCGCCCTCATCGGTAATTATTAAATTTCTGAATATTTGTGTAAAACGTGAAAATAAAGTACCATGAAAATGAAATACTTAATATTTATGAAAATGAGAAAACAGATTTCATCTAGAGGGGACAGAATTTTTTCATGGGCTTTCGTACGATTAAAACGGCTATTGCCGCATTAATGGCCGTACTTATTGCGGAGGGAGTAGGCATTCACGGAGCCACCTCGGCAGGGCTTTTAGCAATTTTGGGGGTGGATGTCACACGCAAGAGAAGTCTCCGCACCATTTCGGCGAGATTTTTTGCATCCGTCGTGGGACTTCTTTTTGCTTGTGTTTTGTTTGTGGTATTCGGATTCCATGATTGGGTACTTGCATTATATATTTTAACGGCGTTTCCGGTCATTGTACGGGTGGGCTTTAAGGAAGGCATTGTCACGGGTTCGGTCGTGGTTTTCCGAGTATTCAGCGGCGGTGTGATTGATATGGAGGTACTGCTGACCCAGCTGGCTCTGCTGGTGATTGGGCTGGGTTCTGCGATGGTTGTAAATCTAGCTTATATGCCGCGTTCTGATAATACAATGCAACAAATCCGGCAGGAGGTGGATCGGACATTTTCTGTTATATTCAGAAATATGGCCAACACGCTGCGTAGTCCGGCATACATATGGGATGGCAAGGAAGTTATTGAAGCGGACAGCGTGATCACCAAAGGGGTCACTGAGGCGGGTCGTTCATTGGAAAATCAAATGCTTCGTCCCCAAGAAGGCTGGAATGTGTATTTTTATATGCGCAAAGAACAGCTGGATTCGATTCAAAACATGATGCAGTTGATCGCACAAATGTATCAGCACATGCCGCAGGCCAAGCTTCTTGCCGAGCTGTTCGACCAGCTTAGCAACGACGTTTTGGCTGGACATTATACAGGACAGACCGAGAAGCTGTTGGAGCAGGTTCGTGAAGAATTTAAAGCCATGGAGCTTCCCGCAACTCGGGAGGAATTTGAGATTCGTTCGGCATTATTGCAGCTTACACATGAGCTTCACCAGTATTTGAAAATCGCTAAAAAGGACAAGGCCCCTACTCCGGTGAAAAATTAGAGTAAGGACCTTGAGCGGCTACTATCCATGACGGACAGTAGCCTTTTCTTGTTCAGTAACGGCAGAATTCGGATGAGTGAAAGTCCGTTTATGCCGAATTCGATCTGTGATCCATAAGACAACGGTGATCAGGCAAGGGTAAAGCATGGCCCACCCGACAAAGGGGAAAACAACTGCCGTGGAGATGAAGGAAATCCAACTAATGGAAACTCCCCAACGACTCCCGCGTAGGAGCTTGATTCCTGCTGCACAACCCCCTAGATAGGTCAGAATGAAGGTAGCGTTCGGGAATTGGATCAGGTTGGTGAGTGAAACAGCACCGCTACCGTACAACACCATAATGATCACGAAGCAGACGCTAAGAAAAGCAATGCCCCCGAAAGGGGTATGGAAGCGTTGGGATAACACGCCCATCCAGCGAAAGGCCTGTCCTTGTCGAGATAAAGCATAAGCGACTCGTGAAGCGGCACCCACGTAAGCAATAATAGTAGCGGTGCAAATAAAGATCCCCGTCAAGCCCGCAATGATCGCACCCCATGGCCCAATAGCCCGACTAATAACCCATATGAGCGAAGCATCCGAACCCCCTGCAAGGTAACTTTGTGTGCCTACCGTAGCAAGCGCAGTAAGGAAATAAAGCAAACCTACAATGACGGCTGCAATGGTCACACCTTTAACGGCAGATCGCTCGGGATTGGTAAATTCCTCTGACATATGGGACACAGCCTCCCAGCCGATAAAGCACCAGAACAGAATCGCAGCTGCTTGGCCGACAGAAAGCCAGCCATGTGGAACAAACGGCGTGAAGTGAACAGTTTTCATCTGAGGGAGTGCTGCGGCAATAGCGAATATCAGGACGGCAACGATGGCTATAACGACGGCAATCTGAATACGTCCGGCAACCTTCATACCAATCCAGTTGATGACCAGGCCCACCGCCAGCATAGCAGCGGCCAACATTATGCGGCTTTCCTCTCCCCAGCCCATAGCTGCGGTCATATAGCCGGCTCCGGTAAGTGCGGCAACAGGGGCCCCAATTGGAACCGACATGAGAAAAAACCACCCGATATAAGCACCAGCACGTGGGGAAAAGGCCAACGTCACAAAATGCGATACTCCTCCCGCATTTGGGAATTTCGCGGATAGAAGTCCCATGGAAAGCGCCATTGGCAGAATGAGCAGGGTCATGAATCCCCATGCCAGCAACGATGCTGGACCCGCCATTTGGGCGGCAAGACCAGGCACAATCAATACCCCCGAACCCAATACAGCTCCGATATAGAGCGCAATGGCCTGTGGAAGACCAATAGTGGATTGAAGTTTATTTTCATTCGTCATGCAGAAAAGCCTTCTTTCTCTTGTTATTTTCTCCAGCTTATCAGATAATCAATCTATCGGAAAAACGGAATATTACGATTGCTTGCATCGGAAAAATCGATTGAAGGAGCGGATTATGGAATCGCGGCATTTGTTTACCTTTATAAATGTGGTGGAGGCAGGCAGTTTTACGCGAGCAGCGCGTATACTGGATTATGCACAGTCAAGTATTACTGCTCAAATTCAAACACTGGAGACGGAATTGGGTACGCCGCTGTTTGATCGCATTGGCAAGAAAATTATGCTGACCGATGCCGGACGACGTCTGCTGCCCTATGCGCAGGAAATTTCCAAGATGCATGCTATGGCCAAGGATGCGCTTCGTTCAGAAACAGAATTAGCAGGAACGCTAAAAATAGGAGCACCAGAGTCTCTGGCTGCTTTTCGTTTGCCGAGTCTGATCCGTGAGTACAGGGAGCGGTACCCAAAGGTTAAAATTGTACTTAAACCCGGCGAATGCTGGGAATTACGTGATTTGATCCGTTCCGGTGAATTGGATTTGGCTTTTTTGCTTCAACCTGAGACGGAGGATAGGGAACTGAATATCACCACGCTTATACATGAGCCGATGGCGCTGGTTGCGCCACTGAAGCATTCACTGGTTGCCTATACACAGGTAGAGCCTGCCGACTTGAAGGACGAAACCATTTTGCATACGGAGGCTGGATGTACGTACCGAATCCTTTTTGAGCAGTATTTGAACAAACACGGTATTTTTGCAGACCCTAGTCTGGAATTTTGGAGCATAGAAGCCATCAAGCAATGCGTCATGGCTGGACTGGGTATTGCGCTGCTTCCGCTGGTTACGGTACAAAATGAGCTGCGAGAAGGGAAAATGGCACGTCTAGCCTGGGATGACAGTGAACAGCAGGTGGCTACTCAGGTCGCTTATCACACGAAAAAGTGGAAATCGCCAGCTCTGAGCGAATTTTTACAGATCGTTGAGCAGCATGTAACACATTGGCGTGCATGAGTTCAAGCCATGGCGGCATATGCTTATACAAATAATATTTTTTCCTTTTCGCCTATTCACTCAACATTCGCCCACAACCTGCATACATATGTATGGAATGATTGATTGTATGGAGGAGGTTCAAGAATGGCATTAAGTCATAAAAATCGTAGAGAGATTATTACCAAAGCGATCTGTGGTAAAGGTCGCAGATTCTCTACCGTAACCCATACCGTAACTCCGCCGAATAATCCGACCAGTATTTTGGGGGCATGGATTATTAACCACCAGTATGAAGCTGTGGCGGCTGGAGACGGCATTGAGGTCATTGGGACGTATGATATCAATATTTGGTACTCATACGATAAAAACTCGCAGACCGATGTGGCTAAGGAAACGGTGTCGTACGTAGAAAATGTGCCGCTCTCGTATCTTGATCCGAAGCACCGGGCGTCTACAGTGGAAGTATCCGCCGAAGCTACACAGGAGCCAAGTTGCGTCGAGGCCAGTGTGTCTTCTGGAGGTGGCAGCGTAATGATCCGGGTCGAGCGGGAATTTGCGGTGGAGCTGGTGGCGGAAACGAAGATTATTGTAGAAGTATTCCCGTATGGCAGCAGTGATGATTTTGAAAAAGACTTTGATTTTGGAGCGGAAGAGGGGGACTATGAGGAGCTCGACCCCGACCTCATTGACGACGAGCTCTGACAGGAGTGACCAAAAAGAGGGCCACTTTACTCTTTGCGCCGGCTGATATTGCGCAGGGGGCAAAGGCCCTCCTTTTTTGTCGTTTGGATTGTTTAAGTCCGTACGTAGATCGGTAAGGGGGAGTTATGATGCAGCAACCGGGACAGGCGCTCAGACGTTTCAGACAGATGACGGACGATGAAAAAATGCGCAGATTAGAGCGCTCAGGTATTTCGGTTCGTTGGCTGGATGAGAGTACAGCAGATTTTGCGATCGGCTACGCGGTGCAAATCCATCAACTACGGGTGCTGGAAATCCGTAAACGTGCCCTAGAAGGTTCTACTAAGGTTAGTGCATATGATCGGTCTGAACTAGAACGTCAATCACCGCTCTATGTCCGGATGGAGCGGCTGGCTGTACGTGCGTTGTATACTCTTGGTTTGGACAGTGGCGAGGTAGTGCTGACCCCGCTGGGAGAACGTAATTGTCAGGTTCGCCATGTCTTGGCACAGCCATGGCTGAACAATAGACGTTTGGCCACGCTATATGAAGCTGCTGCTCGTGAAAAGGATGCTCCGGGAGAGGAACTTTCAGCGGAACGGGGCAGAGCGCGACTATTAATCGGAATGGATCCCGAATTTGTGCTGGTTCGTATGCCAGAGGGGAGGGTTGTTCCAGCCTCTCGATATTTGGGCCGATTAGGCGTAGCCGGCTGCGATGCCGTTACCCGCCGAGGACGAACGCTATACCCAGTCGCTGAGCTTCGTCCTGCACCAAGTGAAGATCCGGCCCGTCTGCTGAGGCACCTGCGCCAAGCTTTTGCGATAGCAGCTCGGCAGATAGATGACCATACGCTCATCTGGCAGGCGGGCGGAATGCCGCAACCGGGTTTTCCCTTGGGCGGACATCTGCATTTCAGCGGGGTTCCGCTAAATGGTGCCCTGCTCAGGGCACTAGATAACTATTTGGCGTTGCCTCTGGCGCTGCTGGAAGACAAGCGCTCGGCTCGGCGCAGACCGCATTATGGCAATTTGGGCGATTTTCGCCGTCAGTCTTATGGAGGCTTTGAATATCGAACACTGCCCAGTTTTCTAATCTCGCCACAGCTGGCGAAAGGTGTGATTGGGATGGCGTTTCTGATCGCTTCCCAATATTCACGTTTGCAGCGTAGGCCGCTGGGAGAAGAAGAGGCTCACAGAGCTTTTTATGAAGGGAATCAGGTTGTACTTAGAGAGTATATGGAGCCACTTATTTTAGATATGATTTCACTAGAGATCTTTTCTCAATATGAAGCTTATATAGCGCCACTGCTGGATAGTCTTCGCAAGGGAAAACAATGGGATGAAACACGGGATTTGCGCCCGTACTGGAAGCTTTCGTAAAATCAAGTGTCAACACCCGAGAGGGTTTCATGTTATCGACTGTCATTTTTGATATAATGAAAGGTAATTGTAAGTTTAAACGGAACAAAGTGTGGGGGTTAGGTAACGGTATGTCTAAATATACACCGATGATCGAGCAATATTTATCTATAAAAGAGCAGGCTAAAGATGCGTTTTTGTTTTTCCGCCTAGGGGATTTTTACGAGATGTTTTTTGATGATGCGATTCTTGCATCCAAGGAGCTGGAAATTACACTGACTGGTCGTGAGGGTGGCGTTGCGGAGAAAATTCCGATGTGCGGCGTGCCTTATCATTCAGCAGAAAATTACATACAACGCCTTATTGAGAAGGGTTATAAGGTGGCCATCTGTGAACAAATGGAGGAAGCCTCAGCTACCAAGGGAATGGTGCGACGGGATATTGTCCGTGTTGTGACCCCGGGTACAGTTATGGAGGGCAAGGTGTTGGGTGATAAATCCAACAACTACATGGTATGTGTCACAGAGACGGACGGGATGTTGGCGCTGGCGGCATGCGACTTGTCGACAGGTGAACTCTATGTGACTTCCGTACCTGATTCGAAAGAATGGCTATTAGATGAAATTAACATTTATGAGCCGTCCGAAATGTTGGGAGATGGTCATTTGCTTGATTTTGTGACCACCCGTATGTCCCCTGTTGGAAGGCGGGTTGTGTATACGGCTTGGGACAAATCCAAGGATGATCTGGTACGGGATCAATTTGGTGAAGCCACGTGGGCAAGGCTTACGGAGGAACGCAGACGGTGCGTATCGCGCCTGATTTCCTATTTAAATGAAACGCAAAAAAGATCGTTAGGTCAACTGACCCAAATCTCGGTCTATGAGCCTAATCATTTTATGATTCTGGATCCATTTACCCGCCGGAATCTGGAACTGGTGGAGACGGTGCGTGAACGCTCCAAGAAAGGCTCGTTGCTGTGGTTGCTGGATCGGACAGAGACATCCATGGGCGCACGTTTGTTGCGTCGTTGGATCGACAAGCCGCTGTTGAGTAGCAATTTAATTGAGGAACGGTTAGAAGCGGTAGACAAGCTATACCACCAGTTTATTTTCCGCGAGGATGTACGTGCTCAGCTTAAAGAGATTTACGACCTAGAGCGTTTGGTAGGACGGATCGCTTTTGGTAGTGCTAATGCACGAGATTTGATCGCCCTCAAGCTGTCTCTGGCCCAAATTCCGTCTTTACGCGAGCTGTGCGCTGAATCTCCGTCGAATACGCTGAGACGAATTGCACAAACATTGGACAGCTGTGCAGACCTGTGTACGCTGATTGAGGAAGCAGTGGCTGATGACCCCCCGATTTCCGTAAGAGATGGAGGGCTTATAAAGGAAGGCTACCATCAGCGTCTAGACGAACTGCGTGAGGCGAGTGTGAACGGTAAGCGTTGGATTGCTGAGCTGGAGGCCAAAGAACGAGTAGCAACCGGCATTCGGTCACTCAAAATCGGATACAACAAAGTGTTTGGTTATTACATCGAGGTGACCAAATCCAATTTGGCATCATTACCAGAAGGTCGATATGAACGCAAACAGACATTGGCGAATGCAGAACGGTATATCACACCGGAATTGAAGGAAAAGGAATCGCTGATTCTGGAAGCTGAGGATAAAATGGTGGATCTGGAGTACACTCTTTTCTCCGAGCTTCGCAGTAAACTGAACGCTGAAATTCCCCGTCTGCAAAAGCTGGCAGAGCAAGTTGCTGAAATTGACGTGTATCAGTCGCTGGCAACGGTTAGCGCGGAACGTGGATTCGTGAAGCCTGAGCTGACAACAGGATATGATTTTGTAGTGGAACAGGGACGCCACCCCGTTGTGGAGGCCGTCATGAAAGATGGCGGCTTTATCGCCAACAACACAGTGTTGGAAGAAGCCGATGCGCATATTCTACTCATCACCGGTCCGAATATGGCTGGGAAAAGTACGTATATGCGTCAGGTTGCACTTATTGCGATTATGGCTCAAATTGGCTGCTTTGTCCCGGCTGCACGTGCTAAAGTGCCGATGCTGGATCGCATTTTCACACGGATCGGCGCAGCGGATGATCTCATTGGCGGACAGAGTACGTTTATGGTCGAAATGGCAGATATTCAAGTCATGACGGACAAGGCAACTCCACGAAGTCTGATTATAATTGATGAACTGGGACGAGGAACATCCACCAGCGAAGGGATGGCAATTGCACAAGCGGTCATCGAATTTGTGCATGATACGATTGGCTGTAAGGCGCTGGTATCTACGCACTTCCATGAGCTGGCCCATTTGGAGCAAGGTCTGTCTTCGCTGCGAAATTACTCCATGGCCGTGCAGGAAAGCGGCGATAAGGTGAATTTCCTACGCAAGCTCATACCGGGAGCGGCTAGTAGTAGCTATGGTATTTATTGTGCCCGGCTTGCAGGTTTGCCTAATAACATTATTGAGCGAGCAAATGGTCTGCTGTATGGTTTTGAACAGGCGGCAGCTCAAGTAACGGCAGGCACCGAGACAGCAAGAGGAGCGAAGGAAGGGACTGATCTTCGTACAGTGCCAGGGACAGAAGAGATTTCTCCAATGTCTGCAAAATATGCAGACCAGACATTGCGAGCAAACGGAGAAACTGCACCACTAGTCCAGTCTGGATCACAGCAAGCTACCCTGGTAAAAGAAGATACTCTACAGATTGTGGAAGATTCAGGTGAGTTGGAGCATGCAGCTTCTGACGTGGTACAGCTGTCCATTTTCGGAGAACAGGAACTTGCTCCCTCCAAGCCACAACCAGAGACGGTAGAAGCTAATCCGATCGTGCGCCAAATTTTGCGGAAGGTGAAAAATGCTGATGTGATGAATATGACACCCTTACAGGCGATGCAACTGTTAAATGAATTAAAGAACAAGGCCAATGGTCTGTAATTAAGAATATTAGACATTATTATTTTGCTTATTTTTCATCACACTTTGAAGTCAGGAGGAGGTTAAAAGGATGTCTAAAATTCGAGTGCTAGATGAGCATATTGCGAATCAGATTGCTGCCGGTGAGGTGGTGGAACGTCCAGCCTCCGTCGTGAAGGAGCTGGTGGAAAATGCGATTGATGCGGGCGGTACACGAGTGGACGTATGGGTAGAAGAGGGCGGCCTGCAAAGTATTCGGGTGACGGATAATGGCAGTGGGATAGAGCCTGAGGACGTGGAAACGGCATTTTATCGACATGCGACAAGCAAAATCGGACATGGCCGAGACTTGTTCCAGATCACAAGTCTCGGCTTCCGGGGAGAGGCATTGCCAAGTATAGCGGCTGTCTCAAAAGTAGAGCTACTCACAGCAGCAGGAGATGACGGCCGTGCCCGTAAATTGGTGATTGAGGGCGGTAAACTGATGCTTCACGAGGATGCTGCTGGAAGGCAGGGGACGGATTTTACCGTACGCGATCTGTTTTATAATACACCTGCACGGCTAAAATATATGAAAACGATCCAGACGGAATTAGGACACATTTCGGATGTATTGTACCGAATGGCGCTTTCGCACCCAGAAGTGGCCTTTACATTGCGGCATAATGGTAATACATTGTTGCAAACGCTGGGCAATGGTGATTTGCTCCAAGTGATTGCTGCTATTTACGGAACTTCTGCGGCGAAATCAATGTTGATGGTGGAAGGAGAGAGCCTTGATTACCGAATTAGCGGCTATATCAGTCGCCCAGAGTGGACCAGATCGAATCGAAATGCAATCTCGACAGTAGTGAATGGACGATTTGTGCGGAGCTATGGGCTCAATCAGGCACTGCTCAAGGCGTATCATACTTTGTTGCCGATTAATCGTTATCCGCTAGCTGTGATCCAACTGGACATGCATCCTTCTTTGGTGGATGTTAATGTCCATCCAGCCAAGCTGGAGGTGAGGTTCAGTAAAGAAGCTGAACTGTTTCAGCTGGTTGAAGATTTGGTAAAAGCTGTTTTAGGGCAGCAAGTGCTGATTCCAAAGGCAGTCAAACGCGAAATTGGCGGCAAGGATAGCGGCTCATTTGTGCAGGAGCAGTTTCATTTCTCGAAAGGAAATAGTGCAAAAGTAGATACTTCTGCAGATAATATAAGTAGTAATGAAAGTAATGAAGAGAGTAAGAAGTTTAGCCATGAACATGAGCAACTTCCGAATAGGGGGAGCCATTCCGTCATTGGACAGGCCAACAATCTCGCTCGTCAAAGTATCAGTGATGATGAGCTGGATGCAGATTTTGTGGAAGAAAACAACGAGGGTGATGTTAGAGGAGGCGTGTCGCTTCCTGATGGGACGACTACAGGGATATCCACAGGAGATCATGCCGAAACAGATGTCTCTTCCTCGTACAGCGAAGGGATACAGGAAACGGCTGCTTCTGCTGCTTACCGTTCTGCTGTTTCACCAATTGCAGACAACACTACTAAATTCACGGATCAGAAGCCGCGCCAGGAGCATCTAAATACAGAGCAATTGGCAGCGTTGTCGGGGACAGCCCCTGAGGTGCCTACTTTTCCTGAGCTGAATTTAATCGGTCAGCACCATGGGACCTATCTGGTTGCGCAGAATGACCAGGGCTTGTATTTAATTGATCAGCATGCCGCCCATGAGCGGGTCAATTACGAATTTTATTACGAAAAATTTGGCAATCCTGAATCAGTATCACAGGAGTTGTTACTGCCAATTACATTGGAATTTACGCCTTCCGAGACGGAAAAATTGAAAACGAGGTTGCACTGGTTTGAACAGGCGGGGGTGTATTTGGAGCATTTTGGCGGGCAAACCTTCCGTGTCAGCTCATATCCGTACTGGCTCCCCAAAGGAGAAGAAGCGGATGTCATTGAGGAAATGGCCGGATGGGTACTGGAGGAAAAAGCCATTGATCTTGCTAAACTGCGGGAAGCTGCCTCAATCATGTGCTCCTGCCGGGCTTCGATTAAAGCAAATCAGAAGCTGACTGACCGACAGGCTTCCGTGCTGCTAGAGCGTTTGGCAGCCTGCAAACAACCCTATACCTGCCCCCATGGGCGCCCCATCGTTGTTTCCTTTTCCACATATGATCTGGAGAAGCTGTTTAAAAGAGTAATGTAAGGGAGTATAAATATGTTGCAGGATTGGGAAAACCGTGAAGAAGAAAAGCAGATGATGCTTCGTGAGAAGCAAGCTGAATTACTGGTCACGACAGGAGATTCTCCCTCGGACGAGGTTGTGGAGCGCGCAAAGTTGCTTGCAGCCGAGCTTGGGGTGCTGTACGCTCCACGTCGCGGCATATCAGTAGCTAAGCTAATCGCTGCTCACAGAGTCCGTCAGGCTCTGGTGCTGGTGCAGGGCGGGGTGAGGCTGATTGGCCCGGAACAATCACCGATGATTTTTCATCCAAGCATGGGATTCATTCGAGCTAAAAGGGTATTAAAGGGCGAGGCTGATCCGATGTTGACGGCTGCCCGACTTGCCCCGGGTGATACCGTGCTCGATTGCACGGCAGGGCTCGGTACGGATTCTCTTCTATTCTCGATTGGAACGGGAAGCTCTGGACAAGTTACAGCTGTGGAGAGTTCTTTCCCTGTCTATGCATTAATCAAGGATGGGATGAGGCATTACCGTTCCGGTAACGCTGCAGTGGATAGAGCCTTTTCAGACATTGACGTTCGTTATGGTCATCATCTGGACTATTTGCGTAGCTTGCCGAATCGAAGTGTAGATATTATTTATTTTGACCCGATGTTCCGTGATCCGTTGCTTGATTCCAGTGCAATCGGTCCATTGAGAGGATTGGCTAATCCAGATGCGTTGAATGAAGAAAGTATTGCTCATGCGAAAAGGGTTGCACGAAAAACAATTGTATTGAAAGAAAAAAGGGGTAGCGGAGAGTTTGCCCGCCTCGGCTTCCGTGTGGAGCAACGGGGCACAACGAAAACAGTGTACGGAGTGATTGATATTGACAGTGGCATCTAAGCCTAAACTACTTGTTCTTGTTGGCCCGACTGCGGTTGGCAAGACGAAACTAAGCATCGAAATGGCTCGACAATTTGACGCGGAAATTATTTCCGGGGATTCCATGCAGGTATACCGTCATATGGACATTGGAACTGCCAAAATTTCCGAACAGGAAATGAAAGGAATCAAGCACCATTTAATCGATATTCATGAGCCTGAATACCCATATTCAGTAGCCCAATTTCAGGAAGACTGTCGTCGTCTCATACCTGATATTCAATCTAGGGGAAAGCTACCTTTCATCGTAGGCGGAACGGGTTTGTATGTAGAATCGGTTTGCTATGAATACCAGTTTTCTGAGGTAGGGGCTGATGAAGCTTTTCGCCAGGAACAGCTTGACTATGCCGATCAGTTTGGGGCCGAAGCGCTTCATGCGCGACTAAAGGCAGTTGATCCCGAAAGTGCACTTCGTCTGCATCCTAATGATCGTCGTCGAGTCGTGAGAGCGCTGGAAATTTACCATGTTAGCGGAACAACACTTAGCTCTCAACTTGCCAGTCAAAAAAAGGAATCTCCCTACCAACTCTGCATCGTAGGTTTGACAATGGATAGGCAAATGCTATATAAACGTATTGAAGACCGAATTGACGGGATGCTCGATCAAGGGCTTGTTGCTGAGGTAACCTCCTTAATGGAACGGGGAGTGCGAAGCGATGCCATCTCCATGCAAGGTCTAGGCTATAAAGAGATATCCTCCTACCTGCGGGGAGAGGTGTCTTTGGAGGAGGCGGTGACTTGGCTAAAACGGGATACGCGTCATTTTGCGAAGCGACAGCTCTCGTGGTTTCGCCATATGAAGGATATCCAGTGGGTAGATGTCACTGATTTCGAAAATTTTTCTGCTCATGTAGCCCGAATACACGAAATTATAGCAGGAAAGTTCCGGACAGACCTTGAATATACTTCAAAACAATCCAAATGATTATTGGGGGTACGGCTAAAATGAACAAGTCTATTAATATCCAAGATACGTTTCTGAACCAATTGCGCAAGGATTCTATACCTGTAACGGTATACCTCATCAATGGATTCCAGGTGCGAGGAACGATTAAAGCATTTGACAATTTTACAATTGTTATCGATTCGGATGGAAAGCAACAGCTGATCTACAAGCATGCCATCTCCACCTTTACACCGCAACGCAACGTATCGCTTGTACAACAAGATAACGCTAGCGATAACTGATTACGGCTGGGCGGACGCCCGGGTAATGAAACTTTTCAGGCGTCCGTCTCGTCTAACTGTATAGGAATGTGACCGGGAGCAACCTGATCAGGGTTGTTCTTTTCATTCCGTTTACTTTCATGCTGCCGACAGCTAGCTCTAAGCTTAGGCTCGGTGACATAATGATTATTCGCGAAAGGGAGTCAGGGGAATGCCAAACGATTCATTGTCCAGATCCGGCAATCGCAATAGAAACACATCTAAAGAGAAGCCGAAGGGCAAGAAAAAGAAAATAACAGGTAAGCGAGTTGGGTGGACGCTGTTTATTACAGCAGCATTAGCCATATTTTGCGCACTTGGTGGTTATTTATTTGTCATGGTTAATGGCGAAAAAATCTACAAAGCCAACAAGGACAAAATTACAGTGAACGAGACATCAAAGGTTTATGACCGCAACGGTGTGCTCATGGGTGAGCTGTCTGTGCAAAAAAGTGACCCAGTGAAGAGTGAAGAAATTCCACCGTTGCTCAAAAAAGCTTTTATCGCAACTGAGGATAAGCGTTTTATGGAGCATCAAGGAGTTGATATTTGGTCTATCGGTCGGGCGGCAGTGAAGGATATCGTTGCTCGTTCTGCGGTGGAGGGCGGCAGTACGCTGACTCAGCAGTTGGCCAAAAACTTGTTTTTGACACGTGACAAAACCTTTTTCCGTAAAGCGACAGAGGTATCCATCGCAATGGCACTGGAGCGGAATTTGACTAAAGATGAAATTATTACGCTATATCTGAATCGGATTTGGTTTGGACGCTCATATTCTGGAATTAAGGCAGCGTCGGAAGGCTATTTTGGAGAGTCAGACTTAAATAAATTAAAGTTGTGGCAAGTCGCTACACTGGCAGCAATTCCGAAAGGGCCATCCAAGTATAACCCGATCAGTAACCCGGAAAACTCAAAGGCCCGGCGTGCTGTGGTTCTCCAGCTGATGTTTGAGCAGGGAATGATTGGCAAGCAGGAAATGGAAGAAGCCAAGGCTATAAATTACGATTACAAACAACCGGAAAAAGTGCAAAAGTATCAAAATTTTATGGAATATGTCATGGATGAGGCAGAGGATGCCTTGCCAGGAGTCAGCGGCAATGATCTGATTATTGGTGGTTATAAAATTCATACGACAATGGATGCTCAGGCGCAAAATGCGCTGGACCAAGCGATGGCAGATGATGATATGTTCGAAAAGAGTCCAGACGATCAGCCTGTTCAAGCCTCTATGGTTATTATTAACAACCAAACAGGTGGTATTGCCGCGATGGCACCCGGACGGGATTACAAAAAGGGAACCTTCAATCGTGCGACACAGAGCCGCAGACAGCCAGGATCGGCCTTTAAGCCGATTGTAGCCTATGCGCCAGCTCTTGAATCCGGTAAATTTACGATAGATACTCCTTTGAGTAACGAACGGCAGAGCTTTAACGGATACAGTCCGAAAAACTTGCATGGTTACTCTTCGACCATCAGCATGATCGATGCCATTACGAAGTCTGAAAATATACCACCTGTATGGTTGTTGAACCAAATCGGTGTGGAAAAAGGGGTTCAATTCGCCGAGAGCGTAGGCATACCGATGGACAAAAATGATCACTCGCTTGCTATCGCATTGGGGGGATTAAGCAAAGGAACAAATACCCTCGAAATGGCGCAGGCCTATAGCGCTTTTGCCAATAAGGGACAATTCCAAAAAGCTTACTCCATTAAGCAAATTAATAATAGTGATGATCAAGTGGTTTATACTCATAATGAGGAATCCAAATCTGTTATGAGTGAGAAAACGGCTTATGAAATGACAAAAATGATGCAAAATGTGGTCAATAGCGGTACAGGTCGCAAAGCACGTATTGACTGGCCTGTAGCTGGTAAAACGGGTACGACCCAAAGTGGAATCAGCGGCAACAGTGGTAACCGGGACATTTGGTTTGTCGGTTATACGCCGGAATATACCGGAGCGGTATGGATGGGTTATGACAAGCCGGACAGTAAGCATATGTTGAGAAACTACAGTGGACAGTCGGCTGCCTTTTTCGGTAGGGTCATGGGTGAAGCTCTCAAGGGGCATCCGGTTACGCAATTTAGCGAGCCGAAGGGATATGAACCACCGGTTGAGGAGAAGCCAGAAGAGCCGGTTCAGGCCACTGCTCCAAGCGGACTGAGCGGGTCTTATAGTCAGGATACCCAAATTGTATCGTTGTCTTGGAATGCGGCAGAGGGAGACAATGTACAATACCGTGTTTATCGTAAAGAGTCTTCCGAAGGAAGCTTCCGGACGATTATGGAGGCGATGAGAGGCACGAGTGGTGAAGATACGTCTCCTGTAGCTGGAAAAACGTATCAATACTATGTCGTAGCTTATGGAGCGGATGGTAAAGAATCCGCAGCTTCCAATACGATTAGTGTAGAAATTCCGGCAGAGACTACTCCGATAGATCCGCAGCCAGGAAACGATCCTAATCAGGATGGAACCGTACCGGATAATGGCGAGAATATAGACGGTCAGAATGGTACGGACCAGGGGAATACGATTCCTGGAGGTACTGATAACGGTACTGGTTCTGAGCAAGTTCCAACGTCTCCTGGAGGTAACAATGGAAATGGTACTGGAGGCACAGGCAACAGTAACGACAATTTTGGGAACGGAAACGATACAAATACGGGGAATGGTCAGACGACTACACCGGATTCAGGTATAACTGATGAAAATACTATGACCAATCCAGAAAATACAGATGCATCTACCACAGGTGCTATTATGGATGGAAGTCAGGAAGGCACATCCAACGGTCATTCAAACTCCAATCGTGGACGTCACAACCGGGATTAGCAAATATGTTTTATGTAAGATGATAGTGGCTTCAAATCAAAGGTATTTTCGGACTGTTTTGACAGTCTGAAAATACCTTTTTTGCTGTAATACAGGGGTTATTTTTGAGTGTACAGTTTAAATATGGTAAGCTGGTTTTACCAATGTTGGAGAGGAACATCATTTATGAAGCGCAAATTCGGAGACCGGGCCAACTGGCGCAGAATCACCAATCGCAAGTTTGCTTGCCGGTATGTAGAAAGTGATGCGTTTACAGGATATGTGACCCTGTATACTATTTTAAGTCTCAAGGAGCCATTATGGAAAAGTTATGGTGGTCATACGTTTTGCATAGCCGATAAAGGTTATTCCTGGTTACAATATTATCCCAAAGGTAAGCATTATGTGGTGACTGCTATGTTTGACAATCGAGAGCAAATCGTTGAATGGTACATTGACACCTGCCGAAATCAAGGAGTAACCGATCAAGGAGTTCCTTGGTTTGATGATTTGTATTTGGATGTGGTCGTGCTTAAAAACGGTGAAATCTTCCTGGTGGATGAGGATGAATTGGAGGAGGCGCTACAACGGGGACATATTTCTACGCAAGAAGCAGAATTGGCTAACCGAACGGCGGCTGACTTGTTACATCAGATCGATGCTCATATGTTCCCCTATTTTAAAATGTCGCTGAAACACCGGGCTGAATGGTTTCACAACGGTGATTTCAAGAGAGAACGGTGAAATTTTTGCAGTGGATTAAAAGTACTGGGCCCCAACTTCATGAGCCAAAAAGCAGGCAAAGTCGCAATGGGAAAATATTTATGGTATCGAAGCGTTTCATACTTGGTTTGATGATTTTTATTTTGGTCGGATTCGTATGGGCAGGTATCCGAGTATGGAATATGAATACAGCTGCCTCTACCAATCCACTCCAACATGCACAAATTGGTATCGTACTAGGTGCCTCTATGTGGGGAGCTGAACCCAGTCCTGGTTTAAAAGAAAGGTTAGAAGAAGCCTTGCGGTTATATCGAAACGGGACGGTGCAGCGGCTAATTGTAAGTGGAGGACTGGATCAACCTGATTTTCCGTACACGGAGGCCGAGGGGATGCAACACTACTTGGTAGATAGAGGAGTCCCTGTACAGCATATTGTGTTAGAAAACCAGGCGACCAGTACTTACGAAAATCTGCTCTACAGCCAGCGTATCATGAAGGAATATGACTGGAACTCCACCGTAATCATCACACATAGCTATCATGGACCTCGGGCGATGGAGATTGCTCAATTTTTGAATTTTGATCATCCTCAGATGGCTCTGACCGAATCCAAAGTGCTGAATATGCCAATCCATCAATCAAGAGAAGTGTTGGCTTACGCTAAATGGACGCTGCAACGGTGGTGGATCAGTGCTCAAACTTGGATTGCCTGAATTGAGGGAAGGATTAGTGCACGTTCTCGTTGCTTTTATGCTAATAAGGACATGCTGGACCGAATACATTAATAGGGTAAGCTGTGCCTGAAGAAATGTTGAGGTGATGGATGCATGAACGGACGGGGAATCGCCGCGGGCAAGCGGTCGGAGGAGAGACCTTCCAGACAAATCAATGTCGTGCTGCGTAGCCCGGAGCCGATCGCTTCGGTGACTGTGGACGAGACGGAAGCAGTGGCTTCGACCAAGTCGCAGGCGCTACCGCAGTATCTCAGTCTTTATCAGGAAATTCAGAAAGAACTCGATCATCTCGTCGGCTTGGATAACATCAAAGAGCTGGTATTTGAGGTATATGCCTTTTTACAAATCGCCCACATGCGTACTGATGCAGGTCTGTTGAGTAACGCACACGTATATCACATGATTTTCAAAGGAAATCCAGGTACGGGGAAAACGACAGTAGCCCGCATTATCGCTAAAATGCTGCAAAAAATGGGGGTGCTGAGTAAGGGCCATCTGATTGAGGTGGAGAGGGCTGATTTGGTAGGTGAGTATATCGGCCACACCGCACAAAAAACGCGGGACCTGGTAAAGAAATCTCTTGGCGGCGTGCTGTTCATTGATGAGGCTTACAGTTTAGCACGCGGAGGGGAAAAAGATTTTGGAAAAGAAGCGATTGATACCCTGGTGAAGGCCATGGAAGACCAAAAAAATCAATTTATTTTGATCCTCGCAGGGTATTCGGGAGAAATGGACTTTTTTTTACGGACAAATCCCGGTCTTCCTTCCCGTTTTCCAATCCAGTTGGATTTTCCTGACTACACTGTGGATCAGCTCATTCAAATTTCGGAATTGATGGCTAAGGAAAGGGATTATATTCTCATGCCTCAGTCTATACTCAAAATGAAGGAGCATTTGCTAAATGAGCGAAATGACAGTCTCCATGCATTTAGTAATGCACGTTATGTTCGTAATGTGATTGAAAAAGCGATTCGACACCAAGCTGTCAGGCTGCTTAATCAGTACAGGAGCGGGCAACCCGGTAAGCAGGAGTTGATGACGTTGCGACCAGAGGATTTGAAAATGGACAAAAGATAGGCGATAATAGGAATCTGAATCATATCGAATTGTATGACATCGAACGAGGGCCGGCCTGACATCAGGTCGGTTTCTGTTCGAGAGTTGACATGAAAATAAAGGAGCAAACAATATGGCGAACTCCACTCATGATACACAAACCGAAATGCAGGATAAGGCGGTACTGGTCAGTCTAATTACGGATGAAGTCAAACGATCTGGCATCAATACGGAATATTCGCTGGAAGAACTGGTGAAGCTGGCTGAAACAGCGGGAGTTGAAGTCCTGAGCGTCCTCACACAAAATAGGGAATCCAAAGACTCAAAATGGTTTATTGGCAAAGGAAAAGTAGATGAATTGCGTGCAGTTGCTGAAGAATTGGGAGCGAATACAGCTATTTTTGATCAGGAGCTCTCGGGAGCTCAAGTACGAAATCTGGAAGAGAGCCTGGATCTCAAAATAATTGACCGAACACAGTTAATTCTGGACATATTTGCTCAGCGTGCAAAAACACGGGAAGGTATTATCCAGGTTGAACTGGCGCAGTTGTCATACTTACTCCCTCGACTGTCTGGACACGGTAAAAACCTTTCACGGCTCGGTGGCGGAATCGGAACACGTGGTCCTGGTGAAAGCAAGCTCGAGACGGACCGTCGTCACATTCGTGACCGAATCAGTGATCTGAAACGCCAACTTGAGGAAGTGACGCGTCATCGGTATTTACACAGGGAGCGCAGACAAAAGGCTGGCATCGTTCAGGTGGCACTTGTTGGCTATACGAATGCCGGGAAATCAACACTGTTGAAGCAACTGACAGCTGCCGATGTATATATTGAGAACCAACTGTTTGCAACGCTCGATCCTACCTCCAGAACAATGGAATTGCCGAGTGGCAAAGAAGTTATTCTCACAGATACAGTAGGATTTATTCAAAATCTGCCTCATGATTTGGTAGCCTCTTTCCGGGCCACTTTGGAGGAGGCCAATGAGGCCCATCTCATTTTACATGTCGTGGACGCCTCTTCAGACATGCGTGACGAACAAATGAAAGTTGTAGAGTCAATCCTGCAACAGCTTGGGGCTGCGGACAAGCCTCAGATTGTACTGTTTAACAAAAAAGATGCTTGCACTCCTGAGCAATTGGAAATGCTTCCTTCCGGGGAAGGCTATTTGAAAATCAGTGCATTTGATGAAGCGGATTTGCTACGCATTCGCGAACTGGTTCAGGAGCATCTGAGCGGTGACACACTGAGATTCCGCATTCCTGCGGAACGTGGGGATTTAACATCTGTGCTTTATCGAATTGGAGATGTACTGCTGACAGAGTATGATGGCAATGATGTCATTTATGAGGTAGAAATTCAAAGAGGCGAATACGAAAAGTATGGTCATGCTCTCAGTGAGTTCACAGAAAGTTAACATCTAATGACGTTATTGGGTCAATAAGATGATAATGCTTATCGTTCAAAATTGAACAACAATATAACATGATTAGCCTAAGGCTGCGGAAGAGAGAGGGTCAAGAAGGTAAATGGTAGTTTTTAGTCCGGAAATTCAGCAAATTCAGGAAACGGTAGAACATAAGATACAAGAACGTATACAGCACATAGATCATATTGTAGATGCAAATCAGTGGAAGGTCATTCAGGCCTTCCAGCGCAAGCAAGTGAGCGATTTTCATTTTGCAGGTTCAACGGGATATGCTTACAATGACCGGGGGCGTGAAGTGCTGGAAGAAGTCTATGCAGATGTGTTCGGTGCGGAGGCAGCGTTGGTGCGTCCGCATTTTGCCTCGGGAACGCATACCATCGCCACGGCTTTATTTGGTGTGCTGCGACCAGGGGATGAGTTGTTATACATTACAGGGCGACCATATGATACCTTACACAAAGTGATTGGTAAGCCCGGCGACGGAACAGGATCATTGCAGGACTTTGGTGTAACTTATGGAGAGACAGCGCTGACAGCAGAAGGTAAAGTGGACTGGAAAGCGGTAGAGTCCGCAATCCATGACAATACCAAAGTGATTGGTATCCAGCGCTCACGCGGCTATGATTGGAGAGCTTCCTTTAGTGTGGCAGATATTGAAGAAATGACGGCACGAGTGAAAAAGATAAAGCCTGACGTTATTGTCTTTGTAGACAATTGCTACGGGGAATTTACTGAGAAGCTGGAACCTACTCAGGTCGGTGTTGATTTGGTGGCAGGTTCGTTGATTAAAAATCCCGGTGGTGGCATTGCAGAAACGGGTGGATATATCTGCGGAAAGCATCAATATGTAGAGCTGGCATCCTACCGATTAACAGCACCCGGTATTGGGGGAGAAGTAGGAGCGATGCTAGGTACTACACGAGGCATATACCAGGGACTATTCCTTGCTCCTACATTGGTGGGGCAAGCGGTTAAAGGAAGCATATTCGCAGCTGCGGTCTTTGAGGAAATAGGTTTTGAGACTAAACCTGCCTGGCATGAAGAGCGTACGGATTTGATTCAGGCCATTTCTTTTAGCGGAGCAGAACATCTAATTGCTTTTGTACAGGGCATTCAGCGCGCAGCCGCCGTGGATAGCCATGTGGTGCCAGAGCCGTGGGATATGCCGGGTTATGAGCATCCGGTTATTATGGCAGCAGGTACGTTCATACAAGGTGGAAGTTTGGAATTATCCGCAGATGCTCCGATTCGGGAGCCTTATATTGGTTACATGCAAGGGGGCTTAACCTACTCTCATGTCAAATATGGAGTACTTATGGCTTTGCAAACGATGAAAGAACGTAAATTATTGTGAGTTTTTCTAACATATCATTGACACTTTGCATCAGCTAAATGTACAATAAGGTGAATAATAGATCACTGGAAGGTTGATGACAAATGGGCGACGAAATTCGCAGAAATATGGCCTTGTTTCCAATAGGTATTGTCATGAAGCTAACGGACTTGTCAGCACGTCAGATTCGTTATTATGAGCAGCATAATTTGATAGTTCCTGCCCGTACATCAGGTAACCAACGTCTTTTTTCATTTAATGACGTAGAGCGTCTGCTCGAAATTAAGGCGTTGATCGAGAAGGGTGTAAACATTGCAGGAATTAAACAAGTCATGAATCCGGTTACCAAGGAATCGGAGGAAGCTACAGTTATTACTGCAGATACGGAAGTCAAACGCCGTGAAATGTCCGACACTCAGCTTCATCGTTTGTTGAAGCAACAACTTGTTGCAGGCAAAAGACCAGGACAGGTATCTTTGATCCAAGGCGAATTATCACGGTTTTTCAACAAAAGATAATGCTGTGGCTTACCTTTTGGCATAAGTTTATTCTACTTAAAAACGGTCTCATCATTTAAGTCATTTATGATACAGCCGATTTGCATATAGTCGTTACAGAAAGGGAGAGGTTAGTGTGAGTTATACCAGAGAAGATATCATTAGGATTGCGAAAGAAGAAAATGTTCGTTTTATTCGTTTGCAGTTTACCGATTTGCTGGGCACCATTAAGAACGTTGAAATTCCTGTTAGCCAGCTGGAAAAAGCATTGGATAACAAAATGATGTTTGACGGTTCTTCCATAGAAGGCTATGTACGTATCGAAGAATCTGACATGTACTTATATCCAGATTTGGACACTTGGGTTGTATTCCCATGGGTAACCTCAGATCGTGTAGCTCGTTTGATCTGCGATATTTACAAGCCAGACGGCTCCCCATTTGCAGGTGACCCGCGGGGGATCTTGAAACGTGTACTTAAGGAAGCCGAAGAAATGGGATACACTTCGATGAATGTCGGACCAGAACCTGAATTCTTCTTGTTCAAAACCGATGAGAAAGGCGATCCAACCACAGAACTGAATGACCAAGGCGGATATTTTGACCTGGCTCCAATGGATCTGGGTGAGAACTGCCGTCGTGAAATTGTTCTTAAGCTTGAAGAGATGGGCTTCGAAATTGAAGCATCCCACCATGAGGTTGCACCTGGTCAGCATGAGATTGACTTTAAATATGCAGATGCAGTTAAAGCTGCCGATCAGATTCAAACGTTCAAGCTCGTTGTTAAGACCATTGCTCGTCAGCATGGTTTGCATGCAACCTTTATGCCAAAACCTTTGTTCGGCGTGAATGGTTCCGGTATGCACTGCAACCAATCGTTGTTTAAGGACAATGAAAACGTATTTTATGATGAGACGGATGAACTCGGATTAAGCCAGACAGCTCGCCACTATATGGCAGGTATTCTTAAACATGCACGTGCAATGGCAGCGATCACGAATCCAACAGTAAATTCCTACAAACGTCTCGTACCAGGTTATGAAGCGCCTTGTTATGTTGCTTGGTCTGCAAGCAATCGGAGTCCGATGATTCGGATCCCCGCATCTCGTGGCCTGAGCACTCGCGTCGAAGTTCGGAACCCTGACCCGGCAGCGAATCCTTATCTAGCCTTGGCTGTAATGCTGAGAGCAGGTTTGGATGGTATTAAACGTCAGATGGCTTTGCCAGCCCCAATCGATCGCAACATCTACGTGATGTCCGAGGAAGAGCGAATTGAAGAAGGCATTCCTAGTCTGCCTGCAGACCTGAAAGAAGCTCTGTCTGAGCTTATTCGGAGCGAGGTGATCTCTGACGCACTGGGTGATCATGCGCTGGCTTACTTCTATGAGCTTAAGGAAATTGAATGGGATATGTATCGCACCCAAGTACATCAATGGGAACGTGATCAATATCTGACGCTTTATTAATAGATAAAAACCTGTGAGTATGCGGTTTTTTTGGGAGTTGTAATGGGGGACGGTTCAGAGGAGTTTATTAATTCTTCTGGGGTGTCCCCCAAACGTCCCCCGACTTAAAATTGTTTGAGCCGAGAATTTTGCTTGTGTATTCCTCATATCTGTCTATGTTACGTTTCTCTAACTTTTTAGAAATGTGTGCGTATACATCAGATGTAATCTGCACACTACCATGACCAAGCTGCTCCTGGACAAACTTTATATCGGCTCCAGCTTCAAGCATGAGCACTGCGTAAGTGTGACGAAGAGAATGGATACGTAAAACTCCATCGAGACTAGCGCGCTTCAAGATACGCTTAAATGCGTTAAATAGTGTTGACTTCGGCATAGGACGTCCGTCATTTCTACATAGAACGAGATTTAAATCATGTCGGTACATTGTTTCTCCGAGATTAATTTTATTCTGGTTCTGCCAACTAGCATGATACTTTAGATCGTTGATTAGAGATGTACTTACACTGATTGTTCGTTTTGATTTGAAGGTTTTTGTTTCCCCGAATAGCTCGTCCTCGTTATCAGGTTGGAAATCCAAAGTTTCATTAATGTGAATTTTTTTCTCCTTAAAATTAATATCAGACCACTTTAAAGCAGCGGCTTCACCTTTACGCATGCCAGTCTCCAACAGCACCTTGAAAAATATCCAGTATATATAACCATATCCTCTTGCTGTATAAAGAAAACGAGGAATATCCTCAGAATCAATGAAATCAATAGTTTTTTGTTTCCTCTCTCCCTTAATAATTGATCCTATGCAAGGATTACGTTCTAACTTTCCTTGAATTACTGCGAGTTCTAAAGCACTGTAAACTGTTGAGTTAATTATTTCGACTGTTCTTCGGCTTAAGCCTTTTTCTAAACAAGCATCTAAAAATTTTTGGTACATATCTGGTTTTAAATCTTTTATCATTAATTGTTTAAAATAAGGCTTAATGTGTGTTTTTAGATTGTTCATATGTTGTTTAAGTGTGTTTTTTCTAACATCTCCTTTTTTATAGTTGATGATCCAACTTTCTATATAATCGACGAGAGGCATGTCAATCTGTTCGTAACCTTGTTTTATTCTCTTTAAAAATTCTGCTGCAGCTAACTCTGCTTCCGGTTTTGTACGGAATCCCCGTTCTGACTTCTCCTTTTGTTGCTGCGTAAATGGATCGGTGTACTTTAACCGATACCGCCAACCACTCTTTAATCTTTTAAAGTTTGCCATGATTATTCCTCCAATAGAACAAATGTTCCGTTTTTTGTGTATGTGAAACCGCCTCGCAGCGGTGAAAGCGCAAAGTGAATATTTAGGAAAGCTATTTCATTCAAAACAATTAATCTTTTTTGTTCTTTTTAGCATCCCAGAACATAGCTTCCATGACCCGTTTAATTTTTTCTTTGTCGTCTTCTGAGATTGGTACGCCATCGAACATTACCGGCGCATCTTCTTCAAGTATTGTTTTAAAATCCCGAATGTCCTTTGACGTGGCCCACTCTGGATATTGGCGATCATCTTTTTCGGCTTCTGTACGGCCAAGAAGGTAATCTACGGTTACATCAAAATACTCGGCTAATTTTGAAGCCACCTCAGTATTTAAAGTTCGGCTTCCTTTTTCGATATTGTATAGAAATTGAGGGGTAATTCCTAAAAATTCAGCTACTTGTACTCCTGATTTCTTTTGTGATTTTCTAATCTCTCTTATCCGGTTAGGATAACTAGACATGTCCTGTGACCGCTCCTTTTAAACTAATTGATGAATTAATGATATCAACAAATAGATTAAAATACAAACAGCAAATAGATTAAAAAGAAGCAAATAGGCGAAAAATTGAGCATATATATTAAACTATATGGATAATAATCTAAAATGCTTCTATTTGAATCTATTTGATTAATTTTACATTTGATTTAATTAATCAAATAGATTAATATTATTTCAACGGAGGTGATGAAATGAAGGTTTCTGAACAAATGAGGCCACTTATAAATGAAAAAGGATTAAATCCTTCTGATTTAGCTCATTTAGTTGGATGTTCCCCGCAGTACATGCACAATTTGCTAAATGGAAGTCGTCGGTGGAACGAAACCACGCTTAGAAAAGCCTGCGATGCTTTGGGATTAGAGATCAAGCTGGTTCCTAAGAAATTAAAAGAAAACAACAATTAAGGAGGGATAAACATGTTGTCAGTCAGCGTTGACGAAAAAGAAGCCTTTCAACTGGTCAAATCGAAGATAGCGGAGGTTTTAAAAGAAGCTGATGTGGAGTACGTATTTTGGGATGCGGCTGAATTAAAGCGTCGTACATGTATGAGTTGGAACTTTATACAAGAACAATTTTTCTATCATCCAGGATTTCCGAAACGGAAAGTAGGGAGCAAATGGTATTTTCCTGCGAGAGAAACGCGTGAGTTCTTGGAAAATTGGTTATTGGAACAATCTTATTAAAGAAAGGAGAACAAAACTAAATGACTACACCCAATATTGAACAACTGGATAACTGACTGCATGATTTAAAGAATGTAAGCATTCTACTCTATTAAAAAATAGCGAGAGTATCTTTACAAGATAGCATCTCTTTTCTTTGATGAATTGATAAAGCTACAACAACTTACATTTTATCACAGAGGGGATGTAAAGAAAGGAGAATCAACTTGCAAATTGGTATCAGCAAAATCAAAGTCAGTGATCGTATTCGTAAGGACTTCGGTGGCATCGAAGAACTGGCACAGGATATAGAACAAAACGGACTTATTAACCCTATTGTAGTAACACCAGATTATCAGTTAATTGCTGGAGAGCGGCGCTTGAGAGCGCATCAGTTTCTAGGTTGGAAAGAAGTGACGGTAAGAGTTATGGAAATAAAGGATTTTGAACATCAACTACAGCTTGAGATCAGCGAAAACGAACATCGCAAGGAATTCACGTTTAGCGAGCGAGTCGAGTGGGCGCGGAGATTGGAGGAGGTTGAACGTCTAAAGGCCAGAGAACGGATGGTTGGCGGCAAGGAAAATTTACCTGACCAACCAACCGGACAAGTACGGGACATTGTAGCGGATCAAGCAGGCTTTGGTTCCGGTAGGCAGTATGACAAAGCGAAGTTTATTGCGGAAAATGCTACTCCTGAAATCATTCAACAGCTTGATGAAGGTTTGATCAGCACTCATAAGGCATTTGTAGAAACCAAAGCTCGGCTCGAAGCTGCTGTGCGTGAGGCAGAGGAAAGAGCAGAGCAGGCAGAGCGGGACAAGCTTGAGTTACAAAGACAGTACAAAGATGCCATTCCTGCTGATCAACTTGAAGATGCAGTATCTGCGGCTGTAGAGCGTCATGAGGAAGAAACAGGCATTTTCATTCGCCAAAAGGAAAAAGAGGCGGAAGCGCAGCTCAAACAACGCGATGAATATTGGAAAAACAAACTCAATGATGATTTGGAAAAAGAACGTTTAAAAGTTGAACAATTGAAGAGTGGCTACCAAAGAGCTAAAGAAGAACTTGAGAGTATCAAACTTCAGCAGCCAGACGACTTCAACGAACAGGGGGCCGCTGCTCAAATGAAGAAGCTTCGCTTTGAAGCGGACAGCAACACGATCCAAGTGAGTATCCATGTGAAACAGTTTCTGCAAAAGGTTGGAATTACTTCGTTCATGTTGGGGGCAATAGGCAGTGCAAGTAGTCCTGAAAAGAAACGGTTGTCTGAAAGTTTGGACATGTTGGAAGCCTTTATTGAACAGATTCGTCCAGCTGTAAACAGCAGAAAGGTGGTAGAAAAATGACACTAATTAATCCTAATCAACAGCCAGATTTCTTATCTGTAGTTGAAAAGCAAATGCAACTAACAGAGGCTCAAGGCATGGCGATTCGCGGTCTTGTAGACGGTATTAAGCAAATGCATTTGGATGTAACTGAAAAAGTGGAAGAAGTTCAGATGATGGTTCAAGAGGTTCGAGACAGTGTAACGCTGACGGATGCTGAATGCTATCAGTTACAGGATGCAGTAAGAATTAGGTCCATTACTCTCACAAGAGATCGTTACAAGGAGACAGATGGAAAATATAACGAAACGGTCGGAAAATATCGCCGCATGATTTGGAGTAAGTTGAAAGTTTTGTTCTCAGTCGCGAAGTACAGTCACATCCGGCGCATTGATTTTGATGATTCCATTTACTTCGTTAAAGACTTTCGTCCAGAAGACTATATCTAAGGGGTGAATGATTATGACTCTACCGGAATTGGCTCGTATCTGGTTCGAAAACGAATTACAGCATGCCATTATCGTTCGTAATATCCGGCGTAAGGAAAAGTCAAATGAATAGCAAAATGCAAACCATTTACTCTATTCCAATTGTGGATGATGAAGGCTTCAAATTTACATTGGATCAACCAGCAGACTCACTTATAGCCGCTGTATTACTTATGCATCGCTGGTTGAATTGTCAACATGCAGTAGATATTGAGATGTTACAGCTTACAGAGCGGGATAAGAAAAAGCTTTCTCTTCAAAAGGAAAAAGAATTAAATGAACAAAAGCTTCAGGCCATTTATAAAACTCAATATGCTATTACAGATAGTCCATGGCCTAATCACGTATGTATTCAGAAGATGAAACCTTTGAAGGAACAAGAAAGGCAATTGAAGGCTAAAATATCCGAACTTGAGGCGGAGATATGGAGCTGAGAGAGTTGGACGATCATAAACAATCTAGGGTGCTTAGAGCGCAATTACGTGAGTTATATGAGGACAGCATTGACGCTGTGAAATTTGGGCTACCTAATGACGAAATTCATGCCCAAATAGATGTACTAACTGCTCAATTAAGTAAGCTGGAGAAATTTAAAAATGAAGAATATGAAGGCCTTGAAGCTCCTGAACCATCGGGATACAAAATATCCGGTAAGGGGATAGGTATCTGCAAGCATTGTGAAAAAGAAGTCTTTGAAGGACAAAAAATTCCTAATCCAAAAGAAGAAGGACTTTTCTGTAATTACTATTGCCGTAAGTTATACCGCAAAAGAAAAGACAGAGAAGTCCAGAAAAACAATCGTGCTACCAACACGATCATTTAAGAAACAATTCAACGGAAGTATAACACAGGATTTTGAAAATGAAAACAGGGGGCCTGTCTTGTGAGAGGAGACAAGGATTTTAGCATCTGGAATACAAGCATAGCTGTAAGAGGAGATAAAGATATATCTCATCCTACCTTTTTACGGATGTTAGACATGATGAGAAAAAGAGGTTTTGTTGTTGGATCTGATCCACGAATTGACCGTGATTATTATATCCTTTCTAAGGATCACTTTGCTGGCAACAAGGGAGAACTTCTGTTTGTTGGTGAAAAATATAATTGTGGTGCAAAACTTGAGTTCTATCAAGAAATCAATGTAGAGAACCCAAACGGCGGTAGATATGACTTTAACAAATTTGAAAAGATGCCTTATCTACTCAAAAAGCGGTTTCTAGTTGAAGTCAGATATATGGAACAATTTTTACTGAAGGAAGGATTTACTTGTGACTCTGAACCAGTACTAAAAACGTCATACGATAAGGTATTTCATAAGATTAATTCGCCAAGCAGACACTGGAGTTCAGAAAATCTTCCTGATTATAACGCTCTGGACAAAGATGGGATACGGATTAATAACGGTGAAGTGAAGTATTTCAGAGGCAGAAAAGGCACGTTGATGCGTGGAACTGTCTACCACAATATCAATAACATGTGGTGGGTCATAGTTAATAAAGATTACTATACCAACTTAGCAAGTTTCGAATTGTTTGACCTTACTACAAAACCCGAAAACAGACTTAGAAAACTGACGAAGAGATCAGGTCATCACAACCAAAAATCCAGATTCATTCCTAGTGAGGCTAATTTAAAGGAATGGAGTACAACGGCTAAAAAAGTTGGGAAAGACGGAAGGATTAAGCTAGCGAATAGCGTGCTGGATTACTTATATGAAATCAACTGGACCTCTCGTAAATTCCAGTTTTTTAAAAAAGATAATGGCCGACTCGGTTTGATGGAAACCGAAGGGAACCCATATTTCTTTGGCCAAAGACTAGGTGAGAAAAAGTATGATCCACCACGGATTATGTCTCTCTACACTCGTTCACTGGATATGTCGGGTACAGAATCATCCTGGGTTAAAGGCTTACGGGATTATGTCACAGGTGGCAAGCCAACTATCTCAAAATGGTTCTGCCAGGATGGAAATGGAGAAGGTGGACAAGCATATCTTTGGCCTGAGGTTAGAGAACGATTACTCCACATAGGAGCACATGTTTAAAAAAAGGAGTGGCTGCATTGTCTCTACAAAAACAATATACGCTCGGAGAGCTTTATAGTCTTGCGGATCAATGCAGCCATGATTACCCTGCTACACTGGCACGTAAGATTGAATTGCTGACCGAAGTCCAGATTCTCCTGGGGCGTAAGGCAGCTGAGGCAGTAAGAGAATATAAGCGGATCTATGCCAAGAGGAAACGCGTTTATGCCGAAGCATATATAGCGGCAGAGAATCTGAGGGAGCAGCGAGCGGAATTAGCGGTAATTGAACTTCGCCTCCAAGAAGCAGACGCAGAAGCTGATAAGGTCCGCTGGAGTAATGCTGTAGAAAGTAATGACCAGGTAATAAACTCTTTAAAATACAGCCTTAAGGTGTTACTGGCGGAGTTTGGAAACAACGCTAGCGCAAACAGGTAGGTTTATGATTCAAAAGCTGAGAAGAGGTTGAAACATGACAGAAATAAAATGGATCAAGCTCAGTACTGGCATGTTTGACGACGAAAAAATTAAAATCATCGAAGATATGCCCGAAGCTGACACGATCATTGTTATATGGCTGAAGCTAATGACTATGACTGGCAGATCAAACATGGGCGGTTACATCATGCTGACCGAAACTATTCCATATACAGAGGATATGTTAATTTCAGTGATCAAGAGGCCGCTACCAGTTATAAAAATGGCTCTATCCATCTTTGAAAGATTCGGGATGCTGGAAGTTTCTGAGCAAGGAGCTTTCTTTCTATCTAACTGGGAGAAGCATCAAAATGTAGATGGAATGGATAAGGTCAGGGAACAAACAAAAAAGAGGGTTCGAAATTACCGGAACAAACAAAAACAACTTGCTTCAGGTGAAAATGATCCTCCTGTTACAGGAAACGCTACTGGTAACGTTACAGTAACGGTCGGTAACGAAACAGATAAAGAATTAGATTTAGAACTAGAAAAAGAAAGTAGTTGTTGTTTAACGCCCGAGACTGAAATCAAATCCGAAGATGAGGGGATACCGTTCACCCGACAGGATGCCGTTCCTGTCACTCCTGAAACAGATGCCGACTCTGGACAGGATGAAATATCATCTTCGGATATTGACTATCGCAACGCCATTGCCAACAAGTACTTACAGCGCAGGGGAAAAGGACTACACATTACAGCAGCCGACGAAACGAGCATTGATGAATTGCTAGCTGCTGGTGTACCGCTTCAAACCGCCTTGGACGGAATTGATCAATCCTTTGACAAATTTAAACCTAAGCATAAGCGCGATGGGATACGGAGTCTGAGTTATTGTGCGACTATTATTTTCTCCTTGCATGCATTGCGAGAAGTTGATAGCAAGAGCAAAGAGGATGAAACACCACTGGATGAGGTGGAACCGGAAATAGAAGTCCCAACAAGCGAATATACCCAAGTGGACATTCAGAACATGCTTGTAAAATTGAGAGCTAAACAGGGAGGTTGATGCCACATGGAGAGCTTCGGAAAAGAACTAAAGGCATTAATACCCGCTGGTTTTGCCAAGAGACAGGCTGCGGTGCTGGAACGTCTAGCAAACCATCCTGAGGTTCATCGGCTGAAAGCTGAGTTTCCAGACAGAACGGACGATTTGACAGAACCCAAACGATATAGAGATCTATCACAGCATATATCCTATTGCGATAATTGCAGCGAGTGTCCGGGTTTACTGGATTGCCAGAACGAACAGAAGGGGCATACAAGCGTTGCAGAACCTAGCCCGACCAAAGGTGATGAACTGGTCTTTCGACTTCGAAAATGCCCATTGTTGGCTGCTTACGAACGGGAACAAGGGATAGGTCAGAGGATCAAGAGCCACTACATCCCGGCTCACATCCTGAATGCCACCTTTGAAGACATTGAACCTGACCCGCAGCGGATATCTGCAATTGCGGCGGCAATAAACTTTTGTGATGAATTTGTACCAGGTGAAACAACAAAAGGTTTGTACTTTTACGGTCAAATGGGTGTAGGCAAAAGTCGGATTGTTGGAGCCATTGCCCAAGAGTTGGCTAAGCGTGACGTAAGTGTGCTGATGGTCTATGTTCCTGATTTCTTACTGGAGGTCAAGGATGCGATTGGCTCAAAGACAGAGACTGTTGAAAGCAAACTTGATGCTTTGAGAACAGTTCCTGTGTTGATATTGGATGATATTGGGGCCGAGTCATTGACGACTTGGACAAGGGATGAAGTCCTGGGGCCGATACTTCAGCGACGTATGGAACGTTTAACAACGATCTACACATCGAATTTAACCATGAGTGAGCTGAAACAGCATTTGGCGAATCCAAAAGACAGCAAGCCTAGTGAGCAGAAACAGAATGACAAAAAAGCGGCCCGGATCTTTGAGCGAATAGAACCATTTGTAAAAATACTGCCGGTGGGTGGTAGAAATAGACGGAGGGATTAAGGGTATGTGTAGAACTTGCAGCGGCAGTATGGTGGCATATCAGTTCAAAGGCTCCATCGTAATACTGGGACCTTGCCCAGAGTGCAATCCTAATACGAAAAAGGAGATCAAACCTTATGAATATAGTAGTGAACAGTTCTCTATTAGTTGAGGCTTTAGAAGATGCCAGTAAGGCGATTTCAACAAAAGTAATAATTCCTATATTGAGTTGCTTTTTGATCGAAGCAACGGAGGACAGGCTTACCGTTACTGGTACCGATGACCGAGCAACTATCCAATCCTTTGTCGAGGAAAACATAGACATCAAAGAGACTGGTTCAGCGGCGCTGCCCAAAGTTATTTTGGATATTCTCCAAAAGATCAATGGGAAAATAGAACTGCAAGTTAAAAATGGGAATCAAGTCACCATAAAGTCACGGAATAAGGAGATTGAGATTACTGGAATGCCTCCAGAAGAATATCCTGCTCCTCCAGAGATAAATGAAAATGAGTATGTTGAAATTAAGGGAAAAGACTTAAAAAATCTGATCAAAAAGACAGTTTTCGCGGCAGATATAGACGGAAAGTCATTGCCTATCATTACAGGGGTAAACGTTATCCTTCAGACCGGGAAAATTCAAATGGTGGCAACGAACCGACACCGACTGGCCCGTGCTGAGAGAGAATTTGATATTGGAAATATCGGCACGGCTGTTATTGAAGCTAGAGGAATAATTGAGTTACAGAAGATCGTAAATGACAACGATGAAGTAGAATTCGGTTTTTCCAAGTCTTCTGGCGGAGAAGTAATATATGCGTTCGCACGAACAGAAAGATTTATATTTTATTCTCGTGTTCTAGAAGGGATTTACCCTGATACAACCCATGCTATGGCTATTAAAGCAGTTACCGAAATACAAGTGAATCGGAAAGAACTGATTGAATCATTAGAGCTTATTTTTACATTGGCGAAAGAAGAAAAAAACAACGCTGTTACATTCTCAGTTACAGAAAAAGAAATTAACATTCGAGGTAAGGGAAAGGAAACGGGTAAGGCAACAGAAAGCATAACACCAATCAGTTTCAACGGAGAAAATTTCAACCTGACGTTGAATGCAAAATATGTGCTGGATGCATTGAAGGTCTTAGAAAACGATGTAATTACACTCGGGTACACTGGTTCTTTAAAGCCTCTCACTCTTCAGAGTGACGAGTCCAGTTTCTACATTGTTCTTCCTTATAGGGTGGCTGGATAAGATGAGTAAATATAATGCCAAAAAGGTCATTGTCACGGAGGACGGAACGTTATTTGAGGAATGGATTGTAAAAAGGTATGAACTAGATGTGATAGGTACTCTCTTTGATAGCAAAGCAGAGGGAGAGTATTGCCAAGAACTCCTTCATCAGCGCAAGTATGGAGAAATCAAAGACTTCAAGTGCCACCCTGTATTTATACTACAGGAGAAACCAAAAGTGACCTACATTGCTGATTTTCTGGTCACTAATTTGGACAATACTCAGCGAGTAATAGATATCAAGGGTGTAGAGACATCGACATTCCGTGTCAAATTGAAATTATTCCAAGCAAAATATCCGACTTTACCTATATATATACTCACTAAAAAACGAGGAGAATTCATTCCGATCAAGCAGTTCAAGAAAGAAAAAGCGGATCGGAAACGAGCTATCAATAAACTTTTAAAACAAGCAGAAGGAGAGAGGAAAAATGTCAGGACTAGCCGGAATGCAAGTGAAATTCACCGTATTAAAAAATGAGGATATCAATAAATACCTTGATGAGCGTGAGAAAAGTGATCTATCTCGTATTTTGTGGAAGGTTCAGGAGCTGCGGCTTCTGGATGGAAAGCCTCCACTTAATACGTATCTGGTAGTTAACACAGACGAACCATATGCCACTGATATTGTTCGTATCATGCAAACCAATAACCATTGGGGTCCGGTGAGTGATCCTAATCAGGCAGAGATGGAGTATTACGGTGGTACGCTTATTCTACCGAGAACGGAGGAGAAAATTAAATGAAGCGCTCTCAAAATGAAGTTAAACGTCCGGAAGTAACACAGCGGATCATAGAATTGCTGGACAAGCAAAATGAGAAAGGTCTTAAGAAATACGGAACAACTATAGACCAGGTATCAGATATGGCCTATGACTGGAAGCTTATGGCGCTGGAGGAGGCAATTGATCTTATTCAGTACCAGCAGAAAGAAATCATGCGGCTCGAAAGGCTTCTTAATCCGATCTAAGCGGGAAACAAAAAGGAGCATAGAGGTTATTTCTCCTCTTGCTCCGTCCTTAACTCTATTAATTGATTTGCATCCGTTAAACCGAAAGCATCTGCTATCTTCTCTAAGTGGTCACGATTTATAGAACGCCTCATATTATTGCATATTTCACTTATAGCAGCAGTTCGTAGATTTGTTTTCTCTGCTAAATATTTTTGAGTCCAACCACGTTCATCGAGTAACTCTTGGACTTTGATATAAATAGTAGACACTCGCACAGCACCTCCAATTAAGCCGATTTTAACATAAAGTGATAAATTACGCAATTTCGTATTTTGTATTGACATTACGAAGAAACGTAATTATAATCAGGATATAAAATAACGAAAAAGCGAAATAACGTAATTTATTTAAGACCGCCTGACGATTAGGGATAGCTACCCCCTAAGGAGGACATTCCACCTCGGCGGTGTGTATAGCGGTAACCGCATAATAAAAAATGGAGGTAATTATTTATGAGAAAGACGTTCAAACGATTGATGATTTGGGTGGATGGATGGTGTGTTTTTGAATTTTTGTTCATGCTTCTAACGGTATGGGTCAAAGAGTTAAAAACTCGTCTGAGCGAGTATAAACAGGTCATTAAGCTCAGAGCGTTCACCGGGATATCATCTGGTGAGGTTGGCACAAGCCAAGATCAGTTCAGGAAACTTTTCCTACGCTGAATGATTCGATTACGCAACACTGTACCCAAAAGAGAAACATTGTACTGGAACCAAAAACGTAATGGAGGCGTGGTGTATGACAGAACAAGAAATGGATGAGTTCACTACAGCATTGGTGGAACGTTACGTGGATATACAAAAGTTTGCTTCATGTAACAGTGAATTATTGAACATATGGGATGAGGTAATTGATACCTTACCGCCTAAAATAAAGGGTGATTTTCAAGAGAAATATAATCGCCGCATAAGGGAGGGGAGATTGTGAAAAGGCTCGACTTAAACAAGCTCGAAGATGAGCCGATTGAGGTTCAGCAGGCTGTAGCCTTCTACGCATCACATACGATAAATGAAGTGCGTGTAACAACGAAAGAAAGATATAAGTATTATTCCATTTTAGAGGAAGCTGGCTTGCTTGAACCTCTAAAATCCGTAGTGGAGCCGTAGTAGTTTAGGCTCAAAATATAAGCATAAGCAAAGGAGAAACGAATTTAAATTGTCGGAAAGGTGGCGAGGGGAATGTCCCATCAAACATTTTGGAAGCCGGAGAAAAAGCCAAAGCAAAAGAAGACTTACAGCAGCCTTGGACAACGGAAAAAGGATAAAAAAACTGTTCCTGAATGGAAGAAAGACATTCTCTCTCATCATCAGTCACGACCTAATACCAAGGAGCGCGGCGAATTCTCAAAGGATGTAATCGCGGAGTTGATTGCCGATTCAAATGGAATCTGCGAATGCTGTAAAACCGCCGAGGCTACGACCACCCATCATGTATATCCGCGCGGGAGAAAAGGACGAGGAGTCAAGACAAACGGACTGCGGCTCTGCTGGCCTTGCCATGATCGAATACAAATAAATGAAGAACTACTTCAATTTTGGATATCGGCATTCCGTGATAAATACGGCGATTACTTTTGGTTCGACGAACAGGATTGGGAAGAGCACAATCGTAAACTGGCGGCGCGGCAGCATGTGGAATTCGAGAAAAAAGAACGCTTGGAAAGCATAAAACCAGTCATGGAACTGATTACTTCAGCGGCAGACCGAACTTTGAAAGCCAGGGAAGTACGTTTGCTGGAAGCGATGGACGATAAAGAAATGCTTGTTTTTACAAATATGATATCCGATGCCTTAAACAATTTTAGCAAACCAGCTCCTTCATATGGTTATGGAGAACGATTTGAGGATTAAACAGCATGCCCCATAGGGGATAAGAAGGAGGGAACAGCCCTCCATAAGGGGGAGAGACATATGCGTAAATTAAGCCTGTTCAGCGGTATAGGCGGAATTGATTTGGCGGCTGAGTGGGCGCAAATGGAGACGGTAGCATTTTGCGAACGTGAGCCGTTTCCGCAGCAAGTGCTTCGCAAGCACTGGCCTGACGTACCAATCTACGACGATGTATGTACGCTGACAGCAGATAGATTAAGGGAGGATGGAATAATTGGAGACGGTAGAGCAATTGACCTTGTTTCCGCCGGATATCCTTGCCAAGGTGAAAGTTATGCCGGGGAGCGAAGAGGCGCGGCGGATGACCGATGGCTCTGGCCGGAAACTGCACGCCTCTTGGATGAACTCGAGCCCCCTTGGTTTGTTGGTGAAAACGTTAGTGGGCACATCACAATGGGGATCGACACGGTTTTTAATGACCTGGACCACTTGCAATACACCGCAAGGGCGTTCCATATACCAGCTCTCGCCGTTGATGCGGACCATGAACGATATAGGGTATTGGTTGTGGCCCACTCCAACAAAAAGTCAGGACTACAAGAGAATAAGACCGTTAGCACCATCAGAGCGAACTGGGAAGCATGGCAAGATGCTCGTCGGCGTAGTTGGCGACCGATACCCCGAGTTGATTGGGGCATATCTGGACCCCCGGTTTCAAGAAAGTCTAATGGGATTCCCAATAGGGTGGACAGATGTTACGCGCTCGGCAACGCAGTGAGTCCCTATCAGGTATACCCCATCTTAGCAGCTATAAAAGCCATAAATGACAGTCTATAAGGGGGATACACCATGCAAGGAGTACGCAGCCCATTAATCTGGTTTGGCGGTAAGAGTAAATATGCGAAGCACATCATAAGTCACTTCCCCAGCCATAGGAAATATGTTGAACCCTTTGGCGGCGCAGTTCATGTACTTGCTCAAAAGCCGAGAAAAACCCACGAGGTATACAACGATATTGACGGACTGGTTGTTAATTTTCTATTGGTTAACAGAACGGATCCAGAACGCCTTCGACAAGCTTGTGAATCTCTACCGTATAGCCGGCAGTTGTATGAACGTTGGAAGCGTGAAGCGATGCCGGAGGATGAATTTGAAAGAGCTGTACGTTTCTTTTATCTAAATCGGTCAGCCATAGGCAAAGGGAATGCGGAAGAGGTTCCGCAAACAGGCTGGCGGCACAGTACAGTTTCTGGCCAAAGCCCGGCGAACGGATACCTTAGCGCCTGTAAACTGCTGCCGGACTTCGCGGAGCGGATGAAAGGTGTGATGATTGAGCATACAGACTTTCGGACGATTATTGAGAAATACGATGATCCTCATACCCTGTTCTACGTGGATCCGCCTTACGTGGGCAGGGAGAAATATTACGCTGGAAACTTCACAGAGCGTGACCATCGCGACCTAGCGGACCTGCTGCACAATGTACGTGGAAAAGTCGTCTTGTCATACTACGACGATCCGCTTATAAAAGGGCTTTACCCCGACTTCACTCGAGATCCATTTGACGCACATAAACAGGTGGTAGGCGGCTCTGGTGCGGATATCGACACTGAGGAAATGCTGCTTATGAACTTCGATAATCGTCAATTAACCCTATTTTAAGGGGGATACACCCCCTACTACCTATACCAAAGGAGAGATATCAGATGGCAAATGATAAATTAGAAATTTTGAACAGTATTGTTGTAGAAGATTGGTCCTCTATGGGGGATACAATCGAATATATCTATGTTGGAAGTACCGAGGAAAACGTTAATAAGCTACTGCAAATTGGAGCAACCATGAATGATATTGAGCATAACACGGATTTTGAAAACCAACAGATTGATATTTCACCCTTTGCCTTCCGCTTGGTGGATGCTGACTGGTTTGATGATGATCATAGGTTCTGGAAAAAGCTCAGCTCCACAACGATAGAAAAGCACTTGCCCATAGCTATTAGCGAATTGGTACAAGCAGCTCATTCAAATGCGATGTCAAAAGGCTGGTGGGACGAAGAACGGAGTTTCGGGGAAATCATAGCCCTGATTCACAGCGAGGTGTCTGAGGCGCTGGAGGATTACCGAAATGGCCGTGATATTACGGAAGTTTGGTACGAGAATAAAGAATTAAAAACACGGCTTACTACTCCTATTACGCCAAACTGCAAGCCGTGTGGCATCCCTAGCGAGCTGGCTGACATCGTGATCCGGGTATTCGATGCAGCAGGCCGATACGGTATTGATTTGGAAGGGGCGATCACCGAAAAGATGGCTTACAATGCAACGCGGCCCCAGCGTCACGGCGGAAAGGTTCTGTAAATCACTAGCTCGTGGGGAGAGGCATAACAGCCTCTTACCCTATACCCCTAAAAGGAGACGATTATAAATGGAATTAGCAGTACAGTCATGGGCGTTTAACCCCAATTTACGTTGGATGCTGGCGCGTGTTACCGGGCACGACGAGGGCGGTGATGAAATAGATGAAACCGGAATTATAACTGACATCAAAGGAGAATATTTAGAGTTCAAGTTTATTCGTGAAGATAAAATAGTACGGACTCATTTTTATTTGGAGTACTTCCGCAACGGAGAATTGACCCTGGCTGTGTATGATCGACCGCCTGTAAGGGTTGAACTTCCTGACGCCTATCAAAGTAGTTCTGCTTCCCAAGGAGGCGGTAATGCACGGTTGCTATGAGACCCGTAAGGAGAAGTACAAGGATAAGGTATGGACAGTAGAATCAGAGTCTTGGGACTTGTGTGTTCAGAGGTTATGCGGCTTGAAGGGTACATCGGAGGATTTGCTACGGAATATTTGTGAGGAGGGTTGAGGCATAGCAGCTTGTACCCCCGTACTCTAAATCCCTTCAGATTTATAAAACTACTTGCAACTACCAATTCAATTATAACTGAGAGAGGTATTCTATACCTTCTGTAAATATAAAAAATCCGGTTAAAAGCTCGCCTCCAAGATGTTTATACAGTCTAGAAGGGCAGCGGAATATAAGCGATTCAGTAGGGCGTGACTCATGAATTACGCTTATACCTCTATACTAAGTGTTGCTCCAGTTATATGTTGTCCGTTTGCTTGGCTAAATATAACGTAAACTTCTATAATAAAGAGTGTTAACTTATCTTTATTCCACAAAAGGAAGATGAACTATGACATTGTCAAATGGACAAATTGAACGCTTAGCAGTAGGAGCTATCACGAACGTCGCAAATCAACCAGGGTGTTTTTTAGTTCCCAATATTCCTGTAGGCGACAAGGGAATATCCTTTGATGGCAACATTTCTGTTTTTATCGACGGTTCAGAGAAAAAAGAATCATTGCTTGGAATTGTTCCGGTACAAGTTAAAGGGACAGAAGTGGCTCATTTTCACAAAGGGGTAAGATCGTTTTCGTTGGATATGGGCCACTATAGAAATTACTTGAACAGTGATGGGGTGTTATTGCTAGTTGTGGAAGTAAAGTCAGATGGAGATAGCAAAATATTTTACAAGTCGCTATTAGGAATGGAACTCAATCAACTTATTCGTATCTATGGTCACCAAAAGACAAAGTCAGTTGAACTGCGGCCACTAGAAGAAACCAATCTCTATACGGTCTGTTATAAATTTCTGAGGGAGCAGAAACGTCAACCGAGAATGCTTGTCGAGAAACAAATTTTCTCCCCGGAAGCATTCCAAGAATACAGATTATCTAGTATGACTTTTGATACATCGAACCCAAAAACAAGTTCGATCTTCGAACACGATTTTAATATATATGGTGTTATAAATGAAACTCATTTTCCCTATAATGTTGGAAGAATTGAATCCATGGGTGCATCTAGTTTAACAAGATTAAATATTAATGGGGATTTATATTCTTTAACATCGAAAATATCCTTTGAACAGAATAAAATAACAGTTGTTATTGAAGAAGTAATTACCATTAATATTTATGAAAGGGAACAAAAATACAATCTCCATTTTATGGGATTTAGGTCTCTTACAACGCAATTGAAAGTTATTCCTTTAGTAATTGATTTATTGGCCGGTCATCCTGTAGAGTTTGAGGATTATGGATTTGTACTCAAACTAAATGTACAGAAGATATCAGGCGATCTTCAAGAGGTGCAGGTATACCAACAGAATCTCCTTGATATGACTGTTGCATTTGAACGTTTAGGCATCCCTGAAAATACATTTTTTGGTGGTTCCAATATTAGTGATGTTTACCCGCAATTACTAGCAATCACAAAGACTTTGAGCCAAAATTCATTGAATGGGATAAAAATAGAGAAGCCTGACAATACATCATTACTCAATATTAAGTTGGGAGATAAGTCGATTGTTGTGCTCCACAATCCAAAGGACGATAGACTGTTAATTAATGGCTTCTCCGAGGAGGTTCTGAAGATAGACTGTGTTATCCATACAAATCAAGAAGGAGAAGGTTTTCCTCATAGTGTCTACACTATACTTAGTGAAGAGGCTTTGGGGAAATCTATAAATTTTGACTATGATATTATTAGGAGATCTTTTGATAAGTTCGATCCATTTATCAACTTGGAAACTTTCAATTGGACGAATCAATTTTGCTTAAAATGCATACAAGCTTATGATCTGGGTAATAATTCGCAATTACTAGATTTAGCCAACTATATTTATGATAAATACCCAACTGACTTTGATGAGGGAGATTGTTCAGAGCAGGTAATATTCATAAATCGGCTCCAGATTCATAAACGGTTAAATAGAACATTAGAAGAAACTATGATTGAGAAATTGATCGAATTAAAACATGAGGCAATATCTCGTAGTGACAAAGATCTCCTATTTTGCATTAACGTTTTATTAGAAAATAAAATTGAAGCAAACATCGGGTTCAGACAATTTAAATTTGAAACACAGGAGTTTTACAGAGACCTACCCATCTACAAATTATATCTTGAATTATAATTTGAATGTCCCTGTTATTACCGAGGCTTTGTTCGTTCTTCGATCATTTTTTCTACGTCTGAGTTAGGTTGGAGTGCGCATCAGCATAGCGACTAAGGTTTGAATTTACATTTGAGAAATAGGAGAACACTCAAGCTCCTACATATATTTTACTTATCTTTTTTGAAAAATAATTCCCGTTTTTTGTTCTAAGATTTTTGGTTGCAGATTTAATCACTCTTAGATAGTTATACTTATTTTGGAGAAAATATAAAAAAATAATTTTCTTTCGAAAGGATACATGTTTATGGAACTAACTCAGTCTGTAGAATTAAGCGCTCAGTATAATGAAGATCCTTCTGGAACACAGAAAATAGTCCAAGTAAACTTCTTTGATGATGTAGATGCAGTAGATAGAAGAAAAACAAAATGGCTGCTAAACAAATATACTGATTTAATTGATGTAATCAAAAACTATGAACATTCACTTGAGCAGATTGAAAACGGAATGTCGGCGTATGACTTGCTTTCAGCCGAAGGCTCTGTAGCAAAAAGGGTAACAGGTCAAGAACTGAAGGCAGACGTGACGGCAAATGCTGTTTTGCTCAAGGATCAGCGACACATAAATTACAGGTTTTATCTCCTCATTACAAACAATATCCGTTTTGCAATCTCTAACATTAGAGATGCGCATGAAAGGCTTGCTGCGAAACTCTTGTTCCTAGATGGGATGAAGTATCTAAAAGCTCAACAGTATATGAACAGAGAGTATAAAAAAGGAATTCATGGTATATCAGCCACAACATTCGCTGACAAAAGACGCAAGGCCATAGAAAATTTATCAAAAAGTCTTAAAGTCAACCGAACATTGGATTTTGTGATCATCGACTATGGTCGGGGCCGTAACAAAGAAGGTGAAATTGGACTGAGGATGCCAGAAGTAAATTAGACCGTAAGGGCTTAAGCCTTTGCGGTCTTTGCTTGTTGTTAGAATCAAGGGAAATCCGTAGTAGGCCCGAAGTAGAAAGGATTTACACTTTATTCAGGAACAAATTAAATCCATTCTAGGAGGCAACAAACATGGCACAAAGTTATGCATTTTTAGACAACACGGGGATTTTACACCTTCATTCCTTGGAAAGTGAAGCAGCCAAGCATGGCAAGTATGTAGGTACAAATCTGGATTACGACGAAAGCGGCTTTCCGGTTATCGGCGGCGAAGGTGTAGTCTATTATGTAGACAAAGACACAGCTTATGTAAACGGAAATAAACATGATGGTAAACAAATTGCTGTACCAAGTGGCCTTAAAGCACTAGCTGGTCAACTTCTGTAATTTTTCCAAAACTAAAACTAAATCGGAGACAGGACTCAGAGGGTAATATAAACCCGGAGCAAGAAGGATGTCCATTTAAGGCCTATTCCAGGCATGGCGGATTAGCGGTAACCGCATGTTATAAATTACCGATCACTACAATAGGAGCAGCGTAAAATCGCTGCTCTTTTTAATTTTGGATTAAAGGCTGTATTGTTGTATAAAATTCTGCATCCTTAATGTCGATACAATCGTATGGAACAATATAGGAGATGAATTTGAGTGAATAAAAAATTTAAAGACTTTATAATTGTTTTTGTAATCATACCGCTATCATTATCATCACTCATTTGGGTACACTTTCTTACAAATTATATGGATTGGAAACATATTAAAGAAGAATACCATACTCAAGAGGGCTACTGGGAATTCTTTGGACGAAATTGGTATAAAAAAGGTTTCCAAATTGAAGTGGAATATCTAAGAGAATACGAAGAAAAACAAGAGAAAGCTGCTGAATAGTGGCTTTTTTATTTGTTCAGGAAACTTTTCCTTAGCTTCAGATACATTATCAAAAGGGGTGAATAATAAGATATGGGACGAAAGAGAGATCCGAAACGGGACGAAGCATTTGATTTATACAAAGCCAGTTCCGGCAACATACGTCTCACAGATATAGCCTCTCAACTTAGTGTATCTGAAGGTACGGTAAGAGGATGGAAGGCTAAAGATAAGTGGGAGAGTTTGATTGCTGGAGAAGCGGAACATACGGAACGTTCTGATGAAGATGAAACTGATCAAAAAAATGAACCTGCAAAGAAAGATGAAGATATAACATCATATCCTGACGATCTTTTTCTAAAAGCTGTCCAAATTGTAGCCGAGGCCAAACAAGCCTCGGTTTCTTTATTGCAGCGAAGAATGAGGATAGGTTATAGCAGAGCAGCCCGACTGATTGATGAAATGGAGCGGCGTAAATTCATTGGTACATATCAAGGTGATAAGCCAAGAGAGGTATATGCTACCCTGCTAACAGTTGATGCGCTCTCTAAAGAACTAAAAGTCGCTGCTCCAGAAATACGGAACGTTCCGAAAAAAATACCGGAACGCTCTAATGATATGGAGCGTTCCAAAACAAAAAAGAACGTTCCAGTAATTGAGGAGAAACCGGAGCCGGAAATTCCAGACGAAGAGGGGTTAACGCCGAAACAGCGGATATTCATAATGGAATACCTCAGAGATTTCAACGCGACAAGGGCGGCAATGGCTGCTGGATATAGTAAGAAAACAGCATATTCAATTGGATGGGAATTATTGAGGAAACCTGAAATTAAGGCTGCGATACAGAATTACAACGAATCCCTAATGGATGGGGTTGGTTTAAATGCTCAGCGCGTTCTTATGGAGTACATGAAAATTGCCTTTGCAGACATAACGGACTACGTGGAATTCGGTCAAAAGGAAGAGGATGTTCTTGGCTTAGAAGGAGATCCCGTGTTTGATCCTGACACTGGAGAAACGAAAAAGTACAGATACAATTATGTTTCTTTTAAAAATAGTGATGAAATTGATGGAACTCTGGTTTCAGAAGTCAAGCAGGGCAAGGATGGCGTAAGTGTTAAACTACACGATAAAACTAAGGCATTGGACGTGCTGACTAAATACATGGATCTGCTTCCAGACAAACATAAACGGATGCTTGAGGACGAAAAACTTAAGATGCAGCGTGAGAAACTTGAACTCGAAAGGGCAAAGGTCACGGGTGAAGGCAATACAGAAGACGATTTAATTGACGACTGGGTAGAGGCGGTGGTAGGTGATGAGGCAGAAGGACTCGCCGGAGACGAAACGGAGGCTTCAAGCATTCAAGATACGGATTCCTGAGTACCGTAAGAATCCTATATTGTTCTGTCAAGAAATGCTGAAGTTCTATCCTGATGATTGGCAGGCAAGCACTCTAATGGATTTAGCAAATAATCCGCGCGTTTCAGTACGTTCAGGTCAGGGTGTTGGGAAAACAGGACTAGAAGCGGCAACAGCATTATGGTTTTTGTCCTGTTTTCCTTATCCAAAGGTGATTTGTACAGCTCCTACAAGGCAGCAACTACATGACGTGTTATGGGCTGAGATTAATAAATGGCAATCTAAAAGTCCGGTATTAAAACGAATCCTTAAGTGGACAAAGACCAAAATATACATGAAGAACTATGAGGAACGCTGGTTTGCTACAGCTCGGACAGCTACTAAGCCTGAGAACATGCAAGGCTTTCACGAAGACTACATGTTGTTTATCGTTGATGAAGCATCGGGCGTTGCTGATCCAATCATGGAGGCTATCTTAGGTACATTGTCTGGTGAATTCAATAAAATACTGATGTGCGGCAACCCGACAAAAACGTCGGGTGTTTTTTATGATTCACACAATAAGGACAGAGCGGATTATAAAACACGTAAGGTGTCATGCTTAGATAGCCCAAGAACAAGCAAGGATAATATCGCTATGCTCAAGCGTAAGTATGGTGAAGGCAGCGATGTATGGAGAGTCCGGGTTGAAGGTGAATTTCCCCGTGGAGAATCAGATACATTTATTTCTTTGGAAGTGGCTGAATTTGCAGCTAAAGAAGTGAAACTGGAACCCACTGGAGATATGCTAACTATAGGAGTGGACGTCGCGCGGTTTGGGGATGATGAGACCTCAATATTTGCTGGCATAGGGCCAAAAATTGTAGGGGAACACCATCATTTCAAAAAGGACACAATGGTTACTGCCGGATGGGTGATTAACCTAGCTAAAGAGCTGCATGTTGCTCATCCATATTTAAACAGAATAAGAATAAGAGTTGATGATAGCGGCGTAGGCGGAGGAGTAACGGATCGACTAAATGAAATCGTAGCTGAAGAAGGGCTACCATATGAAATCATTCCAATTAACAATGGTTCTTCTTCATTAGATGAGCACTATGGAAACCTAGTTACTGAAATGTGGGCCTCTATTAAGGATCAATTGGAACAGAATATGAGTAATTTCATTAATGGAGATGTGAGCGTTCTTCAATTGCCTGATGACGATGTTCTTATAACCCAACTTACAGCACGTAAATGGATCATGACCAGCAAGGGTAAAATGCTGCTTGAAAGTAAGAAGGATATGAAAAAGCGTGGGCTCAAGTCACCAGACCGAGCTGACGCTTTTGTTTTGACATTTGGAGAATATTTGATGGAACCAGACACACATATTATGCTTCCTTCAATAGGTAGTGTGGCAGTAAAAAGATAATGTGGTAGAGCAGTTTTATAAGATAAAAGATAGCGGTTGCACATGCGTATTCATATAGAGAGCATCAATCCACTAGTGCGACAGCAAGCAGATGGAGAACAGCGCCGTGTACAATGTAGATAAGTAAGCAGAGCTTGAGGTAAAGAATTGTTGAAACTGGCATGACTAAGCTTTCTAGTATGCAAAGGTAAGCTATTCAGGCAATGAGAGTGAATTTGACTACATCAATTGTGGAGAAATGGGAATTAGTGAAAACTCACTTAAACGGATTAAGGCTGGCGCTATCGCCATATTGGTAAGAGGTTTGAATGTTATTGAGTCCACAGCTGAAAGAGGAAACGACATAATGTGACAATTATTTGCTTTTTTATTAAAAATTATGAGACTTTATAATTATGGACAAATATCATTAAATTTCTAATAATTAAAATAGTTACATTACATCATTTTACAAAAAAACATAGATGGAGGATTATGCGAATGATTTACATGAAAAAATTAGTGTGTTCGATTTTGTTAGCGGCTCTGGTTCTAGTTTTTCCTACTTACTCTTTTGCAGAGACGACACAATCTGAAGGAGAGCTGAACTCAGTTGCTTCATCATCAGGACAACGTGTTACAGTCAATATTCCATTAGAAGTCACTGATAACTCTGTAAGTAATGCAGTTTATGGAGACTTTTCTACTCAAAAAACTAAAGTTGTGTATGCAACATTAGATTTCTGGGTTGATGTGGACGGAAGTACTGCATTGGGTAATTGGACTATTACAATGGATGATAAAAAAAATAAAATAACTCGTGTTAATATTTCTTTAGTATGGTCTAATGGGCAAAAGGATACCTTTAATTATCCAACAAATGGAGTTCCTACACATGTATCAAATCAAGGAGAAACAGTATACAGCAACCCAGGACTCCATTCAGCAAAACTTTATGGCGGTGTTTCTGTAACTGGAGCTACTGGGTTTAACTTGCCAGCTAATGGAGCTAAAGTGACTTTTACAACTAAATAACCTAAAAAGAGAACACAATTACTCTTCAATCCTTGTGTTCTCTTTTTTGTCTTAGTACTAAGTATTTGTTATGGTGATATATATAGGAGGAATGAAGATGAGACTATTTGAAGAGATTTTAAATAATCAGGAAGAAGTAACTATCGAAATTAGAAACAAAACTACTATTCTTGATAGACCTAGCATAAAAAAAATAAAAACAAATGAGAGTATAGAAGAGAAACTATCAGTATTGGCTCAATTTTTTCTTTTGCCATTCGAAACAGGCGATTCAAATGCTGTTTTACATATTCCAGTTTTTGATAAAGACACTAGAGAGCAAATATTACAAGAGATTGGGTCGCATTTTGAAGAGTGTAAAATTGTTGAGTATAAGGATCATGCTCAAATTATGCTTAGTAAATTAAGGGCAATTTCGAAAGGTCTTATTGAAAGGTTGATCGACTCTGGAGAAATAAATCAAATTGCATATAGTTTGTACAAAAAAAAATCTGTGAGTATTGATTATTCAGAAGAGAAAGAATACAAAGTCAATATTGAGTTGATACAGAGGTCATCTGAAAGATCAATCATTGAGTTGTGGACATTCTTAAACAATACCTTTATAAGAGAGGCTGGAGAATTAATTTTAATGCCACACCAATGGTATTTAGGTGAAGCATTTAAGGATTATTTAGCAGTAAGGTGTTTTGCTAGCGTATGTAAATCAATGAGAGTAACTGTAAATCCTATTGATAAAGCAATTAAGTATATATCCATTAGTTAGAGTCCCTATAACAATGACCGTTTTTGATTGGAATTTGACTGATGTATGACCCGCCACTGAACTTTTTATACGGTAAATTTGTATCATGGATAATCAAATAAGGAACGAACCGCAGCTTTCGAGTCTCGGTGATCAGGTCGGCCAATGTGCCGGCCTTTTTGTTGCGGCTCGTACAGGCTGGAGGAAACTGCTAACCGGCGGAAACATCCTATCAGACCCGGTCTGAAACCTTTTTTCGGGGTTCGATTCCCTAGGTCGCTTAAGTATTAATTATTTACAACAAAATTCCGATGAATAATTTGATATCTAAAAATTGGGGGGATTTTGTGAAATACTTAAAAGCAATGCCTTTAATATTGTGTTTGTTTTTTTCGAGTATCGGAGCAGTTGCTTATTCAGAACAAGCGAAGGAAGAAGGGATCGCCTTTTCTATTCCGGCTAACTCATTTTGTGATAGGTCCCATCAAATCCAGCTTTCTATAAACATAACTAATTTAAGTGCCTCTGATGCTGCTGTTAATCTCAGTTTATACGATCGATTTGGTGTTCCTATAACAATAGCGGATGAGGAGTACAACGGGATTAAGTCGGACATAGAATTGGGAGTGAACAAATATGTCCCTTCTGTAAATACTGTCTTCTATCAGGTTAACTTTGGAGGCAATAATAACAGTTGTGATCATGTTCCTTACTATGGTGTTATCAAGGGTAATAGTGGTGCAAATGGTCAATTTATCGCGAGTGGATGGATAACTGCGACCAATGGGAATACTCCGATTATCATTAATTCAGGTAACCCATTTACGGTTGTAGGAAATGGAACAATTAAACCAGAGCCAACACCAGAGCCAGTACCAGATACAACACCAGTACCACTTCCATCAAAAGAAGTATGTACAAATCCAAACAGTTCAATAGTTTTGAGTGCTTCCAGTTCTTACGCGGCTGATTTTGTACCTTGCCAGGCATTTGATGGAGATATCTATACTAGTTGGGCAACCAAAGTGAATGTCACTACTGGGTGGTTAAAAGTTGATTTCTCTGAAATGTTCAGAGTCAATGAGTATACCATTACCGCTAGAACAAAGAGTATAGACGGTATCGGATATACACCTAAAGATTGGACTATTGAGGCCAGTAATGACGATCAAAATTGGGAAGTTCTTGATACTCAAACAAATCAAACAAATTGGTCTTACGGCGAATCAAGGACTTACACATTTAATAATGACAATAAATACCGCTATTATCGTCTGAATATTACCCAGAATAATGGGGTTCCTTATTATACGGCAATTGGCGAGATACGCTTTAGCAATAACATTATTGTTAAGGAGAAGTAGGATAATAACCCTAAAAGTGTGCACCAGATTTATAATACAAATTAAGTCGCTGAGGAGTGGCTTTTTTTGTTTGATGAGAACATCGCATCAGACCCAGTCCGAAAGATTTTGCGGGGTTCAATTCCCCGACACGTCATTATTATTACGAAAAAGTGAGGAAAGAGCAGCTTTTGTCCCGTTATTTCGCTATTTCTGCGCTGCATCGAAGTTTCGTGTTTTGACTTGAATTTCAGCAGCTCAGTAAAATAGTCTTGTTCTTCCTCTATAGTTACTAAGTACAAATGCTTTTATGTAACAGCGTAGCGTTTTGCATCCCGCTTTCGGGATAGAACCTATCGCTGTTTATTTTTTCGGGTTTTAAATAAGCGCCTGTGTTGCTTTGGTGCTGTAAATACATAGGCAGATACAAGTCACTCATTTGGGTGGCTTTTTTTATTGCCTTTTGAAAGGATTTTAGTCTTGAAGAAGAAGCAGAAGAAAGGAATTTTGCTCCCGTTGAAAGGACTACCAAACAGCCGAAGAAATGCAAAGGTTGTGTATGGGGCAGGTGGGATGGTGTTAGACAGTTTTGTTCCCGTACCGCATGTGTGAAAAAGGATAAACTTTCCTGAATGTCGAATCTTGGAATTAGGCGAAATTTTAAGGAGGTATACTATTTGAATGAATTACTATTATTCTTGGCTATGATAACAGCTTTGGTTCTAATGTTTAAAGTTTTCTTTGGACCTTTCAACAGAAAAAATTTAATTTCAGCTTTAGGAATTTTAGCCCTTATAGGCATATGGGTTACGTTTTTCCATGATTAAGAGGCATCCTTCGGGGTGCTTTTTCTTTTGTCCTCATATGACAATATGCAAGCTGTTTTGAGCCTCCTTCCTGTTACACGGACAAATGCCGGAAGAAGTACAGCAGGGAGCAGAGAGAAGGCATACACACGCTCTGACAGCCTGTTATCCCGCTACCCGAATAGTGGAAACCAACTCAACACAAATATAGGGCAAACCGTCATGGTCTGCCCTCTTTGTTTTATCCCAAGTTGTTGGCTTTTACTACAGCAGTTTTATAGATGTAGTAAGCAATTAGGACCTTACAGATAGATGGTATTGTTACACTCAACAGAATCGTAAGCATGTAACTTCCTCCCTTTTCTTGTTCTTCGCCGTAACTATCGTTCTTTCATAGCATTTAGTTGGGATCATGAGGAGATTTTTTTCGAAAGGAGATTTAACAGTGGAAATCAGAGCCCTACCGATAGAGCAAATCAACGCAGCAGCATACAACCCACGTGTTGACCTTCAGCCGGGCGATGCTGAATATGAAAATAAAACCGCTCCTAAATCAGGTAGCGGTTTTATTGGTAGGATGAATTGCAAAGCTAAGTGCAATGATACCGACAACCATCAATCGTTTGACTTGTTTCGTTTATCTAGTTCTTCTTCAATTATTAATAAATGGGCATCGAGAGGATTGAGAATGAAAGTTTCTGAGGTATAGTAAGTAAAAAAAATGAGACAAAATATCACTGCCAACATCCCAAAGTAAGGGACGGACTCCATTACCCCATTCTTTTGGTTACCTGCTCTAACAGAAAGTGAAAAGAGCGCTATCCCAACTGACATTACAGATAAACCTCCAGAAGTCATAAAGCTGGATGATTGTTTCTTTATCGTAAATCTTTGTTTCTTAATAAGAATATCCAGTCTCAATTTTTCTAAGGATTCTGTATCGTAATTTTTATAATACTCAACAAAGGTATTGGTCTTTTTATTCAATTGGTAATGGAATTGACCATCAGTCTTTACTGATTTTTTATATCTCCTAAAGGGGCTTTTTAAAAATTTATTTACCCATAAAAATTGTGGTACTTCAAGAATAACTAAAATCAAAACCATTATGAACAGAAACAAAATAATCCAGTTCATGTCTCTCAACTCCCTTTTATTATTAGGTAATCATTATCGGTTTCTTACTCTATTTTTTAAAGCGACATACTAGCATGATGTTGGGGGTGGTGATTGTGTAACATGGCAAGGGAACGCAGTGCCGAGAGCTACAAGGTAAAATGGTGGATGGATGAAAACATTAATGACTCCATCTTGAAGACGAAATGAAGACGTTAATTCGTAATTCAAGTCTTAAAGGAAAAAGAGCATAATTGTTTGTGAATGTATAAAAATTAACACTAGGAAGGGTACTCAACATAAAACACTTAGATTTCGTTTCTTGGGAACAGCAAATAAGACCAGAATAATTAGCTGAGAGATGTAAATAATATGAAATGAACAACTCAAAAAACTCTAAAGGAGATTAGAAAATGACTGTCTATTATGCTCAAGTTGAAATCGATCAAATTGATATTAAAGAAGAAAGAGAACATGGGGTTCTTAAACTCATTGGTTTTTTTGATTATGAATTTGGTATTCAAATTAACACCTTTGGAGGTAGACATTTTTCTTTTCATGATAAAATAACATTAACAAAAGATCCTAATAGAAATGATGGGTTTGGTACACTTACCATTACTTACGGAAATAGGTCTGCATACATTGATTCTAATCCCAAGATTCAATTCACGACTGTAATCTTGAGAAAGGACGAATTAGAACTTTTGCCAGACAAGAAGGTTTTCTTTAAAGAAGGATCAAACATAAACTGTCGTCTAATTAAGTTAGAAAATAAAATTGATTTGTAAGAAACAAAATATAGTAATTCTACTGTTTTCGATTAACAAAATATAACATTGGTTTTGTTCATTCTATCGGTATGGATTCCATCCACAAGGAGATGTTTTTTTTACAATACATCTCCTTAAAAAGATATACGTAATGTACGCAATAAAACCAATGATATTTTTTATATAGAGATTTGAACGCCAAGAAGGTCAGGAAACTTTTCCTAACCTTCTTTTTTATCAAAATTCAAGACGATGTTCGTTTCGGTGATCGTACTTTTTTTAGTAGAAAATCAGTAGTAAATCCGAATAAAACAAATGTTATTCTGTATTCATGAAAGTTTACAAAGAAAGGCGGTGAAATCTTGAAATGGTATCATAAAGCCATATATTCATTTGTGAACTCTGTTCTTCCGGCATCGGTAAAACGGCAGATGATGGGCGTGGGCAGGACGACAGTTCCAAAGAACTCCAATCCGTGGGGCATATTTAACTGGTTACCCAAAAAACATCAGCAGGCTCATAATATTGACCTTACCAAGTTGCAGAGTTATACAGCAGAGGAATTACTTGAGCTCCTTATATCTGTTCATCCAGACGTATCCTATGCTCTATACACATACTTACGTATGGGAGATACCGATTTAACATTTACAGCTAAGAAGCCGAACGGGAATGCAGATAAGGGCGGACAACGGGTGCTAGATGAACTCAAATCTATGCTAAACACACCGTTACCTTCGCCAGGATATCAGCATGGACGGTCGTTAAATAAACTGGACACGATCCAACGGATGATGATTATGGTTCGCGGTGCATGTGCCGGGGAAGTGGTACTAAATGAGCGATGTAACGATGTAATTGATATCGTTCCGATTGATCCGGCTTTAATTTGGTTCCGCAGGGAGCCGAATACGAATCGGCTTACACCATGGCAATACGTGAAGAATCCACGAAGGAGCGCGAATGAAGAGTGGTTCGGTAATTACAAGAAAATCGACACTCCAACGTTCATCTATGAAGAGTTTGATCCTATGGTAGATGATCCATATGGTCGAACGCCAATGTTGCCAGTGCTTCAGGTAGTGTTCTTTCACCTGCAGGTCCTGTCTGATTTAAAGGCTGTTGTCCATAACCAAGGCTATCCAAGGCTTGATATCTCCATGTTGGAAGAAATCATGCTGAAGAATATGCCAAACAACTTGAAGAGTAATCCCGATGGTCAACAGAAATGGCTCAAAGAGCGAATGGAAGAGATGATAAACCATTTCAACTCACTCAATCCAGACGATGCCCTTGTCCATTGGGATAGTGTAAAGGTCGAGTATCTCAAGGGTGGTAATTCGGGGCCGATGATTGATATTAAGAAGCTGATAGATATCATTGATACCCAAATGGCCACTTCACTCAAAACACTACTTACCATTCTTTCCAGGCATCAAGGCTCAACAGAAACATACAGTTCAATCGACACTCAAATATATATCAAAAATGTAGAGTCCGCGCGGAGCGTAACCAAACGTTTCTGGCAGCGGGCTTTTTCGTTGTCCGCAAGAGTAAAGGGAACTCAAACAAAAGTTGAAGTTGACTATCTTCCCATAGATCTACGCTCTGAAAATGAGATTGAACGTGATCGTCGTTCAAAGATCAATAACTACATTACAGCGGAGAAGAATTTCTACATCACGCCGCTGGAAGCTGCTGAGGAAATACGCTGGACTCTTGGTATTAATTCCAAAATTCCAGCCGAACTTATTCCTTTACTTGCACAGAAGCTTGAATCTGATTCAAATGAAGAAAATACTCCACCGGAGGGAGGTGAATAGAGAATATGGCCAAACCCACACCCGAACAATTAGCAAAGATCAATCAGTTGGCACGTGTTCCTCTTACTGAGGATGAAGCGTATGTTTTCCCTGCGAAGCTTGTGGGGGATCAAATCATACCTCGTCGGTTTTACCGTTTGACCCCTAATTTTCTAAGGAAGATGGCTGTCCAAGCAAGAGAAGGTGTATCCTTGCTGCTGGATCACTCATGGGCCAACATGGGTATCATGACAATACCACTCGGTAGAACCTTTGACAGCCGATTACAGATGGATGGCGATGAACTGGCACTTTATGCAGACCATTACATGAAACTGGGTCAAGAGGTCGGGGATATCAAGATTGACCAAATAGCTGAAGGTATTGATGCCGGAACTATATTTGATACATCAATCGGCTTTACGGTAACCAGTCAAACATGTTCCATCTGCGGACAGGAGTATTTTGGCGGCAATTGCCCTCACATTCGCGGAAGGGAGTATGATTCCAAACTCTGCACTGTGGACATTAATGACGGCGACCTGATGGAAAACTCTCTCGTCTTTGACGGAGCTTACCCAGGTGCCGGAGTAGTCGGAATGAGCAATACATCTGAGTTGCAATCAACTATAAAATGTGAAGCTCTATCTGAAGATGCGAAGTCACTACCAAGTGGCGGACGCGTCTTTTATTCTTTTAGTGGCAAATCAGGCTTAGATGGATTTGTAATACAGCAAGACAAAAACAATGAGGTCGAAATACAGGCCAAAGGAGATGACACTATGAATGAAGAACAAAAAGCTGCTTTGGCAGCAGCGCAAACCCAAGCAACTGCTCTGGCAGCGGCTAATGGTGTGCTTGGACAAATACGGGCTGTACTGGGCGTTGAAAGTGACGCAGAAATCCCAGCGAAGCTTACGGCGCTAAGTGTTCAAGCTGCTGATGGAGCAATGTACAAGGTGAAGGTCACTGAACAAGCATGTGGAGCTGGTGTCCGTGCTCTTGGTGAAGCCTTTAATGTAGAGACGATGAAAACTGCACTGTCTCATCTGCCGATATCTGAAATTGAAAAGATCGGTGCAACGTATGAAGCACAAGCACAAGCTGCCTTGGGCGGCGGTGGTCGTCATACACAAGGTGACGATGTAAACCTTCCGGAAGGAGCGCTGAACGGAGCGCCACCAGCTAATTCACAAAATAATGGCGGTGAGAAAACACCTGAACAACTCAAAGCATTAGCTCGTGAAGAGGCTCGGGCTGCGCTCAAAAATACAGGTAGAGGTAATCTGTTGAAGGAGGATAAATAATTATGATGCAATCTCAGTATAATGGTGCTCCTGGTCCAGGACAGGTTATTACTCAAGAGTTTACGGAGGTTCTAGCGTCTACTGACCTTCAGGCTAAACTACCAGGAGGGATTTTGCTGAAACAAGGACAAGGAATCCTGAAAAAAGGGACGGTTATCGGCAGGATCACAGCAGCAGGAGCGGACAAAGATAAAGCGGTGGCATACAGTGCTGCCGCGACAAACGGTTCTGAGGTTGCTTTGTGCATCCTTGACAACGATCATGACACTACACTTTCTGATGTTGGAGCTTCTGCATGGATTGCTGGTATTTTTGATTCATCCAAACTGACAGGGCTTGATGCTGCCGCTAAAACAGCGCTGAAGCTTTGCTACTTTGTATAAGGGGGATAAACACACATGGCAAACGTACTTGATCCATATTTCCTTACGGAAGTCGTTCAGAACATTCGGACGGATATTAACAGTTTTCGCGGGGCTCAACTGTTGACCAATGGCGTTGACTTCAAACCTGAACTTGGACTCACCATCGAATATGACATTACTTATGACGACACGGGGATGACACCTGCTACCGGGCTGAATGATCCTTCGCCAATTCATACGCCGCCTGTGGTGAAACATATGAACTTCACGAACCAAGAATGGAGAGAAAAGTCCATCATTGATCGTGAAAAGATTGCTACATTGAGAAAGCCAGGTAATAACTTGCAGCAACAATGGGCAGAGGAATATATGGTAGATCAACTGGTCAACTTGAATCTTCGGCTTGAGACACGTTTTGAGTGGATGCGTTGGCAGTCCCTGACTGGTAACCTTATTGTTCCGGCAACGGCAAACAAACCTACCAGAACGATTGATTACGGCGTCCCTGCCAAAAACAAGCCAACGGCAGATGTGCTCTGGAGCAATACGGCAACCGCTGATCCGCTGAAAAACTTGGATGAATGGCTCCTTCTATTCCGGGGAAGTGGGGCAAGAGGGGTTAAGATTTTGGCCAATAAAAAGGTAGACAGCTACATGAAGCAAAATGAGAAAATTCGCGATTTGATCAGATACACATATGGCAAGGATGTTGTAACTGATGGCTCACTTTCTGAAATTGTCAGTCAAAACTTGAGCGGGCTTCAGTATGAAGTTTACGATGGTGGCTACATTGACGATACCGGGACGTTCTATCCGTTTATCCCTGACAATGCCGTAATTATCATCGGTCAAGGCATGACAGGCTCCATTATGGACCTTGTTACAAGCCCAAATAACTATGAGGATATTTTCACAGGTCACACTGGTAAGTTTGCTCTCACCAAGCTGATTCAGGGTGACCCTGATCAATGGCAAGTTATTAACGGTGCGACTGTGCTGCCGCGTCTGAAATACGTCAACTGGCATATCTTCGCTACAGTGGCGTAAGGGAGGAGACCAATTTTATGACAACTGTAAAAGTATTGGTTGATGCTGTTGGACAATACAATGCCGGGGACATCGTAACAGATGCCCCTGATGGTCTTGTAGATATCGCGAAGAAAGAAATTCGTAATGCGGCAACCGGACAATTGCTTGCGGAGATTGTAGACGGTAATGGGGCTGTCGATGGCGCCAATTCAGAACGGGAGTTGCAACTTCAGACCGAATTAGAACAGTCCAAAGCGCGAGAAGCGGAATTGCTTGAGCAAATTGATATTCTTCAGTCCGAGGGAGAGTTGAAAGAATTAAAAGCCACGGCAAAAGAACTTAAAATCTCTGGCTACACCAAAATGGATGTTGAAGAATTGAAACAGGCTATTGGTGCCGCTGGCGGTGGAGCGGATGGCAAATAAAATCCTCACTACTGAAACGTATCACGAGGAAATTAGAGGGCGCCTGGGAGTTGGTGAGGATGTAATATCGGATGCTGACATAGACGCTCTTTCTGTTTTGTCTATTGGGGAATCAAGGATCGTAAAAGCTGTTCCTGATTATGCTGAGTTGATTGACGATGATCGGACCTATGTATATGCAGCAGCCGTTTGTATGGTTGCTGCTATACTAGCTCCATCCATGACAGCAAGAATCAAGAAATCTAAAAAGGATTTTGACTTCTCCTTTGAAAATCAGGTTGTTGATTGGAAAAAGTACGCTGTCCAGCTTGTTGATGAAGCCTATGAGTTTATCGAGTCCATATCAACAGTGCAGCAGGGGACAAATGTTCCGGTATTCGGTGTAGCGGGGCCAACACGGACGAAAGAAGGGCGGCGTTACTGATGTTTAAAGACTTTGCCCATCGGCACTCACCATGTACCGTAAACGGCGAACCAGACATTGTCATTCTGTCCCGAGATACCAAGGCGACAACGATCATAGGCAAAGAATACATGTACAATGGTCTATTTTCATCGAAATCACCTGTGAAGCAGGGAGATATAGTCCAGAATGACGTTCAATTTTTAGTTCAGACATTGCGTCCAACAACGGAGAAGGATAAATATTGCTCCTTGATTAAAACTAATGCCTTAATTGAGGTTCAGAGATACCAGCAAGCATACGATGCAAACGATAATCCGGTGGGCGATGCGGAATTTAAATCGGTCGCTGCTGATGTTGTTTGCTTTGCACAGTATGTTACAGCGCAACTTCGGCAGCAGGAACCGGGTTTACTGCCGAGTACCGTATTTGTTTTGCAGATGCAAACGACTGTTGATGTAAAAAGGCCAGAGGAGACAAGTACTGCTATTCCTGACCGAATCGTTATGGGCGAGAAGACATATCAGGTAGATGCAGTTGATAGGAAGAAGTATCCTAATCTGCTGCATGTCCAGCTTTCAGAGGACCGCCGATGATTGCAGGGTATGATTCAGCGAAAGCGGCGAAGGATCTGGAGAATAAGCTCGCTGTTGAAATTACTGGGCTAACGAAACTGGTCATGCTGACAGCCAAAAGCGGCATACGGTACTATCCAGCAGTTCGGGACCACTTAGAAATGCATATGTTCGTCTTAGCCAATCAGATGATTTCAGGTGATATAACTGCCGATTACTGGCAAGCATGGCTTGAACAATTCGGTAAAGGCTCCAAGATGGCAGACAGCAGTCAAAACCCCGGATTGGTGACCTATATGAACAGCGAGGCTTGGAACCGACTGAGGTCTAAAGGTGATCGTATCATTGTTGGTCGTTCGAGGGGGAAGTACAGGGCAATTGACGGCACCATGAAGGAATCAGGCGGCGGGTATGCAGGCGTTGACCTGGAGGAACTGGCAGAGCGTGGTGATATTGATGCGTCATTCAAAGCTACACCGCCGACCTACTTTCTGCGCATCGCAATCCAGTCCAACCGCAAACGTATCTTGGATGGTATTAGCCGTGTAATTACTGAGTTTCCGTATCACAGATACTTCAAGGAGGTACGGGAGTGAGCCTACAACTTATTGATGCTGTTCAGAATGCTTTGAAAGAAGATTCGGAACTTATGAGCATGCTGAAGCTTACTCCTTCATCATCCTCTGCTGATGTCGTAAAGCGATTTACGAAAGGCATGGAGCCTGAGATAACGGTTTCTAAGGATACAGTTCCACATATCTGCCAATATGTCATGCCGGGACGATATGCCGCTAATCCACTGGTGTTCGAAGGCAAGTTCTGTATCGACTTTTACGGTAAGACAGCATATGAAGCAAAGCTTCTATTTGAAAGAGCATTCAAAACCTTGCACGAAAAAAGGTTGTTTGCACAGGGGTTTATGTCCTATCTTTGTGTGCTGTCCTATGACTCAGATTTTGCTACTGGCATCCAAGGGGCTAAGGGGTACAAAGCAATTTTCGATGTTGATTACTTGAGAATGAATTGAGGTGAGCAGAATGGCAGAAGCAGCTGTATGGAAAGCAACCGGGAGATCCGGTGATCACAATGGTGTTAACCACGTTGAATATGAGTTGCTTGATTCAGCTCAAAAGCGAGTTCCCTTGGCTAAGACAAATGTGTCCAGCATAGAAAAAGATGGGGTTAAAATTGTACCCGATGATCAGGAGACTCTATGGTTTAGCGAAGCAAATGCAACCAAGAAGTACAAATTTAATGTTGTTACTCTTGCTGGTACGACTTATGAAGCCGAATTGAATTGGACTCAACCTAATCCTCCTAAACCAGAACCTACCGAGTGGGATACGCTGATTGCTGAAAAAATCACGCTTGCTAAAGGGTTAGGTATTATGGGGGTTTGGAATCCAAAAGAGGGCTACAAACTCACCAAAGAGTACGGACGAATTGCAGAAAATGATAAACGTTTATGGGAACTGGTCAAATAATCTGATCAGTTCTTTTTTATTGGACTAAAGGGAGGAATAAGTTCATGGAACCATTAGTATTTGATGGAGTCGGCACAGTTCAGGTATATGAGACTGGCGGAAAATTGAAGTTTTTAGATGATAAAATCACAAAAGTAACTTTGCAGCTCCAATTCGATTGGCAGAAGGTAATGGGCGGTGACAGTGGTTATGCTTTCCACTATACGGCCCAAGACCTGGCAGATAAAGCAAGCATTGAAATTCCACGTTATTCGGACATTCTCGCGGAGCTGTCTCAAGGTGCTGAGTCCGAAAAAGGTACAGTGAACTTTGATGAGACAGAACAAGGATTCTTAGACGCTACCAATGGTTATGCGTTAAAGGCTCCTGCCAAATTCGGAGGCACATTGGTTGCTGCCAGTGATAAAGTGTACTTGAAAGATAAAGGCACTGGAAAACTGACAGAACTTACCCGTGCTGCGGCTACTCCTACAGCAGAACAATATGTCATTACTGCGGATGGAAAAATCACATCTGATTCAGCTAATGATGATAAGCAAATCGTGGTAACGTTCAAATGGAAGAAAGAAAATGCCACTCGAAGTATGTTGAGCGGAAAACGCCGTCCTAAACCATTTAAACTGGTTCATCGCTTCTCGTTGGTAGATGATCGGGACGGTAAAGAGGTTCCTTGCCAGCTTACCATTTGGAAGGCACTCGGTGGCGGTACGTTGGACGTGTCTCAAGAGCGTAAAAAACCAACCAGCAATACATTGTCGCTGGAGATTATGGAGCCGGATATCACGCCAGAGAACCCTAATGGATATGCAGTAGAAATCATTTTTGGTATCTAATCAATTACTAACCCAACCCCCTACCTGAGCGATAGGGGGTTACATACATTGAGGAGGAAAATTTAATGACAGACAAACAGTTGGACAAAACGCTTAATATCGGTTCAGAAATTCGGTTAGCAGAGGGTATCAAAAAACACGTGAAGATCGGGACGATTGCATTGATCCGTCAGGTTCGTGAAGAGATGGACGGTGTAGCACACAAGTTTTCCTTTTCGATAGGCCGGAAAAAATGGGAGGCTACTGAAGACCGGGAAGCGGTTGACTGGCCTAAAGTAGAGGAAACGTACAAAAAGGCATTTAACCTTGTTCTGGTTGAGGAATAACGGAAAAAGAGTACGAACAGATTGACCAGGACGGTATTGCAGAACTGGACAACCTGTTAGACCGATTTCTATTCTGAGTCGTTTCCTCCAGATCAAGATTCAGATGATGATGAATCGGAGGGGCCTAGCGCCGCCGAGGATGATCATGAAACGGATTGGTTAGAACTTTGGGCTTTAAGCGTGAGTAATGGTATTTCAGATTCAGAATGGCCTAATATGACCATACCAAAGATTAGAGCGCTCATGAAAGCCAAGAACAGAAACCGGGAATTCGAAATCATTCTCCACGGTGGTAAGGTGGAAAATAAAAAGCCGAAGAAGGTCAAGTCATTATCTGATCTTGGCTTCTTCGCAAAGTAAAATATCATTATTTTAAGAGGCATCCGCAATTACGCAGGATGCCTCTTTTTCTATATTCAGGGCAGGAAAAGTTTCCTGAACTCCTATGAGAGGTGAACAAAGTGGCGGATTTAAGTAAAGATGTAGTAGGCGCACGGATAAGCTTGGATACAACCAAGATACTACCCGCTTTCAAGGTGATCGACAATGGAGCAAGGGCGAATGCTGAATCCTTCAAAGTATTGAATGCTGAGTTGGGTGCAAGTGAAAAGAATTTTAAGTCTCTTGCCAGTAGTGCGGATAAATTTGCTTTAAGTGCAGAGGACAGGAGAAAGAAGATACTCGCTGAATCCGAAGCGCTTGTAAAGCAGCGTACAGCACAGGCTGAATTAATTACTGCTCGGAAGAATCAATTGGATCAGTCCAATAAGATAACCGAAGAGAAGCTTAGAGCACAGCAGGCCATTGTAAAAAAGCGTGAAGACGCAATAGAACAACAGGAACGCGAACACCTGAAGCGTATGGAGGCTTTGCAGAATAAAGCTTCATTGACAGGTCAGAGATCGGCAAAGGCCTCAGGGGCTGGGACTGACGACAGGACGCGTGAACGTGTCTTAATGGAAGAACAGTCCATACGGATGAAGATATCTCAACTGGCAGAGAAAGAAGCACAGCAGGCACGTAAGAACGCACAAGATTACGAAAAGTTTTGGATGAATGCATTACGTGCCAGGGAGCAAAAAGAGGCACAAGTTCGTGAGAAAGTCCTTCAGGAAGAACAGAAGATCCGGCGCTCTTTAAGCCAAACTGAAGCGCAAATGAAGCAGACTTTTAATACAACTCCTAACTGGATTAGCCGAGTAGGTGATATGGCTACCCATGCCCTTGTATTTAATACAGCATATGCAGCTCTGCATAAAACACAGGAGGTCCTTAAAGAGGGATTAGTCGATATTGAATCCAATATGGCAGGGTACATCCAGACAAATGAGCATTACTTTTTAGAATATAACGAAGGCACCAAAGAAATGGTCATGAACACTGAAAAGTTACATGACCAGACAACCAAATTCATTCGCACGGCCCACGACCTGGGAAGTGAGATCATGGACGTTACCGAGTCTGCTCGTTTATGGGGACGGATGTATAAGGATGCAGGTGTGGTACAGGAAATGGTGCGTAAATCGACTATGTTATCAACTGTCGATTTGGTTTCTCTTGAAGGAGCGACCAAAAGCATGGAGTCCACATTTGCCCAATATGGGGTGCAGATTAAAAATAGTAATGACGCTATGGTGCTGGGTGGACGCGTATTGGATTCCTGGTCCAAGGTTGCCCATGACACGATGGCACCAGCGAAGGATTTGGGGGCTGCTTTCGAACGGACAGGTAAGATAGCGGCAGAAACAGGCGTAAGCTTCGATTTCATGAATGGTCTTATCTCAGCCGGTGTACGTAATACAGCGCTCTCTGGAGAAAATCTAGGCAACATGTGGAAGACCGTCCTGGGTACAATCCGTACAGATAAAGCCGTTGCAGAGATTGAACGATTGGGAGTTGCAACAAAGGAAGTCGTTAACGGACAGGAACAGTGGAGACGAGCAGAAGATATCCTACTGGACTTATCCACCAAAGTAATCGACAAAAACTATGACCTTACGAAATCATACGCTGATATTTCACGTGGTGTATATCAATATGCTAAATTAGCCGCTTCTCTAAATGCTGGAGACATTCTACTTGGTACAGCAGCCTCTATTGGTTCAACTGGATCTACAATGGAGTACCTCAAAGTCCAGATGGATACCATTCAGCGTAAAGCTGCTCAAACTAAGGCTTCTTTGCTTGAGATATTTAATAATGCAGGCGACGATGGCTTGAGAAGAACAATCAAGGATGTATTGGATGCAATTGACCAACTACTTATTGGGCTTACAAAAGTTCCTTCCGGCGTATTTGAGGGAACGGCAGCAATTGGTGGTCTACTGCTTGCCTATAAATCTCTGAGCGGACCAGTAATGAATGTAATTGCTGCTGTAAAAGTATTGACGGCTGCAAAGGCTGCGGAAACGGCCGCTATTGGCGCTAATACGGTAGCTAACAACGTTAATATCGTTTCCTCGCAAGGAGCAACTCTTTCGACAGTTCAAAGAGTTGCCGCTACCGAAGGAGCTACAGTAGCACAAGGAGCTTTAACGGTAGCAACCGAGGGAGCTACCGTTGCGACAAAGTCATTGTCTGTTGCTCAAGCCACAGCTACTGTGACAACAGCAGCCGCTACAGCAGGATTAAGTTTACTTGTTGGCGCAATTGCACTGGTTGCGATGAATAGTGGTAAAGAAGAGAAGGCTGCACGTGATAGAATACAGAGTTTAAAAGATGAGGACTCAGCATCGCAACAGATGGTTAGTCAGTATCAAAGACAAATCGAACTGTTACCTAAACTTGCAAGTGCACACCGTTCTCTCGAACAGTCGCTAAAGCTCAGTACTGGATCGGCAGAAAAGGAAACTCAAGTAAAGAAGCAACTCGAAGAAGTGTCCAAAGCTTTAGTCATCACTTTAGGAAAAGAAGGGGCAAAACAGCTTGAATCTGCGGGTTATACAGATGAAGCCGTACAGATACAAGTGAATGCTTTAAACGACCTCATAGATAAGCAGAATGAAGCTCGGAAAAACGTACTAAAAGATCAGCAATCACAATTACTCGACCAACAAAAACAGAAGATAAATGAGATTACAGAAGCTACTAAAGAACTAGAGCGAGTAAAGAATATTATCGCTAATCCAATCGGCAATTTTTTAGGGACAGGTGAATTCAAGGAAGATGCTGCAAAACTAGAAGAAAAGATTAAATCTTTAGAGCAAGAAAACAATAAGCTTACACTGGCTTTAACGGAAGTAGGAGTTTCATTAGGACAGGCAGCTGTAGAAACTGATCAATTTGCTGGTAAAGCAGGTACAGCAGCCGAAAGTGTTAAAGCTCAAGAAGAAGCTCTTGCTGATTTAAGAGAGCAAATTCAAGGGAATGGTACTGCTGTTTCAGAAATGAATAATATACTAAACGATCTTACAAAGGGGCAATCCATGAATGCTGCTGCCGCGGCAGATCTAATTTTAAAATATCCTCAACTGGCAGCGGAAATATATAAGACAAGTGATGGATGGAAATTTGAAAAAGACGCTGTGGAAGTTCTCCGAAAAGCAAAAATCCAGAAAGCAATCGACGATTTGAAATCCGAGAAAGCTTCAGCATTCAACACAAAAGTGTCTACTGATGAACGTTTAAAAGCTTATAGCATTGAAGCAGAAGCTATTAGAAATTTAGCTCAATTAAAAGCTGCTCTCAATGGTGTAATGGCTCAGAGTTCGTTGGAGGTTGCGAAAAGACAAACTGAACTTAATAGCATGACAGGCATTAGATCAGTCTTAAACGCTCCTTTTAAGAATCAACTTGATGTTGATAAGAAAAAACTGGATAACAAAAAAAAGCTTGATGAAATATACACTGAATATGAAAATCAAGCAAAATCCTTTGATACTCGGATTAACGCTTTATCGAAGCTATACAAAGACCCTAAATTTGGAGTTAGCGATTCATCAAGCAAAGAGAAAAAAGGAAGAAAAGGAAAGAGTGATGCAGAAAAATCGGCTGAAAAAGCTGCTAAAGAAGCTGCGGATGCTCGCAAGGATTCCTACAGCGATGATATGGACAACTTCAAATACATCGCAGAACGTAATGAATGGTCTATAGACCAGCAAATAGCTGGGTACAAACGACTGGCTCAACGACATAAGCAGTACCTATTGGAAGATAAGGATGCAATGAAGCAATGGAGCCGCGATGTTCAGAAACTAAATGACTCCAGGTTTCAGGAAGATGTTGAGAATCTTGAGCGAAGAACCGAGCGAATGCGGCAGGCTAATAAACAGGAAATTGAGATGGTTAAAACCAGCCTGGATTTCTACAAGAAGGAGCAAAGTATAAATTATCTGCTTCCTGCTAACCGTAGAGAGATTGCCAAACAAATCTATGATTTAACCACCAAATACAATGAGCTTCGCTATCAAAACAGTGAGAAGTGGATTGATAAAGAAACTTCCAAAATGGAAATGGCAGGGCAAACCCAAATTTCTATTCTGAAAATGGAATATGATGCTTATATGCGTATGAGTAAGGCAAAGGATCGTACTGCCGAACAAAGTTTTGAGTTGCAGCAGAAGATTTATGAGAAACGTAAAGCTCTGGAAGATGAATTCCTGTCCGACTTCCAAAAACGAATCAATTACCAAAAGAGTATGGAAGCCGTATCTGTTTCCGATCAGCTCAATTTATGGACAAAAATGCAGGCTCTTTATAAAGAAGGATCAGAACAACGGATGGAAATTGATGTACAGGTCCATGATTTGAAGAAGCAACTTTTGGAAGATCAGAAGAAGGCTGCTACCGAAGCTGCCAAAAAGGAAAAGGAAGTACTTGAAAAGACTCGGGATGAGGAAGTAAAGCGCATTGAGGCGGAACGGGATGCTTTTATCGAGGCTCAGGACGCTAAAATTAAGGCCATAGATGACTTGCTCGCCAAAATGCAAACAGCTAACGAAGACGAGGATTATGAACGTGCAATGGCGGAGAAACAAGCGCGCCTTGCCCTGCTACAATCTGCTGTCGGTCCCGAAGGTATTGCCGAACGGAAACAGACTGAAAAAGATATCGAAGATATGCAGCGGGAACATAACCGGACGCTTGCTAAGCGTGGACTGGAGGATCAGAAGAAGAAGCTCCAAGACGAGAAGGCTGAACGGGAAAAGGACTACAATGACCAGATTGAAGCTGCCAAACAGCATTATGATCAGCTTGCTGAGAAATACGATGAGTATTCAGACGGAGTTGAATCTAAAGCTGAAGATTTGAAAAATACCCAAATCTCAAAAGAAACCGAGAAGAACTCGGAGATTTTGCGTCAGTTGGACCAGTTTATTGCTGATTATCACGCTAAAATGGCTGAAATTAATGCTACCTCATTGTCTGCATCCTTTGATACAGGTTCCTCAATATCCGAAAAGGACAGCGATTTGGCGAGATACAATTCTAATATTGATAAATGGTATTCGGCAGGCGCTGCTGAGAAGGCCAAGCTGCACGAGGAAAATGCCGCTCTGCGGAATAAGTATGGCATTAAGAAGGATACAGGGAAACTTCAAAAATTCCATTCTGGCGGGATCGTTCAAGGCCAGAAGGGAGCAGAGGTACCCGTCATTGCTCGAGAAGGGGAAATGTATTTGAATGGTCAACAACAGAGTAACTTGTGGAAAATTATCAATTTTAAGATGCCGAAACTTAATTTCTCCATGCCAGACTTCTCTATGCCAATGGCTTCGGGCGGTTCAAATCCGCAGCAAATCAGCAACCAGTTCATAATAAAATCAGGCGATACTTATATTGAAGATGAATCTGCAGCAAAGGTTTTCTGGAGCGAACGAGATAACCTAGTGCGGAGGTTGCAAGCGAGGGGAGGTAAGTCTTCATGATCGACGCAACGGCAGATGGAAAGTCTTTTAAATCCATTGGTTTGGGGTTGAAAAAGCACAATATACCCGTGCTACCGCCTACGAAAGATCATTCTCTGGAAATAGCTGAGCGTGATGGGGAATTGGATTTTGGCAGCACTTACGGAGCGCGAACAATCAATCTTGAATGCGTCCTAATGGCTGATGATACAACCCTTGATTACCATAGGAGAGTCGCCCAAGTGGCGGCTCTTTTTAATGCCAAAAAAGGGGATATCGTATTCACGTTTTCGGACTTACCAGGAAGGCGATATATCGGACGATATGCCGGAACATTGGATATCGAAAAAATACTTTGGGATGGAGAACTGACTATCCCGATTAAGATGGGTGAGCATCCGTTTCCAGAGTCGGAGGAGAACATAAAAGAGATAATTATCACACAGTCTCCACAAACAGTGCCAGTTATTTCTACAGGGGATGAACGGGCGAGTCCTGTAATAGTTCTTACCAACATCGGAAACAACGACATACGGAATTTTCGTATTGCGAACGAGTATCAAGTAGAATAGGAGGTCTTTATATTGGCAGACATATTACTAAGTAAGTCGAACTGGTGGAAAACAGCCTGTATTAATGCGGCCTTGCGGGGGATTAACTTTGCTTCTCCTCAAACGCTTTACATTGCCCTATACACCAGTAGTCCAACCGATGCGGATACAGGGCAGGAGGTAAGCGGCGGAGGCTATACGCGCCGTGCTGTGACGTTCTCAGAACCAGTTATAGCGGATCGTAGGGCCGTTACTTCCAGCGTGGGGGATGTCTCTTTTCCTATCGCTGGAGCAGATTGGGGATTGATAACACACATAGGCATTCGGACAGCAGCAACCGGGGGCAATCTTGTCTATCACGGTGCAGTCAAAACACCGCGCACGGTCCAGACGAATGACACACTTCGGTTTCTGGCCGGGCAAATAAAAGTAGACGAAGGGTAGGTGTGAAGCGTGGAAAAAATGTATCCACCAGTGGTGAACTCTCCTAAAACAGAGTTGACTGAATTGATTACGGACAAACAAACAGAAATTACTGTTGCAAATGCGTCTGTACTGCTTCAAGGCGAAGGTATTGCCGTTTTAGGCAATGGAGATGCAGCAGAGACGATTACGTATACAAGTGTGGAAGATAACGTGTTGAAAGGCTGTGTACGCGGTTTTGAAGGTGTTGCCCGTGCGTGGCCTGTTGGTACACGCATCGCCCGTAATTTCACGGCAGCGGACTGGAGAGCAGCTATAAACAATATCCAGGCTTTGCATGAGGAAGCAAGTTCGGAATCTCGCAAACCCATTACATTACAACCAGGTGTCCAAATCGTAAAAACGGACAAACAGGCTGTATTTAATTTAGCAGGACTAACAGGTAAAACGGTAATCGACTATGAAGGTCAAAAAGGCCTATTAGGTGTTCGTAACCCCTATGTAGTTCGGTATGGAGAAAATCTAATCCCACCGTTTTACGAGTGGACACTTAGCCCTCGTGCTAAGGTGATTAACCCATACAAACTAGAAACGATAGCTACCGTATCAACGGATTTGTCGAGTATTGACGTTGCTGCTGTCGCAGGCAAGACATATACGTTTTCCGCTAGGGTGAATGGAAGGATTACTATAGTTGAATTGGATTCTGCTGGTGTTGAATCTAACGTGTACAGAACGGACGACAACGAAAATCGGGTTGTCACAGTAACATTCGCGACCAAGACAACAACTACGAGAGTTAGGGTTTACACCACAAACACAGGAGCAGGAACGTTCACGCTTGAAAATCCTATGCTCAATATCGGCAGCACAGCCAAGCCATTCAAACCGCGAGAGGACTCTATGTTGGCGCTACAAACAGACCTATACGCCGATCCAGTTACAGGGGCTAATGCAGATACAGTGTTTGAGCGTGACGGACAATACTTCAAAGCTAAAAAGTGGCAAGGGCTGATACTTGATGGTAACAGAGCGTGGGTGATCGGTGACGCAGCTGCTGGTGTTGGAGTCAGACAGGTAAAAGTGGTAGGTCTAGCGGCTGGCGCTGTGGCTGCAAGTGGTATTGCGACGAAGTTTGACGGTAAGATAGTACCTCAAGGGAGTACAGGAAATACAGCCGACACAAACGCAGTCACCGCAACCGGAGACGTTTATATAGCTATTCCTGTTGCAGACAGCGGATGGGGAGACAATTATTCACCTACTCAGGACGATATCAGAGCCTACTTTTTTGGGTATAAGGCGTATGATGCAAACACCATTACTCCTGCCACTGCTCAAGCAGCCACAACGGCGACATGGACAGGTACAGGAACTAAATATTGGGTACAACGAGTTGGAGCGGCTAATTTTACCCAATCCGCACCGCAAGCATCCTATGCAGGATACACGCCTTACAAACTCGTATACCAACTTGCAATGCCTACTGTTGAGCCTATCGTTAGCGAAGGGCTGTTATCTTTTATTGAGGGCGATAATCAGATTGAAGTAGGTACGGGGATTGTGTTGCGCGAGCGAATTGATCCGTATCAGGAACCCAATAAATACTGGAACATAAATAACGCAAACTACGCCGCCTCGAATTTGCTTAGGTATAAAACTTCCCGAATACTGGTGGTGTACAGAAACAACAAAAATGACAGTAGTTCGTGGAATATTACGAATAGTCAGGTTACAACTGCGGGGGCACTAGCTCAACAGAGTGATTCAAAACACGATATAACAGCCGCCTACAGCGTCACGTACATGATGCTTGATTCATCACCAGTCGTACCATTCACAGGCAGCTACGCAGCCAACGAAAAAATGCTACTTGCGGACTTGGTAGACAGTGTACAGCAGAATACAGCGCGTGTGAGCGTGCTGGAGAATAAGAAGGCGAATAAGGATGTTCCCGCATGGATTGCTCCAACTTTGTTAAACAGTACAACAAATACAAGCAGCGGTGAACAAGCCGTACAGTACGTCAAAACTTCAGACGGACAGGTCTTAATCCGAGGCGTAATGACGGTTACAGCGCTCAATTTGGAGGCGTTTAGATTACCTACAGGATACCGTCCAACAAAAGGTATGAGGTTTGTTGTGTCCGCTAATGGCGCATTTGGACAGGTCGTAATCGGGACAGATGGGGCAGTCAAACTTAGCGTTGGGTCGCTGTCCGTAATCGACCTAAGCGGTATTACATTCCAAGCCGAACTATAAAGGAGGGTAATGCATGAAAGCAGTACCGAGAATAAATACAGACGGCTTCTATATTGAGGACGAGCTAGTGGACGATGCCTTTTCGGGTGTCGTTCCTTTTTATGAACAGCCAGAGACGATTATATCTGATGGTGACGAGATCGAGAAGCCTGAGCCAGTTGTAGCAGGGTATATCGTTGGCGTTCCTTTCCCAGAAGGTTTTGGTGCATACGTGACAGATGGTAAGGCGTTCCGCTTTAACTTGGAAGCATTGCAATGGGAAGAAGGTCTTACAGTTGAAGAGATAGCGGAGCTTACCCAACCCATGGATCAAGAGCAAGATACATCGGTATTACTTGGTCAGCAGCTTGCAGAGTTGAAGATTCAAGCCATACAGCAGACGCAGTTTATTGCCAGTATGGGGGCGGAATTGGCAGCTACAAAATTGGAACTAATCAATTTGAAGGGAGCGGATAGCAAATGACTTTTTGGAAAACTGCTTTTGTACAGCGTTGGATAACGGCAGAGAAGTTAAAGGGTGCAGTCAAAACGGAGGACAATCCTTTCGGGGAGATCACACCGGAAGAATACAAGACCATTACAGGCTTGGACTTTGCGTAGGAAAAGTTTCCTTAGCAAGTTAGGAGGACGCTATGTTTAATGGTGGATTTAATAGCCTTGGTTTTAATACAGGAGATGTAGAAGGGAACATTATTGACCTTTCTGCATCTCTTTCTGGTTCCGGGCAAATGTACTCACGGAAGGTGGAGACAGCTGGAGCAGAAAACGATAATGCGTTTAATCTCATGTCGTTTAATGTTGACGAACCTGATACCGTAACGGAATACATTTTGGAATTTGTTTTGGATATGACTGCCGCTGCGGAGTTGTCCGGTGAAGGTAAGGCGCAGGCTGATTTTGTCCGTGAATATGCCTTGGAAGCCGTTCCTATGTCTGGCGAGGGACGCATAACTAACGCAGAATACGTTCGAGAAATTCTGATGCAAGCAGTACCCATGTCTGGGGAAGGAAGGATATCGGCGGAACTGTCAAAATTCCATACCGACTATATTGAATTCACAGATGTGTTCAGACCAGGAGAGGTAATTGTCATTGACTCAGGAAAATTCAAAATAACGAGAAACGGTCAGAATGTTTCCCATCTGTATAATGGAGACTTTTTCGATCTGAATCTCGGAAACAACAACCTGACCTGGACTGACCCAGAGACAGGCCGGACGGTTTTGTTCCGTATTACACACCGAGATAAATTCTTATATTAAGAGAGGTGGACTATGCCTACTCCAACTATGCAAGTATTTGATAAAAACATGAGACGCGTTGGTACGCTGGTGGACTCTTATGACATTCAGCGGCGGCGCAGGATTAACAGTGACTATGAATTAACCTTTATGGTTCCAATGACCTCAGAGGATTACCGTGAAAAGATAGCAATCAAGGGCCACGTTCGGGATGAGCGTGGCCAATTTTATGTCATTCAGTCTCGTAGTCGATCACGAGAAGGAAAAAAGCTGACTGCAAATATCTACTGTAATCACATTATGTTCAAGCTCAATGATTACAAGTTTCCGTATGCTTCATACATTGCTGAAGCCTATGGTATCCATATCAACCAGCTTACAGACCTGATTACAGCTGCAACAGGTGGGAGATTCAAATTCGTTATCCACGACACATTCGATTTGCATGATGTCAAAGACTTTGGGCGCGGGACGTGCTTGGAAGCTCTCAATAAGATCGTTCAAATGTATGAATGTGAAGTGGAGCCGGATAACTTTACGATCAACTTGAGAAAAAAGATCGGGACTGACAGCGGATTACAGTACCGGCTTAAAAAGAATATCGTATCTAGTTCCTTCAAAGACAAAGGTGAATCACTTGTGACACGTATGTTCGCTCAAATGAAGGATGGACGGACATTCATAGGTATGGATGCGTCCAAACTGACGGACGAGGAACGGAGCTTGCTTTCCGGTGTACCGGGAACGATTGTAAACGGGAAGCTGGCAGTTAACTATTTAATTTCTCCTTATGCTCAATATTGGACCAGTGATTCCGTACCATTCTATGATGGTGAAATCATAGAGCAGGATATTGAAGAACCTGAAGAGCTACTTAAGGCTACTCGGAAGGCTCTCAGGGAGCAAGAGAACGTAACGTTAGAAGTTACTGTATCGACAGCAGACCTATTTAAAATCGACAATACAGAGCCAGAACCACATTTAGGTGACACAGTAATGTGCATTGACCCGGCTATGGATATGAACAAACTCAAAGCTCGAATCACAGAGCTTACAGAGTATCCGTATAGCCGAGACAAACACAGTGAACCTACGATATCCAATGTCAATTTACGAGACTATGCGGATATCATCAGTGACTTGGAGAGAAGCAAGAATATTGTTAATAACTCATTTAGTAACGGAAAGATCCGTACAGAAGTTTTTGAAGCCTATGCCAAACAAGCTGTCATTGATATCAACAATAGTAAAACGGAATTGATTTATCCACCAGAAGGCGGGATCTTGGCTCAAGAAAAGACAAATCCATTGGAACAAGTACGTCTGACCTCAAAAGGGATAGGCATATCAACAGATGGATGGAAAACGATCCGTGCTGCTATAACCGCTCGTGGAGTATTGGCAGAACAGATTATTGGACAACTTGGTAGCTTCGTTTCTTTAGTTATTGGTAGTGGTAATAACGTAACCAAAATCAATACCGACGGAATTAGTGCCGGAAACGATGACTATACTATTGCACCGTTCAAAGTAGATATGCAGGGGAATGTTGTTGCCAGGTCAATCAAGCTTACGGGCCAAATTGACAACTCAGAAATGAAATCGAGCGAGATCAAGGCTAGCACAATAAGAACCAGTAAACTTTACGGGAATGAAATAGAAGGAGGTATTATTACAGGGGCCTTATTCCGTACAGCCAAGGAAGGCAGACGAATAGAGATAAACTCCAATGGCTTGACTGCTTATAACTCAAGAGGCGGAGAGTCTATTTCATTAGGTCAGTATAATGATGGTGGCGGGTTGCTGTTTATGGATAATGGAAGTCCGAGAGGAAGCATCTATGGAGATTCAGAAGGTTTTCGTATAGGCAACATGGGACCTATTATTATTAGATCAGTTGATGATGCTACTTTTTTAAAAGGCCCTGTAGATTTCTCTGAGGCATTCGTGAGTGGTCTTGACCTTAAGCCGGGGAATATCGAAGGACTTGAGGATACAATTAGCAGTTTCCGTAATGAAATAGCTGAAATTCGTGGAGATTTGTTTAATGGCTTAATTGTTAATGCGACATTTGATCCAAGTTCCAGGAATCTAAAACTGTTCAGTCGTGGTAGAACGGTTGCAACAGTCAATATACCTGCTGGCGGAAGTACAAGTAGCTTGACAACATAATGTTTACTGCACCTTCTATGGATGGTAATATTAGGACATATATACTACATAGGAGGTTATAATGATGAAAAAATGGTCATATTTGCTCATTGGTCTGTTGATCGGTGTGGTTTTTGCTACGACTGGAAACGCATTTGCGGATCAAATTAAATCTATGGTTGGGCAGACAGTGGCAGGAGAGTATAGTGTAAAGGTTAATGGTAATTCCCTGTCTGAAAACGCGATAGTCGTTGATGGAAAAGCACATGTTCCGCTTCGCGCTGTCACCGACTCTTTAGGGGCGAGTTTAAAAGTGGATGGTAAAACAATTCAAATTGAATCGTCGGATAATTCTTCTTTAAAACAAACTGATAATATGGCACAGTCTGTTTCGAATAAATACCAAGGGTGGCCTATTTCTAAGTTAGAAGATAGAAAATCAGAGCTTGAAAAATTTGTGACTGATAGCGAAAAGGATAAAGAGAGCATGCTAAAATCTCTCGAAAAATATAGTAAAATTAAGACTGAATATTCAGGAAATGAAAAGCTGATGGAAAAGCTAGATTCCGAAACAAAAGATACTGAAGAACGCATAAAGGCAGCAGAAAACAATATAGCTAAATACAAATCTGACTTAGCCGAAGTAAATGCTGCCCTCACGAAGTAATTCATGAACAAAAAGATAAAACAGGCATGGATTATTTTGACGGTTGTTGTTGGGCTTTTTATTGTAGTATGCGTTTCATCTTTTCTATCGGATAACAAGGAACAGGATGAAGCATCTGTACCTGTAATTAATAATCATTGGTACTACGAATTTACAGATGATCAAATACAAGCGGCAATAAATAAAGGGCTAGAGAGTGATCGTAGTGATATGTTTCAAGAGGAATCTAGCAGAATAATCAAGGTTCATGAAAACAATTTGTTAGAAATGAAAGAAAATCCACCATTAGTATATTTCTACACACCAACATATCAAATCATAAGAAGAGCATATGAGGACTCTCAAAAGATGGATATGCCTTCAGTCAGTGATGTAAGACGAGATAACATAAACGAAAATTTCTTGTACTTCTCTATTGATGTAGGTATGGATAGGGAAGACGCTTACCAGAATTTCCATGCTGTCTTAAGACAGGGAGATGTCACATTACAGCCTGTAGGTGGTAAATTAGCCAGATTAGACAGTCCATCTACAAAGATTTTTTCTCCTGGTGAGGGCCAAGCGAAATACACTAAGGAAGTTATTGCTCCTTTTATGATTGACGATAAGATTAATCTAAAAGAGCCGTTATATTTAACATTCATCTATTCAGGTAAGAATGATACTGCAACTTATGAAATCATCCCTTCACAACAAAGATGAAGAAAACGGTTAATCCGTAGTAAATAAGTAATCAAATACAAATACAATACAAGTATGAAAGCCTCTGATAAATCAGGGGCTTATTTTGCGTCTTGAGGGGGTGACGAAACCCATGGCAAAGATAAAATCTACTTTAGATATACAACTGGATCTAACCAGACCTGTTGAGGATTTGACTGAGGTTATTTCTGCTGTAATTGCTTCACAGCCAGCACGACGGAAAGAAATACTTATAGGTTTGGATATGGCAGTAGGAAATGCATTAGCAGAGATTCAGACCCAAGAAGAATACGAGAAAGTAGACGAAGATAGCTCAGGAAAAGTTTCCTGAATAGAGAGACGGGGGAGACCGATGGACGACAGATTAACACAAATCATAAAAGGGGCGGCGGCGGGGTTTGGGGCGGTTGCTGGCTACCTGTTTGGAGGCTGGAACATCATGATACATTTGCTTTTTATGTTCGTAATTGTGGACTGGTTAACTGGGTGGATAGCTGCATGGATTCGCGGAGAGTTGCGAAGCCGGATAGGTTATCACGGCATAGCAAGAAAGGTCGTAATTTTCTTGATTGTGGTGATAGCGCACTTCATAGATGTGGCGTTGGGGAACTTACACTATTTTCAAGATGCGGTCATTTTCTTTTATTTGGCTAACGAATTGCTATCAGTCATTGAAAATGTAGGTCGCATGGGTGTACCGATGCCGGATGTACTCAGGAATGCGGTCAAGATTTTTGAGTCACGTTCACAAGTGCCACCTAATCCAAATATGCCAGAGCAAAATCCGGAAGACAAAGACCAGCAGAAGCCTGCTGTATAAGGGGAGAACAAGAATGCAAGCGAGGAAAAAGGGTAATGCAAAGGGGATCGACGTATCCCGTTATCAAGGAAAGATTGACTGGAAGGCGGTCAAGGCTGGCGATATTTCATTTGCCTTCATCAAAGCCAGCCAGGGGCAACGTTACGTTGATCCTACATTTACCGCGAATGCAAAAGGAGCCAGAGCAGCCGGGGTATTGCTGGGCGCATACCATTTTGTAGACGCAACCAGCGTTGATGCAGCCAAAGCAGAAGCGCGGCATTTTGCCGAGGTATTGGAACAGGTAGGCGGAGGGAAAACGCTAGACTTGCCGCCTGTAATGGACTATGAAAACAATCCCAGCAAGCTGTCTAAAACACTTATTAGTGCTGTAGCGTTAGCCTTTCTTTTGGAATTGGAACGCCTGACTGGACGAAAGCCGATCATTTACACGGGTAATGCCTTTGCCGGCAATTTTAATGCCTCATTAGGCGGTTACCCACTATGGATAGCCCGGTATAGTGAAACGCGCGTACCGAGCGATACAGTGACGTGGAAACGCTGGGATATTTGGCAGTACAGCGATAGCGGTAAGGTAGCTGGGATAATAGGGAACGTGGATATGAATGAGTATGATGGTACAGCGGACGAACTGCACGAACGGTTCACAAAAGGGTCTGAGCAGCCGGAGACAGTCGCGTTCGGTTCATTAGTCGTAAATGGCAAACAGACAGGGAAGATGCTGCTCTTTGATGGCAGGACATATGTACCGCTGAGGGTGCTTGCTAATGTCTTGGGTCTGTCGTGTCATTGGGATACCAGTCTCAAGGTCGCTTATTTAAATGGAGCCAAGCTGCAATTTATCCAACTGGTCGAAGGAGTGGCATACGTGCAGCTCAGACCCGTTGCGAAGGCATACGGCGCTGTAGTGTCCTGGGATTCAAAAAATAAAATCGCATCGTTGAAAACGAAAGGGGATAAATAATCATGCAAACAATTATCGAAACTGTGCAGCCTTATGTAAATACCATTGTCACAGCCGCTGCGGGTGTGCTTACAGCGTTTATATTAGGAGGTCTGAACAAACTCAAGACTAAAGTTAACGTGTGGTTAGAGGCGCGTACAACGGCAGCACAGAGGGAAGTAATTCATAAGATCGCTGGGGAAGGATTTGCTTTTGCTCAGACAGCTTTTAAGCAGGCAGGGGGAGAACGTAAGCTTCAGGAGGCTTTGCAATATACTACATTGCAATTGGCAGAACAGGGCATTACTGTATCGGCAGTAGAGATTCGATCCGCGATAGAAAAGGCATATTTGGAGTACAACTCCAAAACGAAGGCAATCGTTACAGAATCACAACCAAACGAAGAAGCTACTCAAGCGGCTGCTAAGGAGGCAGTATCTTCTCTTGCTGCTAAGGTGTCAGAGATACTTACACAGGCTACTGGCTTGGAAGTTACAACAAAAGTGGAGTCGGTAACAGTGCAAGATACATCTCCAGCAGAACGGGCAACCGTAGCGGGTTTAGCAATGGAATAAATGACTAGATTTATATAGAGATATTGTATATAATTATGTATGGGGAACAAATGTTCTCTATAAAGAACATTTGTTCCAATTGCCAAACGTTCCATAATCAGGGATCATAGAACTATATTTTAGTTGAATTTGACCTTGAATATAGGAATGGAGAATCAATTATGGAAATAAAGTTCGATTTTTTTAAGATATCACATGAAGAAAAGGACAAAACCTTAGATTCTGTTTTAAATGAAATCAGTGAATTAAGCTTAGAAGCAAGAATAAGAAATATATATAAGATCCCCAATCGAGTTCATGATTTAATGAAGAGTTCTGACAGATGGTTTGGATCATTCATGAAGATCCGCATGAGTAACGAGACATTGCCTGAAAAAGCGAAGTTGAATGGAGATATTGAACCCATTAATTTTGAAGAGGATCAAGGTCTGGGGGAAAAAGTTGGATTCCTATATGATCCAGACCATAAAATCCTTGTTTTACAAAGAAGTCGCTACAGTATAGGAGCTGGAGGAGCAAAATATTATTTTGAAAGAATTGGAAAATTCACTTTCCATATGGAACCAATAATCCAAGAAAACGCACTCCAAAGACTAAAACACAAGGATAATATCAGGAGATTTGAATTGAAAATGGTTCGACCACCTGGGAAGATTCAAAAGGAAATAAAAGGAGTGAGCGCGTCTAAAGCGCTTGATTTAATTGATGAGTTTGATTCTTACTATATAGATATTAAGTTTGGTTTCGATAATACTAAACTTAATAAGGGAAAGGTGCTTAATAAACAAGCAATTGTTAATTTGGCAAATAAAATTATTGGAGCTGAAGTAGAAGATGTAGAAAAATTTCGAGTTTATGGCGATGAAAGGGATGTAGAAAAATATAACTTTGTTGATTTAATTAAAGACCGAATAGTTGAAATAGCCCAGGCGAATGTACAAAGAGACAACAGGATGACATTCACTTGGATGAACGATCTTTTAAACACAGCTTATGAAACGAGAAGAAGGGAAATAATATTACAATACTTTGAGGAGGAATGATTGGAATGTTCCTCGAAAAAAACATACATTACATCATTGCTGGTTTAATGACTGGGCTAGTTTGCTTTTTAGGAATTGAACCTAATAGGTTTTTAAATTTCAAAGATATTTTGGCTTCTTCCATTAACGTTTCGGCAATTACAGCTGGATTTCTAGCTACTGCAATGTCACTGTTGATCACTCTAACAAACGAAACTGTAATCCAGAGATTGAGGGACTTTGGTCTTTATATTCACCTTATTAATTACTTGAAATCTGCAATAGGCTGGACATTTTTCATAGCAATTGTTTCTGCTGCTTGCTTGTTTATTGATGGTAATGGAAATACTAAATATATTTTTTTTCTTATTTGGATTTTTTTCTGTGTCGCTGGAGCTGTGTCAGTAATAAGAGTAGTTAATATTCTTTCGAAAATTTTAGATAAAATGAGTGGTTGATGAAGTGTCTGTGTTTATTTTTTTATTCCTCCTGTTTAACTGTATGATCATCAAATATAACAGTAACACCTTTGTGTATTGAAATTTTTAATTCTATTTTAGAATGATTAACCGTAACACTTGATGTAAAAGCTCTAATAACCTTAATTGGTTGGTAGGGCTTTTTGACATTTTTTCTTAGTTTGCTTTATAATTATTATTGTCGACCAAAACTATGCTCCTATAAGCTTGGAAAAGGAGCAAACAATGGACAAACGTTTGTATAAATTATCTTTGTTTTTAATTAGTAGCGGAGTAGCAGTTATACTTATGATAATTGCTGCATTCAGCTTTATATTGTATTTATTGGTGTAGGATTAAAAGATTTGGTGCAACCAGTAGTTATTTATACCTTAAGTTAGTTGAGTTTGGATTAAAGAAAATAATTAAATAATAAGATTAGACTTTTAGGGGTGTTTTGGTCGGCTCCCTAATGGGGGCTGATCATGGCACCTTATAAACAAATATAATTAACTAATCGATTAGATAGTTGCAAAAAGAACTCTACTGGCCTTAATAGGTCGTTAGAGTTCTTTTTGTTTAAGGAATTATCAAGTCAAACACCGAATAGCTAATTAAGGGGATCAGCATAATCTATATATAGTATTTACAGAATCACCCAAACCAATTATACTGATAACAACACATACGGAAGCACCGTTGTGCAATCCGAAAGCATCGGTGATACCCTGCTGGCATAGGCTGGTGGGGTATTTTTCTTTTTTTAGTCGAATAGTAGTGGTTCTTATTGACTAATTCATTTAACGCTGTAATACTACTTTGTAGGGAATATAAGTAAATAGTAGGGGTGGTTTTTCGGGTGGCTGACTTATCTCAAGAGGACTTATTAGGACAAATTAAAGAAATAAGACTGGAACTTGAAAAAAAAGAGAAAAAAGTAACGTGTTATTTAAGAAGATCTTATAAAATCGAGAAGATGCTCATTCAGGATGGGCTTAACCCGGAGAATTTATTAAAATTACAATACAAAATAATTAAATTGAAAAGAGCATTTAATGATACGGACGGTCATAAAAAGAGAGTGTTGATTTATTCATTAATTGGCCTAATCTTCCTTTACGGCTTCGTGGCTGCTGGATTAAATCATGTTCCGATTCAACCAAACAAATCCCAAGCAATCAAGATAAACGAATTAACAGGAGTTTTGATTAATCTGCTATTATTTATCACAGTCGGTGCTATAGGCGGAATCACTTATTCATTGGTGAACGAATTCTATAAGCATTATAAAACAGTTTATGATGCAGCCTTTAGGATGTTACTAGCTATAATGTTTCCTGTGGTCTTCATTTGTTTGTTCAAATTTGATCAGAATGGAATTGCTAGCGTGTATGCACTGAATATGCTCTTTTTTGCATGTGGATTTAGTACGGAATTTTTATTGCTATTATTCAATAAAATAGTAAACACTGCCAAAAAAGCAGTTGGTATTGATCCTGAGAAGGACCAAGAAGCATTCGTTAAACTTCAATCAATAAACCAAAATCTTTCTTCATTAAATTACAAATTAGACTACAACCAAAATACTAATCAAAAAAATAATATCTCGGAAGTATGAGGTGATAATATTTGTATAAGATATTACATACAGATACTGAGTTTTTAACGGCAGCCTTGGTAGGCTCCCGAGTATATGTAGTATCCTCATTAGATAATAATACGGTAGAAATTATAGACTACGGTGGTCCAGTTGAGAGATATACACCGGAGTCGGTTAAGATTAACGGATCTTATTTCTTCCGTAATCAGTTTGAATTTAGAGTAGATGTGAAAAAGGACTCCGCTGGTATGTAACCAGTATGGAGTCCTTTGTTGTCTTTTATTTAGTTGAATACTCACTTACTTCAAACGTGAGTATTTTGTTGAATATTACATAGTCATTGCGACTGCTAAAAGGACCTATGTTATTCTTATGTTTATTGATTGCGTAGGAAGCTGTACCTGTACCCGCTTGTTTAGCCTCATACCAGGCAATAAAATCGTTGACTTCATTCATACTCAGGTCGAACTCTTTTTCAAGACCAGTATCCATAGTGACAACTAAGATTGCGCGTTCACCGGTTGGCTGTTCTGGGCCCGGAGTAGGTGTGGGGTCGGGTGTAGGTGTAGGATCTGGAGTTGACCCTGGATCTTTACTATAAAAGAAGTCGAGTTCGCTAATATTAATGTCTTCGCCACTAAGCGTATACAAAGTGACGAATCTAACACGTTCTAACAATTTTTCATTTGGAAGCTTCGTCAGTTCTCCATTACCAACGTTGGTTTCTAATTGGTCTATATAGCCCGTGTCTCGGTCGTAGAAACTAATTCTTAAACTTTTATAATCACTTTTAAGCTTATATGAATCAATAGTTCTATCTGTACCTAAATCAATCATAATCATCTTGTCTTTAGGAAGTAAGTAGCTTGTTTCTTCATTGTTATCTGTTATAAGCGTTGTATTTGCTTTGCTTACATGTGGTCTTCCTATAAAATAAGTATTAGGTACCATTGCAACTACATTTTTTCCGTTGGCATACCCTCCAGTATAGGCACTCACTGAGGAGAGTGGGATAAATATAGTGATAAGTAAGGTGAAGCACAAAATTAGATTGAGTTTTCTTTTCATGATGAATCCCCTTTTTGTATTATTTGCTTAGTAAGCATACAAAAGTGAAATAGGAATGTCTAAACATTTATGTCTATATATTCAAAATAAAGTTTAATAGTGGATTTTAATTTCTAGTCTCACTAGTTTACTTTAAGTGAAAGTTCTTTTTTGTTTTGCGACAAGCTATGCGATACTTCGACATGTCTCCCAATATAGTATTGAGAAGATTTAAATACTATGGAGGTGTCTTATGATAAAAGTGATCGCAAAAGGATTAATCGTATTTTTATTAGCTGCTATTTTTTCCGTTCAGGGTGTTTATGCTGAACCGGCAGTAATCAACCAACAAGCAGCTGGGTATACGTTGGAGTTCCCAAGTTCACGTTACCCTGAAACCGGGGCGCATATTAGAGATGCAATAGCAGCAGGACATTCTGCGGTATGTACGATTGATCGGGATGGGGCAGAGGAGAATAGAAAGGAATCTTTAAAGGGTTATCCGACTAAAAAAGGATATGACCGTGATGAATGGCCAATGGCAATGTGTGCTGAAGGCGGGGCAGGTGCCGATATTCGATACATAACTCCTAGTGATAATAGGGGAGCAGGATCATGGGTAAGTCATCAGTTAGATAAGTATGCTGATGGTACAAAGGTAAGATTCATAGTGAAATAAAGACAAGGACTCAACTAGTGTGGAAGCTGGTATGAGTCCTTTTTAATGTCCAATAAAAAATAAATATGCAAATATTTAGATTATATTTATAGATAAGCAAGTTTATGTTTAGACAGACTTTTAAGAATGACTTATCTTCGTAATAGTTCAATATATTGCAGGAGGAGATCAAGTGATAAGTAAAATTAAAGTATTATGGAGTATTTTATTTGCAGTGATAGTGTTCATGAATATGTCAGCTATAGAGGTAAAAGCAGAAGCTGTAAGCGATGAATGGTCGATTAAAACGACTATAGAAAATCCTAAGGCGGTAAGTGCTGTTTCTGAATTGAATGGTAAGATATATATGTTCGGTGGTTCTTCAGGATCAAACCCTTATAAGGATGTACAAATTTATGATCCGAAAAATAATACATTGGCCTCAGGAAGTAGCATGCCTACGGCTCGTGCTGCAGCAACTTCCGTTGTTTATGGAAATGATATTTATGTTATTGGTGGCTACACAGGTAATGCTTTTAGCTGGACAGGAGGCTCCTCAGTAAATAATGTTGAAGTTTACAATACCCAGACAGATACATGGAGCGTTAAAAAAGCTATGCCGCAAGCTTTAGGTTCGTTGACAAGTGTTTTGTATAAGGGAAAGATTTATGTGTTTGGTGGGATGACAACAAATACACTTTCAGTTGCTACTGTCCAAGTATACGATCCAGCTTCCGACAGCTGGTCAACTAAGAAACCTATACCGAATACAATTCATGGGTCCTCTGCAGTTGTACATAAGGACAAAATCTATCTTGTAGCAGGTAGACATATTGATAATAGTTCGAATGTTTCACTAAACACATTTCTTGAATATGATGCCGATAACGATAACTGGTCAACTAAGCCCAATCTTCTGACAGCACGTGGAGGGGCCCAAGCTGTCATTTATTCCAATAAAGTATTTGCTGTTGCTGGAAAAACTGAAGCAGGTGGACGTAGTTATGAACTTAATACAGTAGAATCCTTTGATTTTGAACAGAATAAATGGTCTCCTGAAGCTAGTTTAAAGCAAGCCAGAAGCGGGGCAGGGGCTATAACATTAGGTGGGCAGATTTACGTTATCGGAGGAAGTCAGAGCACATTATCTAATTCTCCGGTTAATACTATAGAAGTATTCGGAAAGATTGATAGTTCCACACCAGCTCCCGAACCAACCGATCCATCTCAACCAACTGGGGACCGTGCAATCCTTGTAGTCACTATGACAACTGGTTTGGAAAAGGAATTTGACCTAAGCATGAAAGAGGTCAATGACTTTATTGGATGGTACGAAGGTAAGCAGGCTGGTTCCGGAACGGCTTCATATGCAATTAATAAGCACGATAATAATAAAGGTCCATTTAGCAGCCGAAAGGATTATATGCTATATGATCGTATTCTAACGTTTGAAGTAAGTGAATATTCTAAATAAAGCAATCCCCGCCGACCAATAAAGGTTAGCGGGGATTTTCTTTTAGACAATAAACTCGGTGAACACCGGACTCCGCAGAAGCCCTGCCTTAGTCCAGTTACGCATCTTTACGCGAGCTCTTATGCGCGGCTCCATGTAAACATACTCTCGGTCTTCGCCGGTTATCAGAGCTTTAGACACACCAGAAAACGCCTTTTTATGAGTTGGGCTGGCGCCAAACTCGATAATACCAGCTGGACGTATCTTATCACCATTTGACGTTGGAACACCTGCGAGCCATCCGAATTCCCCTTTTCGATAACCTGTTATAAATACGTCAACGTAGGACCAGTTAATGACCTTCTGCCATGCGCTATGTCGACGGTTATAGTACTTGCTGTCCTTCTTTTTCCCCACCATACCTTCCAAACTCAAATCCTGCATTTGTTTGAACAAGGCTTCCCCTGCGCCCTCTATAAAAGGGATCAAACCAAAACGATCACTCGGTAAAGTTAAACCAGCCAAAAGTTCTTTACGCTGTATTAACGGTAATTGCTGGAGGTCTTGTCCTTTATAGTGGAGTACGTCGAAAATAACAAAAGTAACGGGGAGTGTGCCAGTTAACTGCTGGATTTTGTCTGGTTTCTTGGCCTTGAAACGTGTCATGATTGATTCGAAATCAACTAACCCTGTGGCCGGATCGTAAAAGGCCACCTCGCCATCCAGGATAATGTCGTCATCAAAGGAAAGTAACAGCTCTGGGTATTGGTGTGTGCAGTCGTTGTTATGGCGTGTGAATAAGCGTACAGTGCCGTTTTGTTGGGAATATATTAAGCGATGGCCGTCTATTTTCGGTTCGAATATATAGCGCGAATCCGAAAAGGGGGCAGCCGCTGTTTCAAGTAACATTGGAGAAATAAACAAATAGACCACCTCAGATTAATTATAACGCTCATTTGCGCAGTAGTGAGGCGGTAAGTATTGGAGAGGAAAAACTCAGCTAACCTTAATTGTTTGGTTGAGCTTTTTTCTTTGATCAGTTTGAATTTAGATTAGATGTAATAGATTATAGTGTTGTGTGAAATCAATCACAGTTGAATCATGAAATGATCTATATTATGGAAATGTATTGAATATAATACCAAAAAAAATGGAGGATCAAAATGCTTAAAAAAATTATGATTCCCGCTTTGCTTGGTTCTGTTGTTGTAGGTTTACTTCCTGAAAACGCTGCCTTTGCTGATCAGGTAACCACTGTTACGGACTCTACTTATTCCACTCAATCTATTACTCCAGATATTACTCCAGATATTACTCAAGTTATTACCCCAAGTATTATTGGAATGAAAAGAATTTCAGACGTGCCCGACTTCGATTGGGGAAGAGGATGTACTATATCATCGGCAGCCATGATTATCAAGTATTGGGAGAGTCATGGATATCCATTATTAATTGACCGGGGGGTATCAGACGATGAGCTACAAGATATTATAGCAGACAAATACCTCCACCCTGATCCTGATGGTAGCGTTTCTACTGGCAGAGCAGCGATTGGGTTTGAAAACTATCTGAAAGACCGAGGATATATTTATAGTTTTAAAGCTGACAGTTTTTATTCGAGCTCTTCATATGAAAGAATATGGAAAATGATAACAGAGGAAATTAATGCGGGTAGACCTCTTTGGCTATTCATGAATAGGTACCAAGATGGTAGAAGATCAGTGGAAGGCGGACATGCTGTAGTTATCGTTGGATATAAGCAAAATGCCTCCGGCCAGGAAAGAAAACTCATACTTCATACAACATGGAAAGATGGAAATGTTGATTATGAATGGAGACCGTCAGATTTTAGCTTAGTTTATAAAATAAAGTTGGGAAGTAAATAGTTCTATAGTAAAGTCTAATAAACAAAGCTCTGCTAACCTTAATTGGTCGGCAGAGCTTTTGTTATTTGAACAATTTTGTAAGCAGCTTGAATATATCAAACGTGCTGCGATTATACACCTTATTGTAAGCCGCTTTACTTGGGTTTCTGAGCCATCCCCAGCCCCGTGGCATCTTCAATCCAGCACAGTGTACAGGTTTATGGCCATTAGACCATGTTTGCGATGTTAATCAAATATGGACTTAAGCAGGTCATCAAATGTATCATTACTCATGCTTTGTCCCTCAACACCTTTACAGTCACGTATACCGATACGAGGACCGCAGCTACACTGACCACCATGCTCAACGTTGCCATACGGTTACCTCCTTTTAGAAAATTGGATTGGAATATATCTCAGACGGATACTAACTACATTGAATTGCAGGAGTCTTACAGTTATTTAGAGCCCATTCAAACCAAAATTCATACCAAGTCAACTTGGCCAAAATATCGTCCTCGTTCTCGCGCCATCCCGCAATACTTTTAGGGTGATCCGTAATCCATTGTTCCTTCGCTCGCCGGATTATCTCCAGGTCATCTTCTTTAATTAAAGTTGTGGCCGTGCTGTCGAAGTTGAAAAGAACATCTTTCAGACCAGTCGCATTCGCGAACCTCGCAAGCCCCGAATTGCTTGGATACGTGAAATTGCCTTTCCCAACTAAGTCGGGAAACGGATCATTTTCTGGAAGTTCCCACACTGGTGCTTCAGCAACCTCCACACGTTCAATTTCGACAGTTATTTGTCCGTCATTCTTATCTACATGTAATATCGCTTCGCCAATCCCAATATTGTATCCCATCTATAGTACTCTCCTTTTAAAGTTATCATCTAATTTTACCACATCTAAAGTATTCAGAAATCAGTCCTCGCACCTTCTTGTATAGAGGGGCCGAAGCCCCTTGATGATTAATTGTGAGCAGCCTCCAGTTCTTGCATTTTTGAATTAACCGTGTTGTGAAACATGATGTGCCAGTTACTATACTTAAATTCCTTGTAATCTTTTGCGGCGCTTATCTTTTCAATGGGATAGCCCAACTCCATCATGGCGCTTTCCAACAAAATTACATTTTCCTTTGTTGCTCTGTACTTTTTGAACATTTTCACTACCTCCAGCGTAAGGCCGTCGCCAATTGTATATGTCAAACCGTTATGTTATGATTGGGTGGAGATAGCGCTATACTAGCCGCCACCTCTAAAGGAATCCTTAACGTCTGCGCCCACCGCGTCGTTTGGTTCCTTTTTTTTGTCTTCTTACGGCTGGCGTTGTGTACATGGAGTACAGCCAATGCTGTAGCTAGTTGGATGATTGCCGTAATAAGGTTTACCCAATCTTTCATATGCTTTGTTCACCTCCTTACACATTCTATTTTACAGCATTTAAAATGCTTTGTAAATAGTTTTATTGAGTGTTGCAAAAATATTTTAAATGCTTTAAAATTCGCATAACAGGAGTGTGATTTTATGGCTGGAAGACCACCGAAAAAAGATAAGAAGATTAGAGAGGCTATCTATTTTGAGCCGGAATTGTTGGAATGGCTCCAAGAGAAGGCAGAGCAAGAGAAATGTACAGTAAGCGTGTTGGTAAATAGGATGACTGCACAAGCAAAAGAGCAGGAGGGATAAGGCCTCACTGCTCTTTTAAATAAAAACAAGCCCTCGACATGAGGACTTGTGGTATAATCTGGATTGTGCGACAAAACGGCTATAAAGGGCGGTCGGCTAGTCTCCTGTAAAGGAGGTGATGCCTGTGGAGGTTAAGGATGCTCTGACATTAATGATGATGTTCGGTACGCTATTAGTAGCGCTGATCGGATTAATCGTTACGATTGTTATTGCGTTGAACCAAAACAAAAAGAAATAGACCGCCCCGTGGAAAGGTAAACGGTCTATTTCGTTGAACCAAAACACTGCCGACCGCTCTTATAGCGGTTAGTCGTGCAGTCGGGATCGGTTGTGGCCGATCCCTTTTTCTATTCTTATGTTAGCATATCCATTTTATTCAGGCAATGGGATTGCCTTTGTTGACTATATGAATTATAGAGCATGAGGGATGACCCTTCGTGCTCTTTTTTTGCCTTGAATTACGAACTTGTGTTTGCATATAATAGTTGCAGAGGTGATCAGCATGTTACAAGACATCGAACGTAAGTTATTAAGGATACTTTATAATTTTTCTGCACAACAGCGGCGTATGCCTAAAATGCAGGAATTGGAGATCAAGACAGGAAGGCGTACAGAGGACATACGTGCCGGACTGCTGGTCCTTGAGAAGGATAATTATATTCTGTGGGATGATAAATCCTCTTTGAGAGATATCGTAATTCTAGAGGGTTGGGAGCGTGGACAGATCAGACCTATGTCGCGGGTGATGCGAATAGATATTTTACGGAATATTAAGTCTCGGATAATCTGAGGCTTATTTTTTATACACTGGAAATGATATCCCTTGTAAGGAACAGGCGTTCGCTATATAATTTTTACATAATACATCAGGAGGCTACATAAATGTCTAAAAAACTCGAAGAGAACGGCTTATGGGAAAGTTCACGCATTATCATACCGGAACACAAGGAAGCATACCTGAAGCTTATGAAGGATCGCCAGCGGCGCGGTAAACCGGAGTTGGACGACCAAGAGGTACAGTTAATTGAGCAGGCTCTAATAGATTCCTACAACTCACGTCAGCCTGTCAGCGTGACGGTATTTAGCCCGTTTGACGATACGGACATGACTGGTGTAGTAACGTCAATTAACACCGCTAGACGCGAAGTAAAACTGTTTCGTGGGGAAGATGACTTTAGTTGGATTAGGCTAGAGGATATTATATCGGCAGGCTGAAAATAATTACCTCACATAATACATAAATACTTCCATTTAACATGGTAATTGGATTGCCTCTAACAAGTAACAAATATAGAATTAAAGCATATTTGTTACCAATTATGAGAAGGGGTTATGTGTTATGTGGGAGCCTGTACGGTTCTTGCTTTTCTCGACTGTAGAAACATTTGCGGCGTTTGTTTTAATGTTAACTATTTTTAGAGTTAGAGCCTTAGACTATATATGGCCTGCATTGTTTATTGGATTGATAATGAATTTGCAGAGCTTTATCTTGAGAGAAGAGACATCTTTATCTTTCTTTGCTCCAACCATAAACATTATATTGTTCACGTTATTAATAACCACTGTTGTTAGGATGCCGATTATTTGGGCAGCCATCATATCCATTACAGGAACATTTTTGTACACATTATTCCAAGCGGCGGTTATATTAATGCTTTTTGGTACCTTGACAACAGAAATGCAGACCTCAGCAGAAGGATCGTTAGCGCAAGCGGTAACTAGTGCATGGGTGTTAGCTATTTCGTGGTTCCTGTATAAATTTAAAATAGGCTTTACGGCAGATTATGAAAATCTACGTTTTAAGTGGGAGTATGTACTCGTTATTATCTTAATAATAGGAGTATTGGCAGCTTGTGCATTTATGTTTTACGTCAATAATTTCTTTTTGAGTATTCTATTTATTGCCTTAGCATCTGCCATGTTTTTATATTATGCATTAAAAACGGAGCGTGATTACTATAAAAAGCCTTGACACCATCGCTCTTAATATTGCGACTCACATCAAAACAGTTGTCCCTGATCATCCTTCATCTATAGATGTTCTAAAACACGGGATATCCGTTGCGATCAATACAGTCTCAATTATTTTACTGACTATAGGTATCTCATTTTTTACGGACAGAATGCAGGAAGCTTTGCTAGCTATGATATCTTTTTCAATGTTGCGCCAAATTGTAGGAGGAATACATTTAAAGAGCAATATAGTGTGTATTGTTGTATCTACAGTTCTACTTACTGCTTTATCTTTCGCAAATTTTAATTACAATTGGATCGTTATTACGTCGATAATAAGTATTGTGCTTATCTTGATTTACGCGCCATCGAGGGTGGAGGGGAAGACGCGTATATCAAAGAAGCACTATCCGTTGCTAAAGTTTATGGGAGTTGCAATTGTTGCTCTAAATCTGTGGTTGGCTTTTCCAGTGGTAGCTGCCAGTTTTTTTGTTCAAAGTTTAACACTAATAGAAGGAGGTGTGAAAAATGAAGAAAACCAAACCGAGTAAGGTGAAGGCTAGTATGTATTACAATATTGCTGCAATGTTGACAACACTTGCAGTTGCATCAGTGAGCACGGCAAGTCTGTCATGGATTCACAGTCCCGAACCACCGAAAGAATTGTTAAAGTAAGCGGGGAATGTTAAATGCTAAGTTTAACCGTATCGGCAGATCCTGGAGGTATAGAAAGAGGAGAAAATGTTTTAGTAGACAAAGTCCTTTTCATCTCTAAGGGGAGAAAGCGAGACCAGATACTGGTTCATACATTTGATAAAACATACTATATGGTAGGAACCTTGAGACATTGGGAGAATTTTTTGAATAGTAACGGATATCGTTTTTTAAATGTGGATAGAAGCAACACTCTTAATGTAGAAAAAGTAAAGATTGTTAATGGTATCTTTAAAGATGCTTACTTTGAAGATGAAGTAACAAAAACATCGAAAAGGTGTCCAATTGCTTACCATCGATTTGATGAGGTTGTTGAAGAAATGGGTTTTATTAATTCGAAAATAATCTTCACTGGAGTTGCTACAAAATAGCGACTCTTTTTTTGTCGAAAATAAGTGTCTTATAATGTCGAATATTAAGAGACATTCAGCGCCCGAATTTTTGTTGCCAAGCCCCTAATTTTGGGATTTAATAGTAGTATAGTTATGTCAAAAATAGATATGTTCGATTATAGACATAATTGACTTGGAAAATAAAAAAGGGAGGGGAGTACAGTTGTCTGTAAAAAGTATGGTTCAACCATACTTTTATCCGAGGGAGAGCCAACAGGCTCACTCAAAGATCAGTTCGTATAAGTCTTCCATTTTACAATCGAGGGCATAAGCTATGTTAATCATAACATCAGCAGACATTTTATCCTGATTGTTGGCCCAATTAGAAATCAAATGTCTGCTGTAGCCGGTGCGTCTAGCAAGGTCGATTTGTTTTATACGACGTTCTTCGAGTAGCTCCTTAAGTCGGCATCTCCCACGGGAGATTTTCAATCAGAGATCCTCCAGTAGACATCTATTCGTTGCAAATTATATCACTGAGAGGCACTCTAGTAAATACGACAAAGGACGTGCATCAATGCAAATACACAGATTAAAGATTAAATGGGACATTAAAAAAGAGAATGCTGAAATTTATACCTTATCTATGCTTCAGGTATTTGGGACTACTCTGCCGGTCGTTGTAATAGTAGAAGCTCCTTCATGGATTCATGAATTCACTTTCGTAAAGTAGTATGTAAAACGGGGTAGAATGGTTCATTCCCTTCTGCCCTACATTGGTCTTAAAATCGTCCCCCTAAGTGTCCCCCAAACGTCCCCCAATTCATGAAAAGTTATGATAGATTGTGAACAACGTTTCTGATGAAATGTTCTATAAATCGCTATCCTAATAAAGGAAAAGATGAAGTGATAAATTCGTACATAAATCGCACCCAAGTACATCAATGGGAACGTGATCAATATCTGACGCTTTACTAAAATGTGGAATCCCTTGGCGCTCTAAGCGTTGAGGGATTTTTTGTTTGAGGATAATGCTTCATTTTCTTGGACTACGCAGTACTCCCCACAATTTCCCCACAAAAAATTATTGAATTAGGTTTTAAATAGTTAGAAGCGGACACGGTGTAAAGATAAATGCCTTGGCATGTTCGATCCATGCCATGAGCAGATACATACAAATCAATGAAGGAACTTCTTCAATTCTTTATAGAGACCTATAGGGATAGCTACGGAAAATACTTTTGGTTTCATGAAGTAGACTGGGAAGAATACAAACGCCAGCAGGGCGCGAAGAAGTGTTTAGAAACAAAAAAAGAAAAGTATGAAATCTATGAAGCTAGTTATGGAACTGCTACTACATTCGCTGGTCGAGCTTTGAAGTTTAAGGAAGTGCGCTTACAGGAAGATAACCAAAAGTCCACATGCTAAGAAGAAGAACCCAAAGAGAATAGATACAGAGCCCCTAAATTTCATGTCATCAATGTAAGCGTCGCTTGGTTCTGAGTCACCTTTGATTTTCCAGGCTTCGTTTGCACGCCATCCCCAAGTGGGTTTCCGTTTACTTAAAATACCAAGCGCGAAAAAAATAATAGCAATAAGAATAAGCATAATTCCCATTTGATCACCCCCTTTAAGTAAATTATACCAAAAAATGAACGACAGATAGAAATTATTGTCTCCAAGAGCAGATGAAACAAAAATAAGAGGGCTTTGTTCTCCATGTTACGGTGAATTTTAATCCGAGTAGGCAACAGCATTAAAACTTTCTATTCCTATTCGGGTAGCATCTGCTGTGCAAAACATATATAAGGTATATACCAATTCATTTGATGGTGGTAGAGGGATATTGTAATCAGAAGCATTGATGGTGACGACTTGTACAGCGTTTGGGTTTGTTTCGGAGACACTCACAGAGTAAAGGGCATTCCGTTACATCTAAACCAAGCTCCGCGATGGCACCAGCAGTATTGGCTGGCAAGGGAATTGAGATCGTATTACCGTAACTTGCGTTTTGAGATGTTCGAGCATCTAACAATCTAGTCATGTTCTCATCTCCTTTTTGATATTTTATGCAGAACATATTCATTGTTGAGGGCAGTAAGGATATATCATATTTTAGCTCATAGGGAATAAAGAAAGAGAAAACAGCCTTATACAATGTCTGTCGAAGCATCGTTGTAATGATGCCAGATGTAGAGGTTTCTTCCTCATTGAAAATGTTGATTTCGATTTTAAAAATACTCCTACGGATGAAAGAAGAGGCGTGTACGCATTCGAACAGTGTACTTACAGTAATGCGGAAAGGGATTTTTAATTGTATATGACTGTAAAATGCCTTTTGATGCTGCAAAGAGTGGATGGAGCCGAGACGGCGGATGAGTGTGGAAAAACATATAAATGAGATGTGGAGCAACAACCATTCTGTAGTGGAAGGATTGATCCAGACCCACCACAGCAGCCAGATATATAAATGGGGTATAGAGATTTCAACAAGTGGCTAAGGGCTAGAACGATGATTTAATCGCCGTTGAAACCCTTATGCAACAAAAGGATAACGAGATAGCCAGGCTCAAGAAGTCTGTTGAATGTCTACGGTTATCACGACAATAAAAGGTCAAAGTGTGTGCAACCTGAACATGAGCTCAGCTATTACAGCCTAAAAGAACAGAAGAGTATAAGCGATTTCGTGGAGCGTGGCCGCTCATGACCATAAGCTGATTGGATGATGGCTCACCCTTGGGTGGCATTCTGGATGTGGATAGCTCTAAAGAGTAACAGGTCATTACAAGTTCTATCTCCTCATTACAAACAATATCCGTTTTGCAATCTCTAACATTAGAGATGCGCATGAAAGGCTTGCTGCAAAGCTTTTGTATCTAAAAGCTCAACAGTATATGAGCAGAGTATAAAAAAGGTATTCATGGTATATCAGCCACAACATTCGCTGACAAAAGACGCAAGGTCATAGAAAATTTAGCAAAAAGTCTGTCAACCGAACATTGGATTTTGTGATGATCGACTATGGTCGGGGGCGAAACCAAGAAGGAGAAATTGGACTTAGAATGCCAGAAGCAAAGGGCTAAGCCTTTGCGGTCTTTATTATAGGTGTCAGAGGAAAATAAAGTTCTAGACTGAAAAATAAAGTAATATTCTGACGATGCTCTATTTAGCTAATGGGCAGGATAGTTAAATAACATATCGAATTTTTTAAGAGTGGAAAGGTATACGAGGTGAGGCGTTGCTTAACTGAAGCGTGAAGTAGAGGTAATCAAAAAGGAGATACCCAGATGCAAACAAATAAAAATATTCGTTTAGCAATCGAAGAATCTATACAGTTCCTTGAATCTACTCAGCATTTGGGGATGACTCACGGCGAGTGCAGCCGTCGAAAATGGGATGGAGCTTGGTGGCATATGGCTGCTCTTTATGAAATGGGAGAGGTGAAACTAATTCCCGAGTCTGCTATTACTGGAGCAAAATATTTACTCGAAACTCAGGTTTGGCCGACCTTCATCATATCCCCCGATGACCATCCAACAAGTGAAAGCGATAAGATGCAGATGGATTGCTGCCATTGTGAACTTGCCGTATACTATATGACTCTAATGGCGTATGGCTGTGATTTGGACAAGGAACTGCCTTGGATTCGTGAATGGCTCTTAAAGCATCAGTTACCTGATGGCGGGCTGAACTGCGACCCTGAAGCTTATATTCATTCAAAAAAGAGCTCTATTGTTTCAACACTTCCTCCGCTTGAAGCTATCTTATGGCATACTGACCGTGAATTTACTGAACAGGAAGCCGTTTTCTTAGATGAAGGCGCACGTTATTTAATTGAGCATCGTCTTGTATGTTCTAAACAAAATAAAAGCGTCATCGATATGGAATGGCTGAAGCCTTGTTTTCCGAGGTTTTTTGAATATGATATATTACGTGGCATGTCCTTCTTGGCAGAATGGTCCCGACGTAGGAACAAAACGCTGCCGGTCGGGCTGCTTATTGAAGGATTGGAACGATTGAACATCTTCAGGGAAACAGAAGGCTTGCGAATCGGTAGACAAGTCTTTGATCCACAAGGCCCGTGGGGTGGGCAATCCTTTCCCTTGTTAGAAGCAGTGTCTGGCATTGGTGACGTTTCGCCTTATCTAACCAGACAGTTAGATCGAGTTATAGAACGATTGGGACCGGAGTATACCTATGCATAAAGACTTCCTTTAGAAGGGAGCTCATGGTGGAAGAGGAAGGGACCAGGATGAGGAAGGTTTAGAGGGGAAAGTTGCAAATTTCAAATATGTAAAATGATTGTCTAAACACTGATTGAAGGCGTAATACGGGAAGGATAGTTATAAATATGTTAAAATAAGGGCGAATAAATTCAGAGGTGATTTAATGTTCAATCCGAAGATTTTCTTCTATTAGTTGTGTCTAAGGTCATGGCTTCAAATGCCAAAATCTAACCCGGCACAACGGGGATGAAGATGTTTACACGGGAAGAGATTCAATCCTGGGAAGATGAGAAACAGCGTAGTCTGGAGATCAATAATAAGCCCAAAGATCCAAGAAAAGAGAAGCTTAAGGATTTCCGTAAAGGAATCAAGAGTGTTCATTACAACAAAGAATGTAAAGTAGCAAGAAAAGATGATTATCGGCTGTATAGAACAAAAATGAAACGACTGATGCGTAGTGAGGAATACGAGATCCTACACAGTTACAAACGAACGAGCGGTTGGATTACTTGGTAAATGGGGGAGCCCTTGAATGAACTCATCCTATTGTTGAAGTGATTAGCAGTAGGGCAGTTCATGAGGGGCTGCTTTTTTTCATTGAAGTAACGGGCAGGTTAGTTTAACTCCGAAAATAAGAATAGGGAACAAGTGTTCTTTACATATATTATATATGCGTATATAATCAAAACGAAACGGAAAGGAGTCTGGTCTGCTTGATAAAACATGTAGATTCTTCTTTAGTGTAAGAATATTATAATAATAACTCAATTTTGGAGGAGTCTGTATGCCATATTGTAAAGTCAAGAATGCCAATATATATTACGAGGAAATTGGTAAAGGCAAACCAATTATAATGATCCATGGTTTTACACCAGACCATCGGTTAATGAGCGGGTGCATGGAACCGATATTTGAAGATAATTCCAATTGGCGTCGTATCTATCTTGACCTGCCTGGAATGGGACAAACAAAGGATTACGATCAAATATGTAATTCAGATGATATGCTAGAAACAGTTATAAATTTTATTGAAACTCTTGTCCCAAACCAAGATTATCTCATAGCAGGCGAATCATACGGTGGATATATTACAAGAGGAATAATTAATAGACATAAAGATCGTATTGGTGGGGCTGCACTGATTTGTCCATTAATTATTCCTGAACACAAAAGAAGAATACTTCCCGAGCATTTTGTTGTTCATTGTGATCGCGAGTTTATGGACACCTTAAGTGAAGAGCAAATAAGCGATTTTAGCGCAAATCAAGTCGTTCTCAATGAATATAATTGGAAAAGGTATTCAGAAGAGATCGTGTCAGGTTGTAAGATCGCTGACTTTGATTTTCTTAACAAGATTCAAAGAAACTATGGATTTTCCACCAATATAGATGAATTAGTTTTCGATAAACCAACAGTATTTACTCTTGGGCGACAAGATGCAGTTGTTGGTTACATAGATGCTTTTAGAATTTTAGACAATTATCCTAGAGCAACCTTTGCCGTTCTAGATCGAGCAGGCCATAATCTTCAGATTGAACAGACTCTATTATTTGAGTCACTTATGCGTGAGTGGCTTGAAAGAGTAACAGAGTTTGGATTTTAGTTGTATATTAATCCATTGAACTAACGGGATACGTTAGTTCAATGAAATAGCGACAGTCAAGGACCCTATTTCCTCGTCTTAGTTGTCGCTGTTTCAATTTCTAAGGTCAGTCTAATACTTTGGCTTCTTCTGACATTAGGAACTATGATTTTTATCCTGAAATTTGTTACTTTATTCATAGTGTTGAGGCATCCTTTTCAATGGGGGTGTCGTTTTCCACACGGTGAGTTACGGAAATTGCCGGGGCTGTTTCGCGACTGGACCTGCATGGCAAGCGCAACGTTTTTGCGGATTATTCTAAAGTAATCATGAATTGTACAGAGGGGAATGTGCTTAATGAAAATAGGATATGAGCGATGGACGGTGATTTAAAGAAAGCTCTGGATGAGCTTGAAGCCTTACGTGGTACAGTTTCAGGGTCTTGTCTCTTTGAGAGTGATCTGATATAGGCTGTATCAAAAAACAAGCGCAATTGCTTGTGTTTTTTTATTGTTTCTTATCTGTTGGGAGGGGGATGAGCAATATCTAGAAAGTGAGCAAAAGCAGCATTAAAGAGAGTTCTGCCCACCTAATACAAATAACGAAATTTTCTTAGCTATTTCTTCCTTGTTTAATTTTACTTTTCCGGAAGCCCATAAATAACCAGCCTCATGGATTACGTTCGCATAAATAGATACGAATAAATCTTTCTCCATATCTGTATATAAGTTTTCTACACTCTTAAGCAGAGATAAATTCAACTCACTCAATATTTTTTCTTTCAATTGGGGGATTACCAAACTTATATTACTTTGGCGACATTGTAATCTCGGTTGCTGGTAAAAATCACAAACAGCTAAAACAAGTTGGCTTATACTTTCTTGATCAAATTTTATTGATCCAGTTGTCCGTTTTGCAATAGCATTTGAAGCGGAATTTCCCATAATGTAATCCAATAAGTCGTACTTATCGTTAAAATGTGCGTAAAAAGTAGCTCGATTTACTTGCGCTTTCTCTGTTAAATCTGCAACTGTTATTTTTTCGAAATCCTTCTTATTTGCTAAACTAAAAAAAGCGTTAACTAAAGATTCTTTAGTATAAGTTGTTCGTAAATTCCTTACTTTTGTTCCCAATTGCTTCACTCCTAACCCAATAATTCTTTAATGTTGTTGCTATAGCAACATTGGTAACTATATTGTTGGTTGTTCGTTTCGTGGATTGAATTTAAGATGTTAAAACAACACGTGTTGATATATGTATACCACAAAAAAAGGAGTTTGTATAAAATGAAGACTATTGCAATTATTGGTGCAGGACCTGGATTAGGATTGTCCCTTGCAAAAAAGTTTGGGGAGAAGGGATTTAGGGTTGCTGTCATTTCGCGTAATCCTAAGAAATTGGCCATTATCGTGAGTGAATTAAACAATTTAAACATTGAAGCGAAATCTTATGTAGCGGATGTCAGGGATTTGACTGCACTAAAACAAGCATTAGATGCTATCAAACAAGACTTTGGTCATATTGATGTTTTGGAATTCAGCCCCTATGCAGGACCAACGCATTTCAAGCATGTGTTAAAAACAACACCAGAAGATGTGTTAGAACAGGTAAAAGGTTACTTACTCCCTGTCGTTTTTTCTGTGAATGAAGTAATACCAGATATGATAAATAATGCTTCGGGTGCAATTCTATTGACCACAGGAATATCTGCCATGGTTTCCTACCCTTCTGTTGGAAATGTGGGTATGGTAATGAGTGGTGTTCGTAATTATGCTACAAATTTGCATTCTGAGTTGAAAGAAAAAGGCATATATGTAGGTCATCTTTCAATTGGCACTGTCATACAAGCAGGTACGGCTGGAGATCCAGACCTTATTGCTGAGGCTTGGTACAATTTATATGAGAAAAAGGATTGCTTTGAAGATACTTTCCCACAAGAGATTAACCCAACCAAACTGTCAAACTAATATAATAAAAGCGAAAAGTGGACGTTTTAACGATCTTATAGAATTGGCAGTGAGAGTAGAGTAGAAGAAGCAAAACCCACTGTAAAATAATATAAGCTTCTTAGTCTTAGTGAGATAACTATTAAACTGTCTTCAATAAAAACATCGGCAGCCATGGACGAAAAAATAAAATCCTAGACTGCCGATGTTCGATTGAACTATCGTGTGCCTTTAGTTCAATCTTTTTCCTTTTCATAAAAGTTGTTGAACAAAGCATTCTATCGTTGAAATCATGTCTTAACCCAATTCAATTTGTAAAATTCTAATCCCCACCGAGTTCAATCGTTTTCGTGGCGACCCGGTCATGAAATTCCCGATCATGCTCTACGAATACAATGGTGGGCGTGTATTCAAGCAGCAGATCCTCAATTTGCATCCGGGAAATCACGTCGACAAAGTTGAGCGGTTCGTCCCAAATATGCAGATGAGCCTCCTCACATAGGCTTCTCGCGATCAGAACTTTCTTCTTCTGCCCGCCGCTAAACGCCGATATATCCTTCTCAAACTGGATGCGGGCGAAATCTAGCTTACGCAACACGGCTTTAAATAAGCTTTCGTCAATTTTGTGCTCTGCTGCATAATCGGAAAGCGTACCTCGCAAATGAGAAGTATTCTGGGATACATAGGAAACGCGAAGCTGCGGATCCCGTTGAAACGTACCTGTATAGTATAGCTCCTCAGCGTTGAGCAGGTGAAGCAAGCTAGACTTACCTGAACCATTTGGACCTGAGATTGCAATCCGATCCCCTGGTTCAATCGTCAGACTAACGTTCTTGCATACTGCTCTTTCCCCGTAGTAAATCGTAACATGATCCAGTATCGCCAATTCCGATTTGGGATACACGAGCTGAGAGATCGCAAGGCTTTCTGACTGTTCGATATTTCGGAGCAGTTTCGATTTTTCCTCTAAAGCAGTGTGTTGCCGCTGTTCGATGGATTTTGAGCGTTTCATCATTTTGGCTGCCTTATGTCCGACGTACCCCTTGTCAAGTTTGGAACCGGAATTTCGTGTGCCGTTTTTCGATTTTTCGGTCTCGAAAGACCAGCTACTAGTACGTTTAGCGGAAGCTGATAAACGCTGTATGTCTTTGTACAGCTTTTCGTTTTGTGCTATTTCGAATGTATCCTGGCGAGTTTTGTTCGTCCACCAGCTGGAGAAGTTGCCTTTTTGGATTTCAATATTCGTTTTGTTGATCGACAGAATATGATCCACGCAGCGGTCGAGAAAAGCACGGTCGTGTGAAACAAGAATAAAACCACGCTTCGTATTCAGATAATCGGCGACAAGCTTGCGTGCGTGCAAATCGAGATGATTGGTCGGCTCGTCAATGAGCAGAAATCGATTGTCTTGGATGAATAGCACAGCCAGCAATACCTTCGTCTGTTCTCCTTGGGACAGCGATTCGAATGGTCGGTACAACACGTCTTCTGAAACCTTAAGCAGGTTCAGTTCACGCATCAGCTTCCAGTTCTCATAGCTTGGCACGATCTCTTCGACGACATCTAAAGTCAAATACTCCGGATGTTCGACGGGAAACGGAAAATAATCAAAGGCGACTGGTGTGGAGATCGTACCGCTGTATTCGTACTTCCCCTGCAGCAGGTTTAAGAACGTCGTTTTACCCCGACCGTTTCGTCCTGTAAAGCCCAACTTCCAGTCTGTATCAATTTGAAAATGAACATTTTCGAATATAGGGTCATAGCTGCCTGGATAGGCAAAAGTAAGATTGGTTACCTGAATGGCGGGCATGGCAATCATCCTTTCGTTTGGAAATAAAAAAGAGCCGCAAGAAAGGTGCTTTCTTGCGGCTCTAATCCATACGAGAAAATAAGACCCCATTACAAGGGGGCCATATGACTGTCCGGAGAGGGAGCGCAAACGAAACGCAGACCTTTCTTGCAGAGACGAAATAAAACGACCCTAGCCAATCGCTGAGTCTGTTCTTTTCATGATCTCGAAGCAAGAAAGTTCTACATGTATCCGTTCAACTCCCATCATCAAATTACATCCAGTTTATCACAATAGTAATTTAACTACAACCTGCGTTAGTTTCATTTAGGATGAAGCCTTGCGCAGGTCGACATGCTCCTTAGATTGATTACTGTTATTCAACTATCTTCTGCTATCATTGCTTCGCAACCAGCACGCCGGAAAGAAATACTTAAAGGTTTGGATATAGGATAGGAAATGCATTAGCAGCGATACGGGCCCAAGATGATTATTAGAGCCAGTAAGTTAATTGGTAATGAGATAGAGGGCGGTATTATTACAGGTGCCTTATTCTGTACAGCAAAAGAGGACAGGCGTATTTTTGGGGACTTGAATTCATTTCATGTAGATAATATGGGTGGGGGATATATTAAATCTACGGATGATATGGTTTATTTTCAAAATGAGGTTAATTTTACTGAAGCTACTGTAAGTGGGCTTAAGCTGGGAGTTGAAGATTTTATTGAAAATCTCGGGGAAACAATCAGAGAGTTGAGAAACGATGTTGCTTCACTAAGAGGTGATATGTACGATGATGTAATTGTGAACGCTACATTTGATCTATTATCAAAAAATTTTCACTAGTTGGAAAGAGGGTTTTAGGGGAATACAATGTGAGCGTAAATGGAACAACAATGTTTGAAAACGCTATTGCCGTCGATGGTACAGCGTATGTACCTTTGCGCCCGATTTCAGAATCTTTGGGGGCGAACCTAGCGATGAAGGGGAAAACCATTGAAATTGCAACAAGAACCCCTTCTTCAAATGTGGTTTTTGAAGAGCAGCTACAAGCAATGGCTTTGAAGGATAACCCATATGCCAATTGGTCCAAGGAACTAATTGTAAAGCACATTGGGACTGTGGAGGAATTGATCGAAATACTTAATAATAATATTAAAAAATATGAAAAGTCATTGACTGACATCGATAGAAGAATAGGTGCGGCAGGCGACGATCAAAAACTTATTGAGCGCATTGAAAAAAGCGTCACCGTGACAAAAAGCCCTCTTAAACAGAGGGCTTTTACTTTTATGAGAGGGATTAGTATTAGACTACCTTTAATAATAGGTATCTTAACACGTTTATTGAATCGGAACGCAAATTTCGCAACGATGATTATTAATAAGTTCAATTGTATAGCGCTCCAAGATAGGTTTGGTTTCATCTAATCTGAACTTTTGGTTTTCCAACTCTAGAAATATTTCACCCCAAGCCTTTTGAATAGCTTCTGCTGTATGATTTATCTTAAAAACAGCATATCTTCCTCCGCTAATGTTGCTTAGACTTACTTCATCAGTATTAACACAGTAACCATCAGGAATAACCAAACATGCATCGTAGCGACAATTTTCCGGCTTCACAAATGCAGGATTATCTTGGGCAATGCCGAGGATAATAGACTTATTATTAAATAATTTATTCGATTCAACCCAGTATTTAAATTTCTCCATTAGTTGTGAATTTGCAATTCCATACGGACCAATCTGTCTCATGTATGCAATTCTACAAGACGGTATTTTTTCAATTTCAGCCTTCATATTTTCTTCTCTTTCTTTTTAAAGTACATCGATGTCTGAAACCATCTTATAATGCTTTAAAATGATAAACAACTCCATTTTAAAAATAATCAAATTAGTGTCTAATACCCAAAGAGCAGACTTATGTGCCTGCTCAACGATGTGTGATATTAAACTGCTGTGTCCCGATAGCTTAAACAAGTCTTACTTATAGAGACTCGATTCCCCATTCTTCTCTTTTGATTAAATTAAATTCTACTTGGTTTGCTTCCATATTATAGATTTTTCTTATTTCATCTTTTTCTCCTTGATACTCACGTTCAAAATTCGAATAGACTGTTTCCGTCCATCTTATGTCCGCATAGATATGGGCAAAATACCCTAGTATGTAATCTGTCCAGTTAGTCTCAACATTAAGGTTTAAATAATACTGGCATCTTTCCTTAAGTACCTCACTACTAGGGAATCTATCTTCACAAACAAAATGTGTAATACCCTTTTCGCTTCTTGTCACATCTCCCCTTACATGGACAGCATCTGGAGCAATACTCCCAATTAAGAAACTAGAAGATGGAGTACGCGAGCAAAGTTCTAAAGCTATGGCAAAATGGACCATTGGATAAGGCATTCTTTAGAACCTCCTAAGTTAAGACAGTCGAATAGTTATAATGTAGCTATAAGCCAATATATTACAAAATATTGAAACTGGGCATATTTGAAAATAGCTAGTCATTTTCTTTACCTTTATATTCTATAATTCGTTGAAGAGAAATATGAATTGCCCTGAGATAACTTACTATGGTTATAAAACCGATCACTAAAATAATTATGAGTAGATCCATAGGTAACTCGCTCCTAACTCAAACAGAAGATTTGGTCATCCTCCATATTACCATAATTGGAACTTTACTTCCTGTTAGCTTAAAGATGTATAGTCACTCTACAACCTTATTTTTGCTGAGCAATATTTCTGTTTAAAATCCGCACCGTTATAGTAATAAAACCAATTTAAGATATAAGTATGATAGCCTCTGATAAATCAGGGGCTTATTTTGCGTCTTGTGGGGGTGACGAAACCCATGGCAAAGATAAAATTCACATTGGACATACAACTGGATCTAACCAGACCTGTTGAGGATTTAACTGAGATCATTTCTGCTGTAATTGCTTCACAGCCACATAAACGTAAAGAAATACTTGAGGGGTTGGATATAGCAGTAGGAAATGCATTAGCAGAGATACAGGCCCAGGAAGAAAAGGAACACAAAGTAGACGATGATAGTTCAGGAAAAGTTTCCTGAACGGAGAGACGGGGGAAGCAAGGTGGATAAGTGGGAGGTTTTTAAGTTCAGTACTGCTTTAGGAAGCAGCGCTATAACGTATTTTTACGGTGGGTGGTCGGGAGTATTGGGGGTGTTACTTGCTCTGGTCATTATTGATTATGTGACCGGATTATTTGCCGCTGGCGCAGAAGGAAAGAAGGGTACTGGGCCAGGGTTAAAAAGCAAGATTGGTCTTATTGGTATCGCTCGAAAGGTATTTATTTTTGCAATGGTAGCAGTATCCCATCTAATAGATGGAGTATTAGGCGATTCGCACCTATTCAGGGATGCGGTCGCCTATTTTTATATGGCAAATGAACTGCTGTCAATTTTGGAGAATAGCGGTAGGCTCGGCGCACCTATCCCACCAGTGATCCGACAGGCGGTAGAAGTTTTGAAAAGTAAAAGTGGTAATCAGGAAGGAGAGAAAGAGGATGCAACAACGAAACAGCCGTAATGCTCAAGGAATTGACGTATCCCGTTATCAAGGAAAGATTAATTGGAAGGCAGTCAAGGCAGATGGTATTTCATTAGCCTTCGTTAAAGCAAGTCAGGGACAACGTTATGTTGATCGGACATTCATTGCAAATGTAAAAAGGGCCAGGGCAGCAGGCTTGTTGTTGGGCGCCTATCATTTTTTAGATGCCACCAGTGTTGACGCAGCGAAAGCGGAAGCGCGGCATTTTGCTGATGTGTTGGATCAGGTTGGAGGTGCCAAAGTGCTGGAGCTTCCTGCGGTAATGGATTATGAAAACAATCCCGGCAAGCTCTCTAAGACACTTATCAGTGCAGTAGCATTAGCCTTTCTTTTGGAGTTGGAGCGCCTGACTGGACGAAAGCCGATCATTTACACGGGTAATGCTTTTGCCACCAATTTTAACGCCTCATTGGGTGGTTACCCACTATGGATAGCCCGGTACAGTGATACTCGCGTCCCAAGTGACACAGTGACGTGGAAACGTTGGGATATTTGGCAATACAGCGACAGCGGCAAGGTAGCTGGGATAAAAGGGAACGTGGATATGAATGAGTATGATGGTATGGCGAACGAGCTGCGTAAGCGATTCGGGGCTGTCGTCCCTGCACAAGAGACAGAATCCGTTACACCTTGCATATTCGGCGTCAATGGCAAAGAATCAGGAAAAGCGCTTCTGTATGGCTCCAGAACCTATGTACCGCTGCGGTCTTTGGCAAATGCCTTGGGCTTATCCTATCACTGGGATAACGCCCGTAAGGAAGCGCATTTAAACGGAGCCAAGCTGCAAACTGTCCAACTTGTTGAGGGTACAGCGTATGTGCAGCTTAGACCAATTGCTGATGCTTATGGGGCGGTAGTGTCTTGGGATTCAAAGAATAAAATCGCATCGTTGAAAACGAAAGGGGAAAAGTAATCATGCAAACAATTATCGAAACTGTACAGCCTTATGTTAATACCATTGTCACAGCCGCTGCGGGTGTGCTTACAGCGTTTGTTTTAGGAGGTCTGAATTAAACTCAAAACTAAGGTTAACGTGTGGCTAGAAGCGCGTACCACGGCGGCACAGAGGGAAGTAATCCATAAAATTGCTGGGGAGGGCTTTGCTTTTGCTCAAACAGCATTTAAAGAAGCTGGAGGAGAACGTAAGCTTCAGGAGGCTTTGCAGTATGCTTCACTTACTCTTTCCAGCCAAGGTATCGTAGTATCCAAAGTAGAGCTAAAATCCGCGATTGAGAAGGCATATCTGGAGTATAAGGCCAAAACAAAAGCGGTACTGGCTACTGAAGCGCAGCCAAACGAGCATGCGGCACAGGCCGCAGCTAAGGAAGCTGTATCGGGGCTTGCTGCAAAGCTTAATGATTTCTTGGCACAGGCTACGGCAGAGGTAACGTCTGTTGCTCCAGTTCAACCTGAACCAGCCCCTACTCCTGCACCAGTAGATTCCGCACAAATTCCAGTTACTACGGTGTAAACCTAAAAAGTTAATGCCCTGCTGGCTTCGGCTGGTGGGGCTTTTTTTATTGCTCATATGGGATTTACACCAAAAGATTTAGTGTTGAAATATAAAAGCCCTCCATTTAAGGAAGGCCCTTGTTAGACGCTGAGCATGGAAATCATAAATCAATGTGATTTTCTACGTCTTTTTAAAAAATTTACAAAAAGCATAACAAGCAGTATACAGAAAAATACTGCAAAAGCAATCACGATCCACCACTGAGGGTCAATTATATACAACACGACTCCGATAAGCAGGACTGTTGTTATTATTGCAATTCTCACTTTCAACATTGTGCTTTTACTTATCCGAGGCTCCAATTTTCGTATTATAATTTGAATTATTATAGCAAGTACAACGAAAAATATTGAAGTGAATGAATTATAGATAATATCAGCTCCCTTTACTCATTATGCCTATCTTATGCTCCGATGGGGGCTGTTAAAGATGGGAATTAAGAGTTGTTTGTGATGGAATATCCTGTCCACATTAAGTTAATAGTAATTCCTTTGCCCTTATCTTGGATTTTAAGAATTTGTGCAAGAAGTTGCTCCTGCCCCTATTACTGCGCTAACAACACCCGATCAAACGACTGTTACTACAGAATAGACTAATACGGATACAGTTTCAGATTAAACACTAAATGCTCTACTGGCTAAGCTAGTAAGAGAGGAGCGCTCAAAGGTGCGACTGTGGGAGAGGTTACGCAATAGGTTTAGTGATTGGAATCAGATAAAGAAAGCCGGAGAGAGAATCTTCTTTTCCGGCTCTTTGGCATGGCAACCATCAGAACGATTACTTATTCAGCAGCATGAAGTTATTGATAAAACCCTCTTTCTGTATAAAGATCGGGGTTTGCATTTTCGATGTGAAATCATAATAATATACGCCTCGTCCGTCCTCCTCATTTTTCTCAGAGGCGCTACCCAAATAATAGACACCCCTGCCGTCAGAGGACATATAAACAAATTGGCGGGATAAAAAGGGCAACTTTATTTTGGTGCGTTTACCTGTTGCAATCTCAATCAGACTATACTCTGGATTGCTACCATTAATGAAACGAGTGGTTATAAGGAGCAGCTTATCATTACTGCTGGACATTGATGATACTTCTTCATTTTTCAGTGTAATAACAGAACGCTCTTGCTTAGTGACGCTATTGATTTCTGTAACCTTGTTGTCCGGTGGGACCATAATGTCCTGTGTTCGGTTTGAGATTTCTCTTTGTTCATCTTGCTCCTTAGCTGAATAATGTGAACTGTAAATTGCTTTTTTGGCTGGATTATAGGTTATAGACCAAGTTTGTTCATCATGGTTTTTATCTTGGTTTTCATCATGCATAAATTTCATGGCATGCGTTGTTTTATTGTAGAAAATAGTTTTAAGTATACGCTCTCCTTTTTTGACCGCAACCAGAACGAGGGGCCCATCTGGAGTAGTTGGTACGATACGATTGATGGCAAACAAATTATCGGTAAGTTGTTCGGTTTTTTTGGTATTCAAGTCATACGAAAATAATTGGTCTCCCTTATCACCAACATCGGCAGAGTAATAAATTTTGTGATCAGGTAAGGACACCACAGAAAGCGGGTATTGAGAAGTGTACGGAACATCAGCCAGCTTGGTCAATTTTTTACTGTTTAAGTCGTATGTCATAACTCGCATAACCATGCCTTGATCTTCGTTCTTCCCATTCACATATTCTGTATAAGTCATGGATAGATATTGGCCTTTTTTGGCCGACGCTACTTTTTCATTCGATTGGCTTTTTTGGGTTACAGATGATTCTGCTGGTGGGGTAGAAGAGGGAGAGCAGGATGACAATAAAGCTGGAACGAGGAGGGTAAGTATAAAGAATCTAAAGAATTTGTAGCTGTTTGTTCTCAAAACGAAGCATCCTTTCTGAAATAAGTGATGAATCAAACTGAATATGATAACAAAAAGGGAAAGGATAGGATCACGCGTCCTATCCTTTTTTGGTATAAAAATGATTAAAAATCATAGGAATATCTTGCTGAAAATGAGACGAACGAATGCCATTCTAAACCTAGATCCTCTACACCCGTTTTCCAAATATCAATGACTGCATCTGGAAGACTCCCATTATCAGCTTTATAAAAATTAGCTACGATATCATTATCATAATTCCTTACTCGAATTTTTGTCCCAAACTCAGGATTATCAATGGCTCCTTTTGTTGCACAGTCACCTCTTTGGAGTCTATTGGAATTTTCCCCATACGTGTCTGTGAAGTTGGTTCCTCTCCCTGTGCCTCGAACATAGCCATCAGATGTTCCGCGAATTTTAATTTCATTATCATGTGCTCCATATGTATAAGTCCCAGGTGATTTGCGTGTGCCGCGTGGTAATGCTTGAAGTGAAACATTATTAGTAATCGCATTGTCTTTTTGTTCAGGCAAGATAATATCTTTGATAAAAACTTCGCCGTCATAAATTACTTTTAAACCTGGCTGAGGGTCAGGGTTATCAATATGATATACCGGCAGTGATTTGGTTGCTTCTTCGATCTCTTTATCCTGTTGTTTTTCTTTTTCTAGCTCAACCTGTTGTTCAGCAGTAAGTGGGGCGATAGCAGCATTAGATTTTTGCTGTTCAGGTACCGTAGTTCCTTTTTCCAATACAACCATGTTATTGTTCTCATCATATTGGATGATTGTACCCGCTAACATTTGGTCAGGGATTTTTCCCCCTTTCTCAGCAATGGGAGATTGCTGGACTGACGACTCCCCAAGAGATGAGTAACGATGCAGCTAGAAAAGCTTGTGGGAGAAATTTTACTTTCATACAAAGTACCTCCTTGAAAAATTTGTAAATACAAAACCAGCGTAAAGGAATCTACTAATATTGTCAACCTTTTTATGGTATTTATGAATATATTTAATATTTTTTTAGATGGGTATAGGCTGCGGAGAGTGTTCTTTACGTCATTTCATGCCACCGATTATGCCGAAGTTCTTTAATAAAATGCAAAAGAAATGAAGGTTATTGACAACTGTTAAATTATGGACAACAATAGAATGCAATAATATAAAAGTTTTGGAATTTCTGTATGAAAGGTGGATATGACATGAAGCATACACCTACGATTCGAGCAGAATTAGACAGATACCTACAACAAGAGGGTTTGAGCTTAGCGCAATTTGGACAACTTGCAGGCATGAATAGGGGAATAATAAGTGCTATTGTGACGGGGAATAAGTCTATGTCTGTTAACCAGCTTGACTTAATCACTGAGGCTATGGATTTACCAGAGGGTCACTTTTATGATCTATTTATAGAAAACTACATCATCGACCATCCTCCGAATATGAGGCGAATCGAGCCCTTTTTGTTTCGCTGTGCGGAGTTGGACAAGTTGGATGCAATCCGTCGAGTGGTGGGAGCCATCATGGATAATCTGCTGTATTCACCCAAGCTATTTGAAATTGCAGAAAGATTGTTGGCGCAGGGACGACATGAGGCTGCACTACTGCTCTATGCAGGTGTGGCTGAAGCGGAGAGATATCAACATTCTGAACGTTTGGCAGTCTGCCAATACCGTATATTCACCATTCAAATCGGAGACGATCAAAGCCGAAATGTTAGGGTAGCAGCCGTTTTTGAGGCTTTTGTCGAACGCCTAGATGAAATAGATCAGCTTGATGCATTGAAGGATTTAGCTAACGTGTACAGGTCTTTGCGTAAATGGGACAAGGTAGACGAAATGGCAAGGCAAATGAGAGCTAAAGCTGAAATCCAATATTCGTTTGTCCATAACGAGAAACACAAAGTTGGAACGCCAGAAAAGAAAACAAGAGGACCATTATTTGGATACATTGCTTATGCTGACCTGTTATGTGCTAGTGTTTGTGAAGCCCGGGGCGATTACCAGCAAGCTCTACAATATACATACGCCTATGCGGATTTAGAATGGGTTAAAGAGGATGACGAGGATACTAAGCACTGGATAAACTTGTTCAGTCAGTGGGCAGAAGGTAATACTTACGTATATAAGCTTTTATCTGGAGATATAAATGTGCTGCATGATTATGTTGAATATATTGTAGCGACATCAGAGACTAACGAAAACGAAAAGATTACAAAACTGCTTAATGTTATAATTGCCGCAAACCAATATAGCATAGATGTAGACGATATACTCAAACGATTTGAAACTCTTATTGGGACTTTTTCACAACAACCATCATCAGATGATATGTATACCCGACAAGTGATACCGGATTATATCGCGTGGTTTGGTTACGAGTTAGGTTTTTATTATTTACATCGAGGAAAGTACATTGATGGCTTTAAATACTTGATGAATGCAATGGTAAAGTCACATATAATAAATAATGAAACTTACTTTATAAACTGTATGGGGTTGTTTGTTCGTTTTCAAGCCCATGCGGTTCCTGAAACTAAAGCTGAGTATTTCAATCTTATTGAAAGGGTGTGGGAAAACAATGTTCAAAAAAATGGTGCTTCTAATCATTGCGGCTAGCTTTTTGTTGATTGTTACTGTGCCGGATCAAGCCTTTAACCACCACCATAGTATTCAGCCTAATGTTACCATTGGAGGATTTTAAAGCTAAAGCTCTACCAACCTTATAGTTGGTAGGGCTTTCTTTAGTGCAGGAATTACCACACATACGGCAGAATAACTATCTGAGGTGATCAGCATGAACCATACATATAAAATGTTAAAGTCGGATATAGAACTATTTACAAGCTGCATAAAGACAGTAAGAGTATATGTAGTACAGTCGTTGGGTGGGGATTTGATAGATATTGTGGATTACGGTGGAGTAGTGGAGAAGATTACACCAGAGTCGATCAAGATTAACGGATCTTACTTCTTTCGTAGGTAGTTTGAATTTAGAGTAGAAGTGAAAGAACCTATCAGATTGTAGACGGTGTCCCTTAAAGGTAGACCATATCAAAAAATAGGAGGGAAAATGATGAAGAAAAGAATATTTCTGTTCTTGATTTTATCTTTATCTATAGCAACTACGATAGGTGCAGCTTCAGCTTCACCCAGTAAAACTAGTGGAAACAACATAATTTCTCAAAGATCGGGCGGAAGCGCAACTGTAAAAGAAGCCTTTAGTGTTCCTAAAGGATGGGGGCATGTTAAACTTTGTATGAAGAATCACTCTGATCATCCAGTAAGAGTAAGTTTAACTCACAGCGGTTCAAACAAACTATATATTGAAGCATTAGTAATCGCTCCTCATGATACAGTGACTTGGAAATCTACTGACCAAGGTTTTAGCGACGGTTTGCGTTCTGGAGACTACATACTTCAGTGGAGAGGCAGCGATTATAAAGTTGACGGAGAAACATGGGGAGTAGCTGATTCACAGCCTGGAAACCTCTAAATTCCCTAGGAATACAACTTGTCTTCTAGGAAGGTTAACTATGTGTTTGTTCAAGTCAGCAAGTGAATTAATCCCCTTAATTGGTCGGGAGAGCTTTTTTCGTTGATTAATTTGAATTTAGAGTAGATGTGAAAAAGGACTCTGCTGGTATGTATGAACTGTGACCCGTAAGATGGACACTTTGAAAAAAGTGACCCACTTACGGGTCACAGTTCATTTAGCCGATAGAGTCCTTTTCTTTTTTATGTGAGTCGGATGTATATGAAGCCACTTAGTAATTTCTGTACATTAATTAGAATTGTCTTGCGCTTATATTGAGGTCCATTTGGGAACCGTCCTGGGTGTAAATGTATACACTATATGAATTTTTACTTTGAGAATAAATTTGCAAGGTCTTTTGACTACCAGGTGAAACTGAAGTGTCTATAGAGGTGCTAGAACCTAATTTCTTAATCTCTACATAAACTGTTGAACTTCCATTATTTTTAACGAACACATTGGCGTCTTCTCCATTCTCAGGGATCATGGTGAAGGTTTTCTCAAATGCTCCTTTTCCAGTGTGATGTATCGGATTAATCAATTGAACATCAAAAGGAATAATAACATGCCCGTCCTGATTCTCAGTGTTTTCAACCACTTTAATGAAACCATTATCAGTTTGATTTGCTGAAATTGAATCCTGCGCAAAAGCAGCAGGGCTTAGTGACAGAAGCAATGATGCGGCGATACCAAAACTCATTAATCTTTTCAAATTAAATCTCTTCTTTCTATAATTTAACTACAAAAATAATTATATATAATCTGTATATCTGTGTACATAGTTACTAAGTACCATAAAATTTAGTTGTTATGAGAATTGATAAAAGGCAGTCTTATTTGCGATATATAATAGAAAGCTCTGCTAACTTAATTGGTCGGCAGCGCTTTTTTTCTTGACTAGTTTGAATTTAGAGTAGAGGTAAAGGATTCAACTGGGGAACTGGTGTAAGACCTGTTTCATACCCAATAAAAAATAAATATGCAAATATTTAGATTATATTTATAAATCAGCAAGTTTATGTTTAGACATGTTTTGAGGAATATATTACCTTAGTATCTGTTCATTAAATTACTAGGGGGAAATAATAGTGAAAATACGATTTATCAAAAAAATAGGAGTATTATTCGGGGCTTTTTTACTTGCAACGGTCAGTCTATTAAATTCAAATATTTATGCTGCGTCTGTTGGGGACAGGCTTACAGAACCAGAAGTAGGTTGGAAGAGATTTGATGATACTTATAAGACAATCTTGAGAGAAAATGGAGTGTTTGCTTTCGTACCATCCGATGAGCCAGACCAAGCATATAAAGGGGGATATTATTATAGTAAAGACAAAGGCGCGACAATTTCATTTGCTTTCACTGGCGAAAAGCTTAGAGTTCTAGCCCCAGTCTGGACTTTACAATCTAATAACATTGAAGTGAACATTGACGGTGTGAAAATAATGAATTATTCAGCGTATGGCTCACCAGTAAAACATCGAGTTATTTTGTTTGAAAAACTAAATTTAGACAAAGGTAAGCATATTGTTAAATTGACAAATAATCAAGCAGGTAAGGAATTTGAAGTTGATGCTATAGATATAGCAGAAGACGGAGAATTATTACCTATCAATGCTCCATTCAATTTAGATGCTTCTGCAGGCGACAGTAAAGTTACTTTAAAATGGGATCAAATCGAGAATGCAGAAAGCTATACAGTAAAATACGGAACAGAATCCGGCAAATATACTGAAACCGCAACAGCAACAAAAGATGCCTATGGAAACTTCATCATTCCAGATCTGACCAACGGAACAAAATACTACTTTGTTGTGAGTGCTAAAGTAAATGGTGTGGATTCAGAATACTCCAATGAAGCTTCAGCAGCTCCCCAAGGTGGAGGCGGTCAAACTGATCCTGAGCAACCAACAGGAAACCGCGCAATTCTGGTAGTCACCATGACAACTGGTCTAGAGAAAGAATTCGATCTAAGCATGAAAGAGGTAAATGACTTTATCGCTTGGTACGAAGGTAAGCAGGCTGGTTCTGGATCGGCTTCATATGCCATTAATAAGCACGATAACAATAAAGGCCCGTTCAGTAGCCGTAAGGACTACATGCTGTATGATCGTATCCTAACATTTGAAGTAAGTGAATATTCTAAATAAATTTAAAAGCTCTGCTAACCTTTATTGGTCGGCAGAGCATTTCTCATTAATCAGTTTGATTTGTAGATGATGTAAAGAAGGGATTACTGGTGAAAGCGAGAGTATTCTAATATCCAATAAAAAATAAATATGAAAATATTTAGATTATATTTATAGATAAGCAAGTTTATGTTTAGACAATATGAGAGTGTTAATCTATCTTTATGGATATAGAAGAAATTCATAGGGGGCTAATAATCATGTCAAAGAAATTTATGGCTACGGTTTTAACTTTTTTACTAGTTAGCATTATGGTACTACCGTCAGCTACACATGCAGCAACATTAAACACAGTTGAAGGAATGTTGGGATTCTCACCTCCAGAAGGAACTACTGTAAAAGGCAGCAGTATTTATAGCAACTATGTAGAGGAAAATTCAATAGATGGAGACATCGGAACGTTTTGGAATGCAGGTACATACAAAGGAAATATTGAACTGAATTTTCCTAGCGCTATTGAATTTAATTTTGTTCATATAACCACTGCGGCACTGCCCGTAAGGACGGTTTCATACACCATTTATGGACTAGAAGGTGGGAAGTGGGTACAAATAAGCGAAAACACAACTCATTCTCTGAAAGCTACATACACAACAGCACCCCCTATTAAGGTGAAGCAAGGTGCATATAATGGTATAAGAATTGAAGCAGATGGTGGTTCATCTTGGTTAGCATTTAACGAGATCACTTTGGGAACGTTTGAAACCATAGATCTTACAGGTCAGCCACAGAATTCATCTGCTAAGTTGAACTGGAATGCAATTAAAGAAGCTACAAACTACAAAATTAATTATGGAACTCAACCCAATAAATATTCTGACTCAATCTCTGTAGAAAAAGATACAGAAGGTAACCTTGTCGTTCCAAATTTGACGAACGGGACGACTTACTACTTTCAAGTAGTAGCTATTTTTAATGGAGTTGAGACGGTTATATCCAATGAAGTGGCTGTTACACCAAATGAGGCTGGTACAACAAATCCTGATGAACCATCGACTGGTGAGCCTTCTAATCCTCAATCACCATCAGGTAACCGTGCAATCCTGGTAGTCACTATGACTACCGGTTTGGAAAAGGAATTTGATCTGAGCATGAAAGAGGTTAATGACTTTATCTCATGGTACGAAAGCAAGCAGGCTGGATCTGGATCTGCTTCGCATGCAATCAATAAGCACGACAACAACAAAGGTCCATTCAGCAGTCGCAAGGATTACATGCTGTTTGATCGTATCCTAACGTTTGAAGTGAGTGAATACTAAATATGCAAATTAGATTATATTTATAGATCAGCAAATTTATGTTTAGAAACAATCACTAGATTAAATTATTTTTATTCTATTAAGCATATTGGAGGATTACCTTAATGAAAAAAGCATGTATAACAATTTTATTTTTAGTTCTTTTATCCCTTCCCCTATCGAATGCTTTTGCGGCCGAGACGGAGTATTCAGAAAATTTAATTCCAAATATGACATCTAACACTTTGCCATCTGGTGTGGCAAGCGCAAGTAATGAATTTTCATCCGCAAATAGAGCTTTCGACGGAGATTTTGCTACTATTTCTAGTGCATGGGGTTCAAATGTAAATACAGCATGGTTAAGATATGATTTTCCTACTCCTGTGGTTATAAGTCAGTATGTTATATATCCACAGACAACGGCAACTGACCGTGCCCCTAAAGATTGGACTTTCGAAGGCTCAAATGATGGGGTTACTTGGAATGTGCTAGACACTCAGTCAAATATCACTGGATGGGTAGATAGCACTCCCAAAAAATTCACTTTCTCTAACCCTAATTCATACAAAAATTATAGAATTAATATTACAGGCAATAATGGAAGTCAGTATCTAGCTCTTAGCGAATTAGAGATGATGTCTAAAGTATCGAGTTCCACTCCTAATCCAGGAACAGAGGACCCGGACCAAACTTCAAACGGGGATCGTGCTATTCTAGTAGTCACCATGACAACTGGCTTGGAGAAAGAATTCGATCTGAGCATGAAAGAGGTAAATGACTTTATCGCTTGGTACGAAGGTAAGCAGGCTGGTTCTGGATCGGCTTCATATGCCATTAATAAGCACGATAACAATAAAGGCCCGTTCAGTAGCCGTAAGGACTACATGCTGTATGATCGTATCCTAACATTTGAAGTAAGTGAATATTCTAAATAAATTTAAAAGCTCTGCTAACCTTAATTGGTCGGTAGAGCTTTTAACTGTTCACGCCTCTTATAGTGTATCAAGGTATTCTTTCTGGAATTTGATAAAATCTTGCACACTATCGTGATAGGTAAATCTACCGCCATTTTTATCAATAATCCAGTTGATCTTCTCGTCATTTAACAAGACTCCATACATGCAGTGATGAAGCAGTTCAATTTGCTTTTCATCCCTAATTCGGATCAAGTATTTTTCTTGTTCGTCAATGAGATACCATTTCGTTTCTGCTTCATCCACATCCGCATCCACATACAGTATTGATACCGACAAGGGGAATGGCCAGTCAAACCAATGTTCTCGCTTGTCTTCTCCATAACCTTCAAATGCCATGGTTATTTCCTCCTACTTGGATAATTTCCTGATTAGTTTAAATGTATCAACGTGCTGTGATTGTACGCTTTATTGATAACTGTTTTTTTGGAACTCGCAGTTAGCCTTTAGCATCTTGGCACCAATGCGGTGAATGACTTGCCGTTTGAGGTTGGCACGAACTGCGATGCGTCTGTTTAGACTGGGGTAATAGGGGGGACGAACTTTATTGTAAATCCCTCATTTGCTCAATTTGTAAAGGCAATGCTGGTTCAAGGGAGAATTTTCGGTAGCCCCTTTTGGCAATGGACGACGTAGGCTTTTAGGAATACACACATTAAATTTACTGCTGTTCTTGTCTTATCCTACTGGCTCAGGAATATCGCCCCCATAATCTTTCCATGGCTTCACGTGCACCATCGTAAACTTCTGCAAAAGTTTAGGGTAACTTTGGTAACGTCTATTCCGTAATTGTTGCATAATAGTTGTGTCCGCTTTCGTCGTTCATTGTTTTGATCTGTATAGATACAGAAACGCCGGGTAACAAAGAAGTTAAATGCTTTGTTACCTGATATCGAACGCTACTACCAATACCCTACAATTATTCTGCTGAGCGAAGACGGATACGCTCTATATTGTAATCATAGAGGGCTGGGATGGTGCCAAATGATCATTACATTTCCTCGTCTGGAAATAGGCATTATACGGTATTAAACCTCCAATGATCTGAAGTTTATTTTTCTGTACTCAGAATATAATTTGTCCATAACACATCAGGAGGCTGCATACATGTCATGTCAATAAGACTCGAAGGTAATGGATTAGGGGAAAGCAGCCGCATCATACCGGAATATAAGGAAGCGTATCTAAAACTCATGAACGACAGTTAACGGCGCGGCAAGCCAGAATTGGATAATCAGAAAGTGCAGCTAATCAAGCAAGCGCTAATAAATTCCTACAACTCACGTACGGCTGCCACACGGTGAAGGTGATTTTAGCTGGGTTAAGTTGGAGAATATTATTTCTGCAGTACATAAAAGGCCCTAGGTAACCGGGGCTTTTTTTACGTCCTTTAGCACGTTGAAAATATGTTTACTATTTAATGTTTTTCATATATATTAATATTTGGAAATTAGATTTTTTTACAAATTTTTCCTAAAAAAACTAGATTGAATTAACAGAGGAGATTATTACAATGAGCATTTCATTAAGAATAGAACGCAAGTCCGGTGGTGAACCAATCGAGTTTGTAAATGGTGAGATCATTGGCTTTACTTATAATAATAATAGTTCCATAAAACTTTCAGCTAAGTCTCCAAACTTGGCTCATTCGCTACATATTCAAAGCAAAATTCCGCTTCATTCGCTTCCTTCAGTTATAGACAATGCGGATAATTCCAACATGCTGTATACATGGGCAACCACAGAATATAAACCTGATAGTGAGGATTACTATCGCAAATGTAATGTCCAAATCGTTAGAAATGAAAATACAATCCGAGATATTACGTTTACACACGCTTATGTAGATAAGTATCAAGAACAGATTGATACTAGCAAAGAGATCCTTAAGTTTGAACTTGTTTTAAAACAAAAAGAAGATCAATTGGGAAAAATAAGAATATGTTAGTGTATGCAGGAAATCATACTTTTCCGTTTGAAAATCCGATGGTAGAAATAGAAAAGACTTGGGTGCGAGGCGTAGAGAAGGTAAAAGATTCAACAGATACTGTAATATATTATCCTGATCGTAAAGCATTTGCATTAGTAGCTGTTCCTATAGCTCGAAAGAAGTACGGGGACATCACAGCCAATTTACTTCAACATTCACTTGACTACAAACCAGGAAATTTACACTTTAACGGGTGGTCGTATGAGGCACAGCAAATTAAAAAATCTAAAGAGCACATCGCAATAGTTAATGAAGAAGTCAAAAAAGCTAACGCTAATAAAGTTAAAAGTTTTTCATATAATGGTTCTAAGGGATTAGAAAGTGATAAAGATTTATATAATGCTTTTCATAATATGTATTATGAAATAAGTGGAAATTACATCGACGGAGAATGGAGAATTAATACAAAATATTATGATATATATAATTTCGAGTATAATTTTAAACAAATGTTTACTGGGCACAACAAACTCGGTTGGGCTGCGGCCAATCTAACAAATTTAATGGAATCATGGGGAACGATCAATGAGTATACATCTTATGTTACAGTAACTGATACAAGAAAAGCCTGGAAGTGAGGTGTGAATTGCAAATGAAGCGTAGATATATCTTTATTTTGATCTTGCTCTCTCTACTAGTTATAACTACTACTATAATTTTTTTAGTGAATTTGGGGGATAATACGAAGTATAAATACCCATCAGGCAAAGATACCGTAGAATATTTTGGTGACGGGACTTTTCAAATTTATAGAGGGGGGCCGCACGACCCATTAATTCTTTATAATCATCTTGCTGATCCGCTGGAAAATACTGTTGATAATATTGTGTCATATAAGATAAAAAAAATATCGTATACGTGGTTGGTGAAAATAGCTTCATTAAATTGGATTCAAGTACCAACACGTACGAGCAAAAGAAACGGATTTCCGACTTTACTTCCAAAGATAGAGAGATATTCAATAAATTAATGGAAAAGTAGAGGATACCATAAGCAAATATGGTGGCAAGGGGGTTCTAGCTTGTTCACAAGTCCTATATGCACACAAGAAGAACTTTATCAAAAGTTATACAAGCCAAAATGTTGACTCTTAATATTAGAGATTTACCTAATATATTTTGTCGACTTCATAATTTTGATCAATTGCGTTTTGAAGATGACACTGAGGTTGGTTTCTGCAATTTCAGTTCTAAACTCTCGTAGAATTTTATTTCAACGGCAGCCTTGGAAGAGGAAATATAATCCTAGACTGCCGTAGCTTCATTAAAATTAACATTCATCGTTAGCTTGCTCAGGAAACGAACTTTAGAGCTGCATCAATATATATTTTTAACTAGCTAGTTTCAGCCCCACAGCAGAGCTAAGGACCAACCCTATACACAAAATGCGCATTAAACCGCGGGGCTCACTATAAAAGATCATGCCGAGGATAGCGCCTCCAGAAGCGCCAATTCCAGTCCATACAGCGTAAGCTGTTCCCATCGGGAGTGTTTGCATTGCCAACGATAAAAATATAAAACTTAGGCCAAAACCAGTAATCAAAAGAGTCAGCGATTTCCAACCGCTAATGAACGAGCCGCCTTGATCATCAAATAAAAGCTGATGTAAATTGCAATTACTGTACCACTCCATTCCAAAAAACTATCCGCATGCTTTAACCCACTGACCCAAGCAACCTCGAATATAGCCGCCACAATGACTGAAAACCACGTTTTGTTCATAACACGCTCCTCCTTAAACTTCTTATTAAAAATTGGGCAAAAAAGAAAAAGATAAAAGCCCGGAAAATAAACCGCACAATGCGGTTATCTCCCAGGCTTTTATCCCTCCGTGTCACAGCCACTTGGCTGTGCGTTTTCTCTTGGACCAGACCAATCTTGCGATTGCGGAACCCTAGAAAACGTTTTTATTCAGTTATTGGCTAAAATCATACTAACACGCGATGTAACGTGAGTCAATTTACACTCCACCACTAACCTGCCAGTTACTTTAACGCCGATGCTTAGTCAACAACTGCATTTTCACTGGATTCGCCTGGTTGGGTGTATTTTCTATTTAACTGAATGCCGGGTCACGGAGTCGTAGCTATACATATATTAAGGTGAAAACAATTAAAGGAGGGCTACAGCTATGAGTGGATGTGCAGGCGTGTGGACTTCTACAGCGGCAATTTTGGTGCTTTATATCCTTTTGGTTATCATCCTTAAATCGTGTTGGGTTTAATTTTGTGAAGAAAATTGTATAGTGCTCCATCAACAAGTTCAATACCCTTATTTCTTTGGTAATCTGTCCGAAATCAGATTAGATAACAAGCTCTGCCGACCGATTAAGGTTAGTAGAGCTTGTTTTATTTGAGCATTTTCTTGATTAGCTTTAATAACTCAGAAGCGCTATGATCCACTTTCATGCATCAATGGTATTTTTATCAATGGTGCCTGTTTCTGTGGTGTTTTTTAATTACCAGCATGCCCTATCACAGAATATATTCTTACATATATTAAAGTGACGACAGATAAAGGAGGTTAAAAGGCATGGGTGCATATGAAGGTAATGGCGGCGGCGGTGTATGGACTTCTACAGCGGCAATTTTAGTGCTCTTTATTCTCTTAGTTATCATCACTAAATCACTTTGGGTTTAATTTGTGAAAAGAACTGTTGGATAATATCACTTCACTCATGGATTGTAAAAGGTTGATTCCAGTAAGCGCATAAGCTATTTGGCAATAGCCACAGCATTCGCTGTTCTTTTGGTGGGTGCTTGCTGAATTTCTGCCATAATAGTTTTGCGCTTATTGGGTTTCGTCGGAAAGGGGAACGTCTCATTGAAGGGTTTATTAGCCTATACCGAATGCCTTTTCTTCAAGATCTTCTATAATTTCTAACGCAACAAAATATCCAAAAAATAATGTTAAAATATCCTCATATCGTTTTCCTGATCCTCTTGCGCTACTCAATATTATGTTTTGACTTTCTTGTATTTCTCTTTTATGGAGTGATAGAGAAACCACAGATGAATCAGAAGCGATCAGATCCACCATTAGAGTTGACAACTTTTTCTGAAACTCTTCAATTGGAAAGTCATTATTTTCTTTTGAGTACAGTTGCATAGGTTCAAGTGGATCTTTAAATGTAATCGGGTATTGAGTATTGAAGACACCTTCATTAGCTATTTTGTCAGCAATTAATTTACCGAAAACGATACCCGCTGCAAATGCTTGCCCGGGGATTCTTCCCATACCAAGATCACCATTAAATTGAGCTTCTCCAGTAGCAAAAACACGATTCAAGTTTATAACTTCAGCATTAGCATTGATTTCGATTCCTCCTGAAGAATAGTGCATTGTTGGTGTGATTTTGATTCTTTTATTTTTAACCACCTTAGTGCTAAACCCATATTTTTTAAATCTTTCATTCAATATATTTTCATCAGCATGGCTCATATCCAAGTACATATCCTTTTTTTGCTTGATGCAATCTAGTTCAAAATGTAAAATCTCGTCAATCATTTCGTGGTAATCATCTCGAGCAATAGCATCACAAATATACTCATCTTTTAATAGTTGAATTCCTTTCTCATCTACTATTTTCCCTTGACTTAAAGATACAACTCCGCCCAATAAAATTTGTCTTCCATTATATATTGACCAAGGATGAGACATTACAGTAGACATTCCCTTTAATCTTGCACCTATTTTTTTAGCTAGGATAAGCGTTTCTCCAGTCGAACCCGGTGAATTATCATTGTAATTAAATTGTCCCGCATATCCTCCTGTAGCTAATACCAAATAATTAGTATATATCCTGATAAATTGATCTAATTGTATGTCATAAAATAATGCTATAATTCCATCATTATACTTTTCCAAATTAATCAAAATTTTATTACATAGCGGTTGTTCAATATGTTGTAACAAACAATTAATTAATTTTTTTCCTCCCTGTGATTTAATCAAACATTCAGGCATGATACCAAAAGATGTTTTCTCATAAGAGATTCCTAATTCCTCGAAAAAATTTATAACCATGTTGGAGTTTCTATATAGCGTTTCAATAACCGTTCGATCTGCTCCACATTTATTAATCGTAAGATTAATAATATTGTTAATATCATTCTCCGATGGAACACGTGTATTTGCGGCTGCAAGAAAGGAGTTGCTTTGTTTGGGCGCACTCTTTTTTGTTGTAATGGTATACTTGATATTGTTTTTCGATAAATAATAAGCGACAGCAAGCCCCGAGATACCCGTACCGACAATCAAAATTGGAGTGTAGTGTTCTACGAATGTTACATTTCGTTCCATCATTCTATCTCCCTTTTTAAGATGCAGATATGATCTTCGGCTGAATCTCACAGTCCGTTTTCCACTTAGATATAGATATACAGTAGTATATGGAGCCGTGATATCTAACTAATCTCCTTACGTTAAATTGAATACGAGCACATTTGCAAAAGGAGAGGCAAAAAAGAGCCATTATACCCATATTTAAGAAAATATTCCTTCTCTTTAAAATGTGTTTATTACCGATGAAGAATGGAATCAAAGTAAAATATTTTTCCTAATTGTACAAATTTATTACTTATTTTGTCAATGTTATCTTAGAAGTAAATAACTCGACTTTGAGGCTTGAATATTCAAACCAATCAATCTTTGATGGCACTAGCGAATCTTTTTCTGTTAATTAATTATAGGGAGGTGTCTTTTGATAAGAGGATTGGCTTTCTAGGAGTGGAAAGCTTCTAAATTTTCAAAAGGGCATATTATATTACCGGGAAGCCGCTTCGAAATATATTTCAGAACATATCTTAGAACATAAGAATATAGAAGGAACAGCTATCAAAAATAGGGGAGCTGCTTTGTGATTTTATTACTGCTTCTATTTTTAAAATATGAAAGGGAGGGAATATTGTGCCACGAGCTTCGGTCATACTGCCAGTTTACAATAATGCGGCTTTTGTCTTGGAAGCAATACACAGTATTTTAGCTCAAACTTATTCGGATTTTGAATTAATTGTTATTGATGATGGTTCGACAGATGGATCTACCTTTCTTATTTCACAAATATCAGACCCTAGAGTGATAAAAATCTTCCATAATACCAATCGAGGGTTAATCGCTTCTTTAAACGAAGGATTAAAAAGGGCCAATGGTGAATATATCGCTCGTATGGATAGCGATGATATTTCTACGCCAGATCGACTAGCTATTCAAATCGCATTTATGGATCAAAATCCATTGATTGATGTATGCGGTGCTGCTTTTACTTCATCTAGTGGAGGATCAATAAAGGTAAATCCGGCCAGTCATGACGAAATAAAAACATGGTTGCTATTTCATTGTTGTATCTGCCATCCGGCTATAATCATGCGCAATAGCATGATCCGTCGGCTTGGCATTCAATATGATAGTAATTATCCCCATGCCGAAGACTACGAATTGTGGAACCGACTAGCTTTCCAAGTACAAATGGCGAACCTCCCCATAAACGTATTGTATTATCGTCAACATAATGGACAAGTGTCCAATCAGCACAAAGCTATACAAGATGCTACTGCTCGGAGAATTCGTCAAAGACAGTTTAGTAAGTTGGGCTTGGAATTATCAGATGAAGAGAACCAGATTATGCTGGATATTCTTGAGTTTAAAATTAATCCCTACGATTATGGTAGCTACACCAGAGCTTTAGGTTTTGCCAACTGGGTGCTGGACCAAAACAATAAGTATTTAGTTTATAACCAGGAACTATTAAACATGGCGTTTTCACGGTGCATATCCCATATTCCTTATTGACAGAGAGCTAAGCAAGTGATCCGATTGGATCGGAGATACTCTAGTGGCACAAGCTTGTAATGCTTTTACAAAAAGATGATTAGGCTCAGCCGGTTTAGCTGGTTGAGCCTTTGTTTTGTTTGTCTGTATGCCCTGTCACAAAACGTATCTATACATATATTAGAAGTACAACAATTAAAGGAGGTTAAAACCATGGGTGCATGTGAAGGTGGCTACGGTATGTGGACTTCTACAGCGGCAATTTTGGTGCTTTTTATCCTCTTGGTTATAATTACTAAAGCATTTTGGATTTAATTTTGTGAAAAATTATAATGTAACACACTTCACTTTTTTTAAGATGGTAAAAGTTGAACCCAATGGCGCATAGGTTATTTGGCAGTAACCATAGTATTCTCCCTTTTGGTTAACTAAGTTTTTACAGCCTATTTGGGGAACCCTGCCATAATAGGTTGTTGCGCTTATTGGGTTCTACTGTCAGTGATCAGCATAAACCTTACTTACCGAAGTTTTTTTATTTCATTTTATGTTAAAAATGAAATCTCACATTATTCGAATAATATATTGACATATGGTCAATTTTAGAGAAAAATAGATAACAATAATATAAAAATTTTGGAATTTTTATGTGAAGGGTGGATATGACATGAAGCATACACCTACGATTCGGGCGGAATTAGATAGATACCTAAAACAAGAGGGTCTGAACCTAACGCAATTCGGGCATATCGCAGGCATTAATAGGGGGATAGTAAGTGGCATTGTAACAGGAAATAGTTCTATGTCTGTTAACCAAATTGATAGAATCACTGAGGCTATGGGTTTACCAGAAGGCTATTTTTACGACTTATATGTAGAAAACTATATTATCGACATTCCCCCTAATATGAGGCGAATCGAACCATTTTTGTATCGCTGTGCAGAGTTGGACAAGTTGGATGCGATCCGTCGAGTGGTGGGAGCTATCATGGACAATCTACTCTACTCACCCAAGCTATTTGACATTGCAGAAGAATTGTTAGCGCAGGGACGATATGATGCTGCACTATTGCTCTATGAAAGTGTAGCAGAAGTGGAAAAATATCAACATTCTGAACGCTTGGCCATCTGTCAATATCGTATTTTCACGATTCAGATTGATGACGATCAAAGCCGCAATCTTAGGGCAGCCATACTTTTCGAGCCTTATGTCGAGCGCCTAGATGAAATAGAACAACTTGATGCATTGAAGGACTTAGCTAATGTGTACAGGTCTTTGCGTAAATGGGATAAGGTTGAGGAAATGGCGATAAAAATGAGAGCTAAAGCGGAAATCCAATACACTTTGAAACATCAACAGAACAGCCGAGAACGCACTGAATCTACTAAGAAGCTAACTCGCCCTATGTTTGTGTATATTACCTATGCTGACCTGTTGTGTGCAAGTGCCTGTGAAGCCCGAGGCGACTATCAACAAGCTTTACAATATACATACGCCTACACAGACTTGGATTGGGTCAAAGAGACTGATGAAGATACCCAATACTGGATTAGCTTGTTTCAGCATTGGGCGGAAGGTAACACTTATGTTAATAAACTTATGTCCGGAGATACTAGTGTGCTGCTAGACTATGTTGAATATATAGGAACAACCTCCAATGAAAGTGAGAAGCTCTCAAAGTTGTTGAACATTATAATAGTAGCTAACCGATACAATTTGGATGTAGATGGTGTACTTACAAGGTTTAAAATAGACATTGATGCCTCTACTCAACTCCCGACATCTACTGATATGTACACCCAACAAGTGGTACCTGACTATATTGCATTGTTTTGTTATGAAATGGCCTATTATAATTTAAATAGGAAGAAGTACAGTGATGGTTTTAAACAATTATTATGTGCAATGGTAAAAGCACATATACTAAACAATGAAACATACTTTATAAACTGTACGGGTCTCTTTGCACATTTCCAAGCATATGCGTCTTTAGAGATCAAAGAAGAGTATTTCAAACTATTAGAAAAGGTGTGGTTAGACAATGTTGAAAAAAATGACACTATTAATCGTTGCGAGTAGCTTTTTATTTTTTCCCGTCCTGACGCAACATATTCAGATCCTTGTACAAATTGGAGGTGCTTAAGCACAAAGCTCTGCTAACCTTATGGTTGGTAGAGCTTTTTGGTTAAAGGAATTGTTACACTATGCCCCGAATGAGTCACTGAGTGTTCAGTTTTAAAGTATACATATAAATATTTTGATGGCACAAAGTTATGACAAATTGTATCTTCCCATGAAATGAGGTTGTTTAATGATTTTTGATCTAAGAGGGTCTGAATCTATGACACCGCAGGTGGGCATCTTTTATTCAATGGTGGAGGGTAATTACAACCGATTAAAATCCATCGTTCAAGATATGCAGCAAAGCGCTCTTAGCGGATTATAATTTTGTGATTAATTTATTGGAATCTGGCACATATCTGATCATAGCCGATATCACCAAGCAAATATAAATTAACTTCGGAAATGGTATAGCCAACAACAATAATTTCTCTATTGAGAGTAACTCCAATCGTTGATTAACGGTCTCTATTTCTTTCGTAAGCAGCCGGAGAGTTTTTTATCTACAACAAGTTTCCCCTTACTTCGACACACTTAGAATAGTAGATTTATTATGTAATCATACCATATTCTGAGAGGGGATACTCAATGAAGAAGTTCAAACCGATGTTCCTAGTCATGATTGCTGCTTTTTTAATGTTTGCTACAAGCGTTTCAGCTTCCAGCTACGTAACCACAACTAAGTGGAAAAACGAAACCTACGCTCAAAGTGACATTATTCATACAAATGGTGGAAAAGTTAGATTACGTGGTGGTTATACTGGTCCAGGTAAAGCTACAATAATGTTTATGTACTCTGTTGACGGCACATCTAGGTATGGCCCAATAGGTACATATAGTTTTGATACTTTTATGAGTGGGAGATCATTTACTGATTATGTCGACGTACCTAGTGGGGGGTATTTCTACGTAGTTATTACTGGTGATGAAACTGCAGAAGCATACGGGAGAATAGATGACAAAAAATAAATTACTATAGAGGAATATAATATTTTGTATGAAATGACAAGAGTGACACAAGGCATATCGCAATTACAGTAAGCTTGGGTCGTGACCCAAAGGATCGTGTTACGTCGCCTGAAGTGTAAATAGATACTATATGGAACTCTGAGCCTCAGATTAAACTGAGGCTTATTTTTTATGTACTAAAAAAGATAACTCTTGTAAGGAAGAAGGTCAGGAAACTTTTTCTTCTTTTTTGATTGTGTTAGAAAGGAAATGAATACTTGGTGTATGACAATGGCTAAAAAACTGGCTAGCAGTAGGGAGACCAAAGATCGAACCAGATCGACAGACAAAAGGTTATTTGTTCCGTTCGATATTATGCTGAGTAAGGGGAGTCACCAACCCGGCCCAATGCGAACGCTGACCAATTTACGAACTTATCAGAGTCACCGATAACGTGTGGGCTATCAACGTTATATTGCCGTCTTATTCCTTCATCAATCAGTTCTTATGAAAGGAATCCCTTCTGTTCCAGCAAATCCTCTGTGGCCTTCCACAGTTTTTGCTGCATCTTGGGATCTTCTCCAGGTGAGACCGGATCAATAGGTTTCCCGGTTCCGACGTTAAAGTATCCACCTGTTTTTTTATGATATTCCGGCTCTACAATCAATCGGGTGATGATATCTGCTCCTCTTCGCGGATCTCCAAGACGAAGAAACTTCAACAATCGTTCTAATAGAGGGGCAAACCAAAGTTCTCGTCCCAATCCGGTAACATTGAATCCTGGATTTAGTGCATTTACACTGATTCCTGTATCCGACCATCGTCTTGCCAGTTCAGCAGTGAACATAATATTCAATAATTTGGTTTTTCCATAAATGGGCGATGAGCCACGAGCGGTAAAGGCAGTTGTATCCGTTAAATCCTCGGGGAGCTTCAAAACTCCATGACGGCGTGAAGCTTCGGAGGCAACATTGACAACTCTAGCCTTGTCTACGTTCTGCAGGCACGGTTTTAGTGTATGTGTTAACAGCCACGGCGATAAATAATTTATGGCAATCATTTCAGGAAACCCCTCGGGAGTGATACGTTGCTCAAAAGCATGGATACCCGCATTGTTTAACAGCACATCAATTTTAGGGTACGCGGCGGATATCTCACCCCCGACCCGTTTAACATCCTTCAATACCGATAAATCTCCATAAAAAAAGTCAACCTTCGCTGATGGGCTAAACACCTCAATCTGTTTTCTTGTAGCTTCAGCACGTTCCTTACTCCTGGCAGTCAAAACAAGGTCAAAGCAGCCGCGTCTTCCCAATTCAATTGCGACTAGCTGTCCAAGACCACTGGTGGCACCTGTTATGACAATAGTAGTATTTTTAGGCATCGTCATTTCTCCTTCATGTGTTACAATTTTATTGGAGTTCCAATCCGGCGATTTAGCGCCTTTGATTGACATATGTCCACTATAATAATTTGGTTGATATATGTCAATCAAATTCGATTTATTATGGGTTTTTGATCGAGAGAAAGGTGATTGAGGATGAAATATAATGAAGTCAAAAATGGACCAAGGGAAAAATTGGAGATTGAGTTGGGCGAGCAGCTTAACGCACTTATCAGTGCTTCACACGCCTTGAATGTCAGAGCTGCTGCCAAATTTGACTCCTCCTTACAACCTGCGGCCTTCCACATTGTTCGTTGGCTGTATTCTTATGGACCAACTAATGCCGCCACTTTAGCAGAATCAACTGCGATGGATCGAAGTTCAGTAAGTCGTCTTGTCAAACAGCTCCAGTCTTTGGGGTATTTGAACAGAGAGGCCTCCCAAAGTGATGGACGGGGAATAGTATTATCTCTTACCGAGCATGGACAACAACAATTAATTGATGCGCTAAAGGAAAAGGAGTCCGTTTTTTATGAACGAATTTTGAACTGGAAAGATACAGAGCTTCATGATTTCATCCAAATGCTCAGGCAATTTAATGGACTCAATTGACACGGAACGCAACCTTAAGAAGTGACCCGAATGTAAAGACTTGCAAACAATATCGTCACTTTCCAAAGAATGTATTGAGCTAATGGAGAACGTTAGCTCAATATGACTGTAAAAATATATTTAGCAAAAAAAAGCCAAATATATTGTCTGTTTCATTAAACTGTTTTACCAGTTAACTTAATGGTATTGCACAGAACCAATTTAAGATACGAGCCAGTAGCAAGTGTTACCCATGACACCTATACAAACTCTTTTAATCAAGAATTAGTTTCATCTCAATTAGTAATTTATAAAGATGACACAGCATATACAGATGTAGCTATTGTCGGGAAAAGAGTGAAATTTTCGATTAGTGGTTTAGAAAACCCATTTAACGCTAATTATTATAATCGATTAGTCTGGACTAGTACTGATGAAGAACCAAATATAAAAAATATACTGACAGTAAAAGTTGCGCCAAAAACAGGGTCGCTTTACAGTTCCAGCAACTATGAAAACCTTTCACTGATAAAACAAAAAATCAACTCTGACTCACCAGTATATGGATGGATTCAATTAGAATCCAAAGAGTGGGCTAAAGCAGGATCAGCTATAATCAAATATTAGAAAATTCCTAATGTGTAGTGTAAGTGAATATTCTAAATAAGCGAAATCCCCACCCGACCAGCTAAGGTAGTGGGGATTTCTCAAAAAAAAAAGACTCCATCAAATATTGACAGAGTCTTTTAGAGAAATTGTAATTGTTGAAAGTGATGTTCTTAAGAAGGGAAAAGTGTTTCGGAATCTGGAGAACCGCCATCGCCAAGCCAACGGTTAGGGCCTGCAAATGAAAAAGTTTTCCCGTTTCCAGTAATTTTTATATTAGCGATTTTCCAACCTGGTTTATGTCCAGATCCATCAGTTCTGATCGTAATTTTTCTGATGTCACCAAGGTTGCTGGTGCTAATTCTTGTTGTATCCGAATCTCCTTGTTCAAAACTTCCATTGAGTGTAGCGGTAGCGTAATCTCCATTTGAACCATACAAAGTAATAGAGATATTAGAATCAGTTCCAGCATCTTTAAGTTTGACTGTATTTACAGTCACCTTTCTAGTATTTGTATTTAATGTTATACATGTGTAATGGGTTTGTACATAGTTCATTGGTTGTGAAGAATATTGCTTTACTTGACTTTTTTTTGTTGGATTTTATCTGTATATGTCAGATATTCTTATTTTTAATTAATTTCAGAATGATATGTTCATAAAAAGTTCACTTACATGAAAATTTTGTTGCAGCTAAAATAATCACATCAAAAATGAAAGGTTGAATTTAATGCCAACAACTAAAAAGGAAAGCTTTTACTTTGGGGTTATTATGTGTTTTGGAATGGTCATTATTATGACCTTCTATAATCTTTTGATTAACGGATTGATTGGAAAAATTAGCTTGATTACCATTGCTGTTGAATTTCTAATTGGATTTATTATAGCGCTCGTATTAGATCTATATATCGTGGGTCCTATAGCCAAAAAAGTTGCTTTGAGTCTACCTTTTGATAAATCCAAAAAAATATTTTTAGTTATCACGATTTCAACATGTATGGTGTTCGGAATGGCCTGTTCTATGTCTTTTTACGGTTTATTAACTTCAATTCTTAGCCATGCTATTAGCGATCATTCATTATTTGAAGCATATTTAGAAATTTTTATAAAGAACTTTGTTGTGGCCTATCCATTACAATTATTGGTTATGGGTCCAGCTGTTCGAGCCTTGTTTATAAAATTTATAAAGAAAAGCGGGCAAGCAGGACCAAAGCTGATATAAGTTTGAAGAAGCTATAACTGGCGGGATTGGTAGTTTGGTGATCATTTAACACAAAAAAAGCAGGAAGAATTCTTCCTGCTTTTTGCTTGAAAATAATTATTAACGTCTGCGTTGTCCATCATTCACGCTAAACAGATTGACAGCCAGTGCGTTACCTCTTGCACGCGCAGTGGCTCTTTGGTTGGAACGGATGTTTAATCTTCTTCTTCTCAATTCACGGTTGCTGTGTCTTCTGCTCATAATATCACCTCCCTTCAAAGAAATGAAGGTACGGTTAAATCTTAATGATGTTTATGCTTACGCTTGGAAATTTTGATATTTAATGCGTTAGTTGCGAGTGCATTTCCGCTTCCTGTTTTAGCAGCTGCGGCTTGAAAGACTTTAACGACCAGATATCTGTTTTTCCCGATGCGATGCTTATACGTTTTAACTCTATTTCTGATCATCTGCATAACTCCTTTACTTTAGGTCTGCTATATACATATGTCAATTGTGCTAGTAATGTATCAGCATAAATCTACTAAAGACAAAAAGAAGCTAGTACCTATGTTCCTAAATGTTTTAAAAAAAAGCTTATGCTAGCCTGCGTTCGCCTTCCCAACTTTACGTTATAGGGGAAGGCTACAGTGGGTTCACATAAGTCAAATTTCCATTTATTTAGCTAATAAAAGTAAACAGTTCAAGATCAGAGGGGACTATTTCGGATAATGGGGGGGATATAATAGTAGAGACAATATAGGTTTCTGAAAAGGAAAGAATAGTTGTGAGACACACATAGTAAACATAATAACAATATAAAACCGGCTCGCCTAGGCGGCCGGTTTTATATTCGTGGTAGTATAGCGGGGAAGAAAGCACGATAAATCAGTGGAAGTCCCGGAAGAGTCCAACAACCTTGCCCAATATGCTGACGTGTGTCAGGCGAAGCGGTTCAAAGGCTGGATTTTCAGGTTGAAGCCGGATATGATCTTTTTCTTTGTAAAAGGTTTTAACTGTAGCCTCGTCTTCATCTGTCATAGCTACTACAATGTCTCCGTTATCAGCGGTCTGCTGCTGACGTACGATTACATAGTCTCCGTTAGCAATACCAGCTTCAATCATGCTTTCGCCTACAACAGATAACATGAATATTTTATCCTCACCAACAAAGTGTTGGGGAAGAGGAAAGTAATCTTCAATATTTTCTGTCGCCGTAATAGGAAGACCAGCGGTTACTTTGCCGACGACGGGAACACGACTAATGGAGTAATTAATCAAGTTGCTGTTATCCGATTCGTCTTGACCAAGTAATTCAATAGCCCGTGGTTTCGTAGGATCGCGGCGAATGAGTCCTTTTTTCTCCAAACGATCCAAATGACCGTGAACCGTAGAACTGGAGGCCAATCCGACTGCCTCGCCTATTTCGCGCACAGAAGGGGGGTATCCCTTTAGACGCACTTCATTGCGGATAAATTCAAGAATGGCCTGCTGGCGGCTCGAAATCTTAGACATACCGTATCAACCCCATTTAGTAACGTTTGGGAAAATTATAGCATAGAACCTCCGTTCGTACAAACATAAGTTCTAAATAATCCCTAAAAATATTTACGAACTTTTGTTCTGTTTTCTATTGAATAAAACAAATGTTCGTGTTATATTGTGAAAAAAACATAAGAACAAATGTTTGGAGGACGCGGCCAATTATGAAATATAGCACTTATCAAAGTATTTTCCCGATGAACTTAGAGAATTTACAGGAGACCCGAAAAGAGAGTAAGGTGCGTTTGTTACAGGTTATTACCAATACTCTTTTACTCAAGCTTCTTATTCTAGTAATTATCGTTTGGGTTGCAGGGGCAGGTGTACTTACGGTTTTCGCAGCACCTTCAGTTTCTAATAAAGAGGTGATTAAGCTGACCGTACAACCTGGAGATACGTTATGGAAGATTGCTGTGAATCATAAACCGGAACGAATGGATACACGGGTATATATTGAAGGAATTATGCGTATTAACGCTTTGGAGGATCGGGGAGTGCAGGCAGGTCAGGTGCTTAAGCTTCCACACTTCTGATCTATAAGACTATAGAGCTTGTCAAGGAGCGCATTGCGGGAGCCTTGACAAGCTCTTTTCTACATGTCAAAGTGTATTATATCTTTGCTTTTATGGAGGGGACACAATTTGGATATAGACAGCTTGGTACAGCGCATTAATGAATTAGCGCGCAAAGCAAAAGCCGAAGGATTGACAGAAGAGGAAACCACAGAGCGCGCCAACCTTCGGGAAATTTATTTAGGCAACATTCGCCGTAATTTTCGGCAGCAGCTTGAAACCATTGAATTTGTGGACGATGATACGTCGAAGGGAAATGGCGGGCTGAAGCATTAATGTCTAAAGCCTGCATCATTTGCCTTGTTTTAGGTATCTTTCCTGGTATCTATATAGATCAGCTTTAAGGCAGTTGTTTTAATGTAATATTTATTGGGAAGGGAATTGAGAGATGGCCCGATCATTTGAAAGAAAAGTACGTAAAAACACAGCGCATTTAAATAAAACGCGCAAGAAACAAGGCATTCAAACCATTAACGGCGCAGGTTCAGCAATGGACATTTTCCGTGGCCGTAATATTACTGTGCCAATCATGCTGGCTGGTCTTGCTGTATTGTACATGCTTATGAGTTACTTTTTGACTAAGACGGGCATGCGGGGAATGGACTGGCTGGTATTTGGCTTGTACTTGATGCTGGCTGTAATCTTCTTCATTCGCCGTCCTTATTTAAAAGTGGGAAAAGATACCCTCTATATGTTAAAAGGTGGCAGAGAACGGCCGATGACGGCAGGGGACATGAAAGCCATCAAAATTGAAAAGGGTTACGTTACCGTTGAAAGAAAAGGGAAGGGCGGTAATTTTATTTTTACAAAATCACTGGGACGCTACGATACGGATGCCATCGCAGAGCGTCTTGAAAAGTTTGCACTATCCAATCAGATACAGGTAGATAAAAAATAACCGATTTAGCCTGTAGCTCTGTAAGTAAGGCCGTATGATGTTATTTTTTAATATAACATGGTGCGGCCACTTGCTTAATATGGGCACACATAACGATCTGATTCGTGACCAAACAGACAATCTTACATATACAGTGGAAAGAGAGTGGATAATTCATATGACGATTCAGGCGATAATGTTTGATCTTGATGATACCCTTCTGTGGGATGAACGTAGTGTAGAAGAGGCATTTGATGCAGCGTGTCAAACAGGCTCTCGAGAAACAGGCGCTGATCCGAAAACGCTGGAAGAAGCCGTACGCAAGGAAGCGCGCGCTTTGTATGAGTCCTATGAAACCTTTAGTTTTACTCAAATGATTGGCATTAATCCGTTTGAAGGACTGTGGGCGAATTTTACAGCAGGTGAGCAACCTGAATTCCGCCAATTGGAACAGTTGGCTCCTGCTTATCGTAAGGAATCATGGCGCAGAGGGCTTCAGCAACTGGGGATAGATAATGAGGAGTTGGCGGAAAAGCTAGCTGCCCAATTTGCTTCGGAAAGACGTGCACGTCCACATGTATATGAAGAAACGTTTGAGATTCTGGAACAATTGAAGGGGCAATACAAGCTGTTATTGCTGACAAATGGTTCTCCTGATCTACAACAGGAGAAGCTGGATGGAGTTCCTCAATTGGCTCCTTTTTTTGATCATGTTGTCATTTCAGGTTCTTTTGGTCGGGGCAAGCCTGACCCTTCTATATTCCAGCATGCTTTGGGACTTCTAGGAATTGAACCTGGACAAGCTTTAATGGTAGGAGATAAGCTGACGACTGATATTCAAGGGGCTTTGGCAGCTGGTGTACATTCGGTGTGGGTGAATCGGAACGCTAAAACCAATACTACAGAAATCAAGCCGAAGTTCCAAATCAAGCATTTATCTGAGTTGCATGGAATTATTCAATCTTTAAAGTGAGTAATCTACAGTTTTCTAAAACAAGTATCAAGAAAACTCCCTTCGCTCGATATGCTACAGAGCGGAGGGAGTTTTCTTATTGACACCATAGATCTTAATTATGCTGTAGTGAATGTTGGATCTTCGAACGGTTCGGCAATCCAGCCATTTTCTTCGATGAACAAGCGGACTGCGACGATCTTTTGATTTTCCATTAAAGTGAAGAAGTGAGGTGTATTTTCAGGTACGGAAATAACGTCACCTGGTGAAAGCTCTACATTAAAATAGCCTATCTCTTCAGAGCCTTTAATGATGAAAATGCCTTTACCAGCAACAATGGCACGGATCTCATCCTCGGTATGGGTGTGAATTTGCTCGAACTTGGCCAGCAGCTCCTCCAGATTCGGCGTTGCTTCAGATAAAGTGATGACGTCCCATATTTTATATCCACGACGTGCGGCTAAATCCTTGATTTCAGGTTCAAATGTTTTAAGAACAGCGGCTTTTTGATCATCTGTCAGAGTAAAGTTTTCTTGCAGCTCCCCTGGCAGCTTGGAAGCATCCCAGTGTTCATACAATACCTGGTGGCTCTCCAAAAATTCACGTACTTGTTCTTCACCACTAATTCGCTCATTCGTATTGCGTATAAAAATTTCTGCCATGTATAAATCCCCCTTTTCCACTTGGATTAATGTTGTATAAAGAATACCATGTCTTAACCAGTTGTACAATACAGGCTGAAACATTTATATGGGAACGACTATAGCTAAACGATACAGTTTAAAGACGTTCGTCTATAACGATGCATACTACAAAAATAGATCAGCTAAGTCGTTTATGAAGAAGAATAGCCTGCATAAAACGTATGTTTTTACTTCAATCTATCTAAATGATACGGTTTCTGCTAAACTAGGATTTAACGTTTTGCGGGGGTGAAGAAATTTTGGATAAAGTTAGCTTGCAAGATGCGTTACAACGAAGAATACTCCTTCTTGATGGGGCTATGGGTACTATGATTCAGCAGGAAGACCTTTCTCCCGCTGATTTTGGTGGAGAAGAGTTGGAAGGCTGCAACGAGATGTTGGTCTTAACGAGACCGGATGTCATTCAAGGGATTCATGAAGCATACTTGGAGGCCGGGGCAGACCTGATTGAAACGAATACATTTGGAGCAACATCCGTCGTTTTGGCGGATTACGATATACCAGAACGTGCCCGTGAAATTAATCTGGTGGCAGCCAAACTGGCGCGTAACGCGGTGGATAAATACAGCACTGCGGACAAGCCTCGTTTTGTTGTAGGAGCTATGGGTCCAACCACGAAAACCTTGTCTGTCACGGGCGGCGTTACATTTGTAGAGCTGATTGAAAGCTATCAGGAGCAGGCTTTGGCGCTTATTGAAGGCGGGGTGGATGTTCTTCTGTTGGAGACCTCACAGGATACGCTTAACGTTAAGGCAGGTAGCATTGGAATTCGTCAGGCTTTTGAGCAGACAGGGATTGAGCTTCCGTTAATGATTTCTGGCACGATTGAGCCGATGGGAACAACGCTGGCCGGACAAAATATCGAATCCTTCTGCATATCACTCGAACATTTAAATCCAATCTCGATTGGACTGAATTGTGCTACAGGTCCAGAGTTTATGCGTGATCATATTCGTTCTTTGTCTGAAATGTCCTCTGCAGCTATTAGCTGTTATCCAAATGCGGGCTTGCCCGATGAAAATGGTCAATACCATGAATCGCCGGATTCATTAGCTCGTAAAATGGCTGCTTTCGCTGAAAAAGGCTGGTTGAATATTGCAGGAGGCTGTTGCGGTACTACACCAGAGCATATAAGAGTAATGAGTGAGAGTATGGCGCAGTTTGAGCCTCGCCAGCTCGTAGGTCATCATCCTCCTGCCGTATCAGGCATTGAACCAGTGTATATTGAACAGGATAATCGTCCGTATATGGTTGGTGAGCGAACAAATGTTCTGGGTTCCCGGAAATTCAAGCGTTTGATCGTGGAAGGCAAATATGAAGAGGCGTCTGAAATTGCCCGCGCTCAGGTAAAAAGCGGAGCACATGTCATTGATATTTGTGTGCAAGATCCGGACCGTGATGAAATGATTGATATGGAAGCGTTCTTGAAACTGGTTGTAAACAAGGTGAAAGTACCATTGGTGATTGATACCACGGATATTAAAGTTATCGATAAAGCACTTCAATATTCGCAAGGTAAGGCAATTATTAACTCCATTAATTTGGAGGATGGTGAAGAGAAATTTGAGAAAATGGCTCCTATTATTCATAAATACGGCGCTGCTGTTGTTGTCGGAACGATTGATGAACGTGGACAGGCAATTGCGCGTGAGGATAAGCTTGAGGTAGCTAAACGTTCTTATGATCTGTTGGTGAACCGTTACGGTCTGGCAGCGGAGGATATCATTTTTGATACGCTCGTATTCCCAGTAGGAACAGGGGATGAACAATATATCGGTTCGGCTAAGGAAACGATTGAGGGCATACGTATCATTAAAGAAGCCCTTCCTGGGGTTCATACCATATTGGGCATCAGTAACGTATCCTTTGGTTTACCGGAAGCGGGTCGTGAAGTGCTCAATTCTGTCTATTTGTATGAATGCACCAAAGCGGGACTGGATTATGCGATTGTAAATACAGAGAAGCTTGAACGCTATGCATCTATCCCCGAGCATGAACGGAAATTGGCGGAAGATCTGATCTATAATACAAATGACGATACTTTATCTGCATTTGTAGCAGCTTTTCGTAACAAGAAAGTGGAGAAAAAAGAGAAGATATCAAACCTTTCGCTCGAAGAACGGCTGGCTTCCTATGTAGTGGAGGGAAGTAAGGAGGGACTGATCCCGGATCTGGAGCAAGCTCTCGCCAAATATTCTTCTCTGGAGATTATTAACGGACCGCTAATGAAAGGGATGGAAGAAGTAGGACGTCTGTTTAACAACAACGAGCTGATTGTTGCGGAGGTTCTGCAAAGCGCTGAAGTAATGAAAGCATCCGTGGCTTATTTAGAGCCGTTCATGGAGAAGAATGAATCCTCGGTAAAAGGTAAGATTTTGTTGGCTACGGTCAAAGGTGATGTGCATGATATAGGTAAAAATCTGGTGGAGATTATTCTATCCAACAATGGTTACCATATTGTAAATCTGGGTATAAAAGTACCACCAGAACGCATTATTGAGGTTTATCGTGAAGAAAAGGCTGACATGATCGGCCTGTCCGGTCTGCTTGTTAAATCGGCACAACAAATGGTGCTAACCGCGCAGGATTTGAAGAATGCAAACATTGATATTCCAATAATGGTTGGTGGAGCTGCCTTAACGCGTAAGTTTACTAAAAATCGTATTCGTCCTGAATATGATGGACTGGTAGCCTACGCGAAAGATGCTATGGATGGTCTGGATATTGCCAATAAGCTTATGGACCCTGAGTCCCGTAAAAAAATGGCCGAGGACATGAAGGCTGAGCAAGAGGCAGAAGCGGCAACAGTTGTGGAAGCCAAGCCGCTCCCTAAGCTAACTCGGGCTGTACGCTCTAACATTGCTCAGGATTTGCCCGTCTATATCCCACCGGATACGGATCGCCATGTACTGCGTAACTACCCACTGAACTATATTCTGCCTTATGTGAATATGCAGATGCTGATGGGACATCATCTTGGCTTAAAAGGGAATGTAGAGCAACTGCTAGCTTCGGGGGACCCGAAAGCGATTCAGTTGAAGGAAACCGTGGACAGCATCATGTTTGAAGCTGTTACAGACGGAATTATTCAGGCGAGTGCTATGTATCGGTTCTTCCCGGCTCAGTCCCAAGGAAACCAAATTCTAATCTATGATCCATCGGATGTAAGCAAGGTACTGCACACATTTACGTTTCCACGTCAGCAGGTAGAGCCTTATCTATGTCTGGCTGATTTTTTGAAATCAGTGGAATCAGGGGTTATGGACTATGTAGGTTTTATGGTTGTTACCGCTGGTCATGGCATTCAGAAGCTATCTACCCAGTGGAAAGACAACGGAGATTATCTGCGCTCACACGCACTTCAAGCGGTAGCGCTCGAAGTGGCAGAAGGGCTAGCAGAACGGCTTCACCATATTATCAGGGATAGCTGGGGCTTCCCGGACCCAGCCGATATGACGATGAAACAGCGGCACGGCGCTAGATATCAAGGTATACGGGTATCCTTTGGTTATCCGGCATGTCCGGATCTGGAGGATCAGGGACCGTTGTTCCAATTGTTAAAACCTGAGGACATTGGCGTTGAGCTAACAGAAGGGTTTATGATGGAACCGGAGGCTTCAGTATCAGCCATGGTGTTCAGCCACCCTCAGGCGCAGTATTTTAACGTCGAAAAGGTTTAACACCTTTATCAGATGGGATAGCAAATACCCTCCGAGCTCCGGAGGTTTTTTGCTGGTCAGCAGGAAGAAGGTAAATGTCATGGAATTATATTTTCTCGGTACAAATGCAGGGGTACCTACAATTCAGCGAAATGTAACATCCATTGCTCTTCGTTTACTGGAGGAACGAAGAAGCATGTGGTTGTTTGACTGCGGTGAAGGCACTCAACAGGAAGTATTGCGTTCGCCGCTCAAGCTGAGCAGACTTGAAAAAATATTTATCACTCATTTACATGGGGATCATCTTTTTGGTCTGCCAGGCCTTTTGTCGAGTAGGGCATATCAGGGAGGTACGGCACCTCTGACGGTATATGGACCGCCTGGTCTTCAGCAATATATTGAGCTATCTTTAGGGATCAGCCAATCTCGTATCAATTACCAACTACATATTGTGGAGCATACGGGCGGGGTTCTGTTCGATGACGGTCAATTTCGGGTGGAATCAGCTTTGCTGGATCATCGGATCGACAGTTATGGCTACCGAATTGTAGAGATGGATAAGCCTGGTAAGCTTAACCAAGAACTGTTGGAGCGATACGGGATCAAGCCTGGCCCAGTGTACGGTAAATTAAAGCGTGGAGAAAGTGTGGAAGTAGAGGGTGGAGTTATTCTGCATCCTCAGGATGTATTGGGTTCACCTAAAAAAGGGCGGATCGTCACTATTTTAGGTGACACGAGACCCTGTCCGAATACAGTAGTGCTGGCACGAGATGCAACTGTCGTCGTTCATGAAGCCACATTTCTGCATGATCTGGCGGATACGGCGTACGAGTATCATCATAGTACGGCGCTTCAGGCAGCGGAAGCTGCCAAAGCCGCAGGCGCGGGGCAGTTAATTATGACGCATTTTAGTTCTAGGTATAAAGATCAAGAGCAGCTTCAGCCTTTGCTGGAGGAAGCGCGAAGCCTATTCCCCAATTCATTGCTTGCGGAGCAGCATGTGTTGTTACCGGTACCTGATATCGGTCAATAAACGATTGGAGAGAAAGGTATGTGCTTAGGTGCCGGGGCTTGCTCCGGTGCTTTTCTTTTTCATTAGAAATTATTTTCCGGGAAAGCGCAGGATGCGACAAGAGGTGAGACGTATCAGTATGAGGATGAATGAAATTGTTCTACCACATATGGAGGCATGTTATATTTGAGTTTCTATATATCGAATTTAAAGGAATTAGTTGCTTGAGTATGCCCAGGAAATACAGAAAATTTTCTTTGAAGACGTAGCATCTTCGATGGAATTCGACGAAGAAATGATCTTATGCTATGGGGAAGCGACGGCTTTTAGCGAGGGTTGACGCTATTTTGGATGGTTTACCAGCAATTCATGGACTTCATGAGCATTTTTGACTTAAGATAGATGAGATGAGTGGAAATGACCGATTATTTAATGACCTGAGTCATTCAGGTGGTTAAATAAAAAGGAGAACACCATTCACGGGGTGAATTATTATTTTCAATGTTATGATGTATGAAATTGAAGTGGGGGAGGGGATTGCGATAAAATCGTTACTAATTGATCTGGATGGAACCCTTTATCATGGAAATCGAATGATTAAGGGTGCGGATCTGTTCATTTCCCGATTACGCTCAGAGCAGATCCCTTATGCATATGTCACAAACAATGCTTCACGCACACCCGAATCGGTGGCTGAGCATTTGATTGGTATGGGAATTGAAGCAGCTAGTCATGAAGTATATACTTCAGCGTTAGCAGCTGCACAATATGTTGCACAGCAAAGCCCTGGAGCTCATGTATATTGTATTGGTGAAACGGGATTACGCGAGGCACTCACGGGGGCTGGCCTGCAGCTTGTTCAGAACCATCCTGATTATGTGGTACAGGGGATAGATCGTCAATTTACATATGAAACGCTGGCAGCTGCCATGCGTTGGATTCGTGAGGGAGCTACATTTATTTTGACAAATCCGGATCTACAATTGCCTTCGCATGACGGACTTACACCAGGTGCAGGTACAATTGGAGCTGCCATTGAAGCTGCTTCACAGGTCAAACCGATCGTCATCGGCAAGCCTTCAAGCGTGCTAATGAATTATGCACTGAATCGCTTGAACATTAGAGCGGATGAAGCTCTGGTTGTGGGCGATAATATGCTTACAGATATTGCGGCAGGTGCAGCAGCAGGTTGTAAGACAGCTTTGATTCTGTCAGGCGTGACGACTCGCGCTAATATGGATGAACATATTCGTGCCGTTGGAGTGAAACCTGACCTGATGTTTGAAAATTTGGACGAACTGCAGGAATGGATGAAAGAAGAGCTGAAGTCATAAAAAAAATATATGTTTTAGAAATTTGCGAGAATTAAATGCTATGTAGCTACGAAAGGAAAGATGTTGATATGCCGGAACTTCCTGAAATGGAAAACTACAGAATCTTATTGTCAAAACAAATTTTGGACATTCCGATTACTGGAGTGACGGTTAGCCGCGAAAAGTCCATTAATACTGAAGTGGAAACCTTTAAGAAGCAATTGCTGGGTGCAACCGTTGTATATTTAGAGCGTCGGGGTAAGCATTTGATTTTTCATTTAAACACGGGTAAACGACTTGTGCTTCATCTAATGTTGGGAGGACTGTTGTATCTGGGAACGGAGGAGCAACGTCCAGACCGTACGATTCAGATCGAATTGGATTTTAGCGGAGTGAAGCTTTATTTTATCGGACTGCGCTTAGGTTATCTGCACTTGCTGACGGCTAAAGAAACAGATGAAGCTTTGTCAGACCTGGGACCAGATCCGTTAGACCGTCGTATGACGTTGGAGAATTTTACAGCACGTCTAAAAGGACGACGGGGAATTTTGAAAACAACACTGGTAAATCAGCAGGTTTTTTCGGGGATTGGAAACTGCTACTCGGACGAAATTGCTTATATCGCCGGATTTACACCGGGTTCCAAGGTACAAAATATTGTACAGTCTCCAGAAAAAGTGGAAAAGCTATATCATGCTACTCAATCCGTACTTCGTGAAGCTACTGCGGAGGGCGGTTATATGGAAATGCCTCTAATGGAGGGAGACACGTTAACAGGTGGCTTTGATCATCAGTGTCGAGTGTATGACCGTGAAGGAGAAGAATCTCCAAGCGGTGGGAAAATTGTAAGAGTCGAGCTGGCGGGAAAAAAAGCATTTTATTGCCCGGTGCAGCAGCATGATGCCTAAATTGCTTATCGGCTCTCACGTGAGTACGCGTGGTGGCTTTTCCAAAGCTGCTATACGTGCACGAGAGCAGGGAGGACGTTCATTTCAATATTTTCCGAAAAATCCTCGTAGTCTCAAGCTGAAGGAATGGAGCTCTATAGATACTGCTGCTTGTAAAGCCTACTGCTCAGAGCACCAGCTTCAATCCATTGCTCATTCGCCATATCCCGTGAATCCAGCTCATGGTCGCGAACGCGGTCAGGAACTTTATGAACTGATGGTTGCTTCATTACGCAATGATCTGGATATTGCTGAAGCCTGTGGATCGAAGGGGATAGTTGTCCATTTTGGGCATATGCATTCGTCTGACCCGCTGGAGGGCTATCGTAATATTATTAACTGTCTGAATGATGTGCTGGAAGGCTGGCAGGGAAATGCTAAAATATTAATTGAGAATCAGGCTGGGGATCACGGTCCCATGGGAACCACGCTGGAGGAAATGGTTCAAATTCGCCAGTTGTGTCGAGATCCTGGCAGCATCGGATTTTGCCTGGATACTTGTCATGCGTATGCAGCAGGATTGTGGAACGGTGGAATGGACGAGGCTTTGCTTGAAAAAGGGGACCGTCTCGGCTATTGGCCAGCACTGTACGGAGTACATTTGAATGATTCCAAGTACCCGTACGGCTCTAAAAAAGACAGACATGCACGCGTGGGGCAAGGTTACATTGGTACTGAGGGCATGCGCTGGATAACAGAACAAGAAGCTGTAAGAGGTATTCCCGTCGTATTGGAGAGTGAGGCGGGACCTGATGGGACACATCAGGAGGACATTCAAATGATTCAAAGCTGGGAGTGAATTATTTTAAATAGATAATAGTTATCTTAGAGGATGATGTAAGCTTACTTTTTTGGGAAGAAGGAGGAGAAGTTGGTGTATTTGTTTATGGACGATTATCGACCTTGTCCTCCAGGTTTTAAGCTGGCAAGGAATGCGGATGAGTGTCTGCTTCTACTTCATGAATACCCTATTTCGATACTATCGTTAGATTATGATTTGGGTCCGGGTCAACCGACGGGAAAGGATGTAGCTGCTGCTATTGCAAGTAAACAGTTATATCCGCGTGAAATTTACTTGCATTCCTCCAGTCCGCAGGGGCGGCGAGCCATGTATGAGCTGCTTTATGCGAATAAGCCGGAGGGAGTCACTGTGCATAACGGGCCGATTCCTGAGGTGCGTATGAAAGAGATCCTAAACGAGTCTAAGCGATGAAAGAGATCGGACAAAAAGAGGCGCGCCATGCCATATGGGAAGGATGCAAGCTGGCTTTGTTTGTATACACTCCCATGTGCGGAACATGCGCGGCTGCCCGTAAAATGTTAGAGGTAGCAGAGCATTTGCTCCCCGAAGGAGCAGTGGTGCAGAGCAACATTAACTATATTCCTGAACTGGTTCAGGAGTATCGGATTTCCAGCGTCCCCGCGCTTCTTATATATAATGGTGAAAACAAAAATCCTGAAATCATCTACAAAATGGAATCTGTAGGACACTTGCTGAGCAGGATAAGGAGCGTGATGGAATGATATCCATGAAGAACATTACATTACAGCGGGAAGAAAAACGTATCCTGGACGATGTAAGCCTAGAAATACGAGAAGGTGAACACTGGGCTATTCTGGGTCGCAATGGTTCCGGTAAAACAACATTGTTGGAAATGATGACAGGGTATATGTTTCCAAGTCGTGGTACGGTTGAAGTGCTTGGGCAAACGTATGGTCAATGTGATGTGCGAGAAGTTCGCAAGCAGATCGGATACATTAGCCAGACATTATTGGAAAAGCTGGCCCTAAAAGATCCCGTTTGGGAAGTGGTGGCTACAGGTGCGTATGCTTTTTTGCGTTTTTATCAGGAGATTCCGACGGAGGCAAAAGAAAAAGCCGTATCTCTTCTGGAGGGTATGAATTTAGGCGATCTGATTCATCACCCGTTGGGCACATTATCGCAAGGAGAACGTAAAAAGGTAATGCTGGCCCGCTCGCTGATGGCTGAACCTCGTCTGCTGATTATGGATGAGCCTTGTGCCGGATTGGACTTATTTGAACGGGAAAAGATGTTGGTCGAGATTGATCGGCTTCGCAAGCGAGACTTATCAGTGGTCTATGTAACTCATCACATTGAGGAGATTGTCCCTCTTTTTACGCATGTTGCGTTGATTCGGGATGGCAAAGTCGCAGCTGCTGGATCGAAAAAAGAAGTTTTAACGAAAGAATTGATTATGCACACTTATGAAGTTCCAGTTGAGCTGGAATGGGATGGTGAACGTCCCTGGATTCGGGTGTGCACTGGAGGGTAACGTTATTTTGGAAGAACTATACATGAATACAGATGAACAGAGTGAATGCGCTTTGTCATCATCAAGATTTGTTTGTACGGCCAACCATGGTTTTGCACCCTATGCTCAAGAGGAGCTTAGAAGATTATTTGGGTCTGTAAAGAGTACAATGCTTCTACCTGGTGAAATTTTTTTAGCAACACTACCCGCGGGAGAAATTGAAACAGTGAGGACGATTACAGGCCAGCCACCAATGTTTCTTCGCCACTTGTTTCCTGTTCATTTTCAGGAGGAAGGAACGGATCTGGTTCAAGTGCAAGAGCGTCTGGTTGCATTTATCCGTAACCGCAGGGAACTGATAGATCAACGTGTTTCTTTGCAAGTACGCAAAGGAACTAATAGCAGTTGGACTGAAAGCGCAGGTGCGCTCAAGCTGGCTTTGAGTGAACAATTAAGTGATCTACCTATGGAGTTGGTGGTACAAGGCGCCGATGTTATTGTGTCCGTTTTTGCAGATACGGATACGTGGTATGCAGGTGTATCACATCCTCAGGACAACCTATCGGATTGGAGTGGAGGTGCAGTTCGTTTTCAGAAGGAAGACGGACAGATCTCTCGTGCCAAATTCAAGCTACTGGAAGCAGAAGCAACGTTCGGTATTGATTTTAGCGCTTTCCATCAGGGACTAGATATTGGGGCAGCACCGGGTGGATGGACTTCCTTTTTGCTGGAGCGTGGACTGAAAGTTACAGCGGTTGATCCGGCCAAGATGGAGCCATCGCTGATGAAGTACGCCAATCTGACGTTTTTGCGTAAAAATGCAAGTGAAGTTAAATTTAAAGAGAATTCGTTCGATCTGCTGGTTTGTGATATGAGCTGGAGTCCAAAACAGATGGCAAGGCTCGTTACTGATTTACTATATAGTTTGCGGAGTGGTGGTACGGCTATCGTAACAGTCAAGCTAATGCATAAAAAGCCCTTGGCGCTCATTCATGATGTGATTGCTTCATTTGAGGAGTCCGGCATGCAGATTCAGCGAGCTAAGCAGCTTTTCCATAACCGAGACGAGATTACCCTGTATATGATCAAGTATGGAAAATAATTCTTTACAATAGATACAGGTGTGCTATATAATAAAGCCAAATTGTTCCTTTAACAAAATAATTGTGTTAAATCAAGGGAAAGCATCCCGCGAAAATTGTTTTCATGTCAGCATGAAGACTTCATTTTGCGGTGGCTTTCCCTTTTTTGCATTGTCTGCTTGTAGAAGGGAGGTAAGAGAATGATGAATCAACCATCACGATTAGAGTTCGGGTCAATTGTCGGTGAGCGTTACCGAATAATTCGCACGTTAGGTTTAGGAGGCATGAGCCGCGTGTTCATGGCCGAAGATTTAAAGCTGCCGGGCAAGCATTGGGCAGTGAAGGAGTCGATTGCCGATCCAAAAATAATGAAGATTGTACGGACGGAAGCCGAAATGTTGATTTCGCTAAGCCATCCACGTTTACCGAGAATTGTTGATTTTTTTGAGTATCCTCCATCTGGTGCGGTATATCTGGTTATGGACTACATTGAAGGAATTACGCTGGAAGCATACATGAGGGGATACCAAGGCTATATACCACAGGAGCAAATCATTCCACTCGCTCTGCAGGTACTGGATGTACTTGATTATTTGCATACCCGTCAATTACCAGTCATTTATCGGGACCTCAAGCCGGCGAATATTATGCTGACACCGGAAATGGAATTTAAGCTGATCGATTTTGGGATAGCGAGGAGTTATAAGTCCGAGCTGGATCAGGATACGATAAAGCTGGGCACAGTAGGCTTCGCTGCCCCAGAGCAATATGGAACAGGACAGACGGATGCTCGCTCGGACCTGTACAGTCTGGGGGCGTTACTATTGTATCTATGTACAGGTGGTAAATATAGCGAGTGGACAGCAGGAGTTGAAGGGTATATTCGTGGGGAATTGCCTCGACATTTGATTCCGATAATTCGAAAGCTGCTGCGGCATCATCCTGAGGAACGATTTCAGTCTGCTGAGGAGGTCATTGAAGAACTGAGGCGCAGTGCTGATTTTCAGTCTGCTCAACCTGGAAAATCTATGAGTAATGCTTCAATGGATTATGCTGGAACAAGGGTAGTGGCTGTGCTGGGCGTGTCTTCCGGCTCCGGTGCTACGCACACAGCAATTGCGGTGAGCCACTACTTGGCTCGAAGGACCCACTCTGTAGCCTTGGTTGAGCTACATAGTACAGCTAAGGCATTTGCCCGACTGCAAGAAGTCGTGGAAGGCATACCTGTTGGACAAGCGAGTTCAAGTCGGCGTTTTGAAGTCGATGGAGTCCATTATTGGCGGCAAACATCTCGTGCGGATGTCATTTCTTTGCTGGGCGGCTCCTACAGATTTATCGTACTGGACTTGGGGAATGGGCAGGACAATGAACGACTGGAAGAATTTCTGAGAGCCGATTACCCGCTAGTTGTTGGCTCAGGGGCCGAATGGAGAGTTCAGGATATAACGGGCCTAGCCCGATCTCTTCAGCGTCATCCGCAACACAAATGGAATTACTGCTTGCCATTGGCCTCCTCGGAGGCTGTCCGCAGGTTACGAAAGGAGCTAGAACACGATAAAGTATTTGCGCTGCCGCTCCACTCAGACCCCTTCGAACAGGATGATGAAATGGATCAGGTATTGGATGAGCTTTTTCGTGGAGTCATTACAGACACCCGGAAAAAACGTTTCGGATTCCTTAAACGGCAGCACTAAATAAATAGACATGTATATATCAAAAAGAGGTAGGGGAGAAGCTGTGTGTCCAAGCTAAGAAAAAGCAGCAAACAAAAACTATCCGCAGGTTGTATTGGCGCGGGAATTGTAGGCATGATCTTTGTGAGCTACCTTATACTGAATACCCATCAAATGAGTGAGATCAGGAAACAGGCAGAGGTGGAGGCAGAGCAGAAATGGAAACTGTATGAACAAGAGCAACGGACCGCGAAAACAGGCTGGGCGGTTGTTCGTGACATTTCACCAGGCGAGCAGATTACATCTAATGATTTGAAGGGAATTAAGGTTCCTGGTTCTCAAGCCCCGTCTAATTTATTGGCAAATAAAAATGAAGTTTCCGGCACCACAGCCAAGATAGAACTAAAAAAAGGATCTGTGCTTACATCGGCTATGATTACTGCTAATGAACCGACACCTAAGGATCTACGCAACCGTGAGTTAAAAGTGGTGGTACTGCCCAGCAGCCTGAAGTCAGGGGACGAAGTAGATATCCGCATTCAATTTCCAACAGGTCAGGATTACATTCTATTATCCAAAAAGAAGATTTCCCGGCTGGAAGGCCCAATCGTATGGGTTACTATGAATGAGCAGGAAATACTATCGCTTTCGAGTGCTATTGTAGATGCCTATCTGCATAAAGCATCCATCTATGCTCTGACATATGTAGATCCCCAATTTCAGCCCAAGGCAATCCCGACCTATCCGCCTAATGCGCAGGTGTTAGCGTTAATGAATAGTGATCCGAATTTAGTCCGTGTTGCTGAACAAAAACTGTCCAAGCAGCTACGAGATTCTCTAGAAAATGCGATTGGTTCATCAAACAATGTGATTTCAACACCTGTGGAAAGAGTTCTAAGTGAGGAGGTTGCAGCTCAGCATGCGGGCACAGCTATTGAAGATGCAGCAAGCGGAATTGATGATACAGGGAGTGAGGAACAGGATCACAAAGAACAAACGAAGATTCTAACGCAGGGCGGCAGCTCTGATCCGTATGCCAAATAAATGAGAGAAAAGGAACGGAAGTATGAAAACATGGATATTTGCCGGTCTTTGTGACAAAAGCGATACCTTATTATACATCAGCAGCGTATTGGCAGCTTCCGGTCAACAGGTACTGCTTGTGGACGCTACACTGCGGGGACGGTATCGGTATAGCATAGGAATGCTTGATAAACCGCTACCCATTACGCAGTTTTGTGGATTCGATGTGGCAATTGGATTTACAGCATGGGAAGATCTGCATATCGATATGCTGGCTGATCAAAATGAAGAACAGACTTATGACATTGTTATTTTGGATGTAGAGCTGCCTGATTTTTGTCCAATTTCGGTTTGGAAAACGGCAGAACTGCGAGTTTGGGTCAGTGATTATAGCCACATGTTAATGCACAACGGACAGAATTGGCTTGAGCATTTGTTTGACCAACCTGGATTCCCCAAAGATCTTGTATTTCACAAGCTATTTATACATGCAGTGGATTGTGGTGTGGAGGAAGCGTATTTGTGGGAATACATGAACCGCTTTCCTGCCTTATGGCAGCAAGAGCCGTATGTACTGCCATGGGATGAGGGTCAGCTTGCTCTAAAGCTGGAAAATGAGCATAAAAAACAGCTTCTGCTAAAACCTCTATCCAGAATATATAAGAGAGAATTGTGCCGTTGCATTGGAGAATGGATGAGTTGGGAGATAAAAGAGAGTCGCCGTGCGCTAAAGCGTGCGGAAAGGAGGAGAGCATGAGCACCATTTTATTTTGGAGTCCAATTAAGGGAGCGAGTGGAAGTAGCTCTTTAGCGGCAGCAATAGCAATTACCATAGGTAATTTATATAGAGGAAGACTATTATTGACTCATTTAGGCCGTAGGCATACCGGTATTGAATCAGGATTTCCTATACAGGAGTATGGCATGGACGATCCGAGTCTACAGATTCAGGAAGGGGGCTGGGAGGCTGTTTCACGTTTAGTTCTGAGAAGGACGCTGTCTAGAGAAAATATTCGTAACTATACAATACCTGTGTTAGAACACACTCTAGATGTACTTGAGGGAACCTCCGGCTTTGGAGCTGCACCGCCGCTACTTTCCCCTGATCTTGTAAGGGTGGTAATTGATACAGCGAATCAATATTATGATTTAACGCTGATTGATGCAGGGAGTGGGGGAGGCTGGGGGGCTGTACAGCATGAAGCATGTGCACGAGCCAAACTGGCTGTTCTTTCGCTCACTCAGAATATGCGTGAGTTGGACGCTTATTTTGAATCTGTGTCTCCGTTATCCACATATTCGTCATTACCCTTATTAATTGTCCTTGGAAAATATGATGTGCATTCACAAGCGAATGAAGCGAATATACGCAGGAGATATGGCTACAAGGGTACTTTGTATACAGTTCCTTATAGCACCGAATTTATGGACGCATGGAACCGCAGGGATGTGATTGGCCATGTGCAGCGCGAGGTGCGAAGTGGAAAAGAGCAGCAACGCAAGCTTTTTATGTCTGTAGGATGGGCGCAGAGCGTGCGGCAGATTAGCAAAGCTATTCTGGAGGCGGTAGAGTCCGATCTTCGGCTCAAGGCTTTGGAGAGGGGCGCTTAATGCTGTCCGCTTATATGATCAACGGGTTAATTGTCACCTGCATTGTGTTGTTGTGCATCGTACTGATTATTGTTAAATATCGAGGGAATCTTCACTCGCAACATTCAGCTCTTCGGGTAGAACCAAAGAACGAAGATGCCACCTTCGAAACATTGATAGAGTATATCAAAAATGCGCTTCATGAACTAAGTCACAGCCAGATGGCAGATGCCGGATTACATGAAGAGGAATATAGGCGGCGTATCCATCAAAGGGCGGAACTACGAAGGGCGTTAAAGGACTGTGCCAATGGCAGCAGTGGAGATAAACGTTTTGTTAAAAATCTGATGAGTGAGCTTCTGATAAACGGTTACGGTTTGAACGAGAAAATCGCCGATACTGTTATGCCATTCTCCAGACCTGAGTTGTTTAGCACACAGGATCAATTCGAAATTATTTTTTACCAATATCAGCAGAAGTTTGGCGCGGATGCACTATCACGTTTACTGGATACTTATGACTTAGCTGAAATGAGGTATTCACAGCAAGGTGAAGAGGATGGAAGCTATTTCGTAACGACAGAGGATATCCGCTATATCTATGACTGTGAATACCGTCCCCTTTCCTTTATGGAGAAAGTGGATATTATTGTGCAGCGGATTTATCAAAATTATAAAGGTTTTTCTGTCATTGATGATATTCGTGACCAGAAGATCGATGGTGTAAGCGGGGGTGTCAGTGGTGTACCGGAAGGTGGGATTCCTTCATCACCACATTGGTCTTCAGATAGATATGTATTTGAACAAACCTCTGCACCTACTACAAATGGATATGAGAGTGTGTGGATTTTCTACAAAGGTAAAACTATCCATCTTTCATTCCTTTCCTTCGGATCGGAACGTGAGCTTAAAAGGGTATGTCAAAATATTTACAAATACAATTATCCAGGACAGCTTTCTGAAGCGAATGGTTATAAGGTCAACGAAATGAAGGATGGATCACGGGTAGTAGTAGTGCGCCCGCCTTTCTCTGAATCATGGGCTTTCTTTGTTCGTAAGTTTGATATTCAAAGCGCTTCGCTGGAGCAGTTAATTAGGGGACAAAACGCTGATTTTCCAATCCAGCTATTATCTTATCTAATGAAAGGCAGTCGGATTACTGCAATTACAGGTGCGCAGGGTTCAGGAAAAACAACATTGTTAATGGCGATGGTCAAGCATATTTACGCTTCGTATACGCTTCGCGTTCAGGAAATGGCCTTTGAGCTGCATCTACGCAACATTTACAGTCGCCGTAATATTCTTACCTTTCGAGAAACAGATCATATTTCAGGACAACAAGGTCTTGACTTGCAGAAAAAAACAGATGGAACCGTCAATATTCTAGGCGAAGTAGCGAGTGATGAAGTAGCTGCTTGGATGATTCAAATGTCGCAGGTTGCTAGTCTGTTCACTATTTTTACTCACCATGCTAAAACATTTCGTGATCTTGTATTTTCGCTTCGTAATTCACTGCTCAAAACTGGAGTATTTCAGCATGAAGGCATTGCTGAAGAACAGGTAGTGCATGTCATTAATTTTGATGTGCATCTCAAGCGTGATGCGCAAGGGCGGCGTTATATCGAACGGATCACAGAATGTGTACCGCGTAATCCAGAGCATACGGATGTAGGTCCCAATGCTTCATCGAGCTATAGCTATCGCCATGTTATGGAATATCGAAATGGAAGTTATATACCAATGAAGCCCTTAACAGCTAAAAGCGTAGAAGAAATGTGTGAGCAAATGAATGCTAAGGATGCTACAGATTTCCGCAGTTTTTTGACCCGTTATTGGGAGGAAGACTATGAGTCTTAAAGAAATTTTATTGTGGGTTTTGCTTATATCAGGTGGGGGATTTGCAGTTCTATATACAGTTTTGTATGGGTTGCATAAGCATAAGAGCTATGCAGTTCGCAGAGGTAGAATTCATTCTGTACAGGAAGCACGAAAGGGAAAAGCGGTACTTCAACGGGAACTGCAAACTTTAATGCATAAATTGTATACGCTGTGTATGAGGGTCCCTATCACATCTGGATACATCACAAGTGTACGTAAGCGACTAGCTGGTCAGCATGCATACGATGAGTATAAGCTTCGTCTGCAGACCATGAAGATGATACTGTTCATCTGGGGTATTTTTGTTTGCAGCGGCGTTGTGCTGTTGATGATGAAACCAGGAATAGAGTTTGCTATATTGGCCGTTTTATGTGGAGTGGTAATCAACAGTCTTGTTATAGATGTGGCGACTAACCAAATGGAAAAAAGGCTACTTTCTCAAATGATCGAATTGTTCGCCAATGTACGTCATCACTATCATCAGCACGGTATGGTAGAAGAATCCATATCTGAAGCGGCCGATTTAGCAGGAGCAGAGGCTGGAAGGCATGCACGGCTCATCCATGAGGCGCTGACAGATGCTGATCCGCACGAGGCACTCGAAAGATATTATGAATCAGCTCCAAATCGGTTTTTAAAAGCCTTTGCTGGTATTTCGTATATGGTAATGGAGTTTGGTGATCGGGTTGAGGATGGTGGTTCCATTTATTTAAAGGGGCTAAGCAGTCTTGCACGTGAAATCCGGTTGGAGTTACTGCGGAGAAATAAACTGGACTACCTACTAAAAAGTTTAAACGTGATCGCACTGGCTCCCGTTTTCTTTACTACCCCAATCGAGAGATGGGCGAGATCCAGCTTTCCATCCATGGATGAGTTTTATCAGGGGAAATTGGGTTATATCACAAAATTGACCGTTTACATTGTTATCATCCTATCCTACTTTCTGTTACAGAAACTGCAACAGTCGGACGAGACAGGATATCGTGCGGGTAAAGGGCGGAGGGTGTGGGAGCAGAAGTTATATCGTCTGCCCATCATTCGTAATATGGTGGATTCTTTAATTCCCCGGCAGCATATGACATCTTATTCCCAGATAACCCGACTATTAAAGGAAAGTGGTGCGGAGGTAAAGCTTGAGTGGCTCTACATACGTAGAATTGCTCTTTTTATCTTAGGATTAGTGCTTAGTATCAGCACCATATTTATTTTACATGAAGCTGAAAAAACGCATATCCTTCACGCACCAGTACAATCGGGTCAAATGTTTGGACGTTTAAGTCCGATAGAGGAAAAGCAAGCTTTGAAGCAGAGTGAGATTGACCGCAAAATCATGCAAACGTTGAACATGAAAGCGGACAGCACATACGAGCGAGCGTGCGCTGCTTTAGAACACTATGCTAATGGCACAGCTACTCCAAAGCAGCTATCCAGAAATACTCAACGAATTCTCCAAAAGCTGAAAGATTGGAATGAAGAATATATCAAATGGTGGGAAGTACTGATTAGTATAGTTGCTGGGTATGTAGCCTACCAAATGCCCATGCTTTTATTATATTTGCAACGGAAAATGCGTTATTTGGACATGAAGCATGAGGTGTATCAGTTTCAAACGGTTATTTCCATTTTACGGGTTATGGAACGAATGTCTGTCGAGGAAATATTGGAGTGGCTGAACAGATTTTCAGTTATCTTCAAAAGACCTCTGCAAAAATGTCTGCTTCATTATGAACATGGACCAGAGGCAGCTCTCGATTTGTTGAAAGAAGAAGCACCTTTGCCGGAATTTCAACGTCTGGTGGACAAGCTTCATTTATCTTTGGGGAAAATTACCATTAGAGAGGCGTTTGATGATTTGGAATCCCAGATGACCTACTATTTTGAACAAAGAAAACAGGAGTATGAAAAAATAATAGACAGCAAGGCAATCTGGGGGAGGATGATTGGTTTTGCCCCGATGTATGGTCTTATCTTTTTATATTTGGTGATTCCGCTGATCGGTATGAGCTTTGTTCAAATGGATAGCTATTATGAGCAAATACAAAAAATTCAGTAAGTAAATTCAATGATGATTAACCAATATTACAAGTTGAGGAGAGAAAGAAATGAACAATGCATCAACAGCATTAAAGGTAGCTGCTGGGATATTTTTGACCATCGCACTAATTACAATTGTAGTCATACTGTTTATCTCAGCTCAGGAAGCTACTAAAACAGCACAAAACAATTTCGCTGATATCCAGACCGAATTGTCTCAAGCCTCCTTTACAGTATACGACGGCACAACAATTAGCGGCTCCCAGGTAACCAATGCGCTGCGGAAGTTTCAGGGAAAGGACCAGTTCGGTATTCAGATTAAAACCGGCAAAAATATGGCAGGACAGTGGTATGGAAATGCTCTGAACATTAGTCCAGACAGCGAGCAGTATGGTGCTGTGAATGGCGGCAGTGATAAGACGGGAAAAATTGCGAATACACTTAATGAAAAGGAGAATGAATACGTAAATCCAAGTGGTAAATTCAAGGCTGAAATCGTTAAAGACAAATCAAACGTGGTACGTGGGTTGTTGTTTACCCAGTCTTAAGAAGTACAGCAAAGATGATAGTCATAAGGGAGATGTGAGCATGTCTGATCACGCTTCAAGTATGCTGTGGCTTGGTGTGTCAGTTATTCTATTTATAACCGCATGTGCAGCAGCAGCAAACTTGTCCAGTCAATTGGGTAGTGCACTGGAATTAAGGTCGCAGCGGGAGGAGCAATCAGAGGGGCGGATATCCAGAACTATAGAGGTGGAGACGCCACAACGGATTAAGGGGACTCAAGTTATCCAGACCATTCGGATGAACTTGCAGGAGGGGATTTCGGTTCAAGTTGACGGTTTAGAGTACGATGTATACTCTGAACCGTTTGAGCCTGATGTATCTACCTTGGATGCTTCCTCTATATATGCCATATACCCACAGCGTAATGGGAACGGAGAACTAACATCTGTACGTTTTGAGAAATTGGGGGAGGACTGAAGTGGTTCAAATAATATCCAAGCTGTTGGGGGCGCTGCTCGCTGTATTGCTTTTGTACATCGTACCCGCAGCTCAAGCTGCTGAACGGCAGAATGATATATCCGGGTTAAATACATATCATTCGACTGTACATTTTGTTGATATGGTAAGAACCAAAGGTTACATTACACCGACGATGTATAACGATTTTATGCGTGATCTGGAGCTGACAGGCAATACGTACGAAGTTGATTTGGAGCATATGTACAAAAAATATGTACCGAACTATGCAGATGCGGCAAAGCCAGACAGTTTTCTTGGTAATTATGAAGCTGTATACGATGGCTACTATAACCCGCAAATCTTACCTGTACTGTTTCCTGATAATTCGCAGCCCAAGTCGGAACAGACACGTCGGTATACCTTGATGGCCGGAGATTATTTTACAGTACGATTACATAATACGAATCGAACTCCTGCGGATTTATACAAATCCTGGATTTTGGGTGGAATAGATAACGATAAGCCGGCAGTTTCAGCTTCTTACGGGGGCATGGTTTTGAATGAAGATTACTGATTTTGCAGTTATATTTGTCCTACTCTTTTTGCCCTTTGGTGTGGTTAGTGATTTACGAGTGCAGAATCAGCGTGAAGTACAGCAGCTAGAAATGAAATATACGTCTGCTCTCCGTACCGCAGTTCAGGATGCAGGTGTTGTGCTCTCACAGAATGAACGTCAGGAACGCGAGGCCGGATATGGATCAGATAAGTTTTTTCGTGTAGATAAAGAAGAAGCGCTGGTCACGTTCTTGCACACTTTCTTCCTTAATATGGGCATTGATGAGGATACAGCAGCACAACGTGCGTTATTGGATTACATACCAGTCATTGTGATTCTGGACTATGATGGTTATTATACGTTCGCTTCAGCAACCTATAAAGATGCGTATGGGCAAGCGGTCATAGGCCACAAGTGGAGCGAAAAAAAGCCTTATGCCTATGTTGATGCAGCAGGCAACAGTGTGGGATTCACCCTGGACAATTATCTGCACGCATATGATGCGCGGAATCAGAGATGGGTGGAGGGTTTTCAAAAGGAGCTTGAGGGTCAGACCCCCATTTCGTTACTGAACAATTCATTAACCTTTGAGCAAATGCGCCGTTCTACCATCGTTCGCACCGTTCAGGAAGATCTGGCTCGAATGATTAACGCCCATAACGAAAAAGCAGCACGGAATGGCATTTCCTATACGTTCACTCTTCCACTCATTCCACAAGAGGAATGGTATAACACGATAGATGATGTGGGTATGATTGCGTTTATCCAAGGCATTCCAGTTGGAGACAGGTATTACAATAACTACGGGTTTGGTGGTGGAAGAGTCGTCCGAAAGCGATCTATTATTGGAGGCATAGAACCGGGTACTAAAATGAAATATTTTTATAGTGATTCATATCCAGCCCCTTTTCAAGCGGTTGAGCGTTTTACGGATGAAAAATCTGCGGCAGCTGCTGGGTATTTCGAATACAAATATCATAACAGCTTAAAATAATCACTCTCCGGGGTGGGTTTCGTATTATTAGGTCAACTAAAAGGTTGGCCTGCAGTGACAGCCTAGTCTTTCGATTTTATGGTCACTGCTATTTTAAAGAGTGAGTCAAATAAATGGAATTTGATACTCGACTTATCGGGGGAATTCCAACGAAGCTGACACCACTTGCAAAGTATATGCGGTTATATATAAATTTAAGTGCTAATATCTGTTGAAGTAAAAGACGAAACCGCTTGTGAATATTTTTGTCTTGGCATCATTTAGGCTCTTGCCCAATATTGAAGGTTTTTTAGTCCTTTATATAGGCAACCGCATATGATAAGTAAACACTGAATCAAAAAAAGGAGAATGAGTATGTACCCTAAATCATGCCATCACTTCCCATGGCATATTCCTATGTATAACAGCTGTAATTACAGCTATCGGAGTTATAATCCTCAATACTACAATTGGTACAACAACGACAGTAATCTCAATGAAAAGATAATATTAAGAGATTATGGACAAAGTCCAATTGTAGTGAATATTGACCAGGCTGCAAATCAAAACAAAAATTATCGTACTGCTATATGGACAGGGAAACATTTTCAAGTGACTCTGATGAGTATTAATGTTGGCGATGATATCGGTTTAGAAGCTCATCCAACAACTGATCAATTCATACGTATTGAAGAAGGTCAGGCACTTGTTCAAATGGGGGATAGGAAAGACAAATTAGATTATCAAGTGATGGCCTATGATGACTATGCAATTATGATACCTGCTGGAAAATGGCACAATGTAATTAATACAGGAAATACGCCCCTTAAGATATACGTTATCTATGCACCACCTGAGCATCCATTTGGTACAGTTCATGAAACAAAAGAAATTGCCATGTCTGCTGAAAGATAGCCAATTATAAATTAATTTTATTTCATCCCGGTCCAGAATCCAGACCGGGATGATTACATTTTCTTCATTTTATTATTCCCCCGATACTCATGAGGACTGTCTACATAGAGTTCCTTTTTATTAATTGTTATTAGAACTTATCAATTATTTAGGCATTCATTGCTAGGGAATTGTAAGCTTCTGTATACTAGAAGCTTAGATTACCAAAGCAGCAAGAAACTCCTTACGCACCTACCGAAGAGGAGCTTAAGTGCTACTACGATTAACTGTTTTTCTTTTTTTAGGCCAATCCATCTGAAAACCTTAAAATTCGCTGTTTTCAATATTCCGATAAGGGTGCTGGATGTGCTACAATAAAGCTTTGAAAGAAACGATAGCTATATGAAATAAGAACACTCGGCAATGCCGATGAGACAATAAGGAGCCAAAAACAGCTTATGAGTTTATTGACTGTAGAAAATGTATCCCACAACTTTGGGGACCGTGCATTATTTAAAAATGTTTCCTTTCGATTACTTGCGGGGGAACGTGTAGGATTGGTAGGAGCTAATGGTGTTGGTAAATCGACACTCATGAACATTCTGACTGGAAAATTGCTTAAAGATGAAGGCAAAGTGGAATGGACTCCACGTGTACGTTATGGCTATCTGGATCAGCACACCAAGCTGACGCCGGGCAAAACAGTACGTGATGTATTAAAAGACGCTTTTCTTCCTTTGTTGGAACTAGAAAAGGAAATGATGCAAATTACAGACAAAATGGGAGAGGCTTCTCCCGAAGAGTTGGAAGTCTTGCTGGAACAGATGGGAGAAATTCAAGAGCAATTGGATATGGGGGATTTTTACCTCATTGATGTGAAGGTTGAAGAAATGGCGAATGGATTAGGTCTCTCTGCCATCGGACTGGATCGGGATGTAGCAGCACTTAGTGGTGGGCAACGGACAAAGGTGCTTCTTGCTAAGTTGCTGTTGGAAAAGCCAAATGTATTGCTGCTGGATGAGCCTACCAACTATTTGGATGTGGAGCATATTGAATGGCTTACGCGATATTTGAAGGATTATCCCTATGCTTTTATCCTCATCTCACATGATACTGAATTTATGAACCAAGTCGTTAATGTAATCTACCATCTTGAATTTGCTAAGATGACCCGCTATTCAGCTAACTATGAAAAGTTTCTTGAAATGGCGGATCTGAACAAAGCACAGCATATTGATGCATATGAGAAGCAGCAGGAATATATTAAGAAACAGGAAGATTTTATTCAGCGCAATAAAGCGCGCGCATCTACATCAGGCCGTGCAAAAAGCCGTGAAAAGCAGCTTGATCGGATCGAACGTATTGATAAGCCTGAAGAAGCTGCAAAGCCAACCTTTCAGTTCAAAGAAGCTCGTGCGAGCGGGAAAACGGTTTTTGAGGGTATTGATTTTGAAATTGGCTACACTCATGCTCTTTTGCCTAAAATGTCCATGACGATCGAACGTGGCGAAAAGATCGCAATTGTTGGCTGCAATGGTGTTGGTAAGTCTACGTTGCTCAAAACCATTCTTGGGAAAATACCTCCAATCAGCGGAAAAACCTATCAAGGGGATTTCTTGCAGCCTGCTTATTTTGAACAGGAAGTAAAGGCGGAGAAAATTACACCGATTGACGATGTATGGAATGAATTTCCGCATTTGAATCAGCATGAAGTACGAGCGCATTTGGCGCGCTGTGGTTTGAAGAATGAGCATATCACCCGGCCTTTGTCTGCGCTTAGTGGTGGAGAACAGGCTAAAGTCCGCCTTTGTAAACTGTTAATGCGTGAGAGCAACTGGGTACTGTTTGATGAGCCTACCAACCACTTGGATGTCAAAGCAAAGGATGAACTCAAACGCGCTTTGAAGGAATACAAAGGGACCGTATTGCTTGTATCCCACGAACCGGACTTTTACGAGGATTGGGTAACCAAAACGTGGAATGTAGAAGAGTGGTCTAGTAAAGTTAACTGAAATCCAGTTCTGACAGATTTAACACAAGGTGGGGTTTGCAGAATTAGGAAAATATGCTAAGCTATCTTTAGCTGATACAATAAAATAGTCACACTAGGGGAGCCGCCCATGCGGCTGAGACGAAATAAATGGATTTCGGACCCTTTGTACCTGATCTGGGTTATGCCAGCGTAGGGAAGTGAGTACTGTACAAACAAGGTAGTAGCTCTTTACTTTTGTTTGCGCAGGGAACGATATACGTTTACGGATATAATAGTCCGTTTGATTTTGAACGTTTGTCAAGCCACTTCCTTTGGGAAGTGGCTTTTTGCGTTTCGTTCATCTTCATTTGTTCGAGTTTCCGTAGACGGATTTACATATAATCTCCTTTCATTATTGCTGGTACATGTGGCTGGCTCCGTATGATATTACCCAATATGGAGCTAAAACAATATAGATTCAGCTAATACGATTTTTTTTATAACACAAGTTCATATTCTTTAGTCCAAGTGAGGTGAAAATGAGATCGAATTACACGTAATTACGATGGAAAGTGTCTCCTGTGTGAATGTACCCCAAGTGGCTGCCGCTATTTGTGCTTATATTCATTATGTACACGCACGTTCGAAACAGAAGGGTGCCTCTGCTTTGCTTTCTTTGACTCGTAGCATGATCAAGCAGGAAGTTCCTTTGCGGCAAATTGTAGTAAATGACCGCGTGGACGTAGCTTTACTTACCTCGGCAGGAGCTGTCCAGCTTCCAGCTAATGGGTTATCTGTGGTGGATGCGAAAAGTCTACTTTCAGAGGGTACACGCTGTGGAGTGTCTGTACATTCCTTGGAGGAGGTGCAGACCGCCGAGCAGGCTGGAGCAGACTATGTACTATTTGGTCATGTATATGAGACCCATTGTAAAGCCGGTCTTGTACCGCGGGGTATAGCACAGCTTGAACGCATTTGCAGATTGTCGGACATTCCGGTGATAGCGCTGGGAGGCATACAACCCCATCATGTTCCAGAGCTTTATCATGCTGGAGCAAGCGGAATTGCGGTGATGTCTGGTATATGGGAAGCAAAGTCACCCGTTGCAGCAGCGATGGAATATAGGCGAATGGTAGATCTTGTAGTTCACGACCTGTAGCAAGAAAACGAGACGAAGGGAAAGTAGAATGCTTACTGGAGAGGAGACACGGAACATATGTCAAAGACACATACAGAGAAAAAAGCGATAGGACACGCTGAATGCTTGGTCATAGGCGGAGGTGTGATCGGCAGTTCCATTGCTTATCATGTAGCTAAGGAGGGACGTAGTACGATCATGCTGGAACGATGGATCCCTGGTGAGGGAGCATCAGGAGCAGCGGTGGGAATGCTGGCAGCGGAAAGTGAAGAGTTTGCAGACCTTGAGCTGGCACGATTTGCCCGTACAAGTCGAGATGCATTCCCTGACCTTGTCTGTGATTTGGAACGTTTATCGGGTATTTCAGTGGACTTTCGTACAGGAGGATTTGTGACCCCATTTCGTTCGGAAGCAGAGGGCCAAAAACGCTGGAATGCTGCGAATATGCGAGAGGATGATCGTGCCATTTGGTGGGATGCCAAGGAGTTGGACCGACGGATTCCGGGCTTGGCAGATCAAGTAATTGGGGCTATCTACCGATCAAAGGAGACACAAGTGTCTCCTGTCCAGCTTTGCCGTGCTTATGCAGGGGCAGCTGCGGTGCTGGGAGCAACAATATGGTCTGGAACTCAAGCTGAGGAACTGGTCATACAGGATGGTCGAGTTTGCGGTGTGCGAACGGATAGTGGATTTTTTTCCTGTGATCAGGTCGTGATTGCCGCAGGCTTGGACAGCTTGAAATTGCTAGAACAAATTGGGTTTGATTATCCACTATACCCGGTCAAGGGCGAAGCGGTAGCAGTCTCCTTGAAGGATCATCCTTTGGATTATACCATTTATGCTGACGATATTTACCTCGTGCCTAAACAGAATAACGAGCTTTGGATTGGTGCCACGAGTCTTCCGCATCAATATGACAAAGAGGTGACCGTAGGAGGCTTAAAGGGGTTGTTAGCACGTGCATCTGCCTGGTTGCCGCGTGTACAGGAAGCTTCTTTTGTACGTGCATGGGCGGGCTTGCGTCCGCAGGCAACTGCGGAGCGTCCTTTCATTGGTCCTGTTCCTGGGGTAGAGGGCGTCTATGCTGCAGTCGGGCATTATCGCAACGGTGTCCTGCTTAGTGATGCGACTGGGCGAGCGATGGCAGCTATGCTTAAAGGGGCTGGTGCAGCTGGACTTGGAATAAGTAAATTTTCTTCTGAACTTTTCAAGGAGGAAAGCTTATGAAGCTGACCATTAACGGACAGAGCATGACCATTTCCAATCGAATCACTCGTGTGGATCAATTGCTGCATGAACTTGATTTAAAGGTGAAAACCGTAGTGGTAGAGCTGAATCGGCATATATTGACCCGTGAAGATCATCATGAAACGGTACTTAAGGATGGAGATTGCCTAGAAATCGTACATTTTGTAGGAGGCGGTTGATCATGTTAACCATTGGAAAAGCATCTTTTACCTCAAGGCTGTTGCTAGGAACAGGGAAATTTTCGGATCTGGATATCCAATCCCAAGCCGTAGAGGCTGCTGAGACGGAAATATTAACGTTCGCTGTGCGCAGACTGAATTTGGAGGAACGGGATAAGCAGCATTTTCTCGATACACTGGATTTGAGCCGGTATACACTTCTTCCCAACACAGCGGGGGCAACAACAGCAGAGGAGGCAATCCGTATTGCCAAGTTGGCAAAAGCCTCCGGCTTGTGCGATATGATTAAGGTAGAAGTCATTGGGGATAGCAAGACGCTGTTGCCTGATCCTTTTGAAACATTGAAAGCTAGTGAAAAGTTGCTAGAGGAAGGCTTTGTCGTGCTACCCTACATATCGGATGATGTGATACTAGCGAAGAGGTTGCAAGAGCTTGGAGTACATGCCGTAATGCCTGGAGCGTCGCCGATTGGTACAGGACATGGTTTGCTCAATCCGTTTTCGTTAGAGTTGATTATCGAGCAAGCGGAAGTTCCGGTCATTGTCGATGCTGGTATTCGCTCACCTGGTGACGCAGCAATGGCAATGCAGTTGGGAGCAGATGGTGTTCTGCTGAATACAGCTGTCTCAGGAGCGAAGGATCCTGTGAAAATGGCTGAGGCCATGAAGCTGGCTGTACGTGCAGGTAGATATGGATTTGAGGCGGGGATGATTCCTGTAAAACGTTATGCTTCAGCAAGCAGTCCGATAGAAGGCATGGTTCAGGGATGAGGATTACTAAAAAATCTGCTGCTGAACCACCACAAAGTGACCGTTATTCCAGACAGGAAAGGTTTGCACCCTTTGGGCCTGCAGGCCAACGCCGGCTTGCTTCCTCTCACGTACTAATCATAGGTGTTGGAGCGCTGGGCACAGGTATTGCAGAAACGTTAGTTCGTGGAGGCGTAGGTACGGTAAGCCTGGTAGACCGGGATTATGTGGAATGGAGCAATTTGCAGCGCCAGCAGCTTTTTCAGGAAAGTGATGCTGTGCAAAGGTGTCCCAAAGCAGTAGCTGCCCAGCGAAGATTAAAGGATATTAATTCGGAAACAATTGTACATGCACATGTCTTGGATGTTGGGATAGAAGAGCTGGAAGAGTTGATCCAGGGGGTAGATCTCATGATGGATGCAACCGATAATTTCGATACCCGGCTTCTTATGAACGACATGGCACTCAAGCATCGCATTCCTTGGATTTATGGAGGATGTGTGGGTAGCTACGGTGTAACTTACACTATTTTACCGGGTCAGACACCTTGTCTACACTGTCTGATGGGAACTGTACCGCTTGGAGGGGAGACCTGTGATACGGCCGGGATTATTCCGCAGGCAGTACAAATGGTCACCGCTAACCAGACTACGGAAGCTTTCAAGCTTCTTGGTGGATATCCCGAGAACTTGAGAGGAAAGTTGCTTTCGTTTGATTTGTGGAAAAATGAGTATGTAGCAATAGCAGTGGATCGTCTTAAAAAAGCGAGTTGTCCTTCTTGCGGTAGCCAACCGACGTATCCCTATTTATCAGCCTCTTATCGGCAGAAAACAGATGTTTTGTGCGGTAGGGATACCGTTCAAATAAGACCTGCCAACCGGACACATCTGAATCTCGCAGAGATAGCAAATAGATTTACAGCATTGGGTGAGGGGAACGTAGAGTGGAATTCGTATCTGGTTTCCTTTAGTGTGGGCGAGCATCGCTTAGTTGTTTTTGCAGATGGCAGAGCGCTGATCCATGGGACAAAGGACTTGGCAAAAGCAAGAAGTCTATATCATCGCTATTTGGGCTGAAAACCATAAACCATAAAGCAGAAAACCATTCTTTGAGAATGATTTTCTGCTTTTTTGTTACACTAACACAAATATGTTTTAATGGCTTATAACAAACTTGTTCGTATCCAATATGTAATGCGATGTCCAAACCAGGTGGGTGAAAAGATGAGCCCGTTAATTGTACTTGTGGATGAAAATGAAGCGCCCGCTGTATTCGTTCATCCATTGGAGCAGGCAGGTTATCAGGTGGTTCATGTTCGTAATACATCGGATGTAAGCCCTTATATAGCTCAAAATCCTGTGAGTTTGCTACTCCTGAACATTAAAGATGAACAGGCGGACACTCAAGGCTTGATTCGCATTTTGCAGCAGAACTATCCTCATGTTCCACTGCTTGTAATGATTTCATCAGATGAGGAAGCACTTATGGTTTACTGCTTTGAACAAGGAGCACATGATGTAATGGTAGTGCCCTTTTATCCTAGAGTTCTTCAGGCTAGAGTAGCTAATTTATTACGAATTTTTGGTGTTGAACGTGATGTGAAAAGAGCAATCGAGGCAGGAGATTTACATATAGACACTGCAAGCAGAATGGTGAGCAGAGGGGAGCGAAAGCTGGAATTAACTCCGAAAGAATTCGATCTTTTGCTACATCTGGCGATACATCTTAACCAAGTTTGTAGCAGGCAGCAAATTTTAAAGGATGTTTGGAAACATGATTATATCGCTGATACGAACGTAGTAGATGTGTACATCAGGCATTTAAGGGTTAAAGTAGATAGAGGGCAAAAGTTTAAAATGATTCGAACGGAACGAGGCATTGGCTATTCACTCAGAACGTCAACTGAAGCAAAATAGCATAAAGTTTAAATAAAAAAAGCCGAGACTTTCCGTCCCGGCTTACCAATCTTAAATGAGTTTTACATTACAGCACGCGACGTGCTTTAATGTACGTTCTTTTCCAGTTGCCGGAGTTCAAATCAGAGATGGTCACCCCAGGTCCACCGTAAGTGTGTAGGATTTTACCCCCGCCAATATATACTGCTACGTGAGTAATATTGCGTCCTGTGGCACGGCTACCGCTTGAAAAGAACACTAAGTCACCTTTTTTCAAATTGGCCTTGGATACGGCATGTCCGACTTTAGACTGTTGAACAGAAGTACGCGGCAAATCGACTCCGTATTTCTTGAATATGTGCTTCATGAAAGAAGAACAGTCAAAATTGCGTGTGGTGCTTGTGGAAGCTCCAAACTTATAAGGAGTACCCATATATTTTTTGCCGTAGTTAATTACTTTTTGACCTACAGTAGTAGTAGCAGTAGCAGCTTGTGCTGTATTTGTTCCCTCAATGGCAAAAGTACCAAAGCCGATAGTGGCAGCGACTCCTGCGATAATTACCTTTTTTATGATTTTATGCATATTCATGTTGTAAGTACCTCCAAAAATTGATTTGTGCAATATTTTGCTGAGTTGATAACTAACTGACAGCGTTGAGTATAACAGTTTTGAAGCCGCCTAATAGTTGGAAAACTACTCTCAAATGCTTGTGGAGCAAGGCTTACGTCGCGATTATTAAAAAACGATTAAAAATTACAATTTGTAAAAAATAAATTAATTCTAGTGCCTGTAAAAAACCGAAAAACCCTTGTTATTCAAGGGTTTTGAGTGTGTGAACAACTTTTTAAATAGTTACAACAATGTCATAATTAATCCTTGCTTTGAATAACGAGTAGTAGACCGCTTTTGATAGAAATAGTACCTTTTGCAGCCGTTAGCTTATTGCTGACACCCCGTGATTGTCCCATTTTGAGGGTGGCATTATGAAGGGGATACATAAATCCTTCCAGTTGTATACCTGTTACTTCGGCAGTCATAGGAATCAGGGATGTATATGTATAGCCCATGGGCTGGATCTCGAGCGTTGATCCGGTCAGCTCAATATAATTATGTGCGTCCATGATAGCGCAACTAATGTGATGCTGCATGGCCCGTACTAATATTTGAACATTGGCTAAGGTGTGGTCCATTCGAGTGCCAGTAACACCGAGCAAGAGTACATGATCTACTTGTTCTTCCATAGCAATTTCTAAAGCAAGCTCTGTATCAGTTAGGTCCTTATGTACTGGATCGCACGCAATCATACGTTGGCTTGCTGATTTTACCTGTTCTTGTTCCTCTGAAGTAATCGAATCAAAATCTCCTACAGAGACGTGTGGTGTAATACCGTGTTCTATCAGGAAAAGGGCACCTTTATCTGCGCCTATAATAAAATCATCGGGTTGTATTTGTTGTAAATCTTCTTCATTAAGACGACCGCCTGAAAATACAATGGCTCGCTTTTTCATCATAACCAACATCCTTTCTTTCTGCATACGGTTCCAGATATACGATCATTTTAAGTATACCGCGTTAAATATGGCTTGCACAATTTTGGATGACCTGGCTACAATGGAACAGAAAAAAAGTGTGACGTGAATAGGAAGGGGAACGAAATGATTAACGTTTTGTTTGTGTGTTTGGGCAATATTTGCCGCTCTCCCATGGGGGAGGCAATACTGAGACATAAAGCAAAGGAACGGGGATTAGACGCAGAAATTCGGGTGGATTCGGCTGGAACAGGCGACTGGCATATTGGAAATCCTCCGCATGAGGGAACGCTAAAGCAGCTTAAACTGCACGGAATCAGCGAACAAGGCATACAGGCACGGCAAATAACGGATCGTGATTTTGACGCATTTGATTATATTGTGTGCATGGATGACTCTAATGAACGAAACATGCGTAAACTTGCAGGTGGAGCAGATGCAGATATTCTAAAATTCATGGATTTGCTTCCTCAAGAAAAGTTAAGAGAAGTACCCGACCCGTATTTTACCGGGAATTTTGAAGAGACCTATCGATTATTGGACGCAGGATGCGAGGCCTTGCTGGACAAGATCATAGAAGAAAAGCTATAATGTGAACGACAGATGACGGCAATCATTGCCGTTTTTCGTTATATATTTTTGAAAGCGCAACCAAGCTATAAAAAAGAGGAAGGAGCCTTATGACCTCCTAGGTCAATGCTCATTCCTCATCATTGTATGGGATGTTTTTACTCAGGCACGATCCAGAAAATACATTAGCGCGTCAGGCAACTCGTTTTGCCAAAAGCCCCATAAATGTTTGCCATCCTTTTCACGGTAAGAAACTTCGGCGTTCCGCTCGCGCAGTAAATCTGCGCATTGACGGTTCAGCTCTACAAAGTTGTAAATGCCGGTATCACTCTCAAATGCATCTTCCTGAAGGCCAACTGTCATCCATACATTTAGATGCGACAGTTCTTTCTCACGGGCAATAATTTCTTGCGAAGCTTCATAGTAGGCACCTGAGAGGCTAATAATGCGATTAAACAGTTCAGGATACAATAGCGCCAAATGCAAAGACACACTGCCTCCCAGTGAATCCCCAGCCAGAATGCGGGAAGCTGCATCTTTTCTTATAGGATACTTTTGTTCCACATAGGGAATAATCTCTTCTGCAAAACAGGCAGTGTATGCCTCAAAACGATTGCCGAAGGGAGCGTACTCCTGAGTTCTGATTTTGGTGTTCACTTCCACGCCTACAATAATGAAGGGTTCGACGCCTTCATCCAGTATGAGACGGTTGGCGTGTGTTGCAATGCGTCCAAAGTTGAAGAATTCCTCTCCATCCTGACAGTAGACGACCGGGTAGCTCAATATTTCATTATAGCCGGGCGGCAAATAAATCCGAAGAATTCGGGTTTCGCCAAGTAAGCGGCTATCTACTTCGTCTTTAAGGATAGTTCGTTTTAAGTACCGAGAATCCGTCATTTTTCGTCACCTTTCTTGGGTATTATTTTGCATTAAGGATCACAATAAGTTAAGATTACCCTGATTGCAATAGATGTTTAAAATTTCAATCATGTACTAAGCTGTTATAGTAAAAAACACACCCTGTTACATACACAAAAATGTGCCAAACTCAAAAAAAATAACTAAATCTTTGACGCGAGCGATATAACAGGTGTATAATAATCCTATAACAGCGGAACTTGATATTCAAATTTTTTTGTTGAGGTGAAGAAAATGAGCAAGGTTCCTTATGAAGTTTACACAGAGGAAGTTGAGGCTCTGTCCGTGCTTTCTCCGGATGGTGAAATTATCAATAAAGATAAATTGCCTAAACTTACAGATGATCAATTGAAAGAAATTATGTATCGTATGGTATTTACACGTACTTGGGATGACCGTGCTGTTAACTTGGGCCGTCAAGGACGTCTCGGCTTCTACGCTCCGGTATCCGGACAAGAAGCAACAATGGTTGGTAGTGAATTTGCGCTCCAAAAAGAAGACTTTATTGCACCAGGCTACCGAGATATTCCGCAACTCGTATGGCATGGCCTGCCATTATATCAAGCTTTCTTGTATTCCCGTGGTCATCAACACGGTGGTCAAATTCCGGACGGCGTTAACGTATTGATGCCGCAAATCATCATTGGCGCGCAAATTCTGCACGCTATGGGAATTGCAATGGGCTACAAACTGAAAAAACAAAAACAAGTCGTCATTACATATACAGGTGACGGTGGTTCTTCCGAAGGTGACTTCTACGAAGGTCTGAACTATGCTGGTGTGTACAAATTGCCAGTTATTTTCTTTGTGCAAAACAATGGTTACGCGATCACAACTCCATTCTCGAAACAAACCGCTGCCCTTTCGATCGCTCATAAAGCAGTAGCTGCTGGTATTAAAGGCGTGAAAATTGACGGTATGGACGTGCTTGCAGTTATTAAAGCTGTTCAAGAAGCTGCAGAGCGTGGACGTAATGGTGAAGGTGCAACATTGATTGAAGCCGTTACTTACCGTTTCCGTCCGCATTCCCTTTCTGATGATGCGACGAAATATCGTTCTAAAGAAGAAGAAGGCGAATGGAATGCAAAAGATCCAATTGCCCGCTTTGCGAAATACCTTGAGAAAAAAGGTCTTTGGACTGAAGAAGATACAGCTCGCGTAAAAGAAGAAGCTAAGGCAAAGGTGAACGAAGAGATCAAAAAAGCTGAGAAAACAGAAAAAATGACAATTCCTGGCTTGATCGATAGCATGTTCGAAACTACGCCTAAGCACTTGGAAGAACAAAAAGCTGATTTTAAATAATTGAACTTGAAAGAGACCGGGCGGCAACCCGATCCGGTCTGCTTTTCGATTGACCTGAACTGAAACTGATCTGTCAATGTTTAAGGAGGAAATGAAGCAAATGGCACAAATGAACATGAAAGAAGCGATTCGTGACGCACTGCGCGTAGAGTTGAAACGCGACCCTAACGTCCTGCTTTTCGGTGAAGACGTAGGTCATGTAGGTGGCGTATTCCGCGCTACAGAAGGTCTGCAAAAAGAATTTGGCGAAGAACGTGTATTCGATACTCCGCTGGCGGAATCCGCAATCGGGGGTCTTGCTGTCGGTCTGGGTATCCAAGGTTTCCGCCCTGTAGCTGAAATCCAGTTCGTAGGCTTTATCTTTGAAGCACTCGATCAAATGGCAATTCAAGCATCCCGTATGCGTTACCGTTCCGGTGGACGTTACAATTCTCCAATCGTATTCCGTACACCTTTTGGTGGCGGTGTTAAGGCAGCCGAGCTGCATACTGATTCCTTGGAAGGTCTTTTGACTCAAACACCAGGTATTAAGGTTGTTGTTCCTTCCAACCCTTACGATGCAAAAGGTCTTATGATCGCGTCAATTCGCGATAACGATCCAGTATTTTTCATGGAGCATTTGAACCTGTACCATGCATTCCGTGCTGAAGTTCCTGAGAATGATTACACAGTTGAACTGGGCAAGGCTAATGTAGTTCGTGAAGGTTCCGATGTGACGATCATTACTTACGGTATGATGGTACACACTTCAGTTAAGGCTGCTGAAGAGCTGGAAAAAACAAAGGGTATTAAAGTGGAAATCATTGATTTGCGTACAATCAGCCCGATTGACATTGATACCATTGTTGCCTCTGTTCAAAAAACCAATCGTGCTATCGTTGTTCAAGAAGCGCAAAAGAGTGCCGGTGTTGCTGCTGAAGTTATTGCACAAATTAACGAAAAAGCAATCCTGCATCTGGAAGCACCAGTTCTGCGTGTAGCAGGTCCGGATACCGTTTATCCATTTGCTCAAATTGAAGATACTTGGTTGCCAACGCCAACACGTATCATTGATGCGGTTAATAAAGTATTGGAATTTTAATTAAAGCACACCGTAAATTTGGGAGGTTTTAAACGTGGCAAAATTTGAATATAAATTCCCGGAGCTGGGTGAAGGTCTTCACGAAGGCGAAATCATCAAGATGCACATCAAGCCCGGCGACAAAGTAACTGATGATGATATCATCATGGAAGTACAAAACGACAAGGCTGTAGTTGAAGTTCCATGTCCGGTTAATGGTACGGTTCAAGAAGTATTTGCCAAAGACGGAGACGTCTTCAACGTAGGTCAAGTTGTGGCTGTCATCGACGCAGAAGGTGAACTTCCTGAACAAGAAGATGCACCAGAAGCGCCAGCTGCTAGCCCTGAGCCAAGTGCTGCTGCACAAGGCGGAGCTGCAGGTGCAGCTAGATTTGAATATAAATTCCCAGAGCTGGGCGAAGGTCTTCACGAAGGCGAAATCATCAAGATGCACATCAAGCCCGGCGACAAAGTAACTGATGATGATATCATCATGGAAGTACAAAACGACAAGGCTGTAGTTGAAGTTCCATGTCCGGTTAATGGTACGGTTCAAGAAGTATTTGCCAAAGACGGAGACATCTTTAACGTAGGTCAAGTTGTGGCTGTCATCGCTGCTGAAGGTGAACTTCCTGAGCAAGAAGAAGCACCAGCTGCTGTTAAACAAGAAGAGGATGCTGCCAAAGGTGGAGCGAACACGCAACCAGGTGCAACACCTGCTGCTTCGAACAAAGACGTACTGGCTACACCTAGCGTTCGCAAATTTGCACGTGAGCAAGGTATTAACATCGCTCAAGTGAGTGGCTCCGGCAAAAACGGTAAAATCACTAAAGAAGATGTAGAAGCTTTCAAAAATGGTGGAGGCCAAGCGGCTGCACCAGCAGCGAAAGAAGCTGCAAAAGCGCAAGAGCCAGCTAAAAAAGAAGCGAAAGCAGCAGCACCATCCGCACCAGCTGCAGATCCGCGTGCTGAGGAAGAACGCGTACCATTTAAAGGTATCCGTAAAGCAATTTCCAATGCTATGGTTAAGTCGGCTTACACGGCTCCACACGTTACAATTATGGACGAAGTGGATGTAACTGAGCTGGTTGCTTTCCGTACTCGTATCAAACCAATTGCAGAGAAGAAAGGCACAAAAGTAACTTACCTGCCATTCATCGTAAAAGCTTTGGTTGCCGCTTCCCGTCAATTCCCGGCTCTGAATGCCTCGATCGACGAAGAAGCTAACGAAATTGTCTACAAAAAATACTACAACATCGGTATCGCTACAGATACAGACAACGGCTTGATCGTTCCTGTTATCAAAGATGCTGATCGTAAGAGTATCTGGATGATTGCTGATTCCATTCGTGACCTGGCTGTACGCGGTCGTGATGGTAAATTGGCTGCCAATGAAATGAGAGGAAGCACGATTTCCATCACGAACATTGGTTCCGCAGGCGGTATGTTCTTTACTCCAATCATCAACTTCCCTGAGGTTGCAATTTTGGGTACTGGCCGCATCAGTGAAAAAGCAGTCGTGAAAAACGGTGAAATTGTTGCCGCTCCAGTAATGGCTCTTTCCCTGAGCTTTGACCACCGTATTATTGACGGTGCAACTGCTCAAAACTTCATGAACTATATTAAACAGCTGCTCGCTAACCCTGAGCTGCTTGTAATGGAGGTGTAATCAATGGTAGTAGGAGACGCTTCTCTGGATATTGACACATTGGTTATCGGTGCGGGTCCTGGCGGCTATGTAGCTGCCATCCGTGCCGCACAATTGGGACAAAGCGTATTGATCGTTGACAAATCTGAGCTGGGCGGTGTCTGCTTGAACCGTGGATGTATTCCATCCAAAGCTTTGATCTCTGCAGCTCATCAATACGAAGCAGCTAAACATGGCGAAACTTTCGGTATTACGGCTGAAAATGTAAAAGTAGATTTTGCAAAAACACAAGAATTCAAAAACGGTGTTGTTAAGAAAATGACTGGCGGCGTAAGCGGCTTGCTCAAAGGCAACAAAGTCGAAGTTTTCAACGGTGAGTGCATGTTCATCAACGAAAACGAAGCGCGTGTATTCAACGAACATGAATCACCACGTTACCGTTTTAAAAATGCAATTATCGCAACAGGCTCCCGTCCTATCGAATTGAAGCCATTCCCGTTTGGCGGACGCATTCTGTCTTCTACTGAAGCATTGAACCTGCCTGAAATTCCGAAAAGCCTGATCGTTATCGGTGGTGGATATATTGGTGCAGAGCTTGGACAAATGTATTCCAAATTCGGTTCCAAAGTAACGATTATTGAAGGTATGGATACTGTTCTTCCTGGCTTCGATAAAGATATGACTTCCATCGTTTCGAAAAGCATGAAGAAAACAGGTATCGAAATCTTCACTGGCGCTAAAGCGGAAAGTGCAGAACAAACTGATAAAGATGTAACAGTGAAATTCTCTGTTAATGGTGAAAGCAAAGAAGTAACTGCTGAGTACCTGCTTGTAACTGTTGGACGTCGTCCAAATACAGACGGTGAACTGGGTCTGGATTTGATCGGTGTAGAACTGGATGAACGCGGAATGGTGAAAGTTGACCACCAAGGACGCACAAGCATCCCTCACATCTTCGCAATCGGCGATATTGTTCCTGGTCTTGCTCTGGCTCACAAAGCTTCTTACGAAGGTAAAGTAGCTGCTGAAGTAATTGCTGGCCAACCATCTGTTGTAGACTATAAATGTATTCCGGCTGTTGTGTTCACAGATCCAGAATGCTCTAGCGTAGGCTACACAGAGACACAAGCTAAAGAAAAAGGCTATAATGTCAAAGTTGGCAAGTTCTCTTATGGAGCAAACGGTCGTGCCGTTTCCCTGAACGCTGCTGAAGGCTTTGTAAAAATCGTAGCTGACGCAGATACAGGTCTGGTACTGGGTACGCAAATCGTAGGTCTGGAAGCTTCCAACCTGATTGCTGAGCTGGGTCTGGCGATTGAAATGGGTGCTACACTCGAAGATATCTCCTTGACTATCCATGCTCACCCTACACTGGGCGAACTTGTGATGGAAGCTGCAGAAGTCGTAATGGGTCATCCGATCCACGCATTGGCGCCACGTCGCTAATTCCATTTCATTATCTTGTTTTTGGTTTTCATACATGAAAAAAGAGGCAAGGAGCGCTATATCTGCGCTCTTTGTCTCTTTTTTTCAAACTTTAAGATTATTGGACTATCATGAAAATTCACACAGCACATGGTCAAAAAAGTACCCTACATGATAAACTAAATATAGATTAATGGGGTAGATCGAGAATTTTAAAAATTAAAAATTGACGATGCTGTATTTTATTCATGCTCAAAGGAGAGAAACAACGTGCGCAACTACTTGGAATTGTTGGAGGATATTTTAGAGAACGGAGTGAAAAAAGAGGATCGGACAGGGACAGGAACATTATCTGTGTTCGGAAGGCAACTTCGTTTTGATCTGGCCAAGGGCTTCCCGTTGGTGACCACTAAAAGAGTACATTTGAAATCCGTTATACATGAACTGTTATGGTTTTTGCGAGGGGATACCAATATTGCTTATCTCAAGGAGAACGGAGTTAGCATTTGGGATGAATGGGCAGACGAGCAGGGGAATCTGGGACCTGTGTATGGATCGCAATGGCGCGCATGGGAAACACCGGACGGACAACATATTGATCAAATTGCGAATGTCATTGAGGCTATCAAAAACAATCCGGATTCACGTCGACATATCGTCAGTGCTTGGAATGTGGCTGAAATTGAATCGATGAAGTTGCCACCATGTCATTTTGTATTCCAGTTCTACGTAGCTGGAGGAAAGTTATCCTGTATGCTGACGATGCGTTCAGTGGATACATTCCTTGGACTGCCGTTCAACATCGCTAGTTATGCATTGCTGACGCATATGGTTGCACAGCAGTGCGGTTTGGAGCCTGGAGAGTTTATTTGGTCAGGCGGCGATGTGCATATTTATTCAAACCATATACAACAAGTGCATACGCAGTTGGAGCGTGATCCTTATCCCTTGCCACAGTTAAAAATCCTGCGCAAGCCGGAATCCATTTTTGATTACACTTACGAGGATTTTGTTTTTGAGAATTACGAGCATCACCCAGGGATCAAGGCGCCTGTCGCCATCTGATTAGAGGAGGTGGAAAGATGAGCATTTCGATGATATGGGCTATGGCACAAAATGGTGTGATTGGCCGGGATAACAGTCTTCCTTGGCGCCTTCCCAGAGACATGGCCTTCTTCAAAGAGCAGACGATTAATAAAACGGTACTCATGGGACGCAAAACGTGGGAATCCTTTGGCGGGAAAAGCCTACCAAACCGCCGCAACGTCGTTTTGACTCGAGATGAGCGCTATCAGGCGGAAGGTGCGGAAGTAATCCATACGCTGGAAGAAGGGCTCCAACTTGCCCAGAAAGAAGAGCTAATGGTCATTGGCGGAGCGGAGATTTATTCACTGTTTTGGCCACATGCTGATCGGCTGATTGTGACTCGAATTGAGGAGACCTTTGAAGGTGATACGACGTTTCCTGAGCTGGATTGGAGCGGCTGGACTATAGTCAGTGAGACGCCAGGTATCAAGGACGACAAAAACCTGTATGACTACCGTTTTGTTGTTTACGAGAGAACAGGATAACAATAGATGAACTCGACCTAGCTCATTTGAAAAATTAATAAACCATATAAAAAATCCTTTTGGCTGTAGATGCAGAAAGTTGCATAAGTTTTCATTACTTTTACGCTGTATTGTGATACAATAAATCAAATTCAACGAGAACAGACCCTTTCATAACACAAACAGACAAGTTCGAATTTGATTAGAATTCTGAATGGATGATCGGGGTTCATAAGCGAAGAGATGGGGGAACGTAACATGTCTACACCAACTGGATTTATGGAATACACACGACAACTTCCTACAGACCGGGACCCGGCAGAGCGTATAAAGGATTGGGAAGAATTCCATAAGCATATGTCTGAAGAAGAGCTGCGTACCCAAGGGGCACGTTGTATGGACTGCGGAACTCCTTATTGTCATACGGGGATGGATCTCATGGGAGCAACTTTAGGCTGCCCGGTTCATAATCTTATTCCGGAATGGAACAATCTCGTATATCGTGGTTTGTGGAAGGAAGCGTTAGATCGGCTGCACAAAACGAATAACTTCCCCGAATTTACGGGCCGTGTCTGTCCTGCGCCATGTGAAGGCTCATGTACTGTTGGCCTTATCGGGCAGTCTGTTACCATTAAGACAATTGAGGAAGCGATTATCGAAAAAGGTTTTGAAGAAGGCTGGGTTGTTCCTAACCCGCCGGAAAAACGTACAGGCAAACGAGTGGCTATTGTTGGCTCGGGTCCTGCGGGATTGGCTGCGGCAGCACAGCTTAACAAAGCAGGGCACAGCGTGACTGTGTATGAGCGTGCAGATCGTGTAGGTGGGTTGCTGATGTACGGAATCCCATCCATGAAGCTGGATAAGAGGGTTGTACAGCGTCGTGTAGACTTGCTGGAGGCTGAAGGTATTCAATTCATCACGAATACGGAAATTGGCAAGGATATCCCTACTGAACAGTTGGTTGCCGACTATGATGCGGTTGTGCTATGCGGTGGATCTACAAAGCCGAGAGAATTCAATATTGAAGGCAGTGATTTGAATGGCGTCCATTATGCTATGGATTATTTGAATGGCACCATCAAAAGTTATCTGGATTCCAACCTTGAAGATGGCAACTATTTGTCTTCCAAAGGTAAGGACGTTATTGTTATCGGTGGTGGTGATACAGGCTCGGACTGTGTAGCTACTTCTTTGCGGCATGGTTGCCGGAGTGTCACTCAATTTGGCACACACACCAAAGCTCCACTGGAACGTGATCCGATTGCCAATCCTTGGCCGCAGTTTCCGAATGTGTACTCTCTCGATTATGCACAGGAAGAAGCGAAAGCGTTGTTCGGGGAAGACCCGCGTGAGTTCTCCATCATGACAACCAAATTTGTGGGTGATGAGAATGGCAATCTGAAAGAACTGCACACCATTCAAATCCAACGTATTGTTGATGAAACTGGACGTAAAATCTATCAACCGATTCCAGGTACGGAACGTGTATTCCCAGCACAAATTGCACTGATTGCAATTGGGTTTGATGGGCCTGAGCAAACGATTGTGAAGGAAATCGGTTTGGAAACGGACCGTCGCTCCAACGTTAAGGCACGTTATGGGAAATATGTGACGAATGTGGATAAGGTGTTTGCTGCGGGTGACATGCGCCGCGGACAAAGTCTGGTTGTGTGGGCTATTAATGAAGGTCGAGAAGCAGCACGTGAAGTTGATAAATACCTCATGGGTACTACTGTTTTGGTGTAATTATAAATTTAATGTTACGAATCAAGTAAAGGCTCCATCTTAGGATGGGGCTTTATTTGTGTTTCAAGCATTGTCGCTAGTTGTTGAATCCAATTTTCTAGGAAGGTGTACAAAGGGTTGTAAATTTAATGTTATATAAAATGACTTTAAATTGAATTTTTAATCATGCGACTGTTATCTATAATGATCATAACATAAATAAGGAGGGTGTGTGTAGCCTTTTTAAAGAAAAATACTTTTATTTTACAAAACAATTAGATGAAAACTTAAATATATGTAATATAAATTAACATAAACATGACCCGCGTTTATTGCAGTTGCGTCGCCGGGGAATCGACACCATCGTCTTATGCGGCATCGCTACCGGGCTTGGCGTGGATACGACCGCGCGGGAAGCGTTTATGAATGGGTATCAGCTGATTTTGGCGATCGATGCCATGACCGGGTTTTCTCAAGCCGAGCACGATCACGTGAAAAATTTTATTTTTCCACGCATCGGGCGTGTTCGGACAACACAGGAAATCATTTCTGCCTTTGCTGAAGTTTGAACCCAAAGGAGATGTGCCCTTGGATTTATCAGGTTCCAGGGGTCGTTTTTTTATTTCAGGAGGTTGGTCTCTATGACCCAAAAGAGAAGTCCCAAGTCCGATAGGATGTACCCCTGGTATGTCTTATCTGTAACCAGTCTCGGAGCGTTCCTGGTTCTGGTCAATATCGGAACGCTTAATGTCGCATTGCCGGAATTAAGCCAGCAATTTCATGCGAATGCGGCAGCTTCCAGCTGGATTTTACTTTCCTATATGCTGGTAAACACTATCCTGATTTTAATCTTCGGACAAATTTCGGATATTTTCGGAAGAAGCCGAATGTATTTAATAGGAATGGCCATCTTTACCGTATCCAGTTTACTACTCGGTTATGCTTTTAATGTAGAGGTACTAATCCTTCTTCGGATCGTACAGGCTGCCGGAGGAGCGCTCGTAGTGACGAACACAACACCGCTGATTACCGATGCGTTTCCCCAATCGCAGCTGGGCACCGGTCTCGGTCTGAATTTATTGTCCGCTTCCGTCGCGCAGGTGCTTGGCCCGGTCGTCGGCGGCGTGGTCACGACCGCCTGAGGCTGGAGGTGGGTGTTCTGGTCTAATGTTCCCTTCGGGATCATTGCTCTCATCTGGGGGCTCTGGATTCTAAGGGTGAAGCCCCTAGCGCAGCTCCATAAAAAAGTGGACGGATATGGAGGCATCATGATCTTTGTCGCTTTAGCGGGTCTAATCATTGCTTTATCCAAGGGGGGAGAACTGGGCTGGGGAGACAAGCAGGTGATCGGAGGTTTTGCGATATTCGCCATATTTACTACTATATTTTTATGGCATGAGCATCGTTCAGCATCACCTCTACTAGATTTAAGCCTTTTTGAAAGCTGGACGTTCAGTATGGGGAACATCGCTACATTCTTTAATTCTTTTGCCCGTACGGCGGTTGCTCTGCTCTTCGCTCTCTATTACCAATTTGCCTTCCACCAAAACGCGCTTAATGCCGGTCTAAGGATCCTTCCAATTACGATAGGGATGTTGGTCATTTCTCCGATTGCTGGCATGTTGACTAAGAAGGCGGCCATTCGAGTTCTGGCCTCACTTGGAATTCTTATTTCTATAGCAGGACTACTACTACTCCTATTCGTGGTCGGTGGAAATTTCTCTTACGGGGTCACCGCTTGCGGCATGTTGTTAATCGGGGTCGGGACCGGTTTATTCCTTACCCCCAATACGACGGAGATCATGTCAAGCGTTCCGGAGCAAAGCCGCGGGGTGGCGAATGGACTGCGGTCCATGCTATATAACTTGGGTCAAGTGCTGAGTACGGCTCTTTCTTTAACCATCGTCGGCGCAGCGCTGCCAGCCCACCTGAAGAACGTGCTGTATTCCGGAAAGAACAATGTGATTTCTGCCGTTGATTTTGCTTTCGTCATTCACGGTTACCGCTGGGTCATCATCGCACTAATAGGGACTTCTCTACTCGCTCTTGCTGCCTCGTGGTTCCGTCCGCAACAGAAAAAAGCTTACGAAAGCTCTTCAGCGGCCTCTTGACTTTGACGCATTGATGCCGCGTCAATCCGTCCGATCCTCATCGATCGGTCCTGCGGCTGCCGCCATAACCCCAGCGCGTCCGGTAAGCCCAAACTTCTGGAGCTAGCGATATATATCCGGCGGGTAGTGGAGCGTTGACGATAATATTGCTTACCAACCTGTAACTAAAGAAGTTTTTATTAGAAGGATACCTTTTTACTTCTACAAACCCGATACACGCTCAAAAAATGTAGGTGGCTTCCTTGCTATAATACGTTGCTCTCATTTTAAGATTTCCAGCCTAATAAAAATTTCAAGTAAAGTAGAACTTATGACCTATTGGAATTATTTTCATATTATTGTATTATCATTGAGTGTAAACATGATCGATCAGGACTTTTTAAAAGAACACATAAAGGATAAATACGGATACGAAAGACTCATCACTTATTTCTCAAGACATGAAGTAATTGGGGAAGAAATTTTTCCGTATCTTGGTACTGCCATTCACTAAACGGACTGGTATATTTGCGTTTATGGGAGGATTTCACGGAATGTCGCTGGGGAGTCTGGCTGTTACCAGCAACATTCAGAAAAGATCTTCCTCCGGCATAGCATTATCCGATGTTACCTTTTTCCCATACTCCGAGAGTCCAATTGACTCATTCGATACTATTGAATACATGGAAGCCGTTCTAAACGACGGTCACTCGGGAATCGAAAAACCGGCGGCTATTATATTTGAAACCATTCAGGCGGAAGGCGGCGTAAATATAGCTTCACCCGAATGGATGCTCAGGCTGAGGGAACTTAGCGACAGACACGGTATTCTACTGATTTGCGATGACATTCAGGTTGGCTGCGGACGCACCGGACCGTTCTTTTCATTTGAACGTGCCGGGATGATCCCTGATATTGTACTGCTTTCCAAGTCAATCAGCGGGTATGGCCTTCCCATGTCTATTCTGCTGATGAAACCGGAACTTGATGTCTGGAAGCCTGGTGAGCATAACGGTACGTTCCGGGGAAACCAGCTTGCTTTCATTGGAGCTACAGCTGCGTTGGAATATTGGGAAATGAATAATTTGGAACAGTCTGTGAAATATAAGGAAGCATTTGTAAGAGAATATTTAACCAAGCAGATTTTGTCATTACATAAGGGCCTGACCATTCGGGGTGCAGGTTTGATTTGGGGTATTGATTTTTCCAATGTGGAGGATGAGCGAATCACGCAAAAAGTAGTAGAGGAATGTTACCAAAACGGTTTAATCATCGAAAGCGCAGGAAGAAAAGACAGTGTTATAAAACTTATGCCTCCGTTAACCATCGAGCTTGAACTTTTGCAGCAGGGTTGTTCAATTATCAGACAAGCTATTCAAGAGAATATAAATAAAGTATTGGAGGTCGAAAGTTATGGATAAAATCGCCATTATAGGAATAGGATGCCGTTTGCCAGGAGGAATAAGGGGGCCTGAGGAGTTCTGGGAAGCATTGACTGCGGGAAAAGATATGACTTCCGATTTACCCGAAGGCCGCTGGGATTTAGAAAAGTTTTATGATCCTGACAAATCAAAGCCAGGCAAGCATTACACCTGTCATGGTGGATTTTTAGATAAAATAGATGAGTTTGACCCTTTGTTTTTTGGTATTTCTCCAAGGGAAGCGGCCTTTCTTGATCCACAGCAAAGACTGATGCTGGAGACATCATGGGAAGCAATGGAAGATGGAGGCTTGGATCCGGCCAAGCTAGCAGGAACCAATACCGGTGTCTTTGTAGCGGGCTTCACCCTTGACTATCAAGCAATACAATTTAAAAACGAATCGGTTGAAAGTTTAGATACACATTCGGCAACGGGTATGATGATGACAATGTTGTCCAACAGGATTTCATATATATATGATTTCAGAGGTCCAAGTTTGTCTGTAGATACAGCGTGTTCGGGCTCTTTGGTTGCAACACACCTTGCATGCGGGAGTTTATTGAATAATGAATGTAATCTCGCAATAGCAGGCGGAGTAAGTGTTATAGCTACACCTGAGTATACCATAGCGGAAAGTAAGGGTGGTTTTTTATCTCCCGATGGACGGTGCAAAACTTTCGATTCCAGTGCAAACGGTTATGCAAGAGGAGAAGGAGCCGGCGTTGTGGTTTTAAAACGCCTGTCAGATGCTATCGAAGACGGAGATAGGATTTATGCCGTAATAAGTGGATCGGGTGTAAACCAGGACGGCCACACAGACGGGATTACTGTTCCAAACGGGCAGGCTCAGGAAAACTTAATGAAGGAGGTATACAAAAAGGCAGGAATATCACCTTCAGATATAACATATATTGAAGCTCACGGCACCGGCACTCCGGTTGGAGACCCTATTGAGGCTAATGCAATAGCACGAGTGGTTTCAACAGACAGGCCAAAAGATAAAAAGTGTATTGTCGGATCTGTTAAGACAAACATTGCCCACCTTGAGGCCGCTGCAGGAGTTGCCGCACTGATAAAAGCTTCACTAATCATAAAGCATAAGCAAATACCTCCACATCTGCACTTTAAGAATCCAAACCCTAAAATTCCCTTTGACGATTTATGTATACGAATTCCTCAGACCCTGGAGCCTTTGCCGCAACCCGCATTGGTTGGCATAAATTCATTCGGTTTTGGAGGAACAAATGCCCATATCCTCTTGGAGGAAGCTACAAATCTCCAAAAAGAGGGTACTCCTGAAGTTAATGTAAATACCGGATGGCCATATATGATTCCCATATCTGCGCGCTCAGAAAAGGCGCTAAAAAACTATGCGCAAAAGTATGTTGATTTTATTAATGGAAGTGGAGAAAGTATTTCTTTATATGATATTGGAAGCATGATGAGCAAAAAGCGCACCCATCATGACTATAGACTAGCGGTTTCGGCATCTTCAAAGGAAGAACTTGCAGGAAACCTGGAAGCGTATATTAAAGGACAAGCACGCCAGGGGATGTCTGCGGGAAATGTTGAGGCAGGAAAGTACAATAAAGCTGTTTTTGTATATACAGGTATGGGGCCCATATGGTGGGCTATGGGCAGACAGCTCCTTGAAAAAGACCCTGTGTTTAGAAATATGATAGAAAAATGCGATAAACTTACACGTCAGTATGCTGGATGGTCTCTACTGGAGGAACTTCTCGCCGATGAGGAGAATTCACGTCTGGACCAGCCCCAGTTTGCTCAACCTGCCAATTTTGCTGTTCAGGTGGGTTTGACTGAAGTATGGAAATCCTTGGGTATTATACCCCATGCGGTGGTAGGACACAGTGTTGGAGAAGTGGCTTCTACATATGTTGCAGGAATTTACAGCCTTGAAGATGCCATGTTGGTAAGTATTCACAGAAGCCGTGCCCAGCAAAAAGCAGTAAACAAGGGCACAATGCTGGCGGTAGGTTTACCAGAAAAAGAAGTTGTGGCCCTGCTGGATGAGAACATAAAAGGTGTTTCAATGGCAGCAATCAATAGCCCAAATTCGGTAACTTTGTCAGGTGATCCTGATGCCCTTGAGCAGATCCAAAAACAGTTGCAGGATAAGGGGGCTTTTGCGCGGCTTTTAAAGGTCAATGTAGCGTATCACAGTTACCAAATGGAACCATATGAGCAGGAGCTATTGGAGGCATTAAAAGGAATAAAGTCCCAGCCTGCCGGGATACCGATATATTCCACGGTTACAGGGAAAATGCTGACGGGTACAGAGTGTGATGGACATTACTGGTATAAAAATGTAAGAGAGCCGGTACGTTTTGAAGCAGCAATGTATGAAATGATTTCGTTGAATTATAACTTATTTATTGAGGTGGGCCCTCACCCTGTTTTAGCAGCTTCTATTTCTGATTGTCTGTCAGCTAAAAACGTTGAAGGTAAGAAGTTGTTCTCTATAAAAAGAAATGAAAACGAACAGGTTTCAATACTGGAGAACTTAGGGAATCTATATGCACTGGGATACCCTATAGATTGGAACAAGATTTACCGGTACCAAGGTGAGTTTGTAAGTCTCCCTCTTTATCCATGGCAATGGGATAAATACTGGATGGAAACGCAGGAATCAAGTGAATTTAGGCAGGGAAAAAATAAGCACAAGTTTTTAGGACGCCGTTTGAAAACTTCCAGCCCTATATGGGAGATTGAACTTAATACTACCTATATGACGTATCTTTCTGATCATAAAATACAAGGTATAGAAGTTTTCCCCGGAGCAGGGTATGTAGAGCTGGGAATGGCTTGTGCCAGAAGCTATTTTGGAGAGGGTTTTTATACAGTTGAAGATATAAAGTTTGAAAATGCTTTATTTTTAAATCAAGGAGTATCACCTGTGGTGCAGGTGGTTTTGGATCCAAAAACCGCAAAATTCGAGATTTCAAGCAGGATACCGGGACAAGATAAGACTTGGACATGCAATGCATCCGGCACAATAAGAAAACGGCAAAACATAAAGATCACTGCTAAAGATGAGTTGATTCAAATACTTGGCAATTGTACCAAAGAATACGGAAAAGAAGTATGTTATAAAACCTTCTATCAAATGGGTTTCCATTATGGTCCTTATTTCCAAGGTATAGACAAGATATGGAAAGGTGATAACGAAGCTCTTGGCAGGATCGAGATCCCTAAAATACTGGAGATTGATAGCTCTATCTACGGTCTTCACCCGGCGGTATTGGACGCCTGTTTCCAGGTTACCATTGCGGCAGTTGCACCACTTAATGAAGATGAAAATAACGAAGGCCAATCATTCCTACCTGTAGGAATAGACAGGGTGCAGCTTTATGGAAGGCCGGAGCCTGTCATGCTTTGTCATACGCAGATGGTAGATAGGAAAGATAATAATTTGAACGCCAACATCCGTCTATATAGTGAGGACGGAAATCTAATCGCCGAAATACTGGGTATAAGAACTAAGGAACTTGGAAATAGTGGAGGGTCTGATGCTGGAAGAGTTAAGGATTATCTTTATGAGATAAACTGGGAGCTTCTAAAAAGTGAAGAAGTTGATACCCGCACAGCTGCTGCTAACTCTGGAGCATGGCTTATTTTTGTGGATCATAAAGCAGCAGGAAAAGAACTGGCAAATCTCCTTGAAAAAAGGGGAGAAGAATGCTTTATGGTATATCCTGGTGAGAATTTTGGTTGGCAGTATGAAGAGCGTGAGATATATATAAACCCTCGAAGCATTGAGGATCTTAGAGCGTTGTTTGATGAATTCTCAAAAATTAAAACGAAGCTAACAGGTATTGTATATATGTGGAGCCTCAATATCCTTGAGATCCAGGAAGTTAGCAATACAGCTATAGAAAAAGCTTGTTTTGAAAACCTGTTTGTATTAAAACACCTGGTACAAGCAACCACAAATCTGGGATTAAATTTTAAGCTGTGGGTTATTACAAGAGGAGCCCAAATGATCAACAGGGCTACTCCAAATTCTGCATTCTTACAGTCGTTGGTATGGGGCCTTGGCACCGTCATAGGTTACCATGAGTTGCCTTCAAATTGGGGAGGCCTTGTAGACCTTGACATAGAGGCCAATGCGGGTGAAATGGAAATGCTGTTAAAAGAAGTCTTAGGTAATGGAGAGAACCAAATTGCTTTCCGTAATGGGAATAGACTTGCAGCAAGAATCGATAAACTGCGGATTGATATGCAGCATCAAGTACCCGTACATCTTCGCCCCGATGGAAGTTATGTTATTACAGGTGCTTTTGGTGGCATAGGTATGATTACAGCCCAGTGGATGGTTGCCAAGGGAGCAAGACATCTGGTACTGCTTGGACGCGGAGAATTTCCAAAACGTTCTGAATGGAACAATGTAGAGCCAGGCAGCAGCCTTGCAGAGAGGATTGAGTTTGTTCGTAAGCTGGAGTCCCAGGGGGCAACAGTATATATTGGATCAGTGGATGTAACTGATAAGGAAAAGCTTGCTGGATTTTTTAAAGATTTTGATAAGGAAGAAAGGCCTCCTATTCGAGGTGTTGTACATTCTGCTGGTATTACGGATGATCAATTTCTTGAGGTTAGTAAAGATGAGACTTTTTATAGGGTCCTTTCGCCTAAGGTAAATGGTGCATGGAACCTTCACCGTATGACAGAGGGACGGCCTATTGACTTCTTTATTTTATTTTCTTCAGTTGCTTCTGTATTTGGTTCACCAGGCCAGGGAGCATATGCAACTGGGAATGCCTTTTTGGACTCACTTGCACATTACCGTTTATCGAGAGGACTTCCTGCACTGAGTATCAATTGGGGACCATGGTCAGAGGTTGGAATGGCTGCAAGGTTTATGGAACGTGATCCGGAGTATTATATACAAAAATCCATAGAATCTGTAACGGTAGAAAAGGGAATTAGGGCTATGGAGCACCTTGTTGGAGAAGCTGTTGCACAGTCTGTGGTTCTACCTATACTCTCGTGGCAAACGTTTGGGGAAAAATGGTTCTCACCCATGAGTTCTCCACATGTGCTTAAAACTCTTTTGCAAGATGAGTCAGGACAACAAGAGAATATAAATAAATCAAAGGTGGATGTTGATATCCTGGAGGATATTATTTCATCTCCAGTACAGAGCAGGCAGAATATCGTTGAAATGCATATTAAAACAATAGTAGCGAAGGTTTTGCGTTATAATCCTGAGGATCTAAGTACCAAACAACCACTAACTGTTTTTGGGATGGATTCATTAATGGCCACCGAAATAAAAAACAGGATGGAGGTTGCCTTTAAAACACCTGTTTCCATAGTAGAACTTCTTAAGGGTTCCAGCATATACGATCTTTCCGAGCGAATGATATCAAAGCTATACGAATCGGGAAAGATTTCAGAACAGGATTCCCTAAATATGGGTAAGGCTGAGCTTGAAAGAATACCTAAAGTTTCTGAAAAAGAGTACTATGAAACCTCATCTGCACAAAAGATGATGTATATCATTAATAATCTTGAGGGTAACAACATTGGGTATAACATACCTGTGGGAATTTTATTTGAAGGTGGGATTGAAAGGGTTGCCCTTGGGGAAGCATTAAAAACATTGATACAAAGGCATGAAGCATTTAGGACATCCTTTGAGATGATTGATGGGGAGCTTGTGCAAAGGATACAAGATGAAGTTGATTTTACTATAGAATATTTTGAGTCTGAGGAAGACGGAGTAGAGAAAATAATCGATGAATTTGTAAGACCGTTCGATTTAAGCAAAGCACCCTTAATAAGAGTAGGTCTTATAGAAATCCATGCTAGCAGGCAAATACTTTTGCTTGATGTACATCATATAGTCTCGGATGGAACTTCAATAATCAGGACTTTTGATGAAATAGTTTCTATATTAAGTGGTGGAAGCCTTCCGGCAATGGAGGTGCAATATAAGGATTTTGCCCAGTGGCAGAATGGCTTGTTTAGCACTGAGGTTTACAAAAAGCAGGAAGAATACTGGCTTAATAGGTTCAAGGGTGAAATTCCTATCCTTGATATGCCTACAGATTATCCTAGGCCTGTCCTTCAAAGCTTTGAAGGAAATAGGTTGCTATTTGATTTAGACAGTCATTTGATGGATAAATTAAATGTACTTTCCTCCCAAACAGGAGCCACCGTGTATATGATACTTCTTGCGGCATTAAATACACTAATGTATAAATACTCAGGACAGGAAGACATAATTATTGGTACTCCTATAGCGGCAAGAACTCATTTTGATACTGAAAGAATACTGGGGATGTTTATAAATACCCTGGCATTAAGGAATTTCCCAGAGGGAAATAAGGCCTTTACTGAGTTCTTGGAAGAAGTAAAAGAAAGCTCCTTAGAAGCATATGAAAATCAGGAATACAGGTTTGATCAGTTTGTGACAAAACTTAACGTAAAGAGAGATTCAAGCAGAAATCCTTTATTTACTGTTATGTTTAATATTGTTCCTTCTGATGAGCATATTATGGAACATCGTGGTGAATTAAAGTATTCCAAATATCCGGTTGAAAGTAAAACATCAAAATTTGACCTAACATTCCAGTTGATACCAGATGGTCATAATATAATATTATGGATGGAATATGCTACACGTCTGTTTAAGAAGGAGACGGTAGAAAGGCTTGTTCAGCATTACTTTAATATCCTTGAAGAGATAACCTCAAACCCTGAAAAAAAACTATCAGAAATCAATATGTTATCCCAAGAAGAAAAGGAGCGAATAATATACGGCTTTAACGATACGAAGGTTGAATTTGAACATCACCTGACGGTACACCACCTGTTTGAGCAGCAGACGAAAGTACGTCCAGACAATATAGCAGTAGCGTATGAAGGCCGTAGATTTACATATGGCCAGATCAACCAAAGGGCAAACAGGATAGCAAGGTACATGCTAAAGGCTGGCACTGGTAGAGAAGAAGCCGTAGTTGTCATGCTGGAGAGGGGCCCCTTATTTGTAGAATCGGTACTTGGTATATGGAAAGCAGGGGGGGCTTACATACCTGTAAATCCAAAATACCCTACACAAAGGGTGCTTGATATATTTAAGGAATCTAAAGCTGCCTATGTGTTGACCTTATCAGATTATGTGACCCAGCAGCTTAGTGAGAACTATAAAGGCCGAATTATATACCTTGACCAGTGTGAAAAAGAGATTGAGGCTGAAAGTGGCGAAAACCTAGATCTAGATATAGACATAAATAGTTTGGCCTATGTTATATATACATCTGGTTCAACTGGTGTACCAAAGGGAGCTATGATAGAGCATCTTGGCATGATAAACCACATCCATGCGGAAATAAAGGAACTTTGTATAACTAACAACAGCATAATATCCCAGAACTCGCCTCAATACTTTGATGTATCTGTATGGCAGTTCTTTGCAGCCCTAACCATAGGAGCTCAAATTATCATCTATCCAGATGAAATAGTAAAGGATGTTGCAAGGTTTACGAATCGGATCATAGAAGATGGCATAACGGTCCTTGAGGTGGTACCTTCATACCTTGCTTTAATGCTTGAGTATGTGGAAAATACAGGGAATAAACCGGAAAAACTTCATTACTTGCTGATAACGGGAGAAACCGTAAAATCCGGCATAGTAAGGAAATGGTTTGACCTATGTCCAAATACTAAAGTAGTTAATGCCTACGGACCTGCAGAGGCAGCGGACGATATTACTCTATATACTATGGAAGCTGCTCATGAAGGAGAGAACATTCCTGTAGGCAAGCCTATACAAAATATGAATCTATATATAACAGATAAAAACATGAACCTGTGCCCTATCGGAGTAAAAGGAGAGATCTGCGTCTCTGGAACAGGTGTAGGAAGGGGTTATTTAAATGACCCTGAAAAAACAGCCCATGTATTCCTTGAAGATCCTTTCAGAGAAGAAAAGGGGATAAGGCTGTACAAAACAGGAGACCTGGGAAGATGGCTGCCTGACGGGAATATCGAATTCCTGGGCAGAATAGACCATCAGGTTAAGATCCGCGGATACCGAATAGAGCTTGGAGAAATAGAAGCTCAGCTTCTAAAACATTCTTCAATAAAAGAAGTTGTGGCAGCAACAAGGGAAGACCCCCAAGGGAACAAGTACATCTGTGCATATATAGTTGGAGAAAGTGAATTGACAATACCGGAATTAAGGGAGTATCTCTCCAAAGATCTGCCAGACTACATGATCCCTTCATATTTTGTACAGTTGGAAAAACTGCCTTTATCAGCGAATGGCAAGGTAGATAGAAATGCCCTGCCTGCCCCTGATGGAAATATTAATACAGGGGTAGACTATGCTGCACCATTCGGTGAAATTGAGGAGAAGCTTGTACTGATATGGAGCCAAATCCTTGGAGTCCAGAAGATTGGAGTAAATGATAACTTCTTTGAATTAGGAGGAGACTCATTAAAGGCAACCAATCTTGTATCAAGGGTTCATAAAGAATTTGACATAGAATTTGCATTAAAAGAAGTGTTTATGGGTCCTACAATTTCGGCAATAGCAAAAAGTATTAAAAATAGACTTAACGATACAGTGGAAATCGAAGAAATTTTAAGCATGATTGAAAATCTATAAATAGGAATTAAAAGAGATGAAATAGAGAAGAGGGACGAAGTTATGGATAATTTGATGAAAAGAATAGAATCTCTTTCTCCAGAAAAAAGAAAGCTATTTGAGACGATGCTAAAAGAAAAAGGAAAAGATGTTTCAAAATATACGCCAAATGCCTTTTCTGGAATACCTTCTGCCAGAGAGCAGGAATTTTACCCTATGTCATCTGCCCAGAAAAGGCTGTATATACTAAACGAGCTTGAAGGAGCAGGTACTGCATATAACATGCCAGGCGTCGTACTGCTGGAAGGAAACATTGATGCAGTACGCTTCGAACAGGCATTCAAGGAGCTAGTAAAAAGACATGAGGCTCTGCGCACATCATTTCATATGGTTGAGGGTGAACCAGTACAAAAGGTTCATGATTACGTGGATTTCAGTATTACGTACCTGGAACTGGATGAAGAAAAAGCAGCAGAAATAGTCAAAGAATTCATAACGCCCTTTGATCTTAGCCAAGTTCCATTACTGAGAGTAGGACTTGTAAAAACGAACGAAGACAGGCGTGTTATGATGTTTGACATGCACCACATAGTATCAGATGGTATATCAGTCAATATACTTATGAGTGAGTTTTTGGATTTGTACCAAGGGAAGACCCTTTTGCCACTACGGATACAGTACAAGGATTTTTCTGTATGGCAGAAGGAGATGTTTGCCGGAGACTCAATAAAGAAGCAGGAAGAATACTGGCTCCAGACATTTAAGGGTGATATACCGGTACTGGATATGCCTACTGACTATCCAAGACCGGCGGTACAAAGTTTTGAAGGAGATGCTGTAAGCTTTGAAATAAACCCTGAACTTTCAGTCAAACTAAATAAGCTTGCAACAGATAATGGAGCTACCTTATACATGGTACTGATGGCTGCATATAACGTACTCCTGTCCAGATACACTGGACAGGAAGACATCATAGTTGGAAGTCCTGTAGCCGGAAGGCCCCATGCTGACCTGCAGGGTATCATTGGTATGTTTATAAATACCTTGGCCATAAGGAACTATCCTGAGGGAGAAAAGACCTTCGTCCAATTCTTGCAGGAAGTAAGGGAAAATGCGTTTTTGGCTTTTGAAAATCAGAACTACCAGTTTGAAGAACTTGTAGAAAAACTTAATCTCATGAGGGACATGAGCAGGAATCCTCTTTTTGACACTATGTTTGCACTGCGCACTTCAAACAAGACAGAATTTGCAGCATCGGGTATAAACTTCAAACAATACAACAACTGGCTGGAAGGCAGAAAGGCAAAATTTGACCTTATGCTTGAAGTGGTAGAGGGTCAAGAAGGTATAACATTTAACCTTGAATATTGTACCAGGCTGTTTAAGAAGGAGACAATAAAAAGGTTTGGAACCCATTACATAACCGTTCTTGAAGAGATAACGGTATGCCCTGAAAAAAGGTTGTGGGAAATTGATGTACTGTTACAGGAAGAAAAACAGCAAATCCTATATACCTTTAACGCTACAGAGGCACAGTATCCTAAAAACAAGACTATCCATCAGCTTTTTGAAGAGCAGGCAGAGAAGAACCCTGATCATGTAGCTGTGGTATTTGAGGGTAAAAAGCTTACATATAGTGAACTCAATAAAAAATCAAATGGGTTGGCCCATGTATTAAGGGCTAAAGGAGTCAAACCGGACAGTATCGTAGGTATTCTGGCAGAACGCTCACTTGAGATGATAGTAGCAATCCTAGGGGTATTAAAAGCAGGAGGGGCATATCTTCCCATAGATCCAGATTATCCTGAGGAAAGAATAAGTCATATGCTGGAAGACAGCCGGGCAGTGATCCTGTTGACCCAATCACATTTTATAGACAAATATACATCAATAGGTACAGTAATAAATTTAGAAGATGAGCAGGAATATTCAGATGAACAATATAACTTATCGGTGGTAAATAAACCTTCCGATCTAGCTTACTTAATATATACCTCAGGCTCTACAGGTAAACCCAAAGGGGCAATGATAGAGCATAGAAACATAGTAAGGCTGTTATTTAACAGTAAAATGCAGTTTGATTTTAACGAAAATGATGTATGGACTATGTTTCATTCTATGAGTTTCGATTTTTCCGTATGGGAGATGTACGGGGCGTTGTTATATGGGGGCAGATTGGTGGTAGTTCCTAAAATGACAGCACGCAGCAATGTAGAGTATCTGAGACTTCTAAGGAATGAGAAGGTGACCGTATTAAATCAGACACCTTCAGCCTTCTATAATATAGCCAATGAAGAAGTATCATATGAAGAAAAAGAACTTAAGATAAGATATGTCATATTCGGAGGGGAAGCATTAAAGCCTGCATTGTTGAAGGAATGGAGAAAGAAGTACCCGCAGACTAGACTCATCAATATGTATGGAATAACCGAGACAACAGTGCATGTCACATATAAAGAGATAGAAGAGGAAGAAATTAGATCTAATGTGAGCAGCATAGGAAGGCCTATACCAACCCTTACAACATATGTAATGGATAAGAACATGAAAGTTGTTCCCATTGGAGTAGCCGGAGAGCTTTGTGTAGGAGGAGACGGAGTTTGCAGAGGATATCTTGGAAGACCGGAGCTTACAAAGGAAAAGTTCGTTCAAAATCCGTACAAGCCGGAAGAGAGGTTATATAAATCTGGAGACCTGGTCCGGTTATTATCTGATGGAGAAATGGAATACCTGGGTAGAATAGACCACCAGGTAAAGATAAGAGGCTTTAGGATAGAGCTTGGTGAAATAGAAGCACAACTGCTAAAGCATCCTTCAATTGAGGAATCTTTGGTGATTGCAAAGGAAGACCATCAGGGCAGTAAATACCTGTGTGCATATATAGCGGGAGAAAATGAGCTGACAATATCAGAACTAAGGGAGCATCTCTTAAAAGAACTGCCCGAATACATGGTACCATCATACTTTGTGCAGCTTGAAAAAATGCCATTGACAGCTAATGGCAAGATAGACAGGAAGGCATTGCCTGAACCCGAAGGTAATATAAATACGGGAATAGAGTATGAAGCGCCTATAGGCGAATTTGAAGAGAAGCTTGCACTGATTTGGCAAGACATCCTTGGAATTAAGAAGATAGGAAGAAATGACAACTTCTTTATGTTAGGTGGACACTCTTTAAAGGCTACAAGCCTTGTAGCGAGAATTCACAAAGAGTTCAATATAGACATGCCTCTTAAGGAAATATTTAAGGCTCCAATTATAGCGGAAATAGCAAGGTATATGAAGGAAGCAAAGGAGAGTATATATCAATCCATCCAAACTGCTAAAGAGATGGAATACTACCCTATGTCATCAGCCCAAAGAAGGCTGTATATATTAAATCAGTTTGAAGGAGCAGGGACAGCATACAATATGCCAGGCAGCTTGCTGGTTGAAGGCAGTATTGATCTGGAGCTTTTTCAGAAGACCTTCCAACAGCTTATAAATAGGCATGAGACCCTTCGAACATCTTTCCATTTCATAGAGGGTGAACCCGTCCAGAAGATCAATGATCCTGTGGGTTTTAGTGTAGTGTATCTAGAATCTGACGAAGAAAAAGTGGGGGAAATCGTAAAAGAATTTATAAAGCCGTTTGATCTTGGAATTGCTCCGCTGCTAAGAGTAGGCCTTGTGAAAACGGGAAAAGACAAGCATGTCATGATGTTTGACATGCACCATATCATATCTGACGGTACGTCCATGGATATACTGGTACATGAGTTCATGGATATGTATGGAGGAAATAACCCTTCTTCCCTCCGTATACAGTACAAGGACTATTCTGTTTGGCAGAAGGAACTATTTGCTGGGGACAAAATAAAGAAGCAGGAGGAATACTGGCTCCAGGAATTTAATGGAGAAATTCCTGTGCTGAATATGCCAGTAGATTACCAAAGGCCTGCGGTTCAAAGCTTTGACGGAGGTTTTATCCGTTTTGAAGCAGGCAGTGAGCTTACGGGAAAACTTATTAAGCTTGCAAGGGATAATGGGGCTACTCTTTACATGACATTGCTTGCTTCATACAACATACTGCTGTCTAAGTATACGGGGCAGGAAGATATTATAGTGGGAAGCCCTATAGCTGGAAGACCTCATACAGATTTACAAGACATAATAGGTATGTTTGTAAATACTTTAGCCATGAGGAACTATCCCCAGGGAGAAAAGACCTTTGCTGAGTTTCTAAAGGAAGTAAGGGAAAACTCTATAAGGGCTTATGAAAATCAGGACTACCAGTTTGAAGAACTGGTGGAAAAGCTTAATGTAAAGAGGGATATGAGCAGGAATCCTCTTTTTGATACTATGTTTGTATTGCAAAATACCGGCTCATCAGAATTGAAGATAGATAGGCTTAAGTTTATACCCTATACAAATGAATTTAGAATATCCAAATTTGACTTGACATTAAATGCTCGGGAAACCCAGGAAGGTATTGCATTTGATTTGGAATATGCCACAAGGCTGTTCAAGAAAGAGACTGTAGAAAGGTTTGCAGCCCATTACCTTAATGTTCTGGAAGAGATAACGGTTTATCCTGGAAAAAGGTTGTCAGAAATTGATATGCTTTCACAGGAAGAAAAGCAGAAAATACTATATGACTTTAACGATACAAAGGTCCGGTATCCTAAGGATAAGACTATACATCAACTGTTTGAAGAGCAGGTAGAAAAGACACCCAATAATATTGCTGTAGTGTTTGAAGATAAACAGCTGACTTATAAGGAAGTAAACGAAAAGGCAAACCAACTGGCCAGAAAATTAAGAGAAAAGGGAATAAAACCTGATAGTGTAGTGGGAATTATGGTAGAACGTTCCCCGGAAATGATCATAGGGATCATGGCTGTC